>NZ_JBPZHB010000010.1:0-64107 GCF_051857545.1 Larkinella fluvii | reverse complement strand
CCGTTCCCAAGATTGTAGACGCCAAACCGAGCAAAGTCGTTACGGAAAAACCGGATATCGCCAGCAAGTACCTCCGGCACGCCTGGAGTGCTCAGCATAATCATTTGCTATTAACATCGGACCCCCTCCGGGGTCAATAATCTCACAGTTTGCGTTAAATTTAAATCAATTGGAGGAACGGGGACAGAAAGCAAAAGTCCTACATCAGAAGAACCTTTATGAACCAACCATCAACTCCCTCCTACGACGTCATTATCATCGGTGGCAGTTACGCCGGACTAAGCGCGGCCCTCGTCTTGGGCCGTTCCTTGTGGACAGTCCTGGTACTCGATAGCGGCCAGCCCGCCAACCGACAGACGCCCCACTCCCACAGTTTCCTGACCCGCGACGGCGAAACACCCGCCGAATTGACGCGGATCGCCCGGGAGCAGGCCCTTGCCTACCCGACCGTCAGCCTGCGGGAAGCGACGGTTACCACCGTTCAGCCATTGGATTCTTCGTTTCAGGTGTACACAAACGACGGCGGAGTATTCACCGCCAAACGGCTCATTCTAGCGACCGGTTTGTCCGACGTTCTACCAGCGATTCCCGGTTTTGCCGAATGCTGGGGCATTTCGGTCTTGCATTGCCCGTTTTGCCACGGCTATGAAGTGAAAGACCAGGTTGTCGGGGTACTGGGCAATGGCGATGAGGGATTCGGATTGGCGAAATTGATCCACCACTGGAACCCGGGACTGACCTTGTTCACCAATGGCCCATCCACCCTGACCCCGGAACAAACCGCCAAACTACACCAACACGCCATTCCGATTATCGAAACCCCGCTGGTGGCCCTGCAACACCGAAACGGTCAGCTCGATGCGCTGAAACTGGCCGATCAATCGGTGAAACCTTTACAGGCCCTGTATGCGCGCCCGGCGATGCAGCAGTCGAACGATCTGGCGCTGCAATTGGGCTGTGAACTCGATGAGATGGGAATGATCCAAGTCGATGGATTTGGCAAGACCAGCGTTGAGGGGGTGTTTGCCGCCGGCGATAACCAGACTATGATGCGGCAGGTACTGATCGCAGCTACCAACGGACTGCGGGCGGCTGTGATGATCACGCGGGAACTGATGGAGGAAAAATTCTGAATGGGTTGCGGGATGAAGAAAAATTAATTTCAGGTTCAGGTTGGCCTTAAAGCGCGTCGTTAGTTTTGCTACCGTAATCACCAGTAAAGAACAACTACGAATGAAAACCAACGCAAAACTCATGACCGGCCTGTTACTGACAGGCAGCCTGCTGGCCCCTCATCTGTACGCCCAAACCGCTCCGGATCAGCCCAATGGACCCGAAGTAACCACCCTCTCCCCCGGTTTGTCGCCACCCGCCTTCGATCAGCCACGACCGGAAAGGCCCGGTCGGCACCCCGGCCACCGACCCGATCGTCGGGAAGCCCGTGGACCACTGGGACGGCGGGAAGGGCTGACGGCACTGACCACGGTGACCGGAACCGTCGGTCAGTTGACGGGCAATGACGATTTTATTTTGAACGGTTTTACACTTAAAAATGCGTCCGGAACCGTCACAACGGTGAAATTTCCGGCGCACCTCGGTCAGTCGGTTCAGCAGGCGGTTAAAGCCGGTAGCAACGTCAGTGTCACCGGTTTTACTGAAACCAGCCACAGGGGTGAAGCCAACTTCCGGATGACGAGCCTGACGGCGGGTAAAACAACAGTGAACGACGCTCCTCCAGCGGCATTGCCCACCCCACCCGCCATGCCGACGATGAGTACCGTCACCGGGAAAATCGCGGATTACCAGCTCGACCGCGAAGGACGCGTCAACGGGTTGATTTTATCCACCCCGGGCGATGCGAAAACGATTGTTCGCATTCCGTCGAACGTAGTCGCTCAACTGTCGAATCTGGCGACCAAAGGCAGCACGATTACCGTGCAGGGTTTTGCCAAAATTCCACACGAAGGACAGGTGCAACTCGAAAAAGCGACCATTCTCCGCGCATCGGTGTTGACCATCAACGGCCAGCAGTATCTGGTCCGGTAAGTCCCGTTTTCAAAATCGCTCCGGCTTGAGGAAAGGCCGGAGCGGTTTTGTTTTGGCCTGAATCTCTCCTACTTTTAGCCGCCACCTGCATCCGTTGCATTTCTGCGTTTTTCATGAAAATTCTGGTTATCGAAGACGAGCGCAAACTGGGCCGGTTTATCAAACAGGGCCTGGAACAGAACGGCCACGTCGCCGACCTCACACACTCCGGTTCCGAAGGACTCGACCAGTTGGCCGGTGGTCTGTACGACCTGGTGCTGCTCGATCTGATGTTGCCGGGTCAAACCGGTTTTGAGGTACTGAAAAACCTCCATGCTTTTGGGTTAACCGTGCCGGTGATGATCCTGTCGGCGCTGAGTGATCCGGCCACGGTGGTGCAGGGCCTGGACCTGGGTGCGGTCGACTACCTCCGCAAACCGTTCGATTTTGACGAGTTGCTGGCCCGAATCCGCATTCTGCAACGCCGGACGACCACCAGCGACAACGTGGTGCTGCGGGTGGCCGATCTGGAAATGCGGCTTATTTCGCACGAAGTTATCAAAGGCGGCACCAGCCTGAACCTGACCAACCGAGAATTTGCCCTGCTGGAACTGCTGCTGCGCCGGGCCGGGCAATTGATTACCAAAAACGAAATCGCCGAAAAAGTCTGGTCGGTCGACTACGATATGGGCAGCAACGTGATTGAAGTACACATTTACCAACTGCGTAAAAAGCTGGATGCGAGCGGGATAGTGGGGCTGATCGAAACGCAGGTGGGTCGGGGCTATCGACTCAAAACGCCATGAGCTTACGCAGCCGGATCGTACTGGCCGTGCTGGCGGTTTTTGCCCTCATCAGTGGAGCCGCAGGATACCTCATGCTCACCCGCGCCGAAGCCGGTTTGCAACGGGCTTTCGACCGCGCCACCCAAACCCGGGCGGCCTGGCTCCTGGCGCTCGTCAGTGTCGACCCCGTCGTGATTCCGTTGCCCACCGAAACCGAGCGAATGCGGGTGGTTTACCGCAGCTACGGCCAGCGTCGCGAGTTGTTCCGCAGCCCCGGTTTTCCGGACGAAACCGCCCCTCCTTCTAACCGATTCTCCCACCGATCCATCACCGTCGAAGGGACACCCGTTCAAACGCCCGAAGGGCAGCTTATTCTGACGCTGGCGGTGCCGGACAAAAGCTTGCGACAGGACATCGGACGACTTCGGTGGGTGTTCGGGCTGAGCTGGGGCCTCAGCCTGATCCTGGCTTTCGGAGCGGGGTATGGCGTAGCGGGCTGGCTCCTGCAGCCCATCCAACGCATTGTCAATCAAGTCGATGCGATCAATAATACCAGCGCCATCGACCCGATCGAACTGCCCAAAACCCGCGATGAACTTTATCATCTCACGGCGACCTTAAACCGGATGCTGGCCCGGATTCGGGAAAGCGTCGAGGGGCAGCGGCATTTTTTCGGGGCAGCCGCGCACGAACTTCGCACACCCCTGACGGTGATGAAAACCGGTTTGCAGGTGACCTTGAAACAGAGCCCGCCCGATGCCGCAACTACGGCTTTTTTGGGCGGTCAACTGGAAGAAGTGAGCCGATTGACGCGCCTGATCAACGAGTTTCTGACGCTGAGCCAGCCCGATACCATCGCGCCGGTTCTCAAGCTTTCCGCCGTCGATCTTCCTGAATTACTGGACAACTGCCTGCGACAACTGGCCTCGCTGACGGCGGAGTATGGCGTCACGACGGTTTTCGACCGCAACGGTTTCTCCGACGCCATTTTACAAACGGATGCCCTCAAACTGGAACACATCCTGTTGAATCTGATCGAAAATGCCGTCAAATACGCAGTTTCGGACAGTGTTGTCACCATCCGGCTCCAAAATTCCGGGCAGTGGCAGGTTCGGATTGAAAACCGGACAATTCGGGAGAGTGGCCCGACGCTCGATTTGCGACAAGCCTACTACCGGGCCGATCCGTTCAAAGAAGGCCACGGTCTGGGACTCTGGATTACGCACCGCTTAACCACGCTCCTGGGTGGAACCCTGCAACTGGACTGGAAATCCCACACCTTTACCAGCGAGTTGAGCTTGCCGGTTTCGAACCCGGATTCATCAACCATTAATCCGTGATCTTCACCCGTTTGGCTTTGGTCGGCAGCCAGACCTGCATCGGACTTTTGCCGCGATTGGCCCAGACGTAATACGGAATGGCCGTAATTTTCTTCCTTTCCGTCACCACACCCGCACCATCCGCCGACGGCCCTACCACCGGCACCTCGGCCTGAATCGCTACCACCGGTTCCGTGCTGACCTGATACGCCTGGGTTGTAAACGTCGTTTGATCGGGCACCAGTAGGTTCCATGCCTGGCCGTTGTTGTCGGCGCCTTCCACGCAATAGACCAACGGCCCGCGCTGTATGGCGACCCGGTCATTGGCGGCCACCAGTTCTTTTTTCGCGACGACCCGCTTCACGTCCATCGGCAGTGTCAGCTCGATCACATCGCCTTTCTGCCACGTCCGGTTCACCACCACGTAGCCGTTTTCTTCCCGGTAATCGACCGGTTTTCCGTTCAGATTGACGGTAATTTTCGCCGGACTCTCTTCCTGAAAACGGTAGAGATCACCCGGCACCGGCACGTTGCTAACCCAGCCCGGAATCCGCAGATGCAGGGCGTAAGACGTCTTTTTGGCCGGCGTCACGGTTAGTTTCACACTACCGTCCCACGGATAATTCGTATCCATCTGAACCGGAACGTCGGTTTTGCCAATTTTCAGCGTTGTGTTGCTGCCAATGTACAGATTGACCCAAAGCCCAGAATCGTTTTTGCCATAAATATAGTCGCCGAGCGACGCCACCAGCCGGGCAATGTTCGACGGGCAGCAGGCCGTTCCGAACCAGGCACTCCGGGCCGTATTCCCACTGGAAGCCAACGGATTACCGTAGAAAAACCGGTCACCACTCAGGCTCAGGCCGTCGAGCGCCCCGTTATACAGACTCCGTTCCAGCACGTCGATGTATTTGGCCTCGCCGGTAAGCAGGTTCATCCGCTGGTTCCAGAAAACCATTCCGACCGACGCGCAGGTTTCGCAATACGCCGTTTCGTTGGGCAGGTCATAATCCAGTGAAAACCCTTCGTTTTGACCCGACGAGCCAATGCCACCCGTGATGTACATGTTGCGGTACACAACATCTTCCCAGACGGTTTTCATGGCGTTCATGTAGCCCGCGTCACCGGTGGTGGCTGCTACATCGGCGGCTCCCGTGTAAAGGTACATCGCGCGAACCGCGTGTCCGGTAATCTCCTTCTGATTCTTTACGGGTATGGCATCCTGGCAGTACTCCGGCGTCTTCCACTGGTCCCAGATCTTGCCGACGCCGAAGCCCCGCCCGCGCTGATCGAGAAACCAGTCGGCCAGTTTCAGATACCGGTCATTTTTAGTCAGGTGATACAACTTCATCAACGCCAGTTCAATTTCCTGATGACCGCTCACCCAGTGGCGGTTGGGTTGCCGGAAGGTGACGTCGAGGTGGTCGGCAAAACGAATGGCGACATCCAGCAACTTCCGTTTTCCGGTGGTGTTGTAATAGGCTACGGCGGCTTCGATGAGGTGGCCCGCACAGTAGTCTTCGTGCTTTTCCATATCGGTCCACCGCTGGTTTAAACCGACGAGTGAATAATACGTATTGAGATATCCGTCAGGCTGTTGGGCGGCTGCGATCTTGTCGATCCACTCATCGGCTTTCTTTTCAAGTTCGGCGTCGGGGCGGTTTTTCAGCGAATAGGCAATGGCTTCCAGGGCTTTGTAGACATCGCTGTCGTCGTAATAAACGCCTTCGTGTTTTTCGTGCTTTCCACGCTGCACTTTCTCAAAATTCCGGATGCGTCCCGTCTTTTCTTCCGTCTGAAAAATGCAGGCCTGCAAGGTGGCCGTGGCGACTTTATCGAGCTTCGGACGCCAGAACCGGTCGGTGATGTTGACCTGCGAAAAACTGACGGGTTCGAAGCGTTTGACCGGTATTTGCGCATCGGCGATCAGACTTGCCGTCGTAGTCAAAACCGCAGCAAAAAATCGAAATCGGGTGATCATGGGGTTCAGAAAGGGTTAGGAATACCGTGAAGGGATGCTCAAAAATAGAACTTGAAACGGATTATTTCTATGGCAAGCGCGGCTAATGGCGTAAATTGCGGAACAGTCTACCCAACAACCTTCGTCGGTCACCCATGCTCAACCTTTCGGCTCCTTCTGCGTATTGTCTGGAAACGGTGACGATCCCCACATTAACCGACGGAATCCTCTTCAAACACAGTGCAGCATCCGCCTTTTCCACAGGGAGTTACACGGACGTCATCGCGGTTGAACTGGCCGTCGATCAGGGCACCTTTGCCATTCTGTCCCGGGACATTCAGCGTACGGAAGTAGTCGTCAGTCAGTCGGAAGAAGCCCTCTGCATTTCCTGTTCGTGTCTGGCTCCGAAAGACCGGTTGTGTGAACATCAGGTTCAGGTTTTATCGGCGATTGTCAGACGAAAGGAATTTCGGATCTTTTTTGATCAGGTCCTGCGGTATGAAGCCATCAAACCGGTCGCCAGAGACTACGGTCTGGAGAGTGAGAGCCAACTGGATGCGTTTTTCCAGGTAGACTACGAGAATAAAACCCTCACGATCAAACCCAATCGACCGGAATTACTGCGATTCAATCAGGCCGACAAAGCGTTGCTGGTGTCGACCCTGGTACCAAAACCGGGTCGGCCGGAGCTGATTCTGGAAGAAACGACGTCGAAGCTCAAGCGAATTGTCGTCTTTACGAAACACCGGTATTCCGATCATTTCGGGCTGGAATTGTTCGACGCGCCAACGACGCGGG
Source organism: Larkinella fluvii (assembly GCF_051857545.1). Classification (NCBI taxonomy): domain Bacteria; kingdom Pseudomonadati; phylum Bacteroidota; class Cytophagia; order Cytophagales; family Spirosomataceae; genus Larkinella; species Larkinella fluvii. Next base: position 57,220 of record NZ_JBPZHB010000010.1, on the reverse strand, counting down.
AAGGGAACGTAAAAAATCCGCTCACCCCGGTACAGCCGCTGGAAGCGATCAACCGGATTGAGCATCTGAACGAATTAAAATTCTATTCGGCGCTCGCCCGATTTCAGCATACCCACCGCAGCAAAAAGACCGAATCCGACCTGAAAGCATTGCGGTTTGTGGCCGAAAACCCCGGAAAACTGGCTTTTTATTACCATGCGATCAGCGTTTCTGAAAACATTTCTTCCCAGTCGCTCATCCCGGTAAAGCTCAAAATTCTGGTGGGCGACCTGCGGTTGTGGGTTCGTCAGGTCGATCAGTTTTACGAAATCCGGGGTTCGCTCGTGCTGGAAGGTACCACGCAGGAACTCCACAAACTCGTTCTCAAATACGATTACTTCATTCTGCTTCACGACACGCTGCACCTCATCGATAACCCTGACTATCTGCGGGTTATTGAGTTTTTTAGCAAGAAAAGTACCCGAATCGTTCTGCACCAGTCGAAGTACAGCGAATTTCAGGAAGCGGTTTTGGCTAAACTGGAAAACCAGATTCGGATTACCTATTCGTATCTGCAACCGGCAACACCTACCCAGCTCGAAGAAAACGGCTTTAATCTGGAACGCGAATACCTGCTGTATCTGGCCGACTCCCAAGATTACGTCATTCTGACGCCGGTCATGAAATACGGAACCGTTGAGGTGCCGGTATTGTCCAAAAAACAGATTTACTCTGTCGATAGCCAGGGAAAACCGTTTACGGTGGAGCGCGACGACGAAGCGGAAATTCAGTTTACGATGGCGATTGCCAGCCAACACCCTGATTTTCAGAGCCAGCTTGGCCGACATGAATTTTATTTACACAAAAGCCAGGTGCTGGATGAAAACTGGTTTCTGGACGCTTTCGATGCCTGGAACAGCCAGAACATCCGGGTTCTCGGTTTCAATTCCCTGAAAAACAACCGCCTGAATCCCCACAAGGCCAAGGTGTCGGTGGTGGTCAACAGTGGTCTGAACTGGTTCGAAACGCAACTGGGGTTGTCATACGGCAAGCAGCAGGTTTCTCTGAAACACCTCCACAAAGCGATCAAAAACAAGAGCCGGTTTGTGCCGCTAGACGACGGAACGCAGGGACTGTTGCCCACCGAATGGCTCGAGCGGTTTTCGGCCTATTTTCAGGCGGGTGAGGTGGTGAATGACGTGATCCGGACGCCCCGGATTCGTTTTTTGGACTTGCGAAAGGTGTATGACGACGGGCAACTCAGCAGCGGGGTTTCGGACGAAATCAAGACGCTGGCCGCCCAATTCGCCGACTCCCCATCCATTCCGCCCGTTGCAGTCCCCGACGAGTTGCACGCTACGCTCCGGGATTACCAGAAAGAGGGCGTTTACTGGCTGAACTTCCTGGACGAACTGGGATTTGGCGGCTGCCTGGCCGACGACATGGGCCTCGGAAAAACGCTCCAGATCCTGGCTTTTTTGCTGGTGCAGAAAGCCAAAAACCGCACCCGGGCCAACCTGGTCGTGGTGCCGACCTCCCTCCTGTTCAACTGGCAGGCCGAGGTGGCGAAATTTGCGCCCACGCTCCGGCTGTACACCTTCTACGGAACCAATCGCAGCCTGAAGAAGAAAGACATCGACCAGTACGACATCATTCTGACCTCCTACGGCACGCTGTTGTCAGACATCCGGTTTCTGAAAGACCATACGTTCAATTGCATCGTTCTGGATGAGTCGCAGGCCATCAAAAACCCGGAATCGCAACGCTATCAGGCGGTTATGCTGTTGCAATCGCGTATCCGGTTTGTCCTGACCGGAACGCCCATTGAAAACCATACCTTCGATCTGTTCGGGCAGCTTTCGTTTGCCTGTCCGGGTTTGTTGGGCAATTACCACTATTTTCGGGCGCATTATTCCACGCCCATCGACAAATTCGATGATCGGAAACGCGCCCGCGAACTTCAGCAGAAAATCAGCCCGTTCATTTTGCGCCGAACCAAAGCGCAGGTCGCCACCGAATTACCCGACAAGACGGAGATGATTCTGCACTGCGAAATGGGACCCGACCAACGGAAAGTCTACGACGCTTACGAACGTGAATTCCGTACGTTTCTGCTGACGACGCAGGACGGCGACATTCCCCGGGAGCGCCTGCATGTGTTGCAGGGACTCACCAAACTGCGGCAGATTTGCAACTCGCCGATGTTGCTCAACGACGATGAATTTTATGGCGACGCGTCGGCCAAGATCGACATGCTGATCGAGCAGATTGAAAACAAATCACCGCAGCACAAAATTCTGGTTTTTTCGCAGTTCGTCACCATGCTCGACCTGATCCGGAAAGAACTGGAAAACAGACAGATTGGCTTCGAATACCTCACCGGCCAAACCACCAACCGGGAAGCCTGCGTCACCCGGTTTCAAACCGACGAAACCGTCCGGGTGTTTCTGATTAGCCTGAAAGCGGGCGGAACGGGCCTTAATTTAACCCAGGCCGACTATGTTTATCTGGTCGATCCGTGGTGGAACCCGGCGGTGGAAAACCAGGCCATCGACCGAAGTTACCGCATAGGTCAGAAGAAAAATGTGGTGGCCGTGCGTCTGATCTGCCCGGATACCATCGAAGACAAAATTCTTCAGCTTCAGGAATCTAAAAAAGACTTGGCCGATCACCTCATCAAAACCGACTCGTCCATTCTGAAATCACTGAATCGAACCGATTTACTGAGTTTGTTGCATTGATCTAATTATCGTTAATTCCATTGAAATGTCTATCAGTCCGTTACTTTCTTTACAAAATGCCACCGTTCGCCGGCCCACCGGCCTGGTTTTACAGAACCTGACTTGGACGCTGAAACCTGGTGAACACTGGGCGGTTCTGGGGCCTACGAGTTCGGGAAAAAGTACGTTCCTCGATGCCCTGAGCGGGCGGTTGCCCGTGGCGAGTGGCGCGTATGCTCACCCGGTGGGTGTTTTGCGGGAAGTGGTGGAGCAGGTGGCGAATGATTACCGTTTCGACCGGCAGGTGGCTTCGTCGGCCCGGTACTACCAACAGCGGTTCAACGCTGATTCGGCGGAAGAATCGCCGACGGTTTGGGAGGTTTTGCAACACCGGATCAAGCCCACCGGAACCGTCAATGAACAGTCCGTCGAATTACCGCCACCGGCTTTTCCGGAAGATTGGCTGGCCGAAGTAGCTGACTGGGTGCATATTACGCACTTGCTGGATCGGCACCTTACCTCCCTTTCCAACGGTGAAACCCGCCGGACGCTGCTGGCCCGCTCGCTCCTGCGCCGTCCCGAAATTCTGCTGCTCGACAACCCGTTCGGCGGTCTGGACGTGGACAGCCGCCAACGGCTGCACGGGATTTTGAACCGGATTGCCGCCGAAGGAACGACGCTGGTACTGGTGACGACACCCCGCGAAATTCCGGATTGCATCACGCACGTTGCTGAATTGACAGACGGCCAAATCAGTTGGCAGGGACCAAAAGCCGAACGACCCGCACTGCCCGAATCCGCCCCCGAAACCCTGACCGACCCGGCCCTGCTTCCCCGCTGGCTGAATACGTCCGCCATTTCGTTCCATAATGCGATCGGGATGCGGAATGTTACGGTGAGTTACGGCGAGAAAGTGGTGTTGAACGCGATCAACTGGGAAGTGAAACGGGGTGAAAAATGGGCGGTTTTGGGACCTAACGGTTCAGGAAAATCCACCTTGCTGAGTTTGATTACGGCCGACAACCCGCAGAGCTACCGCAATGATTATGAACTGTTTGACCGAAAACGCGGCACCGGCGAAAGCATCTGGGATATCAAACGGAACATTGGTTTTGTGTCGCCGGAACTACACCTGTATTTTCCCCGCGAGCAACCGGTCTGGAAAGTGGTGGCTTCCGGCCTGTTCGACACGGCGGGACTTTTTCGCAAATTGACCCCAGACCAAACTGAACAAATGGAATTTATGCTGGACTTGCTGCGCATCCAGCCCCTGCGCGACAAGCGGCTGGCGCAACTCTCGACGGGAGAACAACGCTGGGTGTTGCTGGCCCGCGCTCTGGTGAAAAACCCTCCCCTGCTCGTGCTGGACGAACCCTGCCAGAACCTCGATCCGGCTCACATCGCCCGGTTCCGGGATTTAGTCGATGAACTATGCCAGTCGCCGGAACGGACGCTGCTGTATGTGTCGCACTACGCCGAGGAAATTCCGACCTGCGTGACGAAGGTGCTGCGGCTGGATGCTGGGAAAGGCACAATTGATCCGTTATGACCCACACAAACCGGTTGGAATTCTGTGGTCGTAACCACCGAACACTCAATAAGTCTGTTATTCAAAACCGCCGGTAAGTATCTTTCTGTCAGCATACAACCTGACGATTATGGCGACTAAAACCGTAACTTTCCTCTACCTCACCGGTATCAAAAGCTCCCTATTCTCGAATGCTTTCCTGCGCGGAAGCTGGGACGAAACCGGCCACTATTCCGATCTCTGGACCGATACGCCCATGCTGGAAATCACCGGCGACGATGGCTGTCCGGCGTTTCAGGCAACCGTCCCGCTTCAGGACGATGGCGACGAAACCTTTTTTCACTGGGGCGTCAGGCTGGATGGCCCCGAGCGACCGAACCAATGGGGCATTCCGACGGAAGTTCCGAATCCATATTCCGTGGACCGGTTCCGTTCGTTTCGACTGAATGCCGAATCCGATAGCCAGACCGAACGGTATTACCTCACGTTCAGTCGGCGGTTGGGGGCCAACAAGGTGTATTCCGAAACCGACGCCGAACCGGGTCTTCAGTTCTCGGTGTGGGCGCCCAATGCGCAGGCCGTTCAGGTGGTTTTCGGGTTGCCGGATTCGGGCTATATTGCCAATGATGGAACCGGCATCGATCCAACCCGACCACCCATTCCGTTGAGAAAACCGTCCGACGACGGAATTTGGAAAAGTGCGATTCTGTCCGGATTTAAAACCTACGAGCGATTGCCCTATATGTATGAACTGGTGACTGCGCAGGGCGAAACCGTGTATCGAACCGACATCTTTTCCCGTAGCCAGATCGGCTGTGGAGCCATCAATCCGGAAAATAACCCAAGCTGGCCCGGCACCGTCGAAACCCTGGATGGTGCCATCAGTTGCAGTCTGATCATTGATCCCGACACCATCAGCCACGATTTCGAACCACCGGCCGGCCAACCGCCGGTTCTCGTTCCGGCCACTGAATTTTGGGCGGATGAATTTACGCCCAACCTGCCGCTTCCGGCACACGTGGACGATCTGGTGATTTACGAATTGCACATCGGCTCCCTCGGTTTCGGGAAAGACCAACCGGGCGACCTGACGGATGCGCTGGCTATGCTGGATTATCTAACGGCCCTGGGAATCAACACCATCGAACTGTTGCCGATGGCCGAATTTACCGGCAGCATTGCCTGGGGTTACGGCGGAACGCACCACTTTGTGATCGAATCCAGCGCCGGTGGGCGCGACCAATACCGCCATTTTGTGCGTGAATGCCACCGTCGAGGCATCGCCGTTCTCCAGGATGTGGTCTATAACCATTACAACTATGCCGCCGACCGCGCGCAGTGGCAGTATGATTCAACGCGGCCCGAAGACAACATCTATTACTGGTACGAAGGGCATTCGAGCGATTACGCGCATTCCGACGGCGGTTATCTCGACAACGGTTCGAGCGGCTGGACACCCCGGTTTTCGGAAGAAGTCGTTCGGCAGCAATTCATCAGCAGTGCGGCTTTTCTGATCGACGAAATGCACATCGACGGTTTGCGGGTCGATCTGACGCAGGCCATTCACCGCGACAATGTGCTCCACGCCAACGGCCATTCGGTGGGTCGCGCCAACCAGTTCGGGCAGAAACTGCTGCGCGAATGGAGCCGCACGCTGAAAATGATCCGCCCCAACGTCATGCTGATTGCGGAGGATCACACGGGCTGGGATGCCGTCACCAAACCGGCGGCTGGCGGTGGGCTGGGCTTCGACGCAACCTGGTACGTCGATTTCTACCACCACCTGATTGGCGACGCCAAAGGCCAGGATTCGAAAGCCCGGCTACTCGAAAAAGCCGGTTTTGGGTACAACGACCCCCTCCCCATGCGTCAGTTTGCGGCTTCGCTCCACCAGAGCCAGTACAGCACGGTGGTTTTTCACGAATCGCACGACGAAGCCGGGAACCACGACGGTCCGCTGGCGGAAAGCACGGCGCGGACGATGGTAGTGGCGGTCAACAATGCCGAGATGACGCCCACCACCCGGTTTTGGGCCGAAAGACGCTCCCGAACGGTTTTTGGTTTATCCCTGCTCTCCGCCGGTACACCGATGTTTTTCATGGGCGAAGAAATAGGCGCCAGGAATCGCTACAAATACGATACGTTCATCCATTTACGGGAAGATTTGCTGGGAGAACGCAGCGGTTCGGGTGCCAACATGTACCGGTTTTACCAGGATTTGATTGCCGTCAGCAAGCGACTCCAGTCCATCCGCAGCCGGAACATCGACATTCTGCACGCCCAGGACAACAGCCGGGTGATTGCCTTCAAGCGGTGGCTCGGCCATGAGCAGGTGCTGATCGTCGCCAGTCTGAACAACATGCCCTACGATCAATATACGATCCACAGCGATTCGTACCGGTTGCCCACGGGCGGCTGGAAGGAAATTTTCAACAGCGATTCTGAACTCTACGGCGGGGCCAATGTGGGCAATGGCGGGGCCATTCATCAGGCTGCAAATGGCTCCATTACGGTCGCCTTGCCAGCCAACGGGCTGGTGTTGTTTGTGTTGCAATGATCCGGTTGGGTTATCCGCCGAATAATCCGATCGTGTTATTCCCCGAATAATCCGGGAATGAATCATCCGTACCCCGGATTGCATCCGGGGCTAGTGATGTCAGCCCGTTGGGCTGGTTGTCGGTTGTGTTTCAGGGTTTTTCGGGGGCGGTGGCGACGGCAATTTTGGAATCGGCGGTGCCGTAATACAAAAACCACTGGCCTTTGTAGGGGACTAACCCTTCGATAAAACAAACGTGGTTGATCTGACCGACCATTTCGTAAGGCTGATCCGGTTTGAGGAAATAGGTTTCGGAGCGGTCGATGAGTTTGGTGGGCTCGCTGGCATCGAACAGCAACTGACCGGCCGCGTAGGTTCCATCCGGCAAATCCCGGTCGCCGTCTTTCCCGTGGTTCATGCCGTTATACAGCAACACAATACCGTTGGCAGTCAACAGGGCGGGTGGGCCGGGTTCAAGCAGGCGGTAATCGTGCTTGTCTTTCCGCCGTTCGGCCACCGCAAACAGTTTGCCGTTGGTGGTTTCGACGGGCGTCCAGTGGATGAGGTCCGGCGACGATGCGCAATACAGTTGCGGCTGATCACCCCAGTACATCCAGTATTTCCCGTTGATTTTCTCGGCCACCAACCGGCTCCCGATGCGTTTGCACACAATCGAACCCGACTTCGACCATTCGTTGCGGTATTTCAGATCATCGAACGCCAGCCCCTGTTTTTTCCAGTTGATCAGGTTTTTGGATGTTGCCACGCAAAGCCGGGCCTTGTCGCCGTCGTAGGCCGTATAGGTCATGATATAGACCCGGTTGGGGCTTTCCACAATCCGCGGATCTTCACAGCCGCCCTCCCATTCATACACCTTCATGGGGTCGTTGTCGGGGTAAAAAACCGGTTTGGGCCGTCGCTTGAAATGGATGCCGTCGGTGCTGACGGCCAACCCCAGCCGCGAGGTTCCGGCGTGTTTTCCGACGGTATCTTCTGCCCGGTAGATCATGCAGATTTTGCCTTTCCGCACCACCACCGCCGGGTTAAAGACGTCTTTCTCTTCCCAGCGCACGGTTTCACCCCGCAACGGACAATCAAAGGTGGTGTTTTTTTGGGCATCCAAAACCGGGTTAGCGGCATGTTGCTTCGTGAATTCGCCAATCATCCACGGTTTATAGGGCGACTGGGCGTAGGACGCGACGTGGAATACGAGGACGACAAGCGATAAAAAGGAACGATGTAACATGAGCAATTGCGAAAGTAATGATAGGAACACGGATGGAACGGATTGGACGAATTCACGCTGATTAAAATCCGTTTAATCCGCTCCATCCGTGTTCCCATCCAAAAATTCAATCCCAACATACAGGAATTTAGGTTAACAACCGCAATCAGCCGGTTCAGGTTATAAAAAACGCAGTTGATCCAACTATAACTTGAACCGCAAACCGATTCCCGCCAATTTTGAGTGACATAAACAACAACGACCAATGAAACGATTTTTTTTATTTGCAACGCTATTGGCAATTTTCGCCAGCGTTCTGTCCGGGTGTAACCGCGAAGACATCGGCCCACTGCAGGAAGGCGAGAAAGCTTTTTTGCTGACGGGTTTCGACCGCCTGGAAATGGGCAGCGGTTTTGATGTTACGCTGGAGAACGGCCCGGCTTTCAAGATCATGGCCAAAGGCGATCAGCGCAACCTGGATGATCTGGATGTAGAGGTCCGCAACGGCACCCTGTTCGCCGATTACCGCACGAACAAAAGCCGGAAGTACGCCACCGCCTTCACGATTATGATGCCGAACCTGCGGGGGGCAAAATTTTCGGGTGGGGTACATGCCAGCGTGAAAGGCTTTGCAAATCTGACCGACCTGGATATCGAACTTTCCGGCGGTGCGCATGGAACCTGGGAAGTGATCGCCACCCGGACCAAGGCGGTGGTGTCCGGCGGTTCGAAGCTGCAACTGATCGAGTCCAAAATTACGACGGGCGGTGATGATTCCATTACCAGTTTGATCAATCAGCTCACCGTCGATGCGTCCGGCGGCTCCCACGTCGAAGCCTTCGACTACGCGGCCAAGTCGGTGAACGTGAAAGCATCGGGAGCCAGCCACGCCGAAATTACCGCGACCCAATCGCTGACGGCGGAAGCCAGCGGGGCCAGCAAAATCCGGTACAAAGGCAATCCGGCCAACATCAATCAACGTGCCAACGACGCCAGTAAAATAGAGAAGTACTAAACCCTGACAGCGGCCCCGAGGCCCAGTCAGCGGTTAAAAGCCTCCCCAACTATACACACTACTGTCCACCCCATTCTGAAAAAAGCGAAAACCGCTGACAGGGCCGATGGCCGCTGTCGGGGTTTTCGCTGCATTTAAAGATTCATTTGCCGGTAAAATGGCAAAAAAAGGCAAATTTCCGTACCTTTGCACCTTCATTTCAACAAGGAGAGCAATCGAATGATTTCAGTACAAAACGTCTCACTCCGCTACGGCAAGCGGGTTTTATTCGACGACGTCAACATAAAATTCACCGCGGGCAACTGCTACGGGGTGATCGGCGCCAACGGAGCGGGCAAATCAACGTTTTTGAAAATCCTGTCGGGCGAAATTGAACCCCAGACGGGTTCGGTCGTCATCACGCCGGGCGAACGGCTTTCGGTGTTGAACCAGAACCAGTTTGCCTACGATGAGTTTCCGGTTTTGCAAACCGTCATCATGGGCAACAAACGCCTGTATGACATCATGCAGGAAAAGGACGCCCTCTACGCCAAAACCGACTTTACGGATGCCGATGGCGAGCGGGCGGCCAACCTCGAAGGCGAATTTGCGGAGATGAACGGCTGGGATGCCGAGTCGGACGCTGCTTCACTGCTGAGCGGTTTGGGCATCAAAGAAGACCTTCACTACAGCCAGATGGCCGATCTGAACGGTTCCGAAAAAGTGCGGGTGCTGCTGGCCCAGGCACTGTTTGGCAATCCGGACATTCTGCTGCTGGATGAACCGACCAACAACCTCGACGTCGAATCGAGCCTGTGGCTGGAAAACTACCTGGCCAATTTCAAGAATACCGTGATTGTGGTTTCTCACGACCGCCACTTTCTGGATCAGGTTTGTACGCAAGTCGTTGATATTGACTTCTCTAAAGTACGGCTTTTTACCGGTAACTATTCATTCTGGTATGAATCGAGCCAACTGGCCCTGAAACAACGCCAGGATCAGAACAAGCGGACGGAAGACAAACGCAAGGAACTGGAGGAATTTATCCGGCGGTTTTCGGCCAACGCTTCCAAGTCGAAACAGGCCACCAGCCGGGCGAAATTACTCGAAAAGCTGACGCTCGACGACATTGCGCCTTCGTCCCGGAAGTATCCCTACATCAATTTCAAACCGGAACGCGAACCCGGCGACCAGATTCTGAACGTCGAAAACCTGACCTACACGAGCGAAGACGGCGCCCGGCTGTTCACCAACCTGTCGTTCTCGATGCGCAAGGGCGACAAGGTGTTCCTGTTCAGCCGCGACGGTCTGGCCGTCACGGCCCTGTTCGATATACTGGCCGGTGAACGCAAAGCCGATTCGGGCGAATTCAAATGGGGCGTTACCATCACGCCGTCGTATTTTCCGAACGACACCGGTCGCGATAAATATTTCCAAAATGACCTGAACCTGGTGGACTGGCTGCGGCAGTTTTCCGTGGAGAAAGACGAAAGTTTCATCCGTGGTTTTCTGGGCCGGATGCTGTTTTCGGGCGAAGAGTCGCTGAAAAAGTCGACGGTTTTGTCCGGGGGCGAAAAAGTGCGGTGTATGCTTTCCAAAGTCATGCTTTCGGGTGCCAACCTGCTGTTGTTGGACGAACCGACCAACCACCTCGACCTCGAATCCATTACGGCCCTCAACAACGGCCTGATCGACTTCAAAGGTCCGATTTTGTTCACCTCGCATGACCACCAGTTCGGCGAAACCATCGCCACCCGCATCATCGAAATTGCCCCGAACGGCCACCTCGATAAACTGATGACCTACGACGAGTACCTCACAGATGAAAACGTGAAGCAACAACGCGAAGCGCTTTATAAATAAGGTTTTCAGTTTATGGTTTACGGTTGCTGACGCATTCTACATTCGCTATTCTCTATTCAATATTCATTATTGATGAATGCAGCAGCAACCGTAAACCATAAACTGAAAACCGTATACCGTACCCCTCAATCCACTCTTCCTTTCTCCGCATCAGCGGCATTGTCGTTGTGCCGGCGTTTCCGGGCGAAGGTTTCCTTGCCAAACCGGTACGAAAAGGCCACCCCAATCCGACGCGTATCGGTGATCTGGGTATGAAAAGCATCGGCCTGTTTCAGGCTGACCGTTCGGTCTTTTAAATTCCACGAATGAAACAGATCCTCGGCTAACAACCGAACACTTCCTTTGTCTTTTAATACTTTCTTTTGCACTGCCAGATTGATCCGGTAACGCGGATTTGTTATCCTTTGTCCATTCAAATCTTTGGTAACATAAAAACCGGTTACCTCGCCATTCCAGCCTTTATCAAATTTCAATTGATTGACAAGATTCATTCTGGCCTGGTAGATTTCAGGGTTAAGTTTTTCAGAATAAGTCACTCCGTTTAATGCCATATGGGCAATGGTTAAGTTGGCATTTAATGTCCACCATTTTGTGAGCGATTGATTCAGATTGGTTGCCATTGCCAGAATGCGACCGCTTGCCACGTTGTTCGGACTGGTGATAAAAATGTCATCAATGGCTTGTGTCGTCTGGAAAATCACATCGGTAAACTGATTGTATTGCAACGCAATGCCGAAGTTATTTTTATGCTGGTACTTCAATTCATACTGAAAATGGTATTGCGGTTTCAACAGTGGATTTCCGGAAATATAGGAATACGCATCCCGGTAAAATAAAAACGGATTCAGCAGTTGGTAATTGGGGCGATTGATCCGACGGGCTATGCTCAATGCCAGGGTGTTATTTCCCAAACTATCCAGCTTGTACCGAAAAAAAGCCGTTGGAAATAACCGCGTGTAGTTTTTATCGAACGTGGTTGCTTTTACTTCCGCATTTCCCAACTGACGACCGTTCACCAGCGTATTTTCCAGGCGAAAACCGAGTTGGGCGGCCATCCGTTTCCACTCTTTGCGGCTGTTGAGGTAAGCTGCCTGGATGGTTTCCCGGTAGATGAAATGGTTGGATTTGCCATAATCCGGCGTCTGAACGTTGCCTGATACAGCATAATAGTGGGAATCATTATCCGTGGTAACAAAACTGGATTTAAAACCGGCTTCCACAACGGCCTTATTTTTTAAGGGATGCACGTAATCGGCTTTGGCCGTATAAATGGCGATTTCCGAGGGCAGATTATACAGAAAGTCCCTGCGGTTCGTAAATGATCCGTCGGCGCTGCTGATCATCGTAGTGAGTCGTTGTTCGCCCGTTGTCAGGTGGGTAATGTAGTTGACATCGGCAGTGAGTTCCCGGCCCTCCGGGTTGAATTTATGCTGAAAATTCCCATTTACTCCCACATTACGCCAGTTGAAATGACCATTTGTGTAGCCATTTCCAAGCGAGTCTAAAACAGAATTAGCCCCTCTGTTTTTACTGAAATAATCAAGCCTCTCCTGCTTGGAGCGATTCTGAAAATTAACAACAAAACCGTAGGTTGTTTTGGACGAAACTGCATAATCAATACCCAGACGAGTCATAATTCCGGGAACGGTATACGTAAGATTATTCCGTAAATCGACCGATGAGTTAATGGATGAATTCTCATTGTAAAAAATTCGGTTATACGAATCATCTGCGTAATCAGCATCCCGGCTATACCCCAAACTACCAAACAGGTTTATCTTCTTACGGTTATAATTGACGTTGATTACATTATTGGTTCGTGCTGTCACGCCCTGGCTATAACTGGCGGAAATATCCCCAACAAAGCCCTGCACCCGGTTTTTTTTCAGACGAATGTTAATGATACTCGTGCCAGCCGCATCGTATTTGGCGGGCGGGTTGGTCATCAGTTCAATTTTATCCAGCGAACCGCCGGGCAATGACTTCAGATACGACGCCAAATCCGGCCCGGACAGGTAGGTCGGCCGACCGTCGATCAAAACCAGTACACCAGCTTTTCCATTCAGGCTGATTTCGCCATCGGTGCCGACCGTGACACCCGGCGTTTTTTCGAGCACTTCCAGCGTATTACTGCCAATACTGGAAATCATCGCATCTACATTGACGACGGTTTTGTCAATCTCCTGCTCAATCAAGGGTCGTTTGGCCACTACGACCACTTCGTTTAGCATTGTTTTTGAAGGCGTTAAAATAATCACCGGCAACGAAACCTCCGGGTGCTGGTCATCGATGGTCAGGGGACCACTCCGGTAATCGTTGCTGCCAACGCTTGACACACGCAGAATATACCGGTTAGTAGTCAGGTTTTTAAGCTCAAATTTACCATTCCCGTTGGTGATTTCACCCTGTACCAGGGTCGAGTCGGAAGCGCTTAGCAAACTCACGGTCGCGCCCGGTACGGTTTCATTTTGGGAATCTTTAACGACTCCGCGAATGGTTTTAGGAGTTACCTGAGCCAACGCTGAAAAGGCAATAAGCAGGAAGAGGATGGAAAAAAAAGACTTCATAGTGTAGTCGTTCTAACGGCAATTGTCATACTTGCCGAGCAAATATGAATGGTTCGACGACCGTCGGCAACAAATCAGGCCATACCGGACTAACCGGCTGACAGAATGCGGATTTGAGGGGGTGAAACACTTGGTACGGCTCTACACGGTTTCCGTCAGCGGTTTATTGAAATCCATCCGGTATGTTTACCGGAGTGGAAGATTTTGGTCAGCTTTGGAATTCAAACCAGCCTATGTGGATGCTACAAGTATGAAAAAAGGAGAAAATACGGACTTTGCAGGACTAACGGAGCTTCAAAAACACCTGGTTTTTAGCATCATTACGGCCATACCAATCTATCTTGCGAGTAATTTGTATACCCAATCCATTGTTACGCGGGATGATGAAGAAGCGGCTTTAGCCGCCACAGCTTTCTTTTTAGGAGGCATTTATACGGGTCGGTATATTTCACAAATGTGGGCGTCAAAAAAAATACCGCTCCGCCTTTTTATTGGCTTATTTTTTTTTAGCATTCTCTGCATTTGCTGGATTTTTTTTCACGCCGATTTTCCGCTTCAAGGCACTCGGGTTTTCCTGAATCTAATCCTGTTTTATTTACCGCTTTTCCTGCTGAGTATTGCCATTGGAATGCTCATTAAACTGGGACGAATGACCGTTAAAAATCAGTTGCAGGAATCGAAAGCCGTGGCCGAACAGAGTCAGAGCGAGTTGCATCTTCTCCAGTCTCAGTTAAGTCCTCATTTTCTATTTAATACCCTGAATAATTTATACGGGATTTCGATTTCCCAACACGAGAAAATTCCCACGCTATTGTTAAAGCTTTCTGATTTGCTCCGGTATTCGGTGTATGATGCCAAGGAACTATTTGTACCCTTGCGGGACGAGCTGTCCTACATCAACAACTACATCGATTTCGAGAAAATTCGCATCGGCGACCGGCTTACTTTGACCACTGCGATTGAGGATCTGACCCATGCCGATATAAAAATTGCGCCCATGTTACTCATTGTGTTTATCGAAAATGCCTTCAAGCATTCCAAAAACACGACAGAACCGTATATTTCGATTGATATTCACCTGAAAACCTGGGGAAATTTTCTCCTGTTTTCCGTGAAGAATTCACATGGTGCAACGTCTGGTGAGAGCGGTTTTCTGGAAAAAAACAGCGGTTTGGGGTTGGCGAATGTGAAGAAAAGACTGGATTTGCTGTACCCAAACGCCTACGAACTCACCATACAGAACGAAGGCGGTTTTTATCAGGTCATGTTGCAACTGAAAGTAAAATGAACCCAATCCACTGTTTGATCGTGGATGACGAACCCATTGCCCGGGACATCATCCAGACCTATTGCAGTCATTTCCCGAATTTGAAAGTCGTAGCGTCCTGCAGCAATGCGCTGGAAGCCAAAGCGGAACTTCAAAAACAGCCCATCGACCTACTCTTTCTGGACATTAATATGCCGGTTTTGAACGGGATTTCTTTTTTGAAAACGCTCAGGAATCAGCCGCAGGTTATCTTCACAACCGCCTACAAAGAATACGCGGTAGATGCCTTCGACTTATCGGCCATTGACTATTTATTAAAACCATTTTCGCTGGAACGGTTCATGGTTGCGGTTGACAAAGCGCTGGAACGATTACAGCCTAATCCTGTAAGTATTCAAGAAATAACGGAGAAAAACACCGAAGATTATCTATTTGTAAAAACTGACGGAAAAATTTACAAAATCTTTTATTCAGATTTGTTATACGCGGAAGCCAGCGGCAATTACACCAAAATTATAACGACGCAAAACACGATTCTGCCCGGTATGACCTTCTCCAGTTTCGAAAAATTGCTACCCAAATCCCGGTTTCTCCGGGTTCATCGCTCCTTCCTTATCAACAAATCGAAGATCACGCACATCGAAGGAAACCGGATTTTTATTGGCAAAAATGAAATCCCAATTGGCAGTAATTACCGTGACGGTTTTTTGAAGTCGCTGGGCTTGTAACGCAGCTTTATTCTCCCTCAACACGAAAGATGGACAGCAAGTGGGTCCGGTACCCGGAAAAACAAAATACAAAAAAGGAGTTTAGAATCGCTTGGAAATCCGGTTGTGGGTCACCGTCCGCTGCTGGTTCGATTTAAACCGGGCATCTTCCACCACCGACAAAGCCGCGTGTTTGGTAGCCCGACCCTGAACCCTTGCCCGCCACTTTCGCCACGAGGCCGGTTTCAGTTGCCGGCGCATGACATCGATCACTTCCTGTTCTGAAAGCCCAAACTGAGCTTCGATGGCGTCAAAGGGGGTGCGATCTTCCCACGCCATTTCGACAATGCGGTCCAGGTCTGTTTCTCTTAGCTCAAGTGCCGGTTTGGAACGTTTCATACCGGCATAACGAACCAGGCTTTCACATAATTCCCCCGCAGTGTCCCAGGCAAAAACAAATGCGTTGGACGCGTAACTGACGCCTGACCTTAAACTGGGGGGCCAAAAAGAATGTTGAACACCTCGCGGGCGGATTTTGCCCTTCGCAGGTCGCGGCCAATCTCGACCCAGACGTGGAAGTTCAGATACACCGGGTTGAACGATTCCACCGGTTTGGTCAGGCCGTAAACCGGTGCTTCATCTTCTTCCTGAAACGTTCCGAACAGGCGGTCCCAGATGATGAGTGATGAGCCGAAATTCTTGTCCAGATAGCGGTCGTTGCTGCCGTGGTGAACCCGGTGATGGGAAGGCGTCACGAAAAAAAATTCAAACCAACGCGGCAACTTCCCGATCATTTCGGTATGAATCCAGAACTGGTACAACAAATCGATCTGGTAGCAGGTCAGAATGACAACAGGATTAATGCCTGATACCCAGGCCGGTATAAAGAAGACCAATTTCAAATGCTGGGTCCACGAATTGCGGAAAGCCGTCGAGAAATTCAGGTGTTCCGATGAATGGTGCGTGACATGCGTAGCCCACCAGACGCGCTGTTTGTGGGCAATCCAGTGCGCCGTGTAATTGCATAAATCAATCAGCGCGTAGGCCAGCAGCCAGGTCCACCACCGGGTTTCGAGCCGCCAGGGCGTGAGGTGGTAGAAAAACAATGCCATCCCGAAAACGCTGGTTTTCAAAATGGCATTGATCAGCAGACTTCCGGCTCCAATGCCCACCGATGACCAGAAGTCACGGCTTTGATACCGGTGTTCCTCGTCGTGGCGGGTCAGCCAGAACTCCAAAAGGACGGAGCCAAACACCACCGGAGCGGCATAGGCTGTCAGGGGGAGCAGTTCGTGCTCCAGTTGTTGCAAGTCCATCAGGTCGTTGTCATTTACTGTTCGACCCTATGACAGCCAATGGAAGCCTTCCCCCTATTGAATAGTTAAAAAAATGTTAAATGAAAAATGATGAATGTCAAATGCAAAAGTGGCTCACTTGTCCACACTTTTACATTTGACATTCATCATTTTTCATTTAACATTCCTACTTGACTAAAGAACAAGGCATTTGTTGAATCAAAGCTGTGCGCTTCCCGATGGCAACTCGGTCGGCTGATTCAGCGCGGCTTCTACATCATCTTTCTCCATAATTTCTTTAAACCGGTAGAGATCTTTTTCAATCATCTGCGAAAAAGTCGGGTTAAAGAGCTTCATCAGTGCGCTGCCGATCTGGCCCACGGGTGGCCGGTAGTGGATGGTAGCGAGAATTTCGGTTCCAAAACCGTCTGCCGAATCCCGAAACCGCACCTCACCCGCATTATCGACCCGGGCCCCTTCTACGGATTTCCAGACCAAACGTTCGTTGGGTGTTTCGTGGATAAGCTGCGCATCCCATTCCAGGGTTCCAATGGCTTCGGCCACGGCACCTCCAGACGACGAAGCCTGGGCAATCCAGTGGGAATGCGTTGAATCCAGTTGACGTACTTCTTTCAGGTGGGACATAAACCGGGGCAGATTCTCCAGTTTCCGCCAGAACTGATACACCTCTTCACGGGGCTTATAAATGGTCATACCGGCCGAAATTTCAATGGGTTTCACCGCCGTTGCTTCACCCTGCGCCGTATTTCGACCCACAGTCTCACTCACAGGACAATGACCCGACAACCCCCGGTAGGCCAAATAACCGCCCGCGGCTGCCAGCAGAAGCCCGCTTAACGAGCCCCCTTTCAGACCAAACGCTACGAGCAAAGCTCCTCCGGCAGTCGACCAAACCCGCTCTTCTTCTCCGACATTGATTCGGCTCGATCCGCTTACAACCGGTTCGATTCCGGACTGACCCGAAACCGGTGTTCCTGTATTCGTCATACCTTTCTTTTTTTGCGTTCTAGTTTGCAGAATAACCCGATTCCGGAATCAGATGTTTGGATTTTTTTGGTACTGGCAAACTTCTTCTGAATAGAATCCACAATTGGTGACCAAATGGAGGGGATTCAAGCCCTCCGTACTTTGATTATTGCGATTAAATGATTAACTATGATTTCTTGTTGACGAACGTCGACAATTATAATCTCTTAAGTCTGTACACGTAAATTTTTGAACATGGGAAAAGGAGATGTTAAAACCAAGCGCGGTAAAATCTGGCGCGGTTCATACGGCGTAACACGCCCTAAACTGAAGGATCAACGAGGAAAAATAGCCAAGGTTGTCAAGGAATAGCCCGCTATTTTCCACAGAAAAGCCCCGCCAGATAAACGGCGGGGCTTTTTTATGGTATACCTTTTGCGGCATTTCATCCGAACTCTGCATCCTGCCATGGCCAAAAATAAACCGAACGGACAACGGACGAACCCGTCGCGTCCTCAGGCGATACCTGCCTCTTCTCCTTTAAAACCGACCCAGCCAGCACCTCCCGCGCTGACGAAAAAGGGCTACCAAATCTACTTCTGGCTCCCGCTGCTGCTGCTGGCGGTTTTTATGGCCTACGCCTTCGGGTTCAGCAACGGGTTTGTGGACTGGGATGATTCGGAATATGTTTTCGGAAATCCGTACGTTCTTGAACCCACCGCCGATCACGTCCGGACGTTGTTAAAGTCGGTGGTTGCGCTGAATTACCATCCGTTAACGATGCTGTCACTGGCCGCCAATTCAGCTTTATTCGGTCCGGAAGCCACGTCGTTTATTATTACCAATACGGCAATCCATCTTCTCAACACGTTCCTGATTTTTGGTTTTGCGTATCAGTTAAGCCATAGAAATCAGTGGGTTGCGCTATTTGTGGCCGCCCTATGGGGGCTTCACCCGATGCACGTCGAGTCGGTCATCTGGGTTTCGGAACGAAAAGATGTCCTCTACACCTTTTTCTTCCTGTCGGCCTGTCTGACCTACCTCCGCTATCGGATCTCAGGGTCAAGATTCTGGTTATTATTAACGTTTTTGTTGTTTGTAGCATCATGTATAGCAAAAGCGATGGCGGTCGTGCTGCCTTTTGTGCTGCTGTTGATCGACTATTGGAATGCGGGCGATCAGCCTCTTAAAAAGACGTTTAAACCGGCGGTTCTAGTTGAAAAACTCCCCTTTCTGCTGGTAGCGGTTTTCGTGGGTCTGGTGGCAACCAACGTGCAGGCCGGCGGTGATTTCCACGGCTGGCTGCTTCGGATTGCGGAGAAGAAAGACGCTGTCGGGCAGGAACCCTTTGCCGCCCGCTGGCTGGTCTACGGCAGCTACGGTTTTCTGATGTACCTGATTAAATTCGTCGCCCCCTTCCGTCTGTCAGCTTTTTATCCGTATCCCGAAAACGTCCGGAACATCGAGCCGCAACATTGGCTGGGACCGGTAGCTTTTCTGCTGGTGGTTGGTTACGCCGTCTGGCAATTGCTAACCGCAAAAACCGAGCGGCTGCGGCTGGTGGTTTTTGGTATCGGTTTTTTCCTGATTACTATTTTTCTGGTATTGCAATTCATGACCGTCGGAGCCGCCATCATGGCCGACCGGTACAGCTATCTCTCCTACTTTGGCCTGATCTTCCTGGTAGTCTACGGTTTGTATTTACTGACTGGCCAGAATCCTTCCCGGTTCCGACTGACCACCATCGGTTTAGGTGTGTTTACCGCCTTGTGTTTTTACCGAACGATTCAACAAGTGAAAGTCTGGAAAAACACCGAAACCCTCTGGCTCAATGCCCTCCAGTATTATCCCGATAACGATCAGATGCGCGAAGGCCTGGGCGACTATTATGGCAAAAATAACCGCATAGACGAAGCCATGCAGCAGTTCAAGGCCGCCGTGGAGAACGGCAGCAACCGCTATCATTGCTTTGAAGGACTGGGCAATGCCTACGGACTGAAAAATGACTATCCGAAAGCGCTGGAAATGTATAATCAGGCCATCCGGATGGATTCGACCAAGAGCGATGTGTATTATAACCGGGGGTTAACCTACAACAAAACCAGCCGTTTCCAGGATGCCCTGCGCGATTTCAACAAAGCCCTGACGCTGGCACCCGGCAAAGATTCGGTGGTGCTGACAGCGCGCGGTTTTACGTACCTGCAACTCAAACAATACCAGGAATCACTGTCTGATTATGAACGGTATTTGCGCTACAAACCCAACGATCCGACGGCCCTGCACAACCGAGGTGTCGACCGGTTTTACCTCGGCGACCGGCCGGGTGCCCTTGCAGACATTCGCCGGGCGGTGGCGCTGAAACCGGATTACGTAGAAGCGAAGAATAACCTCCGGCAGTTGGAACAGGCGGGGCAATAACCGTTTTTTGGTATATTTACACTCCACCATTTTCAGTAACTTACATGGGTAAATTTCACGATGCCATCAAGTCTCCCCACCAGACTTTCATCAAAAAACAACGTATTTTTTTCGTCAGTACTGCTCCGCTGCGTGGCGATGGTCGCGTCAATCTCTCGCCCAAAGGACTGGACTGTTTCCAGGTATTGTCGGACAAGCAGGTGGGCTACATGGACCTAATCAGCAGCGGCAACGAAACCTCGGCGCACACGTTGGAAAACGGTCGCATTACGATCATGTTCTGCTCGTTTGAAGGCCCACCCCTGATTTTGCGGCTGTATGGCAAAGGGCGAACGGTTTTGCCCGGTTCAGACGAATGGGCCATGTATGCACCGAATTTCACAATTTATCCGAGTACCCGGCAGCTTATTTTGGCCGATATCGACCTGGTGCAAACTTCCTGCGGGTTTGGCGTACCCTTGTTCGATTACGTCGGCGAGCGCGACATCCACTTTGAATGGGCTAAAAAAACTGGCACGAAAGGTCTTCAGGACTACGTCACCGAAAAAAATCTGACGAGTCTAGACGGTTTACCAACGAGCATCGGTCTGGAAAGAACGGAATCATTACGGCACTAAAACCACGACACCCCGTTTTTGGAAGCGTCTGCCATCCGGCTTTTCCTGATCCAGCCGATACGAGTAGGTTCCCGGCGGAACGGTTTTTCCCTGTTGCTTACCATCCCAACCAGTTAGAGCATCATCCGTCAAAAAAACCACCTCACCCCAGCGATTGAAAATCGTCAGCGTTGCCTTTCCGCTCAAAAGCCCCTGAAGCTGCCATTGGTCGTTAATGCCGTCGGCGTTGGGGCTGAAAGCGTCGGGCATGAACACCGTCGAGTCGGGAACCGGAGCGGGTTCTGGCGGTTTTGGGGGCGTATAACACACTTCCGCAGAAGGCGCAGCCTGTAAGCAGGTATCGGCGAGAATGAGTCGAAAACAAACTGCTACCGTCGTGTCCGCATCCAAACGGACCGTTGCATTCACCGCATCCGAACGATGGCTGGTTTGGACGTAGGTTCCGCCGGGCGACCGCTGTTCAATCCGGAAGCGGTTTCCGCCAGGATTGCTAATGGTTAGATTGATTGAATTGGCGCCGACGGCATGCACTTTGTCGATGACGGGGGTGATGGCTTTCGTATCGGGCCGGAAAGAAACCCGGGTTGTGCCGCCACAATTGCCGTAGAGATGTACGCCCCGTACGGAAATTACCCGCTGGTTATCGTCGGCGTAGGTATGAACGCCCATGGGAGAAGCGCCATCGAGCTGCTCCTGTGTACCATCGCCCCAATCGACCCGGTACCAGTTATATTGATACTCCGCCGACTTCGGAATGGTGACCATCACCCGCGTTTGACAGCCCGTTACCACCAGTTCGGGCGGTAGCGTGTCGTACACCTGAACAATGGCGCACACCCGAAGCTGGCGTCCGTCCTGTTCCGAATATTGCAGAACCCGGAATAGTCCGGGCTTTTGATAGGTAAAAACCGAGTCCCGGATCAAATCCGCATCTTTCACCGCTCCTCCCTGATAATCATACACATACCGAACGTTCGTCACATTTCGGAGGCCGCTCGTGGCGGTAATTTTCAGAGGCATGCAACCAATGCCGGGGCTAATCTGAAGCGAACCCGTAAACTGACCCGCCGAGGGTGTACACTGATCCGGCTGGGCAAGGCAAAAGCGGGAAATGAAAAGAAAGAATACAAGGAATAGAATCCCGGAACGATGCGTTACGGCTTTTGCGAGATTCATCGGTCGGGTGGTTTACACTAGGTCAACTTCACCGATTGGCCGGATTTGGCCGCCCGATAAATCGCTTCCACAATCCGGATGTCGCGCAGTCCTTCTTCGCCGGGGGCAATCAACGGTTTGTTGTTCATAATGGCGTCGGCATCGTCGTCCATCTGCATGGCCTGCTGGCGGGGAACGTCGTAGGGATGTTTGATTTTCACCCCGCCCGATGCTTCACCCGTCTGACCGTTGTAGGCCGAATACGGTTCCATTTTCAGGAATCCTTTCTCGCCGGTCACGTGCAGGAAATTCATGTTTATTCCGAAGCTGGTCTGAACAGCCGCCCGCGCCCCGCTCGGGAACACAAGTTGAGCCATCGTGGTTTCGTCAAGGCCGTTTTTGTAAATTTCGGGGCGGGTCGTATACTGCTGCGCGGTAACCGAAATCGGTTCTTCGCCCGTTGCCAGCCGCGCACCCTGCAACACGTAAACGCCCATGTCGTACATCACGCCCCCGCCCATTTCCTTTTTCTGCTTCCAGTGCGTGGTGCGGTTGTCGTTATACCCCGCCGAACAACTCACCATTTTGATTTTGCCGATTTTGCCGTCACGCAAAAACTTGATGTATTCCTGCGTATTCGGTTCGTGCTGCAGCCGGTAGCCAACGGCCAGCGAGCGTTTGTTCTGCTTGCAGGCATTGATCATGTCCTGGCACTCCTTCTCCGTCATGGCCATCGGCTTTTCCACCCAGACGTGTTTGCCCGCTTTGGCCGCCCGGATCACATACTCGCGATGCATGGACGGGGGCAAAATCACGTACACCACGTCGATGTCGGGGTTGTCCGCAATCTTATCGAAGTTCTGGTAGTTGTACACATTCTTTTCGGGAATGTTGTACTTCTTAGCCCAGTTCTCGGCTTTCGAGGGAGTTCCGGTTACAATGCCGGCCAGGTAACAATTTTTGGTCAGTTGCAAGGCTGGCGCGATCAGGTCCGTGCTGTAATAGCCCAGGCCCACCAGTGCTACTCCCAGGCGGTCTTTTTTGGGCGACTGCGCAATGGTCAAAGGCGAGAACGCCAGTGAAGAAGCAATCAAACCGGTTTGTTGCAGAAAAATCCGTCGAGTAGGCATAAAAGTAAGTTATGAATTAAAAGTTAAGAGTTAAAAATTAAAACGGGACGTTGATGCGTTAAAACGTTAAGCATCAGACCAATTTTTAACTTTTAACTCTTAACTTTTAACTCTTTATTCGTCGTAGCTTAAATTGTACTGCTTCAACACATCGGCTGGAACACCTTCCCACTGGTTGGGGGTGTTGCCGACGTAGCCGAGGTCTTTGATGCCCATCTGGCTGGTGAAAAAACCGGTCGCGACAAACCCGCGCATCATGTTGAAAAACGCGACGCCCTGCGACATTTCCGGCTTGGCTTTACCCGGATAGGCGATTTCATCCACGATTTCGATTTGCTGGGCTTTAAGACAATCGGCAAATTTCTTACCAAACCGCTTCGTACACACGTTGTCGAGCCAGCGAAGCCCACCGCGCATCGGCGTCTGCCACTGCGGCTGGTCTTTCATCATAAACTCAATAAACGCCGGGGTTCCGGCCTGCGACGCACTGCCGGATTTGGCATCGGCCGGAATGATGATGTCTCCCAACACAGTGACGGTTTTCAGTTCGTGGGGCGTAAAAAACTTGTCGGCATTCAGTTTGGCATCACGCTCCGCTTCAAATTTCTGACGACCACCGGGAATTTTCACCGGTTTGACATCGGGGGGCATGATGGATTCGGCAGCGGAAATCTGCGGATTCAAACCGGCAAATCCCAGGCTGCTGAGGGTTATGGCTTTGAGAGAATCTCTACGTTTCATATTTATGCGGGTTTACGGTTTACGGTTTTCAGTTTACGGTTGGCTGACGCATTCATTTCGTGTGTGCGTCAGTCAACCGTAAACTGAAAACCGTAAACCGAATACCATAAATTAGATATTCTTTTGTTTGACCTGATCGATGATGTAGTCGGAAGTCCGCCAGGAGTTGGCCAGGATCGTCCACGTCACGTTTTTGTCGCCCTGCGACGGGAAAGCGGCCGCATCGACCACGAACAGATTCTTGACGTCGTGCGCCTGCGAATACTTGTTCAGCACCGAGTTTTTCGGGTCGTTCCCCATCCGTGCCGTGCCGATTTCGTGGATAATTTTACCGGGAGCCTCCAGACCGTAGTTGGTTTCCGGACCCGGTTTTTTCCCCAGCGCAATACCGCCCATCGCATGGATGATTTCCTCGAAGGTATCCTGCATGTGTTTGGCCTGCTTGATCTCGGCTTCGCCCCATTTGTAGTTGAAACGCAGCGTCGGAATCCCGTATTTATCGACCGTGTTCGGGTCGATTTCGCAGTAGTTGCTTTCCAGCGGAACGGGTTCGCCCCGACCGGCCATCCCGATGTTGGCTCCGTAGAACCGGCGGAAGTCGTCTTTCAGATCCGCACCGTAGCCACCGGCTGCTTTTGGCTTGCCATCGCGACCTGGCACAATGCTGTTCCGGCCTTCCATGCCAAAGCCAAAACCATACATCGGCATGCCCATACCGCCACCGTATTCGATGTGATAGCCGCGTGGGAAATCGAGTTTCTTGTTATCGAGCCACCAGGGCGAATAGACGTGCGCACCGCCCACGCCATCTTCGTTATACCGCTTGCGATCCATCAGGGCCGGAATGAAGGCCCCGCGTGAAGCACCCGTTGAGTCGTTGAGGTATTTTCCAACCACACCGCTGGAATTGGCGAGTCCGTTCTGGAAACGGGCCGACTTGGAGTTGAGCAGCAAACGCGCCGTTTCGCAGGTACTGGCCGCCAGAACCACCACTTTGCCCATCACCGACTGTTCGGTCATGGTTGGCACATCGACGTAGGACACGCCGGTAGCCAGACCGGTTTTCGGATCGGTGATCACCTCACGGGCCATCGCGCCATTGATCAGCGTAACCCGACCGGTTTTCACCGCCGGAATACACAACACCGACGACGACGAGAAGTCGGCATAAGCCTGACAGGCCCGGCCACACTGGGCGCAGTAGAAACAGCCGCCCCGGTCGTGAATGGGTTTGGTCAGAATCGAAAGCCGCGAGGGAATAACCGGCACACCGATGCTCTTCCCGGCTTTCTTGATCATCAATTCGTGCAGACGCGGTTTGGGGGGTGGCAAAAACCGGCCATCGGGCGCATCCCGTAGCCCTTCTTTCGAGCCAAACACCCCAATCAGGTCATCTACTTTGTCATAATAGGGCGCGTAGTCTTCGTAGCTCAGTGGCCAGTCTTCACCAATTCCCGTCAAGCTTTTTCGTTTGAAATCGTCGGGACCCATCCGCAGAGAAATCCGGCCCCAGTGGTTGGTCCGACCACCCAGCATCCGGGAACGGAACCAGTGAAATTCGGTGCCTTTGACAGCCGAATATGGTTCACCTTCAATTTCCCAACCGCCCCAGGCCGCATCGAAATCACCAAACGCACGCGTTGTTCCGGCACCACGACGGGGCGACTCATACGCCCATTTTAACTGGTTAATATACTTAGGATCAGCCGGGTCGAAATACCCGCCGGCTTCGAGCAAACAAACCGTGGCACCCGCTTTGGAAAGCTGATAAGCCGCCATTCCGCCCCCGGCTCCCGAGCCAACAATGACAACGTCGTAAACTTTCGCTGCCTTTTTTATTTGTGGAACATCCATTGAATTTTGGTTTAGTGAGTAGGTCACTGAAGTGATTACGTGAATACGCTGCTAAAAGTAATACCGAATGGGATAAATATCCATTTTTTTAACAGAAAAGCAACTATCCACTTCCATCATTACTCCTAAAATCGTTCGGGAGACTACACGAGTGTTTCGATTTTTTTGCGGAGCAACTGCTTTTCGGCGCCGGACGAGGTGAGGTGCAGGGCCCGTTGGTAATGTTGGCGGGCGCGGTCGGTCTGGTGGAGCAGGGCATACAGGTCACCCAGAATCGCATGGTAATACTGATTCGTCTCCAGCTCCTTGATTTGTAAAACCGCCAGCAGAGCCTCCATCGGGCCGTCTACTTCGGCAAGCGCCACTGCCCGGTTCAGCGCCACAACGGGGCCAGGTTTCCGGTCGAGCAGCAAATCGTAGTAACGGAGTATGGACGTCCAGTCCGTTTTTTCGTAGGTGGGTGCCAGGCAATGCTGCATGGCAATGGCGGCTTCGAGGTGGTAGTCAGAGAGTTCGTGGCCTGTCGCCGAAGCCGTCAGTTGGCGTTTTCCCTGCGCAATCAGCGCCTGGTTCCATTGCGTCCGATCCTGATCCTTCAGGAGAATGATGGCACCCGTCGCATCCGTCCGGGCTTCGAAGCGGGCCACCTGGAAACACATCAACGCCAGCAAAGCGTGGGCCGAAGGGGTGGTGGTCCGGGGTGTTTGGGTGAGCAGCAGCGTCAGGCGCATGGCTTCTTCGCACAAATCCTGCCGGATGAGCGTGTCGGGGTGCGACGAGGTATAGCCTTCATTAAACAACAGATAAATGCTTTTCAAAACCGCATTCACGCGAATGGGCAACTGTGGTCCGGTTGGCACTTCCAGCCGGATTTCGTTGGCCCGAATTTTTTCTTTGGCCCGATAAATTCGCTTGGTGATGGTTTCTTCGCTGGTCAGAAAAGCGTTGGCAATTTCGCGGATGCTCAACCCGCAAAGAATTTTCAGACACATCGCCACCTGCGACTCAAACGGCAGCGACGGATGACAGCAGGCAAACAGCATCCGCAACTGGCTGTCGTTGATCTCGTCTTCGAAAAAAAACCGCTCCATCATTTCTTCGTCCTGCCGTTCGCTGGCCCAGTCTCCGCTGATTTGCCGGAACAATTTCTCGCGACGAACCACGTCCAGTGCCTTGTTTTTGGCTACCCGGTAGAGCCAGGCCGAGGGGTTTTCGGGAATGCCCTGAAACGGCCAGCTTCGCAGGGCCTGCACCATCGCATCCTGCACAATATCCTCCGCCAGCTCAATCCGGTCGAACCCCAGCATGGCCGCCAATACCGATACCATCCGGCCTGCTTCATGCCGGAAAAGGTGCGCGACGAGTTGGGAAGAATCGGAAGATGACACGGATTTTTAAAGGAATTTCAAATGTAAAATGATGAACGTCAAATGTAAAAGTGAATGGCGTATCCGGCTATTTTTACATTTGGCGTTCATCATTTTACATTTGAAATTTCATTTATTCAAATTTCTGAATCTGCCGCACTTCTACTTTTCCCCCGGTTTCAAACATAGGGCAGCCCTGCGCCAGTTCGATGGCTTCGTCGAAGGTATCGGCGGTTAAAAGCATGTAGCCGCCAACGATTTCCTTGCCTTCCGTAAACGGGCCATCGGTGACCACTTTGCCGCCGTCGGTCAGCACTTTCCCGGCGGGCAGCAACGCTTCGGTTGCGATCATTTTTCCCTGAGCGGCAATTCCGCCAATCCAGGTGTTCCATTTCTCAATTTCGGCCTGAAAGTCTTCGGGTGACAGGTCCTGAAAGGCGGTTTCATCCATTTGTTGTCCGTGAAAAATCAGCATGAACTTTTCCATTTGTGTACTGCGGTTAAACGTGATGAGTTGATTTTTGACGCTAAGACGAACGAAGGAATGGAAACCGGACAGGAAATTCAAAATTATTTTTTGGATGGGAACACGGATCAGACGGATTGAACAGGTCAAAAACGGTTTTTATCAGCATAAATCCGTTTTAATCCGTTCAATCCGTGTTCCCATCCAAAATTGTACCTTTGCAATATGGCACAAATTGGAACAGACGTTCAGCAGGCAAAAGACTTCCTGGAAGCGGGAAAAGTGATCGGACTGCCCACCGAAACCGTATATGGACTGGCGGGCAACGCCCTGAATCCGGACGCCGTTCTGGAGATCTTCAAGGTCAAAAACCGTCCTTCGTTCGATCCGCTCATCGTTCATACCGATTCGATCGATAAGGTCGAGTCGTTCGTGACACGGATTCCGGAACCGGCGCGTCGGCTCGCGGAGCGATTCTGGCCCGGCCCGCTGACGATTTTATTGCCCAAAAAACCGATCATTCCCGATCTCGTCACCTCGGGTCTGGAAAACGTCGCAATCCGGATTCCCAACCATCCGATGGCCCTCAAACTGCTGTCTCTGCTCGATTTTCCGCTGGCGGCTCCGAGTGCCAATCCCTTCGGCTACATCAGTCCTACCACCGCCCGGCACGTGGCCGATCAGTTGGGCGACCAGATTCCGTATGTGCTGGATGGTGGCTCCTCCAACGTAGGCATCGAATCGACCATCATCGGGTTTGTGGAAGGGGGGCCGATTGTGTACCGGCTGGGCGGCATGACGCTGGAAAAACTGGAAGCCATTGTCGGTAAGGTGTCGGTCCGCAGCCACTCGACCTCCAACCCGAAGGCACCGGGGATGTTGAGTAGCCATTATGCGCCCCGCAAACCGCTTTTTCTCAAAACCCCGGAGCAGGCGCTGGCGACCTACCAGCCCGAGCGCATCGGGGTGCTAGCCTTTGATGCCATGACGCGGCTGATTCCGTTGGAGAACCAGCAAATTCTGTCGATTACGGGCGACGTTTCCGAAGCCGCCAAAAACCTGTTCGCAGCCCTGCGTGCGCTCGATCAGTCGAACGTCGATGTTATTATAGCCGAACTGCTCCCCGAAACCGGGCTGGGCCGGGCCGTCAACGACCGCCTGCGCCGGGCTGCGTTCAAGTGAGAAGCGATGTTTGGGGTTTTTCGTAAACGGTAATCGGAACATCGATCAAAGGTTAGAACTTGCAGACCAATTGATTAGCGTCACCAATAAGACGCTTCAACAGACTTTGCTAGCGGCTACTATCCCACCCCATCATGAACACGTCTCTTTTTATAGCCCTCCTGGCCCTCGGCGCGTATAGTTCGTACAATCCGGAAGAAAAACCGCCCCAACAGGCCCTCAATCAGTACGTTGCCTTCCTGAACCAGTCGGTCGATGTCGTCTTTGACCGGATGCAGGTGTTGCAATCGTATTATGCCGCCACGAAGCAGTTTCGCACCCGGTCGGGCACGCTGATCCGGCTGCCGTCGTCGGGGCCGCTGGAAGACTATTACTTCCGAAAAGCCCTCGAAACAACCGATAGTGGCCTCCGGGCGGAGGAAAGCCAGCAACTCAACGGGGAAGCGGAAGCCCTCTGGCAATTGCTCGAAGCGTTCGACCAGTCGGGGAAAGCGCTGGAAACCTACGTCCGGCTGAACGATTACCAACGTGACGGTCTGAAAAAATCAGATGCATTATTGGCTGACCTTCAGAAACAGGCCGGGCAGATCAGCCGTAAACGGGACGCTTTTTTCCGCCAGATTCAACGGATTTACCGCGTTTATCAACCTTACGACGCCAGCGATCCGTACCTGAAACTGGAGCGTGAAATGGTTCAGATCCTGATTCGCGAAAAGCAAACGCTGGCCTCCTGGCCGTTTTCCCTCAACGAAGAAGCCCCTTCGGGCTGGCCTGTGGATAGCCTCCGCGATAGCATGCTGCACGACGCCGACCTGCTGGCCGGTTTTGGCAAAAATGAGTCAGCCATCGCCTACCCGGCTTCCAGCATGATCGGTTACTTCAAAAATGCGCTGCAATCCATTCTCGGTCTGAAACAGGACGCCATCAATGCCTATACCTTTGAGGCCAAAAAGTCGGCGCAACACGGTAATCGCGTGTATCTGAGCTTAATCAATCACTACAACAACGACCTGCTATCGAATTACCAGGCGTTTGTCAAGTACAGTGTCCCGACCAAACACCTGTTGGATTTTCCCAAATTCTGCCCAGTTTTTGTCCTGGAATCTGCGGGAATGGCAGCGCAAAAAACCGCCCGCACCGAACCTTTCCGGGATTTGCCACGGGTTCCGTTCAAAACCAATCCGTCGGCGGCTCCGGCTTCCGATGCTACTTTCCACGCCCTGAACGCCTACATCGACTTCATCAACGAGTCGCTGCGGCAGATGAATCACCTCCAGATTCAGGTGCGCAACTACCAGTCATCGGCCGAATACCACCGCTATCCCGACCCCAACCGGCGCCGGGGGCAGTTGACGTATTCGCACTCGGAATTCAAACTACCGCTGGCCGATTACCAGCTTCTCCTTAACGGCAGCAAACCCATTCCGGCGGAGTACCGAACCGCAATCAATACGCAGACGGAGGTGCTGATGAATATGTTAAAGGAAATGGACGGGCTTAGCATTGAGCTAATTGCCTACACGCAGGAAAAACAGTATGAACAGGACGGCCTGAAACTTTCCGACGCCATTCTGGACCGCTACGCCGTTTTGTTCGACCTATTCGATCAAAAAAAAGAGCAATTGTATCATGACGTTCGACGGATTCACGAACGTTACAAACCGGCGAATCCGGCCAGCTCTTGGCTCCTCGCCGGCAACGCGCTGCTCAAAGCCATCGACGACAACAAGACGGTTTTGTTCGGCATTCGGTCTTATTACGGGGACGAAACCACCCAGCTTCCCGCAACGGAAAAGCTGGAGGAAAACCGCCGG
This sequence comes from Larkinella fluvii, assembly GCF_051857545.1. Lineage (NCBI taxonomy): Bacteria > Pseudomonadati > Bacteroidota > Cytophagia > Cytophagales > Spirosomataceae > Larkinella > Larkinella fluvii. The sequence continues at coordinate 26,808 of NZ_JBPZHB010000010.1, read as the reverse complement.
GCACTGATCACGGATGAATACAAAAACCTGAAAGGATTGACCCGCTACGGTCGCAGCAACGGCCTGTGCCCCTATTCACCCTACGAGGACGTGGCCGAAAATACCGGGCGGTTTGCCGAAAAGGCCCGCATGGTCAAACCGGTCTCTCCGACGAGTTCGCATCCCTACGAGTCGTTCTATTATTTCTACAACAACGAACTGGTTTATCAGTATAACAAGTTCAGCGAACTGGCCAAAACCGGCGTTCTGAAAACGGTTATGGAACCCAACCTGTTTGCGTTCCGGCGACCGGTGACCACCAGGCGAGTCGAGCCGGTTGCTGAAAAAGTCGAACCGGCGGCACCTGCTCCGACCCTTCCGGCACCGGTTTCCCTGCCGACACCCGCGCCAGCACCCACCGAAGCGGCTCCCACGCTGGACGGTTTTGCGACCAACAACATGGTGCTGCTGCTGGATGTTTCGGCCTCGATGGAGTCGCCGTATAAGATGCCGTTGCTGAAAAAATCCATCAAATCGCTGCTGCCGTTGCTGCGGCCCGAAGACCAGGTTTCGATTGTGGTGTATTCTGGAAAAGCCAAAGTGGTGTTGCCACCCACCTCCGGGTCGAAAACCGCCGACATTGCCCACGCCATCGACCAGCTCCGGTCGACCGGCGAAACCGACGGCAACGACGGCATCAAAACCGCCTACAAACTGGCCGAAAAACACTTCATTCCCTGGGGAAATAACCGAATCATTCTGGCTACCGATGGCGAATTCCCGATCAGCGAATCAGTATATGAACTAGTCGGACAATCAGCCCGTAAAGAGATCAATCTTACAGTGTTAACCTTTAGTCGAAATGTGGTTAATTCAGCCAACCTGAAAAGGTTAGCCACCTTAGGGCAAGGCAGTTATGAGCATGTTACTGAATCAAAAGCTCAGTTACAATTAATCCTTGAAGCCCAGGCCCGAAAAGCCCCCTGAATCCCCATTAACTCCTAACTCCTAACTCTTAACTCCTCATGTCTGCCCCAACCAACGCCGTCGAACGCACGTATAACGCGCGGCCCGATACCCTGGATTTTCGCGACAAAATCTATGTTCCCAATCTGTATGAAGTGCCGATCAAGATCACGCTCAACGACTACCAGGCGTGGGAAGTTCCCATTCTCGACCAGGGTCAGGAAGGCGCCTGTACGGGGTTTGGGCTGGCTACGGTTGCCAATTATCTGCTGCGCCGTCGGAAGGTAGTTGCCGATCCCAATCCGGTCAGTGCGCGGATGCTCTACGAAATGGCCCGGCGCTACGATGAGTGGCCCGGCGAAGAATACAGCGGATCGAGTGCGCGGGGTGCCATGAAAGGCTGGCACAAACACGGAATTTGTGCCGACGAACACTGGCCGTATCAGGCCGCGGCCCAAAACGAGCGATTGACGGACCAGCGAACGTCCGATGCCCTGAACCGCCCACTAGGAGCCTATTACCGGGTGAATCACAAAGATCTGGTGTCGATGCACACGGCAATGGCCGAAGTCGGCATTCTGTATGCAACGGCCACCGTTCACGAGGGCTGGGAAAAGGTTGGTGCGGACGGCTTGATTTCCTTTCCGGAGAAAGTCCTGGGTGGTCACGCCTTCGCGATTGTCGCCTACGATCAGAACGGTTTTTGGATTCAGAATTCGTGGGGACCGGATTGGGGAAAGGGCGGTTTTGCCCAGATTTCGTACGACGACTGGCTCACCCACGGCACCGATGTCTGGGTTGCGCGTTTGGGTGCGCCCGTGATGCTTTACAAACCCCAATCCATCGCCATCAGCAATTCGGCCTCTTCCGGCAAATCGAATGCCTACGCCTTCGCCGACCTGCGTCCGCACATCATCAGCATTGGCAACGACGGCAAACTGAACGAAGGCGGCAGCTTCGGAACCTCTGCCGACGAAGTGAGAACGATTTTTCAGGACGATTTTCTTCGGGTAACGCAGAACTGGAAAAAGAAACGGTTACTCCTATACGCACATGGCGGTTTGGTCGGGGAAGAATCTGCCGTGCAGCGTCTGGCCGACTACCGGGCCTCGTTAATGGATGCTGAAGTATATCCGGTTTCGTTCATCTGGCATACCGATTTCTGGACAACGGCCACCAATATTTTGCAGGATGCCCTCAAACGCCGTCGGCCTGAAGGCATTTTGGACGCCAGCAAGGATTTCATGCTGGACCGGCTCGACGACGCCCTGGAACCGGTGGCGCGGATGCTGATGGGAAAAATGCAGTGGGACGAAATGAAGGAAAACGCCTTTCTGGCCACGACGAAGTCGAACGGCGGTGCGCGAATTGCTCTCCAGGAAATTGCCAAACTAGCGAAACAGACAGATCTGGAAATTCATATTGTCGGACACAGTGCCGGTAGTATTTTTCACGCCCCGTTTATTCAGGCACTTACAAACGAATTTGGTTTGAAGATCGAATCCTGCACCCTCTGGGCACCGGCCTGCACGGTCAAACTGTTCAAGGAAGCCTACGTACCCGCTCTGAAAGCCAAAAAAATTAACCGGTTTGCGCTCTATACGCTAACCGACCAGGCCGAACAGGATGACCACTGTGCCCGGATCTACAACAAATCGCTGCTGTATCTGGTCTCGAACGCGTTCGAAACCCAGGGGCGAATCCCGTTTTTCCGCGAAGGGGAACCCATCCTCGGCATGGCAAAATTCATCACGAAAGCCTTGGACAAAACCGATAAAAAATACTTTGATCAGAGCCTATCCGATCTCTTTAAAGCCAAAAATGTCGACTGGGTTCAGTCCCCCAACAACGAATCGAAAGACCCGAAGAAGCGGTCGACCTCGCTCCACCACGGCGATTTCGACGATGACCGGCCCACGGTTGAATCGACCCTGGTCCGGATGCTCGACAGCGCAAAACCGGAGGTAAAAACGGAACTGGTTTTCACCCGTTCGGCGTCTTCCAACCGGGAGAAGCGGGAGCAGTTGATGCATTGATCGATCGGCTTTTGCTGAAGACGGGTGATGGAAATTATAAATGTAAAATGTTGAATTCTAAATGTAAAAGTACACTGATGTTGACCACTTTTACATTTAGAATTCAACATTTTACATTTATAATTAACGATTACCTACCGTAATCACCACATTCCCAACTTTTTGACCGGTTTCTACATACCGATACGCGTCCACTATTTGCTCCAGGGAATAACGCCGGTCGATCACTGGTTTGTATTGACCCGTTTCGACCAGTTTTTTCAAATAAAGCACATCGGCCTGACTGATGGTTGGAATGGGAAACAACACTTTTTTGCTACCCACAAATGGCGTTACCAGGGCAAGGAAAGGATTTTGAGACATAGATCCAAGTTCGGTCGACATGTAAACGCCACCTGTTTTGAGCAGCGGTTTGCACTTCCCAAACGAACTTTTACCGACCGCATCAAACACAACATCAAATAGTTGGCTGATTTTGGTAAAGTCCTCTTTCGTGTAATCAATGACCACATCAGCCCCCAAGGATTTCACAAGCGCAACGTTTTTTGTATCACAAACCGCCGTAACGGATGCCCCCAGCACTTTGACCAGTTGGACCGCGGCCGAGCCGATCGCACCGGTTGCGCCATTGATCAGAACGGCTTGACCCTTCCGGATTTTGGCGGCCCGGATATCGCAGAGCGCGTAATGTCCGCCTTCGGTGATTGGGGCAGCCTCTTCGTAGGTCAGCGTTGGCGGCATGGGCGCAACAGCGTCATTCTCGGCCATCACCATGTACTCGGCGTGGGCGCCAAACTGGCTGTCATTGTACCCAAAAACCCGGTCGCCCGGTTTAAATGCCGTGACGGCCTTGCCAACTTCGGTGACTTCCCCGGCAAATTCATTTCCTAAAATGGGTTGTTTGGGGCGGAACAACCCGCTAAAAAACCGAACAATGAAGTATTCGGCACTCCGAAACCCGCAATCAGTGCGGTTTACGGTGGTCGCATGAACTTTGATCAGGACCTCATTCTCCTTCGGAACGGGTCTGGCAACTTCTTTGATTTGAACGATTTCGGGAGGACCATAAGCCGTGTAAACGCCGGCCCGCATCGTGGTTTTGTCCATTAAAAATTGTTTCGCAGGATTCATTTTGGATCATTAGTGCGCTAAGTATCAGTTGTTACCAGTCACGAATGAAATGAATTTCCTACTACGCCATCCCGCCAATTGTACGGTCGGTCGCCCAACGTTACGGTCGGCACCGGGCGGTTTTATCCGAACCAGGTATAGCTCATTTAAAAACCGTCTTTTCCTGCAAATTCTTTTCCGCTTCTGCCCGCTGAAACCAAACCGGGCGCATTTTCTTTTGAGAGAGCAGCGGCAACTGATCGGTGCGGTGTTTGGAGCCGGGTTGGGAGGCATTGCCGTAACTGGTGAGCACCATCGCTTTCAACGGTTTGGAAAACTCGATGGCCGCCACGTATGTATCGCCGTGCGCGGGTGTAAACGTGCCGTCGGCACCGGGAGTGCCCAGCGTCATGGTCCGGAAAACGCCCATCGGACCGGGGCCTCCGTTGCCGGGCAAATCAACGTCGCCGATCCGAAACCGTAGCACCTCGCCCCAGGGGATGTCCAGCCGACCGTATTTCTGTTTCACCTCTTTGGCCGCAGTCAGCAGGGCATTCACAGCCGCCTGAGGATCAGCCAGTCCGCTGGGCGTATTCACCGGATCATTGTGATCCCAGGGTTTGGCAAATCGGCTGGAAGCGGTTCCCAGACCCGTTAAACCGGGGGCCCACAACCGCACAAACCGGTCGAACAGAAACGCACCTTTGCTGTCGGTTTCGGTCTGATGATCCCAGGCCGCCAGCACCTCAACCGCGTCCTTCGCTTCGGGGCTTCCCTCGTTTTTCGCAGCCACCAGCAGGTCATCGACAATCCGGTCGGCCAGTTCCATACGGGTCGACAGTTTTTTGGCAATAAACTCATCCAGCGTAATTTTGTCATTCTCCATCAGCATCTTGATCGAGCGTTGCGTCCGCATCGACATGTTGGGCACCGGAGCCATGTAAGGCGGAAAGTCGGCGGCTTTGTTCACCATCGGCCAGGTTGCGGTCCAGGGAGGTTCGTTCGTGTTCTGGAGCCAGCCCGTCGGGGGATTGAGCACTTTCGGCAGGTCTTTGTATGGGTGCGTTTTGGTCCAGAGGGTTGCCGACGTATCGCCCCGGACCAGGCCCGACCAGTAGTTCCAGTCACCCTGCGACCGCACCGGCACCTGCCCGTTGAAGAGGTTGAAGATATTCCCCGAGTTGTCGGCAAACATCAGCGTATACATCGGAAGCTGCAAACGGCTGACAGCGTCCTGAAATTCGGTGACACTCTTAGCGCGGGCCATGTCCCAATATTGCTCGAACATCGCCGGCTGATCGAGTCCGACCACGCGCATGGCGATGATTTTTCCACCTTTCTCGCTCACGACCGGTCCATGCACCGAATGCCGGATCACCATTTTTTCCTCCTTCAAACTTCCATCAGTCTGCCTGATTTTCAGGGTATGTTCCCGGCTGGTAAAGCGTTTCACCCTGCCATCGAATGCATAGCCGCCTTCGACCGGTTTTAGTTCGTAGAAGTCCTGTCCGTCATGGGTGTTGACAGTCTGGGCATACCCGGCATTTTCGTTGAAAGCCATCGTCAGCATCGGGAAGCCCATGCGGGCAATGCCATAGGCGTTGATGTTCGGTGAAACCAGTTGGGCTTCAAAATAGAGGTAATAATCGGCCCAGGGCAGGTGCGGGTTCGTCAACAAAAGCGTGTTTCCGCTGGCGGATTTTTGGGGTGCTACGGCCCACGCATTCGAGCCATTGTCGGCCCCTTTCGCACTCAAAGCGACATTCAGCCGGGACAGGGGAGCCACAAAAACGAAATGCGTAATCCGCTGCATGTGCGCCAGCAGGTCAACAGCGGTGATGGGTAAAGCGGCCTTGGCTGCGGGATCGATCTGATCGGGATGCTGGGTACAATAGTCGTTCACGCCTTTGGCAAACGCTTGAAGTTTTGTACGAAAAGCCGGTTTTTGCGCTTTCAGCCACCCTTCCGCCCGTTCGTAAACGCCATTGGTGATCACCCAGCGGTCGGCTTCGGCGTATTTTTCACCCCAGTATTCAGCCCCTTTTCCGCGGGCCTGACCGTACAGATGAAGCAGTAAATCCCCGTGATTCCGGGTCTGCGCCCAGCCGTACGCATAGAAAAGGCTCTCGTCGTTTTTGGCATAAATATGCGGAACACCCCAGGTATCCCACAGAATTTCGGCTTGTTTATGCGCTGTACGGGATTGGCTTTGGGCCGTAAAAAAGGCCATCAACCCCCACCAGAGCAATGTCATTCTTTTCATAAAAACACGGAAAAGGAATCTGTATCGGAACAATCTGAAACCCTTCTGAGCAGGAATAAGACTATACCAATATTTTACATTTGCCGTATTTTTCCTAATTAAATTTCAAAAAATACATAGTAATCCGATTATTATTTTGAAATAAGAAGAACTTACCGGAAAAACAACATTTCATCAAAAAACCGCTATATCGAGGCTGTCATTGAATATCCACATGCTTTCGCGCAAAGCGAACAGCCAGATAAAGATACAGGATTTGAGCGCCCGTCTCCAGCAGACCCTCCACCCGGTTTTGCCGGTAGACACCGGTTTGAAGGTCCCGCACCCAGTCTATGACCGAGGTACAATAGCCTGCAAAACACAGGAGACTCGTTAGTATCAGGACAATAAACCAGAGGGTGTTGCGCATGACTGTTCAGGTCGTTTGTAATTCCAGTTCCTTACCGGACAGGCGGTTTTTAGCAATCGGGTATCAGTTTCCAGTCGGATACCAGCCGAAAAACCGTTTTCTTCAGTTCTTCGATGGTCGACGGTTTGATCAGATACGCACTGGCCCCCAGATCGCGGGCGCGTTGCCGGTCCGACTCCTGAACGGAGGTGGTGAGCATCACAATCGGGGTGGTCTGATACATTTTCTTGCTGCGCAACACCTTGAGTGTTTCAAAACCATCCAGTCGGGGCATGTTGATATCCAGGATGATCAACGCGGGATTTGCTCCTGAATCAAGCAAAAGACGGAGCAAATCCAGCCCGTCGATGGCAAATGTTGGTGCGGAGTCAAAACCCAGTTCCTGAAAAGCGAATTGCAATAGAAAACGATCATCTTCATCGTCGTCAGCGATAAAAACACAACCGGTAAGTGAATTTTTCAAATGATTTACGCTATTGAAATACCTAATTGATTAAAATCCATCTGACTGAGATACCGATCCAACCGGTCAGTTCGCGAAAAGGAACAGATACAAGTCAGTTTTCCGCTCAAATTATCGTAGCACATTTCCACGTAGAACGCATTGAAACTGTATAGATACCGGGTTCGGCAACAGTCTACACTACGGGCCAGAAGCACCCCCCAAAGCTCGATGGCTCCCTGACGAATCAGGAGCGGCTGACGATCGTATTCTTCACGCGAAATATACATTGCCGTAGCAGTCATGAACCCGAATCTGGGGGGTAGTGGATGTCCCTGTTTTACGATGGAGTGAACCGGATGTCAGTCGGAAAGGGCGTGAAACGGGAGCTGACGGATTTTCCAGTCGGGAAAACCTTCTTCCAGTCGACTGGCAGCAAACCCTTGGTTTTGAAGCAATTCCACTGCTTCATCCGCATACACACAGAAGGGCCCCCGGCAGTAGACCACCACCTCCCGACCCAAAGGCAAACCCGCGATCCGTTCCAGAAGCTGATCGATCGGAATCGACAGGGCGCGTGGAATGTGGCCCGCCCGAAATTCTTTTTCCGGTCTTACATCCAGAATCACCACATTGTCCTGCTCTATTTTCAGCAGCAGTTCATCGATCGTAACCGCCTTGAACGCGTGTTTCTGTGACCGAAAATCGTTCAGCGTGCGTTCAATTTCCGCCAGTCGCTCCATGCCCAGTTCGCGCAGCGATTGCCAGACGGCAACAACATTGGCATCGGCCAGGTAGTAGTGTGCATAATGCCCTTCTTTCCGAACATGAACCAGATTGACGCCTTTGAGAATTTGCAAATGCTGGGACGCATTGGCGGTACTAAGGCTCAGTTGGGCTGCAATTTCCTCGACGGTTCGACTGCTTTGGGCCAAAAGATCGATTATCTGCAGGCGGAACGGATGGGCCAATGCTTTCGCCAGCCCGGCCAGTTCGCCGAACACCTTTGCTTTAAACTCCTTTTTTTCCATTCACCTGTGCAAATAAGTAGTAGTAAGATAAAAAATGCTCAATTAATCAATGAATCCATTGAATAGGTTTCCCCATTCTCTTATCCAATGGCCGCTCTAGACTACCGGAAGACGCTATACTTGCAAACTGATGTCTTATTCTTCTTCGCTGTTGTTCAGTTTGGATAACAGGCTGTAGGCTCCATTGACGACGACGGGTGTTTGTTGCGGATCGACGCCCGGCGGCAACGTAATCGCAATGTACCCGTTTTCCCGAACTCCGGTTTTCACCACGATCTGCCGGAACGCATACGAAACCGGATTTGTCTGTTTTTTCTCCAGCATATAAACAAAGGTTTGCCCCCCAAAGCTGACCACCGCCGACTCGGGCAAAGCAGGCAGGGGTTGTGTTTTGATATCGACCTCCGCCGTTACGTAGCCGCCCGGAATAAAACCGTCGGCATACGCGTCGGGGTGGGCCAAAACGGAAACCGTGCGGTCGGCCGAAAGCGATTTGCCAATCAGAAAAATGGTCCCCCGGTGGATCGGTTTCGAATCGCCCCCAACGCCGAAACGCACGGTTTGCCCGGTATGAATCCGGCTAAGGTCCTTCTCAAAAATACTCAACTGAACGTGCATGTGATCGATGTTGGTGATCTCGACGACCACATCGGCGGGATTCACAAACCGGCCGTTGTTGACCGGAACGCTGGTAACAAAACCGGACACCGGCGACGGAATTGCCACCAGTCGCGTCAACTGGCCGGGGCTGAGTTTGGCCGGATCGATCCGCAACAGAGCCAGCCGCTGCGCCATGCCCGCCAGTTGCGCCTGCAAACTCTGCCGGTTGGAACGGACCTGCTGAAACACCTTCAGGGCGTTGACGTTGTCGCGGCTTAACTCCTGCTGCCGGGCAAACTCCAGATCGGCATAATCCAGTTTGGCTTTGGTATCGAGATAATCCTGCTGAAACTGAATGTATTCCGGATTTTCGAGCACCACCAGTGTCTGGCCTTTCCGGACGCGCATGCCCGGTTCGAGCTTGATTTGCCGGATGTAGCCGCCGAACGGAATGGAAACAGACACCACTTGCTGCGCCGGTACGTCGAGCATTCCATTCACTTTCAGGGTGGTGCTCAGAGGTCGCAAAACGGGCTGCCCCAGTTGAATGGCGGCCACATCGTACTGCGCCTGCGTCAGCGAAACCTGAACCGGCGCCGACTGGGTCGAATCCCCCGCGACTTCGGTGAACGACGACGTCAGCGGTTGTTCATCCTGAGCCGTATCGTCTTCACGCCCACCCGAGCCGCAACCCGACACGCCGAGCAGCCCAACCAGTAACACCAGTACAAGATACTGACTTTTAATCCATTGAATTCCGTATACTTTACCTATTGTTTGCATGATCAGTGATGGCCGAGCAGATATTGGATGGAAAGAACCGATTGATTGTATTGATGAAGCAGGTCGAGGTAACTGGAACGGATGGTCAACGCCTGCTGCAAGGCGAGCGAAAACTCCACGTAGCCAATATCACCCCCACTAAAGGCCCGCCGGGCGTTGGACTGGATGTACGCAGCCTGGGGCAGTCCACTTTCTTCGTAATAGGCCAGGGCCGTCCGGTACTGGTCAAATTGCTGCACCGCCTGCTTCACCTGCTGATCGAGGAAAAACCGCTGGTTCTGCCAGTCGGTTTGGGCAATTTGTTCACCCATGCGGGCGGCATTGATCCGCGCTTTCTGCGCCTGCCCCAGCAACGGAAACGAAACGCCGATTTGCCCGCCGTAGAACCGGTGTCCGGCCCCGAAATACAATTCCTGCCCGTTGATGAGTTGATTTCCAATGAGCGTCTGGCTGAACAACCCTACCGAAAACTCCGGTTTGAGACGTGCCTGCTCGACCTGCCGGTTTTGCCCCTCCCACTGAATCTGCTCCTGAAGCTGGCGCAACAACGGATTGCGCGATGCCGTCAAGCTGTCCACCACCACCGTCAGCGTCAGTTTGGGCAATGGTTCGGGGCTGATGTCCACCGGCTGTGGGCTGTAGAGCAGGGTTTGCAGCCGGGTACGACTGGCCATCAGACTGGCTTCGTTCTGGGCGAGCCGTACCCGCTGGTCGGCCCGCTGGCTTTCGGCGGTGGCTTTTTCCAGGCTGCCCGTCTCCCCGGTTTTGAACCGGAGGTTGGCCGCTTTCACAAATTCCGCCAAAACCGTGTCCTGTTCCTGAAACAGGCGGTTTTTCTGGTACAGGTAATTGATCTCGTAATAAACCGACCGGACCTGATACTGAACTTCGTGACGCGTGACCACCACGCCCGCTTCCTGCACCCGGACGGTCTGGTCATTTTGTTCGGCCAGTCGTCGCATCAGCGTTGGATTGGGGATGGAATGTGTTACCGTCAGGTTGTTGTCAAAACGCCGGGTGTTGTACTGACCGAGCATCGCCGTGGCCGAAAACCGACCGGCATCGTAGGCCGTTCGCCGGAGTGCCTGTTGCTGGCTGACCGTCAAACCCGCGATCTGAATCTGTGCATTGCGGGTTCCGGCCTGCTGCAACGCCTGATCGAGCGTCAGCGTTGGTCTGGAAACGTTGGCCTGGCTTGCCGGTTGCGCCCAGCCGACGGACGCCATCAGAAACAGGATTCCGACGGTGGCCGTCACAACGGTTTTCGGTCCACCCGGTTTTTTAGCCGCTTCTTTGGCTACGGCTTTTTTCTCCGACAGGGAATACAGTATCGGTAAGATGATCAGGGTCAACAGTGTAGCCGTCAGCAATCCCCCGATGACCACGGTCGCCAGCGGTTTTTGCACTTCGGCCCCGGCCGAATTGGAAATTGCCATCGGAATAAAACCGAACGAAGCCACCAGCGCCGTCATGATCACCGGCCGCAGCCGAACCTCCGCCCCCAACCGGATAATTTCGGTCAGGTCGGTCAGCCCTTCCTCGTGACGAAGCCGGTTGAACTCGGCAATCAACACAATGCCGTTCAAAACCGCCACACCAAATAGCGCGATGAACCCGACCCCTGCCGAAATACTGAACGGCATTCCGCGCAGCAACAGGGCAAACACGCCCCCAATGGCCGCCATCGGAATGGCCATAAAAATCAGCAGACTTTGGCGAATGGAGCCGAACGTGAAAAACAGCAGGGCGAAAATCAGCGCCAGCGCAATCGGAACGGCAATGGCCAGCCGCTGTTTGGCATCGACCAGGTTCTGAAACTGACCGCCGTAGGTGATGGAATAACCGGGTGGAAATTTAATTTGAGTGCCGACTTTCTGTTGCAATTCCGTAACGATGCTTTCCACATCACGCCCCCGAACGTTGAATCCCAGTGTGATGCGCCGGTGCGTATTATCCCGCTGGATCTGGTTGGGAGCCTGTTCAATGGTGACCTGCGCAATCTGGCTCAGCGGTAGTTGCTGGCCGGAACCGGATGGGCCCTTTGGCGTGGTTACATACACATTGCGCACATCGTCGACACTCTGCCGCTTGTCGGCCGCCAGCCGAACCACGAGGTCGAATCGTTTTTCACCTTCGAACACCAACCCCGCTGACTGTCCGGCAAAAGCCGTGTTGATCACCCGGTTGACATCGGATACGTTCAGGCCATATTTGGCAAGCTGCGACCGGTCGAGTTTGATCAGGATCTGGGACAAACCGCCCACCTGCTCCACGTAAAGGTCTTTGGCCCCGTCGATGCTTCCGATCAGGGTGCCGACCTGACCGGCCAGTTTGGTCAACTGGTCCAGATCTTCGCCGTAAATTTTGAGGGCCACATCCTGGCGCGCGCCGGTCATGAGTTCGTTAAACCGCATCTGCACCGGCTGTTGAAAGCCAAATGTAACGCCCGGAACCACCGAGAGGGCTTCGGCCATTTTGCCGGCCAGTTCGTCGCGGGTGGTGGCCGACGTCCACTGATCGCGCGGTTTCAGAATCACCATCAAATCGGAAGCCTCAATCGGCATCGGGTCGGTTGGAATCTCGCCGGAGCCGACTTTGGCCACCACCTGCTCGACTTCCGGAAACTGTTTGAGCAAAATCCGTTCGGCCTTCAGGGTTGCGTCCACGGTTTCGGAAAGCGAACTTCCCGTCAAGGTCCGCGTATCGACGGCGAAGTCGCCTTCATCGAGTTGCGGAATGAACTCCCCGCCCATCCGGTTGAATAGAAAAACCGCAACGGCCAGCAGGGCAACGGCACCGACCAGAATCATGAGCCGGTGTTTCAGGGCCGACAGCAGAACGGGTTCGTAAAACCGCTGAATCCTTTTCATGATCTTGTCTGAGAACGTTTCTTTGTGGACGATTTTCTTGTTCAGCATCAGGGCCGAAATCATCGGCACGTAGGTCAGCGACAGAATGAAAGCCCCCAGAATGGCAAACGCAACGGTCAGAGCCATGGGACGAAACATCTTCCCTTCAATGCCCGACAGGGCCAGAATCGGCAGGTAAACAATCAAAATAATGATTTCACCAAAAGCCGCCGACGACCGGATCCGGGCCGCCGACTGGAAAACTTCGTCATCCATTTCGGCCTGGGTCAGCGTTTTGTTTTTATTTCGGCTGGTAATGTGGTGCAGCGTCGCTTCGACGATGATGACGGCACCGTCCACAATCAACCCAAAGTCGATGGCCCCAAGGCTCATCAGGTTGCCCGATACGCCGAAGAGGTTCATCATCGCAATGGCAAACAGCAACGCCAGCGGGATAACGGAAGCCACAACAAACCCCGCGCGGAAGTTGCCGAGCATCAGCACCAGCACAAAAATGACGATGGTTGCCCCTTCCAGCAGGTTGCGCTCGACGGTTCCGATGGCGCTGTTGACCATTTTGGTCCGGTCCAGAAACGGCACGATCTGCACCCCTTCGGGCAGCGTTTTCTGAATTTCGGCAATCTTTTCCTTCACCCGTTTGATGACCGCCGATGAATTTTCGCCTTTGATCATCATCACGACTGCCCCCACGGTTTCGCCTTCGCCGTTGCGGGTGACGGCTCCGTAGCGCACCGCCGAACCGATGTTGACCTGCGCCACATCGCGAATCCGAACGGGCAACGACTGATCGTTCAGCCTGACGACGATGTCCGCAATATCGTTGGTCGAACGAATCAGGCCGTCGGAGCGAATGAAATAGGCGTTGGGCTTTTTGTCGATATACGCCCCGCCCGTGTTCTGGTTATTCTGCTCCAGCGCATTGAAAATATCGGTGATCGTGACGCCCATGCTCCGCAGCCGGTCGGGATCGACCTCGATTTCGTATTGTTTCAGCAGGCCCCCAAAACCGCTGATGTCGGCCACGCCGGGGGTGCCTAGCAACCCGCGCCGGATGGTCCAGTCCTGAATGGTGCGCAGGTCGGTGAGAGAGTATTTGGTTTCGTAGCCTTTTTTGGCCAAAACCGTGTACTGGAAAATTTCGCCCAAACCCGTGGTGACGGGCGCCATGACGGGCGTTCCAACGCCGGGCGGAATCTCTCCCACCACAGTTTGCAAGCGTTCGGCAATCTGCTGACGAGCCCAGTAAACGTCTGTTGCGTCGGTGAATACGACGGTTACAATCGACAGCCCGAAGCGCGAAAACGACCGCAATTCGGTAATGCCCGGAATATTCGACAGGCTGACTTCAATCGGAAACGTCACGAGCCGCTCGATGTCTTCGGCCGCCAGCGACGGACTGCTGGTGATCACCTGCACCTGGTTGTTCGTAATGTCCGGCACCGCATCGATGGGCAGTTGGGTCACCGACCAGGCACCCCACCCCACCAACGCCAGCACGAACAGGCCAACAATGAGTTTGTTGTGAATAGAAAAATGAATAATGGCATTCAGCATAATGCGCGCTAAAAGAAGGGATTGACTGAAAAATCAGGAAGAGAAAACGGCCGGATTACGGAAAAGTAGAAAACGATCCGCAACCATTCATCACCCGTTATGCGGGTAGAACGACAGCATACGCGGCAGAAAAAACAGGCCCCGTTTCAGGTGGACACACGTCGGCCAGGGGCGGCTGGAAACTAGCGTCGGGGGGGATTGATGAGTGCAAAAACCGCGAGAAAAGAATACAAATCGGCCTTGCGAAAGAAATCGGCTTTGGAAACAACCAGCACCTGACAGAACGCGGGTGCCGACAGCCAGACAGTGTTGGGGGTAAAAACCGGTGCGGAATGACCGACCGAAGGTAAATTCTGGTGACTGTGGTTGGGGTGTTTCTGGTGTTCCGAATCGGCCCCGTAATGCATTTTGATGAAGTCGATGAAACCCAGCCGGGCGTCCGTGGCCCGGTGTTGCTGGAAATGTTGCACCAGATCGCCCCAGTGGGCGGTCTGGTCGATGCTGAAGCCGGGGAGCAAACTCCCGCCCAACATCCAGCACGCTAACAACAGGGCGACAAAAGGTTTCATGATTTAACGGATCCTAACCGGGAAACAAACCTGCCGGGCGAAAGTTTCCCTGAATGAATCCTTTGCCTCAATTTGGAAGTAATCTAATACCAGCCTGCGTTCCAGGACGTTTTTCACCAGTTTCCATAAAAAAAGCCGCGCCGGTTGGACGGGCGTGGCTTTCGGGAAATAAACAGTGTGGATATGAGGAAGATTCAGATCAGGCGGCTGCCTGCGACAAAAACCGTTGTTCCAGCAATTGCGGATGTTCGTAGCGGTTTCCCAGCACCCGCAACTGGCGGGCGTGCAGGGCGCTGAGTGAAAACGCCGGAAACTCGCCCGTTCCCAGGGGCTGAAACAGCGCGTAGCCGCAACGATGATTCGACCAGCCAATCTCGAAAATCCGCCCGTCCCACTCCACCAGATCGCTTTCATATAGCAAAATACCCTGCCGATCCGACTGACCAATGGTGCGCATCAGCCGCCAGGAAAAGCTGGTGGGCTGCGGCAATTCGTCAACCACCGACACCTGGCTCACCAGGGCAATGGCTTCCTGTAGCCAGATGGATAAATAAGGCTCCGGGGTCATGGGCAGCCCGGCCAGGTAGAGCATTTTCTGGCCGTCCCAAATGCGGGATTGGATTGGTTGCATCGTCCTTTCTATATTTTAGTTATACGATAATGACTAACAAATATATGCCATAAAAGCGACATTTCGAAGTCAAAAGTTACTTATTTATATCATTTCGCATACATTTAGTAAACGGCACAACCATTTTTCGCCATAAGCATCCGTAGAACCCAACAAAACTATACTATAACTAAAAAAGCTTATCCTGACTTGGCTGGATACAATTTTATCGACGGGTTACTGACAACCGCGACGGTCGGGAAGAAAATTGCCGAAGGCACAACCTCTGCGAGCAAGAAAGGCTGTACCTTCGGCAATGTCCATTTAATTAGGCCTTTCGCTGGCCTGGTCGGTTTTTAAATCTGAGAAAAAGCGGTCGGGATCAGGAAGGTTCGGGTGATGTTCGAAACGATTCGGGCGTTGGCATATTCGGGCATGGCGCTGATTTTTTTCCATTCCGGATCGCTGCCGAACTTCTTCCAGTTCTGGTCGTGTTCTTCCATGTTGTCGAACGTCAGCAGGTACGTCAAATTCGGGCGCATGGGGCCAATCAGCGTTTCGCCAAAGAAAACCGGGGTGAGTCCGACGCGCTTGAAAATGGCAATTTCACCGCCTTCATTGAACATCTCGATTTTCTTCTTTCCGGCGGTTTCGTTGTGGCTTTCGTAGCGACGCAGCTCAAAAATCCGCGTTTTTTTCTCCGGAGCTTCCAGTTTGGGCATGTAAGCAAACGATTTCAGCAACGAGCTTTCAATGCGTTCATAAGCCGGGTCGGTAGCCTGGGCCGTCAGATAATCGGCACCCGCCTGTTGGTAAGCCGCATCGCCGGCCAGCTTTTCGGGCAACTTGAAATACTCATCCAGAGAATTAAACGGGATCACTGTCACCAGTTTCGTAAATCCCTGCGGGAGGTATTCCGTAAAAACGCCAATGTTTTTGCTCCCTAACCGATTGAGGGCCGGGATGGCAGCATTCTGAAAATAGCTTTCCACCATTTTCTGCTGTTTGCCGTTTTTTAGGGTATAAATCCGCAGCTCATAAAATTCAGAACCGGCGTTTTGATGGGGCGTTACCACTTCACTCAACGGATTCAGGAAACTGACGGCGGAGGTGGTAACAAGAGATGTTTTAACAAAATTACGTCTTTTCATAGCGGTTTTTAATACGCGGACTTACGCACGGTTTTACTGTTACGGAAAGCACGGTCGCCGTCTATTCTACCTCATCCGCTTCTTTTTTCACCGGCCCCCACCCGCTTCTTCGGGTTTGTTTCGGCCGTCAGAAAGTACAGGCCGGGTGCCCGCTTCCGGCCGGGCAACAAATACTGCTATTTTTTCCACCGATCCTTATACATTCTTTTAACCGCTCCCTCAAAACTTAGCGGCCCTTTTTGATAATTACGACTACCTTGTTGTCGGTTAATGCGTTACACGCAGGCTCTCCTCAACCGTACCCATCTACAACCGTCGATCTGCTTGGTCCACTCACATCAGGTGGCCACCCGGGTGATTTCCTTTGTATTCTACCTGTTTTTCTGACGACTATCCTCTATCCACAAATCTGTTATGCTATGACCAAACGACGACCTGACGAACCGGACAACAAAGCAGCCGAACGTCTAAAACAGTTTAGAGAAGCCCGTGGTATTCCGGAAAATTTCCCGGAAGAAGAAACTGAATCCCCCGAGAAGAAACCGAAAAAACCAACCAAAACGACTCAGTCAGATGAAGGGACCGAAGGATAACCTCTTGAACCATTCCGACCAGGCCGCTTCGGCGGTTCGGGGACGGGCCACGCTTCCCAAGCCACCCACCAGTAAAGTGCTGCAACGATTGCTGTACTTTTCGGAAGAGCGCGGTCTGCCAATCACGGAAGCGGTGGCCGACGAGAAACCGAAGGCAAACCGTCGCCGTTCGGCCACCGCAGCCCTCTCGGTCGAAGGCCCCCCGGAAGTGGTTTCGAGCTATGCCCAGGCGCTGGTCGATGCCGCCCTGGCGCTGCAACCCGCTGTTATCGAACCGGCGGAAACCGACAACGATGAGTCAGAACCGACGGCTGCCATCACGACCCTTTCCGGCCCGTCGCTCTCACCACCTACCGGTTTCGGTCCTCAATGGCGGTTTTTGGGTCCCACGATGATGTCCAACGGGCAGACTTACGGGGAGAGCCGGGTGGTCGTTTCGGGCCGAATTTCGGCAGTGGCCGTCGACCCCTCCAATGCCAATCATATTTTGTGTGGCGCAGCAAGCGGAGGCATTTGGGAAAGCTTCAACCGGGGAACTTCCTGGAGTCCGCGCACGGATTATGCCGCTACGCTGACGGTTGGCGCACTGGCCTTCAATCCTTCGGCTCCGGCCACGGTCTACTGCGGCACGGGCGAAGGAAATTTTTACGCCTGGCTGGGTGCCGGTTTGCTGCGCTCGACCAACGGTGGCAGCACCTGGACGATGCACGCAACGGCGCCTTTCGTGGGGCAGGGTTTTTATGATTTGCTGGTCGATCCCGCCAACGGCAACCATTTGCTGGCCGCCACCACCCACGGCATTTATGAATCCACCGACGGCGGAACGGCCTGGACCCTGCGCCGGTCGGGACGCTGCTGGGACCTGGCGGCCCATCCTTCCGGCGGTGCCACGGCGGAGGTGCTGGCAGGTTGTCAGAGTGGGCTCTTCCGCTCCACAAACGGCGGTCAGACCTGGACGGCTGTTGCCTTACCGGGTGGCCCGGCGGCCTATGACCGGCTGGCGGTGTCCATTTCCCGCACGAATCCGGCCGTTGCCTATGCCTTTGGTGCAGCCGGGGCTACGATGTACCTCTACCGAAGGGCCAGTACCGGAACCTGGTCGCGCATTACCGGGGGACCGGCGGGACTGTCGACCGGGCAGGCGTGGTATGACTGGTTTCTGGCCGTAGCTCCCGATACAGATGCAGAGATTTACCTGGGGGCCATTGAAGCCTATCGCGGGAACCTTTCGGGGAGCACCTGGACCTGGGTGACGATTTCGAACAAAACCGGTGACGACATCCACCCCGACCAGCACGCCATCACATTTGATCCCACCAATGCCAACATCGTTTATGTGGGGAACGACGGCGGTTTGTTTGTGTCGCCCAACCGGGGCACAAGCTGGACGTCGCTCAACAACGGTTTAGGCATTACGGAAATCGAATACATGGCCCAGGATTACGGGTCGTCCCGCTGGCTGATAGCCGGAACGCAGGACAACGGCAGCATCCGCTACACGGGCAATCCGGCCTGGGATCACATTGCCGACGGCGACGGGGGCGACTGCGGGGTACACCGCACCGACCCGAATGTGGTGTTTCATTCCTACTACAGCATGGGCATGGAGCGCTCCACCACCCGGGGGAATTTCGGATCGTTTGGCTGGATCGGCCCTAACGTTCCCGATGGCTACAATGCCCTGTTTTATCCGCCGATGGAAGCTACCAACGACACGGTGGCCCAGGCGGGTCAGAGTGTGTACATTTCCCGAAACCGGGGGACCAACTGGACCGAAGTGGCCCTGCCCGCGGGTCAGGTAGCATCGGCGATGTACATTCCCAATGCCGACACGGTTTTTGTCGGAACGACAACGGGACAGGTTTACCGCATCAGTTGGTCCGGCATGGCCTGGTCGTCGGCGACGGCTCTGGCGACGCCCCGCGCCAGTGCTTATGTCAGTGATTTACACGTCAATCCGACTAATCTGAACCGCATCTGGGCAACGTCCACCTCGCTGAGTGGCGACCGGGTGTTTCGGTCCGACAACGGCGGCAGCACCTGGGTCAACTGCACAGCGGGTTTACCCAATCTGCCCATCACGGCGGTAGAAGTGGATCCCGGCAATGCCAACCGGGTGTGGGTTGCGGCCGACGTGGGCGTCTACCAATCCCTGAATGCCGGGGCCTCCTGGAGCGCCTTTGCCAATGGCCTGCCGAATGCGCTGGCGGTCGATCTGCTCTATCATCCACACGCCCGCGTGTTGCGGGTGGGGATGCGCAACCGGGGCGTTTGGGAAATTCCGGTCGATGGCTGGCTGGCGGCCCCCATTTGCGGGGTGCAATGGAACGGCAGTCTGGCCCCGAACCAGACCCACCGCTGGTTTACGCATAGCTGGCCGGCGACCTGGCACATCATCTGGACCATTATGCCCACCTCGCCCCTGCCCGGCGCCCCGCAGGTGAGCTGGAAAGTGCAGGTGGAACGGGCCTCCGCCGAATTTGTCACCTACTGGATCAGCGTTACCAACCACACCGGTTCTCCCGTCAGTTTTGAAGGCCGGTATGCCATATTAAGTTTCTACTAATCAACCCTTTATTATTCATACCGATGCGAACAGGAACACAATTTACCGGCACACTGGCCCCCAATCAGACCCACCGCTGGTTTACGCATAGCTGGCCGGTTGGCTGGCATGTCACCTGGTATATGATGCCCACCTCGCCCCGTTCGGGGGCACCCCAGATCGACTGGGACATTTTCGTGGAGCGGGCCAATGCGACGCACTGCACCTACTGGATTACGGTGAAAAACCTGACCAACACGCCCGTCACCTTTGAGGGTCGCTACGCTGTTTTGAACTAAATTAACCGCCTATTCCCATGCGAATTACGATCGAAATCGATACCAAAGACCTGCCCAATGTGAGCGTAACGCCCGAGGTGGAAGTTCAACAAGTAGAGGTCAATGCATCCCGTTCGTCGGCTACCGACGCGGGTGCCGCCCCCGACACCGGGGTTGGAATGGAAGAGTCGCCAGCACCAGTCCCGCCAACGAAAGATTCGGCCCAACCGGCGGCTGATATGACCTCGGCGGGGGGCGCGCCCTCCTTCACAACTGATGTCCCATCCTAATCCACTGACCACAAACCCATGTACACATTGATCCGTTCGTTGCCGTGGTTCAGAATCGCGACCGAACAACTCCCGGCTTTGGTGGTGTCGATGCTAACGGCTGAGGTATTTTACAAATTCCACAGTTTTGTGCTCGAATGCCTCGCGTTTTTACTGACGTGGTTCATCACCGACGGTTTAATCCAGTTCGGGCGCAAGCTGTTTCGGGCTAAGAAGTAGTTTTTTCGCCCAATGGGAAAGAATACTAAATGAAAAATGATGAATGCTGAATGTAAAAGTAGCGTCTAAGTCAGCACTTTTACATTCAGCATTCATCATTTTTCATTTAGCATTCCCTTGATAATTCTAAACCGGTTCACGGTTTGATAACGGGGTTCAGGATGAGTTTGCCCCGTAGTCGCCCTTCAATGTAGGGCGGTTGCCGGAAACCCCGTTTTTCAAGACCCTGATCGATCCGGTCGATCAGTTCAAAAATATCGAGGTTCGGTTCTTCAATACTTTTCACCAGTTCGCTGGTAAACAGACCGTTCTTCTCGTTGCCATCGCTGGCGGTTTTTCCCGGTTCTGTGGCATACACGATCAAGGTTCCGACCGGCGGATTGATGGTGGTATAAACCGGTTGTCCGGTACCCCGTGTCCAGGAACGATAGGGATTGTTGCGACAGGCATCCCAAAAAACCAGGTTGGAACCGTTCGGATTGGCGGTTTTCATTCGGGCCACCACGCGTTCCAGCGAGTAGCAAACGTACCGGGCATCCACCTCCGTCGATGGATCGGCGTCGGTGGGTTGAATAAAGTTCTGGTTATCCGCCATAATGCCATGTCCCGCGTAGTAGAATAAGCCCACATTGTTGCTGTCTAATTCCGAATAAAATTTTTCGAGCGCCTGATCGGTTTCCCGCAGTTTCAGGTTTTCCACGAGGGTCACCGTAAATCCCAGCTTTTCAAACTGCTCCCTCACGCTGCGACCGTCGTTGACGGGATTTTTGAGCGGGTGTTTTTCATAATCGGAATTGGCAACGATCAACGCCACCCGCTTCTGTCCGATCACCGTATCTTTTTTAGCTTCGTAAACAACGTGCCGCACCGTGGATGTGGTGGTTCCGACCGAGTTGGTAGCCGTAATTTGGAGGACATTGTCACCCGCCTGCAGCAACACTTCCTGAGAAACCTGTTCACCGCAAACCAGCCGTTTCATGCCCCGTTGCTTACCAAACGCTTTCCCGTTTACGAGCACCTGATGCTCCTTCAACGCTTCAAACGACTGCACACAGGCCGAGACCGTGAAAGCGGGCTGCTTCACCTGCTGGTAATCGACGCCCGGCGATTGCCAGGTAATCACCGGCGGCAGATTTCGGGGCGCTTCTCCCTTCAGTTTCAAGGGTTGGCTTTTTGCGGAAATCACCGTGGGCGACTGGGCTCCGGCCAGGAAATGGACGGTTAAGCCGCCCAGAAGAAGTAGTATTTTTTTCATAAAGGTGTGGTTAAATAGTCCTACGAATGCCAATAAGGGGTGTATTGCCCTGAAAGCCCAGGGTAAGCTGATTGAATTTCCTGCGATTACGACTTCCCTTGATGGCGCTGTAGATGACATCCGAAACCAGAATAAGGGCTGCGGCACGGGTCGCAATCAGGTATTGATGGCGCAACTGGTTGGCTTTCGTAAAATACGGTTCCGCCTGGTTTTCATACGGTTGGGACTCATAAATGGCATACTGGTCCATCGCCTTGCTTCGCTGCATGAGCCCATACACGAGCAAGCCCCCGTAGGCAACCGTGATCAACGGACGGAATCCAATTTTTTTGTTCGGTTGAACCAGCACATTGCCGAGCCCCGGAACCAGAATCGAGAGCAGGGCATTGGCGGGGCCGCCCCCCAAATCTGGTGGTGCTAGCTTGACATTGACGACCACCTGGACTTCATCTTCCGCCAACAAACCATCCGCCTGAATATCCCAGTAAACCACTTTTCCCTTGCCGGAACCAACGCCTTTGCCAACCGCTCCGGTCACCGACCGGGCGATTAAAACCCGGTTATTTTGATTAACCGCCTGAATATAAACCGAATCACTTTTTACCAGATTTTCTACATCATACGTTATCTTTATCCTGGTTTCCTGCTGTTCGATTTTAACGTTGGTGACCGTAACTTGACGGGTCGACTGACTCATGGCGGGAGTCAGAAAGAAAACGCACAAAACGACCAGGGCGCAGAATATCTTTTCATAAAGAATCTTTTTCATAAAGCAAATAGAGATTGAACGTCAACAAGGGTTAAAGCCCGGTTATAAAATCGCAATTCATCCACACTCCCCTGAAATTTATTCGGAAAAGCCTGGCTCAGTAAACCAAGCCGAACATCACCACCCGGGCAATTATCGATGTTCGAAATCGGCAGATTTTCCCGACTGGCTACCAATTTTCCGTCAAGGTATAATTTCAATGAACGACCTTCATAAACACCCACGACATGGTGCCAGTTATTGAGCCATTGGGCGACGGTATAACTCGCATTTTCCCACCCGGCTCCCGAAACACAATTGCTGTTTTGTTTGACATCGACGTTCAGAACATGGTTGCTTGAATTGCCCGCCAGGGGACGAATGCTGATGCCATATTGCTCATCTCCACCCGTATAACGCGACTTTACCAGCAACTGCATTGGCTGACTGACCGTTCCCGTTGGTTTTACCCAGAAGCTGACCGTCATGGCGTTCGTAAACCGCAGGACGGGGTGATCCGGAATCTCAACAAAGTCATTGTCACCATCCAGAAAAACCGCACTGTTGGGTACCTCTTTCCGATCCGTAGTCGAGGGTGGTTGGTTCACCAGTTTCCCGTGATTCGTGCCTGCGAAATCGTTTGCATTTCCATTCAACGGATAATGCGCAACCAGTCCGCTCGTAATCGATGATGCCAGGGTATTGAACGTTAAAACCGCTCCGTATACCGTGCCGGCCGCGTTGATGGCAAACGCCCGGTAATAGTATAACGTATTGGCCTGAAGACCGGAAACGGCAAAATCAGCCTTATTTCCGGGTAATGAAGGCACAATCCCCTGCGTATCCGTATTGAATGTCTGATAACTACCCGTTTTGCCCGGGTCCGTGGAGGTAGAAGACACATACACCCCGTAGCGTGTTAAAACGGGCGTTCCCGGG
The DNA here is from genome assembly GCF_051857545.1 of Larkinella fluvii. NCBI lineage: Bacteria > Pseudomonadati > Bacteroidota > Cytophagia > Cytophagales > Spirosomataceae > Larkinella > Larkinella fluvii. Next base: position 3,568 of record NZ_JBPZHB010000010.1, on the reverse strand, counting down.
TTGGTCAGCGACAGGGACAGGACAGCACTCGTACCCGTTATGGCCGTGGCTGCCAAGGTGTTGACGACCGGCTGGGACGTGGTTAAAAACGTCTTGACGACGCCATAGGAAGTACCGGCTTCATTCGTTGCGAAAGCCTGTACATAATAGAGGGTATTGGGCAGCAATTGAGAGGCCTGAAAAGTCTGATTATTACCAATTACCAGGCCCGTTTTTGAGGAAAGGACGGTGGAATTATTAATATCCGGAACACCCACTACATTCGAATAACACACGCCGTATTGCGAAATGGTAGCGTTTCCGGCATCATTTACTTTTACGCCCATTATCGCCGAATTACTGGAAACGCCCGAAGGATCGAGTGTCGTGACGGAAGCTAAAGAAGCATTGGTTATTTGGGCGGTCAGGGTTGCGTCGTACGTATCTCCGCAGGGATTTTTAAGCTCGGCATTGACGGTATAAGTACCTGCACCCGAGTAGGTAAAGGTCTGTTCCCGTTCGGATGAAGTGATGGGATTACCGGCACCGAAATTCCAGGAAACCGTGGTAAAATCGCCCTGAATATCGACGAGTTTATAAGTTACCCTCAATTTTTCAGCCGTAAAAGAAATCCGGGCCGAAGGCTTAGCGCAGGATTGAAATGATTTCCGCTCAAAATCCCATCCTTCACATCCGAAGAGAAAAAAACAGACTAAAGTAAAATACGCCGGTAGTCGTAAATTCATACCAAAGAATTAAGAAAAAATCCTTATATACTCCGCAATACTTTTTTTTATAAGTATTTATAGCGTATAAAATTACGACAACTTTAATGCAGTTGGGGAATATTTTCCGTATTTATTTTTAACGGATAAGTACGCCAGTTTTTGATTTAATAACAAGGGTGGTAAAGACCTGGAATATTGTTTTAAACAACCCGATTCCCTGTCATTCGACACGGCGTACGCCCGGTTTTATGACAAACGCAGTGCTTTTTTCAGGTCTTCTTTTTTAGCCCTCGAAATGGGAACTTCGGAACCATTGGTCAATACCAGGAAGTCGCCGAACTCTTTTTTCCAACTCTTGATAAACTGTTTATTCACCAGATGCGATTGATGGCAGCGCACAAAACCGTAGTTCTTCAACAAATCATCGTACCCGAAAATGGGTTTACACACCAGCAGGGCTTCCCCATCGAGCAGGTAAAACGTCGTATAATTGTTGGACGATTCGCAGCGGATAATTTCACTGATTTTTACAAACCGCGTCTCCTTGGCCGTCGCCAGCGCAATTCGCGGCTCTTCGGGCGGCTGACCGGCTTTCAGGAAGTGCATCAGGTTTTGCAGGAGTTGGTTCTGTTCTTTCAACTGCCGCTGTTGGCGGGCTCTTTCCACAGCCGACTGTAATTCGTCAATCGCAATCGGCTTCAACAGGTAATCCACCGCGGCAAACCGCAGGGCCTGGATGGCAAATTGATCATAGGCCGTGACGAAAATCACCGCAAAGTCGTAGGCAGACAGGCTGCGTAACCAGTCGAATCCGTTTTGTTGGGGCATCTGGATGTCCAGAAACACCAGATCGGGTTGGAGAACGTGCAGCCGGTTGGTAGCCGTTTCCGCGTTCAGGGCCGTGCCACAGACTTCCACCTGCGGGCAATACGCGGCCAGCAGGGCCTGTAGGTTCTCCAGATTCGGTTGCTCGTCGTCGATCAGCAGTGCTTTCATCAAAACCATGACCCAAAGGTAAGGGTTATCTGCGTTCCCGATGGGGTGGCTTTTTGAATGGATATGGTAATTTGCCAGTCGGAATGGAGTTTGTTCAAGCGCTCAATTCGGTCGCGGGTAAGGCTCAATCCCAGCCCGTTACCGGCTTTATCTTCCGTAAAACCGCTGCCATTATCGGAAATGGTTACAATCATGGCCTGGGCCGACCGGTTGAAACCCACAGTAATAATCCCCTTTGCCTGTCGGGAAGCGACACCGTGTTTGACTGCATTTTCGACCAAAGATTGGAGAAGCATTACCGGGATAGCCGTTTCAAACACATTGATCGCAGCATCGGCGCGGATGGAATACTGAAACCCAAACCGGAGTTGCTCCAGCTTCAAATAGGTGTCCAGCATCTGGATTTCTTCGTGTAGGGAAAGTTCGTCTTTGTGAGCATGATGGAGCAACTCCCGCAGCAGCCGGGCAAAATCGGACAGGTACCGGTTGGCCCCTTCAATGTCCTCTTTGTTGATGAGGCCCTGAATCGAGCTGAGGGCGTTGAAGACAAAATGCGGATTGAGCTGGGCGTGAATCGCCTTCAATTCGAGCTGCAAGCGGGTTTTGCCCGCCTGTTCCTGCCGGGTTTTCCGCCTTTGCCGGATGAACAACAGCAGGAACGAACCCGCGCCCAGAAAGACCGCCACAAACAGGCCCGCTACCAACCGAAACCGGTTTGTTTGATACCAGGCCGGTTCGATGGCAAAGCGGTATTCCGCAACATGCTGCGGCTGAGCCGAATACCGAATCCGGATCGTGTACGCTCCGGGCGGATGTTCCTTGAGCCAGACAAAACTGTTGTTGTACGCATTGTCTCGCCAGGGGGTGTAAACGCTGCCGTTTCGGATCAATTCGTACTGAATCTGATTTTTACTGAACTGACCCTTTTCGAGCGCAAAAATCAGGTTTTCGTTCGTGGATGGCACCGTAAAAACCGGGGAAAAACTGCCGGTGGATTGCCGGTCGGGCAGCCAGGGCGATTGCAGTTGCTGAAAAAATTCATCGATGGTTTCGGACGTATACACACTGGCAATCACCGGCTTGACCGACTCCCAGGCCACCAGCGAAGTCGTCACAATCTGGTTCTGTTCGGTGTTTCTGACATCCACGATCAGCATCTTCCCCAGCCGGGTTCTGTAACCGCCCAGGTAAGCCATCGCCGGCATCCCCGAATCGTGGATCACGGTTGAATCGGTAAACCGGTCGATGCCCTGCCAGGGAACCAGCACCCGGTTACCCGGATATTCCAGCACCCGAAACTGGTATTGCCGGGCCATTTGCGGCCCCACGCCGTGCAGAAAGAACTGCGCCCGCGCCGTATCGAACGTGGTGCGGGCCACAAAACCGCGGGGCCGTTCCCGTAGAAAAACCGGGTCTTTCTCCAACGTAAATACATGACGGCTCTTGTCCCGGATTTCCCAAAATGCGTTGTTTTCTTTTCGGATGGCCAGAATGAGCCCCACCGCTGCGGGATTTTTTCCGACCTCACTTGGAAAGCTTTGGGAGTAGTCGCCCCAGTTGATTTGCGCCTGGACTGAAGTCAGGGTCAGGCTCCCGGCGATGATGGCGAAGATGGTCTTTTTCATGTTGTCGAATTTGAGACTTCAAAAAAAGGATCTTTTTTAACCATCGTGTTGGGCAATGTGAATTCGGTCAGTCTTGGTGTGAATTCGAACCAGCGATCAGGCGACTCTGCGACTTTTGGATCAATACCAAAAGTTGTGGATCATCTTGGTTTAAGCATATAACTGAGTTAGTCTGTAAAGGAAAAATTCCACATTTCTTACCCCTCTGAACTGGGCCCGGAACGCTTTGATTTTGGCATT
>NZ_JBPZHB010000001.1:0-1051093 GCF_051857545.1 Larkinella fluvii | reverse complement strand
AATGCCAAAATCAAAGCGTTCCGGGCCCAGTTCAGAGGGGTAAGAAATGTGGAATTTTTCCTTTACAGACTAACTCAGTTATATGCTTAAACCAAGATGATCCACAACTTTTGGTATTGATCCCCGTTTGCCCCTCATGCGTACCCCCCATGATCAATCCAGTGTTCCATTGGATATAAATAAAGTTACCATTTTAAACAAAACGGTAACTTTCCGGCTTTCAACCGACTCGATCGCTGCATCCCGGACGTATGATTGGCCGAATTCCGTTTTCCCAGAAGCAGTATATCCGTCTATTATGGATCGTGCTGCTGCTCAACGCCGTAGGAATGACCCTGAAAACCATCTGGATCCCGCTCACGAACGACCAGTTGGGCTATACCCTGGCGGAAACCCTGATGAACTACGGCTTCGGTTTTAACCGGCGGGCGCTGGTGGGTAATTTTTTCATTCTTTTTCAAAACCGGAGCCTTCTTCTGGCCCTCATCACGCTGGCCTACAGCCTGTGTCTGTTGTCTCCCCTCGTGTTGATTTTTTTTCTCCGATCCGGCAAAGAAGCGGCCTGGAGCCTGATCGGTGCTTATCTGATTTTCTTCTCCCCGTTCGGAATCGCCCTATACCTGAAAGACCCGCTGGCGATTCGCAAAGAACTCTTTTTCTACCTGTTCTTTCTCGGGCTGGTTGCCTATGACGTCAGAAGCTGGCCCGGCAATGTCGCCTTTATCCTCATTGGCGCCCTGGTTCATGACAGCTTCTTTTTCCTATTTCTGCCGTTTTTGTTGGGTTACCACTGGTTGAACCAAACCGCCACCCGTCAGCAACGGGGACTATACTTTGCAGTAGGTACAATCGCCACGCTACTGCTGTCGACGCTGAGTGGCAACTCCCGGACCATTACTGAACAGTTCGTCGAGCAGTACGTCGCCCTGGGTTTTAACCGACACCAATTCGCTGCATTTGCTTATTTTCAGAAATTGCCCTTCTGGACCAATATCAACAACGCCCGGGTGCATCTGACCGGTATGAATCCTTTTCTCTATCTACTCCTGTATGTCGGTCAGTTTGGGGCTTTGTACGGGCTGCTCCGCCTGTTCAACATCACCCTGACGTATCAAAACCGCGGGCGGCTCCTGTTTGCCATTTGTGGTATTGGATTCATGGCGGTATTGCTGTCCCTGATTGCCATGGACTACGGGCGTTGGCTGGCGATGGCTTTCGGATGCTCCCTGCTGTTGATTTCCAGCCAGATCCAATCCGTTGACATCCCGTCCCACCACAAATCGATGGTTGTTCGGGTTGCGGTGGGCTTTTTGTCGGTTCTGCTGCTTTTGGTCATTCGCATCCCCCATTTTACCGACCTGGCGTTCATCCCGACGGAGTGGTTTACCGTTCAGAAAGCCTTCATCCTGGCGGGCCTGGTTCTGGCCGCGCTGTTGGTTGTCCTCACCCCTGCCTGGGGCAGGGCATTTTCCGAAAAAGGCGGGTCTGTTGGTGAGAAAATGTCTTAAACACCGAAAACCGGACCGAATAATCGTTTTTCGCCCTTTTTTCTCATCCCTGAACCCGTAATTGGGGTTATTAAATCAGCAGCGAAGGTCCTTCCCGAAACATCCGGGATGACCGGCGTGCAGAATCATCCCGTACCCCGGACACTTATGGAAGAACAGCAAACGAAACCTCTGTGGTGGCAGGAAGGCGTCATTTACCAGATTTACCCCCGCTCCTTTCAGGATAGCAACGGCGACGGCATCGGCGACCTGCCGGGCATTCTCAAACGCCTGGATTACCTGAAAGAACTGGGCATTACCGCCATCTGGCTTTCGCCGATTTACCCGTCACCGATGGCCGACTTCGGCTACGACATTGCTGATTACCAGAATATTCACCCTTCGTTTGGCACCTTGGCCGACTTCGACACGCTGCTGACGGAGGTACACCAGCGGGGTCTGAAACTGATTCTGGATCTGGTTCCCAACCATACCTCCGACCAGCACCCCTGGTTTCTGGAATCCCGGTCGTCGCGCACCAGCCCGAAGCGCGACTGGTACCTCTGGCGGGATGCCCTCCCGGACGGTTCCGTTCCCAACAACTGGCTCAGTGTGTTTGGCGGGAGCGGCTGGGAATGGGACGAAACCACGCGGCAGTATTATTACCACGCGTTTCTGAAAGAGCAACCCGATCTGAACTGGCGAAATCCGGAAGTGCAGCAAGCGATGTTCGACGTCATGCGGTTCTGGCTCGAAAAAGGCGTCGACGGGTTCCGGGTGGATGTGATGTGGCATATGATCAAGGACGATCTGTTCCGCGATAACCCGCCCAATCCAGACTACCAGCCGCACCAGGCAACTTACGAGCAGCTTTTACCGGTTTTCTCCACCGACCAGCCCGACGTACACGACCTGGTTTTGAAAATGCGGCAGGTCCTCGACCAGTATACCGAATGCATAATGATCGGCGAGATTTACCTCCCCATTCACCGACTGATGACGTACTACGGCATCGACGGCAAGGGCGCACACCTCCCCTTCAATTTTCAGTTGCTGCAACTCCCCTGGGACGCCCGCCAGATTGCCACGGCCATCGATCAGTACGAAGGGCTTCTACCGGCGGGCGGCTGGCCCAACTGGGTGCTGGGCAACCACGACCAGCCCCGGATTACGAGCCGGGTCGGCCGCGATCAGGCGCGGGTGGCGGCTCTGTTGCTGCTGACCCTGCGAGGCACTCCGACAGTCTACTACGGCGACGAAATCGGGATGCGCGACGTTCCCATTCCGTTGGAAGAGGTACAGGACCCGCAGGGGCTGAACATGCCGGACAAAAACCTGAGCCGCGACCCCGCCCGAACACCCATGCTGTGGGATCAGCAACCCAATGCCGGTTTTACCACCGGAAAGCCCTGGCTCCGACTGGCCGGAAACCACGCCCGCGAAAACGTGCAGGTGCAAAACGAAGATCCCGATTCGATGCTTTCCCTGCACAAACGCCTGCTGGCCTTGCGGCAACAAGAACTTTCGCTTAGGATGGGCAATTACGTGCCGGTGTATGCCGACACCAACCTGATGGCCTACATTCGGCAGGCAAAAGGGCACCCCCGTTTTTTGATGGTGCTGAACCTGAGCCACCGACCGGCTTATTTTAAACCAAAAGACCCTTCGCTCAAAGGCGTCATTGCGCTGGCCACTTCCCGCGAACGGGAAGGAAAAACCGTCAGCAAAACCATCACGCTGAGTGGTGACGAAGGAATAATTATCCGACTTGATTAAACGATTATGAAAAACATTGGTGCAAACTATACCGGTAACGGTTCCTGTATTTTTTCGGTTTGGGCGCCGGAGAAAGAATCCATGACGCTCCAACTTCTCGACCCTGGCGAACGCCAAATTCCCATGCAACGCGTGGAATGGGGTTATTTTTGCGTGGAAGTGACGGATGTTCAGCCAGGTACGCGGTATTTTTTCAAACCGGACGGCGGGAAAGCCTACTCCGATCCGGCCTCTCATTTTCAGCCCGAAGGCGTCCACGGCCCCTCGGCGGTGATCGACCATGCTGCCCATGCCTGGCAGGATCAGAACTGGCGGGGCCTCCCCTTCTGCGATCTGATTCTGTATGAACTGCACGTCGGCACGTTTACGCCCGAAGGCACGTTCGAAGCCATCATTCCCCGGCTCGATGCGTTGATGGAAACCGGCATTAACGCGTTGGAAATCCTGCCTGTCGCCCAGTTTCCCGGCACCCGCAATTGGGGCTACGACGGCGTCTACCTCTACTCGGTTCAGAATTCCTACGGTGGCCCGGATGGATTGAAAAAACTGGTGGATGCCTGCCACGCCCGCGGCATGGCGGTTTTTCTGGACGTGGTCTACAACCACATGGGTCCCGAAGGCAATTATTTCAGCCGGTTTGGGCCTTATTTCAATTCCAAATACCACACGCCCTGGGGCGACGCCATCAATTTCGACGACGAATGGTCGGATGGGGTGCGGGATTATTTCTCCAACAATCCGCTGCACTGGTTTGAGCATTACCACATCGACGGGCTCCGGTTCGATGCCATTCATGCGGTGTTCGATATGGGTGCTTTCCACATCTGGGAACAGGTTCATCACGAAGTCAAGGTACTGGAGAAGCGGCTGGGACGTTCGTTGCATCTGGTGGCCGAATCTGACCTGAACGACCCGCGCGTCATCAAATCACCCGAAATGGGCGGTTTCGGTTTCGATGCCCAGTGGCTCGACGATTTTCACCACGCACTGTACGTTTTGATTCATAAAGAAGGCAAAGATCGCTACGGCGATTTCGGCCAGATGGAGCAACTGGCCAAAGCCTACACCGATGGTTTTGTGGTCAGTGGGGAATATGCTTCTTTCCGAAAACGGAAGTTCGGGGCTTCATCGGCGGGCCTGCCGGGCGACCAGTTTGTGGTTTTTAATATGAACCACGATCAGGTCGGCAACCGCGTGGGGGGCGAACGGCTGTCGGTGCTGGTTGATTTCGAGCGGCAAAAAGTGGCCGCAGCCGCCGTTTTGCTGTCACCGTATGTGCCACTACTGTTCATGGGGGAAGAATACGCCGAAGAGGCCCCCTTCTATTATTTTGTCGATCACTCCGAAGAAGCACTGATCCGGGCGGTTCAGGAAGGCCGTCGGGATGAGTTTGCTTCTTTTGGCTGGACCGACGACCCGAAAGATCCCTTCGACAAAGCGACGTTTACCGACTCTGTTCTGCAATGGGAAAAACGTACGGAAGGCAAACACCGGATTATGCTCGAGTGGCACCGGACGCTGATCGAACTGCGCCGAACCGAACCGGTGTTGCAGAACGTCGCCAAAAATGACCTCCGGGTTACGGTTTTGGGGCAATCCGGCTTTGTTCTGAATCGCCAAACCGCCGACGGCCAATCGCATATCCTTTGCCTGTTTAACCTCTCCGACGAACCTGTTTCGTACGCACTGCCCACCTGGGCACCAGCCTGGGACAAGATCCTGGATTCGAAAGACCCAACGTGGCAGGAAGTTGTCACGTCAGAAACCGCGCTGTTGCCCGCACAGGCCGAACCGGGTCAGCCGATCAACCTGCCGCCGTGTAGTGTTACCTTGTATCGCACCCACGGACCGGCAGCGAGCCCTTTCTAGTCAGCAAATCCGAAACCGCACCGCCCGGGCCACAATCCGGACGTGGTTCCACAAGGTCGTTGCCACGCCGAAATGATCGGCCAACACGGTGAACCGATCCCGGAGCGACTGCCGGTGCCGTTGAACCGACAAACCGCCGACCAGATACTTACACAAGACAAAATCGAGCATAACAACTTTCTGAGCGGTTTTCAGACAGCGAATCTCCCAATCGATGTCCGCGCTAAGGTTGTCGATTCGAAAGGGCGGGGCCAGCGTTCGGCGGGCAATAAACGCCTGGTGACAGACCTTCATTCCCAGGGCCATGTCGCGCCAGCTCAGGTGGTGGGGCAGGACGTGGGGCGTAATTTGGCTGCGTAATCCCAGGGCTTTGCCGTGGTCGTCCACAAACAGTGCGTCGCTGTAATAGACATCGGCGGGATTGTTCCGGATCTGGTTCAGGAGCTTCGACAAAACCGCTCCGTCGTGAAGCTCATCACCGGCATTCATAAACCAGACGTAGTCGCCCGTGGCCCGTTGCTGGCCTTTGTTCATGGCGTCATACAACCCGCGATCGGGTTCCGAAATCCAGTGGGTGATGTGCTTTTCGTACTGCCGCACGATGTCCAGTGTCCCGTCTTTGGAGTTGCCATCGATGATCAGGTACTCCACCTCGGCGCCCGGTTGGTTGGCCAACAGGCTCTGAATGGTGCGCTCCAGAAAGCGTTCGGCGTTGTAGGTGATGGTGATGATGGAAAGTAAGGGCATAGTAAGAGCGCGGGCAATTCACAAAAAAACGGTAATTTTACGTGCTAACCAACGGCTGAATGGAAACGAATTCAACAACCTCATCGGCACTTCAGGACGCATACCGGTCACAATACGCTGATTCTGACCGCACCTGGCGGAATATGGGCGCCCGGATGAAGGCCGAAACCATTCGCCGTCTGTGTCAATCCTACAACTTTCCGAAGATGCTGGATGTCGGTTCCGGCGACGGGGCGGTTTTGCAGCAACTCGACCAGAACCGGTTTTCGCCGGCGATGTATTCCCTCGAAATCTCGGAAAGTGGCGCCAGCCGAATCCGGGAGCGGGGCCTGTCGTCGTTGCAGAATGTGCAGCTATTCGATGGCTACAAAATACCGTATGGGCCGAAAGAATTCCCGTTGGCGACTTGCTCACACGTGATCGAACACGTGGAACATCCGCGGCTTTTGCTGCGTGAAATCGCCCGGGTTTCGGAATACCAGTTTTTTGAAGTACCGATTGACTTCAGCTTTTTTGTCGACAAAAAAACCGATCACTTCCTGTCGTACGGTCACATCAATATTTTCACGCCCTCGCTGTTCAAGTTTCTGCTTAAATCCGAAGGGTTCGAAATTCTGGCCGAACACAGCGTTTTCTACGACACGGCCGCCATTCGCCATTCAGCTCCCAACACGTTGGCTTTCTGGGCGATCTGGCTGAAAACCCAAATCCTGAAATCCGTTCCGGCCCTGCGAAAAATCAAACCGAGCGCGTTTGCAGTGTTGTGCCGCAAGAAAACCGATCTGGCTATTTTCTAATTGCCCCTAAATCCCCTAAAGGGGACTTGGACGCATCTGATTCCGGATCTAAAAGTCCCCTTTAGGGGATTTAGGGGCAATTTTTTGTTCGTAGAGATCGATGTAGCGCCGGGCTACCACGGTTTCGTCATAGTGCATCACTACATGGTTTCGGGCGTTTGCCGACAGTTGCTGAAAAGCGGTTTCGGATTGTTCCAGCACCCACTGAATGCCGTTGGCCAGATCCTCGACCGAGCGGTAGTTGACCAGATAACCCGTCTGCTGATGCTGAACCATTTCCGGAATGCCGCCCACCTCAAAACCGACCACGGGTGTTCCGCAGGCCATCGACTCCATGATGGTGTTGGGCAGATTTTCTTCCAGCGACGGAATGACGAACAAATCAGCGGCACTGTAGGCTGTGACGATCTGCTGCACACTGTTCAGGGAACCGAGAAAGTGGTAGTTGAACGGTAATTCCTGCAACAAACTTTCGTCGCCCGCTCCGAAAATCAGCAGTTCCACATCGTCGGGCTGCGCCAGTTGCTGTCGCAACAACCCCAGGGCTTTCTGGAAATACGAAAAGCCTTTGCCCACCGCCGATACTTTCGTAGCGGCAAAAAGAATAAACCGTTTGTGATCCGGCAGTTTCAATTCCCAGCGGGCAACGGCTTTCGGAACCGGAACGAACACCTTGGTATCCAGTGGATTCGGAATCGATTGAACCACTAATTTACCAAACAAGCTGCTTTGCCGCGCCCGGTTCGCCAGCCACTGGCTGCATCCTACCGGCGTCAGCCGGGCGTTTTGATACGCCGTTTGCTTGCGGAGCCAACCGCTGTGGGAGAGGTCGTCGGGCGCAGCCGTCCGGAGGAACGGGCAGTTACCGCAGTGGTGTTGGTAGCCCTCGCAGGTGCCGCTGTGGTGGCAGCCACCCGTGAAGGCCCACATGTCGTGCATCGTCCAGACGACCGGTTTTTGCAACGCAAACAACTTGTTCAACGATCGGGTCGATAAGAAACCAAACGAAGTCCAGTGAAGGTGCAGAATGTCAGCCTGTTGCACAAGCGGATGCTGGCTAATGTCGGTACCGACCAGGGCAGGCGAGAAGGCAAACCGGACGTCGCGGCTGCGTTCGAAGGGCATAAAGGTCAGGCGGTCGAGCGCAAACCGGGCGGTGTGCCAGCGTTTTTGCCAGGGCGTTTGGGCGAGCGACGTCACAAACGGTTCGACCACCGACGTGTCGGCCACCAGCATAGCGGACGAAAAACCGGCCCGGTTCAGCGCCTGATTGATCCGGTTGGCGGCAATGGCCGCCCCGCCAAACTGATGAAACGTGCTCAGGTGCAGAACCTTCATTTGGTAGCCGTCAAAACGATGTAGGGCGAAAACGTTTTGGTTTCAACCGGAACCAGTTTGAAAAACACTTTCAGCGGAAGCCATAGGAGCTTTCGGAGCAGGCGACCCAGCAGCGGTTTTTCGGATTCACGCTCAAACCAGAGCATAAACCGCCCGTCGTAGTAGACCTTGATATTTTTCAGACCCAGCCGTTCGCTGGTGGTTCGGAGCAGTTCCAAATCCATCGACCGGATGTTGTGTTTGGCGTAGTTTTCCGGATCGAAGGTCTTCTGAAACCAGCCGTTCAACCCCCGGAAGTTGGGCAGAGTAACGAGTAACAAACCGCCGGGATTCAGCGATTCAACGTGTTTTTCGAGAATAACCGCCGTGTCGTCGAAGTGTTCGATGAGTCCGTTCGAGGTCACCATGTCAAAACCGCGTTGGGGCGAATACTGAAACAGATCGGTTTCGATCACGCCGACGGAATGTTCCGGCAAACCGTTCGCTTTTTCCAGTTCATGCAGGATTTTCTGATGAACAACGTAGTCGAGCAGCGTGGCATCGGTGTTCAGGTGTTTTTTCATCCAGACCGAATAATACCCCGGAAAACCGCCCAGTTCCAGCACCGACTGGATGGGGTGAGCCGCCACCAGTTGCCGGATCAGGGGCAGAAACGGGTATTTGTCCGGAATCTGGAAAATAAGCCCTTCTTTTGATTCCCAGTAATTGAGCCAGAAGGCGCGGTCGGTTAAAGTCAAGTTGGTAGGGATTGAACGGGTGACAGCCCCGCGTGTCACAAAAATAGACACCGGTCCGACAGATTCAAAGCCGCGCACCCGAATCCCGGCGCTTATCGGCCTTAAAACGATTCAACCGCTGGCCGGGCAAAAAAAAGCCCCAGCCGGGTAAAGAGCTGGGGCTTGTCAAAAGAAGTTCGTGGCTACGTTAAAATTTCCAGCGTACAAAGGCTTCCATCGCTTCGTATTCGGCCAGACCGAGCTGGTTATACAAACCAGCCGTGGCCCGGTTGCGTTCTTCGGCGCGTTGCCAGAACTCCCGCGAATCGGACCCCTGATAGACCACGCCGTCTTTCTGCGACTGGTGTTTGAAAATACCGAGCCGTTTGCGCATCACCTGGTCGGGCGACATCGGAACGGCCATTTCGATTTCGTGGATATCCCACTCGGCCCAGGCACCGCGGTAGAGCCACACCCAGCAATCCTGCATGAAGTCCTCATTTTTCAACCGGCGAACGGCTTCCATGATGGCGTCGAGGCAAACTTTGTGCGTTCCGTGCGGATCGGCAAGGTCACCGGCGGCATAAATCTGGTGCGGTTTTATCTGTTTAATGACGTCCATCACCACCTGAATGTCGGCTTCGCTCAGCGCACTCTTCTCCACTTTGCCGGTTTCGTAGAACGGCATGTTCAGAAAGTGGGCGTTTTCAACCGGAATCCCGACAAACCGGCAGGTCGATTTGGCCTCACCTTTCCGGATCAAACCTTTGATGTACCGCACTTCCGTCGAATCCATTTCACTGTCTTTCTTGGCGCGCAGGAACTCGGCCGCATCGCGAAAAATCTGGGTTGCTTCGGGGCTGTCGATTCCGAATTTCTCGTTAAAGTCCACCACATAATCCGCAAACCGCAGGGCTTCGTCATCGGCCACGGCAATGTTGCCGGACGTCTGGTACCCCACGTGAACCTCGTGGCCCTGGTCGACCAGGCGCTGGAAGGTTCCCCCCATCGAAATGATGTCATCGTCGGGGTGCGGGCTGAAAATCAGGCAGCGTTTGCTGGCGGGCAGGGCGCGTTCGGGGCGCTTCGTATCGTCGGCATTGGGCTTGCCACCCGGCCAACCCGTAATCGTATGTTGCAGTTGATTGAAAACGTCGATGTTCAGATCGTATGCCTGGCCTACCTGAGCCAGCAAGTCGCTCATCCCGTTGTCGTTGTAATCTTTGTTGGTCAGTTTCAGAACCGGTTTTTTCAGCGAGCGTGACAGGTACGTCACGGCTTTTTTAACCATGCTGTTGTCCCACTCAACGGTATCGACGAGCCAGGGCGTTTGCATCCGGGTCAGGTCCGACGCGGCCGCCTGATCGATTACAAACAAGGCGTTGGGGTGGGTTTGGAGGTACGAAGCCGGAATGGATTCGGTAACGGTGCCTTCCAAAGCGGCCCGGATCACCGGCGCTTTGCGTTCACCCCAAGCCAGCAGAACCACCCGCCGGGCGCTTAGAATGGCGGCAACGCCCATCGTAATGGCCTTTTTCGGGGTTCTTACCAGACTCCCAAAATCCATGGCCGCAGCCGCCCGCGTCGAGTGATCGAGCATCATCAGGCGGGTGTGTGAATTGATCAGCGAACCCGGTTCGTTAAAACCGATGTGACCATTACCCCCGATGCCGAGCAGTTGAAAATCCAGCCCCCCGTACGATTGAATTTTTTCTTCGTACGACCGGCTGAACTCGGCCACTTTGTTGACCGGAACGGTTCCGTCGGGAATGTGATAATTGCCTTCCGGAATATCGACGTGGTCGAACAACTGCTCCTTCATAAACCGCACGTAGCTTTGCAGCGAATCGGGTTCCATCGGATAATATTCGTCCAGGTTGAATGTCACCACGTTATGGAAACTCAGGCCTTCTTCGCGGTGTTGCCGGATGAGTTCGGCATACACCGTTTTGGGTGATGAGCCGGTGGCCAGACCCAGCACACACAATTTGCCCTGTTGCTGTTTGGCGCGGATCAGATCCGCAATTTCGTGGGCGACGGCGCGGGACGCATCTTTCGCATCGGCGTAGATGTGCGTCGGAATTTTTTCGTACGTGATGGCCGATTGCACCGGCTCACCCGGTTTACGACCCGACGCATTTTCGACAATGGAAGGTTCAGAAATCATAACGAATGGTAGATTGTGGTTCGTGCGGTGCGGCAAAATTCGGTATACTTATTCGTAACACCAATAAAACTATTTTAAATTTTTTTAAAAATACCGAATGCGATCTAAATTATGGAATCGCGTTGTAATCTGGTTTATCTTGTTACTCTTTTTATCTCAATTCCTACTACTTGTTTCCGTCCCATGTCGTTGTCCCGCCGAAACTTTTTGCAAACGCTCACCGCTGCTGCGGCCATCCCGGCTTTTCGTCCACCGCTTTCCGTGATCAAACCACCGAGGCTTAAACCGGGCGATACGGTGGCGCTGGTAGGCCCGGCGGCTCCGGCTTTCACGCACGAAACGGTGCAGGTCGCGGTGGAATCGCTACAGGCACTGGGGTTCAAAACCGTCATTGCCAAACACGTTTTCGACCGCTACGGGTATCTGGCCGGGACCGATGCCGACCGGGCCGCCGACCTCAATGCGATGTTTGCTGATTCCAGTGTAAATGCCATCATGGCCATGCACGGCGGTTGGGGATGTGCCCGGTTGTTGCCATTGCTCGATTACAACCTGATCCGGCGGAATCCGAAAATTCTGGTCGGATACAGCGACATTACGGCCTTGTTACTGGGCATTTACACCCAAACGGGATTGGTGACGATGCACGGCCCGGTGGGGTCTGCGACGTTCAATCCGTTCACGGTGAACTATTTCCGCCAGATGCTGATGGACGGTCAGGCGGTTTTGATGGAAAACCCGCACGACAAGGGCGATTTGCTGACTCAGGTCAAAGACCGGATCGACACGCTGAACCCCGGCAAAGCCCGCGGGCGGCTTATGGGCGGTAACCTGACGGTTTTGAGCCACATGATGGGATCAAAATACCTGCCGGACTGGAAAGACAGCATTCTGTTTCTGGAGGACATTGGCGAGGATGTCTACCGGATGGACCGGATGATTACGCAACTCAAACTGGCGGGCGTTCTGGATCAGATCAGCGGTTTTGTTTTCGGGAAATGCACCGACTGCGAGCCCGGCAAAGGTTACGGTTCGCTGACGCTGGAAGACGTTTTTCGCGATCACATTATTCCGCTGAAAAAACCGGCCTATTCGGGCGCCATGATCGGCCACATTACGCACAAATTCACCGTTCCACTCGGTATTGAAGCCGAAATGGACGCCAATACCGGAACGATCCGGTTGCTGGAACCGGCCGTGAAGTAATGGTTTGAGTACCTGTCCGCAAGCGGTCAACCCAACCGTCCATTTGCGGACAACGTAGCAAAGAAAGGGCTTGTATTTATTGATAATGAACGCATTATTTATTTGGTACGGCTTTTGGAATGGCCTATGATACAGCCTGACCCGGGCTTCGATTCTAATAAGCTTCCGTCTTAAACCTTCAACCCGTTACCGATTATGCTACGCAATTATATCAAAATCACGATTCGGACCTTCTGGAAAAACAAGCTATTCAGCGGTCTCAATGTAGTCGGACTGGGAATTGGGATGGCTGCGGTAGGGTTGATGGCGCTGTACGTCCTGGATGAGTTGAGCTACGATCGTTTTCATACCAAAGCGGACCGCATCGTCCGGGTGGTTCATTATGCACAGTGGCCCGGTGGAAACCTCAAACTCGCCCCGACTTCCGCGCCGTTTGGTCCAGCCCTGAAGAATGAATACCCGGAAGTTGAAAAGACTGTTCGGTTCAGCACCGAAGGTGGTGGACAGATTACGTTCAACGACAAAAAAATTGAGGTCGGCAACATCTTTTTCACCGACCCGTCGGTGTTTGAGGTATTTACCTTTCCGTTGCTGTATGGCGATCCGGCTTCGGCATTGAGTAAACCGCAAAGTATCGTCCTGACGAAGAGCGTTGCCGAAAGTCTGTTTGGTGATGCCGGACAGGCGGTTGGAAAAGTCGTTCTGTTCAGCAACAATTTCCCCAATACGGTTACGGGGGTGATCGAGGATGTACCGGCCAATTCGCATTTGCAGTTCAGGGCCTTGCGCTCGTTGCCAACCAATTATACCAGCGGCTGGCAAAGTTTCGAACTCTATACCTACCTGCTGTTGACCGAAGGAAGCAATTCCAAAACGCTGGAAGCCAAGCTACCCGGTTTTTACCAGAAATACCTGAAAAAAGAACTGGGGGAAGGGGTGAATTACCGCATGGAACTCCAGCCGCTCAGGTCGATTCACCTCCACTCGCAGCTCGACTATGAAATCAGCCCGAACGGCAACGCGCGGACGGTGTCCATATTTGCGGTCGTGGCGGCCCTGATTCTGCTGATTGCCTGCATCAACTACGTGAATTTATATACGGCCCGTTCCCTGAAACGGACCCGTGAGGTCGGTGTTCGGAAAGCGATCGGCTCATTTCGGCAGCAGCTCATCGGGCAATTTCTGACCGAGTCAATGCTCATGACGTTCCTGGCAGGTTTGGTTAGTACGGGCGTGGTGATGATCGCCTTACCTCTTTTCAATCAATTGGCCGATAAGTCGCTGTCGATTCCCGATGGACCGACTACGGTCCTGGTGGTTGGTGGCCTTTCGCTCGCTCTGGGTGCGTTGAGCGGTCTCTATCCCGCCCTGATGCTGTCGGGTTTTCGGCCTACAGCGGCTCTGCGGGGGCAGGTTGGGTCCCAATCGGGCAGCAACTTTTTTAAGCAATCGCTGGTCGTGTTTCAGTTTGTGGCCACGATTGCGCTGATTGCCTGCTCCGGCATTGTGTACCGGCAAATGGAATTTGTGATGCACAAGGATTTGGGGTTCAACAAAGAACAGGTGCTCACCTTTCACATCAGCAGTGACGAAACCCGCCAGCGCGTCGAGGCACTCAAAGAGGCTCTGCTACGGAACCCGTTGATACAGAGTGCGTCGGCCGCCAGCAATCCGATTGGTAACAATAACATCGGTGGTAACGGGATGTTTTTTGAGCAAAACGGGGCGATTGCAGCCAGTACGCAGGTTGTCCAGAAATTTTCGGTCGATTCGGACTACCTCAAGACCCTGGAAATTAAACTGCTGAACGGACGAAACTTCTCCGAATCGTTCAAAAGCGACCTGTTCGGTGCGGTTTTAGTCAACGAAACGCTGGTGAAGCAACTCGGCTGGAAGCAGCCCGTCGGCAAGCGGGTAAAATACTACATCGATCAGGAAAAGCACACCGCCGAAGCCCGGGTGGTGGGCGTTGTCAAGGATTTTCATACCTATTCGCTTCAGCATAAAATCGAGCCGCTGGTGCTGCAGATGCCCGCTCCTTTTGAGAAAGACAATGTCTATGTTCGGATTCAACCCACGAAAGTAACCGAAGCCCTGGCCTACATCCGGTCGGTCTACCAAACCTTCGATCCGGCCAATACGCTTGACTTTCATTTTCTGGATGAAAACTTTTCGCAGCAGTACAAAGCGGAACAGAAACAGGGCCAAATCCTGCTGACCTTCACGATTCTGGCGGTGTTGATTGCCTGTCTGGGGCTGTTTGGTCTGACGGCTTTTGCCGCCGAGCAACGCACCAAAGAGATTGGCGTTCGTAAAGTGCTTGGTGCATCGGTTGCCAGTATCGTGCTGTTGTTGTCGAAAGATTTTTTGAAACTGGTATTCATCGCCATCGTCATGGCTGCACCCCTTGCCTGGTATGCCATGAATCAGTGGCTGCAGAGCTTTGAGTACAAGCTTGAACCTGCGTGGTGGGTGTTTGCGCTGGCGGGATTGCTGGCCATCGCCATTGCCTTCCTGACGGTGTGTTTCCAAAGTGTGAAAGCCGCCCTGACCAACCCGGTGGAAAGTTTGCGCAGCGAGTAATTCAGAATCAAAGACGGATTTGCCCCGGAGGGGCTTCCTGTTTATAGAAAAAGGTGCTGAATAACGAGAAGCTCCGGAGGAGCGTTCTGTAGAAGAACGCTCCTCCGGAGCTTCCATCTGATCTGATCGCTACAAGACTATTAACAGAACGCTCCTTCGGAGCTTCCATCTGATCCGATCGCTACAAGAGACTATTAACAGAACGCTCCTCCGGAGCTTCTATCTGATCTGATCGCTACAAGAGACTATTAACAGAACGCTCCTCCAGAGCTTCTATCTGATCCGATCGCTACAAGACTATTAACAGAAGGACTCGCTGGAGCCTGATTAACTGGAACTGGAACTCGCATTCATACAATCATCGAAAACGCCGGGAGTTGACGAAGCCCGATCGGACATACCGGTCGGGCTTCTTGCTGTTACGATCCCGATTATTATCCAGTTTTAACGCGGAAAAGTCCGGAAAATTTGTAATTTTTGTAGTTCGAAACAGTACATTCCCTTTTCGACTCTTTATAAGGAGTCGAAACCCAGAAACCTGAACCTTTACTTATGAAACCTCAACTCCTGGTGGTTGGCGGGTTGGCCGTGGTGGTTGCGCTTACGCTTTCTTCGTTCCTCGGAATCTTCGAGGATAAGGTGGATTTTAATACCCAGATCAAACCGCTGCTCAACAAAAACTGCATTGCCTGCCACGGGGGCGTCAAAAAGGCGTCGAACTATAGCCTGCTCTTCAAACACGAAGCCCTCGCACCGGCCAAATCCGGGAAACTGGCCATTGTGCCGGGCGATGCCGATGCCAGCGAACTGATCCGCCGGTTGACGCTCACCGACCACGATGAACGGATGCCGCTGGAAGCGCCCCCGCTGAAACCGGAAGAAATCGAACTGCTGCGGAAATGGATTGACCAGGGCGCCGAATGGGGCGATCACTGGGCGTACCAAACCGTTGAAAAACCGGACGTTCCGAACATCGGCACATTCTGGTCGCGACTCGGCATCGTTGAAAACGACGAACTGAACTGGGCGAAAAATGAAATCGACCATTTTGTTCTGGATAAATTGAAACCGGAAGGGCTGAAACCATCGCCCGAAGCCGACAAAGCCACGCTGATCCGCCGGGTTTCGCTCGACCTGACCGGTTTGCCGCCAACGGAAAAAGAAGTGGCTGATTTTGTCGCCGATACTTCCCCGAATGCCTACGAAAAGGTGGTCGACCGGCTGCTGGCTTCTCCGGCTTACGGCGAACGCTGGACGGGCATGTGGCTCGATCTGGCCCGCTACGCCGACACGAAAGGGTATGAACGCGATCCGGGACGGACCATCTGGCGGTACCGCGACTGGCTCATCAAAGCCTTCAATCAGGACAAACCGTTCGATCAGTTTACCGTCGAACAACTGGCCGGTGATTTATTGCCCAACCCGACGGACGACCAATTGATTGCGACCGGTTTTCACCGCAACACGATGACCAACGACGAAGGTGGAACGCAGGACGAAGAGTTTCGCGTGGCTGCCGTAATGGACCGCGTCAATACGACCTGGGACGTCTGGCAGGGAACCACCTTTGGCTGTGTGCAGTGCCACACCCACCCCTACGATCCATTTGTCCACGAAGAATATTACAAGTACCTGGCGTTTTTCAACAACGCCCGCGACGAGGACGTGACGACCGAAACCCCGACCCTGCGGTTTTACAAAAAGGAAGATTCGCTAAAAGTTCAGGCCTTGAATAGCTGGCTGAAAGGGCATGTGAAGCAGCCCCGGCAGGCGCAGGACGTAATGAAATTCGTCCGGATTACCGAACCCAAAATCAACTCGCACGATTTCGATCAGTACGTCAACGCGTCGCTGATTGATGCCAAATTTTTCGGGGTGCAGGATGGCGGTTCGGGGCGGATCAAAAACATCGACCTGACGGGCAAAAACCGCCTGATTATGCAATGGGGAACAAAGGCCAAAAACGCCGTTCTGACCCTGCACCAGGACAGCCCGACCGGCCCGGTTTTGATGAACTCGCCGACGCCTACCGGCCGCGACACCACCATGATTTTTGCGCTTCCGCCGGTTTCGGGTCGCCATGATCTTTATCTGACGCTGAGCAGCCCGGAAACGCCGAAAGATTGGGTCCAGATCAGATGGGTATCGTTTCAACCCGCACTGCCCCATCAACCCGCAACGGAATTAGGCGAGATGGATCTGAAACTGGCGGAAATTTTGAATACCCGGCCCGAATCGACGCCCATCATGCAGGACGGAACCGGTGATCTGGCCCGGAAAACCCACGTTTTCGAGCGGGGCAACTGGCTGGTGAAGGGCAAGGAAGTGAAACCCGACGTGCCGAAATCGCTTCCGCCAATGGCAAAAGAATTGCCTAAAAACCGCTTAGGCCTGGCAAAATGGATGGTGAGCCGCGAACATCCGCTGACGGCGCGGGTGGCCGTCAACCGGTTTTGGGAACAGTTGTTCGGAACCGGAATTGTCGAAACCGTCGAGGACGTCGGAACCCAGGGCATTCAGCCGACGCACCGCGAATTGCTGGATTGGATGGCCGTTGATTTCATGGAAACCGATCACTGGAGTGTCAAGAAATTACTGAAGAAAATCGTGGTTTCAGCGACGTATCGCCAACATTCCGAAGTATCGCCGGAGTTGCTGGCGAAAGATCCCTACAACAAATTGCTGGCGCGTGGGCCCCGCGTCCGGCTGGCCGCCGAGCAGGTTCGGGATCAGGCGCTGGCGGTTACCGGCCTGTTGAGCAACAAGTTATACGGTCCCAGTGTGATGCCGCCCCAGCCCGACGGCATCTGGCAATCGCCCTACAGTGGTGAATCCTGGAAGCTGAGCGAAGGCGAAGACCGCTATCGCCGGGCGTTGTATACGTACTGGAAACGGACGGCTCCGTATCCGTCGATGATTACCTTCGACAGCCCCAGCCGGGAATTTTGCCAGCTCCGGCGGTTGCGGACCAACACGCCATTGCAGGCACTGGTGACGCTCAACGACCCGGTGTATGTGGAAGCCGCCCAGCGGTTGGCCGAAACGATGAAACTGCGCGGAAAAACGCCCGAACAGCAGATTCAGGCTGGGTTTCGACTGGTGATGCTGCGGGACCTGACGCCGAAAAAACTGGCGGTTTTGACCCGATTGTACCGCAATACCGAAACCTATTATCGCCAGCATCCGGAAGATGCCCACCAACTCTTGTCCTGCGAAGATGCGACGCCCCAACTGGCGGCTCTGACCGTGACGGCCAATACGATGCTGAATCTGGATGAAGTGATTACGAAAGAATAAAATCCGATGAACAAACTCCTCAAAGAACTCCAGGAAGCGGCTTTGCAACGCGAAACCCGGCGGCATTTTCTGCACACCTGCACCACCGGTCTGGGCGCGATGGCCCTGGGGTCGACCCTGACCAGTTGCGGTTTTTTCGGTGGCAAGGAAGAGAAAACGGCACTCAGCGCGTCATCCGCTTCGGCTGAACCGATGACGCCACGCCCCTCGCAGTTTTCGCCGAAAGCCAAGCGGGTGATTTACATCCACATGGCGGGGTCGCCCTCGCAACTGGAGTTGTTCGATTACAAACCGGAACTGGTGAAATACCACGGCAAAGACTGTCCGCAGGAATTGCTGGAGGGCAAGAAATTCGCCTTTATCCGGGGCGTTCCCAAGATGCTCGGGCCGCAGGGCAAGTTTGCACAACATGGACAGTCGGGTGCGTGGATTTCCGATTATCTGCCGCATTTGCAAACCGTGGCCGATGAGATCACGTTCATCAAGTCTATGCATACCGACCAGTTCAACCACGCCCCGGCGCAGTTGCTGATGCACACCGGCGCGGCCCGGCTGGGGCGGCCCAGCATTGGCTCGTGGGTGACCTACGGGCTGGGGTCCGAAAATGATAATTTGCCGGGATTCATCGTGCTGGCGTCGGGCGGAAAACAGCCGGATGCGGGCAAGTCAGTTTGGGGCAGCGGTTTTTTGCCGACGGTGTACCAGGGCGTGCAGTGCCGCACCGACGGCGACCCGGTTTTGTACGTTTCCGATCCGAAGGGCATGAACCGCGACATTCGGAAGCAAACCATCGAAGCGATCAACGACATCAACCAGCAGCAGTACGACGACGTGAAAGATCCGGAAATTCTGACCCGGATTTCGCAGTACGAAATGGCGTTCAAAATGCAGATGTCGGTGCCCGATGCGATGGACATCAAAAGCGAACCCGAGTACATTCTGAACGCCTACGGTGTTGACCCGAACAAAGGGTCTTTTGCCCGGAACTGTTTGTTGTCAAGACGATTAATTGAGCGCGGAGTACGATTTGTCCAGCTTTTCGACTGGGGTTGGGACACCCACGGAACCAGCAAGGACGGTTCGATTGAAACCGGTTTGCGGGACAAATGTACGACTTCGGATCAGGCGGTAACGGCCTTGCTGAACGACCTGAAACAACGCGGTTTGCTCGACGAAACGCTGGTGGTTTGGGGCGGTGAGTTTGGCCGCACACCCATGCAGGAAAACCGAGACGGTCAGACGTTGCCGTTCATGGGCCGCGACCATCACCTCGATGCGTTCACCGTCTGGATGGCAGGGGGTGGGGTCAAACGCGGTTTCAGTTATGGCGAAACCGACCCGATTGGCTATTATGCCGTGAAAGATAAAGTCCACGTACACGACCTACAGGCTACGATTCTACACCTGCTCGGCTTCGACCATTCCAAGCTGACGTACCAGTTTCAGGGGCGACCCTTCCGGCTGACGGATGTGGCTGGGAAGGTGGTCAAATCGGTTCTGGCGTAATCACTTAGGGTATAGGAACGCGGATGGAACGGATGAAATAGATCAAAACGGATTTTAATCTGTTTCATCCGCGTTCCTATCAATCTGGACTCCAGACTGAAAAAATTAAATTATTTATAGGGGTAAGATAGACACAAAGCCAAAACGCGGTATCATTGTGTTGAAAATACACATTAAGATTACGCCAGATACTTCACCCAATCGTCTATTTTATCGGAATCAACATGAATCGCAGAAACTTTCTTGGAACCTCCTTAGGACTCAGCGCGCTCACCGTGCTTGGCCTGAACGCCTGTTCGGCAAAAGCCAAAACCATAGGCTTGCAACTGTATACGCTCCGGGATGACATTCAGAAACAGGGAATCGAAACCGTACTGGCGGAGGTGGCCAAACTGGGGTATAAAGAAGTGGAAAACTTTGGCTATGGCGGTGGGAAATTCTTCGGAAAAACACCGGCCGAGTACCTTAAAATACTGAAAGACAACGGCTTGTCGGCTCCGAGTGGCCATACATTGACGGCGCGTTCAACCCAAATGGGCCCGATGGACGGCCTGACTAAAAACTGGCAGCAGGTGGTGGACGATGCCAAAGCTGTGGGTCAGGAATACATCATCATTGCGTATCTGGCACCCGACGAGCGCAAACCGGACGACTACAAACAACTGGTCGATCTGCTGTCGGCAGGGCAGGAAACGGCGAAAAAAGCCGGGCTGACGCTGGGCTACCATAACCACGATTTTGAGTTTACGGAGCGCGTGGACGGACAGATGCCGTATGAGTTGATTCTGAAAAATACGACGGTGCAGATGGAAATGGATTTGTACTGGATTTCGAAAACCGGTCAGAAACCCGCTGATTATTTTGCCAAATATCCCGGTCGTTTTCCCCTCTGGCACGTGAAGGATATGGCGAAAACACCGGAGCAGGAATTTGCGGAAGTAGGCACCGGTTCCATCGACTTTGCCGCTATTTTTGAAAAAGCCGAAGAAGCCGGTTTGAAGCATTACTTTGTAGAACAAGACATCTGTAAACGCCCTCCGCTGGAAAGTATCAAAATCAGCATCGACAACATTCAGAAAGCAAGCTGGGGTTGACATTGAGTCAGGGTCATGGTCGCGTAGCGACCGAATGTTTGTAGAAAAACGACGGGTTAAATCGCCCGCTGGTCGCGTAGCGACCGAACAAAACAGGAGCCTTTGTTTGATCGCTACGCGACCAGTGGACATCATAAGGCCATTTTAAGCTACAAACATTCGGTCGCCACGCGACCAAAAAAATACTCAAACTTTCTAAACCTTGATCGGTTCATGAATGAACCCCACCGCACATGATCCGTCATACCGTTGTCTTTAAACTCAAACATCCGGCTGGTTCGCAGGAGGAACAGAATTTTTTGAACGAAGCCCGGAAGCTAGTCGCGATTCCCGGGGTGCAACAGTTCGAGTGCCTGAAACAAATTAGCCCGAAAAACCCGTACGACTTTGGACTGTCGATGGAATTTGCCGGTCAGGAACAGTACGACGCGTACAACAACCACCCCAATCACGTCCATTTTGTGGAGCAGTTTTGGCTGAACAATGTTGCGGAATTCCTGGAAATCGACTATCAGATTTAATTCCTGCTCCAAAATTACGGTTCAAAGCAAAAAAAGCCCGGACAATCTGTCCGGGCGGTCGTTAATAGAGATGGTAAAATGGAACCGGTTCGTTCAGGCACTGTGCACAAAACACGTCATAATCTGTACAGAACCCGCAGCACATAAAGAGACGAAGGACCATTTCCTACTGACCGGAAATAAAAAACCGATACCGTGTTGGATCAGGTGAGAGAAGTAGGGGTCAGCTCTCCGATTTTTGAGTAGGATAACCCATTTTATAGAGTTCGTATTTCCGGTATTTTTCCATTCTCTTCGTCGAAGTATTGGCAAATTCAACGATTTATCCCAAGTTTGCACTCAGAAGCCAGCGTCACCACACTGGCTCTGTTTTTGCAGAATAAATCTATTTATTATATAGAATTAGTAGCTTGAAAGTAGAGTTACCAAACCGCTTTTTTTATTCACATTTATCTTTCAAATTGCATTAAAAGAAGGGCAATCGATTGACGATGCAACATACCGACGCTGAACTCTGGGAATTGTTTCGTACGGGCTGTCCGGAAGCCTTCGAAAAGTTATACCGGCGGTTCTATGCGGTTTTGTTTCGGTATGGACGAACGTTCACCCACGACGATAAACTGGTCGAGGATTGCATTCAGGATTTATTTCTGAACCTGCACCGGTATGGCAATAACCTGAAACCCATGACCGACGGGGTTGCTTTTTATCTGCTGGCATCATTACGGAACATGCTGTTCCGCCAGTTGACCCTTCTGAACCGACTGCGGGATGCTTACCCCCTGCCGGAAACCGGAGCGCAGGTCGAACTGTCGGTGGAAGATGCCCTGATCATCAGGCAACTGTCGGATCAACAAATTCAACAACTCAACCAGGCCCTGGAGCAGCTTCCCGAACGCCAGCGCGAAGCCATCGTTCTCAAATTTTATTCCGGTCTGTCTTTCGATCAGATTGCGCAGGTGATGGGCGTAAACCACCAGTCGGCCAAGAACTTCATCCAGAAGGGGTTGCAGGCGCTGCGTCAGCGCATTGGCCCGGCCATTCGTATCTCCCAGATCCTCTATGGAAGCCTCATCCCGCTTCTGCCGTATTTTTTCAAAAAATCTTCCAAACGGTAGGGTACTTTTTGCCTGAGCCAGACTGTATTCCAAAAAAGCAGGAAAGCTTTGGCAACGGAATACGAATTATTCTCTCCCGACGACTGGGTTTTTGATACCGCCTTCCGGCGTTGGGTGTTGAATCCATCGGCAGCAGAAGACCGGTTCTGGCAGCAGTACATCGCTGCGAATCCGGCCCAGCGGGAAGCCATTGCCCACGCCCGGATTCTCATACTGTATAGCCAGCAGCCGCCCGCCGTGCCTGCCGAACAACTCGATAATTCATGGCGGTCTTTACAAAACCGTCTGTCTGAGCCGGTTATCCGTCCGCTGTGGTCCCGTTCTTGGCTTTCAGTGGCGGCTTCTGTGGCCGTAATCCTGTTGTCTGGTCTGGCCTGGTGGCTGTACCAGAACACGCCAGAAACCTACCAGACGGCATACGGCGAAACCCGGCAGCTTACGTTACACGACGGAAGCCGGGTGACGCTCAACGCCAACTCCAGCCTGCGACTCGCCCGAAACTGGAAACCGGAGGCCGCGCGCGAAGTATGGCTGGAAGGGGAGGCTTTTTTCTCCGTGACCCACCAGCAAAACCACCAGAAATTTGTCGTCCACGCCCGCCAGCTCGATGTGCAGGTGCTGGGAACAGAGTTTAACGTTTTTACCCGCCCCAAAGCCGTTAAGGTGGTGCTGGAATCGGGAAGTGTGAAACTCAGCCAGCCCGACAAAGCGCCGGATCAGGGCATTACGATGAAACCGGGGCAGTTTTTTGAAGTAAAAGCCGACGGTACCCAGCAGTGGCGAACCATCCGCCCGGAACCGTATTCGGCCTGGAAAGAAAAACGGCTGGTGCTGGATCAAACTACCCTGGCCGATCTGATCGAAATCCTGCAGGATAACTACGGTCTGACCGTTCAGGTACAACAGGAAGAGCTGCTGCGGCTCCGGGCGTCGGGATCGATGCCGCTCACCGACGCCGACGATGTGCTCATCCAGATTGAAAGACTTTTCTCGCTGACTATCAAACGTTCCGGAACCACCGTCACCCTCCATAAGCTCTAATTCCTAACTCTTATCGTATGAACCTAAGACGCACTACTCCTAAACTCTATTTTATGGATAGAACAACTCTATTTTGTTTGGTTGTAATTGGGCTATTCATCCGGCAACCGGTCAGCGGTCAGGTGCTGGCGTGGAATCCCAACCGGCAACTGCCGGAGAAATCAGCCAGCCAGATGCAACGGCGCCTGCTGACCTCCGTGCTGAAAGACATCGAAAACCGGTTTCAGATTTCCATTGCCTATCGGTCGGACTTGCTGGACAACCGCACTGTAGAACTCAAAACCGACCGGTTTTCGAGTGCCGAAAAGGCGTTGAAGAAGGTGCTGGAAGGGCAACCGCTGCGCTACGAAAAAGTGAACGACGGTTTTTACCTGATTGCGCCCCTGTCGACCGAGAAGAAGGAGAAACCCCAAAACCCGGTTCCGGCTTCCAGCCCGATCAACGGAAACGATCGTTCCGGTGAAGCCTCTCAACTGGGTGGCAGCGGCATTTTCGCCCCGATCAGTCAAAAAATCGCGGCTGCGCTGGTGCCGGTAACCGGTCGCGTGATCGATCAGAACGGCCAGGCCATTCCGGGTGCCACCGTGCTCTACAAGGAAAATCCGAACCTCGGCACTTCCACCAACGCCGAGGGCCAGTTCAGTCTGAATCTGCCGGAAGTTCGGGGGAGTCTGGTCGTTTCGTCGATCGGCTTTCTGAGTCAGGAAGTCGCATTGGGGCAGCAAACGACTTTTACCATTACGCTGGAAGCCGACACCAAGGCGTTGCAGGAAGTCGTCGTTGTCGGCTACGGTTCGCAACGGTCGCAGGATTTGACGGGTTCGGTGGCGGTGGTCGACCAGAAAGCCATTCGCAGTCTGCCGGTTTCGACCATCGATCAGAAAATGATCGGGCAGGTGGCCGGGGTGCAGATTCAGCAGCCGTCGGGTGCGCCGGGGGGCGGAACGTCCATCAAAATCCGGGGCAGCGGTTCGCTGGGTGCGGGCAACGAGCCTTTGTATGTGGTGGACGGAATGCCGTATTCGGCGGGTATGAACCAGACACTCAACCCGTTGCTGTTCATCAATCCCAACGACATCGAATCCGTCAGTATTCTGAAAGATGCGTCGTCGACTGCCATTTACGGTTCGCGCGGGGCCAACGGGGTAATCCTGATTACGACAAAAAAAGGCAAATTCGACCGGACCGAGGTCAGTGTTTCGTCCATGCGCGGGGTGCAGCAAGTTCCGCAAAAAGGACGCCCCGAAATGCTGAACGAACGCGAATTTGCGGAATTGCAGCGGGATAAAATCGGTATTGTGGTTCGGCAACGCGAAAGACGGGCGGCTACGATCGACGACTATCCGCAGGAATACCGCAACCTCGACAACCTGACCGGCAAGGGAACCGACTGGTACGGTTTGCTACTTCGGCCAGCCGCCATCGAGGACCACAACGTCAGCATTCAGAAAGGCTCCAAAGAATCGCGGCTGAGTTTCAGCATGGGCTATTTCAAACAGGACGGCGTTCTGAAGCACACGGGCGTGGAGCGGTACAGCAGCAAACTGGGCATCGAGTCAAACCTGGGCAAACACGTCAAGGTCAGCGCGATTCTCCAGCCCACGTTTATTACCCAGAAGCGAACCAACACCAATTCCAGCCGGGAGGATATTCTGGGCGTGAGCCTGTGGGCCAATCCGTTACGGTCGCCCTATGACCAGAACGGCAACCTGATTCCGTACATCGTTTCTCCCCAAAGCAAATACCATTCGGCCTGGAGTTTCGCCAATCCGCTGTTTACGTTGCGGGAAACCATCCAGACCGAAAAGGATTTTCAGAACCTCGGATCGGCCTTTATCGAGTGGGAAATCATTCCGGGTCTGAAAGCGAAAACGTCCCTGAACACCATCTGGTCGACGGCCAAATACCAGCAGTACATCCCCGCCACGGTCGGCGCTTCCAACACGCCCCCGATCGTCGGCACCGGACGCTCGAACAACAGCCGCAGTGAGCGGTTCGACTGGCTGATCGAGAACACGCTGACCTACGATAAAACGATTGGCAATCACCGGTTCGATGCATTGTTGGGCTACACGACCCAGAAAAGCACGTCGACGGGCGTTAACCTCACCGCCAATCCGTATACAAACGATCTTATTCAGACCATCAATGCCGCGCAGACCATCAGCGCCTGGGGCGAAACCGTCAATCAGTGGGCCATGATTTCGTATCTGGGCCGCATCAACTACGGCTTCAAAGACCGATATTTACTGACGGCCACTTTCCGCTCGGATGGTTCGTCGCGGTTTGGGAGCCGGAACCGCTACGCCCTGTTTCCGTCGGTCGCGGCCGCCTGGCGGGTTTCGGAAGAGAATTTCCTGAAAGGCAACCGCGTCATCAACGACCTGAAACTGCGGGCAAGCTACGGGCGAAGCGGCAACAACAACATCGGTAATTATTCACACCTGGCGTCGATCAATGCCGAATCGTATGTCTTTGGAACCACGCAGGTGACGGCTTCCAGCGTGGGTTTGTCCAATCCATATCTGAGTTGGGAAGTATCGAATCAGGTAGATGTCGGTGCAGATCTTGAATTGTTCCAGAACCGCCTGTCGCTCTCGCTGGATTATTACTACCGGAAAAGCACGAATATGCTGCTCAACGACGTGATTCCGGCCATTACGGGCTACAACGCCCAGACGGTCAACAAGGGAAATGTCCGGAATACCGGGATCGAAATTGCGCTGGGCGGCACCCCGGTTTCGGGCGCGTTCAACTGGGATGTCAACCTGAACATGGCCTTTAACCGAAACAAGGTGCTCTCGCTCAACGACAACGGCGACCGGATTCTGGCAGGCAGCAACGACAACAATCCCACGCACGTTTCGGTAGTGGGCAAACCCATCAGTCAGTTTTTCGGGTATATTTTCGATGGGTTGTATACGGCCGCTGACATTGCCAATCCGGCCATCATCAAAACTCCACAGGTCTATGAGGGCAACGTCAAATACAAGGATGTGAATGGCGATGGCGTGATTACCGACCTGCTGGATTATACGATGATCGGCAGTCCGCACCCCAAGTTCATCTTTGGCGTTACGAACCGGTTTTCCTACAACCGCTTCGATCTGAACGTCATTGTGAGCGGGCAATATGGCGGGCAGGTCATGAACGGCCTGCGGCAGACCGTCGACAACCTCCAAGGCTTTTTCAACGTCAGCAAAGAGTGGACGGCCCGCTGGCGAAACGCCGATACACCGGGCGACGGCCAACACTACGGCATTCCCATTCTGACGCCCAGTCTGGGCCACCGGGTTTCGAGTTTGTGGGTCGAGGATGCGAGCTACCTGCGGATCGGCAACCTGACGCTGGGGTATTCGCTGCCCGAAAGCTGGGTGAAAAAAACCGGGTTTGTCAACAACTGCCGGTTTTACCTGACCAGCCAGAATCTGGCTACGTTCACCAAATACAAAGGTGCCAATCCCGAAGGGCAGTCGGTGACGGTCAACAACACGCTGGCCCCCGGCTTCGACATGTCGTCGTATCCGCTGTCCCGCACGACGTCCATCGGGATTAACCTGACATTCTAAAAACCAGTTTACGGTTTTCGGTTTACAGTTTTCGCCGGGCCGTCGCTACGGTGGGTTGACTGCATACTTTCCTTCTTCCACAGTTTAAAAATGTGGTGGCTAACCGTAAACCGAATACAGAAAACCGTAGACGCTAAACCCACTAATTCACAAAATGGTATGAAAAAGATAGTGTATGTGCTGGGCCTGTTTTTCCTGTCGGCCTGCTCCAACGATTTTCTGGAGATTTATCCGGAAACCGCCCTCAGCGAAGGGACCTTTTACAAGTCGGAAACCGAATACATTCTGCTCGCCAACGGCTGTTACGTACCGATGCAGACGTACGAAAAAGTGGAACACTGGGTGATGGCCGAACTCATTTCTGACAACGGCAGCTTTCAGTACAGCACCGTGACCGGCGAAGCGTCGAAGGGCGTGATCGACCAGTTCATTCTGGCCTCCAACAACGTTGCCTACGCCAACTTCTGGAATTTTTCGTACAACGGCATCACGCGTTGCAACAAACTGCTGGCCGAAATCGACCGGACGGGCGTAACCTGGTCGAAGGAATCTTTCAAGAAGCGGTGTGCCGGTGAAGCCCAATTTCTGCGGGCTCTGTATTATTTCAACCTGGTGCGACAGTTCGGGGGCGTTCCGCTGGTGCTGACCCCCATCGAATCGCGGGAAGCTGTCGGCATCAAACGGTCGACAGAAGAGCAGGTGTACGAGAACATCATCAGTGATCTGAAAGCCGCCGTCGAGAATTTCAACGGAGCCACCGACGTCAAAGAAAACGGACGCGCCAACGAAGGAGCGGCCCTGGCGTTGCTGGGAAAAGTGTATCTGACGCAACGCAAGTATGCTGAAGCCGCTGCGGCCCTGAAAACCGTGATCGAATCGGGCAAATACAGTTTGTTGCCCAATTACGCGGATGTCTTCAATCCATCGAGCAAAGATTTTAAGGAGACGATTTTTGCGGTGCAGTATTCCGAAAACAGCGCGGCATTGTCCAACCGGTTTCTCTTCTGGTTTGCGCCCTGGACCTCGGCGGGGGCCATTACCGGGCGTCCCGGCATCAGCCTGGTCGGTGGGGGCTGGAACCAACCTACTGACGATCTGATCAATGCGTTCGAAGCGGGCGACAAACGCAAGGAGGTGTCGATCAAATTCTGGAATGGCGCGGACTGGGACGGCGTCGTGCGGCCCATTCCGTATTGCGCCAAGTACAAGGCCCCGCTTTCGTCGCCCGTCGATCGGAGCAGCGACAACATGCCGGTGTTGCGGTATTCGGACGTGTTGCTGCTGTATGCCGAAGCGCTGAATCAGCAGGGCAACACCGCCGAAGCGATTCCGTACGTACAGCAGGTTCGCAACCGGGCCGGGTTGACGCAGTCACTGGCGGGTACCGGCAAAACCGC
Source organism: Larkinella fluvii (assembly GCF_051857545.1). Classification (NCBI taxonomy): domain Bacteria; kingdom Pseudomonadati; phylum Bacteroidota; class Cytophagia; order Cytophagales; family Spirosomataceae; genus Larkinella; species Larkinella fluvii. The sequence continues at coordinate 1,022,864 of NZ_JBPZHB010000001.1, read as the reverse complement.
CCTGGAAACGCTGATTGCCAAAGAACGCCAGGTGGAGTTCTGTTTTGAAAACCAGCGCTGGTACGATTTGAAACGAACGGGCAAGGCGGTGGAAGTGATGACTGCACACGGCCAGCGCGAGAAGGCGAAAAAATCGTTTCTTTACAATACCGCCTACGAAGTGACGCCCACCAAACTGCTCGCTCCGATTCCGGAAGAACAGGTCCTGGTCAATAAAATTAACCAGAATCCGGGGTATTAAACACGTCAAAAAACCTGACAATAGAATGAAAAGAGCCCTGCAACTCCTTGGTTTCCTTCTGATTGGCGTGAGTCTGCTCTATTGCACGACCCGGCCGAAAACCGCGGTAAAAACCGAAAAACCCAATGTGATCTTTATCTTCTCGGATCAGTGGCGGGCCGATGCCGTGGGCTACGCGGGCAATCCGGATGTAAAAACGCCCTACGCCGACCAACTGGCGAAGGAAAGCGTCAACTTCAAAACCGCCATTGCCACCATGCCCGTTTGTACGCCCTACCGGGCGACGTTGCTGACGGGGCAGTATCCGCTCAAGCACGGCGTTTTTTACAACGACAAACCGTTGCCGAACGAAGCCCTCACGATGGCCGAAATCTTCAAAGAGAATGGCTACCAGACCGGCTACATCGGCAAATGGCACATCAACGGACATAAAAACGGCGAACACCCGTATAGTGCCCGCGACAAGCCGATCACCCGCGACCGGCGGCAAGGTTTCGATTACTGGAAAGTCCGGGAAGTGTCGCACGATTACAACGACTCGTTTTATTTTGATGAGAACGATCGGAAACACCAGTGGCCGGGCTACGACGCGTTTCCGCAGACCGACAGTGCCATCGGGTTTATCAAGCAATCCAAAGAGAAGCCGTTTCTGCTGGTGTTGTCGTGGGGACCGCCCCACAATCCGTACCACACCGCTCCCGAAAAATACCGGGCGATGTATGATCCGAAGACGCTGACGATCCGGCCCAATGTGCCGAAAGCCATGCAGGACAGCGCCCGGCGGATTTACGCGGACTACTACGCCCACTGCACCGCTCTGGATGATGCGCTCGGCAAGCTGCTCAAAACCCTGGACGAGCAGGGCATTGCCGACAACACGATTCTGGTATGGACCTCCGACCACGGCGACATGCTGCTGACGCAGGGCGTACTGCGGAAACAACGCCCCTGGGACGAATCCATCCGGGTGCCGATGCTGGTGCGGTATCCGAACGGATTCGGGAAGAAAAGCATTGAGATCACCAAACCGATCAACACGCCGGATATTCTGCCGACACTGCTGGGGATGGCGGGGTTGAAAATTCCGGCGACCATCGACGGCAAAGACGTTTCGAAGGGTATTCTCAACCCGGCAGTTTACCCCGTTGATGCCGCGCTGGTGGTGCTGCCGGTTCCGTTTCACGAATACAATTTCCAGAACGGGGGCCGTGAATACCGGGCCGTTCGCACCGAGCGGTATACCTACGCCCGGCGGCTGGCCGGTCCCTGGCTATTGTATGACAACCAGACCGATCCGTATCAGTTGAACAATCTGGTCAACAAAGCCGAATACGCTGCGCTGCAAAAGCAACTCAACACCCTGCTGGACCAAAAACTGAAGGAAACCAATGATACATTTTTGCCGGCCGACGAGTATATGAAGCGCTATAATTACACTTATGATAACAAGGATAGTTTGCGGCCGCCGTCGTATTATGCAGAAATTCGTCCCAAGTGAAATTAACGTCTGTTTCGATGAATAAAACACTGTCAATAGTCGCCGGAGTGCTTGGAATGGCCGGTTTGGTTCTGATGGGAGCTTCCTTTATCCCTCATCTATCTGAGAATGTGAGGGCAAAACCGCCCGAAAAACCCAATATCATTTTCCTGCTGACGGACGACCACCGCTGGGATGCGCTGGGCGTGATGGGCAATCCGATCATCCGGACGCCAAATCTGGATGCGCTGGCGAAGGGCGGTGTGCTGTTTCCCAACGCCTACGTCACCACGGCGATCTGCTGCGTCAGCCGGGCCAGTATTCTGAGCGGACAGTATGAATCGCGTCACAAGATCAATGATTTTGTAACGGATTTTTCGCCGGAAGCCGTTGCCAATACGTATCCGTTACTGCTCAAAAAAGCCGGGTATAAAATCGGGTTTGTTGGGAAGTATGGCGTGGGCGATAACCCGCCCGAAGACCAGTACGACTTCTGGGCCTGTAACCGCAAGGGCCAGCCGCCGTATGAATACACCAACCAGAGCGGGAAGAAGATTCACCATACCGACAGCGTGGCGCATGGCGTGCAGAACTTTCTAAATGATTTTGCAGGGAAAGGGCCGTTCTGTTTGTCGGTGAGCTTCAAGGCCCCGCACGAACTGGATGGCAACCCGCCGACGTATCCGGTGCAGGAACGGTTCAAGGCATTGTATGAAGATGCCAAAATGCCGGTGCCGGAAACCGCCGACCCGAAATACTGGGCCAGCTTCCCGGACTTCTTCCGAACCGACAAAAACATTGGCCGCGAACGCTGGAAACCGCTGTTCTCCACCCCCGAACTGCACCAGAAAACCGTCAAGGATTATTACCGGCTGATCACGGGCGTCGATGAGGTGGTTGGCAAGCTGAGGGCGCAGTTGAAGCAACTGAAACTGGATCAGAACACGATCATTGTTTTTATGGGCGACAACGGTTTTTACCTCGGCGAACATGGCATGGAAGGCAAATGGTTTGGCCACGAAGAGTCCATCCGGGTGCCGCTCATCGTCTATAACCCGGCTTTACCCGCCAGCCGGAAAGGAACCAGACCGGCCCGGATTGCGCTCAACATCGACGTCGCCCCCACCCTGTTGTCGTTCGCCGGGGTTCCGGTTCCGAAAACCATGCAGGGAACGGACTTGATGAAGCCGAACGCGCCCGCCCGAACGGATTTTTTCTACGAACACACGTTTATGGGCAGTCCGCGGTTGCCGAAAGTGGAGGGCGTGGTCACGCAGGATTTCAAATACATGAAATTCATCGAGCACGGTTATGAGGAGTTGTATTCGATCAAAGCCGATCCGCACGAAACGAAAAACCGGGCGACCGACCCCGCTTTTCGCAAAAAACTGGACGAATTGCGAAACCGCTATCAGGTTTTGAAAGAAACCGTTCAATGAATACGCGTCGCCCGGATCTTTACTGGGTTTTCCAGTGAAGACCCAGGCGAATGCGGAACAGGGTGCCTTCGCCCGTTTTGGTCTCAATTTCCAGGCTGGCCCGCAGGAGTTCGCACAATCGTTTGACAATCGACAGGCCGATGCCTTCGCCTTTGGCGGTTTTGGGTGCCTGAATGACGGCTTTTTCCCGGGCGTCGGCTTCTGGAGTTGGCACGCCAAAAGCGGCACTGGACTCTGGGATAGGGGCCAGCGCCTGCGAATAGGAACCGGCATCCTGGTTGGGAAGGCCCGGCCCGGAATCCTGAATGCCGATGAGCCAGCGGTAATCGCTTTCGCGAACCCACGACACCGATACCCAGCCAGATCGGGTATGTTTCAGGGCATTTAGAACCAGATTTTGTACAATGCGCTGTAGCTGAAGAGGATCACTTTCGACCAGCAACTCCGCCGGGCCGTCGGCTTTCAGCATCAGGCCTGCTTCTTCGGCCAGCGGCTGGTAGCTGTCGATCAGTTGATGCAGGAGTTGTCCCGCGTTGAACGACTGAATGTTGAGGGATTCCTGACCGGCTTCCAGCCGGGCCAGATCCATCAATTGAATGACCATCTCCCGCACCGTCGTCAGGTTGCGATTCAGCATTTCGAGCATTTGTTTCCGCTCCGGCTCCTCCGCTTCCACCAGATTTAAGTACGAAGCGGCTCCCTCGATGATGCCAAAACTGCCCCGCAGGTCGTGAGAGGCTGTTCGCAGCAGATCGCCCCGCTGACGTGTCAGTTCGTTCAGGTCGTCGAGGGCTTGCTGCAGGAGTTGAACCCGGTTGCTGGCGTCCAGTCGTTGCAGTTCCGTATATTGCCCGACGCTGCCGCTGATGCTGAGCGTTTTGAACCAGGATAAGTATTCATACGATTCGGCGACCCAATCCATTTCAGGTGCCGGGTGGCGTTGCCAGTAGTGACGCAGTTCATCCAGCAGCACCTGATTCAGGTGATGGATTTCCGTCAACAGTTCCTGCAACGTATACCCTTTTTGCCAGCGGTGCAGACCATGCTCCTCCGACAACTGCTTAATATCTGCATTCAGAGCGAGTTGCCGCAGCCGCTGATCGAAAACGTTGAGAATAAAAGGAACCTTGTTGTTGAACTCTTCCCGGCTTAAACTGGCGATGGTGTTGCAGGCCGGATCGTTTTGACAGGCTGTTCGCCAGGTGTTCAGGATGGCTTCCCGCCGGGCGGTCAGGTAGTTTGCCAGTGTAGCCAGCGAAGGATCGATCGGGGTATTCATAACGAGCGGGACAGGTGAAACTTCCGTTGCCTGAATAACCCGTTCAGGAAAGAATGGTTAAAAAATGCAGGTTGATTCGGGGTTTGGCATAGGCGGAAACGTTGCTAACTTTTTGAAAACAACTCCGGCCCGCTTCTGTTGATACGCCAACTAGTCGGGCTGTTGAAGCGGTTTATTTCAGAACCGACAGTTTGTAAATCTTAACAAAACAACGTTTAAAATCATGGCAAAGGCAAAAGGAAACGGAGAAAGCGAATTGAAGGAATTGTTTGTCGATGAGTTGAAAGACATCTACTGGGCGGAAAAACATTTGACCAAAGCACTGACCAAAATGGCAAAATCAGCCACGTCGGACGAATTGCAAACCGCCTTCGAAAAACACCTGACTGAAACCGAAAACCACGTAGCCCGGCTGGAGCAGGTCTTTGAGGCTGTGGGTGAAAAAGCATCGGCCAAAAAGTGTGACGCGATGGCAGGGTTGATCGAGGAAGCGGAAGGGTTGATCGAAGACACCAAAGAGGGAACGCTAACCCGGGATGTGGCCCTGATTTCGGCAGCACAAAAAGTGGAGCATTACGAAATTGCTTCCTACGGAACGCTGAAAACCCTGGCCGGTGTGCTGGGCTATCCGAAGGCCGCTCAACTGCTGGAAGCAACCCTGGCCGAAGAAAAGAAAACCGATTCCTTGCTGACGGAAATCGCCGAAGGCTCCATCAATGAGTCAGCGAAGACGGAGTAGTTAATTTTTTGAAAACGTGCAGGCAGGACTGGTAGTAAGCCGTTATTGTAAACCGGCTTACTACCGTTTTTTTTGTTCCGGAAAACCGGGTGTTCTCCAAAACGGCGCATAGATGAATGGTGTATCAAGAGGATGAAGACTTAAACGGCAATGAGCCGTTACGAACTCCCATTTAAAGATCGAAACATTCCATTACGGTCATTGCTTATTATAGAGGTGCTCATCCCGGCACGTCCGTTTGCCGACCAGCCTGGCGGTTGACAAGCGGTTCTTGGAACGTACTTTATCCGCAGGCTTTATCTGATACTCATGACTAATCCGGTTGCTACCTATCGCATCCAGTTTCACAGTGGATTTACCTTTAGCGATTTTGAAAAAATACGGCCGTACCTGAAGAAACTGGGTGTTGGTACGCTCTATGCCTCGCCCGTTTTTGAATCCGTACCGGGTAGCCAGCACGGCTACGATGGGGTCAATCCGCACCGCATCGACCCGGAAATCGGCACGGAAAAGCAACTGAAAGCGCTCAGCAAAAAGCTACGGAAGGAGGGCATCGGCTGGTTGCAGGACATCGTTCCCAACCACATGGCGTTTCATCCCAACAACCCGTGGCTGATGGACGTGCTGGAAAAAGGCCCGTTGTCGCGGTTTATGCCCTTTTTCGATACCGTCTGGACGAGCCAGCTTTTTCACGGACGGCTGGCGGTTCCTTTTCTGGGTGCGCCCCTCGACGACGTCATCAAAAACCGGGAACTCAAGGTTGCTTACCAGGACGGACGGCTGGTGCTGCGGTATTTCGACACGGCCTATCCGTTGCGTCTGCGGTCGTACCCAACGGTTTTGCAGGCGCTGGATGAGCAGCCGATGCTGGAATCGGTTCAGCAACTGCTCGACCAGATCCGCCCCCTTCAACTGGTGGAAGAACCCGAAGCCTACGCGCTGGGCATGAATGAGTTCCGGCAGCAGCTCGCGTCCTTACAGAAAAATCAAGTCGTTAAAGCCTACATCAAGTCGCGTCTGAGCGCCCTCAACCGCGACCCGCAGCGACTCCGCCAACTGGCAGACGAGCAGGTGTATCAGTTGAGCCACCACCAGGAAACCGACCGCCGGATCAATTTCCGGCGGTTTTTTACGGTGAGCAGTCTGATTGGCCTGAACGTGCAGAATGACGCGGTGTTTTCATCCGTTCATCAGGGAATCAAGGACCTGGTGGTCGAGGGCGTGTTTACCGGGTTGCGCGTCGATCACATCGACGGACTGTATGACCCCGGCCCGTATCTGGAACAACTCCGCGAACTGGCCGGAGAAGAAACGTACCTGATCGTCGAAAAAATTCTGGAACCCGGCGAACCGCTGGAAACCGCCTGGCCCATTCAGGGAACCACGGGCTACGAGTTTCTGGCTCAGGTCAATAACCTGTTTACGCAACCGGCCAGCGAGCCGGTTCTGACGCACTTCTACCAGCAGCTCGTTTCCGATGCCACGCCCGTTCACCAGCAGATTCTGAACAAAAAGGCCTTCATTCTCGCCCATCACATGAAGGGAGAACTGGATAATCTGTACCGGTTTTTCCTGGAACTGAATCTGGTGGAAGAAAATGCGCTGGCTGTTCTGCCGCCCGACAGTCTAAAGGCGGCCCTCGGCGCATTTCTGGTGTATTGTCCGGTTTACCGGTATTATGGCAACTCGTTTCCGTTGGAGGAGCGGGAGGCTACCGCCGTGCAGGCGATTCTGACCGACCTAAAAAACCAGAAACCGGAGCTGGCCACGGCGGTCGATGTGCTGGAAGAAATTCTCCTGCAAAAACCGGCCGATGGCGACGATGCCTACAACCAGCGGGTTTCCCATTTGTACCGGCGGTGTATGCAGTTTACCGGCCCGCTGATGGCCAAAGGGGTGGAAGACACGCTGATGTATACCTACAACCGGCTGATCGCGCACAACGAAGTGGGCGATTCACCGGAAACCTTCGGGTTGTCGCCGACCGATTTTCACCGGGCCATGCAGGAACGCCGGCAGCAGTGGCCGCTGGCCCTCAATGCCACCTCGACGCACGATACCAAGCGCGGAGAAGACGTCCGGGCGCGGCTGAACGTGCTGACGGATTTGCCCGACGAATGGCTGAAAACCGTACAGGAGTGGCAGCAGCTAAACGCCAGCTTGAAGCAGAAGGGCGCGCCGGATGCCAACGACGAATATTTCATTTACCAAACCCTGGTGGGGGCCTTCCCCATGCCGGACCAGGACGACGACGATTTTGAAAACCGGCTTCAGGACTATCTGGAAAAAGCCTTGCGGGAGGCCAAACGGCATTCGAGCTGGAACGAGCCCGACGCTGCGTATGAGGAAGCCACCCGGAATTTCGTTGCGCAATTGCTCAACCGGAAACGACCTTTCTGGAAAAGCTTTCAGAAATTTCACCGGCAACTGGCTGATTTTGGAATTGTTAACTCGCTGGCGCAGGTTGTTCTCAAGGCCACCTGCCCCGGTGTTCCCGATGTGTATCAGGGGTGTGAGCTGTGGGACCTGAGTCTGGTCGATCCCGACAACCGCCGACCCGTCGATTATGACCAGCGCCGGCAATGGCTGGACGAACTGACCAATCCCGATTCCGCCCCGTCGGATGCGCTGTTGAGCGATCTGTGGGAAAACCGGTATGACGCCCGAATCAAGCTCTGGTTGACCCACGCCTTGCTCACCGCCCGAAACCAGGAATCGACCGAACTCTTTGCCGAAGGAGACTACATTCCGCTGGCGGTGGAAGGGCGATACCGGGAGCATGTGCTGGCCTTTGCGCGCCGGCACCGGCAAAACTGGCTGGTGGTCGCCGTTCCGCTGCACCTGGCCGAAATGAGCCGCCAGCAAAATAAAAGCGTTCCGGCCCTCGACTGGAAAGACACCCGGATCGTTCTGCCGCCGGAGGCACCGGATGAATGGAAGCACATGCTGCTTCCGACCAGCGGCAAAACAACGGACGGCATCGCACTGAAAGAGGTTTTTAAAATACTGCCGCTGGCGGTTTTGAAACTACAACCGGCTTTTACCGACCGGAGTGCGGGCCTGCTGCTGCCCGTTACGTCACTTCCCTCGGCTTTCGGCATTGGTGATTTGGGGCCGGAAGCGCGGGCTTTTGCCGATTTTCTGAGCCGCAGCCGACAACATTACTGGCAAATTCTGCCGCTCAATCCCACGGAACCGGGCGCGGGCCATTCGCCCTACAGCACCTATTCCAGCATGGCGGGCAACACCCTGCTGCTGAGTCCGGAAGCCCTGGCGCAGGACGGTTTGCTGGATTGGGACGCATTGCGCACCCACCAGCTTCCAACCACCGGGCAAGTGGATTATGCCGGCGCCGAGCGGGTTCGGCATGTTCTTCTAGAGAAGGCCTACCGGAATTTCTCCCAACTGAAAGCCAGCCCGTTGCAAAGCCGGTTTCAGGAATTTTGCCGGCGCGAAGCCCACTGGCTCACCGGTTTTGTGCTGTATATGGGCCTGAAACAGAAATTTCAGGGGCAGCCGTGGTATGAATGGCCGGAAGAATACCGTCTGCGCCAGCCGGAAGCGTTGCGGGCGTTTGAAGAGGCCCACCATGACGAATTGGAAAAAGTGCGCTGGTTGCAGTTCATTTTTGACCGGCAGTGGCAGAACCTCAAAGCATATTGTAACCAGCGGGGCATTCACCTGCTGGGCGATTTGCCGTTTTACGTGAGCTATGATTCGGCGGATGTGTGGTCGCACCCGGAACTGTTCAGTCTGGATGAATCGGGGAAACTGATTACAGTGGCCGGGGTGCCACCGGATTATTTCAACGCCGACGGTCAGCTTTGGGGCATGCCGGTTTTTCGCTGGGACCGGCTCAAAGAGCGCGGCTACGACTGGTGGATTCGGCGGATTCGGAAAAATACGGCGTTGTTCGATCTGGTGCGCATCGACCACTTTCGCGCGCTGTCGGAATACTGGGAAATTCCGGCCGGGGAGAAAACCGCCATCCGGGGCGAGTGGAAACCGGGGCCGGGAGCCGATTTTTTCCGGGTTCTGCACCAGGAACTGGGCACCCTACCCCTGGTGGCCGAGGATTTGGGCGACATCAGCGAAGGGGTTTATCAGCTACGCGACGCGTTTCAGTTGCCGGGTATGAAGGTCGTTCAGTTTGCTTTTCAGGAAGCGTTGCCGCTCTCTCCGCACATTCCTCACCAATACACGCCCAACTTTATTGCCTATACTGGCACGCACGACAACAACACAACCCGGGGCTGGTACCGGCAAAGCCTGAGCCCGACCGAACAGAAAACCGTAGCGGAATACGTCGGGAAGCCGGTTTCCGAAAAAACCGTGCATCTGGCGTTGGGACAACTGGTGTATGCCTCGGTGGCCAGAACAGTGATTCTGCCGGTGCAGGACGTGTTAGGGCTGGACGAAACCGCCCGGATCAACACCCCGGCCGCCACCGCCAACAACTGGCTCTGGCGGCTGCTGCCGGGACAGTTGACCGACGAAGCCGAAAACCGGCTCCGGGCGTGGGCGACGCTCTATAACCGCTGGTAAGCCTGTACCTGCCAGCGGTTGACTGGCTTCATTGATGGAAATACAACCTTGTGACCACAACGGACACAAATGTTTCCATTATTTTCAATTCAGCTCTGTAGGAATGCTTTTTTACCGCTTTTCGAGTAAGTTTGTGCTCAGGCGTCGGTGACGAATGATCTTTCTTCGCTTTCACCCTACAAAGTTCATTCGCCGTGTCTTTTCGATGGGACTTCAAAGCGTTTCTTACATTAAATAACCGCCGAATTACTCGTTGGGCTTATCAAACCCATCAGCAAACCAGCAGGCATCCGTTTCCTCGGTTCGTTAGTTTAAGTCAGTAAAGGAAACTTTTAGCATCTGCATGAAGCAGCATCCAAACGCTGTAGGAACAGACAGCAAAAGTGCAACCTAATTATCAGACACAAGTCCTCTACCATTGAAATGACGCATAAAATTCTGATTTCCTTATTCCTCTGGCTTAGTTCCCTTCCACTTTTTGCCCAAACAGCCGGCGATTCCATTCCCACCGAACGACGGTTTCCGCTGACATCTTTTATTGTGCCGGCCACGCTGGCAGGGGGCGGAGCAGCATGGCTCGGCCACCCTACGCGGGAGCCCTTTCGTTCGACGGGTCACGTCAGTTCGGCGGATGACTACCTGCGTTTCGGGCCGTATGGCCTGCGAGTCGCGCTGCAACTGGCGGGCGTGAAACCGGCGGTCAACCTGGGCGACGAGATTGCCGTGACGGTTTTGTCGAACGTGGCCATGGGGGGGGTCACCGAGGTCTTTAAACGCACGATCAACTCCACGCGCCCCGACGGCTCCGACCGCCGATCGTTTCCGTCCGGTCACACGGCCGTGGCCTTCACGGGGGCGGAATTACTGCACCAGGCGTATAAACACAAGAGTCCGTGGATCAGCATCGCGGGCTATGCCATGGCGAGTGCCACGGCGGTGCTTCGGGTGGCCAACGAAAAGCACCATTGGGCCGATGTGCTGGCCGGCGCCGGCATTGGGATTGCATCCGTAAAGATAACGTATGCGGTTTACCCCGTTATTAAACGCAAGTTACAACGCCACCGCAAGCACTCGACAAGCTAAATACAATCACCTGTTAATCAATTAATTGGTTAAGTATTTTAAATGAGTAACCACCTGTCAATCACCGGTTTTCAGCATTACGTCCGTATTAAATTCGTTTTTCGTTGAACACATTTGTCGGTTTGTCCAAAAATGAAAATAAATTTGCGGTTCGCGAGCAAAAGGCAGACGAATATTTTTTTGCACATAGGAAATTTAAAATAGACTTTTAATATGAAGCGCTTAGCTGTTTTTACTTCCGGCGGTGACGCACCTGGCATGAATGCCTGTATTCGGGCGGTTGTCAGGGGAGCGGTTTACCACGGCGTCGAAGTTTTCGGCATCCGTCGGGGGTACAACGGAATGATCAACGGCGATATTTTTCCCATGACGTCCCACTCGGTGAGCAACATTGTTCAACGCGGTGGAACCATCCTCAAATCCGCTCGCAGCAAAGAGTTCATGACCCCCGAAGGCCGTCAGAAAGCGCACGCTCAACTGGTTAAACACGGTATCGAAGGCCTGGTGGCCATCGGCGGAAACGGGACGTTTACCGGAGCTTTAAAGTTTTTTGAAGAATATCAGATTCCCACCGTTGGCGCACCGGGCACCATCGATAACGATCTGTACGGTACCGACTATACCATCGGTTTCGACACCGCCGTTAATACCGCCCTGGAAGCCATCGACAAAATTCGCGATACGGCCGATTCACACGACCGGATTTTCTTCATCGAAGTGATGGGACGCGACTCGGGCTACATTGCCATTCAGTCGGGCATTGCCGGTGGCGCCGAAATGGTGATGGTGCCGGAAGTGCTGACGCCGATTTCGGAAGTAGTCGAGACGCTGAAACAGGGCTGGAGCCGTTCCAAATCCTCCTCCATCATCATTGTGGCCGAAGGCGACGAAGAAGGCAATGCCGCCGAAGTAGCCGAAAAAATCCGCTCGCAGGTGGGCGTCGACGTCGACATGCGCGTGACGACCCTGGGCCATATCCAGCGCGGAGGCATTCCAACGGCCTACGACCGCATTCTGGCCAGCCGCCTGGGTTTGGGAGCCCTGGAAGGCTTGTTAAACGGGGAGAAGAACGTCATGGCCGGCGTTGTCAACAACCAGCTTCTCTACACGCCCTTCATCGACACGATCAAACTGCCCAAACCGATCAACGAGGATTTGCTGCGGATGGTGCGGATTCTCAGCGTTTAGAGATACCCTGCAACCCGGTACGCCGTGTAGCCCACCAGTTCGTGGATCAGCCAATAGGAGCTAAACAGGGCTTTTTCGGAAGGCAGCAACAGGTGGTTGGGCGCAAACTCGCGTGGTCCGCCGATGAAAGCCGCCGGGTAAGGGGTTACGGTAATGTGCTGTTTCGAGAAACAGCCGATCGCCCGGCGCATGTGCCAGGCCGACGTGATCAGCACGTATTCATACCCGTTGAACCGTTTTTGAAGTATTGGGGCTGAGAAAAGTGCGTTCTCATGCGTGTTGCGGGACCGGTTTTCAAGAAGCACGTCCTGCGCCGGAACGCCCGCCAGCATCAGAAATTGCCGCGTTAGCTGGCCTTCGTTGGCAACGTCGCTCCGGAAAATACCGCCAATGCCTCCGCTAATCAGGATTTTCTGTATCTGCCCGGCTTTATACAACAGCAACGCCTGCCCCATCCGGTCGGCCTGATCGCCCAGATAAATGCGGTTGCGTGGCTCCCCATCGACTTTCATCATCCCCCCCGTCAGCACCACCCCAATGCGGGGACGCGTCGGTGCGGGCAGCGTAACCGGCGGAATCTCCCACCAGAGCGAGATCTCATTGGAAATAAACCCATTTCCGGTAATCAGCAGCAGCACAATGGCCGCAAGCAGGGCTTTTCGTCGACGGGCATGATTTTTGGTGAGGAACGCTACCAGTAAAAGGATGGTCAACAGCCCCAGGGGCATGAGCAGAAAGGAGAATACTTTGGAAAGAAAGTAGAACATCGTGTATGCGAAGGCCAACGCCCCAATCGTTATAAGTAGTATCTTTGTATGACAAACTCTGGTCAACCAACCACGCAATTCATGAATCGACGGTTCTGTTTTACGGCGTTCCTGCTGCTCCTCTCTGCCCCGTTTGTGCGGGCGCAATCGTCCGAAGGTCACCTGGTTACGGCCAAAATCAAAGGACTGGCCAACAAAACCGCTTATCTGGCGCATTTCTACGGTCAGACGCAGTTTACGCCCCGCGACACCGCCACCGCCGACGCTGAAGGACGTCTGGTGTTCGACGGGCCGAAAGAGCTTCCCGGCGGGTTGTATATGATTGTGGTGGATGCCAAACCCGTTCTCCAACTGGTGATTGGCGAACAGCGGTTTTCGATTGAGGCCGATACGGTAAACGTCATTGAATCCATGAAAGTGACCGGTTCCCGCGAAAATGAGCTTTTTTACGGGTACCAGAAATTCCTGAGCAAAAAGTACGGAGAAATCAGTGCTTTGCAAAAAAGCGGGGGATCGGCCAGCCAGATTGCCGCCGGTCAAAAAGAAGTGGAAGCCTACCGCAAAGACTTCATGGCGAAAAACGCCAATACGCTGACGGTTAAACTGTTCCGGGCGGCCGAAGAACCCGAAATTCCGGAAGCGCCGAAGCTGGCGAACGGACGCCCGGATTCGAATTGGGTTTTCAATTATTATCGAAATCATTATTTCGATGGTTTCGACTTTTCGGACGAGCGATTGCTACGGACTATTTTCCTGCAAAGCAAAATAGATCGTTACCTCAAGGAACTGACCGTGCAAACCGTCGATTCGCTGATTCCGGCGGCTGATTACCTGGTGAATAAAGCGAAAGCCAACAAAGACATTCTGCAATACACGATCTGGTACATTACCAACCAGTATGAAGAGCAAAAGAAGGTGCTGAACACCGACGGTTTGTTCATTCACATGGCCGAGAAATACTGGTTAACCGGGGTAATGCCCGTTAGTGATACGTCAACGCTCACCAGCATGCGCGACCGGGTGAAGATTTTGAAACCGCTGCTGGCCGGCAAAACCCTGCCCAACGTGAGTTTGAAGGATACGCTCGGGCGGTTTCAGCCGTTGCACAATGTCAAAGCGGAGTATACCATTGCATTTTTCTACGATCCTGAATGCGGCCACTGCCGGGAGTCGGCCCCCGCGCTGAAGAAATTCTACGATAAACACAAAGCCAAAGGCGTGCAGATTTACGCGGTAGCCATCGGCAAAACCGAAGCGGTCTGGAAGAAATTTATCCGGGAATTCAAATTGCAGAGTCTGCTGAATGTCTACGGGCCGAGTGCGCCCGTCGATTACAAAACGAAATACGACGTGTATTCCACCCCGACGGTGTATGTGCTCGACAAAGACAAGAAAATCCTGGCCCGCCGATTACCCGTCGAAGATCTGGAAGGCTACTTCAATTTCCTCCAACAGCAGAAAATGACCAAAAAACCGGCCCCGATGAAGGATGCCAAGGCGAGTGTAAAGGGGAAATGATTGACGGTTTACGGTTTTCAGTTTACGGTAGTTGACGCATTGCTACTTCGTTATTCAATATTCGGTATTCATTATTCGATATTTTAAGAATGCATCAGCCATCGAAACCCTGGCCCGGCGAAAACCGTATACCGAAAACTGAAAACCATTACTTCATCTTCGTCCGTTTCACCAGATAGCTCGTCAGGATCTGGTCGAATCCTTTGGCGATATCGGCCTCGATGAAGTCGATCCGGTACTGACCGCAGCGGAGTTTGAGTTCGTGGTAAAAATTCTTGATGGCCGTTTGATAGTTGTCGCGCACCTGGTTGGGCTGCACTTTCACTTTTTCGCCGGTTTCCAGGTCGATGAATTCGTAGGGCCGCTCGTCAAAACTGAAATCTTCCTCGGTTTTCTTATCGATGACGTGAAAAATCAGCACTTCGTGGAGGTTGTGGCGCAGGTGTTGCAGGGCTGAAAACAGGTGGTCGACATCCGAAACATTCTCGAACATGTCGCTGAAAATCACCACCAGCGAACGTTTGTTGATTTTTTCGGCCAGTTGGTGAATTACTTCGGCCGCCGACGTTTTCCGCAGCGGGGGCGGTTGTTGCAGCAGCGTGTTGAGTTGCTGGAATATTTTATGAACGTGCGAAGGCGTCGATTTCGTTTGCGTCTGAATGTCAATTCCTTCGGCGAAGGTGGTCAGGCTAACGGCATCTTTCTGGCGTTGGAGCAAATAGGCAATGCAGGCAGCGGCCAGAATGCTGAACGTAATTTTCCCATAGCCCGGTTCGGGGTAATACATCGTCGACGAGGTGTCGAGCAGCAGGTGACAGCGCAGGTTGGTTTCTTCTTCAAACCGCTTGACAAACAGGCGTTCCGATTTGGCAAATACTTTCCAGTCGATGTAGCGGGTGCTTTCGCCGGTGTTGTAGAGCCGGTGTTCGGCAAACTCGACCGAAAAACCGTGGAAGGGCGATTTGTGCAAACCGGTAATGAATCCTTCCACCATTTGGCGGGCCAGAAACTCCACATTACCGTACTCCCGGACTTTCAGTAAATCTACTTGCGTTGCCATAGTCGTAAAAATACAGATCGCGGCCGGATCATCAAAAGGATTCGAAGGGTAGTTTAGGCATCCGGCACATCAAATTTGCCTTGTGTCTGAAATGCGCCTGGCGCAAACTACGCTTTGATTCAGTGATCCAACCGCGATATGAAAACGTTTCCCGCGCTTAAATGGTATCGATGGGGGCAAGCAACGGTTCTAAACGGTTCGTAAGCGGAAACAACACGGCGGTGGCAGGCTCGGTTATTTTCCGGTTATGACCGACAACCCGGATGGCCACATTGGCGATGCCGGTTTTAACGATTCCCAGGGTTTTCGCGGCTGCATAGGCCAGATCGATGATGCGGCCTTTGCCGTGCGGCCCCCGGTCGTTAATCCGAACGACAACGGATTGGTTATTGGATAAATTGGTCACTTCGACCATGGTGTTCATGGGCAGAGAAATGTGTGCCGCCGTCAGTTTGTCGTTCTGATAACGTTCTCCGCAACTGGTTTTTTTCCCATGAAAGCGTTTTGAATAGAAAGAAGCCTTTCCTTTCTGTATGAGACCCGACTGGGCCTCCGTTGATTTCATGCCGCCGAAAAGCAGCATGATCGTGACGATTATACTCATACAGTTTGAGGTTTGGTGGAAAACAAAAAAAGGTTGAGCGCCAGACACTTACGCCCCACCTTTAGCAGAAATTTAACAATTCCCTCATTACAAAGATAACAGCAACTGCTTAAGAAGCAAACTGTTTTCTTTCTTTATTCTAGTGTTCTCTTAAACCTGTCCAGTTTGGGCCGTACGCTATGAAAATTAATTTGAGGCAATATTTTTGCTAGTTATACTAATCCGCTTATTTTAGCGTTTAAATCACCTCAAACCACCAGAGATTGTGGAAGAAAAAGAGAAAGAAAAAATCTTTTCCAAGCGCGTCAGAGCTGGAAAACGTACCTACTTCTTTGACGTCAAATCCACCCGCGCCAACGACTATTATCTGACCATTACCGAAAGCCGCCGACATCCGCAGGGCGACGGTTTTATTTATGAGAAACACAAAATGTTTCTCTACAAAGAAGATTTCGACAAGTTCTCTGATGCGTTGCACGATACGATTCAATATATTAAATCCGATTTGATGCCTGAATTCGACTTCTCCCAGTATGCCGTGAAAGACGAACTGGAAGATGTGGGCGGCAGCGAATTGAAATGGGAATAACCCCTCTATCTCTTCTTCCACAACTTAGCCTCTGATCCCCGGAGGCTTTTTTGTTTTTCGCCCCTGAATGTCCGAACTTTGCGAGACAATTGTGAATGAGTGAATGAGCGAATGAGTGAATAACCTGCCGGATTCTTGTCAAACTATTCACTCATTCGCTCATTCACTCACTCACTCATTCAAAATTAAAAATACATGAGTCTTCAATGCGGTATTGTCGGGCTGCCTAATGTTGGGAAGTCCACGTTGTTTAATGCCATTTCGAGCGGAAAGGCCGAAGCTGCCAACTATCCGTTCTGTACCATAGATCCCAACGTCGGCGTCGTAACGGTGCCTGACGAACGGCTGGACACGCTGGAAAGCCTGGTGAAACCCCAGAAAGTGGTGCCAACCATCATCGAATTTGTCGACATCGCCGGGCTGGTCAAAGGCGCGAGCCAGGGGCAGGGTCTGGGCAACAAGTTTCTGGCCAACATCCGGGAAGTCGATGCCATCGTCCACGTCATCCGGTGTTTTGAAGACGATAACATCGTCCACGTCGAAGGGCGCGTCAACCCGATTTTTGACAAGGAAATCATTGACATCGAGCTTCAACTGAAAGACCTGGAGTCGATCGACCGGAAACTGCAACGCACTGAAAAAGCCGTTCGCGCCGGTAGCGACGCCAAAGCCAAAGCCGAACTGGAAATTCTGATTCGCTACAAAAAAGCACTGGAAGCCGGACAGAACGCCCGCGCCGTGGATGTGACGCCCGAAGAACGATTTGCCGCCGTGGGCGAACTCCAACTGCTGACCGTCAAACCGGTAATTTATGTCGCGAACGTCGACGAAAAATCGCTGCCGGGCGGCAACCAGTATTCCGATCAACTGAAAGAAATGGCGAAAGCCGAGGGCGCGGAAGTGGTCATCGTGTGTGCTGCCATCGAGGCCCAGATTGCCGAAATTGAAGAACCCGACGAACGCCAGATGTTCCTGGAAGAATACGGTTTGCAGGAGTCCGGTCTGGATCTGCTCATCAAAGCGTCGTACCGCTTACTAAATTTAATTACTTATTTTACGGCGGGTGTGAAGGAGGTTCGCGCCTGGACGATTCAGCGCGGCTGGAAAGCCCCGCAGGCGGCTGGCGTGATTCACTCGGATTTTGAAAAACACTTCATCCGCGCGCAGGTCATCAAGATTCCGGACTTTGTTCAGTACAAATCACAGGCGGCCGTCCGGGAAGCGGGCAAACTGTCGGTCGAAGGCAAGGAATACGTCGTGGCCGACGGCGATGTGATGGAATTTCTGCACAGTGCCTAACGAAGGAGAAGAGCGGGCCAAATCCCGCTCTTCTCCTATACAATCTCCGCTTGATGCCTGCTGCTACTTCCGCTTGTTGTAGCCAATCCGTCGATAGCCCACCAACTGATCGGCCCGCGACGCCGGGGGGCGGTGGTAGACCAGAATTTCGTAGTCGTTTTCCGTGTCCGAGTAATTCCCCTCGATCAGGGTTTCGTTGCCCGTGAGGTTCATCCCGGAGCGCGACACGGGCGGAGGAATGCCTTTCACGGAATAATTATAGTTATAAACACCTTGCTTCAGTTGAATATCGGCCCGGTAGGCGCGTAAATCCGGCACGTAGCTCATCCGGTTGAGATCGTCTAAATGCCAGAAATTGAACGCACTGTTCACGAACAATTCGGCATTCGGAACCTCATCCATGCGCAGCGTAAAAACCGTCGTGATGTAGTCGGCCTGCGTGGCTCCAATGCGGGTTTCGAGGTGATCGATCACGTATTGTCCGTTAAAATCGTCGGTTTGAACATACGCGCCCACACTTCGAATGCCGTCGGCGTTCACAAAAACCGTGTTGCGGTCTTCCCGGCGATCGATCCGTTCGATGTAATTGCCACGCGACAAAACCGTTCGGGTGTCGAAATACCGGTACTCGTTCCCACCCGGAAACGTGTTTTTCAGATCGAAAAGCCGGTATTCCAGCAGGTTGTCGAACGCCCGGACGTTGGTCGGCCGCAGGCCCGTGATCACACGGTCGTCACGAAAATTCTGGCGAATGACAATTTTCAGGTCGTCCTGGGGCGAAATGAGCGGATAGCCCCGGTAACTGATTTCGAAATTGATCTGCTGGTCGGTAAAGCGAAACTGCGGATCGTTGGCAAACTGTGCTGTGGCGGACACGCCCACGCGGTTGAGGTAGGTACTGAACCGGCGGCTGAAAAAAATCTGGTTCGGATTCCGCTCGTTATAGACCACCAACACGTAATTCCCCGGCAATTTGACCTTCGGCACCGGAAACCGGTAGTGGTAATACGGTATTTTGGTGTTCTGCGAAATCTGATAATCCTGAATGGGATAGTCGTTGTATTCGTACGTAAACTCGATGTCATTCAGAATCGACCGTTGCCAGTCGGCGTTGCAATGCACGAATTTGGCGCGAAACGGGCGAAAGGTAGCCGTCAGATCGTCAAATTCCAGCATGAGCTGCGTCTCGACGGATTGATCGATGATGGGTGGATTGAGCGTTTGCGCCGGATCGGTTGGATCGTTGCCGAGTACCGGATACAGCAGCACGGTTTTGATGGCTGGATCGACAATCCGATCGTCGGTCGGCAGATTTTGGGCGGAAGCCTGAACCAGCGTGATGCAATGTAGGAGCAGGAAAAGTCGGAAAAATGAAAGCATTTAGAATAGATAAATCGGTATAGGTAGGAACGAAATTTTAGGGAAAGGCAGTATAAAAAACATTTCAGGATGTATTTTTGAACTCAGCAAGATGTAACTCAGGCGAAGATGGTCAATTACGATACAAAAGAGTGGGTCCGGTTTCTGATTAATTTCCCCAAAGCCGACACCGTCCGCAAGCTGATGCCCTTTTTAGGCCTGATGACGCTCTATTCTTTTTTGGTGGCCTTCATTCTCCTCTACGTCTTTAATATGAAAGACAATTCGGATTTGAGGCACATTTCGGTGATGCACTCACTTCTGGGCTTTGTTATTTCGATGTTGCTGGTTTTCAGGACCAACACCGCCTATGACCGCTGGTGGGAAGGGCGCCGGATGTGGGGGGCGCTCACCAACAACAGCCGCAATCTGGCCCTGAAACTGGAACCCCTATTGGATCAGGCGGCCACCGATGAGCGGGACTTTTTTCGCGTGATGATCCCCAACTTTGCCTACGCGATGAAAAACCACCTGCGGGCGCATTTTGTCGAAAAAGAATTTACGGAATGTTCGCTGTTTCCCTTATCTGCACTGAACCGGCACGAGCACATTCCTTCCCAAATTTCGGCGGCTCTTACCCGCAAAGTCTATGAACTTCAGCGAAAGGGCGTCTTTTTACCGGAACATTTGCTGTTTTTGAATGGCGAATTACAAAGTCTGATGGACATCTGTGGCTCCTGCGAACGGATCAACAAAACACCGATTCCGTTTTCCTACAGCTCGTTTCTAAAAAAATTCATCTTCATTTATTGCATCACGCTCCCGTTGGGCTACGTTTTCAGCCTGCATTACTTCGTCGTCCCGTTTGTCGTGTTCATCTTCTACGTTCTGGCCAGTCTGGAGGTCATTGCCGAAGAAATTGAAGACCCGTTTGGGACAGATGCGAACGATTTGCCCGCCGAAACGATCTGCAAGAACATCCGGCAATCGGTTCGGCAACTCATCCCGGTTCCGGAATCGGTCAAAACGCCCTCCAATTCAGGCCTTCTTTGAGTTGGAGCTTTCTTACAAAATGAAGTGTCTTACACCAGCATTTTTTCTGATTTTATTCGACCTGATCGATGGCAGGACGAGATAAGTAATATTCATTAAAAGCTTCCTGAACAATAACGCGTTGTCCTGATTCCAGTCGGGGCAAAATTACGGTATTGAAATTGACCGCGTTCAGCATCACAAACCGACGTAGCAAAGTATGTTCAAAAGTAGAGTTGACTTTGTTCGCATCCATTTGACGAAAGCAAATCTGTAAGGCATCCCGTAACTTTTCAGGAGACAAAACATTTTCCACTAAAAGCGCAAACATCGCGTTGATGCTATTGATGAAATCGTCTACGATCTGTAACCGTTTTAATTTCAGATCTTTTCGGTTCAGATTGCATATTCGAATCGTTTGTTCTCCTCGTTGATGGACTCCATCAATGCCTGTTAATCGTAATCCTTCACCGCTCGGGTCTATAATTACTCCCAGAAATTCAAGTGGTTCATCAATTTCCGGGTGCAACAGGTATGGTTTTTCGCCACTTAATTCGTCAGAATGAGCGAGAGATTTAGCCTTGTTTAATTTTCCGTCTGTTCCAAAAGACGGTTTTGAAACCCGTATTCCCGATACGGGAAATTGGTTGCCTTTTCCACCTGCCGTATTGCAGTCATGGCACGAAGGAACCAGGTTCGACCATTCATAACACAACCAGTAATAGCCATTCACTTCACCTTTTACAGCTTTCTTCGGTCGGTAATGTTCAATTTCAGCCTTACAATACGTTTCACAATAAGCGCACTTTTGAAAATAGTACTCATTGAGTTTATCCCGAACCCGTGATTGGATTCTGCCATCTGCGTCTTTGTAAACGTCTTGATAATAACTTTCTGAAATTTGCAGCGGATCGGCTTCCCGGCTCAGCTTTTCCAGCAAGTCCAGCGTACGTTGATCCGTAAGAATGGCTGGTTTGTCATCCAGATTTTTCCGCACCAGACGCATTCTATTTCTCTTTAATAAGCTTCAGTAATTCCTGCTGGTTTTCCGGCGAAAGGAACTGGTTGATTTGACTCCGTAACTCCCGGTTCTCGGTCACTTCATCATACGTAGTTTCGGAATGGATCATCCGATCCGGTTCTTTGCTATCCGGAATTAGGTCCTTAAACCCGAAAATTGGGGACGACAGAATCGCATTCGGTGTCAAAACGGAAAAGTCCACATCCAGCCGATCTACTTCAATGCCTTTGTCATCGTTTCGGGTAACGTGCAACAAAACCGTATCTTTTGGTACGCCGAGCAAAGGAATTGGGCTATGTGTAGAAGCAATGAACTGAATCCGGGGGAAGTGTTTCGAAAGAACTTCAGGTAATAATTTCTGGTAGGTTGGATGAAGGTGTAATTCCAGCTCGTCAATGATAACAATTCCTTCCAACTCACTAAAGTTATCTACATTTTGCTTTATAGACAACCGATAAATTAAGTCGCCAATCATGGCGATGATGTTCTTAAAACCGGATGCTAATTGACTGAATAACAAACCAGCCGTTAACGATTTCCCTTCTTCATCCTTTTCAAAATATCGAACCTCTGGTATTTTATTTTTTACTACAATATCTATATTCAACAATGCAGGAAGTAGTTCTTTAAATAGACTAACGGCCTGATCGAAAGCAGGTTTGTCGGTATAATAACTATCTTTCAAGTATTGTTCAACATTAAGAAGAAGCCCATCTGAATTGAATAAGTGATAAGTTGTAGGAGCCTGTTGTTCAATCATTTCTTTCGTTACAGATGCGCTAACCTGCAAACGTGACGAGCCATAAGTAGCCAATTCGTTGGTCAACTTAAGGGGAGCAGCATCCAGACGTGGAGTACGCGAATTGGTTTCTACTACTGTGTCATTTGCATAGTACTCAACGCCGATAAACGAACTATCGGTCACTAATTCGGCCCCACTTTCATCCTTGTTACCATACAATCCAGCGGCAATCGCTTGCAAAACTGACGTTTTTCCAAAACCGTTTTCGCCCGTCAAGATGATCCATCGCATTGAAGCAGGTAAATCATCAATTACCAATTGTTTGATTCCTTTGAAATTTTGAACCCGTAAGGATTTTATAGCAAGATTTTTTTTAATGATAATTACTTGTGGAGAATAGAACGGTTCTGTTTTCAAGTAGTCTTCAAACTGCTGGCGGTTTAAGAAGTAATAACTATATTTTGTATCTATTTTAAGGGGGTAAACAAAAATATTAATTTCAGGCCTTATTGTGTCAAGGAAATAATCTAATTTTTCCTTAAAATATGTTGAATTAACAATTTCAAAACTAAATTCAAAAGAATAACCTATAATATGCCCATCTATCAGATGAAGTTCAGGATAGGTACTAACTTGGTCAGACAAATGTAATGCAAGCCTCCGCGACACAGAATTTTCTGTTTCATCAGATGCATTATTGAACTGAGCTATCAAGAAAATTCGTTCTTTCTCGTCTATTATCAAGTAGGTAATTGGAGACTCGCCCCAATTACCATAAAATGATAATTTAATGAACTCTTTTCCTATTAATTCTTCATAAAGTATAGAAGTATCTTGAACAACTTCAACTGTAAAATAAAACTCCCTTCCAGCTTCTTTCTCCTGAGAATGCCGTTCCAGTAAGAACTTTACCACTTGCTCCCGTATTTCCAGTAACGTGCTCATTGGATTTCGTTAAGTCAGTGCAAGTACAGTACAAAAGAAGCTGGGCGGTATCGAGCCTACCCCAGCTTCTTTTCCAATTTTTCCGCTTCCAGCATCACATCCTCCCACTGCGCCTGAAACGAATCGAGTTGCGTACCAACCCGTTTGTAGTCAGCGGTTTTCGACTGAAAAAGCTTTCCGTCGGCCACCACTTTCGGCTCGGCCATTTCGGTTTCCAGTTGCTTTTTCTGTTTTTCCAGCCGGGCAATCTGCTGCTCAAAATCTTCGGCCTGCTGCGTCGCTTTTTTCAACGCCCGCTGCCATTCCTTGCGCTCTTCGTCATTGGCGATACTCTTGCCGTTGGCAGAACCGTTAGACCGGTTTTGCCCATTCTTATCGGCCGGTTTGCCGGTTTCGGCCAGTTTACCATTCGAATTCGCAGCCGGTTGCGGAGAACTGGCGGGCGTCTCGACCGGATTCGACTTCCGTTCTTCCATCCACCATTCGTATTCGTCGTAGGTGCCGGGGTATTCCTTGATCTGCTCGTCTTCGATGTACCAGATTTTGTTGGCAATCTGCGAGACGAAATACCGGTCGTGGGAAACCACCACAAACGTACCTTCGTACTGGTCCAGCGCCTGAATCAGAATATTCACCGACTGCATGTCGAGGTGGTTTGTCGGTTCATCCAACAGCAGGAAGTTGGCCTGCGACAGCAGCACTTTCGCCAGCGCCACCCGCGATTTTTCGCCCCCGGACAGCACCTTGATTTTCTTGAAAACATCGTCGCCCGAGAACAGGAAACAGCCCAAAACCGTCCGTAATTCCGATTCAGATTTGGTTGGATTGGCCGATTTCAGTTCCTCCAGCATGTTATCTTCCACGTTCAGCGACTCCAACTGGTGCTGGGCGTAGAAGCTGAACGAGACATTATGACCCAGCCGCCGTTCGCCCTTCGTGGTCGGTTCAGTTCCCGCAATAATCCGCAGCAACGTCGATTTCCCTCGCCCATTGGCACCGATCAGGGCCACGTGATCACCCCGTTCGAGTCGGGCGGTGGTGTGCGTCAGGATTTTTTTCTCGTCGTAATTTTTCGTTACCTCATCGAGGTGCAGAATGTGCCGACCGGGTTGCGTCGAAAAGTTAAACCGGAAGTTGACGCGGGCATTTTCATCGATCACCGCATCGACCCGATCCATTTTTTCGAGCATTTTCACCCGGCTCTGGGCCTGCTTGGCTTTGGTAGCTTTCGCCTTAAACCGCTCGATAAACCGCTCGGTTTGCCGGATTTTAGCCTGCTGATTTTCGTAGGCCCCCTGTTGAATTTCGTTGCGGAGCGCCTTTTCTTCAATGTAGAACGAATAATTCCCCGCGTAGAAATTCAGCTTGGCACCTGAGACTTCCACAATGCTATCCACCACATTATCAAGAAATTCACGGTCGTGGGAAACCACGATAACCGCGCCTTCGTAGTTCAGAATGTATTTTTCAACCCAGACAATGGAAGGTAAGTCCAGGTGGTTGGTCGGTTCATCGAGCATGAGCAGCGACGGTTTTTGCAGCAGCAGTTTTGCCAGCATCACGCGCATCCGCCAGCCCCCGGAAAACAGCCGCAGCGGTTTGTCCAGATCGTTGGTCGAGAAGCCCAGCCCTTCCAGGATTTCTTCGGCTTTCGACTGGATCGTGTAGCCGTCCAGGGCCGCAAATTCGTCCTGCGCCCGCGCCAGTTTGTCGATCAGTTCGTCGCGGTAGTTGACTTCCATCTCGTGTAGCAGTCCGTCGATCCGTTTTTGCAGGTGGTTCTGGCGTTCAAAAGCCTGCATGGCCACCGACAGAATCGAGTCATCGGTTTGGTAGGAAAGCAAATCCTGGTTCAAAAATCCGATGGTTACATCGCCCGCTTTGGAGATACTTCCGCCGTCGAGTTGGTATTCACCCATGATCAACCGCAGCAGAGTCGATTTTCCGGTTCCGTTGAGGCCAATGAGACCAATTTTCTGACCGGGCTTGATGTGCATCGACGCATTTTCGTAGAGCGCCCGGCTTCCGAGATAATAAGACAGGTTTGTAAGAGAAATCATACCGGCAAATTTACGCATTTTTGCCGCGTTTGCTTGCATGGTTTGTGAAGAACCCGCTATATTTGCACCCACAAAAACGGTAAAAAATCGTTTTTGCCTCCTTAGCTCAGTTGGTAGAGCGACGCATTCGTAATGCGTAGGTCGCAGGTTCGAGTCCCGTAGGAGGCTCAGTTTTCAAATAAGGGTTAATCAGTTTTCGAGCGTAAAGCCTCAAAATCAACTGATTAACCCTTTTTCTTTACCGAAAGAAATACAGAATAATCAAGTAAATCCGTGTATTAACTATAAGTCGTCAGTGCCTGGCAATCCACGTCGGACAGTCGTTAAAGTGGGAGGATGTCGTTGCGGGATGAATCGGCTAAAAACGTTACATTTAACAGTGCTTGGACGCATTCAACGGGGCCGCCCGGCGGTGGATAACGGCAGTCATCTGCAAAGGTGGCCTATATTGGCTACCGGATGTTCCCACCCGGATTGAGACCACTGGGAACATGAACCGGGATAGTCTTATTAAAACTAGGATCTGTCAGGGATTTTAGAAATGAAATAAGTTGCTCCTGCTCGAAGTCGCGCAAGGCAACTCGCTGTATTTTTACATCCAATTGCTGCACTGGCACATGCGGATTTTGCGAAATTGGCTCGCCGATATCGTCATAAAACTTTAGCACCTGTTGCAGAGTCTGAAAAACCCCATTGTGCATATACGGAGCTGTCATTCCTACGTTTCGCAACGAGGGAGTCCGGAAGGCATAGGTTCCCCCAGCACCCGTGTCAGAACTGGCCAGTTGGGTATTATCAGGCACCGACATCACGTGCAGTTGGTAGTCGGAAAACATCGGTCCTGAATGGCAAAGAGGACAGCCTTCGTCCTTGAAGAGCTGCATTCCCTGAATTTGTTGTTCAGTAAGGGCCGCTTTATCCCCTTTTTGGTAGCGGTCGAAGGGTGAATTCATCGCAATTAAGGTACGTTCGAAAGCCGCAATGGCTATGCTGATGTTTGCCGCAGTAATGGCTTTGCTGGTCCCGAAGACGGTCTGAAACCGTTGTCGGTACTCCGCAATCGTTGACAAACGCGCCACCAGGCTGTCTAATGTTACGGCTTCACCAAAGGCATGACCGCGCATTTCCTCAAAGCCAATGATCGGGCTGATCACCTGATTCTCCAGACTTTGAATACGCGAATCCCAAAACATCGGCGCAGTCAACGGCTCATACTTTCCGTTAACATCCATACCATTAAAGGCCGTATTGAGTATGGTTTGCGAGTTTCGCTTCGTCAGGAGCACGTCATTGGGCCGCACAAACCGGCGGTTTTGTCCATAGCCCACGGCATTGGGACCCAGTGACAGGTCCAATCCATCAGTATAGGCATTGTTGGGGTGATGGCAGGTGGCACAGGCGACGTCTTTACCGCCTGACAGAATTGGGTCCCAAAACAGTGCCTGGCCAAGCGCAGCTGTATCATTAGTAATTGTGTTACTGATTGGAGTGCTGGTTGAACCGGGCTGAATAGGTGTACTGACTGTAGGACCAATGGCCGTACTGCGATCGTCTTTAGAACAGGCTTGGATTACGACGGTGAATAAAACAACTACCGTGAGCAGGGCGTATAAATTATTGCTCATAAGTAAAGCGGCTAAAATATAACTAACAGAATTTTGATCTGACCAAAGCTATTTCCTTTGCTTTTAAGCCATGTTCATTGGATCAAGCTAAGCACAATAAACGCCATTTTACGCATAGCATCCTGAATATTCATTTGCGTGTTAACAAAAATAACGAAAGGCGAATGAAAAATACATTGTCGAAAAAAGTAGGGCTAGTTAGTAATCTTCAAATCGGTGAAATAGCCTTCAGTACCCACATCAACCCACAGGCCGATACCACCAGATACACCAGCGCCGTGTTTTAGATCCTTTACGATCAAAGCGGGTTGCTTCGCATCGTTCAAATACAATTCCGCTTCTTGACCCTGGACAACAATTTTCAGGGCAATCCACTCATTCAGCGCCATGTCGGCATACGATTCATACCGTTCCGGGGCTTCTTTCCGCAAGCGATCAAACTTGTAATCAGGATACGAATAATATTGAATGGCGTGGTTGCGCCTGACCTGATCGTCGGACCGGCCGTTGGTGGGACGGATATAGATGCTTTCGTACCGGGAATTGGTTTCGTTGATTCGGAACGCAAGGCCGATAAAGCCCCGGGCCAGTTCCGGTGCATTGTTCAACAGACGGCTCAATACCTTTACTTCAATCGTGCCGTTGGTGAACGGTAAGTCCTTTATTCTGACAAAGGTAGGTTCGTCCACAGCCTTCACGGTCGAGTCTTTGACAACCCGCAGGGCCTGCTTCCCCAGGATGGAACCGACCGACATTGTCACCTGATTGGGCATCAGGTTGGCTTGATCCAGTTTGATGACCTGCGCCTGTACGCTCAGGCTACTCAATAGCCAGCCGCTTACCAGGGCAAATAAGCTACGTCTCATACCATTGGAGTTAGGTGATCGGAAGAAAATAAAATTCGTTACGGCAGAACCACCAATTTACCGGTTCCCTGATTACGGTCCATGAATTGATGGGCGGTCACGATTTGATCGAGCGTAAAGGTACGGCTGATGGCCAGCGTCACGTGACCGGCTTCGACCCGGCGAATGAAATCCTGAAAAACGGGCGTCGAACTCGTGATCTGACCACTGTCGTAGGTAGTGAGCCGAACCGTAGCGGGAATAAATTCCATGGGCGCAAATTCGGGAATTGTCCAGTTTTCAGCCAGCATACCACTCATGCAGCCCAAGCCGCCGGGCTTAAGACACTGCAACGAGTCATGCAGGGTCGATGTCCCCACCAGTTCCAGCACTTTATCGATACCCTCCGGAAAAATAGACCGTACGGATTCGCTAAGACGCCCTTCATCGATCAGTACATGCGTAGCGCCATTGGCCCGTAAGGCACTTTCTTTCTGCGGGTTGCGGGTTGTGGCCAGCACCTTCAAGCCCGCCAGACTGGCCAATTGAGTTGCCAGCATGCCGACGGATGAACTCCCCCCGCGAATGAGCAGCGTTTCACCCGTTTCGATGGCCAGGGCAGGATAGAGCGAACCATAGGCCGTTTGGAACATTTCCGGTATGGCCCCCAGGATTTCCCAGGGAAGGGTGCTTTCAAACGGATGCAGCAGTGCTTTGGGAAGCAGCGTGTACTCGGCGTAACTCCCATCGAAATCCCGACCCATTCCACCCATCAGGGCCAAAACCTGTTGCCCTTTTGGGTACGCTCCGGACGGGTCAACTTCCACCTGACCAACACACTCAATGCCCAGCACCCGGGGAAACCGGACATGGGGCGATAAGCCTTTCCGGGTCATCAGCTCCGAGCGGTTCAGGCCAAAGGCTTTTACCCGAACCAATACATGCTCTTCACGGAGCGTGGGGATCGGACGCTCCTCAATGCGTAGCACATCAGGTCCACCAGGTTGATACACAACGGCCGCTTTCATGCTTTTTATTTAGTTAAAGAGTATCATCTCCCTATCTCAGATTCGGGCCAGGGAAGCCTGATCGTCCGCACGGCTGGAAGATTGAACAGCCTGATCGGGTTTAACTGACCCTGCAAAATTCCGGCGAATCCCGTGAATGTACCAATAAGGTTTCTTAAGAAATAGGCTTAAGAAAGTTTAAGAATGGCGTTGGGCGGTAGCGAGGTCTTTTCGGATTTTACTCAGAAACTCCGGAGTAATGCCCAGATAAGAGGCAATTTGTGTATTGGGGAGCCGCAAGGCCAGGGCGGGGTATTGTTCCAGAAAGGTGAGGTAACGTTCCTGGGCGGTGGAGCTGATCGTTTGCAGGACGCGGGTTTGCAGTTCCACATACTTGTTCTCAATAATGACTTTGAAAATGCGGTCTAGTTTAGGAATGTTGGTATAGAGAAAATAGAGATCCTGTTTCTCGATTTGGAGAATGCGAGATGGCTCAATCGCTTCAATAAAAAGACCGCTGGGTTTCCCCGAATGAAAGCTGCCAATATCGGCAATCCAATTCGTTTCAGCCGCGAATTGGATCGTATGGTCGACACCTTTGCGATCGACCGCAAACATGCGAAAGCAACCGTCCAGGACAAACGAATAGTGTTGACACGGAAACCCTTCCTGAAGGATGGCTTGCCGACGTTTGATTTGCCGTTGCGAAACCCGGCCTTCAAAAAGCTGCACTTCTCTTTCAGTCAGGGGTAAGTAGGCTTCAAAATGCTTTATGAGTAACTGGAATGACATGCTCAAGGGAGTAGTTTAATGGAAAAACAACCGGGCCGGAGAAACCATCTGCCGGGTTGCACCATTCGTCCCGTAGGGATGATCCATTTTGTAGCAACCACGTCCGCAGAAAACCCGAAAAGTGTGTCAAGTTAGCGAATTCCAACTTGACACACGCACGGCTTAAATCCTGCAACGTACATTAGTTGAGTGCGATCAACCGACCCGTCACAGCAGGCTGTTGGGTAGCAAGCACCAGGTTGTTGACCTTGGTATCAAACCCGTCGGTAACGACCACCTGATAGGCTCCATCGGGTAACGCATCGATATCCATCTTGATGCGTGCTATTCGTTGCCGCCGTCCGACGCGCTGAACGAAAAACTCCTTTCCGGTGCTGTTGACCAGCCGGACTTCAACGATACCGCCGACCAGTTTATCGACCGCGACGCGGATTTTACCCTCGGTATCGGTGTAGAGACTGCTTTGATACGATTGCACTTTTCCGGTGGGTTTCGGTTGGCTGGCATTGGTTACTGCGAAAGAAACCGTCAGGCTCGTGAACAGGAAAGCTATGATCAGGGATTTAGTGAGCGTTTTCATGGCGTGAGAAGTTTAATTTGGTTGTCCGTTTTGGATAAACCAAAGGTCCGCTTCCGGGCAAAAAAAACCTGTCCCAGATGAGTCAATCCCTGCTACTTTTGGGAAATGTCCTATAAATCGGGTGATCGGCTTACTGTTCGAGCGAGTTGGCCAGATTAGCAGAAGCGTTCAGCATCCCCATGAGTGTGTCGTAAAACCAGACGGTGTAGGCTTTGACGGTGCGGAAATACAAATCGAAATTGCCTTTGTTTAAGAAAAGCACAAACCGATCAAAAGGAACAGCCTCGCCCTGGTCAATGGCGTAGCGAACCACGGCTTCAACAACCGGGATGAACCGGCCGGGATCGGCGGTGGCAAACCGTTCGTTCCAGTAGACAAGGTGGCTCCCCTGGATAAACCCGAAGTCGGTGAAGGTTCTCAGGAATTCGTTTAACGCGTCTTCAACTGGTAACTGAATCATGATTTGGTAAAGCCGTTGTTGGTTAGTGCGTCCCTGAAAGTTTGCAAAATGCCCGAAAAGCAAAGTCCGGTGGATTCTGCCATGCCTTCGCCAAAGCCGGTGCTGACATTTGCCCGAGAAATTCAAATTAATACAAAAAAAGTGCCAAAATATGCGGAGACAATGTACAAGGGATCCCCGATTTCACGGGTACGCAAAAACGCCCGATCAGAATCCGGCAAACGCGTAGCATTTCTTACCTTTATTTGGAAATTGGGTATGATCCTGATGGCCTAAACCCCTATCCAGTTTGTTTCCTGTGCGCGATTTCCACCTTAAAATAGGCTTTTTTCTCTCTCTGGCAGTCGCCATGCTGGTGTCTGTCCCACGGTTTATTCGACTGGAAAACAATGACTTTACCCATTATGCAGCGACCATGTCCTACACGTTCGCCCATGGTTTCAGTTGCTGGGTCTTTCATCAATATGTGCTCAACCAACCGCGCATCCTTTCTTTCTTTCGTCCCCGCTGGATCGTCGGCCCGGGAAGTGTTCTCTTTACACTGGCTCTTTACTTGCCGTATGATTACCTGATGGCCTCTGTATTTAATCTCAGTGTACTCTGGAAGGAGATCCCGGCTTCCAGACGTTTGGCCTGGGTTCTGCTGCGCGGCAGTGTACTGTCTTCCTTCATGTTTTTTGTGGCCTATTACCTGAAACAAAATCAGGAATCACAGGCGGCTAAATTGGAAAACGAGCGTCTCAAGCAGGAAAATCTGAAAGCCCGTCTGGAGGTTTTGAAGCAACAGATTAGCCCACATTTTCTGTTTAATTCCCTGAATACGCTAAAAAGCATCAGCCAGGAAGAACCGGTGAAGGTCTTCACGATTCAACTGGCCCAGGTATATCGTTATCTGCTTCGTCATACGACCGCCGATGTGGTCATGGTACAGGATGAACTGGCCTTTGCAGAAGCGTATTTGTCCATTCAGAAGGCCCGGTTTGGGGATAGCATCCGGTGCGATATCGCCATTGCACCCTCCGTGTATCTCCGGTCTGTTTTGCCCTTCGTGATCCAGCTTCTCCTTGAAAATGCGATTAAACACAATACGGCCACGTTGCATAAGCCCTTGTTCATCCGCATCTCCAGTGAAAAGGATAGCCTCATCGTCAGCAACAACCGGCAGCCTAAACATACGGTGGAGCCGTCGACGGGATTGGGTTTAAAAAATATTCAGATGCGTTATGAGACGATTGCCCGGCAGAAAATCGATATTATCGCCGATGAATTCACCTGGACCGTTAAAATCCCGTTGCTGAGGGTATGAGAGTAATCGTCATTGAAGATGAACTCCCGGCCGCCCGCGAACTAACCGGTTTGCTCGCCCGCTTGCGCCCGGACTGGACAGTCGCTGCGATTCTGCAGTCCATCGATGAAGGAATCGGCTGGTTGAACGACAATCCGCAACCGGATCTGATCTTCGCCGATATCCAACTGGCCGATGGCCTTAGCTTTCAGATCTTCTCAACCGTTGCCATCACATGCCCGGTTATTTTCTGTACGGCTTTCGACCAGTATGCCATTCAGGCGTTTGAAACCAACGGCATCGATTATGTTCTGAAACCCGTTGAGCCGGAGCGACTGACGACGGCCCTGAAAAAATACGAGAATCTGACTCGGGCCGCCCCGCAGCCGCTTCCGACCCTTCCTTTTTTTAAACAGTTACTCGAGCAACTCAGTCTCCCCTCCTTTCCGACCTCGCTGCTGGTATACCACCGCGATGCGATTATTCCGCTGCCCGTGGCCAACATCCTGTTCATTCATTACGAGTCCGGGGTGGTCTCGGCAACCAGTCAATCCCATCAACGCTTTGTACTTACCCAAACACTGGATGAGTTGGAAGCCTTATTGTCTCCGCAACCCTTTTTCCGCGCCAATCGACAGTATATCATTCATCGACAGAGCATCGTGAATGCGGAGCGGTATTTTGGCCGGAAACTAGTCGTCAAATTAACCGTACCCGTACCCGAACCGGTGATCATTAGCAAAGCAAAAGCCGGAGAATTCCTGACCTGGCTGCAACAATAACCCATCGTTCTGTCCGTTTCAGGCTTCTCTTTGTCTGTTTCACGTCAAGTTCCCCAACAGCCCGCATCTGGAACGGCTAGGTTTGTCCCGATTTAACACCAGACACGATGAACCGCAGTTTCTTTCTGAAGGGCCTGACTATTCTTTGCTTTATTGGCATGGCCGATAGGGCATCAGCAGCGTTTGATCCATCAGTCCGCTTTTTGACGAACCTCTGCGCCCAGCAAAATTTCACCATCAGTGGGTCGGTTAAAGACGCCCAATCAGGAGAACTGATGATTGGTGCCACCATTCGGGTGAAGGAACGGCCCGGAACCGGAACGGTTAGCAATGAATACGGTTTTTATTCGCTTACCCTGCCACAGGGCCACTACCGGCTCCAGATATCCTTGCTGGGTTTTGCCGATGAGGTCGTGGCCGTTGACTTAACGTCCAGCCGACAACTGGACCTGGTCCTCACCGAATCGTCCCAAATGCTTGAGGAAGTCGTCGTTAAAACCACCACGGCCAATGAAAACATCACCAACCCGACGATGGGAATCGAACGACTGGCCGTCAGGGACATCCGAAACATTCCGGTGTTGATGGGAGAACGCGACCCGCTCAAGGTGTTGCAGTTGTTGCCGGGTATCAAATCGGCAGGCGAGGGCAGCAGCGGTTTCAACGTGCGGGGCGGTAACAGCGATCAGAACCTGATTCTACTCGACGAAGCCCCGGTTTACAATGCCTCACACCTGCTGGGTTTCTTTTCCACCTTCAACGCCGATGCCATCAAAGACCTGGCCCTCTACAAAGGCGGAATGCCCGCACAATATGGCGGGCGGTTGTCATCGGTGCTGGACGTCAAGATGAACGATGGCAACAACCAGGATTTCCACGCCAGTGGCGGTATTGGCCTCATCTCGAGTCGGCTGGCACTGGAAGGACCTATTCAGAAGGGGAAAAGTTCTTTTCTGCTGACGGGCCGCCGAACCTATGCCGACGCCTTTCTGAAGCTTTCCAACGATCCGGATCTGAACAAAAATACGCTCTACTTCTACGACCTCAACGCCAAACTCAACTACACGATTTCGCCCAAAGACCGAGTCTACCTCTCCGGTTATTTTGGACGCGACCAGTTCGGACTGGGCGATTTATTTGCCATCAACTGGGGCAACGCAACCGGCACCCTCCGCTGGAATCACCTCTACAACGCGAAACTATTTGGCAATACTTCCCTGATTTACAGCCAGTATGATTACGAGGTAGGGGTCAACAACGGCAGCAACCAGTTCAATCTCAAGTCGTCCATTCAGGACATCAATCTCAAACAGGAATTTAGCTATTTCCCGAATCCAAAAAATTCGATGCGGTTTGGCGTCAACATCATTCACCATACCATCACCCCCCGCACCCGAACGGCTACGGGCGAAAACTCCAGCATCAACAACACCCGTGATCCAGCCCGGACGTCCTTCGAAAGTGCCCTTTTTTTTACCAATAAATGGCAACCTGCCGATCCGTTTACGATTGAATATGGCCTGCGGCTGACCGCTTTTTCGGTTATGGGTGGCAGCCCTTATTACACCCTGGATGCCAGCAAAACCATCGTCGACACCCTCCGGTATGGCCGTAGCGAAGTCGTGAAGCAGTATCTGAATGCCGAACCCCGCGTGTCGATGGCGTATGTGATCCGACCGGATCTGTCCGTCAAAGCGTCGTATACCCGGAACGTGCAGAACCTGCACCTGCTCTCAAACGCCAATGCGTCGACGCCCAACGACCGCTGGGTGCAGAGCAGCAACGTCATCCGCCCCGAACTCGCGGATCAGGTGGCCCTCGGCGTCGTCAGGAACCTGAACGACAATGCCTACGAATTCAGCACGGAGGTGTATTACAAAACCATGAAAAACCAGATCGATTACCGCAATGGTGCCGATTTTACGTACAGTGACAACCTGGAAACCCAGTTACTCTTCGGGAAAGGGCGGGCCTACGGAGCCGAATGGTTGTTCCGCAAAAAAACCGGGACCCTCAGCGGATGGATTGGCTACACCCTGTCACGGACAGAAAAACAGATCGAAGGCATCAACAACGGTTCCTGGTATGCGGCCAAACAGGATCGCACGCATGACATTTCGATCGTTGGCATCTACAAACTATCCCCGACCTGGACCCTGTCAGGAACCTGGGTCTACAACACGGGCAATGCCGTAAGTTTTCCGACGGGAAAATACCGCATCGACGGGGCCGTCTTTTTCAATTATACCGAACGGAACGGTTACCGGATGCCCGCCTATCATCGGCTGGACCTGGGAGCCACCGTGAACTTTAAGAAACGCCGACACTTCGAATCGGATCTGGCATTTGGCCTTTACAACGCCTATGGACAGGCCAATCCGTATGCGATCAATTTTGAACAAAGCCCCGACGATCACGCGATCACGCAGGTACAACGCGTAACGCTGTTCCAGTTTGTGCCCTACATCACCTACAATTTCAAATTTTAATCGCCGACGATTCCCGTCCTCCTTTTCGTTTGCTCATGCGCTCCTTTTCTCTCTTTCTTTTGATAGCCCTCGGCCTGACCGCCTGTGTCGAAACCATCCAACTGGATTTGAGGGCGGTAGGCAAGCAGCTTGTCATTGAAGGCAAACTCACCGACGACTCGACAGGTAACGAAATTCTGATCACGTCAGCGGTCGATTTCCAACTCAAAAATGAGTTCCCGCCCGTTACGAACGCAACCGTTTCCGTCCGCGATGCTTCCACCCAGCAGAATGAAGTGCTTTCCCAATCGTCCCCCGGCGTGTATGCCATCCGGAAAATCCGTGGCATTCCGGGCCATCAGTACGACCTAACCGTGGTGGTCGACGGCCAAACCTATACCGCCACTACCTCGATGCCCGAAAGGGTTCATTTTGATTCGTTAACGCATGAAGAGGTAACCCGCTTCAATACCGAAACGAAGATGGTAGCGGTTTATCAGGATCCCGCTGCCGTCGCTAATTACTATCGCTGGACTTTGTCCCGAAACGAGCTACCCTCTCCGGACGTCTTTGTCCGCTCGGATGTGTTCATCAATGGCAATCAGGTTCGGCAAACCATCCTGAATTCAGAAGAGATTCATCCGGGCGATACCATTACCGTCGATATGCAATGCCTGCCGAAGTCTGCTTTTGATTATTTCAACGGTTTAATGAAGCTTCAGGGCAATAACATCAACCAGGGCACATCGCCGACCAATCCCGAAACAAACCTTTCGGGTGGTGCGCTGGGCCATTTCAGTGCTTACACATCGCAAAAACGGACGGTTGTGATCCGATAGGAAGCCCCGGCCCTGTTTTTTCAACGGCGGTTTTCGTTCGCCTACTCAACGAATGCTTCGGAGTGAGGGATGTTCAGTCCTGATGGTTGCCACAAAATCGTCGTCGTTCAGGTGCGGATAAGCCGCGTATACCCGGTCGATTTCGTCCATCTGCCCCGGCGACAACTCCTCCGCCGGATTCAGACACCAGCGTCCCTCGAGCAGTCCCTGCCGACGCAGCACCTCGTGAATACCGGCAATGCAGCCGTGGAAACCGTGGGCCGGATCGAAGAAAGCCGCGTTGCTGTCGGTGACTTCGACGTTGCGTGTCAGCAGGTCCGCCAGCCCGTCGTTTCCGTTGTTAAGGCAGGTTTTGATTTCGTCCAGCAGTTCGACGGCTTTTTTCGTCCACACGGCCCAATGCCCCAGCAAACCGCCCACGAACCGCTTTTCAACGGTTTTACCGTCGATCGTAAACCGGTATGTCGTCAGTAAATCCGCCACAATGTTGTCGTCGTTGCCGGTATACAACGCAATCGCATCCCGGCGGCTGGAATGGCAAACCGCCCGCACCACATCCAGCGTCTGATACCGGTTGAAACTGGCTACCTTAATGGCTTCAACATTCGGAATTTCGGCGAACTGATGCCAGAAATCGTAGCTAAAAATGCGCCCGCCGACCGATGGCTGCAAGTAAAAACCGAAGACCGGAATCACCTCAGCTACCGCTCGAACGCGGTCCAGAATGGCCGCTTCGGTCCAGTTTTGCAAACCGCCCATGCTCAGCAGCCCCAAATCGTACCCGTATTTCAGGGCGAGTTCGGCTTCCTTCAGTGCCTGTTCGGTGGGTCCGACCATACCGGCGACTTTGATGAACGGACGATCCAGGTGGGCTTCGGCAATTTCTTCGGCGGCTACTTTCAAAACCGTTTCGTAGAGGTTGATTTTCGGGTCGCGAATTTCGAACTGGGTGGTGTGAACCCCCACCGCCACCCCACCGGCTCCGCTGGCCATATAGTAACGGGTTAAACCACGTTGCCGGTTTTCGTCAAACTGCCGGGACGCGTTCAGGGCTAAGGGATGCGCCGGAATCACCGTACCCGCGTGCAAGAACTGCTGGATATCAGAACGTAATGCCATGTTGCTGTGGGTTAAAATTTGCCATCCCGCTCCTGAAAATGCGTTGGTTTGTTCAGAATCGTGCCGCCACCCTGCAACCACGCGACGGTGAGTTCCATCATCTGGCGCAGCGTGACGCGCGGGTAGCCGAACAGCTTATTGGCCTGCGACGAATTGCTCAGCAAAGCCGTTGACTGGGCTTCATTGACAAAAACCGGAGCCTTGCCGAGCATTCTGCCGTACTCCTGCGCCAGCCACTGAATCGAGACGGTTTCGGGGCCGGTGACGTTGAGAATTTTGGCCGGCACGTCGCAATGCCGCAGCGACCGGAGGGCAATTTCGTTGGCGTCGCCCTGCCAGATGACGTTGGCGTTGCCCATCGCCAGGTTGATCGGTTTTTCGGCGATGACGGATTTGGCAATTTCCAGCAACACGCCGTAGCGGAGATCGATGGCGTAATTCAGGCGGTAAATCAGCGTCGGCGTGTTGTTTTTCTCCGCGAAATACTGAAAAATCCGCTCGCGGCCCAGACACGATTGTCCGTATTCGCCGACGGGTTCGGGGGCGGTTTCTTCCGTTGCGCCCCCGGATGTTACCGGTGTAAACGGGTAGACATTGCCGGTGGAGAACGCCACAATCCGGGAGTTGCGGTATTTCTCCGCCACCCGGCCGGGCAAATACGCATTCATCGCCCAGGTGAAGGCTTCTTTGCCGGTGGTGCCGAATTTGGTTCCGGCCAGATAGAGCACATTTTTCACGGACGGCAAAGCCGCCAGATCCGTTTCGTTGAGTAAATCAGCCGAAATCGTTTCGATGCCGTCGGCTTCGAGTTCGCCCTGGAGCTGCGGGTCCGAAAACCGGGAAACACCGATGACGCGTTTCTGAATTCCGGCCTGATCGATGGCCTGTCTGGCCAGTCGCGCCAGACTCGGCCCCATTTTTCCGCCAACCCCCAGAATGAGGATATCGCCATCCAGTTCGTGTAAATCGGAAACCAAAGCCGTCGAGGGCTTGATCAGTTCCTGTTCCAACGCGTGTAAATCGTTCATTCTACTGCTTAAGGCGTTCTTTATTTGAAAAACAATTGATTGACATTGCTCAGCGCCAGCCCGAAAATGACCAGCAAGCCTAATGCCCCGGCCACTTTGACGGCGGTCGAATTCGCGTAGCGGCCCATGATCCGGCGGTCGTTAGCAATCGTATACATCGCCACCCCGATGAAAGGCACCACCAGAATGGTAATGCTTTGGGCAAAAATGATCAGGTCGAGCGGCAATTTTCCGAAAATCATGGCAATCGAAGCGCCAAAAACCATCACCAGCGCAATCAGGTATTTGACCCGTTTGGAACCCAACTGACTGCCGTAGCCCAGCGCATCGCCGAGGAGCGTTCCGCCGACGGTGGCGTTGCCGACCAGCGACGAAAACGAAGCGCCGAACAACCCGATCAAAAACAGCACCGAGGCATATTGCCCAAAAATCGGCTCCAGCGCTTTTCCCATGTCGGAGGCACTGGTCACTTTGATGCCCTTCGGATGCAACACGGCCGCAGCACAAACCAAAACCGTCGCGCTCATCAACCCCATCAGCGTCATGCCGGTGACGGTATCCACCTTTTCATCCCGCACCTTCGGATTGACCCGCACCCGCTCCTGCACCAGATAAGACTGGTAAAACGCGCCGACAATCGAAAAACAGGAGGCCGTAAACGCGATGACCAGCCCCAGCGAACCCACGGGCAGCGACGGTACGAAACCGGTCACGACCTCGGCATAATCCGGCCCCGAAAAGGTCAGCGTGGCGATGAAAGCCACCAGCATCACGCCAACCAGCAGAATCATGAGTCTTTCGAGTACTTTATAAAACGACTTCAAAAAAAGCAGACTGATTCCCAAAACCGTAAAAATACCAATCCAGACGTTCACCGGGGTATGCGTGGCTTCGGCGATGGAAATCCCGACCCCGACGGAGTTGCCGGCCTGGAACGAGGTGGCTACCAGAAAGACCCCGATTCCTACCGCCACCGCCACCTGATTGCCCCACTTCTGCCGGA
Organism: Larkinella fluvii; assembly: GCF_051857545.1. NCBI lineage: Bacteria > Pseudomonadati > Bacteroidota > Cytophagia > Cytophagales > Spirosomataceae > Larkinella > Larkinella fluvii. Next base: position 984,044 of record NZ_JBPZHB010000001.1, on the reverse strand, counting down.
TCGTCGCCAGCAGGGACTGGTTCGTTGCCAAACCGATTCGGGCGGCCATGGCCGTGAAAACGATCATAAAAAAGATGGCCATCACAATGATCCAGAGCAACGAATAGCCGTATTCGGCTCCCATCTTTGAAGTAATCGTCATTTTGCTGGGGCCGAAAACCAGCGCGGCTGTGATGATACTGGGACCCAGCGACGACAGCCAGGCTTTTACCGTCCGGGGTGACGTGCGGCCCGGCCCCGGTTGCGCAGGCATTTCATTCGGTGAATCAGCTGTTTTGGGGTGCATGAGTTTCAGGAAAGCAAGGTTTTTCGAAGATATACTTCCTGCGTCAATATCCTTCATTTGGCGCCAAAATACCGGGGGCCAACTTTTTGCCCGGCCGAATATGCACTACTTTTGGGAATGGATTACTTTAAAAATCTTCTCGACGTCTTAAAAATTGAACGGGAAGAAGATCGCAATCAATACCGCCGACAGACGGAAAGCACTTCCGTTGCCGAACGCCGGGCCAACGGCCTGACCTGGTATCCCATCGCCATCCGGGGTTCCGAGATGAGCCGGGGCGACTACCTGACGGTGGAGGTGGAACGAACCACACACCAGGATGTTTCGCACCAGTTCCGGTCGGGCATGCCCGCCGTGTTTTTCAGCAACCACGATCCGAAAAACGACCGGGTCGAAGGAACGGTTTCCCACCAGAGCGGCAATCGGCTCAAAATTACCCTGCTGACCGACGAACTGCCCGACTGGTCGCGGGATGGAAAACTGGGCGTTGAACTGCTTTTCGACGACAAGAGCTACGACGAAATGCAGGACGCGCTCAAGCTGGCGAATTCGCTGAGCGAAGGGCCGCAACACCGCCTGGTGAAGATCCTGACCGGCCAGTCGTCGCCCACCTTTCAGACCGATTTGCCTCCGCTGCCGATTCCGCAACTGAATGAAAGCCAGAACCGGGCGGTTGAAAAAATCCGGGCCGCTAACGAACTGGCGATTGTTCACGGCCCTCCGGGAACCGGCAAAACCACCACGCTGGTGCAGGCCATCAAAGCCCTGCTGAAACAGGATAACCGAAAAATTCTGGTGGTCGCGCCCAGCAACACGGCGGTCGATCTGTTAAGTGAAAAATTGCACGAACAGGGGCTGAACGTATTGCGGGTGGGCAATCCGGCGCGCGTTTCGGAGCGGTTGATGGCGCTTACGCTGGACCACAAAATGGCAGAGCACCACCTGATGAAAGAGGCCAAAAAACTAAAAAAGCAGGCGAATGAGTTTAAAAACATGGCGCATAAGTACAAGCGGAATTTTGGCAAAGCCGAGCGCGATCAACGAAAAGCTCTGTTTGATGAGGCTCACCGGATTATGAAGGAGGTGGGAAACACGGAGCAGTACATCATCGACGATCTGGTGGCCAAAGCGCAGGTGATTACGGCCACGCTCGTCGGTTCCAACCAGTACATGATCCGGAACCTGACGTTCCATACCGTGGTCATCGACGAAGCCGGGCAGGCCCTGGAACCCGCCTGCTGGATTCCAATTCTGAAAGCGCAAAAGGTGGTGCTGGCCGGTGATCACTGCCAGTTGTCGCCGACGATCAAATCGAATGAAGCCGCGCGGAAAGGCCTGAGCACGACTTTGCTCGAAAAATGCGTGGCGCTGCATCCCGAAGCGGTCAGTGTACTGGAAGAACAATACCGGATGCACACGCACATCATGGGCTATTCGTCGCAGGTTTTTTATGCGAATCTTCTCAAAGCGCACGCGTCGGTGGCGGCTCATTCGCTGTTTCCCGGCGACAGTGCGCTGCGGTTTATCGACACGGCGGGCTGCGGTTTTGACGAAAAACTGGAAGGTACCAGCTCCACCAACCCGGAGGAAGCCGCTTTGCTGATGAAGCATTTAACGCAACTGGTGGCCGAGCTGGGGCCATTTTATAGTCCGCAGAATTTCCCGACCATTGCGATCATCTCGCCCTATAAACAACAGCTCGCCGTTTTGAACGAGCAACTGGCCCACACCCCTGATTTACAACCTTATCTGGGTAAAATTGCGGTTAACACCATCGATAGTTTTCAGGGGCAGGAGCGCGACATTGTCTACATTTCGATGACCCGGAGCAATGCCGAAGGCGAAATCGGTTTTCTGGCCGACATTCGCCGGATGAACGTCGCCATGACGCGGGCGCGGAAGAAATTGGTCATTGTGGGCGACAGTGCCACGCTGGCGAGTCTGCCGTTTTATGCCGACTTCATTGCGTATTCCGAAAAACTCGATGCCTATCAGAGTGCGTGGGAATGGCTGTAAATCTTTCTAATAACAAAAACCGCCCGAATGACGTGTCCGGGCGGTTTTTGCTTGATGCTGTTTGAATTTATTGCGTCAACACTTTCAAGGTTACGGATCGGGAGCCGCTCTGAATCTGTAAAAACAGCAGGCCCGGCATCGGATGCAAAACCGGCAGGGTCAGTTGTTCCACCGCAGCCGCTTTTTCCACCTGCCGTTCATTCAGCAGTCGGCCATTGACATCCGTCAGTTGCACCCGCAACGGTTGACCTTCGGCGCCCCGGATTTCGACACACACCTGATCCGACACCGGATTGCCCAGCAAAACCGCCTGAAGGTCTTCCCCACCTTCCGCCGACAACCGACCGCCGGAGGACACACAGGTCAGGTTGATCGGTGAGCCTTTCAACACATACGTGCTGTTCTGGACTTTGGCACTGATTTGGTGATTGACGTTGTCTTTCACCTGCGCCGGGGTCGCAAACACATACCCGTGGGCACCGTTGCCTTTCTGGGCGTCTTTCAAATCCTGTCGGTAGTTCTTCGCTTCGGTGGTACCGATTGAGATGCCGTCGGCGAAAAACTCCACCAACATCGGCGTGTTGGGCTTGTTGCGGTCCCACACCCAGCCCCGGATTTCCTGACAATTGACCACAGACAAATAGCCCTCGAAGTTGCCCGTCACCACCGGCGGTGGCGTTGTCGGTCCCGCCACTACCGTCAGCACCACGCTGGTCGGCATTGCATTCGTTCCGTCGCTGGCCGAGTACGTGAGCACATACGAACCGGCAGTTCCCGTGGCCGCCGTGCCGCTGATCTGGCGGTTGCTGGCCGCAAAACTCAGCCCGGAAGGCAAACCGCTCAGCGAATAGGTCAGCGATTGATTTTCAGGATCGGTAAAAACCGGTAGCGTGACGCTGAAGGCTGAGCCAATCGTGGCGGATAAAGGCGTTGTCGGTGGGGCTACCGGTGGCAGATTGATTGGTTCCCCGCTTCCCTGACAAATCAGTGCTTTGGGCGGATTTTTCAGCATGAAACTGCTGCCCGCTACCCGTGCCGTGAGCAGATGCGGGCGACCGTCTTTCAGGCTGGAGGGAATGGCAAGACTAAAGGCATGTTTGCCATTGCCTTTGCCCGCGTTGAGCAAATCCTGCCGAAAATCACCCGCCGGGAGTGTGGCAATGACAGTGGCTCCATCCAGAATGTCCACCGAAATAACGGTGTTGACTTTATCGCGATTCCAGGCCCAGCCCCGAAAGGTTTCGCAGTCGACGCCGTAGACAAAACCGTCGAAACTGCCGGTGGTGGTGGGCGCACTGATCACCACCGAAGCCGTTCCGGACGGACTGACACAACTGCCAACGGTGCAGGTTGCCGAGTAAACCCATGTCCCCACGGCAGCGGTAGAAACCGGAATTGCCGCTCCCGTTCCTTTCGTATTGTTCGACCCTGCCCAATTGACGGTGCCGCCCTCACAGCCGGAGACGGTTATTGAAACCGAAGGGGTGTTTTGGAGAACCGGCTGGGAAATACCGGCTGACAGTGCCAGCGTGGGAGCTGACATGCTGTTGCTGCCCGGTTCGTTGTTGCAGAAAGCCGTAAAGTTGCCTCCTCCGGGCAGGCCGGGGTTGTTCCAGAATTGCACGCTTTTGCTACAAAGCTTTCTGAGGGCTTCCGGAAAACAACCTGTCAACTGATTGCTAGCTAAACTGAGGTCTTTCAAATTAGACAAAACTCCTAGACTATTTGGAATTGGGCCGCTTAATTTATTGTCATTTAGCCTGAGGTATTGTAACAGGGATAAATTCCCCAGACTGGCGGGAATCTCTCCACTTAACTTATTCATGAACAATTCAAGATATTCCAATTTAGTCAGATTCCCCAGACTACTAGGAATAGGCCCCGTTAACTCATTATTATACAAGAAAATCTGCCTTAGTTTTGACATATTACCGAAGCTTTCCGGGATCGATCCACTGAGCTTATTATGATCGGCATAAAACCTATCGAGATTAATCAGATTTCCCAATTCATCAGGAATTTCGCCAGTTAGCTCATTATTATATAAAGCCAAAGCTTGCAGATTGACAAGATTTCCCAAACTATTGGGGATTGGTCCACTCAGTTTGTTGTTGTACAACCCGAGACCGGTCAGTTTTGTCAGATTTCCTAAACTACTGGGAATTTCTCCACTCAACTTATTATCATTTAAGGAAAGCGAAATCAGCTTTGTAAGACTTCCCAAACTGGCAGGAATTTCCCCAGTTAATTGATTGAAACTTAAAGCAATAGAAATTAAATTTGGCAAATTCGCCAAACTGCCAGGAATTGATCCCGTCAACTGGTTGAAGAACAAGCTAAGAGACGCCAGATTAGAAAGATTCCCGAAACTACTGGGAATTTCCCCGCTCAGCTGATTAGAAGTCAGGCTAAGTTGCCATAAGCTGGTCAAATTTCCTAAGCTAGCAGGAATCGTTCCTACTAGATTGTTGTTTTCCAGTTTGATTTCACCCACCCGGTTATTAATACAAGAGACGCCATACCAGCCACATGGATTATTGTCCGTCAGCCACTTATCAGATTTTTTCCAGCCGGAGCCGTTGGTGGAATTGTAAAGATCGGCTAAGGGCGCATAATCGGGATGTGGGTCGGCACCGGATGCCAGTAAGCTGATCACGACCGAAGCCGTTCCGGGCAGGCTAACACAACTCCCCACGGTGCAGGTAGCCGAATAAACCCGCGTGCCGGTGGCTGACGTGGGTACGGTAATGGTGAATCCACTCCCGGCGGTATTGTTCGGTCCCGACCAGTTGACGTTGCCGCCTTCACAGCCAGTGACGGTTATCGAAACCGAAGGCGTGTTTTGTAGGATGGGTTGGGAAATACCGGCCGACAAAGCCAGCGTGGGCGCCGATATGGCGTTGCTGCCCGGCACGTTGTTGCAGAATGCTGTAAAATTGCCTCCGCCGGGCAGGCCGGGGTTGTTCTGAAACTGAACACTTTTACCGCATAAGGCTTTTAGAGATTCCGGGAGGCATCCACTTAACTGATTACTATTGAGCCATAGAAGTTTTAAATTAGGCAGATTACCTAAACTAGCGGGAATTGAGCCGCTTAATTGATTATTTTCTAAACGAAGGGATTGCAGATTGGTCAGGTTACCCAAACTTGATGGAATTACCCCGGTTAATTGATTGTCACTTAGAACCAGATTTTCCAGTTTATTTAAATTTCCAAGGCTAGCGGGAATTGAGCCGCTTAATTGATTGACATTCAGGCCGATAAATCGCAAATTGGTTAAACTTCCCAAAAATTCCGGAATCGATCCGGTTAATTGATTTAGGGTTAGGTAAAACTGATCCAGTTTAGCCAGGTTTCTAAAATTGTCAGGAATCGAGCCGGTTAACTGATTGCGGGACAAGGAAAGGTGCTCCAAGGCAGCCAGATTCCCCAGACTGCCTGGGATGGGTCCACTCAACTCGTTATAGTCCAACGTTAAATACCAAACCTTGGTTAGATTTCCCAGGCTAGCCGGTATTTCACCACTCAATTTATTGGTACTCAAACTTAAAAACCGCAGATTGACAAGGTTCCCCAAACTACCGGGGATAGCGCCTTCCAGCTTATTCTCCATCATTGAAAGGGAAGTCAGATTAATCAAGTTCCCAAAACTGTCAGGTATTGGCCCGCTCAATTGATTGAAGTTGAAGTTAATGCCCTGTAGATTGGTTAGATTTCCCAGACTAGTCGGAATTGATCCACTTAGCTGGTTGGTACCAATTGAAAGGTCTTGCAGACTGGTTAGATTCCCCAAACTGCCGGGAATGGTACCCGTCAACTTATTTGCGCCCAAAGAAAGGTATTGCAGGTTCGTTAAATTTCCTAAACTGGCCGGAATTTCACCGCTTAACTGATTTTCATACAAATAAAGACTTTGCAACTTGGTTAGATTTCCCAGGCTACCGGGGATGATGCCCGTCAACTTATTGGTGCCAAGAGAAAGATAGCTCAGTTTGGTTAAACTTTCCAGGTTACCGGGAATATCCCCGCTTAACTCATTATTATTCAAATACATTACCTGCAAGTTGGATAAGTTCCCCAAACTGCCCGGTATCGCTCCCGTCAATTTATTAAAAGCCAAACTCAGCGTTTGCAGGCTTGTCATACCACCCAAACTGGCAGGAATAGTACCAGTCAAATTGTTTCGACTCACCATAATTGACAATAAATTGACTAGATTCCCCAGACTGGCAGGAATCTCTCCACGCAACTGATTGTAATCCAAAGTAAGGTATTTAAGATTAGTTAAATTACCCAGACTAGCAGGAATCTCCCCACTCAATTGGTTGTAGTAAAGGTTTATAGACTGTAGATTGATCATATTACCCACACTACCGGGGATTTCACCACTTAACTGATTATTGCTTAAAACAAGGTTTTCCAGATTGGTAAGCGTACTCAAGTCGCCGGGGATTTCTCCAGTCAACTTATTTTCCTGTAAGGAAAGATATTTCAAATTTGATAGGTTTCCCAAACTGTTAGGAATACTTCCACTTAACTCATTTTTACGTAAAAAAAGATTTTGCAAACTGGTCAGATTTCCCAGACTTTCAGGAAGTGTACCACTTAACTTGTTCTCACTCAAATAAATATCCGTCACCCGGTTATTCGTGCAGGAAACTCCATACCAACCGCACGGATTATTGTCCGTCAGCCACTTATCAGAATTCTTCCAACCCAAGCCATTCGTGGCATTATACAAATCAGCCAGAGGAGCGTAATCGGGATGCGGGTCGGCACCGGATGCCAGCGAAGAGGCCGCTAGCCCGAAAACGATGAGCATTCCTAAAAACCGGGAGCATACAACTGCTCGGCTGAGCCAGTGGCGGTTTTTCCGCAAAAAGAGAGGGTTTCCGGCCACGCGCAGCCGATTCGTTCCGGTTGGGTAAAAATGATTCATAAATAAAGTAAACTATGTGGGAATTGGGGTTTATTACTCAAAAACGTCCGTTATCCATCGGCTTTTCAGGCCAATGGGGGCAACACGCAGCAGTACGATGGAGTCTATACGTCCACTAATCGACGGATACGAGTCCGGTTGCTGCTAAAAAGAAAGATGGGAGAAATTGATCGGCGAGATGAGATCAGGAGTAGCCGATGCGTTTAAAAGGGCTGTCAAACCCCAACAGAAAACGAGAATACTGGCACTTCATGGCCAGCGAGAAAACGAGTGAAGAAAGATACATCTGGCCAGAGAAAAGGGGAAATAAATAACCGTTTTAAAACGCTATAGAAACGTGTAAAGCATTACCTGTATGTTCGTTTCTATTTGTACAAATATACAAAATTGGTTTGACATACACCCGTAATCAAGGCGTTATTTTTTAACCGAAAAAGGGAAATTAAAAAATCAGTTTCGTCCGCAAACTTGAGGTTTGAAAAGGGCGTTGTGCGTTGTCCGTGCGGTTCATTACTTCATTGGTTGTGTCCTGAAAAATATCATCAAACCGCTCGCCTTTTCGCAGAAACTTCAGCAGCGCCATCGTAAAGGTTCCATTACGGCCCGTACCGTTTTGAGCCACACTACCCGGTGCTGTCGCATAACCAATAAACAAATTATCGATCCGGGCCTGAGCCAGATCGATGGTTTTAAAACCCCGGTTTACCTCGCCCCTACTCCAGCTTCGGAACGGATTTTCGCGACAGGCATCCAGCAAAACAATGCTGTTTTTGGCACCCAGTTCCCGAAACTCATCGAGTACCCGGCTGACCGGAAACGCTTCGTAACGCACATCCTCTTTTTGCTCCAGTTTGGCAGCGGTCGGGATCATGTAGTTTTCGCCGGCGACCTCAATTCCGTGGCCCGCATAAAAAAACAGGGCCGCATCCGCTCCTTTTGCCGTTCGGTTAAATTGCTGAAACGCCTTTTCGAAACTTTGTTTATCCGCCAGATCTTCATGGCGTGTCACCGTAAACCCCAATGTCTGAAGCCGTTCGGCAATATCGCGGGCATCGTTGAGCGGACGCCCTTCCAGCCCACGACCCTCCAAATAACCAGAATTCCCGACGATAAACGCATAGCGGTTTTTTAGAACTGAAGGTGTTACACTGGGGTTTGGGGCGGTTATCGAAACCGGTGCAGCGCTGTTCTCTTCTTGCGCAGACCGCTTTTCTATATTTCTTGCAAATGACTTGTCTACGTATGTTTTTTTGTTCCATAATGATGGCTTTTTGTCAAGATAAACATCAATAGACTTTATATCTCCCTCCTTTAAGCTGTCACAGGCATAGGTAAGAACAAAATGACCTTTAGTTGCAACAACAATATGGGGAGCTCTACGGTGATACACGGGTGAAAGTGTATATCTCCCAAAACTGTCGGTTGTAGTCCTATTCATAGTTCCTTTTTCCATTAGAAAGACCCCGGCCAAAGGTGTTTTGTCTGAATAGCTATAAACCGTACCCATGAGTGTCTGTGCATATAACATACTCCGACTAAAAAGCACAGCCAACAAAATCAGTAAAAAAAAGCGTATCATTTTCTGAAAAGAAATGGAAAAAGTTAATTAAATATTGAGCAACATCCGGTTTTCGCAAGATACTATTTCACGAAAACCTGTGGAGGTGAATACCGCATCTTTTTGTTGTTGCCGCCATAGCGCTTTACCCACAAATCGTGCGGCAGCACGTCCAGGATCAGGTGCAGGTGCCGGGCTTCCATATTATCGGCATCGCCATTGCCGAGCCAGAACCCAAAATCAAACGATCCCTGGTCATTGCCGGTATCGGTCGCGGTGCCCCTCAACAGCGTTCCCCGGTCATAAACGCACTGGCATCCGGAATACTTGCCGGTGCCCCGGTAGGAGTTATTGAAACCGTGGTAGACCCAGGAGTTGGGCCATTCGCGGATCCACCCATTCCCTTGCCGGTCGTGCTCGCCATCGCCGGGTTCCTTCAGCGGACAGTGGTTGAACTGGTTGCGGTTGACGTGGTAATACTGCTTCAGCACAAAAATACGCACCTGATACTGTTCGCTGTTGTTGTCGACATCGTTGTCGTTGATGTCCAGCATCAATTCGCCGGTCGACTTGCTCAGGAAGTAATCGCCCGCGACGTAATTGGGACCGTCCTCTTTGATCATCCGGTCTTCCGATACCATAAAAATATTTTTAACTGTTTCATCATAGCTGCGGAACATCTTCCGGCAACTCCCGCTTTCCGGCCCAATTTGCCACATCAGCGCCCCGTGCAGTACAGACCGACGCTTATTGAAAAAGTTATCGAAACTCTTGGGAAGACCAACCGGATAGGCCGACCCATAAAACAGGCCCACCCGGATTTTCCCCAGGGCTTCGATATAAACATAATCATCAAATCCAACCTGAATACCGGTTCTCAAAGGCTGTTTCAGGTTACCCGGAACCGATACGGTTTTAGCCACAAAATAGCTGTCCGGTGATTGGGCTGCGACGTTTTCCGTACCCGTCAGCACCAGGACGAGCAGGAGAGAAACGATTGTTTTGTATATATACAGTGGCGTTTTCATCAATTCCCTTTGCTTAATTCATCAGCCGCCACGTTGATCAGCGTGCCAATCATCAACCCCTGCAAATCGTGCCCCAGCGCACAGTCGTTCACGCGTTCCATTTTAAACTGGGGCTGGGTGCCATCGTCGTTGACGTAGAGATAACCCCGGGCTTCCACCTGGCACTCGTCGCAAATCCAGCACCCCCGCCCCACCCAGGTCGAGGTCATGTCGATGGTGTAGCGACGGGTATCCGGGTCATAATTCCACTGGTTGGTGATGCCCTGGTAATCGCGGCCCGTATTCGGGTAATACTGGTTCATGAGCAGACCGGCATACTGGCCGACGAAAGCATTGGCTTCCTGGTAACTGCCTTGATAAACCGGTTCTCTCGTCGTGTTGCAGGAGAACAGTGTAAGCAGACCGGCGACACAGGCGACCGTGATTCCGGTCCGATTGCGAAAGGCGATGAGTGACTTCATACAGAAAAATAGTTTATGGTTTTCCGCCCCGTCCGAAGCGTTTGACCATCTATTCTGTCTACGGTTTCAAGGTTATCGGTTCCTTTAATTTTTTTTTAACTACGGAAAAAGCTGCCTTTCAAAAAATACCCACTTTCTGCTATTTGTACTCAAGCCAGCCATGATTTTACAGCATTTAGTTGCAGTGAATGGGTAATTCTGCGTAAACTTCTGGCATTCAAAGACGTAGAATCCTCTTTTCAGCCTGATCGTATGCCTTTCCGGTTCTTCCTGCTCCTCCTGTTCCTCGGCATCCGTGCAGCAGACGTCTACGCCAGCCTTCCGGTTTTGCTCTCGGCAACGCAACCAAAATACAGCCTGGGACGGCGGGTGGATTTTCTGGCCGACACCCTGGATCATCTGACGATCAACGATGTACGCAAACCCGCACTGGCCCGCCTTTTTCAACCCAGTTTGCAGGAAACCCCCAACCTGGTTTTTGCCAATAGCAGCTACTGGTTCCGCTTTCAGCTTTTGAATCAGGACATTCGGCCGGAAAGCCGCTACCTGTTCGAAGTCGGCTTTGGTAACATCAGGGAAATCGATCTCTACCTGATCGACCACAACGGTAAAATAACCCGCTTCCGGGCGGGCGATGCCCTGGGGCGCAACAGCCGGCCGATTTCGTCAAATACCTACGTCTTTCCCCTGCCGCTCCGGCCCGGGGAACTGTATACCGTTTATGTCCACATCGATAACCGCCAGCTTCACAGCTACTTCCCGCTCATCATCTGGGAAGAAAAGGGGTTTCAGGCCCATGCCCAGGTGGCTACCCTGCTGTGGGGCTTTTACTGGGGAACGCTGTGTCTGATGCTGCTTTATCACCTCGTCATCTGGCTCTTTACCCGGATTATCAGCTATCTCTACCTGGCGTTTTACCTGCTTTCCTACCTGTTTTACGAAGCTTGCCGGGGGAGTAACATCGGCATCCGCTACCTCTGGCCCAGCTCGACCTGGCTGGCCGAACACGGTCTGGGGTTGTTTTCGCTGGGCGTGTTTTTTACGTTTATCGTTTTTTATTCCCGGGCGCTGAACCTGCGGCAAACGACTCCCCGCCTGTATTTCACCCTCTGGATTCTGTGTGGCCTGAGCGTGATCCTGGTCGGGATCAATCTGCTCGAATTGCTGCCCTTGTCACTCCAGTTTGTGGCCCTGATGAGTTCCTGTCCGCTGGTCATCGGCATGTTTGTAGCCGGGGTGCTGACGTGGCGGCAAGGGCAGACGTCCTCGAAATTTTATGTCATTGCTTCCATGTGTTACTCCCTCGGTTTTGCGCTCTTTGTGCTCAACCGGATCGGCATCATTCCCGGAACCGGTCTTCTGATTCACTATTCCCAGAACATTGGTTCGCTGCTGGAATTTACGTTCATGTCGGTGGGGCTGGCCGACTACATCCGGAACGAACGACGGTCGGTCCGGCAGATGAAACGCCAACGCGAAATCGCCGAACTGGCCGCTTACGAACAGGAGATTCGCAAAAAAATAGAAATGGAAGAAGCCCTCATTGCCGGACAGATTCAGGAACGGCGCCGGGTGGCCGACGAATTACACGACCAGTTGGGCAGCGTTCTGTTTAGCATCCGAACCCGCCTGAGCGAACTCAATAACCCTGACAAACAGCCCATTATCGACCGTTCGGCCCTACATTCGCTGTTGCAATCCGTACAGGACGCCTACGACGGCATCCGGCTGATCGCCCATAATTTCTGGCCCGACGAACTCGACGAACGCGGGCTGGGCAGCAGCCTCCAACAACTGACCAACAGCCTAAACCGGGCCGGCAAAACCAGCTTTGTTCTCCAGTTGAGTGGTATGGAAGAGCAACTGAACCGGATTGCCAAGTTTCATCTCTACTGCGTCTGCCTCGAACTGGTCACCAACATTCTGAAACACGCCCAGGCCAGTGAAGCCACCATCCGGTTTATGGTCGACGAAAACCGGAAGTTCCTGAAACTGAGCGTCCGCGACGACGGTTTGGGCTTCGATCCTGACCAGTTTCCACAGGGAAAAGGACTGCGAAGCATCAACGAACGGGCGGGATTGATGAGCGGCACCATCAACGTATCGAACCTGCCGGACGGCGGAGGCACCTGGGTTCAGATTCGGATTCCGTTGATTGAGATCAATCTGCCAAAACCGCCCATCCATCAACAACTCAACGAGCCGTTGGTGAGTCCGGCCCGTTAAATTTCCCTAATTTTCAGCTTTTTACCCAAAAATCAGTGAGGCCGTTTTGGTGATCACCTTTCCATCGGGAAGTGTCACGGTCAACTTGATTTCGTCCTGGATACCGGACGTTTTGGCACCCGGTATGGTCAGACTGAAATTGAAAGCCCCGTTGGCATCCAGCGAATAAACCACCGTTGATACTTCATCCGTATACGAATCGGTTCCTACCACACGGAGCGACACCCGGGAATTGACCGGAACGCAATGGATGGACGCACGCGCCACATACGACTGTTGGGCCACGGGCCGGTCGGGCGAGAGTGCCAGCGGCTGCACCTTCAGTTCGGCGCCCAGTTCGACGGACAAATCCGGGTACGATGCTTTTCCATCGATCGGATCGGTGAGTCTGGAATACCTGGGTTCACCCCCGGAAGTCGGTACGGCTTTGGCAATAAAGAGCACATTACCGATCCAGTAGTTCTTCTTTTCATCTTCAAAATTGGCTTTGCAGAGTTCGCCCTCCGGCGTAGTGATCTCACACAGTTTCCCCAATCCCTTATCCAGTATAAAACCGCCAATCAGCGTCCAGGGCGTAGCCTTCGGTGCTTTAGAGCCCACTTTCCGCAGCACTTTGGTCACTTTATTGCACAAAATCTTGTCGAAAACCTTACCGACGCCTTTGCAAATATCCTGATTCGACAGATTCACCTCGGCACTCACGTCCGTCGGTAGAATCACGCTATACATCCCTTTGGTCACCCGATGGGCCTTAAATTCGCCAACCCGATTGCTTTTACTGGCCGGGCTTTTATACATGATGACCGATACATATTCAGCATCGGACGGTAAGCCTCCACAATTGGTCAGGTTGATGGTAACTTCCTGCTGTCCGGCGGCTTTTCGCGCACCCGACGGAATAGAAACGGCGTCGTTGGCAAACTCCTGCCGGAGTCGCAGCGGCTGGTTGTTGCGAACCGAAGTACCGCTGCCTGCCCGAAAAACCGGATTGATCGCCGGGGCCGCCAGCCGCCCTCCGGTGATTTCCTCATCCAGATCGATTTCGGTATTCACCTGATTCTCCCCATCGGCCGAAATGTAGGTTACCGTCGCCCGGCTTTCCGTCTGCCATTTCAGCGCGATTTTAGAGCCATCCTGCCCCAGAATGGTTTTCAGCCTCGATTGCTCATCGAGCAGCAAATACGTCGCATCCTTCGAACTGGGGTCCATCTGGTGAACCAGCATGGTGAGTTGCTGGGTTACCCCGGCGGCATTTTTCGTGCCGTACAGTTCCAGAATCCCGTCGGCTTTGTTGTCGATGCGAGCCACGAGCGGGTTACTCGGGGAAGTGAACAGCGTGATGGGCGAATTGGAAACCGGAGCGGGGTCCGTTTCTTTTTTACAGGCACCGGTCATCAGAACCAGAAAACCGGCCAGGGTCAGCGGGCCGAACACGAATCGGCGGACAGCAACCGGCAAGCGAAAAAATGTACCAGAGATGTTCATAGAGCTGGAGATGTTGGGTTGGAACGCCCGGTTTGGTCCGGGAACACCCATCTATGACCCGCTCAGGGGGAAGGTTATCAGGCAAAAAAAAAGATTTTCGCCACCCGGTTTCTACACCAGTCCGTTCCGAATGGCAAAGTTGGCCAGTCCGACAATGCTCTTTACTTTCAGTTTCTGGATCATATTCCGGCGGTGCGTATCCACGGTCGCTTCGCTGATGTTCAGTTTGTCGGCAATTTCGGCGGTGGTAAACTCCTGGGCGATCAGCCGCAGCACTTCAATTTCCCGGGCCGTGAGCTGGCGGATTTGCTCGGGTTGTTTTTCTTCCTGCGAATCGACAAACGTTCGCAATACTTCCTGGCTCATGTAAGGCCGGTCGTCTCGAATCACCTCATAAATGGCTTTCCGAACCAGATCGACGTCCTGGCTTTTAAACAAATACCCGGATACGCCCAGCCGAATGGCGGCATGAATGTCTTTCGAGTCTTCGGACATGCTCAGAATAATAACCCGGGTTCGGGGCGACACGGAGCGTAGCTGCACCACAAATTCCAGCCCGCTGATTCCCCGGCGCATGCGCAAATCGGCCACGACCACATCGACCAGCGGTTCTTTGCCCGTTCCATTTTTAAAAAACTGCAGGGCCTCCTCGCCATTGGTAAACACCTCTTCGATTTCAATTTGCGGGTCGTCACGGAGTAAACTCAGCAGACCGTCGATCACCACTTTATGGTCGTCGAGGAGCAGCACTTTGATTTTGCCTTTCACGATAAGGAGGAATAGTAGACCGTCAAAATTAGTCAAACGAGATGATAACTTCTTGTCATAACCGCAATAGATGGATGAAAAATCAAACCATCTGCGATCATGTTACAGACATTTTTGCTTCAAAGCACAACGGATCTTTACCGGTTTATCGAAACGTACCGTCAACGCAGTCAGGGCATTAGCGTTGACCCAGAATTCCTGAAACACACCACCGTGCGGGTCTTTCAGGATAGCGATCAACCCGGCGAATGGACGGCCGGCTATTTTGTCAACGCCCGCCCACCGCATCGGTATTTTGATGTGCTGCCGGCCGAAATTAAAGCCCAGATACTGGAAGACAGCCAAATTCGGGAGGAAGACGTGGCCGAAATTGGTGCCATCTGGATGGACGTCAAAGCCCTCGGGCGGCTCGGGCGCTGGCAGGTGTATCTGTTCATGCTGGCCGATGCCTACGCCACCAACCAGCCCTTTATCGTCGGCGGAACCGTTCACGCCCAGATCCGGGACTTTCAGATGCAGGTGGTCAAACACCCGCTGTTCGAGGGCGAGGTGGAACTGGCGGGTCAGGTGCAGCGGATTTGGGAATACTACGCCAACCGCGAAGAAATGTGGTTCGACTTCCTCAATTTCACCGTGCCGGAAATGCGCCGGCATGTCTCGCGCGACACCATAAGCCTTCGTCCGGCACCGTACCGCCAAAGTGCCTGATCTGAAAATTTAATTAACTACAAATGGTCAGATGGAGAGATTTTAGTAGTTTTAACTGCTACTTGGACTCCATCTGACCCGTTTGTATGTATGTTTAAATTTCTACAGAAATCTTCCTCCTCTGCTCCTACTGACCCCTGCCTTCACCTTGAAAATAATCCCGATCTGTTTTGCCAGGCCCTGGTTCATGAAGATCCGCGCAACGAAACGGCCTGGATGTGTCTGACGAAACGTTTGTATAAGTTTTTCTTTAACTATGCCCAGAAATTCGGCACCAGTGAAGACGACATTCAGGATTTGATTCAGGATACGCTGGTCCAGTTTATGGACGATATTTATTCCGGAAAGTTTATTTGCCGGGGCTATAAACCCATCAGTTATGTCGGTCGGATCTGTATTAATAAATGGCGGGGGTGGTGGAAAAAACAAAAAAAAGAAATGTCCCTCAGAGTCGATTGGGATTCGCTCTTCCGGGAGTTTGATGACCGGCCCCTAGGGCCCGAACCCGCCACGGATGAGGCTGCCGAAGAAGACGATTGCATGCGGATTGCCGCCCGCAAAGCCTATGAAAAACTAACGCCCGTTCAGCAAAAACTAATGTGGGAGCATTACGTAAACGGAATGAAATTGAAAGATTTTGAACTAATGGAAGAAAAAGCAGATGGGCACGGAAAATTACTCCATCACCGCGCCAAAAAAAGATTCGTCGGACTGTTCAAACAATACCTTTCCGATTGTCAATCATGGAAGAACTGACGGATCAACAGCACGACGATATCGCGGCTTATCTGTCCGACCAGATGACGCCCGGCGAAAAAACCGCCTTTGAAGAACAACTCCGCCAGAATGAAGCCCTGCAACGGGAACTGCAAGTCCAGCAGCGGGTCCGGCGGGGCATGAGGCTCCTGTCTTTCGAGCAGGAAGCCGCGGCCTTCTACGCCAAAGCAAAGGAGGAACTGGCCACGGAAAAAACCGCCCAACCCGCCGAGGTGACCGTCCGCCCGCTCTGGCAACGCCCCGCCGTCTGGCTGGCCGCAGCCACGGTGCTGCTGACCCTTGGGCTGTTCTGGCGACTCTACAAAACCGACGGTTTGGACGGCCCGGAAACGCCGATTGCCCAAAAAGACACTACCGGTTCGCAACCCCAACCCGCCGACACGGTTCGGTCACTGCCCCCACCGCCGACGCCCGCCCCCCCCGCAGATCCGGGTCTGCTGCTGGCCGACGCCCTTTTCAAACCCACGCCCAAAGCCGCCCCGCTGCCCATCGAACCGCCCGATGAAACCGATGCCGCCGGTACGGCCGACTCAGCCGCCGTGGCGCAGGACTCGCTGGCCGTTTGGCAGGGTGCCCGGCTGCTGCAGCAACGGCAACTCCGCGAGGCCATCCCGATTTTGCAGAAAACCGTGTTGGAAGGCTATCCCGGCCACTGGCGGGCCTGCGCAGAGTGGTATCTCAGTCTGGCGTATTTACACAACCGGCAGCGCCGGGAAGCCCGGTCGATCCTGACCCGCATTGCCAGAACGGATGGACACCCGTATCAGGAAGAAGCCCGAAAACTACGCAGCCGTTTAAACGAATAACCCGTTCCCTACCATGAAAAGGTTCCTTTGGCTGATCAGCCTGCTGGCGCTGCCCATTGGTTTCCGATAACCCCTTCTGTCCATGAAACGGCTCACTTTTCTGTTCTGCCTCCTGCTAACCCTCCCCCTCTTTGCTCAGGATGCGTTTAATTACGGACTCATTATGGACGATGACAGCTACCTCCGGATTCCGGCCAAACCGCCGGTTATCCGGAAGTTTGGGCTACAGCAACTCCCGGCGCGGGTATCCTACGAAGCCTATTGCCCCCAACCCCTCGACCAGGGAAAACACGGTACCTGTCTGGCCTTTGCTTTGGGCTACTACCTCCGCACCATCATGGAAGCCCGGCGGCTCAATACCACCAATCGGGTGGAAATCAACAAGCTGGCCTTTTCGCCGACCTATCTCTACGAAGAAGCCAAACTCAGGAACGATCCGTATTGTCAGAATGGATTGCGGATCGATTCAGCGACGAACGTCATTCAGCACAAGGGCATCATCCCGTTCAGCTATTTAGGCTATCCTGCTTGCAGTCAGGCCGATACACGAAAATTCAGAACATTGGCGATGCGCTACCGCGTGGCCGAATCGCAGCGGTTTCTGCGGCTGGACGATCCCGTCAGTGAAAAAGTGTCCAAGCTGAAAAATGTGCTGGCGGAGGGACTTCCGGTGGTAGTCAGCATTCTGATGACGCCCTCTTTCGACCAGTTGAATCAGGAGGTCTGGCAACCCGGTCAGGAGGATCTGACGTTGCTGGCGAACAAACAGAAGCAGTTGCAAACCAAAGGCCAGTCGGGCATGGGCCACGCGCTGTGCATTCTGGGCTACGACGATGAGCAGTTTGGCGGAGCGTTCCGGATCGTCAACAGCCGGGGGCCGGGCTGGGGCAAACAGGGATTCTGCTGGATTCGGTACGCCGATCTGGCGACGTTCACCCGCTACGGTGTGCAACTCTACCCGCCGATGCAGCAACTGGCGACCTACCAGATTGGCGGCTTCAAGGCGGCTGTGCAGTTTGAGCAGAAGGGAATGGGCGAAATGGGGCTTCACATCGACGAAGCCGCTTCGAAAACCGCCGGGATGCTGGTCTACCGCATGAACAAACCCAATGTGTCGGGCGACGAATTCAAGTTTCTGATCAACAACGACCGGCAGGCTTACCTGTTTGCCTTCGGTACCGACGAACGACCCAATTCCGATTTGACCCGGCTTTTTCCGTACAGCGAAAAACGGCCGGACGGGAAGCTGGTGGATTACAGTCCGTTGCTCGGCGCCAACACCACCGTGGCTTACCCACCCACCAACACCATTGAGCTGGATAACAACACCGGGACGGATTATTTTTTGTTGCTGTTCGCAAACCGGCCCGTCGACAGCGGCCGCATGAACCGAACGCTGCGGAGTGCGCAGGGGGGGCGGTTGCTCGACCGGCTTCAGAAAACCCTAAGCGCGGAGAGCCTGATCGATTTCACCAAAATCCGCTATGAACCGAACCGGATCGCATTCCAGGTCGAGGGCCAGGCCACCGGCAGCATCGTGCCGGTGGTGGTGCTCATCGATCACCGCTGAGAAACGATCAATCGGTTTTCAGGTGAATCAGCGGGTTAGATTTGCATTCGGCATGGGCCGGTAGAATTCAGCAGGAAACCGTTTTCCATACAATTCGTGCGGCAACATATCCAGAACGACGTGGAGATGATCCGCCGTAGCCTTGTCGACGGAAATGTAGTAGCCAAAATCAAAAGTTCCTTGTCTGGGGGTATGGTTGTCCAGCGTATGGGCATTATCCTCGAAGTAGGCACACTGACAGCCCCGGTACTTTCCTGTTCCCCGAAACGTATCGGGATGGTGGTACGACGATCCCGTTAGTTCTTGCTTCCATTCAACGGTTTCTGATTCAGCCGGCATTTTGACCGGGCAGTAGTTAAAGGCATTCCGGTTGTAATGGATGTTCTTTTTTAAGGCATAAATGGTGATTAAGAACGAGCCCGTGTTGTTATCCGGATCGGTGTCGTTCAGATCGAACGTTAATGGTCCGGTAGCAGGCGACAAAAAATAAGCGCCCGGAATGTAACTTATTCCGCGCGTATGAACCATCCGCTGGGTATCGACCAGCCACTGAATGCCCGCATTAGCCCTGGGATTGGCCCAACCGTCGACAATCCGGAACATTTCTTCACAAGGCATAGCCCAATCACCAATCCGGCACACCAGCGCACCGTGGTAGTAGTCCTTATATTTGTTAAACCGGAGTGCCGCCAGCGTCGGTTTTCCGGTCGCGTCGGCAGCCCCCGTGAACGGCCCCAGATCCACATCGCCGGAGACTTCGATGTAGACGTATTCGTCTTTTTCCACCACAAAACTGGTCGTCAGGGGCTTTTTCGAGTTTCCAGTATAGATGTAGCTCGTATGGCGGACAAACCCGGCAGGCAATTGCGCCCAGACCGTAGTCGGCAACGTCAGAATCAGTAATGCATAGAGAATCGATTTCATGGGTGTCAGAGATTTATACATCCATCGATGTCCTAAGACCATGAAAGGTTATCTGCTCGCTTTACAATCATCGTAATTTGGGTGCTTTGGGGGCATTGGCACATTCTGATTGCCTTTCGACAGGGACAGAAGTTTGCGATTTGAGCATTCCATTATGATATATTTCAATTTGACATCTTCCACCACGCTTTACCACGTGTGGAACATCCGGCTCGAAACAGGTTATGCTATTGTCTCGTGCAGGCACCAAATTATACCCTCCTTTGCCGTCGGTTACTTTATTATGTAATGTTTTACCCCTGCAATCAGTACCTATAATTTTTCCGGCAGCCGGAAAGACGACAACCGGTCCACAACTGCCAATCTTTTTGCCTTTATCGTACCCTCCTTTTCCATCGCAGACAACTTGATACCTGACCTCATTTACACACGTATCCCTTCCCGCAACAACGTCCCCCCGTTGACACACTTCTTTCTTCTTTACCGGAGCAGGAGAAGGAGACTTTCGGAACCAAAACCAATACACAAGTCCCGCAATCAGGAGCAGCAGGGCTGCCAGAATAGCCCACCGGTATTTACGATACCAAGGTCGCAAATCCGGATCTTTTTTAGTGGTTTCTTCAACGCGCGGTCTTGGCGGAGGAGGTGGTGGTGGCACCAGCTTCAACTGGCTTTTGCAAAGCGAACAGTAGTGATCGTCAAAGCTGCTCAGAATTTCATTTTTGAAATCCGAAGGCTGCAAATATTCCGGCATCGACTTATACGGGCAATCCGTTCGTTTTCCACAGCCTTCCGGTACGGGCAAATAATAGGGGTTATATTTCTGAGGTGGGGTAGACGGTGGCTGCATAGAAATATTTTCGGAATAAGATGATAACCTTCGTAGATAAGCGGCATAAATTAGCAAATCCCAGGAGCCGACGCGTCAATATTACACAATATGTCTAAAAGGTTGATGATCCATTTGTAAAATCATGAATCCCCTTAGAAAGAATCATGGAATATGGTATTGCGAATGAAGATGTAACCACCCAATTTTAGCAGTTTTAAAAATTGATTTACCCCGGCTGATTATCCCTGATAAATTCCATCCTTTTCCAAGAACGTTGACTTAAAACGGAATCCATTTATGCCACAAGTTATCTGGGAGCAACCAACCCAAAACCCAAAAAAAGTAACCCTAACCTTTCCGCCCGTAAACCAGCAATTTGATTTGGTTCAGGAAGAAATTATCAACCAATTGGCCGGCAGTGCCAGCAAATCCGTCCGAATCCACCTGGACGGTTCTCCGTACGAGGCCGATTTCACCAACCTGCAATCCGTTCCGCAAAAAGTGGGCATTCCGTTGAAAAAACCGGGTAGTGCGGCTCCGCTCATCAGTGGCGATGTCTGCACCATCGAGCAGAACGGCCAGTGGCTCAGCCTCGACGGCTGGCAGCCCAATCAGCAATACATCCGGCTGAAACGCCTAAACGGAACGCCCCCTCCTCCCCCACCCGACTACAAAAAATGTAACAACTGCCATACCCCGAACCGGCTGGATGCGGTCGTCTGCCGCCAGTGTGCCGGTACAACCTTCGAGATCATTTACAAAACCGTTTAACCGGTCTTTTTCCTACCACTCATGAACATGGTTTCCCTGATCGCCAACTCCGGCATCCAGTTTATAGATATCCCCCTGAACCTCGGTGATACGAGCGCGGCCCCCAAACTGCGGTTTGAGTATGCCGAACAGGAAGACCCCGACAACGACCGGGTGTATCTGATCATCCCGTATATGCTCGAAAACGGAAAGTACATCAGTCGTCTGGACATCAACGCCGAAGCCTTCCGCCCCGACCGCTCCATCGACGAAAGCAAAATCAGGCCCGAAAACCTGAACTACATCCGGGAAGATCACCTGATCAATCTTCAAGGTCGCTATGCGCTCGATGTTCTGGAGGGCGTCTGGCTCCCCCTGCCCTATTTCCGCACCGATCACTACGACGCCGGTAAACTGATGCCCGGTCCGCAGTCCTGGGCGCGCATGTACCTCGGCCGGATCAGCTCGCAGGAAAAAGCCGAGGGCAGCCCGTATACCCACAAACTGGTGCTGGCCTTCGATACGCACTGCGACGACAAGTATGACCCGCGGCTTAACCACACGTATTACGTCGTGCCGGATTCCAGCGATCCGGAAGGCGGCAACACCCGCTTCAAGTGTGCTACCCACGAAGACACCAACGGTTTTTTTCTGTCGCAGAAGCGCGTCAACGACTGGCTGGAAGAAGTGATCACGAAGCGCAAAAGCCGGATTCCGCGCCAGCTTACCAGCGAACCCCACCACCTGCTGCACCTGGGTCTGTATATGACGCTCCTGAAAATGATCGAGCAGACCAATAGCTGGCCCGTCGTAACGCTGCAACAGGACGCCCTGGGCCGGAGCATCGACGTCAACCTGGTGCTCGACGTCGGCAATTCGCGCACCTGCGGACTGGTTTTGGAGAGCAGTGCCCGCGAGCGCGATGCCGAACTCGCCCTGACGGACGCTAAACGCCTGAAAATCCGGGAACTCCGCAATCCGACCCACACCAGCAACAAACCGTTCGAGATGAAGCTGGCGTTTATGGAAGCGTCTTTTGGCAAAAAAGAAGGGCTGACCGACGACTTCCTGTTCCGCTGGCCCAGCATGGTTCGGGTAGGAACGGAAGCCACGCGATACGGGGTCATTTTCGGCGACAACCAGGCCGTCAACGACCAGTATGAAATGACCTTTTCCAGCCCCAAACGGTATTTGTGGGACGCCAAAAAGCGCGAAAAACCCTGGGGTTATTTTTCCGAACACACCGAGCTGATGCAGAATTCGGCGTCGAGCCTTCCCCTCGCCAACCTCTTTACGAGCGACGGTATGCTGGTCGATAAGGCCAACAAACTGGCCAGCGCAAACGGCCCGGGACTGATCTACCGAAGTGGCCAGAATCCGCTCTACGCCCGCAGCGCGCTGATGACCTTTGCGCTGACCGAAATCCTGCTCCAGACGCTGAGTTACATCAACAGCTACGAGTTCCGCAACGAACGGGGCGAAGCGGGGGTGCCCCGGCGGTTGCGCCGGATCGTGCTGACCTGCCCGACGGCCATGCCAAAAACCGAACGGGTCAAGCTGCGCGAGTGTGCCGCCGACGCCCTTCAGGCCCTTCGTGACTACTACGGGGACAAGTATAAACTGATTTCGCCCGACCTCGAAATCATTCCCGACTACAGCAAACTGGCTGAAAATGATCCGGTTGAAAGCCGCATTCCGAAAAACCTGAAAGACCTGCGGGAAAACCACGACCCCGTTCGGCTGCGCACCTCCTGGGGCTACGATGAAGCCACCTGCAGCCAGTTGGTCTTTATGTACAACGAGATCGTTCACCGGTTTGGGCCGGAAAATGCCCCCCGGTTTTTTGAGACCATGGGCCGTCGGCGCACCGACGACCTCGACCCATCCCGCAAATCGCTGATGATTGCCAGCGTCGACATTGGCGGGGGAACGACCGACCTGATGATTGGTCACTATGAATATGAACCGGGCGCGGTCACCAGCCTCTACCAGAACCCGGTTTTCTGGGAAGGATTCAACCTGGCCGGCGACCACATCATCAAGAAACTCATTGAAGAGTGTGTGTTGCCGCAAATCGCCCGCGAAGCCCGCCGACTGGGTTGTGGCCGCGCGGGGCAGGTTTTGTATTCGCTCTTCGGCCCGTTCCAGAGCACCGATACCGACCACAAACGCACGCTCAAGAAACATTTTGCCAACCAGGTGGCTACGGTTATTGCGCAGGGCATGCTGGGACAGATTACTGCCCATCCCGATCAAACCCGTCAGGTGGCTTTCGATGAGTTTTTTCAGGAACACGAAGCCCCGATTCCAAGCGTGTTGCAGTATGTAAACGAAGGGTTCCGGCGCGAAGGGGCCACCGGTTTCGACATCCGGCTGATGAGCTGGGAAGTGTCGCCGGAGGAAATCAACCAGAAAGCCATCCGCAACGTCATCGGAACCATGCTCCGCGATTTGTGCGGCATCATTTCCCAGTACCAGTGCGATTACGTCCTGCTGTCGGGCCGCCCCTCGACGTTGCCGGTGGTGCTGGATCTCTTTCTGGAAAACATGCCGGTTTCGCCCGACCGGATTGTGCCGATGAACCGCATCCGGGTCGCCACCAGCGAAAAATTCTGGTATCCCTTCAGCGATCCGCACGAATACACCATCAAGGATCCCAAAACCTGCGTTTCGGTCGGGGCCGCCATCGCCCTGCTGTCGGAACTGGGCCATCTGAACGGTTTCCGGCTCGACACACGTCTGCTGGCAGCCCGCATGACCTCCACCGCCGACTACATTGGGTTGCTGACGGACGGCCAGCCGCCCCGCATCAAAAACGAGCATGTGCTGGCCGTTCCCGATGATTCACCCATCGAATCCATCGACGAAATCGAGCTGACCGGTGCCAAAGATACGTTCCTGGGGATGCGCCAAATGGCGAGTGATCAGTGGATTGCCACGCCTTTGTACAAAATCGAGTTCGACAGCGAACGGGCCAGAACGCTGCTCATGCCCAAACTGCCGCTCAAAGTCCGGATTGGTCGCCCGAACCTGCGCGACAAGGAAGGGTTGATCCTGCGCAACAACCTGACGGTGATGGACCCGCAAACGGGCCGCGACATTCCGGCGCTGAAGCTGACGGTTTGCACACTGACCGATCCGCACGGCTACTGGCTCGATACCGGAAATTTCTACCTGGACCCTTATCTGAACTGACAATCAGGCTGTTTTTCCATGATTTGATTGGCTCTTTCAATCCGTATGCACGCTCAATCCGACTTTACGCCACCCGATCCATTGCCCACTCCGCTTGATTCGTTCGTCAATCACCTCCGCGACCTGCTGGGTCCGGAGGTGATTGCGCGTCTGCGGCAAAACCCCAATCTGGCCCTTCCCTACGCCGATGAAGACAGCACTGACGGTGACTGGCTCCGCCGGGGGTTGCAAACCATTCTGTCGTCCGACGATCTGGAAACCGTGGGTAGCCGGGCCAGGGATTTACCGCTCACGATCAGCCGACCGTTGCAGCAGCAGATCGAGAATTTGCGCTGGGAGCAACTGGAACAGCAGCAGGCACTGACGCTGGCCCTGGAGCAGAAGCAAACCGCCGAAACCGGTCGCGAGCAGGCCGAAATCGAGGTGTTTCGACTCCGGAAAGAGCGGGCGGCCATGCTACCAGCGGCTGAGTTTGTGCGGTTATTTTTCAGTACTCCCGCCGAAGCCGGCATCCGGAACCTGCTCATCGAAGCCACGGAGTCGCCCACGCCCGACCTCAACAGCTTCCTGGCGGCTTTTGTGGGCGGATGGACGGCCTTGCGGGCGTTGGAAACGAGCCCGAACGAATCGCCACAGGATGCGGTTCGGCAATACCACCAGGCGCTGACCGATTTGCTGAGTGCCTTAACGGGCCTGTATATTCCCCAGCGTCGCGCCCTGCTGGACAAGGTGGCCCAATGGGCGTCGAACCACTTTGAGGATTTCGTTTTTGTGTCGCCCGAAGAAACCCGGCAGGTAGACCCGGCCCTTCACAACGTGCAGGGTCTGGGAGGAAATACCGTCCGCGAAGGCCGGTCGTTTGCCGTCATTCGGCGGCAATCACGAACCGTGGTGATTTACGCAGACATCGTTACCGAATAAAGATTTTTGATAACCTGAACGGGTGTTCAGGCATAAATATTCGAAAACATCCCGAAACCCATTCACTATGTTTCCTACTCTATCTCAGGAAAGTCTGCAATTACAGGAGAGCATTCGGCGCGGCACCGAATGGCTGAGTTTATACGAAGAACCCGAAAAACGGTTGAGTACGCTCGATGAACTGGGCAAGCTGCGCCGACGCGCCAAACGGCTCGAACAGGCGGCCAAAATGCGTCCGGCACTCGCCCTGTTTGGCATCAGTCAGGTTGGAAAATCGTACCTGGTTTCCAATCTGGCCCGCATTCCCGGCCACAATCTGTTGCAGATCGAATCGGCAGGAATACCAGCCGAAACCGTCCGGCAAATTACAGGACACGATGGCCCGATCAGCTTCATCGACGACATCAACCCCGTGGGGGGCGGCACCGAGGCCACTGGCGTGGTGACGCGTTTTACGACCTACCACCAGAACAACGAGGGCGGTTATTTGCTGCGGCTGCTGAATCAGTCGGACATCGTGAAAACCATGGCCATTGGGTATCAGTACAACATCATCAATTCGAAATACCCCGAAAAGCTCACGTTCGAGCAACTGGATCAACTGCAAAACCGCCTGGAACGGCAACGACAGGCCACGATTCAGCCGGGCATGACGGAAGACGACATCCTGGATTTGCGGGATTATCTATCGAAATATTTTCAGGGCATGGACCTCATCGGCACCTTGCGCCGATACAATTACTGGGAGAAAGTGGCCGCGATTGCGCCCTATGTACGGCCCGGCGACCGCTGGGCCATTTTCGCCCCGCTCTGGCACGAAGACGAGTTCATGACCAACTTGTTCAACAAACTGAGTCAGGGGCTGATCGAACTGGGATTTGAGTCGGAAGTATGGGTTGGTCTGGAAGCCGTAGCGCCCCAGAAGCAGACGATTGTCGACGTCATGCGGCTGTATGAAATGAACCAGGCCGACAGTCAGCTCAACACCGTAACGGTGGTCACCCGCGACAAAAAGCGGATTCCGCTCACCCGGAGCATTCTGACCGGGCTGACCTCCGAGCTGGTGTTGCCCCTGCCCAAAGCCCTCGAAAATCACCCCAGCCGCCGGTTTCTGCAACACGCCGACATCCTCGATTTTCCGGGTGCGCGGAGCATGGAAGGCTCACCGGAAAACGTTTTTCAGCAGGAAACCGACGTTTCCAAGAAAATGGACCCGTTTCTGCGCGGAAAAGTCTTTTACCTCTTCAATGCCTACAACGATTCGTTCGGGATCAGCAGCCTGCTTTTCTGCATGCACAACATGCAGTCGGAGGTGAAAGGCACGCTCAACATCAACAGCATGATCAGCCAGTGGATTGGCATGAATGTGGGCCGCTCGGCGGAGGAGCGCGAAAAACGCGAACGCGTGCTGAACAACCTGGTACCGCTGGATGCCCGCGCTGGCGTCGACCGGATCAATCCGTTCTTTCTGGTGCTGACCAAGATCAACGTCGAGATCGACGAATGCGACCCCACCCGGACCGGCCGCACGGACCTCTATGACCACATCTGGGAAAAACGGCTGGAGCGGTTTTTCGACAAGGAATTCGACAAGGTTTCGACCGACAAATGGACGCGAAGCTGGAACGGCCCGAACGACAGTTTCAAAAACACGTTCATGATTCGCGACCCCCGGTATTGCAAAGTCTCCTACCAGATCACCGACGGCGTCGAAACCTACAACGAACGCTACACCCCGGCCTTTGCCGACATGGAACGCTCGTTTGTAAACAATGAACACACCAATCGGCACTTTCACGATCCGATGACGGCCTGGTATGAAGCCACGCAGCCGGGCCGGAACGGAATTGATTACCTGCTGAAATACCTGTTACCGGCCTGTCATCCGGCCATCAAACAGGAACAAATCCGGGAAGCCCTGAATCGGGTGCGGCAGGAAGTGGGGGAAGCTTTGTGCCACCATTACGAGGGCGGATCGGTGGAAGAGAAACTCATCCGCGCCCGCGAACGCCGGGATCAGCTTCGCAAACCGGTCGGACGGTTGATCAAAGAGAAAAAGTTTGGCCGCTTCCTGGCGTCCTTCACCGTCGCCGAGCAATTTGTAAACGGCAAAGAAAACAGCCTGTGGGACCGCGAGCTGGTTCGCCAGGTGATGAGCCAACCCGATCTGTTTCTGAAACAGGCCGAATCGACCAGCGCAGTCACCAATGCTTCGGCAGACTCCGCCGACCTTGGTATTTTTGTGGATGGTATTCTGAATGTAGGATCCGTTAGTGAGGAACCCGCTCCCAAACCAGCACCGGGCTCGGTTTTGGCCACCCGATATGCCGAAAGTCTACTGGGGCAATGGGTAACGCAGCTCAAGCAACTGCGCAGCGACCGGCAGTTTCAGGGGCAGTTTGGTCTGGCCGAAAACGAGGTAACGATTCTGGTCGATGAAATGGAGCGGAGCATGGAACGCGACAGCCTGAAAGTCCGGGTTGCCGAAGACGTTAGCCCCTACATTCACCAATCCGATAACCTGGAAGTGGTTCTGACGCTGGGCCGGGCCGCCATCAACGACTTCGTCAATACGCTGGGCTGGTCGCGGGTGAGTGCCGACGACAAGCTCAGCAACAAGGCCGTCTACCAGTCGGCGCCCAACGTGGTGGCTCCCATTTACGGCAATCCGTTGGCCGACGTGCCGGCGAAAAACCAGTTGACAACCACGGTGGACGATCCGTCGCGGGTCTTCTACAGCCAGTGGTTCAACGGTTTCGACAAGTCGTTTGAATACAACGTTTTGCGCGAAGCCAACCTCACCGACCCCGAAAAAGCCCGGGTGAATGGCCTGCTCGACACAATCATTAAAGACCTTGGTTATCAGTGCCAGTAATCGGTTAGCCCGTTATTCTCATGCCCGCCCACTACCCCATCTTCAGTACGTCGCTCTCCGCTTACCGGCCGGTTATCTGGTTAGCGCAACCGGTTTACACGCGCTACAACCAGCTTCGGGATCTGCTCCGCAACCGCCTGGGCGAAAGCTACGCGCAGCTTCTGGCCGAGCCGCTCATTCCACCGCCCTACGAACAGACGCGCACCGAAGCCCGCTGGTTTTCCGATAGTTTTCGGCAGGGAACGCCCTTACCCAACCTCATTCCCCCGGATCGCGCCCGCGTCAGCCAGTTGCTGGATGCCCAGCTCTCCGCCATCCGCCAACTGGCCGATGAACTCGAACGGACTTCGCAGACGGAAAACCAGCAACTGGGCACCCTGCTGCGGCTCGCCATCGAAATACCGGGGCCGGAATGCGTGCTGACCAACGGCGATCAGGCGGTTTTGGTGCTGTGGGGATTTGAATCCGATCGCAGCCGCCAGGAACGGTTTCGGGTCAATCAGTACCTCAAACACCAGATTCCCGAACCGCCAGCCGTGCCGCCGGGCGTGCCGCTGGCAACGTCCACGAATCCGGTGCCGCCCTCCAATCCGACCCCGCCCCCGGTTTCGGTTCAGTCAGTGGCGGACACCGTGAAAACCCGGCGGTGGTGGTGGGACTGGCGGTGGCCGCGCTGGTTCTGGTGGCGCCGACAAACCGATGGTCCGGTGGGTTGTGGGTGCATCGGCTGGCTGCTGGGGCTGCTCCTGTTGTTGCTCCTGCTGGGGTTGTTATACTGGTTCTGGCCCGCGCAGTGGGGTCGGCCCGTTGGGGTGGGCGTACCGGGCGTCGAAACCGGGGCGGGCGAGATGCCCGAGTCGGGACGAACCCTCAGCCCCCACTTGCCGGATCGCCCGCAGGGGATTGTCGCGCCCGTCGACTCGGCCCAGATTATTACCAACCCGAAAGACTCCCTGCAACGCCCGATCATTGGCAACCGGTTGAACGTCTTTTTGAAAAAGGAGGTCAATCTGGTCGCGTTTGTCAACAAAGTGAAAGCCAGTTATACCGACAACGAATTGCAGATCGTGGCCTTCGATACCACCCTGAACGCCCTGCAAGTCCAGATTCCGACCGATCAGCGGGATGTCTGGCGCGACCGGCTACAGAAAATGCCGGAAGTGTACCTGGTTTTCGACGAAAGTCTGTTCCAGTCGAGCAGCCTCCCCAACGATCCGGATCTGGCGAACCGGACAAAAAACTGGTATTTCGAAGCCATTGGTGCTTTTGAAGCCTGGAACATCACCCGTGGCTCCGATCAGGTGACGGTGGCCGTGCTGGATGGCGGTTTCGATACAGGCCACCCCGAGCTCCAGAACCAGATCGTGCAAGCCCGCAACATGACCGCCGAGTCGGGAAAGATCAACACCGACAGCCCCATGGGTGGCCGACACGGAACGCACGTCGCAGCCACAGTAGCCGGGCGGGCGGGCAATGCCGCGGGCACTTCCGGGATTGCCCCCAACTGCCGGGTCATGGCCGTTCAGGTAGGTACCGACAAACCGAGTACGCTAGCGATTGTTTTTGGCCTTCAATATGCCATTAAAAATGGTGCCCGCGTCATCAGTTTATCGCTGGGCCGCAGCATTCCGGCTGCCGCAGCGGCCAAACTGGCGGCTATGCCCGAAGCCCGGCAAAACGCCCTGCTGACGAGTTACCAGCAAAGCCCGGCCTACCAAACCGAACGTCAGTTGTTCGAAACCCTTTTCGGCGAGGCTTCGCGCAATGGCGTCGTCATCGTGAAAGCAACCGGCAACGAAAATATTCCGGCCGGTTTCGATCCAATGAACGATACGCCGTACACGATCAATGTGTCGGCGGATGGCCCACCCAATCAGGCAGGCAAGGTCGAACGCGCATCGTTCAGCAATTACGGCCCGCTGTCGACCGTGTCGGCACCCGGGGTGCAGATTTACAACGCGGTGCCGGGTGGAGGCTACGACTACATGAGCGGCACGAGCATGGCCACCCCGATTGTGGCCGGTGGCGTGGCGCTCATGTGTTCCCTGCGTCCGGACCTGAGCCCCGATCGAATCCGGGCTATTCTGGTAAAAACCGGCAATCCGCACCTGGGCGGGAGCGGCAAACACATCGGACCGCTCATTCAGTTACACAAAGCCCTGGAAGCCTGTCGGCTGGAACCGAAGGATGCCTGTGCCGCGACGCTCGACAGTCTGAAACGGGAAATTGCCAAACTCAAACGCCAGCCCTAACGCCTATGCCCCGGCAACTGATTGCGATTACCCCCACCGCCGGCCTGCGCCCCGTCTTCGGATCGAACGTTGGCGAAGGCGTCAAACGGTATCAGACCCTCCGGGAGTTGCTGACGGTGGGCAGCGGCCATGCGGTTTTTGCCGAGCCCGTTATCGAACCCGGTCAGATTCGCTGGTTTAGCGATCTGCCCGGCACCATTCAGCCGTATCAGGAACTGTCGCCCGAATGGCAGGCCAAATCCCGGGCGGTTTTGCGGTATTATACCGATCTGGCGTATGACCAGATTCAGCGCTACCACGACGCGGACGACCTGCACCGGATGCTGGCCGACTGCCTTGAAATTCCGCAGGTTAAAAACCTGTATCTGATTGGCAAACGCCCGGTTTTAATCCTGTGGGGCTTTCTGAGCAGTGATTTCAACCCCGCCCGTGGTCTGGTTCGCAAGCTGACGCAGCAGGCCGTTGCGCCCCGGATGATGCTCAACGCCAAAGTGGTACAAGCCGCTGACCAGAAGCCCGTTGCCAACGCGACGGTATCCCTGCACCACGGCGAACAGACGTATAAACTGACGACCAGCACCGACGGTAACGTCAGTTTCCTGCAGATCATCCCCATCGATCCACTGGTATTTCAGGTGGAGGCCGCAGCCGACTCCTATGCCGTGGCAACCGCCACGCTGACCAGCGAAAAAACCGTTGCTGACCTCATATTTGACGGTTTTTACCCCCTCATCACCACCTTAACGTTGCACCCGCGACTTGAAGAACACGCCTTCCCGCTCCAGCTCATCGATCTTGCTACGAAAGAACCGGTCAACGGTGCCACCGTGCGGCTAACGACCGCCAATTCCGACCTCACCCAGATCAGTTCGGAAACCGGCCTCGTTTCCTTCGACCCGGTTTTGCTGTTGGCCGGGGAAAAGGCAGTGGTCTATGTGACCCATCCGGATTTTGCCGACGAGCGCCTGGAACTGGCGGCCGGGGACCCAACCCACGTTGTGGAACTGAATCCATCCGGGCTTCGGGGTCGTCGCGGGGCATTCAGCGTCAATCTCCGCTGGTTTTCGACCGACGACCTGGATCTGTTCGTTTCTGACCCCGGCGGCAACCTGCTCAATTACCAGCAACGGGAAGTGAATTTCAAAGACCACCTCGGAATTCTGGATCTGGACGCCAACGCCGATGACGATTCGGCCACGACCGAACCGCAGGAAAACGCCTATTGGGAGAAAGCACACGCCGGGTATTACACCATCGAGGTTTCGTTTTATAAACGCCGTTCGCCGAAAGGGCAGGTCGTTCCGTTCGAAATCACGGTTCAGCACGGCAACCAGCAGTACGTCCTGCAACGGGAGACATCCAAAGAGGGCGAGCGTGTTTTTGTGGACCGGTTTCACCTCTGACCGCTCAAAAAACACCCGGCCGTGATAACCTTTTTTACGGACTGGCATCAATAGACATCCGGGCGCCCACGGCGCTTTACCAAACCATCAGAAAGCCCTTTCCGCATGAAACGCGAACTCCTTACGACCCCCCTGAAACGCATTCGGCCGGTATTTTTTAATGTGGGTGAAAACGTCAAACGGTATGAACAGGTGCGCGGCCTGTTTGTCAACGGTCACGACCGTTTGTTTGCCGAACCGCTCGTAACGGGGGCTGGCCGCGACGAAATTACCTGGTATGGGGAGTATCCCGGCGATTTTCGGACGCTGGCGTCGTATTCGCCCGAGGAACAACAGCAGCTTCTGCCGATCCTGAACGAGCAGGTCAACTACCTGTTTCGCGACATCATCCGGTATATCAAAAAAGGGCCGGGGCAATACGACCGGGCCAGCTACCGGAATCTGCGCCAAAGTGTCGAGAGCTTCCTGGAAGTGCCTTCGACGGAACACATTCTGGTGTTCAATACGCCCGACGGCCCCCGGTTTACGCTGACCAATTGGGGGTTTATGTTCGAAACGGAAAAACCCGAGCGCAACATCATCCGAAAACTGGTGCCGTTTGGGGTTACGCCCGTGGTGATCAGGGGCACGTATCGACCGACGAACCTGCCCGCAGCCAACGAGCCGCTGGCGGTTGAGTTTGAAACCCATAAACGGACGCTGACAACCGACGAACAGGGCCTGTTAACGATTGCGGAGGTTCCGTATCTGAGCGAAATAACGGTGTATCAGCAGGACGCGGGTGGGCAACCGGTGAATCGGCAAACCGTCTTCGTGGATGAGCGGAATCCGGCGGAACCGTATCCGGTTTTGCTCGAACGACTGCCGTTTTCCATGTTTTTCCGGGTGGTAGACCAGCACGGACGGGCCGTTCCCAAACACCACATCCGGCTCGATTATCAGGGAATGCAACTGCCCGTCCAGGCTGACGAACAGGGACGGTTGCTGCTGAACAATACCTACTATGGCGAAAGTGTGCAGTGTTACGACCTCGTCGATAAAAAAGAGCCGTTGGTCAAGACCTACGTCCACGAACGCGGCCAGCCCGACTATGTGATTCCGGTTTTTATTCCGGACCCGCTCAAACCGGTGAAGCGCGGCCTGGGCTGTCTGGGATTGCTGGTGGGATTGCTGGTGCTGCTGGTGGCCGGGCTGATTGCCTACTACTACTTCGCCTATGACGAAAAACCGCTCTCCCAGGATCAGTTGAACGCATCGGTCCGGGGGCATAAAAACCGCCTTTCCCCGCCGGATAGCCTGAACGCTGTCGCCCCCGATTCGACCGCCGTGTCCCCGGATACCCGGAACGAAGCCGGCCCGGAAATTCACGACGACATTGCGCTGTCTCAATGCAATGGCGGGCAGGACGGGCAGGATTATCAAAGCCCTGACATTAAGGTGGTGATTGCGGAATACGATCTGGGCCAGGAAGACGCCACCTTCGCGCTGGACTACTACACCGATGCCGTCCCGGATCAGATCGAGGTATTTGAAGGCCGCAAAGATGATATCGATGAGGATTCAAAACCGCTGTTCATTTACTACGGCAGCACCATCTACGACAGTTGGTCGCGGGCATCCATGCAGCAACTCATCAAAACCAAAAGCCAGTATGTAACCGTCCGGGTGACGGGGCAAACCATCTGGAATTACCGGGTCAACTGCCCTTTGAACCATCAGTAGTAATGCGACGAATACAAACCGTACATAAACAAAATAGCCTGCCAAATAAACTTTGGCAGGCTATTTTGAATGGAATAAAACCCTAAACAGGTTCCATTTAAAACTTTGCTTTTAAGCAAATATCCCCGTTGTTACTAATTCCCAACTTTATGCTATTTAGGTGAGAAATCGCCTTATTCCTGGAATTGTATAGATTGACCGATGCCGCCGTCAGTTCGTTTGAAACTTCGATCAGACACAACCCACCAACAAAAAGCCCTAACCCGCCCAGCACTTTGGGCAGACTCCGTTTTGTATACGCCACCTGAACGTCGGCAACATTTGGATTGGTTGGTGTGCGTATGCCCCGGACCATTGAAGTGGCTGGATTCCCTTTGATACCAATGTAACCGATAA
The DNA here is from genome assembly GCF_051857545.1 of Larkinella fluvii. Lineage (NCBI taxonomy): Bacteria > Pseudomonadati > Bacteroidota > Cytophagia > Cytophagales > Spirosomataceae > Larkinella > Larkinella fluvii. The sequence continues at coordinate 950,146 of NZ_JBPZHB010000001.1, read as the reverse complement.
CCAGACCCGAAACCGCCACAACGGGACCAATTGGTTTTAGCACATTTCCAAACTGGAATCTCTTTCTGGCTTTGGGGACAGATTCCAATAGCTGGCTTATGGCAGAGTTCGACAATTTGGCCCCATTTTGGTAGACGGTGGTGGCAAACAAGTGTCGTTTAGCGCGTAATGTATCATCCAGTTCTGGGGCCGTAAAGTTCTTTAGGGCTTCTGATACACCTCTTTCCTGGAACCGTTTAACATACCTGAGAGCTGAGTTATTTCCATTCCAACTAGCCTGGCCCGGCGCAGTGGTTTGAGCCAGGGTGGGCAGAGCCATCAAAATTATAAAGAAGGATACAAGTTGTTTCATAAATTATCTAGTTAGAAGTAGCGTTTAACCAGCAGACTCAACCCCAGATTTTGTTCCAGTACGCCGGCATTGTCGTAAGCAACAATGGCATTTAAAGTGTATTTCTGTACGGGAAAAGCGATATGTTGCTGAACGGAAGTTTGCGTAAAACTCAGCGGGACATCATAATTCCCTAAATTTTTGCTCATCGAAATCCGGGTTACCAAATCAAATTTCTTTACCCGACTCTGCACACCGATGGTGACGGCATTTACCCGGTTATTGACGATGAGGTTGCGGTTTTCGGCCAGATTTTGTGGCAGGCCTGTGGTATAACGCAGCGGCATGATAAAAGGCGTACCAATTGTCTGCCCATTATAAGTCCAGCCATCGATGTATCTCCCGTTATTAAAATAATCATCATTACCCCGCAGTTCGTCGGCGGTAGCTCTTCCGGAGCTTACACTCCCTCCCTGACTGGAGGTGTGTAAGTATTCGACGACCACCCGAAGGATTCCGCTCGTGGCTTGTTTTCGTTTAAAAGACAGACCCAGCAATCCATCGGAGATGTTATTTAAATAAAACAAAGAGCCATCTTCATAAATAGATTGTCGATAAATAAACCACTTCGTACGGGCATCTTCATACTCTAATCCAATATCAAAAGTACCTAAATGATTTCCGACCCGGTTTCCACCTTCGGCTGAGGCTTTGCCATTTTCCACCTTAAAATCATCTGAATACAACGTTTTAGAAGTGATCACATAGAGATACGATTCCAGATCGCTGCCATACCGGGTTATTTTAACGCCCCGATCAACACGATCATACAAAAGCGTGCCACCCCATTGTACCTGATGATTGAAGCCGCCATGAAATTTAAAGCGCCAATCCGGCTTTCCTAACCGGATGTACAAGCTTTTTTGATGCAGATAATAATTCTGAATCCAGTCACCTTTGCCAAACCAGCCATGAGCGAAATTACCTTTCACGGCAATCAGTCCATTTTTTAGAATTGGCGTATAATTAGGCAGTGAAACTTGCACCTTAGGTATTGGAAGCGCATTTCCTGACCAAATATACGAGCCTATGCTCAAGACCGAGTCGGCTAATCCAACGAGTTCCCGCCGTCGGCCGGCATACAACTCAAATGCCCCATAGCGCACTTTGCCGTACAATTCCGTCAGTAGAACCTGATTGATTGAGCCCGCATTCAGGACCGCCCGTGCTCCATAACCGTACGAGAATTTTTTACCAGCCAGGCTATCGTATTCTTTTCTAACCTGCGCCCGGAGTGTAATGCCCTGGGATTCCAGCGGGACCTCGCCGTACTGATTCGATCGAATCCAGAATGGATTGCTGGCCGCCGTTGATAAATAGGTGCCGGCTTCTACCCAATACTGTGGTTTACGGGAAATGCTCTGTGCATCGGATAGATGACAAAGCAAAAAACTCACCAGCCCATACAAGGTTAGTTCTAGTTGTTTAGGCATACGTCAAGAGGGGGGTGAAATAGTCAGTGGAAGTGATTATATTTTGAAGACAATCAGTTCATTGCAATTAATTTCTCCACTTTATTTTTACTAAGATCTACGGATATGCAAATATTCAGCGATTCAATTTTTAGCACGATCGTTTTTCCCTGTGTCGATATGACTTGCCCTTCCTGATCTATGAATGCTCCGGAAGCAATTCTGAGTCGTTCAGCAGTCTTGAAATCAACAATTTCAATCGAATCGTGATCAAAATCATTCAGCATATCCTTAATCAAATCAATCTCTTTTTGCTTCACAATAGCTGGCTTTTTTAGCCAGTTAAGGTAGCCAACGACCCCTGGTACGCCATAAACAACCTGGCGTTCATTTTCTTCCACGTTCACAAAGCAATACGATCGGAACAAAGGTTCTTCAACGATCTTGAAGCGATCGGACCATTTTCGCTTGATTTTCCGAAGTGGACAATAGACTTCGACACCTCTTTTCTGAAGCTCCTTGGCAGCAAGCTTTTCAGAACGGGATTTAGTGTAGATAACAAACCAGGGCATAATTCTTTGATTTAGGAAAGTAAGACAGAGAGAGAGAGCGAAACGACCTGATAGGTAAATTGTATAAATAATCCCCTAACTAAGATTAATTTTCAAAGACTAGCTAATACTATTTTTAGAATTCGCTCGGCCGCGTTCCCATCGCCATAAATGGGCGTAACCGACTGAATGGGGAAATGCTCAAAGTGGGCGTAGGCTTCCATAATTCGCTTATAATGAGCATCGCAGAGTAAAGCGGCCCCGCTTTTGATGATCTCGATCCACTCGGTTTCTGAACGGAGAATGATACACGGTTTTTTAAAGAAGAAGGCTTCTTTCTGAACGCCCCCGGAATCAGTCATGATCAGTTTAGCCTGTTGCTCCAACAGCGTCATTTCCAGGAAAGAAACCGGTGGCACGAGTAGTATATTGGGATTGTTTTGAACGGTCTGAAATAAACGCGCATCCAGCAAGGCATTCATCTGCTTGACCGTACGGGGGTGTACAGGCATAACCAGCTTGATGCCGTAGCTGGTAGTTATCGCTTGAAATGCCTCGAAAATGGTGGTAAGTCGGTCAACTTCGTCCGTGTTGGTATTGCGGTGGAGGGTTGCCAGCAAAAACTGTCCCGGTTTCAAATCCAGTCTTTCCAACAGATCCGTTCGACCGGCGGCTAATTCCGAAAAGTACAGGCTATTGTCATACATAACATCTCCGACGTTGAACAGGCCCGGATTGTCAACGGTATACGGGGGGGCGTTGTCGGCCCGAAATCCTTCCCTGAGGAGGTTGGCAAAACCGGTTTGCGTCGGCGGAAATAGATACGTGGAAACGTGGTCACTCAAAATCCGGTTGATCTCTTCCGGCATTCGCTTATTGAAAGAACGTAGACCGGCTTCGATGTGAACAATCGGTGTATGCACTTTCGCGGCCGCGATGGCTCCGGCCAGGGTTGAGTTTGTGTCTCCGTAGATGATCAGGCAATCGGGTTTTTCAGTCTCAATAACTGCTTCAATGCCCGTAATCATTTTGGCGGTCTGCTCGCCATGTTTCCCGGAGCCAACGTGTAGGTTGTAGTTAGGCCGGGGAATTTGCAGTTCCTCAAAAAAGACATCCGACATTTCCCGGTCGTAGTGCTGGCCGGTATGAACAATCACTTCCTGAACAAGCGTTGGGTATTTCGTTTTTATGGCGCGACTGATGGCGGCCGATTTAATAATCTGCGGCCGCGCACCGATAATTGTCAGGAGTTTGAGCATAAATGGAACTGCATCATCTTTTGCGGTTTATTTCCCTGATCGGGACCAAGCCCACAGCAGCAGAAAACCCAGCGTCACGCCCAGCGCATTGGAAACCAGGTCATTGATATTGAAGGTGCGATAGGGTAACAGCAACTGCAGGTATTCGCAAAAGGCGGCAAAAGTCAGCGCCAGCAGATACGACAGCCCAATCCGGACGCGGTTCCTGTGATGGAGTTCCCAGCCATAACCGCCCACCAATACCCAGGGTATAAACAGCAGGGCGTGCGACAGGTAGTCCAACCGGATTTCCATTACATAATTATCGTTAAGATTCCCCAAAAGTTGACCCTCTCCATTCAGGGGTAAGGCTACCAACAGCAGGATGCATACAGTATAAACCCAGGCTATGGTTCTGGCGGTATTGGGACGAAGAAGGGTAGTTAGTTGTAACATACTAAAGGAGAAATAAGCAATGTTTGAATATCTTTCAGCTAATTTCTCATGAACAAACAGGTTATTTTTATCTATGCCTAAAGTTTATGATCATGAATAATTAAACCCTACTACACTTCAGAAATGGTAAATGCTTTAAACTTATCCTGATAATCTGGGCTATCTTTCATGACTTTAAAACTTGCAGGATAATGCATTAAAAACCAAACTAAAAACGAGGTAACATCTATCTTTTCAGTAAGCATTTTTTGTCTTCTTAACAGAAATGTAGCTTTTAGATCTGGCTGCTCAATCACGTCCTTGATCTTAGCAATCAAATCTGATTCATGTCCGGGCAGAATACCAAATGTCAAGTTATAGGTATGTTCAAGTTCTTCCAAGACTGAAATTTTACCGGCAAAATCGCTGTATCGAATAGAAGGAACACCAAGCATGGCAGCCTCAACACTCATACTTTGACTGTCACAAATCAGCAACATTGCCTGAGATAGTACATGATGCATATCGCTTGGATCTATGGTCAATACATAGCGCTCGAACTGGACATCTATCTGTGATTCTGTAGAAATTTTAACGGTATAACCTTTTGATAGTAACATCTCAATAATCTTCCCTAATAAATCCGGGTTGATTCCCCTAATACCAAAATCGTGATAAGCTGTTAAACGGGCCATTCTGATTAATACGCAACGTTCTCCTAAGTTATATTTTCTATAGATATTATCAGAAGGAGTGAAGATCGATGGATGTAGATAACCCAGTTTCATATACCCTTTGTACCCTATTTTTTTGGCTCTCCACGGACCGACCTGGCAGACATCCGGGCATAAAATGGTTTGAGTAAAGGGATAGGTCAGATCGGCTAAATTTTTGACTACTTCATAGTCATCTTCAATGATAGTTATCCGGTTGATGCCAAATAATTTCCCGAGCTGGGCGATTGTTGCGTCAGTTCCTACCAAAAGATCCGGTTTTTTACGAATAATGATTGGAATAATGAGCAGAATTCTTTTAAATAAACTAAAGAGAATGGCTAGTTTCGATACGCCCCGCTGTTTTGTTAAAATATTTGTGTAGTCGAATCCATCTTTCTTTATCAGTTCTTCTAAAACATCTTTCGTTTTTATCAGTATCGTAATCTCATGTTCGCCCGTATTTGAGAGTCGCCGGAGGGTCTCTCTTAAAAAAAGGTATTGAGCGGGGTGACCGAAATAGAAAAGGTACTTCATTTACTGGATTTTATTTTCTCTCCTCAATTACTTCTCTGGCCGATACCGACATGGGCATAAATCCGTAGAGTCGCTTAAGCAGGGGTCGAAATTTGTTCGCCAGCCAAAAGATTAGTTTATAATTTGACGGATAATCAAATGTATTCTTATTGGGAGAATTCCAGATGGTTTTAAACTCTTCCTTTGTCAGTTCCAGTTTTTTAATAATATATTCACGCGATCGATCCAGTTCAAGCTGCGAATCAAAAGGTGCATTGATTTGCTCTAATGCTTCTTCCCGCGTAATGGCTTGGCTGATTACCTGCGCCGACAGGTTTATTTTTCGTTTGTCAATCGCAAATTTTTTGGGTAACCAATACGCCATAGAAAATTTAGTAAATAAATTCTCATGATGGTGTCCACCGTAATCTTGCCAATCGTAAGTTTCTATCAACTTTTTTTTGGCCTCTTGTTTGTTATAGGCTAAAAAGTAATAAGGACGAATATCTCTTACGCCTTTTATCAGGCCCGTGTAAATCATTTTCGGCAGTGTCAACAATGGATACGTTTTGAGCTTAATTCCCGATCCGTATTTATCGTGAATGTACAGTAGTTGCCGGGCATCGGCATACGTCCATTCTTTGGGCTGCTTTCCTTCTGATCTAAAATCGTTGCCCCGCAATATGAATTGAATGCCTTCCTTTCCGGCTATTTTGTACATTGTTGCCTTGATAGCCAGATCAGTAGGTGTATCGATCCACGGCATCGATGCCTTCATATACGATTTCAGTAAATCTTTTATTTCTTCATAATCGATGACATACGTTTCCAAATCAATCTTTAACTGGGTGGTGATTTTATATATATTCTGAACTGCAATTTCACTATTAAACCCATTGTCCAGATTGACTGCCAAAGGCCGCAAGCCATATTCCTGGGTCAAATGCAATAAATAGGAACTGTCTACGCCCCCACTTACACCAACCAGACAATCATATCGTTTATTTACACCAGAAGCTTTTATTTCTGCGACCAACTTATTCCAATCCTGCGCTCCTTTCTCTCCGCGCGGATAATCGGCCATCATTTTTTCCTGCAGTCGGCAAAAATTCGAAACGCCATTCTCATCGAACTGAATTCCCGGAATGGTTTCATCCCACACACCTTTACGGCAAACTTTCATACGTTAAGCAAATAGATTGACTAGTTCCGCTTGTTTGGGGTAATTTACCAAAACCGCTTTTCGGGGACCGTGGAAAACAAATAACGAACCTGCACTGACCGCCGAAGCGTAAGATTCCCGAACAGCCCGTTTAAAATCGAATAGACTTCCCGCACCACCAGCCGCAACCACCGGGATTTGAACAGCTTCGGCCACTTCTTTAATGAGCTTGAGATCATACCCCTTCATCATCCCATCTTGTTCGATTGAATTGATAATGATCTCACCCGCTCCTTTTTCTTCCACAAGTTTTGCCCATTCAGTGGGGTTGAGACGCGTCGCTTTACTACCATTACGTATATACACCTGCGTCTGACCCCAAAATTTCTTCTTCACATCGATGGACACCACGATGGTAGAACTCCCAAATTCATCCGCTGCCTGTTGAATAAACTGAGGATTTTCTACGGCGATGGAATTAAGAATAACCTTCTCAGCTCCGGCATTGATAATGGCTTTGATGTCTTTAATTGAGCGGATTCCGCCCCCAACTGAAAAAGGCATGTTAGCTTCATCTCCTACCTGACGGACAAAATCCAGCGAGATCGTCCGCTTCTCTTTAGTAGCCAGAATATCTAAAAAAACCAACTCATCGGCTTTCAGGTCATTGAATATTTTTACGGCGTTGATTGGATCACCGACATATCGATAATCTTTAAACTGTACGGATTTAACCAATCCTTTATGTTTTAAAAGAAGAATAGGTATTACCCGCGGTCGGAACATTTAGCCTGTAACAAATTTGATTTGTTTCTAAATTCCTATGAAATTTTCTATTAGCACCGCTCCCCAATCATGGCTTTTTTCAGGATGAAACTGCATTCCGTAGATATTGTCTTTTGCTATTGCAGAAGCAAATGAACATTCATACCTGGTCATGGCCAGGACATCCCGCTTCTCATTGCAGGCTACATAGTACGAATGAACAAAGTAGAATAACGTATCTTCCGGAATGTCGTTAAAAATGGTTGATTCTTTTGTAACCCGAGCGGTATTCCAACCCATATGCGGGACTTTGTACCTCCGTTCATTCTCCATTCTAAACCGAACAACCTCAGCATCAAACCATCCCAGCCCCTCGACATCGCCTTCTTCACTATGGCGTGCCATTAACTGCATACCGAGACAAATACCGAGGATGGGCGTCTTTTCTACCAGAACTTTGTGGTTCATCACGTCCCAAATACCGGACTCTTTCAGTTTTCTGACGCCGTTGGCGAAATGACCAACGCCGGGTAAAACCAGTTTATCCGCCTTGGCAATCACCCGAATGTCCGACGAGATACAAACCTGGCGGTGAAGACATTCAAACTTCTTTTGTACGGAACGCAGATTGCCCATGCCGTAATCGATGATGACAATGCCGGTTTGCAAGTTCATTGGATTTGGCAATAGACCTCCCGGATCTGTTGGGCGATCAATCGGTTATCAAACTGACGAATGGAATCTCTCGACAAAACCGGCTCCGTATTAGCCAGTGCTTTGCGAATTTTGTCGGCTACATCGGTCGCGTCGTACGAGGTGATAGAACAGCCTGCAATGTTGCCCATGACCACCTGAACATCCCCAACGTTGGTCGACACAACCGGGCAGTTACAGGCGAGGGCTTCTTTGACAAACTGCGGTGAGCCTTCGGAATGTGAAGTCATCAGGGCTACATCGACTGCGGTGAATAGCAAGGCAACTTCTTCGCGTGTGTAATTTTTCAATTCGATCAACTCGACGGTTTTATCCTGAAGCAGAGCAACGGCAGCCCTAGCCAGTGGATAGTTCTTAACGGCAATACCGGATCTGGAAGAAAACAGAATGTATTTTTTATATGCCGAAAGGCCCAACTGCCGACGACTCTGCTCTTTGTTACGGGGAATGAACAAATCAAAGTCAACGCCACAGGGGATAACCGCCCGTTTCGCTTTATTAGCGTAAATCGCCTTTCTGATCAGTTGAGCACTGATGTAAATCGTTTTGCGGCTCAGTAATTCAACGATTAGTGAAACCACTCGCAGCGAAGGGAAATTAATATCTGATCCGTGAAACGTAGCGACTACGGGTACCTGTCGTTGCAGATTAGACAGCAGTGCCGACAAGGCCACATGGGCGTGAATGCAATGATACCGGTTTCCACGAAGTTGATTAATCAAATCGCTCAGGCACGATAAATAACCGTAGATTCCTTTTTTCGTAACAAAGAAATAATCGAAAGCAATGGCCGGATCGATTTGTCTAACCGCTTCTACCTGATCGTAGATAAAGGCCTGATGCTTTTTGAGATCAAAGTTTTCAGCATTGCCACTGCAAACGATCAATATCCGCATTGTACTTTACGATCGCCCTGCCAGCTTAAACCAGTTCCAACCAATGACCATAACGCAAATCAATACTAGGTAAGGAACGTAGTATTTCTTGTTTTTCGCATTCATCTGTGAAATACCGTAAGCCGCCAGAATCAACAGAAACGGAACGAGGGGGAGATGGAATCGCTCGGATAGAGCAAAACCGCTGGACGCCAGCACAAAAATGTAGGAGAAAATAACCGACAATAAGAGAATGTGTTCCCGTAACTGTTTGCGCTTGTAGAGTGTAAACAGGCCAACAAACACAAAGAAAGCGTACACATTACGCGTAAAATAGGCCCCGCCCAACATCATAGCATTAGGCTGATCGGGGATGTTGACAAGTGTAGGAAAGGGGGCCATTAGCATAAAAGGGAGAAAAATACCACGTGAACCATAACGTGCCAGTTTATTTGCCCCCTCCCGTGTGGCAAAATTATCCATTTGTGAGGTAAGGTTCTGGTCACTTGCCTTCAAATACTCATCAATCCTGTCTGCCAATGGGGTAAGGTAAATAAAAAAAGCACCTGAAATTAATAGAACGATTAGCCCAATCCGTTTACTCAACGCAGAAATTTTCCTGGAAGTAATGAAAGTAGCGACTGCTACTGAACCAATTAGACAACTTGCTAAAACTGTTCGAAAAAAGAACAATGAAGCGCCCATAAATGCCAACAAAATCAGGTTCTTCACCGAAATCGTACGCGATCTCATTAATTTATCCGCCAGATAAACAAAGCAGACAACCAAAAAAACCATCTCTGTTTCTTTTACATGAAGACCACAGTAATAGATCAGATTCGGCACAAGCATAGCCATAATACCAGCTATACGCCCGGTTGTTTCTCCAAAGCTACTTCGAGCAATTTTATATACTAAAAGACAAGTAAAAGCACCTAAAAGTGATTTTATAATCCGTGGGATTAAAATACCATCGCCAATTGCATAATAAAGAATTCCCAGATAAAAAGGATATCCCATATCATCAAAGTGAACGCCAATATATTTTAAATAGACATCAAATTGATTAGCTTTCAATAAATCGACTAACCAAATAGCTTCATTATGATAACCAGGAGCGTCCGCAGCATCAAACTCGAAAGGCTTTCCAGTCATCCAGATGTAAAAAAAATAGCTAAATAATACCCAGACGAGTCGGATAAAAAATGCCGTTCTGAATAGTTTTTTAGAAAATAATTTAGTTGAAAAATTTAACCAGTTTAGCGACAATTTTGAAGAAAAATAGAAAAACAATACTGCTTCAACGACACAAAAAAGAAACGATTGAAATGATAAAATCCGGTGTAGAAACAAAGCAGACGTTATAACAATAACAGCCGAAAAGGCCGAAATTCCTTTTTTTGTAAAATACGATGGAATATACCGAACTAAAGTATCAGTCATCAGCAAGTAATAACTTCTTGTATATTGTGTTAAGGTTTTTTATGTGATTCTGAATGGAGTACTTCTTTCTAACGTGAACAGCATTTTTCTCAGCAATACGCCGAAACGATAATCTATCACTAAGAAAAGGGAGAAATTTTTCAAGCATATCATTCACATCTTTGGTTCTGTACAAATTCGCGAAAGTACCTTGCTCTGTAATTTCCTGCATAACTTTCCAGTCATTAACAAAAACAGGAACGCCCATTGCCATTGCTTCAACCACTGCTATTCCAAAGGTATCATGATCACTTGCATACACAAAAGCATCCAATTCCTTTAGTATAGATGGTATATCGGAACGCCCCCCCAGAAAATGGACAGAATGTAATAAGTTATTGTCTTCACAAAATTTAACACAGGCATCAAATAATGAAGGATCATTATCATTACGAGCACCGACAAAAACGAAATGGTAATCAATACCTTTATTACTGAGCTCAGCCAAAAACTTACAAACCGTTAATTGGTCACGCCCAATTACAAAATTTCCAATACAACCTAGCAGTAATGTTTCAGCGGATAACCCCAACTCCTGCCGGATCGAAACTTGTGGAAAATTTAAGAATTTACTAAATGAAATTCCGTTATAAATAAACTTTTGTTTATCCTGATATCTTTCCAGACAATATTGGGAAACATAATACTCAAGTAGATGAAAACTAACAAATAGATTCGCGTTCGTGCGCTTGCTGATAAACCCCACCATATTCCTGGCAAACTTAGAATAGCCAAAATCATATCCGTGAAAACTCAGAATAAGTTTAATATCTAGTCCAAGACACGCCCAATACGCTAGAAAAGCGTCCAATGGCAAGTGTGCATGCACTATCTGAACACCCTCCTTCTTGAACAACTTGCGAAGTTTTAGTAAATAAGTAAAATCAAAAAAAATATTGAAGGGTAAATAATAAAGAGAAATACCTGTCCCTTGAAATTGAGGCAAAAGAGTTCCATTTTTACGATGGATCAGGAAGCAATCTAATTCCAAACTTGCGGATTGCATCAGTGTATCAAGCAAAAGTGTTTCTGTGCCACCTCGATCAAGCGCACCCAATAAGTAAGCCACTTTACTCATCGGATAAGGTGCAAAACCGCTTGCTTAAAAATAGAGCCTAATCTTTTTCCATTGAAAAAAAACCTAACAAGCCCAATCGGTGCATGATATATGATTCGATAAAAAATTGGCTGGACGGAAAATTCAACTTGTAACAGAATGATCTGCACTTCAACGGAATACTGCTCAGTCAAATAATATGGTAATAAGGACCGAACACGTAGCCCATCTAAAAGTTGTTTTAGGGCTACCGATTTCTCTTCAAAAGGCCGGAGATAAGCAAGATGAAAAATATAATGTCCAGACGGATGACAAAGTCTAAATCCACCAACGGCACGATTAGATAATTCAACATCCTGATTAGAATATGCTAAAGGTTTATTCAGGTAAGCAACTTTGCCACTTAATGCTAGCCGGATCCATAGGTCAAAATCTTCACCAAATCGTAAGTCAGAACGGAACCCACCAACTTTCATAAATGCATTCCGTCGGACTACAACAAATGAGCAGTTAATGGGCACACAAAAAGTAGCTCCATAAACACTTATATAGTCAATATATCCAGAAACAAAGCCCTCTATCAGACCTTTTTTTTCTAATTGATGTTGGCCATATTTTACATAGTAATAATTGCTCCCATATAAAATAGCTTGTGGATAGTCATTAACTAATTCTGAAAGCTCTGCCAGAAAAGTAGGCTCCCACCAATCATCTGCATCTAAAAAAGCAATATATTCAAATTTTGCTTCTTTAACACCGCGGTTACGAGCTAGTGCAACCCCCAGATTCACTTGATTAATTAATATAATCCGGGAATCTTCAAACTGCTTTACTATGGAAACACTATTATCAAATGAACCATCATTAATGATAAGTAACTCAAATGCGGAGTAAGTCTGAGCCAGAACTGATCCAATGCATTTATCAATGTATTGGTCTTTGTTAAAGAGAGGGACAATAACCGAAAACATTCCCAATTATTGGTTTAAGAATAAATAGCCTACATGATGAAGCCTACCAAAGAATTTTCCATGACGGTTCAAATACCACCGCTCCCAATCCCAAAATGCAATATGAAGATATCGCTTGTAACGAAATGAAGTTAGTTTAGAAATATACTGTTCGTAACTTTCTTTTGAATAAGTGGCTTGATCAACGATCACAATCTTATTATTTTTCTTCCAAACATATTGATGATCAAGGCCCCAGATATACAACTTACTTTCAGGATTTAGTATGGTATATCCACTCAAATATAAAATATTCTTAACTGGATATACTCCACCTTGGCTAGTAGTAATATGCAATGTATCATCATTAAAAGTAGTAACATAATCTGCAATAGCTTTATAATCAGCTTCAGAATTACGCTTTAACTGATGCCACATAAGTGGAGAAAAAAGAATACCAGAGGACAATAACATTTCGTCAGAAGTAGACAATTTTGTCCCACCACCAATTACTATCTTTAAGCTATCTAATCCCTTAATATTAGAACGAAAGCTTAGCAGTGTACTGAATATAGGGTATGGCTTAATAGATACATACCCATCATTACTATAGGGGTGAGATGAAAATAAAAATTGAAAACCTATTATATATTGAAAAAAGAATGCCATTGAAATAATAAAAAGAAGCTTCTTATTATAAGCATATCCAGTTTTAATAATATGTTTGAATACATAGATAACCGGGAAGGCAAGAAAAGGAGTGTAGTATAATATGTGCTTACCGGCGACAACTCTTGCCCCTAAAATTAACATAAAAAATAGTATAGGCAATAAATAAAGCCCGAGTAATTTCCATTCCTTACAGCGGATTATCAAATAAGTACCATAAACAATTAGCGTTAATACCAATATAGAAAAACAACCTATAATGGAGCGAGCAAATTGAGACGAAAAAAAACTTTGAGCCGTTTTCTGATTTTCCATAAAAGACAATGACCCAGCACCATGAAAAATATCTTCAAGAATATTTCGCGCATTACTAGTGTAAAATAATAAACCAACGAAAAGGAAAAATATAATAAAAATATAGAGAGTCAATATAACCCTTTCCTTAAAATTATTAGCTCTAATTAATAAAAAAATCACAGGAAAGGCCACTATTACATCAAAGCGGGTCCATGCTGAAAGCGCCAAAAGAATACTTGCCAATATACATCGAAAGAATGAATTCCTATTTAAAATAAGAACAAATGCAGCCATCATAAAAAATGCAGCACCTGTGGCAGAATTCATATAAAAGCATGCACTAAAAATTTCTTGAAAAAGCAATAGTGATAATAGACTGTACGCAAACGAGAAGTACAATAATTGCGAAACAAAATAACTAGATAGTATTAAAAACAGGAAACCGAATAGTGCTGAAACAAAACAATAAGCCTCAATAAGATTTATATTCAGTAACTTGTAAGTTACAATAACCCAAAAGAAAATCCCTGGCTGTGACTGAAAATTATATGTATAATAGTTTTCTTCGAATTTCACTTCTTTTATCATCCATTTACATCCAGATATAATATCTAATGCATCAGTTTCATATAATGTAAATGGAAAAATACCAATACAAAAGTAAATACATAACAACCCTACAATTGAGTATGAAAAAAAGATATTTTTATGCATTTTTTTTCTTTTTAACAAGATTCTATTCCCTTAAGTAAGTATAATTTATTCTAAAACATATTGTAGTAAAATATAAATGCACTACGTTTTCAAATCAGGTTTAATTTTTTTTTGCAACTGATAACAAACAAATTAAATAGTTATGATATTGACTAGCTATAATTTCTTTTTGTAAAATAGGGATTAAATCTTTATTGAGATTAAAATATAAATAATCTGCATACTTCAAAATTTCTTGGATTTTTGCACCAAAACTATCAGTTAGTATTTCAATCAGTAATGTTGGCTTATAACTTAACAAATATTGATCCATACCTTGCAGTACTTCTATCTCATGTCCTTCTACGTGTATTTTCAAAATTATGTTTAATAACAAAATCACTCATAGTCACTGTATTAATATCAAAATTTATTATTTTTTTATCGAATGCTATTTAGCAAAATCTAATGAAGCACTACACACATTTTATTTGAATTTTCTATATAAATCTTTTTAGAATTGATTGTATTTAACAAAGCATAATGATAACACTCAATGTCAAATCCATTAATGCTAGAATTTGCCACATACCAATTAAATATACGTTTAATTGGTTCAAAACCTATTACTCGGCTTCTAGGATTTACCGCTTTAGCTAATAAGGAATAAATTCCTGTGTTAGCGCCAATATCAATAATAACTTCAGAACTGCTTGCTAACCGAATCCGCAAATTAATAGATTGTTTCTCCCAAAAAAAATTATCATCAACTCTATTCCAAAACAATTTATTCTCTAATGTAAATCCCCTTTTGTTATTGTTATTCATAACAATATATAATCCTTTATAAGATATTTTAAATGAGCCAGCAAAATAAAATTGATTAATCATAAATCCTGATGGCACATAAAAATTTATTATAATTTTATACAGAAAAAATCTTAAAGAGAGTACATTCATATAAAAATCGAAGACAATATTTGATTTTTATATACACAAATTTCATTTATACATAGCCTGTCTTATTCATAATAATTGCTATCAATTTTCAGTTTCAATTTTTCAAATTTAAACAATACTCTTTCAACAAACCATAAAATCCATCCAGCAAATTTATTCTTTTTTATCCGAGTAATTTGTTCCAAATCAAACGAGTGCCTATCATAATCTATCAATATATTAGCTGGGATATATTCTTTTAATACGCGCCTGCGTTCTAGCTTTTCTAATTTAGTATGAGTATTACTAATTCCATTCATATCAAAAACAGTAACATCTATATTACAATAAATGGCAGATTCATTGTATATACCTATAGTAATTAAGTAGAATTTCCAATCAGAAACTATTTGAAGATTTTGATCATATAATCCATATTTATTGAATAAGTTCCGCTTAATGTAAGCTGATGAGTGATTTATAGTCCCTCTATAAAAGGTTAACATGGTAGGCTTTTGGCCGTCAAAATTTTTATCTCTATATTGCTTACCATTCGATAATTTCTTAATCATATTCCCATATAGTATGCCACAATCTGATAAATTTACAAGCATTTTTTGAGTTACATCATTACTTTTTAACAGATCTCCAGAATTTAAAAATTGGCAATATTCTCCTTTAGCTCGTAGAATACCTTTATTCATAGCGTGGTAAATTCCATGATCAGGCTCACTTAACCAATAAGTTATCCTATTTTCATATTTCTTAATTATATTTACACTTCCATCTGTTGATCCTCCGTCAATTATAATATATTCAAAATCATCAGATGTCTGATTAATCACGCTCTTTATGGTTTTCTCTAAACCATGAAAATTATTTAAGTTTATAGTAATAATTGAAAGTCTCAAAATCCAATATTATTAATAAAACAATTCATATAATATCAGAACAATAAAAACCACTAAGCCCGAAAGAAAAAACCATCAACCTGTAATAATTCGCCGGTTTCGTGATGATGGTGACCATTATCTAACATCATTAATTTAAATCCATGCTCTCGAAGAATTTCTACCATTTCATGCATCAGAGTCTCTCCTTGGTAAAGATGAATTAGCGACAACTCCATTTGAAATCCGCTGATCTTATTTAGTGATTTTAAGCACCCGTCAAAAACCTTTTTTTCATACCCTTGTGTATCTATTTTGACATATAATTGACTATTTTGTATTAAATACTGTTCGATAAATGCATCAACAGTTTGGAGTGTAACATTGATTTTATGTGAATAGGTCGATTGGGGAGCACTATCCAAATGTGATGGAAGCATCTCTAAAATTGAACTACTATAGGAGTTTTTGGCTACATTGATTTGGGTTTCTCCAATAGTATCACCGACCGCCATATGGACCGCTGTCCAGCCGGGGTCTCGATCAGCTTTACGTTTCAACTCCTGAAAAGCATCAGGTAGTGGTTCAAAAGAAACTACGCGGCCTCTATATCCATTCTTCCTTAATTTTTGTACAAACTGCCCTACATTAGCACCTATATCAAATACTAAATTAATTTCATATTTATTCAGTAGTTTGAGATGTTGTTTTTCAATAGAATCTATCGGTATTCGCTTGATATCAAACCCATATTTTTGCACTATTTTTCGGAGTAAGGTTTTCATTTCTTTATTAAAAATAAAATTATAAGGCCATCAAAAGTTAAAAAAATTAATTATGTTTCCAAAATATAATATATTTATAATAGCAATTCTAATTCACCTTTAGTTTAAAGATAATATTTATTCTAATCTATACGAAAAATATTTCACACATTTTTCTGCTTTTCAGTAATCAATTCGATCGGTCTCATTAGGTAATCCAAATAATGTTTTCCAAATTTTTCAGGATCTAATTCATTTTTGTATAGAGAAAATATCATTTTATTGTTAAAAACAAACGTTTGAGATGAATCTAGTACTTTACAAAATTCTTCTACACTGTTTATTAGTAAACCAAAATTATATTTGTTATTGAGTTCTTGGTATATTTTTGCATATGTTACAATGGTTGGTATTCCCTGACTTATATAGGAAGCAAATTTCCCGGAAGCCAATCCTATTTCCTCTATATTTCGGCCTGTATATGGTGAAGATTTATCAGAAATATAGAATGCCAAACCATAGTTTGCACATTTCATAAAGTTAAGATAGTCATCATAATCAGGAAATGAATCATCGTGCAGAATAAGCGGATAACCTTCTTTCTGTAGTCTAATTAATTCTGCATGAAGTTCATTAGTAGCAGACAGTTTATGTTTACTGTGTATTAATAATTTATATTTATTTGGTAATCCTTTTTTCAAGGCATTTATTAATAGTTCTGCACCACTCCATTTTGCAACGCTACCACTGTGTAATAAAACTATTTCGTCTTCTACAATACCTAGTTTAGAACGATATTCAGTTGTTACAGACTTTGATGTCTGATTTATTATTGGCGCAACAGGAATGTAAAATACATTAACTCTATCGCTCTCTATTTTATTTTCTAAGAATAACAATTTCGCTCGTACTTCATCTTGAACAATTAGTGTATTTACAAGCCTGGAATAGTATATTTCTTTATTTTTTATTTCACCAAAATATTTTAACCCTACTAATTCTCTGTTGAAAAGTATTTCAAAAGACATATAATGAAGTTCTATATTATTTAAACTTTTTTTCAACCTTCCACCTACAATTATACCATCGGGATCAATAGCTATTATCTTACTTATTTTATTAGTTTGGCAGTATATGATTAAGCTTGCATATTCTATTAAAATTGGAATCCATTTCCAGAACTTCTTGGGCCAAGTTACGCTAAAGTTAAATTTCTTATAAAAAAATCCTTTATACTCTGACGGCAATATCTCTTTCTGCTCTGGTATTAACAAAGTCACAGTTACTTCTTCCCTTTTTTTTAACTCTCCAAGAAGATAAGCTAGCGTAGGGTTGGTAAAATAA
The DNA here is from genome assembly GCF_051857545.1 of Larkinella fluvii. Classification (NCBI taxonomy): domain Bacteria; kingdom Pseudomonadati; phylum Bacteroidota; class Cytophagia; order Cytophagales; family Spirosomataceae; genus Larkinella; species Larkinella fluvii. The sequence continues at coordinate 932,289 of NZ_JBPZHB010000001.1, read as the reverse complement.
TATGGGTGAGGATAAATAAAGAGTAGGTGCATTTGAAAAATTACTACCTATAAATTGTATCAGTTACTAAAAACATATGCAACACTCAGCTCAATTAAGTGATAATAAGGCATTAATGACTGCGTATACATTTTCATTTGTTAAGCCTAAACCACTAGGGATATAAAATCCATTTCGAGCCAATAGTTCAGCTACAGGATACGTTTCGTTTTTAAACAAGCCCATCTTCATAAAAACAGGTTGTTCATGCATACACCAAAAAAATGGTCTAGTACCTATACCATTTTTACTAAGATTGGCCACCCAATTTTCTTTATGCGTTTCGGTTTTCGCTACAATTCCAAATACCCAATAGATATTTGCTGCATAAGAAGTGGATTCAATAGGAAGTCTACAGTTTTCAAGCATGGTTAGCCCTTGCATGTACAGTAGTCCAATTTCTCGTTTCCGTCGAATATGTTCATCAATTTTCTCTAATTGCGCAAGTCCTAATGCAGCCTGTAGATTAGTCATGCGGTAGTTCCATCCCATTTCATAATGTACGAAACGAGGTTTATCAGGCTCGAAAGCCAGATTTCTTAGCTTTTTGCATCGTTCCGCTAGTTTATCGTCATTCGACAATATCATCCCACCCTCACCGGTAGTGATAATCTTGTTTGGGTAGAAGCTAAATGTGCTCAAGTGTCCAAATGAACCTATTGACTGACCCTTATAATCTTGGCCGTGCATTTCCGCTCCGTCTTCGATAAGAAAAAGATTGTATTTTTCACATAGAGCTATAACTGGGTCCATATCAACTGGCAATCCATATATATGTACCACAACTATGGCTTTAGTCTTGTATGTGATTTTTTCCTCAATTTGATGGACATCTATATTCCATGTGAATGGATCACTATCTATTAACACTGGAGTGGCACCGGCTCGAACGACAGAAAAAGCTGGAGAGACTATAGTAAAGGTTGGCATAATCACTTCATCCCCAACACCAATATCAAGTGCTTGAATAGCAATGTCAAGAGCACCTGAACCGTTAGCGACTGCAATTCCATGTCGCATTCCAATATAACTTGCAAACTCAGTTTCAAACTTACTTACAAAAGGCCCTTCAGAGGATATCCATCCAGTTTTAATACATTCTCGAAGATATTTTTCTTCGTTGCCTGACAACAATGGCGTATTAACTGGGATCATCAGGCTGATTTTTTTCTTAGTACGAAGCATGCCCCCCAAGTGCTGATTGAAAGAGGAAGTCCTGTTACAAATTCTTCAGCTCGCAACAACTCAAAACCAGTATGAAGCGCGAGTAATTCAATTTCAGGGATCGAGAAATGTCGCATGGGATGTGTTTCTAAGATGGTTTTTGTTTCATCCGTGGCTTTGTTCCTTAGATGAACTTCGTAATTCACATCCACAACGTTTCGGTTGACATGCATCGTCGACTCTGCTATTCTAGTTATATGCACGTCGTCATCCTCAAGCCTCTTGATACGCGTCTCAGGCTTCAGTGTTAAAACAGCGGGCGTGTACCACACATCGAAAATAAATAAACCGCCTTCAACAAGATGTAACGCCGTTAATTGAAAAGTGCGAATTAAAGAAGAATTATCTGTTAAGTAACTTAGGACATGAAATAGTGAGACTGAAACATCGAATGAACGCTCAAGAGCAAAGTCAGTTATATCAGCCCGTATTACTTTGAAGTTGGCCATTTTCTTTTGACGCGATACTTCAATCATTTCCTGGCTTCTCTCTATGCCGACTACTACATAGCCTGCCGAACAAAAGTATTCAGCGTGTGCCCCACTGCCAGAACCCAACTCCAAAATCGAAGAAGCTGTATGTTGAAATTTATGGAGCAATCCAATAACATAATTAGCTTCTTTCCGATAATCTTTATCCTTGTAAAGAAGATCATAGTATTTGCTATACGTGTTGAAATTGACATTGGTCATTGAACTCATAAATAATAAATTCTTGAAGAGTATTTATACCCGAATGTAATCCCAGTCTTTGATAGGTTCGAAAAGCTGATGACGTTCCTTGTTCCGTGGGTGTTTGAGGATTGAATCTACGGTTACAGTCGGAAAGACGTCTTCAGCCAGTCCTTCTTTTATATAAATTGTATTGAACCCATAAAGATTTGAGCCAACTAGTCTATATCCTTTTTTGCGAGCGAGTTTCTCCAGGGCTGTCGGACCAGCCCCAAAATACTGCGGATGCCGGGCAGGAGGGTAGACGTAATCAGGATCATAGGCTACAGTAATAGGCTCCTTACCGAATTCGACATGTGTTTCGACCATCACTACTTTGGGGTCAACAGCTTTAATGGCATCCCAAATCCAGTAATCATTTCCATCAATGTCTATATTGAGAAACTCAATTTCTCCAGTTACACTGTTTCGTTCAAGTATGTCATTTACATTTTCAGTCTTTATGAACTCGCAGCAGAATTTAGGCGGATACAACCAAGTATCGGGGTGTTTGGCATAGAAGCTTTTACCTCGGTCAATTTGTTCACCATCGCCATCAACGAATAGTCCTTCCCAACCCCAATTGAGAGCCAGGTTAGCACAATTACTATTGATACCATCAGCCGCTCCCAAATCAACGAAACGTCTGTTGCCCATTCCAAGAATTGAGAATATATATAGCAAAAGGCCATCTTCTTCTAATTGTGAAAAAATTCGCATTCCGGTATGCTCGAGCTTCGGCAAGGGATGACCCGCTTCATAGTCCGTACGCCATTTATTATAAAGACTAACTTGAAGGGCTTTTAGCGACGGGTTGGTTTTGGCTAGTAATTCATGATCTATTCTATTACTCCCTCCCGGAAACATTACCTGGCCAAGTTTGACGAGTATTTTTTTTATCATATAGATGATTTTTGATATTTCGAAATTAGCCTATCTAACCATAACATTCTGAAATTCAACTGGATCAAATCTGACTTTATCCCGTTCTCCTACATAAGGCCCCTGCTTCACCTCTATGATCTCACTTGCCTCCATCATTTCAAATCCATGCCCTCCAGCGGCCAGTAAAATGATATCTCCGTCTTCGAGTATCCGGCTTTCTACATACGTTTGAGCGTCATCATAAAAATCTACACGTACCATACCGGATTTGATGAAAAGAACTTCCTGGGTTAGTATCACCTCCCTGGGAATGATATTATGCCGGTGCGGAGGAATCACATAGCCCTTGCACCGATTCATATAACCAAGCTGTTGAGAGAATTTATCATTAGTGAAAAATTCAATTCCTTCCCGCTTGAAGGTACTCCGGATAATAATGGCAAGTTCTGATTCACCATGTAAAATGCGTTCAATCATAAATAGTAGGAAGTTCATAGTTCAGATAATTCTCCTGAAGTACCCAATCTCTTACCTCTGGTCGGGTATCAAACGCTTTTTTGTGAAACTCATAACCCTTCATCTCTTCAGCATTAAGTTCAGATATTAGATCAGGTTCTGGCCTATTAAAACTGAAATTGATTTTTCTATACAATTCTCTACAGTTTCTCTTAAAGCTTGAAATAAGACTCGGTTTTCTTATTTTACTGTTTAGGCTAGGTAACTTATACTTGTATTTTTCCTCTCTCTCTTTAGAAAAGGAATTACAAACACCTTGAAAAAAGGCACGCTTTTTAATGTATTCAGGAGTGAGTCTAGTCTGTGGAACTTCGTGTAGCAGTTTTACCCTAGGATGATAAAAGGCTAAAATTCCTTGCTCTTTTGCTTTGCGGGTTAATCCAGTTTCTCCATCTCCTTGAAATATTTGTAAGTCATCCGGCATACTGTCAGGATGAAATCCACCTAGTTTGAAAAATGCATCTCGACGAATTGTAAAATTTAGCCCCCAAACAAAATCTGGGTCGATTATTCGGGGCTCACCCCCAAAATCGAGAAGGCTAAACCAACCGCAATATTTTCCCATTTCATTGCTACGCCATAAATTTGATACCCAGTAGGGTGGGGGAATCTCATACAGTGGAAGACAAGGACCAGTCAGTAGACTTATACCTGGCTGTGAACGCATAACCTCGATAATGGCTGAAAGCCAAGTTTGACAGACTTGTACATCATCGTCAATAAAGGTAAATGTTTCTCCTCGAGCCTCTTGAGCTCCCCTATGCCTACCAGTCAGTAAACCGGGAACTGGATCGTAAAAGTATCGGACATCGAGTCGATTATTTTCTTCTATAAAGGTTTTTACTACGCGTTCTGTTTCGTTGGTTGACCCATTATCAATTACTATAATTTCAAACAAAGTACGATCTTCAGGAAGCTGACTTAGCGAGTAAAGTGTTCGTTGAAGCTGACAACTTCGATTCAGCGTAGGGATGATAACAGATACAATCATCGATCAGAATCAGCAATATAATTCTGGTCTCGCAACCAGATTTCACATTCAGACATACCCTGCTTTACAGACTTTCGTGGCGTGTAATTTAGTAGATTTTTCAGACGTGAAAGATCTATGCGTCCAGTGGAACTATAAGCTTTTAGATCCCAATCTGTTATTTCAGGATACCGACGTTCTATAGATTTAAGGGCCATTTTCACCAGTTTACGTGGTGCCTTTATGATGAGTCGAGTTGGCTGCCTGGCATGAGGCTCAAGCTTATTAGAGATAGTGGTGAGTATGTCACGGGTTTGTGCTAAGAAATACTTCAACGCATAGGCCGACTTACTCCATACATTGTGTTTTGAGTTCACAGATATAGCCTTACCAAGTGGGAACTCAACCATATTAGCATAATACTCATAAAACTGCCTCCAAGTTAGATCCTCTCCATCAGTGATCAGAAAACTTTTGTTTATAGCTTTTGGATGCTGCCCAGCCAAAATAGCCACATCGACGACATTATCTACATGAACTGCATTGCAATTCCCTTTTCCTTCGTCGACCAATACAAAATTCTTTGCCTGCATTTGTCGAATAAAATCAATGGTATAATATTGGGAATTTGGCCCCCAAACATACGTTGGACGCAAAATGACACCCTGAATACCAAAGTCAGATGTTTTCTCCCAAAACATCTTTTCAGCTGCAATCTTGGAATCTGCGTAAGCGTCATCAGTTTGCTTCTGGGGGGCATCTTCGTTCATCCCCTCAACAATAACAGGTCCATGCACTACAGCACTACTGAAATACACTACGCGATCAACACCTTGCCGGTGGGCGGCTTCCAGTACGGCCTTAGTCCCCTCAACGTTTATCTTCATAGCTTCAGCCATCGAACCGCCAAGACCAACGCAATGAAAAACAATTGAGCATCCGTACATAGCAGCAATCAAATCGCTGACAGAGTTTATGGAACCTTTGATTAGTGTAACAGGAAAGCGGCTTACCCAAGTTGCTTTTGCCCAATTATTCACTAATACATGGACTTCAGCCCCTTCCTCGAAAGCAAGACGTTCTACCAGACGACTACCTATAAACCCAGTACCACCTGTAACTAATACCTTTATCCCTTGGTATCTTTTCATTAATCAAATTAAAAAGTCAATCCTGGCAAAGGAAGTAGGGCAGGTAAAGGATTACTTCTTTTCTTACGATAGCATTCTTCTATGACTTGAACACTATTTATTGCTTCAGTTAGTGAGCAGCGAGGGTCACGATTTTGCCGAACAGCTTCAATGAAGTCGGATAATTGAACTGTGGCAATATCATTCCAATTAGAGGCCTCATCAGGGTAACGTTCGCTAACCGATATGATTTGCCCGTCAAGAACGAAGTTGGCAAAATCAAAAATTCCGAATTGGGCCTTATGGCTATTACCCATCACCGTGATAGTATTGGGTAGATAGCAAGTGCGACTTATACGAAAGAAAGCCTTTGCAGAAGAAGGAAATGAAAGATATAGCCGGGCATTACTTTCCAGCCCATCAAGCGAATCATCCTGATAAGTAATATTAGCAGGTAGCCCAAGACACCACAAGATGAAATCAAGCGAATGAATGCCTCCATCAAGCATTACTCCCCCAGATGTAATTTCTCTGCGGAAATTATAGCCCGTCACTGACGACCAAGTTGTAGGATCGCCTTCAAGAATTTCTATTTCAGGTGCATTGCCAAAAAAACCATTGTTAATAAGTCTTTTAATTTCCTGGCGGTTAGGTAGGAACCGATAAGTATGACATACGCCAGCAGTAATTCTAAGCTCCGAGCAACGTACAATAGTTTGGGAAACTGAACTAGCGCTAAAAGCTATTGGTTTTTCGCAGAGAAATGGAATAGAATTCTCTACTAAAGATCGCATCAACTCAATATGTGTATGAGGAGGTGTAGCGATAATAGCAAAGTTAATATCCTTTGGTCGCTGATTGATTCCCTCAATCACAATAATACCGGGAAACAAGAAAACAAGCTTTTTCCTCTGAGTGTCGGAGGATTCAGCGACAATAACATTTTCAATTCCAAATAGTTTTAAAGCAGCAGGAATATGAAACATTTCAGAGACTAAGCCACCACCAATAATTATTATTTTCATTTAATTATAGTAGCTAAAACTCAGATTTTCAATGTTAGTAGGAGACCGAAACTTCTTTCTAAAGCAAATAATGTTTATCAACTTTTACTAAATAAATACTAGGAAATAGATTACCTATCCAATTCAACCGTTGGCTGAATATTAATAGAATGATTTCGCCTAAGCGAGAACCTAAGCCTCTACAATAACAATTCTATTTATTCAATCAATTTCATCTTAATCTATTCTTAATTCCAGTAAAAAAGTAGCATAATATTTCTTTAGGATTATTTTTAAACACATCCATAAATGCAAAAAATGCATCTTCCGTCTGACTATTCTTTAAACTGTATTTAAAGATATTTAAGTAATGCTTAGCAATAATTTCTTTTATTCTTTTTTCATACCTGTACTCAAGATATTCATTAATGCACTTATACATTTTAATTCTACTTCTTTGAATTTTCAGATAACCATACCAAGTGAATGAATGACTACCTATTCTATTTCTATAGACGCTTGTGCTTGTATTAAAAAACTTTGTTTTTCCATATTTCGAATTAATCAAATAAAGTGGAAAATCTGTTATAACATCATCATCATAGAACCAATCAGGATATTTCTCTATTAAATGGTTTCTAAATAAATAAGTAGAAACATGACCAGCAGATAAGTCAATGTTATCCTTATTAAAATCATCATGGAAAAGTAAATCTAAGCTATCTGCCTCATCCCAAACTAATGTTTTAGCAATTTTGGTTTCCTTTGTTTCATCATTTAAAACAATAGAGTTTGTCAAACTCGCCACAAAATCAGTATTTGATTCTAAAAAATCCACTTGCATCTGAAGCTTATTTTCATCTATCCAATAATCATCGCCATCACAAATTGCAATATATTTACCTTGAGCAGCCACTATAGACCGAATATAATTAGACATCATTCCCAAATTTTGTTCAGTCTTAAATAACGTAATTTTATCCGGCCATCTTTGGATATAAGATTCAACTATTGCAACAGTATTATCTACACTACAATCATCACATATTATAATTTCAAATTCAAAGTTTGTTCTTTGCATTAACCAATTATCAATAGCTTCTGATATATATTTTTCCAAATTATATGTTGTTGAGCAGATGCTTACCAAGGGAGTTTTAGCCATAACAATCCTATTTCCTTAAAATTCTTCTTTTAACCAAGTCTAATAATCTAAAAACATAATAAATCGAAAGATAAATAATTGAATAACAAATCTCTTTTTTTTCCTTTTTTAAAAATGAAATCCTTAAAGCTAATTCTTTTAACTTAACAAATGAGTATTTTCCCAAAGCTAACCTAAAAAGTTTTTGATCAAAGTCAGCCTCAAATTCTACATCCTTATAATATGAGCTAAAACCAGATTCTGAGTATGCAGCAATAATCACATTAATAAATAAGTTTTTATGTTTATCGCTAAATAGCCAATTAAGATTAATATCATGATCCGCAAAAACTTTATATTTAATGTTATATAAACCAAAATCATCAAAAATGCTTCTTTTATAAAAAATCGCTTGATGACAAATTGTTACTGTCTGCATCTTTTCAAAAGTAAACTCTCCATCATAAATAGTATTTGACGGCAACATTAAAACATTTCCATATAGTACATCTAATTTATTATATAAACTTATTAAATCATATATGTATTTTAAAATATTTTCTTTATATAATAAATCGTCACTTCCTAAAAAATACAGCCATTCTCCTTTCGAACGAACAATACCTTTGTTCATGGCATCGTAGATACCCTCATCATGTTCTGAAAATATTCTAATTCGATTATCATAATAACTTTGAGCAATCGACAAAGTATTATCAGATGAAACAGCATCCATAATCAAAATTTCAAAATTTTCAAAGTTTTGATTCAATACACTTTCCAAACAAAAAGAAATAACTTCAGCACTATTATTAGTTGGAATTATTACGCTAAAAAAAGGTTTCAAAATAAATATTTATTATAAAATTAAAGAATTAGTTAAATTCTCGTATACTAATTAGTGTTGCACTTTGATTATGTCCGATTTTTCTATTGCAAGCTTCGTAAATTAAAAATACTTTATTTTTCTTTTTACAACATTTACACGAAAAGATCGATCAAAAACTAATAAATCGATAACTTTAGATAAATCAGTTCTATTAGAAGATAAACAACGTCATTTCATTTGCAAATTATCATTCAATCGAAATAATTTATTATATTAGCCTTTAGCATATTTATCAACAAAATCATTTATTTTGAAAAACATTGCCTCCAAATCTTTTAAAACACCCTCATCAGAATCCCACCATTTTATTTGCATCAGTTTTTCAATTGTATCATTTTCAAACCTAAACTTAAGTACTTGGATTGGTACCCCTACAGCAATAGCATATGGGGGTATATCTTTTGATACAACAGCTCCAGCTCCTATAATTGCGCCATCACCTATAGTAACTCCATCTAAAATTGTAACATTAGCACCAATAAATACATCATTCCCAATGCTTATCCTCTTGCGTTCAATTATCTTATCAAACAATGATAGCGTTATACCATTCTGTTTGCATGTTGAATAAAACATTGGTGCTGTACTGATTCCACTTATAGGGTGAATACCCCAACCACAAACTAAATTAGGACCGATAGAACAGAATTTTCCAATAATAGTTTCTGAAATAATTGAATTTTCCGCTATATATGAATATGATCCTATTACAGCATTATCAATTTTATAGGGTTTATATAATTTTACATTATCTCCTAATTTTGAACTAGTAAAACTTACTCTTAATTGATCAAAATATACGTTTTCATCCAAAAATATATTCAATTTTTTTTGAAATAGAACATTCGTCTCAGGTAACAACTTAGTCAGTATAAATTTACATAATAAGTATACTTTCAATTTAATATATTTTAACATATTTATAATACGATAAAAAATACAAATAAATCTACTTTTTACATCCTAAAAATACTATTCTATTTTCCTCAATTTTTCTCATTTCTATTAATTGAAAATATTGTTGAAATTTTTCATTAAACCATTCTAAATTATACCATTGCGGAGGTTTGGGCCCTTGCTTAGTATGAATAGACCAAAGGCCTAATGGCATAAATTCGACGACTACGTATTTATTCGAGAACATCTTGAGTCGCTCAAATATTACTTCTATTGAATACTCCTGTGTCAATATTAGATGATGAGTCACAGCTAAAGCCAGAACTATATCTGACCTATATCTTTTAGCGGTATCTTCTATATTCAGAGTGAATATAAAATTCAACAATGCGATTGATACTCTTCCTTCAGTATTTAATTCTTTAAAATTACTATACGCACTATCTATTGCAAGTGCGTCATAATCAATTAAGACAATATTTTTAATTGATGTTTTTAAATAAATTAATTTCGACATAATACCTTCATTACCAGCTATATCAATAATTGAATCAATCTCATCTTTACTACACAAATCGTTTATTAAATTAATAATTTGCTCAAACCTTGATGGAATAACTGTATTTTCTTTAAGACCATAGTTTTGTTCGTGATAACCTGACCACTCAGTATTTTTACATTTTATGGTTGAGTTTAATATTGTGTTTTTTATCCATTCTTTTGAGTGTAATTCACAAGACAATTTGACTAGTTTTAATTTTCCACCAAAGATTATATTCTCGATCTTATTTATTGCCCTACATATAATTCCTAATGTATGCAAATTTATAGACACATTTTTAAATACTACACTGCCAATCCTTAAATTATATTTGTATGGTTTTTTTTTGATTAATTTACATAAACTAGAAGAATAATATGTTTGGAATGGTGCAGTTTGTAATCTATAAAAATTACTTTCAACAAGCTTCCTGAAAATATAAAATTCATTTTGTAAATAAAATTGTATTGGAAGATAAAATACTCCAATAAACTCATCTAACGCAACCCAATTGCCATCTTGTATTTGCGTAATACTACCAATATCAACATAAACAGGCTCAAGTCCCCTAAATAGTATATTAAAAGTATGTGCATCTTTTAATTCATATCCATGCTTATTACATATATCATTGATATCTAATACTAATATTGCAGCAGCTTTAAATATCTCGAAAGACCATTCATGTTGAGGTATTTCTCTTAATTTTTCATGTTCAAGTATAAGATTAAAATCATCTAATTCAAAGTTTGAAATTTTTGTTTTAGGTATTAATCCTTTTTCTGTTAATACAGTAAATAAATCAGACTTAAGTAAATCAATACAATATTTTTCTCTTTTTGGATTTATAGCTCTGTAAACTTTGTTTTTAAAAAAGAAAACACGACCAAAATCATCAACCATTGATTTAGTAGAATAATTTACGGCTTCCATATATTTAATTTATTTTCCACTGTTGTTTTGTAAGGAAAGCGCCCTTTCCTCTTGGTAATCTACCAAATAAGAAAAACTGGCCCTCACTCACATTAAATATTAATGCATGTTGCACATGATCTGCAATTTCACCGTTCACATAGGCAGCAATATTCAAATAATATGTACCTGGTGGTAAAGAGATATCTCCTGTTAAAGACACTCTAATTTTTGCCTCCTTTTCAAATTTTGTGGTAAACCCTTCAATAATTTCAGATTCCAAAAATGTTAGACATTCTTGTCTATCAGAATTAATACTTATAAGAAAATTTCCAACAAAGCTATTATGCATCGATATATAATGTATTTCAAAAATTATAGGCGTACCGACATATATATCTGATCCATTATGTGTATTACAAATCTTTAATCCTACAAATTTCAATTCTCTTGTACCAGCTCTATCTTGCCTCTCTACTATTGGAATATTTAAGGGTTTATTTGTAGAGTAATTCATATATTCATCTACAACTTCATTTATTCCTTTCTTAATCCCTTCTATTTTTCCATTTCTTATTGTTAATCCGCTTGTGCATAAATTCCTCAAAGCCGCCATATTGTGACTCACAAATAATACAGTCCTTCCTTGGTTACGACTTACATCCTGCATCTTTCTGATTGCTTTCTTTTGAAACTCTATATCGCCTACCGCCAACACTTCATCAACAATTAGAATTTCAGGATTAAGATGGGCGGCAACTGCAAATCCTAATCGTACAGTCATTCCGCTTGAATAGCGTTTTACAGGTGTATCAATATAGCGTTCGCATCCTGAGAAGTTTATAATTTCATCAAGCTTTGAATTAATTTCTCGCTTGGTCATTCCTAAAATGGCGCCATTCAAGAAGATATTTTCTCGTCCTGTCAAATCAGGGTGAAACCCAGTGCCTACCTCCAATAGACTCCCGATTCGTCCATTGAAGTCTATTCGCCCGGTGGTTGGCCCCGTTACTTTAGACAGGATTTTGAGTAATGTCGATTTACCAGCTCCGTTATTACCAATAATACCTAAAACTTCACCTGGCATTACTTCGAAATTGATGTCTTTAAGTGCCCAAACGTATTCGCTACTGCCTTTACTACTCCGGTCGTTGGTTTCGCCAATTTTTTGGTAAGGATCTTCCTTCCCCCTGACGCGATGCCACCATCGCTGAACATCCTCCCGCATGGTTCCGGTACCTATTGTACCAAGACGGTATTGCTTGGACAGATTCTCAACTTTTATGATCGGTTTCATGCGTTCAATTCAGCGACCGGCTCAAACCGTATCCATAAAGTTTTTCTCCGTTCTGTTGAAGATCATCAATCCAACCAAAAACACGATGATTGTAAATCCGGCTGAATAGCCAAGCAATCCCCAGGAAAACGTACCTATGCCTAAAAATCCATATTTAAAAGTCTCGATAACGCCCGTCATGGGATTGATCAACATGATGAACTTGTATTTCTCCGGAACCGCCGACAATGGGAGAATAACCGGTGTCGCATACATTAACAGTTGTACCCCAAACTCGACTAAATATTGCAGATCGCGGTAACGGGTGGTCATGGCAGAAACGAGCATCCCAAGCCCAAGCCCCATAAAGCCCATGATGACGATCAGCAGCGGCAATAAGAGTAGTGTGCTGTTTGGGTGCAAATCATAACCTGTAAAGGCAAAAAAGATGAACATCACCAGGAACAAGAGCATCCCGATTCCGAACTGAATCAGATTGCTGATGACGACTGATAAGGGCGTAACTGCTCGCGGAAAATAGACTTTTCCGAACAAGCCGGCATTCGCTGTAAAGGTGTTTGAAGTGGCTCGCAAACAGTTGGCAAAGTAGTTCCAGGCTGTGACGCCCGCCAGATAAAACAAAATGGGTGGTGCCCCATCGGTCGATAATCCGGCCATTCCGCCAAAGACGATAGCCATAACCGCCGTCTGGAAAATGGGTTGAATAAAAAACCAGATTGGCCCCAGAATCGTCTGTTTGTATTTCGCCACAAAATCACGGCGGACAAACAGCATCAGCAGGTCGCGATACCGCCAGATTTCGGCTAACCGCAAGTCGAACAAGCTGTTCTGCGGGGTAATCGAGTGGGCGTACGTCTCTTTTTCCTGATCGACGATCGCTTCGTCTTCTACTTCAATCATTGCAATGCCTGCTGCTGTCTGTATACATTGGCTGTTTGGTAACTATACCGCAATCTTATTCTGTCGGTTATTGGCCAACGGATGATAATCCCCGCTAAGTGGGCTCAGGCTGGCATTCCGGATATAATGAACAATTTCTATGGATGGCGAAGCCTCACTGAGCGAAAATCCGTTTCCCGCCAGAATTTGTTCGTAGCTCTTCGTGTGCAGATCCGTAAAACCGTCGCTAAATTCGATTTCTTCCCCTTCGATTTGCAGCGAGCGGTAGGTCCGTTTGGACGTAAGTCTGATCGCTTCCGGGAGTGATTCATCATCCGTACTCAAGAACCACCGTACGCGAGCGCGTTCCAGTTCCAGGTAACCGGCGGCTTTGTTATCCTCGTGGACGTGTACGGTATTTTGTTTTACTTTCCCGAAGATCCAGGTAAGCATATCAAAAAAATGAACGCCAATATTGGTGGCAATCCCCCCGGATTTACTCTTATCCCCTTTCCAACTGGTGTTGTACCATTTCCCCCGGCAGGTAATATACGCTAAATCAAGATCGTAGATTTTACCCGATGTGTCCTTATCCATCCGGTTTTTTAAGGCAATAATGGTGGGATGTAGCCGGAGTTGGAGAATATTATATACTTTCTTTCCGGTTTCTTTTTCCATTTCAGCGATGGCGCCGATGTTCCATGGATTCAACACGAGCGGTTTTTCGCAAATGACATCGGCACCGCTTCGTAGCCCAAACCGAATGTGGGCGTCATGGAGGTAATTGGGGCTGCAAATACTGACGTAGTCGATGGGTGTCTTGCCTCCGCGCCGTAATTTGTCGACATGTCGATCGAAGCGCTCGAATTCCGTGAAGAAATCAGCCTGGGGAAAGAAACTGTCGATGATGCCTACGGAATCGAATTTATCGAAAGCGGTGACGACGGCATGACCGGTTTCTTTGATGGCTTTGAAGTGGCGTGGTGCGATAAATCCGGCAGCACCAATCAGGGCAAATCGTTTCATGGGAGACAGAAATACACGTTTTTCATTCGGTAATCGACAGGGCACCATTTTTCAGTTGATAAAACACCCCACTTTCCGGACAGGTTGCGATCCCATCTGCATCGAAAACCAGTCGATGCCCGTATTCACTGATCCAGCCCAACTGTTTTGCCGGGTTACCAATGACCAGGGCGTAAGGCGGTACGGATTTGGTGACCACGGCACCGGCGCCAATAAAGGCATATTCACCAATGTCATTTCCGCACACAATCGTCGCGTTGGCCCCGATACTGGCTCCTTTGCCAACGTGCGTCTTTTCGTACTGTGCACGTCGGTTAATGGCACTCCGCGGGTTGGAGACATTCGTAAACACCATGGAAGGACCCAGAAACACATCGTCGGCGCAGGTAACGCCCGTATAAATCGACACGTTGTTTTGTACTTTTACGTTATTGCCCAATACCACCTTTGGTGAAACCACCACGTTTTGGCCGATATTACAGCTTTTGCCGATGATGCAGCCGGGCATAATATGAGAGAAATGCCAGATGGTAGTCCCCTCGCCAATTTCACAACCTTCGTCGACAACGGCGGTCGGATGGATAAAAACGGATTCCACGGTTTAAGCGAAATAGTCGATCACCGATTCAGCAATGTAGGCCACCTGCACATCCGACAACTCCGTATGCATCGGCAACGAAATAACCCGCTGACACAGATCCTGCGTCACTTTCAAATTACCGACTACCCTTCCGATTCCCTGATAAGCCTTCTGGTTGTTCAGTGGCATCGGATAATAGATCATACTGGGTATTTTTTTCTGACTCAGGTAGGCTTTCAAATCGTCCCGGCGGTCGGCCGGGACTTTCAACGTATACTGGTGAAAAACATGCGTCGATTGGCTGGCCCGGTACGGAATTTCAATAGCATCGCAAGTTTCCAACACTTCATCATATAAGTCTGCCACGCGCTGACGGTTACGTGTATACGTCGTCAACTGTTTTAGTTTCTCGATTAAAATGGCTGCCTGAATAGAATCTAATCTGGAATTCACCCCAATCGTCTCATGAGAATACTTCCGGGACTGACCATGGTTGGCAATCATTTTTACTTTCTCGGCTAATCGCTCGGAATTAGTGAAAACCGCCCCGCCGTCACCAAAGCAACCCAGGTTCTTGGAAGGGAAGAACGAGGTTGTCCCCAAATCGCCCAGCGCACCGGCGGTTTTTACGCGTCCATCCCGAAAAGTGTAGGTCGCTCCAATGGCCTGGGCAGCATCCTCGATAACGGCAATATCCTGATCGTTGCACAATTGCAGAATCCCCTCCATATCAGCGCACTGGCCAAATAAATGCACCGGAACCACCAGTCGGGTCTTGGGGGTAATTGCTTCAGCCACCAGGTTCTGATCGATGGTAAACGTCCGCGGGTCGACATCAATGATGACCGGTTTTAGACCGAGCAAGGCAACTACTTCGGCAGTGGCCACGTAGGTAAACGCCGGCACGATCACTTCATCGTTTGGTTTTAAGTCCAGCGCCATCATGGCCAGTTGCAGTGCATCGGTTCCGTTCGCGCAGGAAACCACATACGGGATGTTCAGATTCTTGGCCAGTTGTTGTTCAAACGATGCTACCTGGGGTCCTTTGATGAAAGCAGTTGAATCGATACAATCCTGAATTGCAGTATCGATCGCAGCTTTACTTTTCAGGTATTGATTTCGTAAATCAACCATTTGAATAGTCCCCAGATCGTCGGTTTGCATGGCGAAGGCGTCAGGTATTCCGGTTAAAAAAGCTATTTGCTACGTACTTTTTTAACAATAATGTTGGTCAGTATCCGCCTGAGATATAGCAGATCCGTCTGAAATGGGGCTTTTGCATACGCCTGCAAATAATTTACTTCCGACTGAACGATCTCCGTGAAAGTAACCGGCATATCGGCGTAAAAAGGCGGTAATAAACCGGGTTTATATTTTTTCCTGATGACTTGGGCGTGTTCGGGATACAAGCTAAAATAATGCTCACTAATGGGGCGGACACCAATTAATTTAATATCGCCTTTTAACAAATTATATAGCATTGGCAATTCGTCGATCCAGTATTTGCGGAGTACTCGCCCGCCCGTACTGACCCTGAAATCGTTTTTGAATTTCCCCCCCGCTTCCAGCCCATTTTTTCGGTGTAAATAGTCCTGTACGTATTCAGCGTAGGGATGCATTGAACGAAATTTATAAACGGTGATTCCTTTCCCGTTTTCACCCAGACGTTTCATCTTAAAAAGAAACCCTTCATTGGGTTCAGGATTTGAAATACTGGGATTAGAAACGCTACTAGGCTGCGTAATAATGACCGTTTCGTAGTCGGTCTCTACCAAATCGATGATATTGAAACCTTTATAAATAAGCCTACCCATTATCTCGGCTTTAGAAACGTCGATAGGTATTGTCAGTAACCGGCAAATTTTTCGACATCCTTTGAGCTTAGGCAGAACCCTTCTGGATAAAAAGTGAAATGGGTAATAAATATTGAATATGCTGGAAGAAAACCGCTCCTGAATTTTGAACTTAATATTTTCCGCCGTGACTATTCTAAAAGCGAAGTAACCATCGGGCGATAAGGATTGGCGAATTCTTTCGAAAATCAGATTAGGATTATCCGATTTTAAGAGGATCTCATCAAGGTACAAATTATCAACTTTCCGATGAGATGTATTTTTTATGATCTCTTCTAGTTGTACACAGGTCCAGTTAGGCTTATTGGCAAAATTCAATAAATAATCAGGTATTTTCTTTTGTAAAAATCCGTTACCGGATGAGATCGAATTTATTGGATCGAATTTCTCTTTCGGAAAATCCGACTCTAGTGAGCGCTCACCCTTTAAGGTAAACAGACTGTAAAACATTTTATAGGTAGGACAGGGAAACTGTAGGTAAACAGAAATGCACTTGTAATATTAAAACTTCCACTTGGCACCCTGAATTCCCATTAAGGGAGGACGACTAGTGTCAATAGTTATGGATCTTATGGATCACATTAATCCTTCGTTATAAATCGATTGAACCAGCTTTTCTGGGTTGTTTTTTCAGCATAATATCCCCCTTTTCCATAGCCATAGCCATACCCGTATCCGTATCCATAGCCATAATCAGAGGAGTTTTTGTAATTGACTGCATTAAAAATCACATTGAGGGATTTAAATACTTTCTTCTTATTCAGGTCATTTATCGTATTCAGATAGAGCTTGGGTGTTTTCTCATGACGTACTAAATAAAAACAAACGTCCGTATAAGCTGACAGGAGCGTAGCATCAGTTACTAGACCAACTGGGGGAGTATCGATTAAAATATAGTCAAAAGATTGTCTCAGAATTTCGATCAGTTTTATAATCCGGCCATTGGCTATCAACTCGGAGGGATTAGGAGGTATGGGTCCACTAGGGATCAAATAAACGTTTTCAATTAAGGTACTATGAATTACCTCTTCAATCTCGGCTTTCCCGATCAGGTAATTCGACATACCCACCTTGTTACTAATATGTAGATATTCTTGTATTTTGGGTTTCCGCAAATCCAGACCAATAATAACTACTTTTTTGTCCAGAAAAGCCAAAGAAGCCGCGAAGTTAAGTGCGATGAAACTCTTCCCTTCTCCGCTTGTAGATGATGTTATCAGAATCGTATTCCCGACGCCCTCCTTGGTATCTAAAAATAGATATTGCATGTTAGAACGAAGCATCCGAATCTGTTCACTAACAAAACTACGGCTTTTTATATCAATGATTTCTCCTTTTTCTTCTTTTGGTTTAATGCCTACTTCGCCAAAAACTTCCAAGCCGGTTCTCTTTTCAATTTCTTTTTTGGACTGAACCGTATTGGTCAGCATTTCTTTGATGGCAATAAGCCCAATCGGTATCGAGAGACCTAATAAAAAAGCAATTAAGTAAATATTATTTTTAACGGGCCTGATGGCTTCACCTGTTGCAAAGGGAGCATCGACCAGTCGGCTGTCAGTAACCGTAGACGCATATGATAAAGCCGTTTCTTCGCGCGTTCTTAACAACAATAAGTATAAATCTTCTTTGATATTTGCCTGTCTTTTAATACCTACAAATTCTCGTTCTTTCCGTGGAATGGTTGAAATTGCACCTTCAAACCGGTTATTTAATTCAATTAAACTGCGTTTCGTCACATTTAAACTAGCCCGTTGGTTATTTAGATTTTCACGAATCGCTTGTTTCACATTCCGCATCTGGCTATTAATAGTTTCCAGGTAGGGGTTGCCAGGCTGAACGGTTTGGGCCAGTTTACTCCGATCTATTTCCAATTGTGATAATTGCGCAATATAAGAAGTCAGGACTGGATCACTAACCCCCATCATCGTAGCCGGTGCCACAATACCTACCTGGGAGCTATTCAAATACTCGTCGATCCCATCCAGAACTTTTAACTGAATATCGAGTTCATTCAGTTTTGAATCATTTTCTTCGACTTTTCCCAAAAACAAATTTGCTTCCGAGCTTAAATCGCCGACACCCTTCGTTTTTCTAAATTGTTCTACATTTTGTTCAACCCCACCCAATTCTGCCGTAACCAGCTTCAGCCGTTCTTCAATAAAACGAAGCGTATTGGTAGCTTCCCGGTTTTTATCTTCTAAGGACGTAAAGGCATATTCGTCCAGTAATTTCATCAGGATATCTTTGCCTTTACCCGGCACCGCAGTTTCGAGGCCCAGAGAAATGAGTGTGCTCTTGGGGTTGAGAAGTGCGATCTGCAATCCACTGATTAAACCGTTTACCAACCCGTCGCGATCCTGAAAAACAACCTTTATCGGTGTAGTATATACGGTGTTGAGACTGTCCCGATCAGATACCCGAAATTTACCGTATTTGGATTTTACCAACTGATTATATTCAAACGTTCCTATTTTATTCTGCTCGTTGTCCAGCAGTTGGTATTTATTGCCGGACTCTACTTTAATGTATAGAGGATTGCCGTAGGCAAAAGCCGTTAATTCTGTCGTATTCAACACAATTGGGCTATCCGTATACAATTCATTATCCCGTGCTTTTGCTTCTTTCCAATAGGTTACAATCAGATTTAGGTCGTCTACGACTCGTCTAATCAATGCCCTTGATTTCAACACTTCGATTTCATTCTCTACGAGTTTACTCCGACCGCCCATGTCCAGTTTTTCGAGCACTTCGGCGTTCATTTTTTTCTCGTCCTTGATCAAAAGTGTGGCATTTACCTGATAAATCGGCGTGTATTGTTTCAGGTATACATAAGCAAAGGTAAAACTTAAGCCCAGAGCCAAAACAATCCAATACCAGTAACGCAGATATTTAAAGACGTAACCAAGAATATCAGTATCATCATCTTCTTCAAAAATCTGTTCAGCGCTGCTCATAGTCAAATTTTCAATAACCGAACGCAGGTAGACAATGTAACCGTTCCTGAAAGATTACCTTGTGCGATGGTCTCAAAATCGCGATATCAAATAAAATACCGATAGAAATGTCGTAAATAAACTCAAATAAATGGGTGCTCGCTGAACAAATAAACTGGTTGGTTGCGGTTGGGGTGGAAGCGTCTTATCCTTCGTAGGCTCCACATAAATAATGTCATCATGCTTGACGTAGAAATACGGAGAGGTGAAAACTTCGCGGTTGCGCAGGCTTACTTTCCCGATTTCCCGTTTCCCTTTCACCGACCGGATAACGGTAATGCTATCTCTTTTTCCATATACCGTCAAATCCCCGGCTGCTGTTATGGCTTCAATCAGGGTGGTCTGATCATTCAGTAAATTAAATGTACCGACGTTCCCTACTTCACCCAGAACCGTAAATTTGTGATTCATAAACCGAATGTTGACCGCCGGATCCTTGAGCGTTTTTTCAACTTCAAGCCTGATTCTTTCCTCAGCCTGTTGCAAGGTCAACCCTTCCAGCTTTTGCTTGCCAATGAGCGGCATGGACACATTTCCCAACGAATCTACGGGATAACCCAGCGGCTGATTGCCGGCTCCCGCAGCGCCCGGCGAAAAGGTGGCAAGTGGCAATGAGCTTACATTGTAGAAGTTGAGTATCTCATTGGATTCCTTATTTAAGCTACTCACGATAATGCCGAGAATATCCCCTTTCTGGATTTTAGATATCTGGGGAACAGCGGTTTCGATAGAAGCCGGGAAGGTTAAATCTTTACTCTGAAAATACTCGAATTGGGGCGGGGGCGGTTTAACACTTTTGCAGGATGATAATTGAAAGACAAGGAAACATCCAATGAGAATGACTTTTTCTATTTCTTTAATTGTGTTTAGAATACCTATACCCATTTAGTGTTAATTTTCAGAAAGTTACATTTAAGATGGGATGCAGGTCATAAAATTCGTTAATTTCCAAGGCTTCGCCCGTTCAGTCCCATTATAATAATTGGACGTAGAAAAAAAATGGAATACGACTGATACAAAGTCCTTTAAACTTCTTTAATGTGCGTTAAAAACCCGATATTTTAAATTTTTGAATTTACAATGTTGAACTTAGGAACTGGCATTCCAAGAATCATACTTAAGTATTTTTAACTAGCAAGCTTTAAATAATTTCACTAATTTAATGTATAACTTGCATCAACAGATTACTTCTAATCTAAAAATAAAAATGTTCTTTTTCACAAAACTAAAAAGATGGCTATTCTTTAGTTTTTAAAAAGTAAAAACCAAGTACTTTTTAATTCTATCATTCTAATCTACCAGCGAATTTAATGATAAAATTGGATAGTTTACAAAAACGTTCAATTTTTTTTTTAAAAAAACCCTACTTATGGACACCATCCGTCTTAATTGACCGCCTTGCTTTCAAGTATTATATGGAAAACTTTTTATCTACTTTCTAATTGAAAATAAATAAAAATGAATATATTATATGAAATTTTTATCTATTTTAACACATACAAGAATCTGTAACGCTTAATTGTTCAGCAGTTGAAATCCTTTTTTTTGAAAATCTACTCATTTTTTATGAAAAAAAATACTGTTATCAGACCATAATTTTTGAAAATGATTGTAGACTATTTTGTTGATCGAATTGTAGCGAAACGGCCAAATACAAGATTCCCTAAAGGAAAGGCGGATAGCTGATTATCTTAGTTAAGATGAAATTGCAAGACCATCACTGACCTACCTTTACTAAAGTATCATGAGATCTTCTATCTACTTTTCTCAAGATTCTTTTCCATATATTTACTTGTACAATATACACAAAATTTGATTTCCAACTTACTTGGATTCCTGAAGCACTCGCATCTATTTCCAGAAAATATACTAATTGGCTGACTGAAGGCTCTTATTCAACATGATGCAACTTGAAACCAAGAAATAGTTTGGAAATTTGTGGCAACCAAGAAACAAAAGCCAGCCCCGTAATGATTGCGCATGCGGCCAACTCGTTAAATTTCAACGCCGGAAATAAAACTCGTCGCCCGTCAGCGAAGTCGACTCCCAGGGAATCTGTTCGTTGTTTGTTTTCTGCATCACATCCGTGCGCACCAGCCGGAAAACGGACTCGATCGAGACATTGGGCTTCTGGATGTGCTGCAGTAAACTTTCGGTGTAGGTACCGTTTTTACCCGTTCCATCGGCGGCCGTACTGCCGGGCGCGGTGGCAAAGGCAATGAGCGTGCCGGTGGGGGCTTTGATCGACGCCGGTCCGCCCGAATTGCCGGCATCCCGTTGCTGGGCCGGTTTGACGAACGGATCGTTTCGGCAGGCATCCATCACCAGAATGTTGACGCGGGTGTTGGCAACTTCCATTTTATTCAGAATATGCTGCAAGCCAACGCATTCCGATTCGACATCACTCTGCTTCGTCACCTCCACCGGAACCAGGTAATTCAATCCGTTGCGCTGAACACCATGACCGGCATAATAGACCATCCCAACCGTGTAATTTTCCTTACTCAGCACCTCGCCAAACGTATTGATGGCACTGATGAGGGCAATCCGGTCGACATTTGTACATTTGATCACCCTGAATCCCAGGCTGGTCAACGAGCTGGCCATCGCGTCGGCATCGTTGACCGGATTGCCCAGCGCTGGCACGCCCGTGTAACCGCCGTTCCCGATCACCAAAGCCAGCCGTTTATCGACCGCCGACTTCGCAGCCGCAATCCGCTGGGCCATCTGGGGCGTCAGCGTAAATTCCAGTCGGCTCATGTTGCCCACCGCATCATACGCTTCCAGCAGAATGGGGTAGTCGCCCCGGTCGGTCAGTTGCACCACCGGCTGAAACGTCCCTTTTTCGTCGAGCGCAACCGACTGGCCGTTGAGTGTAAGCCGGTCTACTTTTGCGGGATCGGTGACCCGCCCGATGATGGTGACCTCGCCCGTTTTAGCCCTTGCCAACCGGGCCATGCCCCGGGCCGCTTCCGGCAGCGAAGGGCTAATCACATCAATTTGCGGGCCAACGGTATCCCGCACGGCCAGCACCGGTGCCGCCTGTTTTCCGGAAAAATGAAAGCCAATCTGCCGAAAAAACGCTTCGCGGTCGCGTTCATACGCCCCCCGGCCTTTGAAAAGAATCGTAACCGCCTGGGAAGCCGCCTGATCAATCGATTGAACACTGCAATGGGGAGCCCTGACAACGGCGACCGGCTCCGGCTGCCCGGGGTCGAAGGCTTCCAGTTTGACGATCACCCGCGGCACCGACGCATCCAGCGGGCATTTATCCGTCAGACAGCTCAACTCGATCCGCCACCCGGCCTCGCCAGCCTGCGAACCCGCCACCACCGAAAATTTTCGCTCGCGGAGCAATCCCTGCAAAACCGGCAGGACAGACGTCAGGTCGTGGGCACTTCCCGTCTTCACCACGACCGCTACCGGCGGTTCGGCCACGGCCCCAAAAACCGTGGCACACGCCAGCCAACTCCCCATCAGAACCGACAGCACACTCAATCGGAATCTCATCATCATCTCTTCTTAATTGGTGGTTTTAAGCATCAGCCGGGCCTGTTTATCCCACAATTCCTGCAGCCTCTTTCCGCCTTCGGTCACCGTGCACAACGCCGTGCCGCCATCTTCGACCTTTTTTATTTTAGCGAAAGCAACTTCTTCATTCACAATCCGTTTGGTTCCATCGGGCCGGGCTACTTCGCGCTGGTTGGTGATGATGATGCGCGTGCGCATGCCCGGCAGTGGAAACGGAAAGGGAAGCTCGTCTCCGTCCGACGCCGATGCTTTCGAAGTCAGCCCCTCGCCTTCGACCCGAAAGCTGATGATGCCTTTTTTCTCGCTTTTTTCGAGCACTTCCAGAATTTGCATGCTGGCCGGAAATTTTCGGCGGGCAAAACTTTCTGCTTTGGACATCAGTGAACTCATGGCGATGTTGACCAGGTAATCCCGATCCGAATTGCTGCTGGAACTGGACGAACTCTGAAGCGTTTCGAACTCACTAACGCCGGTTTCGAGGTCAGTCACCTGCACTTTGGCTTCCACATTGCAGTTATTATAGGTTACATTCCCGATCCGCTGGTTACTGAAATTCACCGCCGTTACTTCGCCGTTGATCATGAACTGGGCTCCTGCCAACTGCCCGGCCTGAATGGCGTTGGTCTGATCGTATTTGTCGTCCAGCGACTTTTTCTGCTGCTGAACAATCTCATCCAGGGTGGACGAATCGACGGTTTTGACCCGTCTTGAACTCGTGAGACCCGAAAAAACGGCCGAGGTGACCCGGTCGCTGTAGTTTCCTTTGAACGGAAACACGCTCACAACCGGCTGCGACGAAACCTGAGCCATCGTCAGGGGAACCACAAAAAGCCATGCAGCTAACGTAAAGAGAACTTTCATAGTAAACGTGATTTGTTTTTAACGAGAGAAAATTGGTGTTGGGTGCGCGATTATTTATCCAGTTTTTCGAGAATTTCCTCCAGCCGACGGATGAGCGAGGGCAATTCGCTCCGGGCCTGGGCCACGAGCTGCTGGGGTTGTTTACTCATTTTGACCACGATCTGATACCGCCGGATGATTTCCGTCGTTTTGGGTTTTACCCAGCGCGTATCCTGTTGAAAGCCCGCCCGACAGCGTTCCGGCATATCGGCCTGATCGTAGAAAAGCATCTGGTTCAGGGAATCATAAAAATTCTTCTGGTTGCGGTAAAACGTGTCGAATTTTTCGGCAAACTGCTCGGCATTATCCGTACTGATTTCCTCATCCATCCGCTTCAACAGCGGCAAATCTTCCCGAATACCGGCTAGGGCCGTCTCGTTCACATAGCTGTCTAAAGGCGGGCAGGGCGCCTGATCTGTTAGTACGGGCGAAACCGGCGGTTTTGGCGGAACACCGCCCCCTCCTCCCTGGATGGGGCGAATAGTCATCTGTAGCTGCGGATTCTGGTTCTGGTTGTTCTTCGCAGCCGCACTTTCGGTCAGTTTGACGACGGTTTTTACAAACTGATCCCAGCTTGGTTTTTCCTTTGTTTTCGACGACAGCAGCCGGTTGGTCGCCACCTGCCAGGAAACCCCCAGCCACCCGCCTTTCGGATCACTGAAGGAATACTGGTTGCGTTTGCAACTGCTCAGAATCAGACTCCCGGCATAATTCCGAAACAACGCGTTGTATTTGGCGGCATCGGCACTTTCCGGTGCATCCATCGGAATGGCCTCGCGTTTGCTGGTGACGGGCGGCTCATCGCTCCGTTCTTTGTTACAGGCTTCGCCAATCACCAGCGCCAGACGCGGTTTTTTGGCCAGAATCCGTTCATAAATCGTTTGCAGATTTCGGGAACTGGTTTCCAGCGTAGCGCGGTCGGCGTTGGCTTTTCCAAAAATCAGGGAGGGGTATTCGTTCTGGCGGTTGTTCCAGCCGTGTCCGATAAAGTAAAACAGCACCACATCGTCGGCGTCCACTTTTAGTGCGTCCAGCTTCTGATCCAGTTCGGTGGCCAGGCATTTGGCTCCGCTATAAGCCGCCATTTCGAGTGACAAACCGGCATATCGGGCAACGTTGGGTCCGTAATTGCCGGTCAGGTAATTGTACGTTTTACGGTTGGCATCGCCGAGGGTTGGATCATCCGTGTCCGCAAAAACGATAAAATGCAGTTTCGCCTGTCCCAGAGACGGTGAAGTCCCCGGGCCGGCGAAACAGAGTAGAAAGAGAAGGGCTACGATGCGCATAGGGCTACTGCGGTTTTACGAATGTTTTCCCCCGGTTGTTCGCGGGTTTCTTCCCCGGTGCTTTAGGGTTCTTCTTTTTGTCACCGGGCTTGTCCGGTGTTTTCACCCCCGCTGCGGGCTGAACGACGATCTTCTTAAGCTGAGCCTGGACCTTTTTAAAGTCAGACTCGTTGGTTTCCAGCGTATTAAAATCCGTATAGGCGAAGGCGGTCGAAAGCAGAAAGTTAACGTGGTTGAACCGGTCGAGGGAGCGCGGGTGTGACGAATATACCGACTCGCCTTTTTTGGCGGCCACATTCCGGAACGCGAGCATGGCGTAGTTCTGGTTTCTCAACGCATAACCGGTGGCCGCCAGGTCGGAGGCTCGCTGGCTGTTGTCCTGCCGTTGTTCGCCGGTCTCCGAAGCGTTCATGACGTATTGCAGGGCCGCAGCTTCCTCCGGCGATTCACCGGCTTCTTTTTCATCCCGCGCCAGTTTACTCCAGACTTTGGCCGCCTGCCGGGGGTCATAGCCAGCCATGAACATGTATTGCAGCCCGATGCGGTCGGCCTGGGTTTCCTGTTCGCGGTTATAACTGCTGTGGTACATGTCTTTGGCCGTCTGAATCAACTTGGCCGGCACATCGCTACCGGTTTGGTAGCCGGTCACGGTGCTGCCGAAATCGGCCAGCGCCTGCCAGTCTTTGCTCGTTCGGTAGCTTTTGGTGTGGTGGCGCTGGGTAACGTGGGCAATTTCGTGGCCCAGAATGGCCGCCAACTGGGCCTCGTTTTCCAGTTGTTTGATCAGCCCGGTATGCACGATGACCGTTCCGTTGGGATAGGCCGACGCATTGAACGTATCGTCGTGAACCAGATAAAACTTGAAGTTGATAAAATCAGGGTGGTTGGGGTCCAGTGATTTCAGGTATTCGGGAATCAGTTTCTGCCCCACATCATTGACATACGCAAACAGGTTTCGTTCGGTCACGAAGCGATACGATGTCTCTTTTCCGATCTGTAAAACATCTTTGTTCATGAACAAAGCCTTGTTGATGGCCCGGCGCATCAACAGATCATCCTTACTGATTTCAACCGGGCGCATGGTGCCGGATTTGACAAAAATAACCCCGCTCGTATCGCGCCGACCCGTTACGGTCAGTTCGGCTCCCAACTGCATTTGGTTGAAGGAGTTGAATGTTTTGTTTTTCCATTCGTCCTGGCCCTTTACCTCGGCTTTGGGGTCCATCCGCACCTCCTGTCCGTCGATAATCGCCCGGTTTCCATCCCGAAATTCGAGAATACCGCTGACTTTGGCCTTTCCGAAATACTCATCATCCAGGTAAATTTCTTTGGCCGTGTTCTGCAACGTCCGCTGGCGATGGTCGAAATGGAAGGTGATTTCCATACCGGCCCGGAACGAGGAAGGGGTCAGCAAATCCTGGGGTTTTACTTTCCGCCGGATCCCTTTCGAATAGCCCACCCTGCGCTTCGGAAACAGGGTTGAATCGGTCATGAACACGTGACTATACCGCCCTTCTTCATCGTTTTCGGCCAGCACCAGCATGTATTTATAAGGCGGTTTAAACTCGATGATAATCCCTCTTCCGGTTTTATCGAGGGGCACTTCGTCCACCGGCGTGTCCGGCACCACCGGAGCTACGGGCTTTGGAGCCGTGGTTTCCGGCTTCGATTCCTCCTTTTTCTTCTTGCCCTTCTGGGCCACCAGGGTCAGCGGCAGAAAGAGCAGCATCCCCATCAACAGGTTAATACGCATGGTTTTCATGAGACCAGGGTTAGATAAAAGGTATGGCCGGGTCAACGGCGAATTCAAAACGTCATTTCGTGCGTTGGGCCACCGCGCTGCGGGTCGTCAGAACCAGCCGCGTCTCGGCCAGTTGGGGCAACCGGGCCATGCCCCGATCCACACACCGGGCGTTCTTCAGCGCGTCTTTCAGCGTTCCCACGATGATGTCCGCGCCGTGTTCGTTCGGTTTGGTTTCGACCGTACAAAACCGGGTGGTCGATGCCGCAGCAATCAGGGTTTCCTGACCAAAAGGCGGAATACACTCAAACTGATCCGGGAACACGATGTCCTTGTTTTCCTGACCCGGTTTAATCTCGAAGTCATTCCAGAGCAGGGCGACCTCGCCGTTGGTCTGCACATAGAGGAGCCGAACGTGGCCGGGCTTATTAACCCGGATTTGCACCGTCATGGTGTCTTTTTCCCAGAATTCCAGGTTTTTCCGGGCCGTCCCGGAAGCCTTCATCGTGATCTGAAAGGGTTCGGTTTTGGCCTCCACGGGCGGAGCCGAAGCCGGTGGCGCTCCGGTTGTAATGGTCTGCTGGGTGGCAATCACCTCATCGTTCTGTTCCGGTTTCAGTTGAAGCCCCTTCTCCTGCACCCAGGTAACGGGCAGATCCAGATTCGGCGTGAGTTTGGCGAAACTGTTGTCCGTAGCCGGGTCAAAGAGTTCGGTCATGATTTCAACCTGACCGCCCCTTTGCCGGTAGCTTCCGCGAATCCCCAGCCCCTGGGCCGGATCGTCGGCCACCACAGTCAGGCCTTCGTCGGTTTTTAGCCGTTGACGAAGCTCGTTCACCAACTGGTCGGAAAACGCATTGGTGAGTTGGCTGTTGTCATACGAAAATTTTCTTACCACCACCGGTTTCTTCTTGTCCGGCAGTTTTTCCGTGATGCTTTTGGCCAGGCGATACACCGCCCAGCTCAGGCTGCGTTCACGCTGGCGAATTTCGGGCAGGTTCACATCAACCGGAAAAGAAACAGCCTGGGGAGGAATGACGGCGGCTTTTTCGATCTTGACAATCCGGTAGTTCTGTGGTTCAAAACCGCTCGATTCGGTGAGGATATCGAAAGAAAAATGGATCGCCAGCGGGGTCGTCCGTTTGGTTCGGGGCGTCCCCGGTTTGTTAAACTCCGTCGTTTGGGTTACATAAGTGACCATCACCAGTTTCCCTTCCTTGTTGCGGCTGAGCAGGTATTTCTCCCGGTCCAGGTTGGTTTCCGCATCGCCCTTGAACAGGCGAAATTGCTGCGAATACTGCTCGACGGGATACGACTCGCCCATCAGATCGCTGAACACAAACGTCTCTTTGCCGGCAAACGACTGGGCAATCAAAATCTGTTGTTTGCTGTTGAACTCCCCCTGCGACTGGCAGTAAAAACCGGCTGCGTTCAGGGCGCTGGTATAGTCTTCCAGGGCCGTACGGCAATTGACAATGAACGCAGTGCTATCTCCCCGGGTGAAGCGTTGCTGAGCCCAGACCGCCGAAGAACCACCCCATAGCGACAGGAAAAGCAGACATGCAGTAGCCGTATATTTTTTCATAAGTTTCATCAGCATTAGGGTTACAGAACAAGGGGCTCGACGGTTCGGTCGATGTATTCCGGTTGTTGGGAAAATCCATTTTTCTGGGTTTGGGCAATCACCTCACTGCGTACATCCTGAAAAACATCCCCGATCCGTCGTCCCCGCCGAAGGTGCGTGAGCAGGGCCGCCGTATAGTATCCATTCTCTTTCGGGCCATTCCGGGCGGTGGAGCCGGGTGCGGTGGCCAGGGCTACGTAGCAGTTATTGATGCTGTTTTCGACATGAATCCGCTTGAATCCGCGGCTCAGTCCACCCTGGGAAACGGGGCGGGGCAGCTCGCCCGCAACTCCCGAAAGCCGAACCGACCGGGGGCTGTCTTTTTGGGCCGGAGCGGTCGTTCCGGCAGGTTTACCAAACGGGTCGTCGCGGCAGGCATCGATGATAATGATGCAATACCGGGGCTCCTGTTTTTGAATGGCGTCGATCAGATTCGTCACCGAAATGGCCTGCAAATCCATGTCTTCCGGGTTTTTAAGCTGCGCATCGACGGGCAGCAGGTAGTTTTCACCCCGGTGCTGCACGCCATGACCGGCATAAAATACCAGCGCAACGTCGGCTTTACTGGCTTTTTTATAAAATTCCAGCAGCGTTTTATCGATGCCTTCCCGCGTCACATCGGTAACGAGTATGGTTTCGAAGCCCAGGTCGGTCAGCCGCTTTTGCATGGCTTTGGCGTCGTTTCGGGGTTGCCCCTCCAGGCTGTTCACGTTCTTGTAGTCGGAGTTGCCAACCACCAGGGCCACCCGCCGACCGTTGAAATTGGAAGCTGGCAGCGCACCGGTTTTGCCGCCAATTTTCAATTTCTGCTCTAGTTGTGCCTTGCCCACCAGCGCATCCGGAAAATCCGGATCGATGTCCAGCGATTGCTGGTAGTATTTGAGCGCCTGCTGCGGTTCACCTTTCTGTTCGTAGGCTTCACCCAGATCACAATACACCCGAAAAAGCTGGCCGTGTTTCAATTTCAGGCTGGTCTGAAAATCGGCGATGGCCACATCGACCTGGCCTTTCCGCAACCGCGCCCGGCCCCGGTTTCGATACGCATAGGGCGAATTGGCGTTGAGATCGATGCCTTTCTGGGCCGTGGTTTCGGCTTCGTCGAACCGGCCGTGTTTGGTTTGGCAGTAGCTCAACCCGCTGTAGTAATCCGCTTTGGAGGGCGCGCGGTTGATGGCCTGCTGGTAATCGCGGGCGGCCCGTTCATACTCGCTCAACTGAATGTAGATATACGCACGCTGGGCGTAGTATTTGGCCGGTCCCTCGTCCCGGCGGATGGCCTGATTGACGTCCTCCAGAGCCTCCCGGTACGCTTTCACGGCGGGCAACGAGCGAACCACCGCACTCCCGTGATAGGCTTCGGCGGCTGTCAGGCCATCGGGCTGGATTTTCAGGACCTCCCGGTAGTAGCCAATGGCCTTCTGCGGATCGGTTTCCCGGTCGGCCAGTTCCATCCACTGCAGCGCCGTCCGGACCGATTGGGCCTGAATCGAGGGGCCGAAAAAAACAGCCAGACCCAGCAGCAGCACGAAAATTGACAGGTGTTTCATCGCAGTTGATCCGGTTGATTCCAGTGAACGATCAGGTTGGATGCCTGAACCCAGGGTTCCCGGCGACCGGCCGGAAACGGCACGGCATCCGTTCGTTTACGCCGGTAAATCTGCGAGCTTTCGACCGAAACCGTAACGCCTTCCAGCACAATGAGCTGTCCAACCACCACCTTATCCGGGTTCTCGATAAAGTCATCACAATATTCCAGGTCGAACGATTGAATCTGAAACCGGGCGATGGCTTCGGGGCGCAGCCGGAGGGCCAGAAGCTGGGCCAGCGTCAGCGTATCGGCTTTTTCACCGGTGATCACCACCACGGTATCCGAGCGCATCAGTTGTTTCAGTTTACCAAGGGCCTGGGTTTGCCGGGTTGGGTCGGCCAGAAACCGAACAAACCAATGCTGCATCTGCTCGTGGTAGTCGGCCACTTTCGCAATGGTCAATCCCGGCAGCTCGACCGAGCCGGTTTTCCGCCGGATGCTGTGAATGACCAAATCCTGGTAGGTCCCCTTTCGCTCCGTCGCATCCAGTTCAAGCACCCACTCGTCGCGTTGCCGCAGCGGCTGCCGGCCTTCTCTCAGGATGCCCGTCAACGCTACCGACGCGGTCACTTCAAGGCGGGTGCGGTTCTTCTTTTTGGCCACTTGCCGCATCCGGGTCGGATGAAGCTGGAAATGAAAGACATCTTCCCAGAACAGTTGCGAAAAACCGTTGACCCAGTTCCGGGCGGTCGTTTGGGGCGAAACGTGCTGGTAAATAACCGCTGGCTGGCGCAAATCCGGAATCTTCACCGTATCGGCCACAAAAAAGTCTTGCAAAGAAGCCAGTTTCCGGGTGTCAGTCTCGGCCGAATCGACCCGGCTGCTGAGTCGATTGACTCGGTTTTCCCACTTCGCCAGCCAGTTTGCCACGGCCGGATTCACCAGATTGAATCCGGCGGGTTTAACGGGGGCGGCCCAACCGGTCGTACTGGAGATCCAGCCACCAATCAGAATCCCTACCAGTATGTTTTTCATGCTATTCATGTCAGTCAGGCTTTTTAGACGATGCGGACCATTTCATGTACCGGCTCAGGGCGGCAGGCAGGGGCGTTCGGTACTCGACGCTGTAGAGGTCGGTAATCAGCCAGCCCGCATTCTCTTTTTCCCGGTGAAAATCTTCCAGTTTGAGCAGCCAGCCCCGGCGAATATCCAGATACAGATGCACTTTCTGGGTTTGTTGTAACGTCAGGCTACCGTCCTGAACAGCCTTCGACAGCCGGATCAGCGTTTTACTAACCGGATAGGCCGAAAGCGTAAAGGCCAGCAGGTTTTCGCGGTTGCGCAGAAAATTAAACAGATTCAAAAACCGGGTTTCGTGCGTTTCAGAACTGATAAACAGCGAACGATCGTTGCGTCGGGACGTATCCAGTCGCATGGTATCCGTCCGCGAAGCCTTCAGAAACGGAGCCTCCGCATCGATAATTTTCCAGTCCGAATAGGAATCCGTCCGGTTTCTTTTCAGAAAAAAGGTAACCTTCTGGGGTGTATTTTTATACAAAACCGTGTATTCCACTTCGCCAAATAACTGCTCCGTGTCCTTCGGCAGCAAAACGGCGGCCGTGTCGTTTGCAATCGTTGACACAAACTCATCCACCAGGGTTTGATAGGCCGGGCTGTGTCGGCCCGAGCGCGCATTCAGCCGCGGGTCGTCTTCGTTGAAAAGCATCCGAAGGTAACGTTCCCGCGGGTAGGTCAGCCGACTCAGGGAGTCGAAAGCCTGCTGCGTCGGCGTTTGCTGGTAATTGAGCCGGTGCAGAAAATCACTCACAAAAGCCACGCGCTGAATCATGAACGGTTCGGCGGGCCGGCTCACCACGGACAGATAGGCCGGCCTGGTCACCGAATCCGCAGAGAGTCTCGTGAGCGAATCCGTCGCCGGTTTTTTGAGCGTGTCCGTCACCCCGGCTTGCCGGATCGTATCGGTCGCCCCCATCGTTCGTGGCCCCTCGATAACCGCCGGCGTCTGGCCCAAAACCGCCAGCAGCGGAATGGCTCCCATTACTACTTGCCAAATTGTCATTCGCGTTGTGTGCAATTAGTTATCGTCCCGAACAGTGGCATCCACCGTGATATTCCCCAACAAAACCATCCAGTTTTTCTCTTTGTAGAAGGGGTCTTCCCGCACCCGCAGGTCTGCTTCTATCTTCTTGGTGGTTTTATCCTGATAAACCGGGACGCCATTTCGCCAGGCTTTAAAGGCCTGAAAATACTGCCCGGCCGCCTGGTAGGACCCATCGGGCTGCTTTTTCCAATCACTCAACCGGACCGATTCGAAGTTGGTAATCTGCACTTTATCGTACTTGAGTGCCTTGATCTTTTCCAGGTATTGCCGCAACGGCAAGGTGATATGCCCCCCCGTATTGATATTGGAAACCTCCACGCTGACATCTTTCTTGAACATCAGCAGAGCCTGCCGGATGGCACCATTGCGTTCATCGAAGGGACGGTCTTTGTCCGCGATGATTCCCAGGTAATCCACGAAGGCCTTGATCCGGATTTTAGCTTCTTCGCCAAAGTCCTGAAGTTGCTGCTGGGTCAGCGTATCCGGATTAATTATAGTGGTGGCGTTGGCCCCCGATACCGATTGGACTCCGGTCAGCATCAGACTCAGTAAAACGGGCAGAAAAAGGAATTTCATAGGGATGGGGTTATTCTGTAAAGTTTTATCAATCAGCACTGTATCATTTATTGATTCCAAATTTCCTGGACGGCGACTTCGGTGTAAAACCGGCCCGATGGATCGAGTTTGGAAAGCCGCTCCACGATGTTGACCTGCCGGATGCTTTTTGCCAGCGTCGAATAGCGGCTCATCAACTGATCCAGCGGTATCAGCGCCACCTGGGTCGCGTTGACGTATACTTTTACCCGGGCGTTGTGAACAAAATACTGCCCGGCCTGCGTCTGCTTCGAGGTGCGGACGGCATACGTGAGCGACTCATCCGCCAGCGTATTCAGAAAACCGTTGACGTCGCTGAAATCCGGTCGTTGAGCCGGAGCCGCGGGCTGCGGGGCTCCGGCGACCACCGGTGTCTGGACGGGAGCAGCCGCATTGGAATCGACCGAAGCTGACGCTGGTGTGGCTGTCGGATTGGCCGGAGCCACTGCCACCTGGCTGTCCGGCGCCGTCGCGGTGGAATCACCGGCCAATCCAACCGTGAAGATCGACTCCTGTTTAGCCAAACGGGCGGCCTGAATGCTCCACATCCGGGTTTGGGTATCGTCGAGCAATTGCTCCCAGGTCACCCGTTCGTTGTAATGGCAGGCATAATCGATCGATTGCAGGAGCGACCAGGTATAAAAACTCCCGCCCGGAGCGGCTCCCGAAACCTGCCCCCGTTTGCTACTGGCGGCAATGACCCCCCCCCGCTGCTGTAGGAATAACTGGCGAAAAATGGCCGGATTACAGGCCGTCCCTTTCACCATAGAGCGGTCCTGGGGGACGTTCTCATCGATCACTTTGTTGCAGCAATCGCCGATGGTGAGGCAAAAACGGGCCTTCTTTTT
Source organism: Larkinella fluvii (assembly GCF_051857545.1). Classification (NCBI taxonomy): domain Bacteria; kingdom Pseudomonadati; phylum Bacteroidota; class Cytophagia; order Cytophagales; family Spirosomataceae; genus Larkinella; species Larkinella fluvii. Next base: position 898,626 of record NZ_JBPZHB010000001.1, on the reverse strand, counting down.
CATCAATTCCTCATGAATGAGCATGAGGGGAAAGTTTCCGTCGCCGGTCGTATCGATTGCCATAATCGGGAAGTTTCCCGCATATTTAGTCAGGTTGAAACCGTGTCCGGTGTAATAAAAAACGACAATATCCTCCGCACCACAGGTCAATCCCAGTATCGATTTCCGAATCGCAGCGTTGCTGAACTGGTCCTTCACCAACACGTCCGATTTATACGCATAGCCGATGCTTTCGGCAATTTTACTAAACTGCTCGTCGAAGTGAAACAAATCCAGTTGGCAGGCCCGAGCCAGGGTTTTATCCTCGGTAGCCCCCACCATGATGACGTGGAAAGTGGGTTGGGATTGAGCCTGAAGCGTAGTCAGGCTGACAAGGCAAATGCAAAACAAGACGATCGATCGCATAAAGAATTTGTTTTTGTACTCATCAATGCCGGTAACCGGACGCAGGTTATCACCCTTTTTGAAAAAAAATGAGAATAAAAACCGCCCGCGACCAAAGGCCGCTTCTGGACAGGCCATACCTCTATATTACCTAATTCGCGTTTTGGTAAACAAGGTAAAATTAGCCATACCATACAGGCTAACAATACCTACTTTCGGGTATTTCTACTAAGGAAAACAGGACATAATCGCTGGTATCGGCAGGATGTAGATGGACACGCGGATTTGATGGATGCCTGTTTTCTCCGGCTCACTTCTCCCGTTCTGATTCTGAGGATTATATCTCGTTTAGCATGACTAAAAACTACACCATATATCATTACAGGAAGGCCATCGGCTTACGCCTGAACCAACCTGCGCGCTTCTTTCATTGTCTGTTAGAGATGGAAGTGTTACAGGAATTCTGACTGGAAGTGTGTGGAATGAAACTACGAGTGAAGAGCAAAAATACGTGGTATTCTTACAAATAAATACGGTTTTTGATTAAAATTAATCAGGAATTTTTATTCTCTTTCCGGTTAGGTTATAAAGCCCGGGTGGTCAGAATTGCCGTGGAATTAGCGAAACAATACCAACTGATAATCAAACCCTTCGTGAATAATTTCATAAAATTACCTGACCGATCACTACAACTCTATTAGGCAGGTCTATGGTTTTTAAGACTTCACCAGCGACAGAATAAACAACACCAGCCCGCCAATGAAGAGGATGGCTGAAAATAAAACCGCAAAAATCATCAGAAATCCCTGACTACCGGTTTTGGGCATCACCATCAGGGAATCTCTCTCTTTAAACCGACCAGTTTGCGGATTTATCAACTTAAAACGCCCTTCCTGCTCGATGGTAAATTCAGCAATGGGAACAATCCGACTGCCCGACCCATCTTTCCGCTGCCCGAGCACGTTGACAAACGAATGCACAGCCACGGTTTTTCCCGTCATTAAATCGGACACTTCAAACGGAATATCCGTCGGAATGATACCGGTTAACGAAGGGCGTTTGACCGCGATTTCGTATGCGCCGGGCTCTTTTAACGAAAATTCAAAATCCGGCACCAGCGCCGAGTCTTCAATTTTCGTTCCGGCTGTATAAACGCGGATCAATTTGCCAATGCTTTTGAAGAGCAGCAGGAAACCAGCTACCATCAGCAAGGCGAATAAAACCGTTGACCAGAATGGAAACATGGGTGAAGAGAAATGTTAAAATTCGAGAAGCAATCCCTGCCCGGGAAAGATCAGTTTTAATTTCAGCGTGTTATTTTCCTGAAGTTGTTTTTTAATCACGGCTTCGTTGTTTCCCGCCGGTTTGATGTGTGTAATGACAACCGGCAATCCGTCCAGGGCTGCTGCACCGGTCAATTTACTCAAAGCCGTCAGTTCGTGCATCAGCCAGTTGGGGGTTAAATGTCCATACAACTGATTATCCGGTTGCTCGTTTGGATACGAAACTTCGATCAATATTCCCTTCAGCTTTTTCGATTGAACCAGTGGGGAAACCGCCTGCCAGAGTTGCGACAGATAGCTCGATTTCTCGATTAAATCCGGTCCTGTATCACCCAGGTACAGCATATAATGCTCACCATTTCGGATCAGAAATGCCGCGCTCTGGTACGAATTTCCGTGGCTCAACGGAAAAGTTCGCACACTCATGCCCGTCGCTTCAATGGGAATTTCCTTCTCCGGCGAAAGAACCGTATACCGGTATTTGCTCAACGCTGGCTGATCGCCCTCGTTGGCCAGATTGGGCCAGCTTTTCCAGTTGAAGTAGTTTTTTTTGAGCACCTCCAGGCAAGCCGCCATCGCGTAAATCGGCTTCCGGGCGTCTTCCGTCGAGTTGATGATCAGACCCGACAAATGATCCAGGTGGGCGTGGCTGATCAGGTAGGCTTTGATATACTCTTTCAGAACGGCTTCGGCACTGACTTTAAATACCTGATTCTGAACCGCTTTCTCAATCCCGGCATGGAGCGTTCCGGCATCCAGGCAGATGTACGCATCCGTTCCCTGCGGTGCCAGCAGATAAGCCGAAAGATTACTTTCGTCGATACCGCCTTTCACCCCCAACGGAACCACCTTGAAGGTTGACCCGGACGGTTTTTGCGCAACGGCACCGAAGAATACAAAGAGAAAAAAGAAGACAGGTAGAAATCGGACAGCCATGGAGCAAACGGGTTAGCCGTTTAAAACTACACGATTTCTGCCACCAATTCAAGGCTTCACCCGATCCCACCACTTCCAGACCGGCCCCATCCAGTCGGGAGCGTTCAGCAAAGCCGGGTGATGCAGGGCCTCCAGCACCTGCCGGGCGGTCATCCGGCGGTCAGGCGACACCGTCAACAACCGGTCGATGAGCCGCTCACTCGCTTTCGACAGCCCGGGATTCAGCTTGTGGGGAGCGAGGTAATCGCCTTTCTGAATCCGGCGACCAATTTCGCTCTGCGTGTTTCCGCCAAACGGGGGCTGCCCCGTCAGCATTTCATACAGCAAAACCCCCAGCGCCCAGCAGTCGGACGCGGAACTACTCCGGCCGAAAAACTGCTCGGGGGCCATCGAAGACGCCGTCCCGATCAGGTGGCCCTCGTGCGTCAGCTTCGGTGAAGTAGCCGCCCGCGCCAGTCCAAAATCCAGCAATTTGGCTTTTCCGGGTCGGGCAATTTTGATATTTCCCGCTTTCAGATCCCGGTGAACGATGTCGCGGCTGTGCATATACTCCAGCGCCGAGGCAATCTGGGCCAGTAGTTTCCAGGCGGTCTCTTCAGAAAAAGGCCCATTTTTTCGGATGTACTGCTCGATGGTTGGCCCTTCGATGTATTCCAGCACCAGACAGGAAAGGCCATTTTCCACAAAAAACTCGTACACGAGCGCAATGTGCGGATGCCGTAGCGAGGCCTGTACGGCGGCTTCGTTCCGAAACCGTTCTGCCTGCTCCATCCGGCTCAACAGCTTGATGGCCACCGTTCGCTGCGTCGCGGTGTGGTAGGCCTGGTACACCTCGCCCATGCCGCCCGACCCCACCCACTGGGTCAGCGTGTATCCTCGTATTGGTTGGTTCATGGCTCACATGCGGTTTTTCTTATCCCAGAACCGTGGCCGCCAAACGGGTCAGGTTCATCGAGCGGGCGTTGGAATCAATGATGTCGCGGTACAAACCACCGTCGCGGTAGAGCGATTCGTGGGTTCCCTGACCCACAATTTCCCCTTCCTGCATGACATAAATCTGGTCAGCGTCCATGATCTGGCTGATGTTGTGCGAAATGATCAAAACCGTCCGGTTCTGCTTGATCGCATCGAGACTATCCTTGATCTGTTCGGTCGTAATGGCATCGAGGCTGGCGGTGGGTTCGTCGAGCAGCAGCACCGGCGGATTTTTCAGGAAAAGCCGGGCAATCGCAATCCGCTGCTGCTGACCACCCGACAGGGCGCGGGCTTCGGTCTGGTAGCCCTGCGGCAACTGCAACACCTGATCGTGCAGACTGGCCTGGCGGGCGGCTTCTACCACGGCCTCAAAAGGCGTGTCGAGCTTGCCATAGCGGATGTTTTCTTCGACGGTACCGGCAAAAATGTGGTTTTTCTGCAATACCAGCCCGACATTTTCCCGGACAAATTCGCTGTCGTAGTCCGATAACGGCTGGCCGTCGAGCAGCACGCGGCCCCGCGTCGGGTCATAAAAACCGGCCAGCAGATTCAGCGCCGAGCTTTTGCCCGCGCCCGACAAACCCACCAGGGCCGTCACTTTGCCGGGTTGCAGTTCGAGCGTAATGTTCCGCAACGCCTGTTTGCCGTTGGGATAGACAAAATCCACGTTTTGAAGGGTAAAATGCCCCTTCCAGACGGGCGATTTCAGCGAACCGCGCTGGAGCACGTAGGTGTTGTTCTCAATCATATCGAAAAATCCTTCGGCATACACCAGGGCCTCGGTGTATTCATCATAGATGCGGTGCAGGTGACGAACTGGCGCCGATACATTATTGAACAGCATAATGTGCAGCAAAATGGCACCGACCGACATCTGGCGGTTCAGGACAAAATAGATCGTTACGACAAAAACCAGCACGATTCCCACCTGCTCGGCAACGCTTTTTAGCCCGTCAAACAGGTAATTGGTGCGGTGGTGGCGGATTTCGTTTTCGGCCAGCCGGTGGTTCAGGTCGTGCTGGCGGCCCTGTTCGTAGCCTTCCCGCACGAAAGATTTGACGACAAAAATAGATTCCAGCAGGCCAAACAATGCGTTGGCCTTGTTTTCCCGGATTTCCTGAATATTCCGGCGAATCTGCTTCTGGCGATTGGTCTGTTCCCGGCTGATGTAGGCATAAACCGGCAATACGAGCGTGGCGACAACGCCCACCCCGACATTTTTGTTGTAAATCAGAATCAGCGCAAAAGCGGCATTGGCCAGCATCGGCACAATGTCTACGAACAGGTTTTTGACGGTTTTCGTCAGGCTCTCGATGCCCTTGTCGATGCGTTTTTCGAGCTTCCCGGTCTGGTTTTGGCCCAACGCGAAAAAGGACAGGTGGTACGAAACAATCCGCTGAATGGTGTAATCGTAGAGGTCGGCGGCCATGCGAAACCGGATGCGGTCGCTCAGAAACTTCTGCCCCAGTTGCACCAGCAAACTCAACACCTCCTTGGCCAGCAGAATCACCACCAGCGTCCCGACCACCCAGCTTACTTCCTGTTTGTCAATGGGTTGTTTCAATAACTTCTGGACGGTATTGACCGTGTGTTCCATCACCAGGGGCGTCACCTGAGCGAGCAGGGCACCGATGGTCGTCAGCAGGAGCGCCAGGGCCAGACTTCCCCGGTAGCTCCGGACGAAGGGCCACAATTTTCGGATCAACAGGAACGTATTCATCAGATCATCTGGCGGATAAATTCCTGGGTGTTCAGTTTGCCGTCGGTCTGGTAGTCGTAGAAAAGCTCGGTCATCGAGGCCACGATGTGCGGGTCTTCGGTCAAAAAAGCCGTCAGTTTGGTGGCCCGGCCGCTCGTGCTGGAACCGCTGCCGAGAATACAGACACACAGACCCCGGTAGATTCCCGGTTTGTTTTCGCGGGGGGCGCTGATGAAAAGCTGAACGGGCAGCGTCTTGTTTGCTTTCGTAATCCGGATGCCCAGTTCCTGCATTTCCCGAATGGCCTGGGTGTGTTCGGCATACAATTGGTTCACCAGCAGTGCTTTGGGATCGGTCGGTTCGATCGCCGACGACGGAATCAAAAACCGGTTGTGATGCGGAACGCTGTCGGTCTGGCTCAACAGGGCGTTGCTGCCGGGGCGGTATGTTTCGACTAAAACGTGTTCGTTGATGACTTTGCCGAGGTATTTCAGAAAAGCGTGACTCGCTCCTTCGTTCTGGTCGTTCAGGGTCACAAACTCGACGTGGGCGTCGCTGCCCATGTTCTGGAGGTAAATGGCGGCTCCTTTCAGCTTGTTTTCCACGTCCGTGCAGTCGCGTTGCAGCCCTTCGGCTTTGCGGGCGTAGTCGAACTGGGTCGCATTCCGGAGTTCGTGCGGTTTCAGATCGGCGTGTTTGGCGACATAATCCATCCGAAACGGCGCAATGCCTTCCACCCGGGCGGTATTGGACAAAACGAGCAGATCATTGCCCTGCGACTGCGCCGATTCGACCACCCGGCCAATGCCTTTCAGCACCTCGTCGGAGCCTTCCATCAGCAACACTTTTTCGTTGACTTTGCCGCTCACGTCGATCATCAGCGTGTTGAGCGACTGCGTAGCCTGCACCAGCAGATTGGTCTGGGTTTTGATGTGCTCCATTTCCTGCTGGTTCAGCCGTTCCTTCAGGCGGTTGGCTTTCTCCGTCGTGACCGTGACGTATAAACCGATAAAGATTCCGACAATCCCGCCGAGCAAACCGGCAATGTCGAGTTCACGGATGTATTTGTCGAGACCCGGATTAAAATACGCCCGAGCGTCCGTCCACTTTCCGGTTAGGGGATCAATCTGAAAATCAGATAAATAATGCGATGTATCGTGAAAGACATAGTACCATTTCAACCCCAGCGAAATCAGCAGAGCCAGAAAAGGAATCATGAAAAACGCCGTGAAGAGCAGCGGGTGATTCCGGATGATGTCGTAGAGTACCGCAAAAAAACCGTCATTCTGGGGATCGGATTCGGCGGTACGAACCGGTTGAGGAGCGGGGGTAGAAACAGCGTGCATGAGAGCCTTTGTTAGATGGATTGACCATTACAAAGATCTCGTTCGGGGCTCCCCCATTCAATCCGCAAAGACCTACATTTTGGGTACAGGAAAACCTATAGTTTCGGTGTACCGCCCGGAAGAACGCTGAGGAAGAGATACCCTACCGCCCCCCGGAAGCAATGCCTAAATTGGCTAATTTTTTATACAGCTTTGTAAGTAATTCCTGGGTTGGCCCCAGCCAGAACTCGCTCCAGCTTACCGAGGTCTGCGCTTTTTTTCCCAGAACGGTTTTGAGCGTGTTATTCCGGCGCTTGAAATAGACCAAATAATCGTCACAGACCCGAACGATGGACAAAGTATCATCTTTACGTACCTGATTCGTAGTAATCAACGCAGCGAGATAAGCGCGGGCATCTTCTTCCGTATCGGTGTAGGTAAGATTCGTGCTGTTGCCGTCATAATGGACAACGATGTAGTCTTTCATGGCTGATTGGGGCATCTTTCAAAGAAGTATACAATGATAACAAAAATTGAGTATTTGTACGGAATAAAATTTGATAAAAATTAATATCCCGGGAAAAATTGTTATTTAAAGGTTGCCGTAACCGTCGATTGGTTATAACCGGCGAAGCAACCCAGACCACCCGTGATCGTATTGGGCAATAAAACCGGCTCCGCAAACGGGTTCCCATCCGATTTTTTTTGCAGTTCCAGCGCCTGGTGATACTTGTAATAGGCCTCATCCACATGGAGTAAGCTCGCCTTCACGGTGGCTTTATCATACAGGTTAACGAACGTCATTTTATCAGACACAGTCTGGGTTGTCGTGGTACTCTGGTTCAGAAGCCCCCGATACGATTCCAGCATTTTACCGTCTCTGGCACCATCCGACAACAGCGTGTTGACGGTTCCCAGCGATTCAAAAAGAACCGGCGTGGCTTCAGCCTTGGGCTTCGTGCCTGCTTCCGCTTTGCAGGTGGGGCACGACTTCGCATAGGCAAAGACCCCAATTGTCTGGTAATAGTTGGTTACGGACGGCGCATCCTGCCAATAATACCGAACAAAATATTCTTTCTGACGGCTGGCGTCCTCCGACGAATCGAGCCGGACCTGTTGCAGGCGCAGGGCCTGCGGAATCGTACAGACACCGGAGGCACTCAGCCCGTCGGGGGTTTGCGCCGTGAGCTGGTACGTCTCGCCCGCCCGAATCGGAAATTTTTTCGGATCAGCCTGGTAATAATCGTTCTTGCCGTTATACGTGAGTTGAATCGACCGGCTACCGGCCGTGAGCGTTACTTTAGCATCCCGGACCACGCCGTAATTGGTCGTGTAATTGGGGTCGGCGACGGGGCGGGTGCTGTTCACCTTGATGGCTAAAACCGTGTCCTGCGGAGAAATGAATCCAATCAGGACCAGTTTTTTAGCGACTTGCGTTAACCCTTCGGGCTCAATTTCCTGACGCATATTCTGGCAACCGGCGGCCAATAGCATAACAAGCAGAGATACGACGTATATCCGTTTCATGGTAATAAGTGGGTAAGACAGAGAGTTATTCACTAAAACCGCACAAGGAGTACTCCATTGCACTCCTTGTACTTCAGAACCCGCACAACGGTGCTCCATTGCACCGGTTGTACTTTAAAAACCGCACAGGAGTGCTCCATTACACCCACTGTACTTGATAATCAGGGGTGCAGGGGTGCTCAATTACACCCACTGCACTTTAATGATCGTACAGCAATGCGCCATTGCATTCGCTGCACGGGATTGTATTCAACTACTCGGTTTAAAACTTGAACGTGTAACTGACCGTGGGAACGACCGGAAAGAGTGAATACCGATAGAGCACCGACTTCGACGGTTTGTTGTCGATTTCCACTTTCCCTTCCAGCGAATAATAAAAAGGATTTCGCCGGTTGTAAGCATTGTAAACACTTAATTCCCAAATACTCTCGCGCGATTTTCTCCTGGTATGGTATTGCAGGCTGAGGTCCATCCGGTGGAAGGCTTCGGCCCGAAAACTGTTCTTCTCGCCGTAATCTTTCACGTTTCGGGTGTCGATAAACGGGCTGGCACTGGGGTTGGAATGATCCGGATTGTTGGCACTCACGGCATACCGCGACACTGGAACCGTCAGGGCCTGGCCGGTTCCGTACACCCACGTTCCCGACAATGTCCACCGCTGACGGAGCTCATATACGCCAACCACCGAGAAGTCGTGCCGACGGTCGTAGCGCGGAAAGAATTTCCGGCCGCCGTTCAGATCCGCAAATTGCCATTGTGTCCACGACAGCGTGTAACCCAGCCACCCGGATAAGCGACCGGTTTTTTTCTGGAGCATCACCTCGCCCCCGTACGACCAGCCTTTGCCCGCCGTCACATTATCTTCCCAACGGGCGGGCGCGCCCGTGGCTGTGGTGTTGGTCAGCAGAAAACTGGCGCCCTCTTTGTAACTGATGTTGTTGGTCATCGTTTTGTGATAGCCCTCAACGGTGAGCGCAATGTCGGCATTGAAATCTTTCACGACCCCAATCGCAAGCTGCTCAGACTGTTGCGGTTTCACCCGGTCGGTGGTGGGGACCCACAGGTCGGTGGGCAGACCGGCACCCGAACTCGACAGCATGTGAACATACTGGTTCATCATCGCATAGGCTCCTTTCAGCGTCCAGTCGGCCGGTAGTTTGTAGGCCACCGACAGGCGGGGTTCCGGCCGGACGTACTGCGCATCTTTGTGCCAGAAGTAGCTCAGCCGCAACCCGGCGTTGATGCGCCAGCGGTTCGTCGGCTGCCAGAAATCTTCGGCATACGCCCCGGATTCAATTACCTCGATGGCCTGATCGGCCCGCATCGATGGCGTGCCGGTTTCCAGTTTGGCCGAAACCACCGCGCTGGGCGTAAACCGGTGAGACGTTGCCTGAAAACCAAACCGCAGTTGATGCGTCGAACCGGCATAGACATCGAGGTCGTGTTTCAGCGTAAAATCCCGGATGCCCGACAGATACTCCAGCCGGAAAACCGCCCCGGGCTGGTTGGCAATCGTAGCCGTTTCTTCGTTGGAAACCCGCATTTTGTAGTGACTGAAAACCAGCGCCGTATGACCCGACACGCGGTTGGAAAACCGGTGGCTCCAGCGCAGGGTACCCGTCGAGTTTCCCCAGCCAAGCCCCGATTCGAGGGTGCGGTCGTTGTAAATCCGCTGGCTGGTGAACTGGTCGGCTCCCGTATACCCGCTCAGATACACGCGGTCGCGCGGGCCCAGATCGAACGAAAGTTTGGCGTTGTAATCGTAGAAACCAGAACGGGACGGAAGGCCGGATTCCGAGCCCGGCGAGAGTGCCTGCGTCAGCAATCCTAAATAACACTGCCGCGCCGACACCAGAAACGACGCTTTGCCTTTCTGCAACGGGCCTTCGAGAGTTAACCGGGAGGCAATCAGACCGATGCTGCCCGTACCGTGCAGGTTATTCTTATCGCCTTCTTTCATGCCCATTTCGATGACCGACGACAGCCGGCCGCCGTACCGCGCCGGAAAACCGCCTTTCGTCAGTTCGACTCCCTTCAGGGCGTCGCCGTTGAATACCGAGAAAAAGCCGAGCAGGTGGCTGGGATTGTAGACCACCGCTTCGTCGACCATGATCAGGTTCTGATCCGGCCCACCACCCCGGACGTAGACGCCCGCGTTTCCTTCCGATCCTTTCTGAACACCCGGCAAAAGCTGGATCACTTTCAATACATCTTTTTCGCCCAGCAAAGCCGGTATTTTATGGAGTTGGGCAATCGGAACTTCGATGCGGCTGAGTTGGGCGTTGTCGCTATCTTTTGGCCGCGCCATTTGGCTTTTAACCGACACCTCGGTCAGGGTCTGCCCGGGCGTCAGGTATATATCCAGTGTCTGCTTAGATGGCTTAGGAAGGAGGGTGCGGGTAACCGTTTCGTAACCTACAAATGAAAAAATTACCGTGAGGCTATCGTTTGCCGGAACGGATAAGGTGTAAAAACCGGCGGCATCAGTAACCGTTCCCGTCTGGTGACCGGCCCAATAAACGTGAACGCCGGAAAGTGGCTTGCGACTGCCCATTTCCCAGACAAACCCCGACATGGTTGCCGGGGTTTGCGCTGCCGCCGAAATGGTCGCTAATGCAAAAAATAGCTTTGCAAGAGTAGAGGATGCTTTCACAATATCAGACAGAGAATATTACTGAGTACTTTTACTTAATGCAAAGTAAATACTTTATCAGACATGTTGAGTAACCGATTCACAAAAAAAGTAAATAAAATAATTTCTCCAGGTATTTGAAAGAGGATATAAAATCAGTTATTTATTTGATTTACAACAAATTAACTTGTATTTAAAAAACAGTGAAAATTTTATCAGACGCTAATTTTAATCTGATTTTAATCTTTCAGATAATACCTAAGGCAAAAATAATTACCTTTTTTACAACCTCCGAGTGCCGACAACAGCATAAATAATTACTAAGTATCGGCTAAGTAACCACCGGCAGTTGATACGGGATGGCCCATCGAACGCGTCCCGCCGTCGTCCATTCCGGTCGATACGGGAGCTGGTCACAATGCGATTAGAAAATAATAAAACGAAGAAAGACCACTCAATCACTTTTCAAAGTGATTAGTTGTCTGGAGAATTTTTGAGGGCTATTATTGTCTGATAAATACTTATACCAAAGTTGGCTGTCAGAAGTTTTTAATCCGATACTTCTTTAAAAGAAAATATTTCAAGCCAATTTAATCCCCATTTTGTCCTATCTCTGCTCTGAAAGACACTGTAGCTGTCTGAAAACTCTCAAATAATCAACGAATTATGTTGGTTAAATACAACTCAATCACCCTCGTCACCGGGAAACAGCCGACGATTTCAGAAAAACGCACAAACTGTACTTATTTAATATGGATTCATTTTACTCTCAACGTGTATGATTAGTCTTGTATCCAGGGTTTATTCCCTTCCTTCCCGTGCTGCCGGTACGCGAAAGGCCACCCCCAGGGTTTATGCGCGGGTTGGAAAGCGCTTATTTGACCTTTTCTTTACCAGTCTGCTCACAGCACTCGTGCTCATCTGGCTTGTTCCCCTGATTGCGCTGGCCATCAGCCTGACCTCACCGGGGCCGGTCATTTTTGCCCAACTCCGTACCGGCCGGAACGGCCGCCCGTTCCGGTGTTTTAAATTTCGTACGACGGTTTACCATCCCCGGAAAAAATACCACGCTACTCACCAGCAGCAAGCCGACATCACGCCCGTGGGCCGGTTTTTACGGAGCAGCCGCCTGGAAGAATTACCGTTTTTTTTCAATGTGCTGCTCGGCGACATGAGTTTAGTTGGCCCCCGCCCCCATTCGCTTCAGTACGATGCGCAATACTGGACGGTACCCGGTTATCGCGAACGCCAGACGGTGCGCCCAGGAATGACCGGCCTGGTCCAAACCCGACTGGATACTGCTTCGACGCCGGGACTGATTCAACTGCCGTACGCCTTTCGCTACGACCGCTGGTATGCTCGTCAACACTCGCTTTGGCTGGATTTTAAAATCTGCTGGTGGGCTATTGCGGGCCGGGTGAAAGCCCTAAGTTGAATCAAAGGGTGACAACACACGCTAATTAACAGACAACAATTGTGACCAAAAAGGGAAAATAGTAACATACTGGCATAGTGTTTGCTAACGTTTAAGAAAGCTATGTACTCATCGTTACTTTTCCATGAATACCGCACGTACCAGTATCAAAGTTAGAGACCGCAGAGGGAGAGCTGTCACGATTTCTGCCAAACAAATCCTCTTTTTTGAAGGCTGGAGCAACTATAGCCGTATTTTTCTCAACAAACAGAACGGTTTTGTTTCTAGTTATACGCTGAAGGAACAACAGGAATATCACCCTTCCTTCTGGCGTATTTCGCGGTCGCATCTGGTCAATCCGGAGCATATTATTCAGATGGATTTGCACGATATGCACAATAGCTGGGTTGAATTATCAGACGAAACCCGCCTTTCGGTCAGCCGTCGGAGAGTAAAATCCATTGTCACACTGGCAAAATTCTTCAACCTGCTGGTTTCCTGAAAACAGGCCGATGCTGCCTGTCGGGAAACGAATGAGAATGCCCGGTAAGCGGTCGTCGACCTCCATACTGCCATTTACTCAACGCTAAACATGAAAGACAGGCATGGCCTGGTGTGTTGCTGTCTAACAGCCCGCGAGGGCGTTTAGAAGCACCACCGGGCCCGTTGCCGATGACTTTCAGGCCCCTGCATCGCTTCGCTCCTCCACCTTGCGCAGAGTTGGTTTGCAATGGGCTTATTGTGATTCGTACTCAACGTGTAACGTAAAAATGCTGAATCGGTATCACTGGTTTTATTACCGGCTGCGATCTTTATCGACTGCAGAAGTGGGCTTCCGGCTGCGCCAGTATTTCCAGAAACAAGCTGACAGACAACTGGTTGGACGGAAAGCAAACGTTTTCCTGGCAACCTGGCCGGAGCGTATATTCGGTCTCTCTTCCGGTAATGTTCCGGCGTTTCCCTTTTTACACGAACAGAAGATTTTTGAACAGACGCTCGACTATCGCTATCCGATCGACTGGCACCTCGACCTGAGTACCAACAAACGGTTTCCGCTCACTTACGCGAAGGAAATCAACATTCAAAACGCGGCTTTTGGAAATGTCGAATACGTCTGGGAAGTCAACCGGTTCCTTTTTCTGCCGGCGCTGGCGCTGCGTTACCAGCTCACAGCTGACCCGCGGGAATTAAGCCGGCTCATTACCCTCATTTCGTCGTGGGTGAAGGCAAACCCCTATCTGCTCGGCGTCAACTGGTACAGCAATCAGGAAGTGAATATCCGGCTGATTAACTGGTTTATCTGCTGGAATATTCTGGATGCTTCTGTTCTGGCAAAAACCGACCCGGTTTTTCAGCGTTTTGTTGAATCGGTCTGGCTCCCGATCATTTACCAGCACTGCCTTTATAGCCGCAACAATCTTCCGTTTCCTTCGACTGCCGGGCAACAGCTCATTGCCGGCTATGCAGGTTTGTTTGTGGCCAGTTCGTTGTGGAAGTTTCCGGAATCGCTCGCCTGGCATTCGTTTGCCCAGGGTGGTCTGGAGCAGGAAATGCAGCGCCAGCAGGGAGCCAACGGGATCAATCCGAAAGGAACCGCCGGTTCTATTCCTTTCATTACGGACTTGTTTCTCCTTCCCTACCTAACCGGTATACGCACCGGGAATCCGTTTTCCGCACACTATACCCATCAACTGGAGAACATGTTTTCGTATATGGCCCAGTTGCCCGACGAACAGGGCCATGTTCCTGCCTACGGCGATGAGGGCAGCGGGTATCTGTGGTATCTGGATACCCCGACGCCGACCGGCAATTTCCGGTCGCTGCTCTCGGCTTCGGCAATTCTGTTTGGCGATCCGCTGTCCAAAGAACGATCGCACGGTTTCGATCTGAAAAACCGTCTGCTTTTTGGCGACGAGGGTCTTCCGAAATTCAAGGCTGTTCCGACCCGGAAAACGACCCTGGGGAGCCAGTTTTACCCGGCAGAAGGGCATTACATCCTCCGTAAACAGGAGGCCGGTACCGGTGAAATTTACGTCCATTTCAACGCAGCTACGCTGGATCCTTCGGCCTTGCCCCCCCACGGTCATGCAGATGCGCTGTCATTTGTCATGCACGTCGATGGACAGCCTTTTTTTGTCGATTCCGGCACCTATGTGCAATATTCAACTTCGGATTGGCGCCGGTATTTTGTCAGTACCCGCGCCCACAACACGGTTTGTATCGACTGCGAAAATCAGGCATTTCAGGACGATGATCTGCGGTGGCTGAATCCGTATGTCATTACGACTCACAAAGCCGAGATCAGTGACTATTCGGACGAAGTCATTGCCTCCCACAACGGGTATGACCGGCTCGGGTGTTCACACCAGCGCCGGATGGAGTTCGATAAACGAAATAATCGCCTGCTGATCGATGACCAGGTTGAAAGCCGTTGGACCGGGACTCGTACGGTTGAAGTTCTTTTTCACGTTCATCCGGCCATCCGGTTCCGGGCCAAAGGCCGCAATCATTTTATCCTCTCGCACCCCCAAACGAAGCGGCTGGTGGTTCTGCACATCGATCCGGTTTTGCAGGTCGAGGTCGTCAACGGCCAGCAGCAGCCAGACTTGCTGGGGTGGTATTCAGCGGGCTTGTATCAGAAACAGGCTACCTGCGTTTTCAGGGCCTATCTAACCCTGGGTGCCAAACGACGCGTTGAACTACAGCATCAAATCACTGTGCAATCCTGAGCGAAATCCGGGCCGGTAAAGCGCAAAAGATAGTAACATGGATAGAGTAGTTAAGAAAAAAACCAGTCAATTGACTGGTTTTTTCTTTCAAATAACCTGATATTCTCACTATTAAAAATCTATTTGCAAGGTATTAGTTTCCATACAGCAAACGAAAACCTTTTGTAAACATTTGGCGGGCAATTTCGGGCGAAACCACTAGAAATGACGTATTGTCGCGGGCAATAATCTGGGCGTTCAGGCCTTCCATAAAAAACTGGTTCGCACACCCGATGGCTTGCGGCAGGTTCGTAAAACTACAGGACTGCAATTGATTGCGTGACCGGTTTGAAGTCGTCAGGTAGGATGCGTTCTTGAGCGTGTTCATTAAAAGTACAGTTACGGTAAGACAGTTCAAAGGTAATAATCCGTAAATAAATTAAGTAATAATACTTATCAAATTTATTATTCGGTAGTAAACTTTAAAGCTAGAAAACATCAAATACAGTTACAAACCAGACAAATACCGAAATACGTAAATATATTTTCCTATTTTTCAGAATCCAGCCACCCCCAAGCACAAAGCGCATTTCGAAGCGGTCGTGGGTGGCCTGCAAAGGAAGACTACCGGTAAAAGTGGCCCGGCACTCTTTACGTTTACATACAGCGTTTTACATTTAATTATACCTTTCGGTTCCACCGGTTTTTCTACAACGAAATACAAAGCCCTTCTTATATAGAAAGCCTGCCTCCAGGGGAAGCAGGCTTTTCTGTTAGTCCAGGTTATTAAATTGATTGGCTCAGGAGACTTACTCCTTGAGTACTTTCAGCGTACGGAGCAATCCTTCGCCCCGCTGAATCTGGAGAAGATACATTCCGCCCGGCAAGCCGTTCGATTGCACGTTGAGGGTAGCTTTGCCCGGTTCAATCCGCGTGTCCTGGTCCGAAACCGGCAGTTGCTGCCCCGTCGGCGAAACGATTGAAAAACGATAGGGAGCCAGCGGTACGATCTGTTCCTGGGATTCCAGCGGCAGGTTTACCGTGATCTGATCGCGGAACGGATTGGGATAGACGCCCCAGACTGCCGATTCGGCGTTGGGCATGGGATTCGCCACCGAAATTTCGGCGTTTTCCCGCTTACCGGAAACATTCCTCACGTAGAATGTAATCAGTCGCGTGACGAGCTGGTTGCCCTGAACATTGGGGTTTTTGTAACCCGTCACTTTCAGCATGTAAATACCAACCAGGGGCGGAATTCCGCCATTATCGCCCACCAGCGCCCAGGGTGCGAAATTTTCCTGAAAATTGACGTTTTTAGGACCGCTCAATTCAAATTTCACACTCAATACCTTCGTCTCAATTTCGAAAAAGATATTGATCATCGCCGGCAGCGTATTCGCCATCAAAACCGTTTCGTGGTTCAATTCCTGAATGAAGTTCTGCGGTTCGGGTCCTTTTCCGGCTTTGTAAAGCTTTATGACGATGTTTTCTTTTACCGTCATGCTGTAGGTGACGATTGCAGAACCGGCCTTGTTGTCGATGGCCTTTACGGTTACCGTAACGGTTTGTGCCGTTGTGGGAACACCGCTGATGACACCGGTGGTAGCATTGTATGAAAGCCCTTTCGGCAGATTGGTCACCTCGACCGACGTGATGCTGCCATCCGGATCCGAAAAATGCGACTTGCCAAGTGTATAGGAATAGGCAATGCTGATCGTTGCGGTTTGGCTGGGAAGTTCACGCACCAGAACGGGCAATTGATTGGCCGGAGCCTCATTCACCGTCAGCCGGAAGGTCGTCGTCACGGAGCCTTCACGGTTATCCGTCGCCGTTACCGTCACCGTCGTGGTGGAGGGTGCCGTGGGTATTCCGCTGATCACCCGCGTAGCGGGCGTATACGTCAGCCCGCTGGGCAAACCGCTCACAATTTCCACTTTCGAAATGCTGCCATCGGAATCTGTAAAGACGCCGGCTCCGATGGTATAGCTAAACGCCTGACCGGCCGTTCCGGTCTGATCCGGAATGGACTGTGCCACCACGGGCGGAATATTTTCCGGAACCGGAGCGGGGTCCACCGTTAGCTGGAAGGTAGTGGTCACGAAGCCTTCCTGATTGTCGGTGGCCTTCACCGTCACCGTGGTTGTCACGGGAGCCGTAGGCGTTCCGCTGATCACCCGCGTAGCGGACGTATACGTCAGCGCATTGGGCAAACCGTTCACGATTTCCACTTTCGAAATGCTGCCGTCTGAATCCGTAAAGACCCCGGCCCCGATGGTATAGCTAAAAAGCTGCCCGACGGTAGCGGTTTGATTCGGAATCAGGCTGCTGACCTGCGGTGCCTGATTATCCGGCGGTGAGGGCGATGCTACAACCACCAATTTGAATGCAACCGTTGCGGTTCCGCCATCATCGTCCGTGGCCGTCACACTAATCGTTGCGGTTTCGGGCTCCGTCAGGGTTCCGGTAATGGTCCGGTTACTCTGGTTGTAACTCAGGCTGGCGGGCAAGCCGCTGACGGCCATGCTGGTGATGGTCCCGTCGGAATCGGCAAACGTTTCAAGCGGAATCTGAAAAATGAACGCTTGTCCAACGGTAACCGTCTGGTCGACCGGAGCCTGAACAATGGCCGGTGGCAGATTGGGGATGGGGGCCGGTTTGGGTGCAGCATTGACCGTAATCCTGAAGGATGTAGTGGCCGTTGCACTCAATGCATCCGTCGCCTTCACCGTCACCGTTACCACTCCCTCGGCGGTTGGCGTCCCGCTGATAAGGCGGCTTCCTGCGTTGTAGGTCAGTCCATCGGGTAAGCCACTCACCTGCGTAGTGCTCAGGTTGTTATCGGGATCGGTAAAAATACCGGTGGCCAAGGTAAAGGCGAAGGGCTCTCCCACGCGCGCCGTTTGATCCGGAATGGTTTGGCTCACCACCGGCGGGCGGTTTTGGGGAGCCGTTGTAACCACCACTGTAACCAGCGAGGGCGTATACCCGCCCTGACCATCCGATACAATCAAACTGGCCGTAAATGTACCGGCCTGGGTAGGTGTACCATTCAAGGTACGGTTTGCCTGGTTGTAGGTCAATCCAACTACGCCACCGGACATGGCATAAACGAGCGTCTGGTTCTCATCGTCCGCAAATTCCGGAATCGTATACGAAAAAGGAACATTGACCGACGCATAGAGGATGGGAATTGGAACCGCCGTGGGTGGCGTATTGCCCGGTTCCGCTACCTGGGCCGTACTGGACGGACAGTTCAGCGTGATCGGCGAGCCCTTCAGATAATAATCCGAATTCTCGATCCTCATGCTAATGACGTGCGGTTTGTCGTCCTTGATGCTGGCCGGAATCAGGAATTGGTACCCGTGTAGGCCATTGCCTTTTTTGGCCGCTACCAGGTCCGGCCGGTTGACATTGGCGGTAAAGGTGCCGATCACATTCAGGCCGTCGAGTACTTCCACCGGCATGGGCGTATTGGGCAGATTTCGATCCCAGACCCAGCCCCAGATGTCACCCTCGCAGTTGTATTTGTCGAGATACCCTTCAAAATTCCCGGTCCGTTTCACCACCGGAGCGGTTTCCCGGATGGTAACCTGCAACGGAACCGAAGAGACCACTTCGGAGGGATCGGCAGCCGTATAGGTCAGCGAAAACACGCCCACTGTGGTTGGTGTGCCACTCAGCGTGTTCGTTTCTGCGGAATATGTCAATCCCGGCACCGTACCAGCAAGGCGGTGAATCAGGGGTTGCGATTCGGGATCGGTAAACGGTGGCAACCCGTACGAAAAGGCTTTTCCGACTTCGCCCAGGGGGACAGCGACAACCGGGGCAACCGGAGCCTGGTTGGTTCCGCCGGGATCGGTCACTGTCATTCGGAAGCTGCCGGTGACCTGGGCTCCCAGATTGTCACGGGCCGTCAGCGTCACCATGGCCGATTCGACCCGCGTGGGTGTACCCGTAAATTCCCCCGTTGTACTCACCCACTGGATGCCTTCCGGCAAACCGCTCGCTGCGACACTCACAATCGAACCATCCGTATCGGTAAAAACCTGGCCAATCGAATAGCTAAAGGGTTGACCCACGGTAGCCGACTGGTCGGCCAGGGGCTGGCTCAAAATGGGCAGGCTGTTGATAACTGGGGCTTCATTTCGAAGCAAATCTTCGTCCAGTTCAATCCGTACCGGTTTGTTTCCGTTCTGTGCATACCGCTGTCCCCAGCGCTCCTGGGCAATCACATGGTTCTTTAAAATATCCGACAGCTTATAGCCAATGGCTGCCCCGACCGTTTGAACCTGGGTGACCGGCTGGTTCAATAATCCGTTGTTGACCACCATCGTTATCAAATCCGTCAGTTTTTGCCGGGCATTCGTGCCGCCAAAGTTGGCCAGTGTCAGCATTTTGGCGCCGTGTTCAAAACACTGGGAAATTTGCTCGTAATATTTCTCGGTCGATACCGACGTGTGGAACATCCCGTCCACGGCGTTGATCATAAACGCCCCCGGCCGGAGATTCGTCCGAACCACATCCATCGAAAACCGGTGATTGTAATCCGGCCCGTCGTTGAACTTCAGACCATCGACCGACTGGCCCAGGTTTTTGAAGGCAAGCGACGCCCGCAAGCCCGAGAGCCGGTCCCAGACGCACCCGTGCTGGTTGACAACGACGATGCCCGGATCGACCCCCTTGACAGTGTTGTTGATCTTGTCGATAAACCCTTTCAACTGACGGTGCCGAAACACATACCAGTCTTCGCCCCGAACACCGGTGTGCGACGCATACGGGTTCGAAGGAACGTGGGGCAATGGCCGCACGCGGCTCCACTCACTGAAGTCGGTTCCCCAGCGTTGGTTGAGCTGGGCCAAACTGAAGCGAGCCTGCAGATACTGGCGAAACGCTTCCAGTTCCGATACGCTGTAATCGTAGGGAACCACGTATTTGTTGCCCGACGGGGGATCGTAAACCGGCGAATATTCGGCCTCCAGCGCGGGCGAAGACACCACTGAGAAAAACAGTAGCTGGCCCTGTTCCTGGAGGTAATGGTAGCGGTTGGCCGCTTCCAGCACAAAAGCGTTGGCCCGGTCGACGGTTTGCTTGTGGGAAAATGAAAACTGGATGATTCCCTTGGTCAGGTTCCGGGAGCTGTCGGCCGCCTGCATGGTTTCATGAAGCCCCCAGAAGCCGCCAAGCCGTACGGCATCACGACCGACATGGACCCGCAGCGCAATTTTCAGACCCAGCCGTTGGGCCGTCTGGATGTGAGAATCGATCACATCCCAGCTCGCGCTGCTTTCGACCGTAGGATAAACCCGGTCCCAGTTGATGGTGATTTCAACGGCATTACAGCCCGTAGCGGCCGAGTGTTCGATGCGTTCATCGTCGATGCGGGCATCCGTCTCAAAATTAAAAATCGTCAGACCGAGGTAACGCTGACTATCGATCACAGGCGGAGCAAACCGGGCATTTTTCGCAGCATGAGGGGGCGGAGTGTCCGCCGGGCGAGCCATGGCAAACTGAAAAGATGCAACAAGAAGCACTGCTATTTTAAAAACATGCTTCGGAAATGGGACAGGGAAACGAGAACGCCAAATGCGTACAGGTAGATTTGAAATCATAAGTACCGTTGAGCAATTTTGTGATCCAACAAAAGGGTATTTGACTAAATACCCCGTTTTCTTCTCTTACACTTCATACAGGCCACCCTTTGCCATTAAACTATGGACATAGGTATGGATTTACGAATCCTTTTGTCTGACAATTAGTACTCGATTTGCTAGCGAGAAGAATAATGCAAAAGCGGTGCCAATGGAATTTTTTGTTATTCTTTGGTACAAATACCTGAAATTCAAATATTTGCACACCAACTATTTCATTAAAAAAAATCTAGAGAACGGTTTTTCATTCATTAGCCGCCACTCAAAATCGTGAAACCAGCAAATTTTATAACGCTATAATTGCCGATAAATACGGCCGCTAAACGAATTGGCAGGACGACTCTTAATCTCCTCCGCAACCAGCGCGTGGCGGTTTCAGAAAAGGTAAATGCGACAAGGAATGTTCCGGTATTGTAGAATGATCGTTCGACTCTATTGTCCTGATGTGCATCGATTTTTAGGCCCACCTGAACAAAAAAACGACTATTTTCAGCCACAAACCGGTGTGAACCGGACCCACCCAACCCGTAGCGTTTAAAGGTCTCCTAAAAACCATGCCACAGTACCGATAGATTAACGAGATCCATTTTGAAGCCCTGACCAACCGGACTTTCCACCCATCACCCGGAGCCTGGGAAGACCAGGTTCTCTATTTTCTGCTGCTGGATCGGTTTTCGGATGGGCATGAACAGGGCTTTCTGTCGAATGCGGGCGAAATCGTTCATTCCGGCACGACCCCGGTTTTTACCCCTTCCGATGCAGACAATGCCGTACAAACCACGTCAGAAGCAGCAAAGTGGCGGGCGGCAGGGCGTCGTTTTGCCGGCGGAACATTGAAAGGGTTACAAAGCAAGATGGGCTATATGAAACGACTGGGGAGCACCATCGTCCGGATCAGTCCGGATCTAAAACAGTCCCATGCCCAGGAAACGTATACGGGAAATGGTATTCAGAATTTTCTGACTGTAGAACCCCGGTTTGGCACGCCCGAAGCGTTCCGCGAAGTGGTGGCAACAGCCCACACGCATGGTCTATACGTCATCCTTGACATTATCCTCAATCACGTGGGCGATGTGTTTGTCTATCAGGCCGGGCAACCAAACTACCACCAAGGAGACATGCCCCATCCGGTGATGGGCTACCGCGACCAGCATGTTTCGAAACCGGTTCGTGACTGGTTTCGACGATTCCAATTCCATGGGTAATGATAAAACCCGGTTCTGCGCCGATCCGGATGCCAGCCGGCAACTCCTGGCCGCTGTGGGACCTCTGGCCACCACGCTGGGAATCCCGTGCCTTTATTACGGTACGGAACAGGGTTTCGACGGGCAGGGTGATGAGCATCTTCCATTCGGGAAGCCCTGTTTGGCGGGGATTTTGGGGCTTTCCGGAGCCACCAGCGTCATTTTTTTCATGAAGACCACCCCACGTTTTAAGCCGTCGCCCGGATTCTGACGTTGCGAAAACAGCACCTGACATTGCAGACAGGACGGCAATACCTGCGGCCCATTTCCGGCGACGGTATTTATTTCGGGCTCCCCACCCTGCCTGGCGATCCAATGCGCTCTGTTGTCCCCTGCTCGCGGCTTTTCAACCGGCAGGAAACCGTTTGTGCCATCAATACCGGCCCGAACAACGAGCAAACCGCCTGGGTAACCATCGACCATGAACTCCACCCGCTCGGAACGTTGTTGACGTGCCTGTATTCGACCCTTCCCACCCAGATTCAGTCAACGAACCGGGTGGAGGTTCGCCATGGTCGCGCCATTCTGCTCACCGGTCCGCCGGACGGTTTTGTCATCTATACCTGACCCTTACTCCGGAACATACGGGCCACCGGTTTCGCCCCAGCCCCAGGCCGGCATCGGCGCATCGGCCTGAACAGGGTTGTCGGTCGCTGTCGAATTCAACACCGCAATCCGGCTTCCCCATTCCAGATAACCCAGCAGGGCAGAACGAAACTCCGGATCGTCGGGCAGGCCAATTTCATCCGCGCTTTCGAGCAGCAGGCTCATCCACCGGCGCCGTTTGGACTCGTCGAGCTGCTTTCCGAGGTGATGCGCCACCATGCTGGCGTGGCTTCCGCCGTCGGTTTCCGTGTAATGTTTCGGTCCGCCAAAAACTTCGCCAATAAAATGGGCAACGTGGCTGGCGTGTTCGGGCGACATGTGCCGGAATACGGGTTCGAGCAATTCGTCCTTCAAAACTTTCTGATAGAAGAGCGTCGTTAGTTGTTCCAGCCGGTTGGTGCCGCCCAGCCAGTCGTTTAGCGTGGGGGTGGTGCGTTCGTTCATCGTTGTGTCGTCAGTGGCTTCAGCTTCACCAGTCGTATTGAACCAGCAACAGCCCGATCGTAATCAAGGCTGGCAGAGCCTGGGTAAAGAAGATTTTTTTATCCGCCGTCAGGGTTCCGTAGAGCCCGGCGACGGCCACGCAGGACAGGAAAAAGAGCGCCACGTTGGCGTGCCAGACCGGATCACTGATCAGCAGTGACCAAATCAAACCCGCTGCCAGAAAACCATTGTACAGGCCCTGATTAGCCGCCAGGGCCTTGGTTGCCGGAAATAAGTGAGCCGGGAAGTTCCTGAACACTTTCGGCCCCCGGGTGGTCCAGGCAAACATTTCAAGCCAGAGGATGTAGAGATGAAGCACCGCTACCAGTCCAATCAGGATTTTAACCAGCATAATTATCGCGTTTAAAGTCTCAAAGCTCAGCTCATCCGTTTACTCCATCAGCCAGATCCGGTCGGTTTCGGCACCCTGCTCCGTCCATTCCACCAGCACCCGCTGCGACTCCAGCGTGTTGACGCGCTTGCCGATGTAGTCGGGTTTGATGGGCAGATCACGGTTGTACCGCCGATCGATCAACACCAGCAGTTCAATCGTGCGGGGCCGCCCGAAAGCCGTCATCGCGTCGAGTGCGGCCCGCACCATTCGTCCCGTCGAAATCACATCATCGACCAGAATGACCTTCTTATTTTCAATCAGAAACGGCACATGCGTTGTATTGGGGCGCAAGGGTGACTCGCGCCGGCGAAAATCGTCACGGTAAAAAGTCGCATCCAGGTAACCCAGTGGTATTTCTTTCTGCAGCGTCCGGCTCAGTTCACGCGCAATCCTTTCGGCAAAATAAATGCCGCGCGGCTGCATGCCCAGCACCACCGTTTCGGCAAAATCCTGGTGGTTTTCAATCAGTTCCTGACACAACCGGCTGATAACAATCTCCAGCAACGGACTGGCGAGGATAAGGCGTTTTTGGTTCATGAACGAAAGATAGTAGTCGGTTTTCAGTTTTCGGTTTTTCCGCAGGTGTTTTTTGTTGAAAGGTTTCTGCGAACTTTGCAACCGGATTCAATTGATAAACCCCTCAAAAACGGTTTTCTATGAAATTTCTCATCGCCGGGCTGGGCAACATTGGCCCGGAATATATGCTGACCCGTCACAACGCCGGTTTTATGGTGTTGGATCGGCTGGCGGCTCAACACGGTTTTAGTTTTTCCACCAACCGCCTGGCCTACACCGCCGAATGGCGTCACAAGGGGAAAATTATCCACCTCATCAAACCCACGACCTACATGAATCTGAGTGGGCGGGCCGTCAGCTCGTACCTGAAACAGTTCAGCATTCCTACTGAAAATCTGCTGGTTATCACCGATGACAAAGATTTACCTTTCGGCAAGCTGCGACTGAAACCGAAAGGCTCGGCGGGTGGTCATAACGGCCTGCGCAGCATCGATGAAGTGCTGGGTACGCAGGAATACGCCCGGCTTCGGTTCGGGATTGGCAATGATTTTTCGAAAGGGAGGCAGGTGGACTTCGTTTTGGGAACGTTTCCACCGGAGGAGCTGGCGGAATTGCCAAACCACCTTGACCGGGCTGGTGAGGCCGTGCTCAGTTTTTGTACTTCCGGGCTACCACACACGATGAATTTTTTCAACCAAAAATAGAACTATTTAAAGATTTTTGCAATTTCTGAAATAAAAATTTCCTTTGGCTAAATTGTGCAATTTGTAGTATATTGTTTCAATATAGCGGTTAAACAGCATAGAAACGGTGTTATAACGTATTACAAATCAATACCATACCACCCATTACCATTACTATTATTAAAAAATAAAATTTGTACTCTTAAAATTTATTGCGATATTTGCATTGTTCTTCAACGGGAGAACAATTGAACAAAATCAGGAATTTCTAAGTTTATTTGAAATAAAAAGATTTTGTTGCGTTACTTCTGAATTATTGTTGCGTCTTAAGTGTAGTTAAGTTAGAAAGCTGCCAGACGGTACGATTTAAAAGACAGAAGGAAACAGCTAAGTTATTCAAGAAGAAAAGGTTAAGGGTTTAGGAATAGTCAGTATAAAGCCTCTCGCAATGATCGGGAGGCTTTATCTTTTTTATAGCAATCTGAACCGCCTGAGCGGTTCAGATAATCTTCTTCAGGACACCGTCCCCCCGTTCCAAACCGCTTTATCCGGCCCGATCAGCGACAGGCTGCCGTCGCGGTCTTCGGCCATCAGGATCATTCCCTGCGATTCAAGTCCCATCATTTTCCGGGGGGCCAGGTTGGCCAGGAACGTTACCTGCTTGCCGATGAGGGCTTCGGGGGCAAAATGTTTGGCAATACCGCTCAGAATCTGGCGCGGGCCGGTGCCATCTTCCACTTTCAGTTTCAGGAGTTTATCACTTTTCGGGACGCGTTCGGCTTCCAGAATGGTTCCGATGCGGATGTCCATTTTGGCAAAATCATCGTATTGGATCGCCGGTTTGGCTTCCGGAATGGTTTTGGTGGCGAGTTCGTTCATGCGTTTGGATTCGTGCAGTTTAGTGATTTGTTGGGCAATCAGATCGTCTTCCAGTTTCTCGAACAGCAAAACCGCTTCGCCCAGAGCGTGGCCGTGGGGCAGCAAATCCGGTTTGCCCGCATTGATCCAGTGAAAAGCCGATCCGACGGCATCTTCCGGCGTAATCTGGTCGGTATTGAGCAGTTTCCGTAATTTTTCGGCGGTAAAAGGCAGAAACGGTTCGCAAACAATACTGAGACTGGCCGAAATCTGTAAAGCAATATTCAAAATGGTATTGACGCGCGGTAAGTCGGTTTTGGCCACTTTCCACGGCTCCGTTTCTGCCAGATATTTGTTTCCCAGCCGCGCCAGATCCATCAGATACGTCAGGGCTTCGCGGAAACGGTATTGCTCGATGGCCTGGCCGATGCGGTCCGGAAACTGGGCCAGTTCGGTCAAAACCGCCTGATCGGTTTCGTTCAAACTGCCTTTGGTCGGCACTTTCCCATCGCAAAATTTCTGCGTCAGCACCACCGCCCGATTCACAAAGTTGCCGAAGATCCCGACCAGTTCGCTGTTGTTGCGGGTCTGAAAATCTTTCCAGGTAAACTCGCTGTCTTTGGTTTCGGGACCATTGGCCGCCAGCACGTAGCGCAGCACATCCTGTTTGCCCGGCAGTTCGTCCAGGTACTCATGCAGCCACACCGCCCAGTTCCGCGAGGTCGAAATCTTGTCGCCCTCCAGGTTCATGAACTCGTTGGCGGGCACATTATCAGCCAGGATGTAACTGCCCTCGTGCATCAGCATCGCCGGGAAAATGATGCAGTGGAACACGATGTTGTCCTTTCCGATGAAATGAACCAGTTTCGTGTCTTTATTGCGCCAGTACAATTCCCAATCTTTCCCCTGCTGTTCGGCCCATTCTTTGGTCATCGAAATGTAGCCAATTGGTGCATCGAACCAGACGTACAGCACCTTGCCGTCGGTATCGGGCAGCGGCACTTTAATGCCCCAGTCGAGATCGCGGGTCATGGCGCGGGGCCGCAGTCCTTCTTTCAACCACGACTGGCACTGGCCCATCACGTTGGTTTTCCACTCTGGATGGCTGTTAACGTATTCCTCGATGCGCGGCTGCATCCGGTCCAGCGGCAGATACCAGTTTTTGGTGGCTTTCAAAACCGGTTTGGCCCCCGACAGCATCGAGCGCAGCGGCTCTTTCAGTTCGGTCGGGCTGAGGGTCGAACCGCAGTTTTCGCACTGGTCCCCATAAGCATTGGGGTTTCCACAGACCGGGCAGACTCCCACGATGTAGCGGTCGGCCAGAAATTGCTTCGCCGTTTCGTCGTAGTACTGCTCGGTAACTTCTTCGGTAAAATGCCCGTTGTGATACAGATTCAGGAAAAATTCCCGCGAAGTTTCGTGGTGAATCGGTTTTGACGTCCGGGAGTACAGGTCGAACGAAATTCCAAAATCTTCAAAAGCGCGTTTGATCTGGACGTAATATTTATCGACCACCTGCTGGGGGGTAATGCCCTCTTTCTGAGCGCGGATGGTAATCGGAACACCGTGTTCGTCGGTGCCGCTGATAAAGGCCACGTCTTTGCCCGTTGCGCGGAGATAACGCACATAAATATCGGCGGGCAGGTAACAACCGGCGATGTGTCCGATGTGAATCGGGCCGTTGGCGTAAATCAGGGCCGCCGTGACGGTATAGCGTTGCGGGTTTTCGAGTGACATGGTATTCGGTTTACGGTTTTTCGTTTACGGTTTACTCCAGAAACAAGAACGGGTTCCTTTGGTAAAATCGCAGACTTGAAAACCTAATTTTGGCGCGAAATTAGCAAATCGGCGGCAAACGTTGTTATGTTTACAAAAATGCTCGTCACCGGGCGGATCTGGATAACACCATGGAAAGCACGAATAATTTCCTGAACTGGGTTGAAATCAAAAACTTCAAGTCGATCAAAGACCTGCGGCTGGACTGCAAGCGGGTCAATGTCTTCATCGGCAAGCCGAATGTGGGAAAATCGAATATTCTGGAAGCGCTGGGGTTGCTGGGGGCGAATTACAGTGATGATAAATATTTAAGCGGAGCGATTCGGTATGAGGATGTGAGAGATTTATTTACAGATAATGATCCTGAGCACCCTATCCAAATAACGACAAACCAACTTTCCGCCGAACTCAAACAGGATAATTACTTCGAAGATCCTACTGAAAAATCTTTTATGCTTACAAGAAGAAGCAATATCGACTCTTCAAGCAACAGAAGTTTTACCATCAAAAACAAAGGTAAGGTAACAACAGTTGGAGCAGGTATATTTTCTAATCGTGGTGAGCGGGATCATTTTGATACATACCGTACAAGTCCTGTTAAAAAGTATGATTTTCTTTCATTGAATACCTTCGATAGTACTTTTAGTCAATACCTCCTTCCGCCAGGAGGGCCAAACTTGTATGAAATAGTAAGGAGAAACAAAGATTTATGGAGCGAGTTTGCGAAGTTGTTTACCGAGCAGCAATTGGAACTCGTTTTATTTGATGCAAAGCAGGAGTTTATTCTACAAAAAAAGGAAGGGCCCTATGTCAAACAATATCCATTCTTCTCAATAGCTGACACCTTCCGGCGGTATATGTTTTATATATCAGCCATTGAGTCTAATAAGGATTCAGTACTTATCTTCGAAGAACCAGAAGTACACTCATTTCCGCCGTATACGCAGTCACTAGCCTACCGAATGATTTACGATGAAGATAACCAATACTTCATTTCAACACACAGCCCTTACATGCTTCATCCATTTATCGCCAAAATGGATTACTCGGATTTGAATGTTTTTATTACGTATTACCATGATTACCAGACAAAAGTAAAAGCGTTGACACAAGAAGAATTCCGTGACATTCTGGACTATAGTACCAATGTGTTTTTCAATCTGAATAAATTTGAGCCTAATGCCTAAGACCGTACTATTATATCCTGAATGTCACGCTGATACGGCCTTAATACGGTTTTTAGTAAAAGATGAAAACCTACTTATACATTCAGCGGGTACGGAAGTGGCAAAAGACATGCAAATAGGCATCCAATCGGCAGATGTAGTAGTCGGAATAATTGATAATGACAAGGTTAAACCACGCTATTTCGATTTGTTTGTAAAGCTAAATGAGCAAAATAAAACCTGCTTCATGCATAAGCCCGACTCGGCTGAATATGTCATTATCATTGATAAAGCCATTGAAAGTTTCCTGATTTGGAATGCGGAGCAAGTAAATCTAGACTTAGCTTTGTACGGTTTTCCCATTAAGCCCAAATTATTGGGAGAAAAGCTAAAAACGCCATCAATCCAAACCGACCCTAACTACCTCCAACTCCTCGCCGACCTCCATACCCGCCAGGCACCCGGTTTCATCACCCTCGAAAACATCCTGAATGACTTCCTCACTCCCTGATATCACCCTCATCACCGGCGCCAACGGCCTTATCGGCAGCCACATCATCCGGCGGTATCTCGACGCAGGCCGAACCGTGGCGGCTCTCCGGCGCGCCAACAGTGATCTGACTTTATTAAATGACATCCGGGACCGCGTCACCTGGCTCGAAGGCGACATTCTCGATATTCCATCGCTGGAAGACGCGCTCCAAACCGTGCAGGCCCGCGGCACGGTCGATGTGGTTCACGTGGCCGCCATGATTTCCTACTCGCCGAAAGACCGCGACCGCATGGACAAAGTCAATGTGGAAGGAACGGCCAATGTGGTCAATCTGTGTCTGGCGAAGCGCGTTCGGAAACTGGGCTACGTCAGTTCGGTGGCTGCCGTCGGCCGACCGACGATCAAAGGCGAGAACACCAACGCAGCGACTGTGATCGATGAAACGCAACGCTGGGAAGAGTCGCCCCAAAACTCCTTTTATGGCCAAACCAAATACCGGGCGGAACTGGAAGTGTGGCGCGGTGTTGCCGAAGGGCTGGATGCGGTGATGGTCAACCCGTCGCTGGTGTTGGGCGAGGGCGACTGGACGCGCAGCAGCACGCAGCTCTTCAAGTATGCCTACGACGAAAAACCGTTCTACCCCGCCGGGATGGTCAATCTGGTCGATGTGCGGGATGTAGCCGAAGCGGTTTTTCAGCTCATGCAGAGCCCCATCACTGCCGAACGGTTTATTCTGAGCGCAAAAAGCCTGTCGTATAAAGAATTTCTGGACAAGATGGCGGATGCGATGGGCAAAAAACGAACGAAATACCGCGTTGCCCCCAAACTCACGCAGTTGCTGTGGCCCGTCGAAGCCATCCGCTCCTGGATCACGGGCAAGCCACCGTTAATTACCCGCGAAACCGCCCGGTCGGCATCGGGAAATTACCAGTACGATGGCCGGAAGATCGAAAAAAGGCTCCCTTTCCGCTACCGCAATACCGACGAAACGATTCACCGGATTTCTGTGTTTTTCAAGCAGAAGCAGTGACCATTGGCCGTGAATCGGATCTAAAATACTGATCGCCAATTCATGCGAAAACCGGCCCAAAACCACTGCCTCCTTTTTTTGCGCGAATAGTTGCGGAATAGATTATTAGTTGTATATTTCTACTACATTTCCACGCTGAATAGTGGTGTATAGTATATACGTAACCCCTGTACGAAGTGAATATGGAGCAAGAGTTTGAGGAAAGAGAAAGCGAAATAAAGGCCTCGATACAGCGATTTGAGAGTATGCTGGACGGCTCCGAAAACCAATTTTTCGATCTGGATGTCTACGAGCAGATGGTCGAACATTACATGGAAGAAGGCGACCTCGAAAAGGCCATGAAAGCCTGCGAAGCCGGACTCGGAAATTTCCCCTACTCGCTGGAATTGATGCTGGATAAAGCCCAGTTGCTGGCTACAAACGGAAAATACGAGCAAGCCCTGGGTCTGCTGGATCGAGCCGCCCTGTATAATCCCAGCGACCCGGACATTCAATACATGCAGGGAACGATCAGCAACCTCGCCGGGAATTTCGAACAATCGGTTGAGATTTTGAGTGATCTGCTGGAAACCGCCGACGAAAAAGACGACATCTATTTTCAGATTGGGCAAACCTATCAGAATTGGGGAAAATACGAGCAGGCCATCGAGCATTATAAAACATCAATTAACCACAACATTAACAACGAAAATTCCCTGTACGAACTGGCATTTTGCCTGGATTTGATCGGGGAACTGGAAAACAGTCTGGATTATTACCAGCAGCTCATCGACCGCGACCCCTACTCGCACAACGCCTGGTATAACATTGGTATTGCCTACAGCAAACTGAGCCGGTATAAAGACGCGGCCGAAGCGTATGACTACGCGACGATTATCAAAGAAGATTTTGCGTCGGCGTATTTCAATCTCGGCAATACGTACATGAACCTTGGCGAGTTTGTGAAGGCGGAAGAAGCCTACCGCAGTACGCTGAAGTACGAGGAAGCTACGCCCGAAACCTATTGTTACCTGGGTGCCAGTCTGGAGAAACAAAACCGCTACGGAGAAGCCATTACGCGCTACCGCGACGCCGTTCATCTCGATAGTTTATGGGATGAGGGCTACTACGGGATTGGCGTTTGTCTGAGTGAATTGGGCAAATGGCACGAATCCATTCCGTTTTTGCGGAAAGCCCTGAAATTGAACGAGAAAAATGCCGAATACTGGCTCGCTCTGGCCGAAACCGAATACAAGCTGGGCAATGGCATATCGAGTCTCGAAGCATTTGAGAAAGCCGTGGAAGCCGATCCGGCCAACGTCGATGTGTATCTGCAATGGTCGCTCGTGATGTTCGATCAGGGGGATTTCACCCGCGCCCACGAAATCATTGAGATGGGCATCGAGGAACTGCCGCAGGAAGCGGATTTGTACTACCGGGCCGTGATTTACCTCATTCATGCCGGTATGTACCGCGAAGCACTCGTCAGTCTGGAAGCGGCTTTAACGCTCAACTACGACCAGCACGTTCTGTTGTTCGATTTCTTTCCGGAACTGGAAAAACAGAAAGCCCTCTACAAGATTATCGAGCAGTACCGTAAAAATTAATTTGGCGCATTCCGCCGTAAAAGCCGCCCTTTTTAGAGTGGCTTTTTTTACGGGCATAGTTTTTGCAATCGACTCGTAAACCCAATACAGACTCAACGTTATGCAGAAAACGTTATTTTCCCTCTTGTTTCTCAGTTTAGTAGTCGGATTTGCCAGTATCCAACCCGCCGTTGCCCAAAATCGACTCAAGAAAATCACCTACCCCGATGGCACAATCCGGCAGTTTTTTTACGATGCCGACGGCAAACTCAGTAAAGAAGAACTTACCCGCGAACAGGCACCACTCAGTCAGTTTCAGCACAGTTACGGCACCGGCGGCAAACTGACCACCTATTCGATGCGGTACCAAACGCCCGAAACGCCCTGGAATTACGGCTATTCTGAACAGTATAACTACAGCAGGGAAGGACGCCTGAATTCGAAACAACGCTACCTGCTCCGCAAAGGAATTTCGCTGGATAAACCCGAAAAATCGCTCTTTTTTACGGACTCCCTGATCTACAACGCCACCGGTCAGATTGTGGGTCGCCAGCGGTATACCTACCCGCCCCGGGGTGAAATGGCCGGGCGCTCACCGGTTACGCTAACCACCAATCAATACCGCTACGATGCCAATGGCAACCTGGTCGAAGAAACCGTGACAACCACCCCCCTGCAACGGAACGCAGCCGCGACCACCACCACCCGCCGGATCGTGTACGAATACGACAATAAACCGAATCCGTATTGCCTGGCCGAATGCCCGATTTTCGACCAGATGAGCTGGTCGAAAAACAACTGCATTCGGGCCTCTACATATCAGGTGGAAGCAGGGACACAGGCCAAACCAACGGTTAGCGAATACCGTTACGTTTACGACAACAACCTACCGGTCAGACGGTTACTGGCCGAAAACTCTACCCTTCTGGAGCAGTACGAATACGAAACCTATTGATTCGACGGCCCGGCGGCCTCACTGGCGCGTTTTTTCAGGTCGTAGGTGTGGGGCGGAAAAAGCATCAGCACCTCATTTTCGCCGAAGGCTTTTTTGACGGCAATAATGGCTTCACTCAGGGCTTTGGTGGCGTCGACTTTCGTCGGATCGATCCAGAACCAGACCAGAAACTGGATCATTTCGAGCGAAACGCCCTTGTAGTGCATTTCAACCGGTTTGTCTTTCCGGATAAACGGCAGGGCTTTCACGGCGCTGATCGCCACCCGCTGGGCTTTGCTTAAATCATCGAGGTGCGACACCCCTGCCGTCAGTTCGATCCGCCGTTCGCCGGTGCGGGAGAAGTTGGTGATGGGTTTCTGAAAAATATCCTTGCTTGGGATTTCGATGATTTGCCCGGCCGAATTGTCCAGCACAATCGAACGCAGTTTGATGCGGACCACTTTCCCCAGAAAACCATTGGTCTCCACCACGTCGCCAACTTCAATCGGTCGCTGAAGGGCAATGATCGTTCCCGAAATAAAGTTGGCCGTCAGGTCCTGAAACGCAAAACCGATGGCCAGCGCCAGCACGCCGGCCCCCGCCAGCAACGACGCCACGGTTTTTTCGAGACCCAGAATGTCCAGCGCAATGAACAAACCCAGCGTCATGACGACCAATTGGGCGACGGTTCCGGTCAGGTTAATGAGCGACAGATTATCGCTAAACCGGTCGAAAGCCCGTACCACCAAGCTGCGGAAATACCGGGATACAAAATTAAAAACGACAATGACCAGCAGCGCCACCACCAGATTCGGTACATACAGGACGGCGGTTTTGGCCCAGCCTTCCAGACGCTCGAAAATGAGTCGCGCTACCTCTCCTACATTCAGCATAGCAATAGACAAAGTGTACTAGGGTAGAAACCGTTACCGAAGCGGATGTGTTTCAATGAACTTACGTAGGCAGTCGCTGCATCAGTTGCTCCGTCCGGATTCCGTAGGCACACTGGAAATGGCCCAGCGGACATTTTTTGCGCCCGTGAAGTCCGCAGGGACGGCAGTCGAGAATTTCCTCGATCTCGATCTGGTGCGAATCGTCGGCCAGCGGCCCAAAACCGAACTGCGGAATGGTTGAACAGAAAATGGCCGTTGTCGGGGCATTCACCGCCGACGCCAGATGCAGGGGGGCCGAATCGTTGACGTAATTCATCAACGCCCCTTTCATCAAAGCCGCCGATTCCAGAAACGACAGTTTCCCGGAAAGATTCATCACCCGTTCGCTACCGACACCCTGCCGAATCCGCTCCACGGCTTCGGAGTCCGACGGAGCGCCCAGCAAATACACCGTCAGCGAAGGCGGTAATTGCCGCAGAAAGTCCATCCATTTTTCTTCCGGATATTGTTTCGTAAACCAGACCGATGTCGGTGCCAGGCAAATGTAAGGTTTAGCCTGGTACGGTTTTACGCGCTCAAAATCGCCGGTCGATGGATACAACTTTGGCTTCAGTGCGGCATGATTCGTAAACCAGCTAACCAGTTCCGTATTGCGGTTGATCTCGTGAATATCAGGCGCAATCCGATGATCGATACCATAAGTAAAAAAGCGGGAAAACGGATTTTTCTCAAACCCAACGGTTTCTTCGGCCCCCGACAGTGCCGTTAGCAGCCCCGTTGCACCGAAACGTTGCAGGTTAATCACCTTGTCGTAGCGACGGGGGCGAATGAGCCGGATCAATCGCAGCAAGTCCCGGTATTTACCGTTCTTTTTGTCCCAAATCAGTACGTCGTTCAAGTACGGATTATTTTTCAATAAGCCTTCGTTCCCCTTCCGAAGCAAAAAGTCGATGGTGGCGTCAGGAAAATGGAAATGGAGTTTTTCGACCAGCGACGTCGCCAGAATGACGTCGCCAATGAAAGCGGTTTGGACAATAAGAAACCGGGGCGGTTGATTCATTTATCAAATTTCAGGATGGCCTTTACCTCTCGTCAAGTTAAGCAGTTCAATATTAGATTAAAAACCCCTGATTCCAAAAACCGGAGATCGGATTCTGTCCATTTGTGTACATCCGCTGTCCGTTTCTGGACAAGTTCTCCTTCAGCCCGCCATTAAAACCGGCTCTATTGCAACCAGAAAGGCATTCTGGCAGTTTGGCAAGGCATTTGTTTAGCAAATAACAAGGAAATACAAAAAACCATGGGAAGACCATATCTGGGCGAATTTGAAGAACTGGTTTTACTCACCGTTGCGGTGCTGGACGGAAGTGCGTATGGCGTGACGATTGCGGCTGAACTAAAGCAGCGTACGGATCGCGTCATCAGCCTGAGCGGTGTTCACATCGCCCTGTACCGCCTGGAAGAAAAAGGATTCGTAAGCTCCGAACTGGGTGGTGCCACGGCCGCGCGGGGTGGCCGCCGAAAGCGGTTATTTGGCATCACAGCAGCCGGCAAACAAACCTTGAGCGAGATGCGGCAGGTACGCAACGACCTCTGGGAATCCATTCCAAACCCGTCCTGGTCGAACGCATGAACACTCTCCAACCACCCGCCTGGGCCGACCGTTTGCTGAAGGGATTGTGTCCCCCCGCTTTGCAGGAAGAACTCCTGGGTGATCTGCACGAGCAGTTTGCCGATCAGGTCGCCGAGTTTGGCGTCCGGAAAGCCCGTCGGCTGTACACGTTGGAAGTGATCAAATTCTGCCGACCGTATTTTCTGAAACGACGAACGGCCCATTTCATCAAACCGTCTGCCGATCCGGTTTCAAAAACCGCTCACCGATACCCGTTACGTGACGAATGCCAACCTTTTTTTCTGCAACCAGACATGCTCCGTAATTATTTAAAAATCGCCTTTCGCAACCTTTGGAAAAGCAAAGGATACGCAGCCATCAACGTGGTGGGCCTCTCGGTGGCCTTCTGCATCTGCGTTTTTCTGTTCCTGACGTCCTATCTACAGTTGACCTACGACTCCTTTCATCAGGATGGCGACCGGATTTTCAAGACCTATCTATTCTCGAATGATCCGGAAAAAGCGACGCGCAGTGCCAACATGCCGTTGCCCTTTGTGCCAGCTCTGAAAGCCGACTATCCCGAACTGGAAGCCGCAACCCGGATTATGAGCGGCCGGAAAAGCCTGGTAGAAGCGAAAGGCAAGTATTTCGACAAGTTGCTGTTGCACACCGACCAGGATTTTCTAAAAATCTTTTCATTTCCCCTCCTCAAAGGAAACCGGGAAATCGCGCTTCGCAACCTGAGCAGCATCGTCCTCAGCGAGAACATGGCGACGGCCATTTTTGGCACCGAAAACCCGATGGGAAAAACCGTGCTGGTGGGCCGCGACGCCGATCAGAAGCAGTATGTCGTCACCGGCGTCATCGGCGATGCCCCCTACAACAATTCGTCGATTCAGTACGATGCCCTGGTCCGAATCGAAAATGCGCCGAACTATCAGAATAACAAAGAACAGTGGAATGGCCATTTTTATACGGTTTACCTAAAATTGCCGCCCCAGGTCGATCAGGCTACGTTCGAAAACCGCCTGAAACCATTTGCCCAAAAATACTTCGCCGGTGCGCTGAAAGACCTCAAAGAGAAAAAAGCCCAGCCCGATCAACGGGGTGATTTGTTTGCCATCCGATTGCAGCAGCTTTCCAAGGTGCATTTTGACCGGGAAATATCCGGCGGAAAAGGTACCCCGATCGCCATTGTTTATACGCTGCTGGGAATGGCCTTTTTTATCCTGCTGATTGCCTGCATCAATTTTATTAACCTGAGCATCGCCCGGGCGTTTACCCGCGCCCGGGAAGTTGGCGTCCGGAAATCGTTGGGAGCGCTCAAAAACCAGCTTTTTGTCCAGATCTGGGGCGAATCGACCCTGCTTTGTCTGGTGGGTTTTTTAGCGGGTATACTCCTCACCTACCTGCTGATGCCGCAGTTCAACGCCACGTTCGATGCCCGACTGAAACTGGAATACATGCTCAAACCCGGTTTTTTGGGCCTGATTCTCGGCGTATTTGTTCTCGTTACCTTCGTGGCCGGTGGCTATCCGGCCTGGCAAATGGCGAAGTTCAACGCCGTGGAAGTGCTGAAAGGCAAACTGTCGATGAAACGGCCGGGCGTTTTACGCAACTCGCTGATCGTTACCCAATTTGCGATGTCGTGTTTGCTGGCCTGCTGCACCATCATTGCCGCCCAGCAGGTCGATCATCTGCGCACCCGGCCCCTCGGTTTTGAAAAAGAACAGGTCATCAGCATTCCGGTCGGCAATCAGGTGGACGGTCGGCAAGTGCTCGGGCGGTTGCGGAACAAGCTGGCAACCGATCCTGCGGTACTGGCCGTAACGGGCACGAGCGTCAACATCGGTCGCGGGCGCGATCGGGTCAGTTCACGCACCTCCGCCGGATTTAAATACAAGGGAAGAGATGTCGCTACGGATATCCTGCTGGTCGATTACGATTACTTGAAGACCCTGAATATTAAACCGGTAGCTGGCCGTGACTTTAGCCGCTCCTATTCGACAGATTCGGTAAACCGGATTATTATTACCGAGAGCATGGCCAAAATGCTGGGCGAACCCAAACCGGTTGGTCTGTTTATGGGTGAAGATGAAGATACGACGGGCGCCAAATCGGAAATTATCGGCGTCATTCCGGATTTCCATTTGTATTCGTTAGCCGATGAAAACCGCCCCATTACGATGCACCTTTCTCATTCGGAAACCATCCACTACATCTTTATCCGCGTCACTCCGCAAAGTCTGGCGGGCTCGATGGAGAAGCTGAAAGCCGTCTGGCAGGAAGTGGCTCCGCAATCGGAATTTATGGGCACGTTCATGGATGAAAATGTTGACGCGTGGTACCAGAACGAAGAACAGATGGCAAAAATCTGTAGCCTGGCGGCTGGCATTGCCATTTTGTTGTCCTGCCTGGGTCTGTTTGCCGTGGCAATGATGGTGATCGAACAGCGAACGAAAGAAATCGGCATCCGGAAAGTGATGGGCGCCAGCATTCCAAACCTCATTGTGGTGCTTTCGCGAGACTTTGTCAAGCTGGTGTTGGTGGCCCTGCTGATTGCCCTTCCGATTGCCTGGTTTCTGATGAATGCCTGGCTCGACAATTACCGGGAGCGCATTCAGATCAGCTTCTGGGTGTTGGCCGGTGTTGGCCTGTCCGCCATCCTGATTGCGCTGGCGACGGTCAGTTTTCAGACCATTAAAGCTGCGCTGGTGAATCCGGTAAAAAGTTTACGCAGTGAATAAAACCAAACAACAGATTCTATGAAACTCCTTTTGATCAGCCTGTTCCTAACCATCAGCACGGTCGCCATGGCCCAATCTTCGCTGCGAATGCGCATTAGCGACGACGAGAAAACGCTCTCGATCCGGATCGATGGCACCCGGAACGGACGCAAAATCCATTTCAACCGGGCATTCGATGTGTCGGACATGAGTGCATTGCGCAAGGAATTGCTCAAATACCGGGTCTTCACGTCCCTCGAATTGTCGCCACCGCTGCATGAAATGCCGTGGGTTATTCTCTCGATTTTGGGAGTCGTGGTCTTATTTTTCACGGGATTAGTCCTCCGGTTCCGGCCGGTAAAACCGGCGCGGCTTCGATCGGTGTAAACATAATTGGCCATCCCTACGGGATTCGTTTGAATTCGACAATTCCTCTTCCAGCGGGTTAAAACCCACTGCTACAAGATGATTCATCCCTACGGGATTTATATGGATTCGATAATCCCGTAGGGATGAAACATCTTGTAGACCCCGGTTTCAACCGGGGGTAGAGAACGAAAGAAACAGAACCAAAATCCCGTAGGGATGAATCATCTTGTAGACCCCCGGTTTCAACCGTATAAACCGGAAATAGGACCATTCACCGGCCTTTTAGCGTGTATTGAATCGACGCGACACCTTGCACCGGTTTTCTGCCAACTCCCGGCACGTACACGGTATTGTTCAATAAATCCGGTTTCCCGAAAACATACGCATTGGCCTGAATGCCCAAATCCAACGTTAAACGCGAAGCGAGATTAGTCCTGAATCCACCTGTAATGCCGGCACTCAACCTATCGTTTTCTTGGGTAGCGGCACTTTCAAGGGGATAACAAGGCGCCACAATGCATTCAATTACCTGATAGTTCGTGCCAGACTGTTTGAAGTAGCTCTCCGTTAACTGCACACCCAG
Source organism: Larkinella fluvii (assembly GCF_051857545.1). Taxonomy (NCBI): domain Bacteria; kingdom Pseudomonadati; phylum Bacteroidota; class Cytophagia; order Cytophagales; family Spirosomataceae; genus Larkinella; species Larkinella fluvii. The sequence goes on along the minus strand of NZ_JBPZHB010000001.1, from coordinate 860,164 downwards.
AAACATCCGAAACTTCCTGTTTGGATTTAGAAAAGCTCTTCCCCCTACCCGTAAATAAGCACCACTCGATTTCCCTTCCCAATATTGCCATTCAAAATCATTTTTATTTTTCTGGTAATGGCGAGGAAAAGTATAGCCCCCCTGAAAGTAGAAGTCATAGTTCGGACTGTTCGTCCAGGTCGCGTTCACTTCTACGGTTTTATCGAATAACGGCACCACATTCACCCCAATCTGGGAACGAATCCGTTGCGCAAGCAACCCATGACTGAAAGCGAGCAAACCGAGCAACAGCAGGTAGATTGTCTTCATCGTTGTATTGGGATGAACTATTCTTTGACTAAATTTAGTTTTTAATTCTGTACCTGCAACTGCACACGCAGCAAACAACCGCCGGTATGGCTGATTATCAGACCCTACGCATTCCAAAAGGGTTGGAAAAGAATGGAAGATTACGAAGTATACACCTTACCGAACGGAATCCGGATTGTTCATAAACAAGTACCGCATACCCAAATTGCCCATTGCGGCATCATGCTCGACATCGGCAGCCGCGACGAATTGCCCCAACAGGAGGGCCTGGCCCACTTCTGGGAACACATGGCGTTCAAAGGGACCAAAAAGCGCAAATCCTTTCACATCATCAACCGGCTCGAAACCGTGGGTGGTGAGTTGAATGCCTACACGACCAAGGAGAAAGTCTGCTTTCACGCGTCGGTTTTGGGGTTACATTTCGAAAAAGCCACAGAACTGCTGGCCGACATTGCCTTCCATTCGGTGTTTCCCGAAAAACAGATCGAAAAAGAACGAAGTGTGATTCTGGAAGAAATGGCGATGTATTACGACTCGCCCGAAGATGCGCTCCAGGACGATTTCGACCAGGTGGTTTTCAAGAATCACCCGCTGGGCGGCAACATCCTCGGCACGCCCGAAACCGTCAAATCTTTTACGCGGGACCAACTCCAGTCGTTTATCGTAGAAAATCTCGATACCGAACGGGTTGTTTTTTCGTCGGTCAGCAACCTGCCGTTCAGCAAGGTCAAAAAGATTGCTTCCAAATACCTGATCGATATTCCGCACCGCACCTCAGAGCGGAAACGGTTGGCCCCGGAAAGCTACGAACCGCAGCGGGTGACGGTGGAGCGACCCATCACGCAGGCCCAGTGCGCCATTGGCCGCCCGTCGTATGCCCTGGCCGATCCCCGCCGGTTGCCGTTTTTCATGCTGGTCAATCTGCTCGGCGGACCCGGCATGAACTCCCGGCTGAATATGAACCTGCGCGAAAAATACGGGCTGGTCTATTCCATCGAAGCCAGCTACACACCCTTTCTGGATACCGGTTTTCTGGGAATTTACTTCGGCACCGACCAAAAACACCTCGACCGCAGCAGCGCACTCATCACCCGCGAGCTGAAAGCCCTGCGCGAAAAACCGCTCACCAAACTGCAACTGCACAACACGAAAGAGCAGTTGATGGGCCAGTTGGCCATGTCGGAAGAAAGCAACCAGAGCTTTATGCTCACAATGGGAAAAAGCATTCTGGACACGGGCAAACTGGACTCACTGGAGGAGATTTTCAAGGAAATCCGGGAAGTCGATGCCGGTTTGATGCAGGACCTGGCCAACGAGATGTTCGACGAAAGCCAATTGAGCTACCTCACCTTTGTGCCGGAGCCGGAGGAAGACGAGTAACGACCGCACTTCCCGTTCGCTCCTATAAAGATGCCATGATAAAATAGGAGCGGCTCATTCCCGTTAACAGAATAGTCGTATTTTTACACGATCACCGGGTTTCGTTTTCAACCGCCTAAAGTAAACCGGGCCGAACAGGCTCACAGTCAACCGGCATGGATTTTTTGCCACCTGAAATTTCAGTGTATTCCGAAGCGCACACCTCGCCCGAAAGCGAGTTGCTGCGCCAGCTTAATCGAAACACCCGTGCCCGGATGCTCTATCCGCGGATGCTTTCCGGCCACTTACAGGGGCGGTTTTTAGCCATGATTTCCCGGATGCTTCGTCCCCGCCGAATTCTCGAAATTGGCACCTTTACTGGGTATTCTGCCCTGTGTCTGGCCGAAGGACTGGCCGACGATGGCGTGCTGATAACCATCGAAAAAGACGACGAACTGGAGTCATTTGCCCGCTCCTACTGGAATCAGTCGCCGGTGGGGTCGCGGATCGACCTCCGGCTGGGCCTGGCCCCCGAGCTGATCCCGGCCCTCGAAGGGCCGTTCGATCTGGTCTTTATCGATGCCGACAAAGAAAATTATAGTTTGTATTACGACCTGGTTTTCGACAAGGTGCGACCGGGTGGCATCATTTTAGCTGATAATGTCCTGTGGAGCGGCAAGGTCGTCCGGCCCGTCGGCAAGGGACGAACGGCCGCCGAACGCCGGGCCGACAAAGACACGCAGGCGGTGCTTGATTTTAACCGAAAAGTGAGTGAGGATTCGCGCGTCGAGCAGGTTTTGCTGCCCGTACGGGACGGATTAATGATGATTTACAAACGATAACAGCGTATGAAAAAGAGACTTTTGACTCTCCCCTTTTTTCTTTTCTTTGCCCCTTTTCTCGTTCTCTCCGGCATCGCTCAGGTGCCCGCCGACGTTCCCGAATCCATCCGCTTCGCCGATCTGACAGTCCGTTTTGACGAAGGCGCCCGCCGAATTATCCGACAGGATATTACCTCTCTGGTTCAATCCAACAAAAAATACTGGGACGCCAAACTCGACCGCGTCGTCCTCTACTTTCCGCTGATCGAATCCATTCTGGCGGAAGAAGAAGTTCCGGTCGATCTGAAATATTTGGCCGTTCAGGAAAGCTCGCTGGTTCCCGACGCGGTTTCGTCCTCAACGGCCGTTGGCTACTGGCAATTCAAAAAAGAAACCGCCACCGACCACGGCATGCGCGTCGATGATGAAGTGGACGAGCGCAAAAGCATCGTTGCCTCCACCCGCGGAGCCGCCCGGTATTTCAAACGAAACAACACGGTTTACAACAACTGGGTATCGTCCCTGTTTTCGTATTACCTCGGCACCACCGGCATCAGCAAACTCGTTCCGGCAGAATGGTCTTACGCCCAGGAAGTCACGCTGGACAGCAAAACCGACCGGTACATTCTTCGTTTTTTTGCCCACAAACTGGCTTTCGAAAGCGTGCTGCCTTCTTTTCAGACTGCGAATTCCGTGGCGCTGATCGAATATCCGTATGGCAGTGGAAAGAGCGTGGCCCGGGTTTCGCAAGACCTGAACATCAGCGAACCGGAAATCCGGAAATACAACCGCTGGATTCTGGGCGACCAGATTCCGTCCGACAAGGAATACGTTCTGGCCATTCCGGCCACGGGCGATCAGGCGGCTGCGCTCCGGCGTCAGGCACAGCAAGCCAAGCTGGTTGCGCAAACCAAAGCCCCGGAGGTCGTGACGAGAGCGAAATTCGACACCGGTTTTCCGGTTTTGCGCAAGGTCAATTATTCGAAAGGCAAACCGGATGTGGTGCTGTATGAAATCAACGGCTTGCCGGGGATTCAGGCACTGGCGGGTGACAATGCCTCGACACTGGCCCGCAAAGCCCGGGTCAGCGTATCGAGTTTTCTGCGTTACAACGACATGAGTGACCGTGACCCGGTGACTGAAAATGAAGTCTATTACCTGGCAAAGAAAATGCGGAAGGCGGTTGTTCCGCACCACACGGTTCAGGTGGGCGAAACCGTGCGCAGCATTTCGCAGATGTACGGACTCCGGCTGAAAAAACTCCTGCGTTACAACCGCATCGACCGCTCCGACCGTTTGCAGGTAGGCCGGGTCATGTGGCTGCGCGAACGCCGTCCGGGTAATAAACCCGTCGAAATCATCAAAACGCCGACCACGCCAGCCCCTGCTTCCCGACCAATTGCCAGCCAATCCAGCCCGAGCGAAAACCGGGTGAGCCAGTCAACACCTTCCGATCGCCCGGCGAACACCATTCCAAGAAATGCCTCCGAACGCAAACTGTATTCACCAAAACTGGTCGAATCGAAGGACGCTCCGGCAACCACCCCTTCGCCAGCCCCGGATACGCGCGTAACGACCACCACGCCCAGCAGCGCACCCACCAGCCGACCCGTTGAAAACCAGGAGAACGCTGTAAATACCGTAGTAAAATCACCGGTTTCAGAGCCGACGGTCGCCAGCACGCCGACGGTGACCACGCAGAATTCCGGTTCGACGCAACGGGTTGTTATCGTTCGCCCGGAACGCTCGACCGACTTCGATAGCGAACCCACTCCCGCCCCCAGCCGAACCACGACGTCAGCACCGGTTAGCCGTTCAGCCGAGCGGAAACCGAGTACATCTGCGCCCGTAACCGCCAGTGCCAAACGCCCCGCGACCGAACCGATGGAAGAATCATCGTCCAGAATAACACGCACCAGTTCGGCTCCCGCAACGACGACGCGGTCTGCCGGATCAATGACACACCGGGTAGAACCGGGACAAACGTACTACAGCATTTCGCGGCTCTACAACGTCTCGGTCAATGATCTGCTGGCCTGGAACCGCCTGACCCAGAACGACAAACTGGCGGTGGGTCAATCACTGGTGATCAGAGGGGACGGAGCCGTATCCAAAAGCCAGCCCGCAGCCTCCGGCCGTTCGGCGGTCGACGAGAAGGTGTCGGAAGAAATCGTGTACCACACGGTGCAGAAAGGGGAAACCATGTTCCGCATTTCGAAACAATACGGCGTTACGGTTGAGCAAATCCAGACCTGGAACCAGCTATCGGGTGGCGGGGTCAACGTGGGGCAACAGTTGAAAATAATCAAGAAATAAGGCTCGTCCGACAAATCCATGATACTCATTGACAACACCTGCATCAGCGATGATGTGGCCGAGAAGTTTTTCGTCTGTAACCTGGACAAATGCAAGGGTGCCTGCTGCGTCGAAGGCGATCTGGGCGCACCGCTGGAGACCTCGGAACTGGCGGTATTGGACGAAATCTATCCGCTGGTCAAACCGTACCTGATGCCCGAAGGCGTTGCCGCCATCGAAAAGCACGGCTTGTACGAATCCGACGAGGACGGCGGTTTTGTTACGACCACCATCGAAGGGCGCGAATGCGTTTTTGCCAATTACGACAAGCGTGGTATTCTGAAATGCGGTATCGAGGAAGCGTATAATGACGGGAAAGTGGATTTTAAGAAACCCATTTCGTGCCATCTGTACCCAATCCGGATCACCAAATACGACAGTTTTCACGCCCTCAATTACGACCGCTGGCCCATTTGCAGCCCGGCCTGTGACTTTGGCGAACAACTGGGCGTCGAAGTCTACAAGTTTCTGAAAGAACCCCTGATCCGCATGTACGGCCCGGCCTGGTATGGCGAGTTGGTGAAGGAAATCGAAGAGAAGTAGCCTGAACTGGGGTGCGTATGGAACACCGCGATTACTTTGAAGATGTATACGACGTGGTTCGGCTCGTTCCGGCGGGGCGAGTGACGACCTACGGCGCCATTGCTCAATACCTGAGCCTGCGCGCCGGGGCTCGCATGGTGGGCTGGGCCATGAACGCGGCCCACGGGCGTGATGTACCGGCCCACCGTGTTGTCAACCGCATCGGCGTTTTGTCCGGCAAACATTTTTTTGGCAGCCCAACCGCCATGCAGGATTTGTTAGCGGCAGAAGGAGTTCAGGTACACGACGACCGCGTCGTGGAATTCAGAAAATTGCTTTGGGACCCGACAACCGAATTGCAATAACCGGAAGCTCAGAGTAGCTTGGACCAGCGAACACTGGGAACTTCCAGAAAACAGGCCTGCATGCTAATGACCAGATGGTTGTAATCGTCCATCAGATTGGGCTTTTGGAGATACCCATTAGCGCCCAGACTGTAGGCTTTTTGCACCAGATCTTCCTCAATGGAGGTCGATAACATCACAGTCGGAATATGCTTTAACGAATCGTTGGTTTTGATGGCTTCCAATACTTCGATTCCGCTCATCCGGTGCATATTGACATCCAGAATGATGAGTCCGCACCGGGCAATTTTCTCTTCAGCACCGTCGCTCTCCAGCAAACTGTGCATCAACTGCTCCCCGTCTTCAAATTGCAGAATCTGGTGTTTTGCCCCCACATTTTGAAACGCCCGATGAATAAAATGGCGATCATCTTCATCATCATCGACGATAATGACGTAAATTTTTCGCTGTAAGGAAGGAGAATGCAATAACTTGGCCGACTGTGGCATGTGATACTAATCAGATAAAGGATGCCGTTACGATGGTGTGTGTTCCCAGCAATAAACTTAGTAAACAGACCCGATTAACAGAGATTATTTCATATGAATAAAAGGCCGAAACAAGTCGTTTTAAAGTAGAACGCTGCTTACTTCGATGTAAGATTTAGAACGCTTTATAACGATTCTAAATCAAGCCTTTGTTTCGTATTAAAAATACAAAAAATTAACGGTTTTACAAATTTTTAAGATAAGCGCGTCCCCCGAGATACCGCATCTGGCGGGCAATCTGGCGGGTGCGTTTCTGGGTGTAGGCCGACGGTTTTTTGATGGAGAACAGGCGGGGATTGGGTAAAACGGCGGCAATGCGGGCAGCCTCGGTTCGCGTCAGGGATTGGGCCGAATGACCATAATACCGCCGGGAAGCGGCCTCGACACCGAAGGTCAGTGGGCCAGTTTCGGCCACGTTCAGATACACTTCCAGAATGCGCTCTTTGCCCCAGATCAGTTCGATCAGAAATGTGAAATAGACTTCGAGCCCTTTGCGCAGGTAGCTGCGACCGTTCCACAGAAAAACGTTTTTGGCCACCTGCTGCGAAATGGTGCTGGCACCCCGCGGCCGTTTCCGGTGCTGGTTGTCTTTGATCGCATCCTGAATTTCGTCGAAATCAAATCCCCAATGGGTTGGAAAAGCCTGGTCTTCCGACGCCACGACGGCCAGCGCCACTTCCTTCGAAATCGATTCGTAGGGCGTCCAGTTCTTGTAGAGCTTGCTGTCCTGATCCTCGCCCATCGCTTCCAGTTTCCGCGAAATCATCAGGGGCGTAAACGAAACCGGCAGATATTTCAGCAGCACCACCCAACCAAACGAAAGCAGAAAGGACAGCGTGATCAATTTAGCAGCCAGCCGAACCGCCCGTTCCAGCCACGGACGCTGACGGAGAGAAGCCCCAATGCGCGGGGACTGGCCCGAACGGGAGGAGGCCGAAGAAGGGGTTGACGAGCGCAAACGATTGACTTTAGCGGAACGAAGAGTACTCATTAAACGTAAAAATAGTAAAGAGTAATGAGTTATGAGTGAAGAATTAAGAGTTATGAGTTTTAGGTTAGCATACCTCATCCAACTCATAACTCTTAATTCTTCACTCATAACTGATAAAAAGCTCCGAGGCTACGCGGTCGGCGAACAGTTTGCCGGCTTCGGTTAAAATTATCCGATGGTCCTGGAACGAGAGCCAGCCCCGGTTGTATAAACTTTGCAGTTCAGCACGGCGAAGCGATTCAAAATCGGTTCCGGCTAGCGCCGTCAGTTCCCGAACATCGCAGCCCCATTTTGTCCGGATTCCCGTCAGGACATACTCATTTACCTGATCGGCCCGCGTCAATTCCTCCACAGTACCCGGAATTTCGCCCTTTTCAATGGCCCGGACATACTGCGCATTGTTGGCGACATTATACTGACGGCTGTGGTTGTTGAACGAGTGCGCACTCGGTCCAATGCCGAGATAAGGCCGCCGTTTCCAATAGCTGCTGTTGTGACGGGCTTCCCAACCCGGCCGGGCAAAATTCGAGATTTCGTACTGTTCGTAACCATTCGCCACCAGCGTTCGCACGAGGATCGTAAACTGGTCGGCGGCAAATTCGTCGTCGGCAGCCTGCAATCGACCTTTTTTCTGCCAGTTGCCAAAAACCGTCCCTGGTTCGATGGTCAGACAGTAGGCCGAAATGTGCGGGATGCCAAACGAAAGTGCTTTCGCCAGATCGGCCTCCCAAATACCGTGTGTTTCGACAGGAATGCCGTAAATCAGATCGATGGTGAGGTTATCAAAACCGGCTTCCCGGGCTAATTGCACACATTTTTCGGCTTCGGAAGCCGAATGGGCGCGGTTCATCAGGCGTAAATTCGGCTCATGAAACGACTGAATGCCAATGCTCAGCCGGTTGACGTACCGCCGAAAAAGCCGCAACGGAGCCAGCGGGTCGTCCGCCGGTCCCACCAAATCGTCCGGATTGGCTTCGAGCGTGATTTCCGCATCCGGCGCCACGGTATAAAACCGGTGAATGGTCTCGAAAAGCTGATGCAATTCGGATTCGTTCAGCAGCGAGGGCGTGCCTCCGCCCAGGTAAATGGTCTCCAGGTGGCGGGTGGGCAGGTAGTCTTTCTGTAGTTCGATTTCCCGGCAAAGTGCCTCCACCAGCACCGTTTTCTGCTTCAGACTGGTGCTAAAATGAAAGTCACAGTAGTGACAGGCCTGTTTGCAGAAAGGGATGTGGATGTACAGATGCATCGGCGAAACTACAAATCTGAACCGGATCAAGTTCCCCGCAACCGACGGGGCAAACCTGGTGTACCCGTAGAAAGTCGGACTTTACAGTGTCTTTTCCAGCACCAGCGTGGTGTGGCTATTGGTGCTGGTAATGGTTCCGATAATGTCAAAACCGTGTCGCAGATTCAGGATGAGCATGTCGCGCCATTGATTGCGGGTGTGGGTCCGAACGGTCTGGTAGCCTTTGGTTTTGCACCAGTCGTGTTGCTGGCGCATCAGCTCGCCCGCGATGCCCTGCCGCCGGTAATCCGGGTTTACGCAACCCAGCCAACTGTAGAAATGACCCGGTTTACGCTGATATCCCATTTTATAACCCACAATCGTATCATCGGCAGTAGCCACGATCGTCAACAACCGGCGGTTTTTCATTTCCTCAAATTCCTGAAAAAGCTGTTCGGGTGTCTGACCGGTGAACACCCGCTGGTGCAATTGAATTATTCCTTGCAGCGTAGTTTCGGGGGGAAAACCGTCGTAAATTTCGTAGTGGCATTTCATGCCACAAAGTTGGCAGAAATACCGCTTATCTTTTTACGATACGGTTAAAAAAGAAGAAGGTATACTGGGAAAAACTTTTATTTTTCGGGGCACTTTTTGCAGTGATTCCCTTTCTTTTTCCATTTTTTGCAGCACTTTTTGAACACACAATCCGCTTCGCCCAGAAAAGGGTTGGTACCAAACGCTTTGGCGTTTTCGGCTACAAAAGAGAACTCAAACGATTTTTCGGTCAATTCATTCATGGCGCTTTCAACATTGCGCAACAAAAGTATTACTTATTTAGAATAAGTACAAATATTGTTTTTAAACGGGACACGAACTGATAAACCCACTAATTAGAATTTTCCATGAAAGATACCTTCGCCCGTCTATCCCGGCTTCGCCCCTATGCGCCCTTCCTGCTCCGGCTGGCGTTCGGATATCAACTCATCGACGCGGCCGGGCACACGGCTTTGCATCCCACCGAAGGAATTCCGGGGTATGCCGACTGGCTGAAAAGTCTGGGATTTCCGTTGCCGCTGGTCGGGGCAACGCTGTCGGCCTATGCCGAGTTTTTGGGAGCGATTCTGATGATTGCCGGACTCTGGACGCGCTGGGCGGCTTTTTTCCTGCTGATCAACTTTGTGATGGCGGTTTTGGTGGGGCATATGGCCATTCAGGATACGTACAAAAACACCATGCCAGCCCTTAATTTGGTGGCAATGAGTGTCTTTCTGCTCCTGAATGGCCCCGGAAAACCGTCGGTCGATGAGGGACTTTAAAGTTCGAATTCGCCCGTCAGGTAGAGTTTCACCTGCCCGGCAATTTCAACGCGATCGTCCAGCAATTTACACCGCAGAAAACCACCCCGTTTGGAAATCTGGCGGGCCGTCAGCTCCGTTTTACCGAGCTTTTCGGCCCAATACGGAATGAGGGTCGTGTGCGCCGAACCCGTTACCGGATCTTCGTCGATGCCGGACTGCGGACCAAAAAACCGGGAAACAAAGTCGATGACGCCGTTTTCGGTCGGATTTCCGGGTGCCGTTACGATCACCCCGCGCGCCGGAATGGTTGCCAGTTCGCGGAAGTCAGGCTGCATGTCCAGAATCTGCTGCTCGTTCTCGAAAACAATCAAATAGTCCGTTTTTCCCTTGAGCACTTCCACCGGTTTGATGCCCCCCAGACTCGTTTCCAGGGCCGGTGGCTGAATGGCGATGTGCGTGCTATCGGTCGGAAAATCCAGCACGAGCCAGTCGTCTTCGCGCCGAACCCGCAGCAATCCGCTGCGTGAATCGAACGCAATGGCATCGCCTTCCGCGGTTTTTTCCAGGAAAAACACCACGTAGGCCGACGCCAGCGTGGCATGACCACACAGGTCGACTTCCACCGTGGGCGTAAACCAGCGAATGTGATAAAAACCGTTTTCCTGATCGGTCGGAACGTAAAAAGCCGTTTCGGCCAGGTTGTTTTCTGCCGCAATGGCCTGCATGGTTTCGTCGGATAGCCATTCCGTCAGCGGGCAGACCGCAGCCGGGTTTCCGCCAAAAAGCTGGTCGGTAAACGCATCAAGTTGATAAAGGCGGATAGGCATAGTGGGTTTAGGTTTTCAGCGGGTTATTTGTGTGATTGACAATTGATTTTCCAGTTCCCGCATTTGGGACAGGGTAAACGCCGTCAACGACGGAATTTTTAGCGTAGCCAGGTCGAACTTCGGGTCATCGAATTCGTAATCGGCGGGAACCGAAACCGTCAGCATCTCAGCCGCGTGAGCCGATTTCAGGCCATTTCCGGAATCTTCAAACGCCACACAGCGGTGCGGCTCGACGCCGAGTTTACGGGCCGTTCCCAGGTAAACATCCGGGTGCGGTTTATTGCGTTTTTCCAGGGTGGCCGAATGCCAGAGGGTGAAATACGACCGGATGTTCAGCCGATCCAGCACCACTTCGATCAGGTGCATGGGCGATGCCGACGCAATCGCCATCGGAATGCCCTGCTGCCGAAACAACTCCAGAATGGCCGGAACGCCCGGCATCGGCCCCGCGTGTTTTCCAATCTGATCGTAGGCACCCTGAATAATATCGGCATTCACCTCCTCCACGCTCCGGTTGTTCCAGGGGTGTTTCTCGTACCAATACCGCACCACGGTGTCGGTGGGCAAACCAGTGGTTCGTTTACACATCTCGTCGTCCATTTCCAGACCAACCGTGCGAAATACCTCAATCTCTACTTCCCGCCAGAACGGCTCTGAATCGACCAGAAGGCCGTCCATGTCAAATATTGCTGCCTGAATCATTTGTTTTTCGGTATTCGGTTCACGGTTTTTGGTTTACGGTTGCTGACGCGTGTTACAATTAGCATGCGTCAGCAACCGTAAACCAAAAACCGTGAACCGTACATTTTCTTATACATCCGCCTGCTTAAACGGCTTGATGTCAATTCGTTCCCAAACTTTTCCTGAAATATAAACCTCGTTCTGCAACCAGTCGTTCAATTGGTCTTCCGTGTCAAAATCGAGCAACATCATGGAGCCGATCATCTTGCCGTCGGGATCGAGTAACGCGCCACCCAGGACGAAATGCCCATCAGCTTTCAATTGACGGGCGCCATCGAAGTGGTTCGGACGAACAGCCAGACGCCGGTCTATGGCCTGATCGTCGGTATAATCGTAAGCGTGAATAACGTACCGCATCCTTTTTCAATACTAAAACAAAAAATAACACCAAAGTTGGAGGCTCCAACGCTTGTTTTTGTCCAAATCTAATCCTTTTCCCTTTTTCTCGCTAATTTCATTGTTTAAAACCGTACTAGCCTCTTATTCATCAATGAAACAACTACTCATCGGATTGGGTTGCCTGCTGATTGTCAGAGCAACAGCCCAAACGCCGACTGCATCCCCGCTCACCGTCGAAAAAATCATGCAGGACCCGAAAGGGTGGATCGGAACGTCGCCATCGGGCATCTTCTGGGCGGAAGATTCCAAAACGATTTATTTCAACTGGAACCCGACAAAGGCCAAAGGGGATTCGCTGTATAAAATACCCCTCACCGGCGATCGGAAACCCGTCAAAGTAGCGGCTGCGGAACGGCAAAAACTGCCTCCCACTACCGGCGGAACCTACAACCGCGCCCGCACCCTGAAACTCTACGAAAAAGACGGCGACCTGTTTCTGCTCGACTGCAAACCGGGCAAAACCGGCGGGCAAACCGTCCGGCAACTGACCAATACCGTTGAGCGGGAAAGCAATCCATCGTTCAGTGGCGATGAGCAAAAAGTGGTTTTTGCCCGGTCGAACAATCTCTTCACGGTTTCGCTGGCAACCGGCGAATGGACGCAGGTCACGAACCTTGACCCCGGCACCAAAAAACCGGACCCCAAGACCAACGATCAGGAAACCTGGCTCAAACGCGACCAACTGGCGCTGTTCGATGTGCTGAAAGAACGGAAAGCGAAGAAGGACGAGGGCGAGAAAATTACGAAAGCCGGGCAACCCAAACGTCCGAAGCAGTTCTATACCGAAGGAAAAACCGTTCAGAATCAGCGACTCAGCCCCGACGGCCGGTTTGTGACGTTCTCACTGCAAAAGTCAGCACAGGGAGCCAAAACCGCCATTGTGCCGAGCTACGTAACGGAATCCGGTTTTACGGAAGACCTCACCGCCCGCACCAAAGTCGGCGCCCCATTGGCCAGTTCCGAGTTTTACGTGTATGATATTCAGCGGGATACGATTCAGGCGGTTTCGACCAAATCGATTCCGGGGATTACGGATTCGCCGGATTATGCCAAAACCGCTCCGTCACCGGCAACCGTTCCCGACGGCAACCGGCGCGGCCCATCGGCGGCCGAAGTGACCACCGATACCGTCAAAAAGACGAAAAAACTGGCGGATCGCAGCGTGACGATCAGTGGGCCAATCTGGTCGGAAGACGGAAAATATGCCGTGGTGATCATCCGCGCGTTCGATAACAAAGACCGCTGGATCATGCGGCTCGACCCTGCCACCCGGCAGTTGAAAATCCTCGACCGTCAGCGCGACGAAGCGTGGGTCAGCGGTTTTGGCCCTCTGACGGGCATGACCGGTTTTCTGGCGGATAATCAGACCTTCTATTTCCCTTCCGAAGCCGACGGTTATTCCCACCTCTACACGGTCAATGTGGAAACGGGCGAGAAAAAGCAGTTGACAAAGGGGAAATTCGAGGTGCAGCAGATCCAATTGTCGAACGACAAGAAATTCTTTTACCTGACCACCAATGAGCTTCATCCCGGCGAGCAGCATTTTTACCGGATGGCCGTCGACGGTGGAGAACGCGTGAAACTGACCACGATGACTGGTGCCAACGACGTGACGCTTTCGCCCGATGAAACCCAACTGGCCATTCGCTACTCTTACAGCAACAAACCGTGGGAGTTGTTTTTAGTGAAAAACGAACTGGTAAGCGTAAACAAAGGGAAGCAAAAACTGTCCCCTGCACCAACGCCGGTTCAGCTTACGATGTCACTAACCCCTGAATTTCAGGCGTATCCCTGGCGTGATCCGGCCATCGTAACCATTCCGGCCCGCGATGGACAAACCATTTACGGACGGCTTTACAAACCCGCCAAACCCAATGGAAAAGCCGTGGTATTTGTGCATGGCGCGGGCTATCTGCAAAATGCGCACAAGTGGTGGAGCCAGTATTTTCGGGAATACATGTTCCATAACTTACTGGCCGACAAGGGCTACACGGTGTTGGACATCGACTACCGCGCCAGTGCGGGCTACGGTCGCGACTGGCGGACGGGCATCTACCGGCACATGGGCGGCAAGGATTTAACGGACAACGTCGATGCGGCCCAGTGGCTCGTCAAAACCCAGGGCGTGGATGCCAAACGGATCGGTTTGTACGGCGGTTCGTACGGCGGTTTTATCACCCTTATGGCCATGTTCACGACGCCCGACGTGTTTGCGGCCGGAGCCGCCCTGCGGCCCGTGACCGACTGGGCGGCCTACAACCACGGCTACACGGCCAACATTCTGAACGAACCGTTTAGCGACACGCTGGCCTACCGCCGGAGTTCGCCCATCTATTTTGCCAACGGCCTGAAAGGGCATCTGCTCATTTGCCACGGCATGGTCGACGTAAACGTTCATTACCAGGATGTTGTCCGGCTCACCCAGCGATTGATCGAGCTTCGGAAAGAAAACTGGGAAGTGGCGTCCTATCCCGTTGAAGACCACGCCTTTGTGGAACCGACCAGTTGGATGGACGAGTACAAGCGAATCCTGAAATTATTTGAAGAACGGCTTTAACCGACACGAACTAAGCGCTTTGGAGCGTTGTTGTCAAAACAGGCGTTTTCTGATCCCGGAAAACGCCCTTTTTCTACCCCTTTACGACCCAACTCATTCGTATGCTTATTAATCGCAAGGCGTTTCTGCTGTCTCTTCTCCTGTCCATCACGGTTCTTTTGTCGGGCTGTGATACCACCGGAACCGGTTCTGACCCCAAGCCCGAACCGGATGTGTATCTGGTTAGCAGTTCCGACATTAACGCATTTACCAAGGACCAGCTTGGCGCACAGATTGCCCAGCAATTCCCGGCTCAATACCAGAGCATCATCAAGGGATTTCTGCGCTACGATGTCAAGGTGTATAAACTGGTTTACAACACAAAACTGCCCGACGGAACGGCCACGAAAGCGTCGGGAGCGATTATTGTTCCGACCGTCACGACGGCGGTGCCGATGATCAGCCAACAACACGGAACCATTCTGAACGATGCCGATGCGCCGTCCAATTTCGGGCCGGGCAGCGATGCCGCTTTTGGCGGTACGTTTTTTGCCTCCAACGGCTACATCATGGTTTGCCCGGACTACATCGGTTACGGTGAATCGAAGGCTATTCCGCATACCTACGAACACCGCGAAGGGCTGGCCACGGCCTCGCTGGACATGATCCGGGCCGCGAAAGAATTCATCAAGCAAAAGTCGATCAAATGGGATAACCGGCTGTTGCTTACCGGCTATTCGGAAGGCGGTTTTGCCACGATGTCGTTGCAGAAAAAGATCGAAGAAGAATTTCCGTCCGAATTTACCCTGGCGGCTTCCAGCATTGGCGCGGGGGCTTACCACAAAACGGCCTTCATGAAGTACATCATCAACCAGAAAACGCACGGTATTGCCAGCTATAACCGCCTGTATCTGTGGACAATGCTCACGTATAACAGCTTGTATAAGCTCAACAAACCGATGAGTTATTACCTGAAAGAGCCGTATGCGACGCAGGCCACCCAGAATGGAATAAACATCAACATCAACGTTAGCATCAGCGATATCTTCACGGATAGTTTCAAGAAAGCGGTGAACGACGGGACGGAAACCGGGTTTTTGAATGCTGTTAAAGACAATGATGTCTACGACTGGAAGCCCAAAACGCCCACGCATTTGTATCACGGAACTGCCGATAATCTGGTGTTCTTTTTCAATACACAGGATGCCTACGACGCCATGCAAAAACGGGGGGCTACCAATGTTGAAAGGAAACCGCTGGAAGGAAAGGACCATAGCACGGCGGTTATCGACTACCTATTGAATACCTATCTCTTTTTCTCAAGCGTCCAGTAATCAACCGCTTAACGTTCAGAGTAAACAGAAAATCCTCCCGGCAAAGGAGGATTTTCTGTTTTTACCCAACAATTGCCCTCTGATGCTGGTTATACGAGAAGACTTAAAATAATTCCAACCAACATCATGAAAAAATTGTGGATTGTTGCTTTGCTAGCCGCATTCGGTTTTACGGCAAACGCGCAGACAGTGAAAGAGGAAGCGAAGGAGACCGCGCATCATGCCGGCCAAACGGTGAAAAAAGCCGCCGATGAGGTAGGAGACGAAGCCCGCGAAACCAAGCAGGAAGCGAAACGGAAAGCCAAAAAAGCCGGTAAGAAAATAGACAAAGCCGCGGACGACGCGGGCGATGAGGTTCGGGAAACGGCCAAAGAAACCAAGCAGAAAGCGCGTGAAGCGAAACGCAAAACCGGCAAGAAAGTAGAAAAAGCCGGTGAGAAAATGCAGGAGAATTAAGAATTGAAGGGTTAAAAATGGTTAGATGGTTTTGATGGCTGAAATGGTTAAAAATTGTTAGTAGCAATTCAACCATTTTAACCATCAAAACCATCTAACCATTTTTTTTAGCCATCAAAACCATTACTTCTTCCCAGTCATCTTCTTGATAAATGCCGTTTCGGCTGGAATATACGGCTGACCGTTCTCGCGGAAAATATCGTGGAACCACACCGGCGGCTCGGCGGTGTACTGCTTCTGCCACGAGTCCCACGGATAAATGGTGTTCGATTTGCCAGACACAAAGCCCCAGTTCATCATTCCCACATTCTCAGCTTTGGCAATCGGCAGCGAGCCTTCAAACGTGCTGCCCGCCGGACGAGCCATGTACTCTGTACAGATCAGGGGACGTCCAAATTTCTGAAGATCCGCTACCCGCTTTTTGAAATCATCCGGTTTTCCGTAGTTGTGGAACGTGATCACATCGGAATTCTGAACCAGAAACCGGTTCATGTCATCCATTTTTTCGAGCGAAGACCAATCCCCTTTCCAGGGTCCCGACGTAATGGGCTGTGTTGGTTTGGCTTCCCGCGCCCAGCCAAAACCGGCCTTCACCAGTTCGGTGCCGAGTTGGGCTTTGTTGGGCAATTCGGTTTTGATTTTGCCGTTGCGGCCATAGCTGTTGGCGTTGTCGTTATCCGGTTCGTTGACAATGTCCCACGCCAGAATCCGCTTGTCGGCCCGGAACGAGCCAACAATGTCCTTGACGTAACTCCGCAGACCTTCCCACTTGCTTTTATCGCTCAGAATGGCCGCGCCGGGGCCTTGCACCCAGCCCGAATTATGCCGCCCCATAACCGGCGCATGTTGTTTGCCCAGCTTCGGCTGCGGGTCCCAGCACGAGTCGAACAACACCAGCATGGGTTTGATGTTGTGTTTGGCACACAGCGACAGAAACTGATCAATGCGGTTTTTGAACCCTTTGGCATCCTGCCGCCACACCATGTCGTGCAGAAAAACCCGCATCGTGTTCATGCCCAGCTTCTCGGCATAGCCCAGTTCTTTATCGATCGTTTTCGGATCAAAGCTTTCGGCCTGCCACATTTCTAACTGGTTAATGGCACTGGCGGGCATAAAATTACTCCCCACCAGCCAGGGCTGGTTTTTATACCAGTCGTTGGCCTGCTTGGGCGTCCACTGCTGCGCGCTGGCCTGGAGTGACAAAACCGCCAGAACGACCAGAATAGCAGTCTGTAGTCTAAATTGAATTTGATTTTTCACAAGTTGTAAGGACTGTTAAGACTAAATGTAAAATGATGAATGCTAAATGTAAAAGTGATCGGCTGGCTGCTCCTAACTTTTACATTTAGCATTCATCATTTTACATTTAGCGTTAAAAGAAAAAATTACTTCACCGAAAACCGGTATTCCGTCGTGGTTTTGTACGTTTCACCCGGTTTCAAAACCGTTGTTGGGAACTTGGACTGATTGGGTGAATCGGGAAAGTGCTGGGTTTCCAGACAGAACGCCGACCGTTTGTCATACGGTTTGCCGCTTTTGCCGATCCGTTTTCCATTCAGGAAGTTACCGCCGTAAAACTGCACGCCCGGCTCCGTCGTCAGCACATCCATCGAGATGCCGGTTTTGGGCGAGGTCACCGTGGCAATCAGCCGTGGTTCAGCGGTTTGGCCGCCGTTCAACACGAAATTATGGTCGAAACCGCCCCCATTTTTAATCTGCGGGTGGTCGGCGTCCTGGCGTTCGCCAATGGCAACCGGTTTCCGCAAATCGAACGGCGTTCCATCCACCGGAGCCAGTTCGCCCGTCGGAATCAGGGTTGCGTCCACCGGCGTGTAGCGATCGGCCTTGATTTCCACCAGATGGTCGGCCACGGAGCCGGAGCCTTCGCCATTCAGGTTGAAATAGGCGTGGTTGGTCAGGTTGACGACCGTGCTTTTGTCGGTAGTCGCCTGATAATCAATCTTGATTCCATTGTCGTCGGTCAACGTGTACGTCACATCGACGGTTAGCGTTCCCGGATAATTTTCTTCCCCATCCGGCGAAACGTAGTGCAGTTTCAGGCCGTTGGTTCCCACCGGTGTGGCATCCCACATCTTGGCGTTAAAGCCTTTTTTGCCCCCATGCAGGGAATTCGGGCCGTTGTTGGTCGCGAGCTGATACGTTTTGCCGTCGAGCGTAAATTTCCCTTTTCCGATCCGGTTGCCATACCGACCCACCAGCGTTCCGAAGAACGATTCATTTTCCAGGTAGTCATCGATGCTGCTGTGGCCCAGGTTTACATCCAGCATTTGACCGGTTTTATCCGGCACCAGAATGCTGACAATGCGGCCGCCGTAGTTCGTGATGGCGACTTTCATTCCACTGGCATTGGTCAAAACGAATAAATCAGCCTGTTTCCCTTCGACGTCTTTCTGAAAACGCGAGCGATCAGGCAAACCGCTGGCTGAATCAGCGGCCGCTGTGCTTGTACTATCCGACATGGTTGACGATTCTTGTTGTTTTTGGGAGTTATTACAGCCGACGAGCATCCCCAGCAGGACGGCGGAGAGAAAGAATTGTTTCATACGAACGTTTAGAAGGTATCGGGGTTTATAAAACGGCTATCCCGCTTCGAGTTCGAATAGAAAGCCGGGCATCAAATATCAGACTTATTTTGTAAAAACTATAAATCTGAATGGAAAAGGGCTGGAACCGGTATAACCTACTCCAAACCGGACGCAGGAACTTATTGATTCATCAAAAGAAATCTTTTACATTCAGCGTTAAAGAGACAATACCATCCTAACGGAATTCATTCATGGCAGATCAGCCCAGCAACTGGCTTAATAAATTAGGGAATCTCCTGGTGCCGTCCTCCAGTCAGCCCAAAACCAATCCGGTTGCTACCGTTTCCAATACCCGCATTCTGAACGAACTGGTGGCGTCGTTTCAGGATTCCGTGCCGCGGGAATCCGTCGGAAAAAGCATGCTTTTCAATGCGCATTTTTTGATCATTCTGCATCCCGACACCTACGAAGCGCGCCAGAATGCGTTTCCGGTGATTGTCAACGAAGCGGTGAATGCGTTTACGAGTTTTATTGAGTCGGAAAAAGCCAACTACGAACGTGTGGTGCCGGTGGCCGCCAACTGGTTCTTCAAGTTTGGGGGCGGGCGAGAATTTGGCGGAGAACCGGTCACGCCAACGGATGTGAAAGTGGTGGGTGCCCTGACCGGTATTTTGCCAGGGAATGATCAGGCGCAATCGCCGGACCGGATTCACGTTACACGCCGGGTCAAACAGACCAACCGGTTTGAGAAAGTGGACATCGACCCGAACACCTTCCAGCACATCGACTTTCGGGAGCCGGGGGCGTTTGTCGTGAAGTTTGCGTTTTCGACACCGGCACCAATCACCCCACGACCACCGGCCGGAGCCCCCGCGACCCGTCACGCGCCGGGATTGCCCCGCAGTCTGGGGGCCGGACTGGCCCAGATCAACCATTACATTGCGGAATTGAACAAGGAGGATTCGTACCTGATGCGCGACCGGGAAATCGTGGTGGCGCGGAAGGAACCCGATAACCAGCATTTTCCCAACTATCTTTTGCTCGAATCGGCTTACGTCTCGAACCCGCACGCCCGGATTCGCTACAACGACGAGATGCACGCTTTTCAGATTGCGTCGTTCAGCCGCAACGAAACCCGGGTGAACGAACAGCTTATTCCGCGCAGCGAACCCGCCAGTCCGCAGTGGTACGCGCTGCCGGATCAGGCTCAGATTCTGCTCAATAGCATGGTCACCCTAACCTTTCAACGTCATGATTGATGCGCTGTTTGTCGTGTTGCTGCTGCTGTTTGTACTGGTGTTGGTAGTGCGGCATTTTCAGGATTTACCCCGATAAAGCCAACAGAATGCGCTGCCATCGGTTCTATTCAGTAGAACTGTTTCCTTTATCACGTTCCCTTGCTCAATGAATCCGTTTCTCATTGCCGGTCAGACCGATGTAGGCCAACGCCGAAAAAATAACCAGGATACGTTCATCTGCTCGACGATCTGGTCGGAATCCAGCGCGTTGCTGGCCGCCATCGACGGCGTGGGCGGTTATGCTGGGGGCGACCGGGCTGCGGCCATCGCGAAAGAGTCGATTGAACAGTACATGGCGACGCCCAACGGTGATCCGCTGTCGATGCTGCGCGAAGCCGTCGTGTTTGCCAACAACCAGATCAATGCGCAGCGCGAGCAGAACCTCCAACTGGCGCAGATGTGTTGTGTATTGACGACGGCGGTGGCTGATAGTCGAACCAATAAACTGTATTTTGTCCATGTGGGCGATACGCGCCTGTACCGGTACCGCCGGGGCGTTCTCGAAAAACTCACCCACGATCACTCGATGGTGGGCGTTCGGGAGGATGCCAACGAACTGACGGAAGCCGAAGCCATGCAACACCCGCGACGAAACGAAATTCTGCGCGAAGTGGGCTCAATGGCGCACCGGGTCGATGATCCGGACTTTCTGGAATCGGGCGAAACGGATTTTCTGCCGGGCGATTTGCTGCTGCTGTGCAGCGACGGCCTGACCGACATGATTACGCAGGCCCAAATCCGGAGCGTTCTGGATCAAAACCTTTCCCTTGAAAAACAGGTAACCGAGTTGATTCGGCTCGCCAATAAACAAGGCGGCAACGACAACATTACCGTCGTTCTGGCCCGAAACACGACCCCAGCCACCCCACAGCCGGTGGTTCCTACCCCCGCCGACCAGACGTTGCAGTCGAAAACCGTGTCAAAACCGGCTCCGGCCATTAGTCCAAAAACGACTTCGGGAAAGACCGAACCGGCCAAACGGGGCCTGACGGGTTTCTGGATTCTGATCGGGCTGGTGCTGGCAGGAACCATTGCGGGACTGGTTTGGTATCAAAACCAGGGTCCCAGCCAATCCGATCCGTTGGTTTCCGGCAGTCCACCGACGGTCAGCGATCCGGCTGATTCGACGCAGGCTATCGCGCCAACGGTTTCTCGCTTTGATTCCCTGTTGCAGACGGCGTATCGCAGCACCGATCACCGGCTGACGCTGCCCGCAGATACGGTTCGGCTCACGCAGCCCCTGCTACTCACCGACTCGCTGCAAAGCATTGTGGGCGCAACCGGGCTGACGGTTTTCGTCCCTGCCGATACGGCACAGGCGCAGGTGGCGTTACGGATCACCCGCTCGGGGCCGGTTGCGCTTCAAAACCTGGTCATTAGCGGTTTCAAGACCGGGATTGAGACCAGTCCCGGAACGAAGCTGCATCTGTCGAAGGTCTCTTTTCGCAACGTGAACCAGCCCGTTCAGGCCGTTATCGAACAGGAAACCTTCCGCGATGCCGTTATTGTGGTTACCTTGCAGAACCAGACTGATTCATCCAAAACACTCCCTCGCTGATGTCTACCACTCGGTTTGATACACGGTTTCCCGGCTACGAAGTGCTGAGCGAATTGGGACGCAGCAACGCCCGGATTCTCAAGGCGCGTCACCTGGCTACGGGCGATCTGGTGGCCATCAAGCACTTTGCCCTCAACACGGATGCCGAAACGCTCCGGCGGTTTCAGCGGGAATCGGCCATCATGACCAGCATCGCCCACCCCAACGTGGTCAAGGTTCGGGAGGTGCAACTGGAAGCCGAACTGCCCTACATCGTGATGGAACTGATCGAGGGCGGGAGCTTGAAACAGCTCATTACCGGTCAGCAACGCATCGACGTATCGACCACCATCCGGCTGGGGCTGCAAATGGCCAGTGCTTTCAAGGCGATTCATCCGCAGGGCATTATTCACCGGGATGTGAAACCGGAAAATATCCTTTTTCGCCCGCTGCCCAGTGGTGAACTGCATTTTTTGCTGACGGATTTCGGGATTGCCCGGCTCCACGAACAATCGAGCACGCTGACGGGGCAATCGTTGATGACGTATGAATATGCGTCGCCCGAGCAGTTCAACGACCCGAAAGGCGTCGGAACGGCCACGGATTATTATTCGCTGGGCGTCGTTCTGTACGAATGCCTGCACGGAA
This sequence comes from Larkinella fluvii, assembly GCF_051857545.1. Taxonomy (NCBI): domain Bacteria; kingdom Pseudomonadati; phylum Bacteroidota; class Cytophagia; order Cytophagales; family Spirosomataceae; genus Larkinella; species Larkinella fluvii. The sequence goes on along the minus strand of NZ_JBPZHB010000001.1, from coordinate 838,070 downwards.
GCGTCCCGTTTGCGCTGGACGATCATTCGGGCATCGTGACGTTTATGAACAAAGTGCTGACCGAAGCGCCACCCGCCCTGACCGTGACCAGCCAGGACCAAACCCTGGGTCTGTTCGCGGAGCTTCTGGAGGGTTTATTGAAAAAGAAAGCCAGTGAACGCCTGAACGATCCAGACGAACTGACGTGGTTGCTAAAACGGGCCGAACTGAATTATTTGCAGGCCGGTCGGATCAGCCCTAAAACCGCCCCGATCACCCGGGTTACGCAGCAGAATCCGGCGAAGCCCGAGCCCGAAGCAGCCAGGGTTCCGGTACCCGATCCAGTCGTTGTAAAACCCGAACCGACTAAACCGCCCCAAAGCCAGTCGTCGGGCAGGAGTCTAAAACTGGCGGCTCTCGTGTTGGTGATTGTGGCAGGTGGAGCGGGGCTATACTATGTCCTTACCGATTTTGGAGCCAAACCCATCGCCAGCGTGCTGACACCAAACGATACAACCCATACGCCAACCGGGGATCAGACTGCGGGGACGGATGTGCCGGGTGATCAGGAACAAGAGGAAGACACGGTAAGCCTGCGGCTGGCGGAAGAAGCCCGGCGACGGGAACAACTCCGGGAGCAGGTGCTGGCGGCCGGAAAAACCCTGACCGTAGAGCCCCTCGATTTTAAAGTCGGTTTTTTCGGCGGGATCAAAAAAGCGCAGATTCAACTCAACAATCCCAGCGCCATTCCCTTTCCGGCGGTGGCGGTTCAGGTGAGTTATTTCAAGGAGAAAGGCGGTCTGTATAAAACCGAGAAGATGTTTTTTATGAATGTAAGCCCCAATTCATCTCCCGTTCGGATTGCTCCGGACAGTGACCGGGGCATCCGGATCAGTTGCAAAATCTTAAAGTATGATTTGCCCAGAAATCTGGACTCTCTGATGCAGGTGATGCCCGTCAAAACCGACTCGTTACTTTAATCGACTCATGCCAACCGTAAGCGTCAATACGCATTTTCCGGGTTATGAAATTATCGGCGAACTGGGCCGCTCGAACGCCCGCGTTCTGAAGGCCCGTCACCTGGCAACGGGTGATCTGGTGGCAATTAAACATTTTACCCTCAACACCGACGCCGAAACACTCCGGCGGTTTCGGCTCGAATCGCAGTTGATGACCGACATCCGTCACCCGAACGTGGTGCGCGTGCGGGAGGTTCAACTCGACATGCCCATGCCCTTCATCGTCATGGAATGGGTCGAGGGCGGCAACCTGCGGACACTCCTGGCGGAAAAAGGACATCTGGAAATACCAACGGTCATCCGGCTGGGGCTGCAAATGGCCGAAGCCTTCAAAGCGATTCACCCGCAGGGCATTATCCACCGCGACCTGAAACCGGAGAACATTCTTTTTCGACTCCTGCCCAGTGGTGAACTGCATTTTTTGCTGACGGATTTCGGCGTGGCCCGGCTGCGCGAACAGTCGCAAACCATGACGGGGCAATCGCTGATGACGTACGAATACGCGTCCCCCGAGCAGTTCGACAACCCCCGGGGCGTGGATGTATCCACGGATTACTATTCGCTGGGCGTGGTTCTGTACGAATGCCTGTCGGGCCGGGTGCCTTTTTCGATGGCCGATAACGCCGGTATCGCCACCTTTATGGGGCAGGTGTTGCGCACGCCCCCGCCAGCGTTGGTGTTGCCGACGGGGCAGTTCATGCCGCCCAGCCTCAACACGCTCCTCGACTGGATGCTCACCAAAAACCCGACGGAACGGCTGAGTGATGTCAACGAGCTGGTGTTGCTGTTCGGTCAGGCGAATGTGGAGCAGTTGCAGGTTGGCCGGTCGAACGATCGCCGGGGGCCGGTGTCGTCGCGCACGCTGGTGGCCGCCGAGCCGCTGCCTCAACTGGAGCTACCCGAAGAGCCGGAAGCAGAACCCGCGAACCGCCTGACGGGCTGGTACATCGGTCTGGGCATTCTGGTCGTTATTCTGATCGGGCTGGCGGTTTTTTATACGTACCAGGCCAGGGAAACCAACGTCAACACAACGGCGGTACCGGATTCGACGCGGATGGAAACCGACTCCAACGCGTCGGAAACACCAGGCGAAATGGTCGAGGATACCGCAACGACGCCATCGGATGGTTTTATCGAAAGCACCACCGATTCGACCCAATCGGACAGCAGTCCGGCAACAACGACGGAACCCGAAATTCCGACCGTCCCGGCATCGCCCCCGGATTCATCGAAAACCGTCGTTGACACCACAAAGACGGGAAATTAACTACTCAACCCATTGCATGAAAGGTACGTCTGTATCGTCTGGTCGTTTGTATTTACTGGGAGCATCGGTCATGCTGCTTCTGCTGTTTGTGCGGCTTTACATTAACCTGGCTCCCGGTCTGAATCAGGCCAAAGAAGCCCTCGCCAGCGGGCAGGCCATCACATTGCAGCCCGGTTTGAAATCCGCACCGATCCAGCGTTTACTCAACAGCGGTAATTACTACAGCGATCCGGCCGACCGGACGCTGGTGGCCGACTCCCTGGCGGCTAAACTGGTAGGAAATGGCTCCCCCGACAACCTGGGAGCCATCAACAAACGGCAGTTTTCGATCCGGGCACCGGTGGCGTGGCGCAGCCGGATTGGCGGAGCGGATTTTCAAAACCGCCTGCAACTGTCCCGCCAGCAAATGGGCTTCGACTCCATTCTGTACGTCCGCGAACTCAACAATCCCAAACCGTATCCGGCCACCGTTAGCGCGGGGAGCGGAACAGCCACGATTTCGGGGCAGGTTGCGCTCACGGAAACGGAGCAACCGGTGGCGAATGTGCTGGTGCAACTCAAACGCCACCCCGCCACCGCCCAGCCGGACACGCTTCCCAACCAGTTTACCTACGCCCGCACCGATGCCGGGGGGCGGTTTTCGTTCACCGGCCTGACGACGGATCTAGGCTACAGCGTCGTCGCCCTGAAACCCGGTTTTGAGTTCGGCAGCCGCCGGGGAACGAGTCAACTGACCAGCGATCAATCCTATACCTTTACGGCCCGGCCCCACCAACTGCGGCTGATTGGTTCCGTCGTTTACGGGCAACTGAAGTCAGATCACGCTTTCCTTGTTCGCACGCCAACGGCTTTTACCGTACAATTCTGGGTCATCGTCGGGCTGTTTATCGGGGCTTTCTGGGCCGTGCAGGGCGTCTGGATGCTCCGGCGGTTTTACCCCGATCCGTTGCTGCTGTCGGTTCTTATGTTGCTCACCGGTATTTCCGTTCTGACACTGTTAGCCATTCAGGACCCGTTGCAGGACACTTTATACGCCTGGCAAACCTTGCAGGGCGTGGCGGCTGGGCTATTCGGCATGCTCATCGTATCCCAGATCAACGTCGGTCGCCTGTATGCCGACTGGCGGTTTGATTGGCTGTTTACGTTTTTTAACCGCTCTTCCGTGCGTTTATCGGGCTGGACGTGGCTGGTACTCGCCCTCGGTCTGGCGGCTTTGACCCTGTTCATCGGTTCGGGGCCGGAAGGCAGTGGTGTTCGCGTGAACCTGTCGGTTTTGGGACTAACGTTTCAACCCAGCGAGATCACCAAGTACCTATTGCTGGTCTTCTTCGCCGGTTTTTTTGCTGCAAATGAACAACAGATCCGGCAACTCCCGGATTTGCGCTGGCGGTTTGCGGTGAGCTTTGGTGCGCTGGCTGGTGCCGGTTTACTCATGCTGCTTTACCTCCTGCTGGGCGACATGGGTCCCGCGCTGGTCGTCTGCTTCACATTTTTGCTGTTTTATAGCATTGCCCGGGGTAACCTGCCGCTGACACTCGCCACGGGGGTCGGCTACGGAATTGCCCTGTGGTTTTTGCCGGGCTGGATTGCCACCCTTCTTAGTCTGGTGGTGCTGATGGTGTATTTATTCTGGCGGGGAGAGGCCCGTTCCAAAACCGCCCTGGGTTGGGCCGCTTTACTGACCGAAGCGCCGGTTTTGCTGCTGATGGTGATCGCGATGTTCACCTTTGGCGATCAGTTGCCCTTCGTGGGAAGCCGCCTGGCCGACCGCAAAGCGATCTGGCTAAGTCCCTGGAACAATGACGTGTACGGCGGTGATCACCTGGCCCATAGTTTCTGGACACTGGCTTCGGGCGGCTGGACGGGACAGGGTCTGGGCAAAGGTTTTGCGAATGCGATGCCAGCCGCCCACACCGACATGATTCTGCCCAGTGTAGGCGAAGAGTTGGGTGGATTAGGGGTCATTGCGGTATTTCTGCTGATGGGCCTTCTGCTGCACCGGACTTTTTTGCACGCCCGCCGGGCAGGTCAGCCGTTCAGCTTTTTTCTGGTCGCCGGTATTGCCATCGCAACGGGGGTTCAGTTTCTGATCATTGCGAGTGGTTCCATCGGGTTACTTCCCCTGACCGGGATTAGCGTTCCGTTTCTGAGTTACGGAAAAATTTCGCTCATCATCAACCTCATGGCGATGGGCGTTGTCTTCAGCGTGGCCCACCGACCCGGCCAGGCCGAACAGCGTGAATACCTGGAAAAAAACTACGATGTGGTGCTGATGGCCGGCATTGCCGGTTTTCTGCTGGGCGTAGCGGTTTTGATTGGCCGGTTGTTGCCGATTGTGGGCTGGCGCGGGAACGAGTATATTGTACGACCCGCCCGGGTCATCACCCGCAACGGCGACCCCATTTACAGCTATAATCCCCGCATCGAGCGACTGACCCGCGTTCTGGCTTCGGGCACCCTTTACGACCGGAAAGGTCTGGTGCTGGCCACCAGTTCGCCGGAGCGGGTTACCCGGCAATTGTCCCGGCTGAAAAAAAGCGGTTTGGAACCGGATCAGGTGAAAGCCATGAGCCAGAAACGGCTGCAACGGTATTATCCCTTCGGTGAACACCTGTTTTTCTGGACGGGTGATCTGAATACGCAACTATTCTGGGGCCAGAGCAACGGATATTATGCGGAAGCCACCCACTTCAGCGAGTTGCGCGGTTTCAACAGCCGCCCCCGCAAAACCAACCTCGTGGCCACCAACTACCGGGCCGACCGCTTCAGCCCGACGGTTGAGCAAACGCGGACGCTGTCGGTTTACGATTACCGGGAACTGGCACCGGCTTTGCGGGCCGGGGTCGATAGTCGGGAGGTCGCGAATCGAAAATCCAAAAACCGTGATCTGTTCCTGAGCATCGATGCGGATCTTCAGGTGGCGTTGCAAAAATCACTGGCCCAATCCGAATACCGGGACAAGCGGCTTTCGGTGGTGGTACTGGATGCGGCTTCGGGCGATGTTTTGGCGTCGGCCATGCACCCCTTACCCAATCTGAAAACCCCGGAAGCCATGCTGCTGTCGGATCGGGAGCGGCTGCAACTGCCCTATCTGGTGACGGAACGGGATTTGGGTATGACTTTTCCGACCGCCCCCGGTTCGACGGCGAAAATTCTGACGGCAATGGCGGCTTTTAACAAACTGGGTTCGTCGGCATCGGCGGTTCGGTATTCCATTTCGTGTCAGGAGATCATCCGACGGGGTGAGCGGGAGTCGGAGCCCTGCGGAGAATCCGTCGATATGCGGAAGGCCATTGTCCGGTCGAGTAACGTCTATTTTATCCGGCTGGCAAACGACCAGGCGCTGGATAAAGAACTGGCTGATCTGTATTTAGCCACGGGGATGAATGTCGATTACATTGGCGGCTACTCCTTTTCGGATACGCACACCGAGGCCGAGCGCGTTCAGATTCGACAGCACTGGCGCGATTCTTCGTTTGTCGTTCGCCGGAAGCTCTACCAAAGTTTGCAGTATCCGAGACGGTACCGCGGTGAGTTTTCGGGACTGGCCTGGGGGCAGGGGCAACTGAGCACCACACCCGCAGCCCTGGCCCGGATGGCGGGAGCGATTGCCAACAAAGGCGTTTTGCAGCCCTCGCGCTATGTGGTGTCCAAAGCCGGCAAACCGCAGCCGATTGGAACCGGCAAATCCGTAGCCCGAAGTTCCGATTACGCCGGGCAGTTGAAGGAATTCATGATCGAACAGTCGAACCCGGCGGGGCGCGGCAAGATCAGCCTGGCGCGGGTGGCGGGCAAAACCGGTACGCCCGAACGGATTGTGCAGGGCGTTCAGGAGAATGACGGCTGGTACGTCTTTTTTGCACCCACACCCGACGGCCGGTCGAATACCGTGGTGACGGTGCGCATCGAGTTGGGAAAATCCTCCGCCGATGCAGTCAACCTGGCCAACACCGTTGTGGCGCCCATTTTAAAACAACGCCGGTATCTGGGTAGTTTTTAACCCCAAACCACCCTTTTTTATGAGCATCCTGGACACGGTAAAGAAACTATTCGGATTTACACCGGCGGAACCGCCAGCCGCAACGAAACGTCCGGCGGAGGTGGTCAGGCGCGTCGAACCGGCCCCTGTTTTGCCCAAACCGGCTCCGTCAGGCCCTCCCCCGGCTGCTCCGCGACGGGATCAGCTCATCCGGTTTGTGATCAACAAACTGCGGGCTTATCAGAACGAGCCGGAAACCGCTCCCGTGGGACTCAAGCTCGTGATTCTTTGTGCAACCCCGGAGGAAGAAGAACTCTACCGCGTAGTTTTGTGGACCAACCAGCCGGGGAAGTTCCAGCGAGAATTAAACCGCCTGCTGGCCGACAATTACATTGTTTTGCCCAAAAACTGGCGGTTCGACTATGCACTTTTTGCGGATGAATGGCCCGCTACGACCTACCGGGAAGGCAACCTGGGTTTGCTTGTCGAGGATCAATCGAAGTCGGATGCCGCTCCGCTGCTGGCCCGCATTGTGGCGCTGGTAGGCCAGACGGAGCAGGAAGAATACCTCCTCGATTCGTCTCAGAAAGGCACGTTCTGCATCGGTCGCGGGCATACCGCCCAAACCAACTCAGGCCGGGTGCGAACCAACGACATCGTGATTCTCAACGACGACGATGCCGGTTTTGACCGGGATAAAGGGGCGGGAAATGGGGCGGTTAGCCGGGCGCACGCAACGATCCGCTATGATCCCGGGCAGAAACAATATTCCCTGCTGGTCGATCCGGGGGGGCTGCCCGCCAGCGGCAACAAGACGAAAATCATGCACCCCGACAACACCATCGAGCGGGCCGATATTGCCGGGATGGGCTACCCGCTTCAGCATGGCGATCAGATCGAACTGGGGGGCGAGGTGGTTCTGCTGTTCGAACTTCGGTAAGCGGTTTCGCCATTTCCAAACCCGCGTTCTGTTTTGTATCTTTGGGCATGAGCAATCGAATTTCTGTTCAGCTTTTTGGCATCACCCGCGAGATTGTCGGCTCTTCGGCCCTCACGCTCGACCTGCCGCAACCCGGCCAGGTGGGCGAATTACTGAATAATCTGAAAGAACACTATCCCGCGCTGAATGGCCTCCGATCCTTGCTGGTGGCCGTCAACGGCGAATACGCCGAAGCGGATCAACCGTTACATCCCAACGACGAAATCGCCCTCATCCCGCCCGTCAGCGGAGGCTAAAATTAGTTAAGAATTATGAGTGAAGAGTGAAGAGTTGGCTGACGCGTTAAGAGATAATGCGTCAGCCAACTCTTCACTCTTCACTCTTCACTCATCATTCCCCTATGGTTTCGATTACGACTGATCCCATCGATATGAATGCGGCTTACCGATACGTTTCGACGGATTCGGCCGGGGCCATTACGTTTTTCTTCGGAACGGTGCGCGACAGCACCAACGAGCGCGCGGTCGAGCGTCTGGAATACGAAGCGTATGACCGCATGGCCTTAACCAAAATGCAGGAAATTGCCGACGAAGCCTGCCGACGCTGGGACGTCCGGAAGTACACGATCATTCACCGCAAAGGTAATCTGGCCATTGGTGACATCGCGGTTTTGATTGCCGTGGCCACGCCCCACCGGGCCGATTCATTCGATGCCTGCCGCTACATCATCGACACCCTCAAGCAACAGGTTCCGATCTGGAAAAAGGAAATTTTTGAAGACGGACAGGTCTGGGTTGATGCCCATCCGTAGCGTCCTAAATAACGAATATTGAATACAGAATAGCGAACGCCGAATTGTGGAGAGACGGAAAAAATAACCGTTCTGCGTTTTTTCAATATTCGTTATTCGCTATTCAAAGTTCTTTATTTACTTTTCAATTAGTTAAAAATCAAACTCTACGTGGGTTCTCGGCGTCCGGTCTTTGCTGATTTCGCGCGGTTTGATGGCGTATTGGGCCATGATGGGGTAATGGTCGGAGAATTTGACGTCGCGGTAGGTCACGTAGTTGAGCGGTTCCAGAAACCGGGCGTTGTAAAACTGGTTGTCGATGCGGAGAAAACCGGGGGCTTTGTTGTAACTGAAACCAAATCCGCGCCCCGCATCTTCGAAGGCATTCCGGAGCAGCCGACGCAGCTTCCCGTACGTATAACTGTAGGGCGTGTCGTTAAAATCGCCACAAATGATAATGGGATGCGGGCTGTTTCGGTAAAACTCCTCAACCCTGACAATCTGGTTTCGGCGCAGGGTCAGGCCCTGCCGGAGCTGCCGTAAAACCGTCCGCGTGTTGCTTTTGACCCGGTTGGTCTCCGTTTGATCCAGCATCCCACCCACCCGAATGCCCATCGACTGCATGTGGACACTGATTACCCGGACGGTGTCGGCTCCCACCTTGACATCCGCCCAAACCAGTCCGTTGAAATTATCGAAAACCTCGTCACCCCGCTTCACGATGGGATAGCGTGAAAAAACCGCCACGCCGAAAAACTTCCCCGGCCCCTCCCGCTCCGGCGGATGCAACACGGCGTAATATGGATACCCGGCTTTCTCCAGCCGTCGGATGGTTTTAAAGACGACCGAACTATTGTCGTTGTAAAATTCCTGGAAACACTTCACGTCCGATGGTTCTTTCAGGACCCATTCGATCATGTTATTGGCATCGTCGGGGCGCTGGGTATCCACGATGTCATATTTATTGAATCCCATTGCGTTGTAGCTCATGACCTGCAGCGTCGGACGTTTCTCGCTGTTGCTGCCCGGTTGGCTATACGTCAGGGTACGTCGCCAGAAAGGAATTCCGATCAGCATTGTCAGCACGGGCAGCACGGCCCGCCAGGGGCGAACCAACACCCAAAACAGGATAAAAAACAGATTGCAAGCCCAGGCGACTGGCAATGAAATCATCAGGATACTGGCGGTCCAGTGCCCAATCGGCACTTCGTAGAGCAGGTAATAAACCAGCAGTGTATACAGAAACAACAACAGGTTCAGCGACCAGAGCAGCGACGAAAAAAACGAAGAAACCAGTACGCCAAGCCTAAGCGAAAATTTCATACGAACGAATCAGATGGGTGCGAGTCACGCAGACCGCCTTTTTTCAGTAACGACAGATGTAGGGCGTAGGAGTACAAAGTTACGAACGTTTGTTCGGAAAATAGCCCGTTTAATCAGCCGTAAAAATTGTTAGCGGCAGTTCGGCAATTTGATTGGGAAACAATTCATAAAATACTTATCTTTGCACCACTTATCAGCATTTGTGCATGGCAGGGAGTTTTCGACTCCCTTTTTTGTTAATTTATGGATGTAAAGGCGAAAGTCAACGAACTGTTACAGCCGTATCTGAACGAAGATCAGTATTTTATCGTTGGCATTCAGGTATCCCCTTCCCGTACTCGTGCTAAAATAACCGTCTTGCTGGATAGCGATACCGGAATCACTATTGAGGAATGTGCGGGAATCAGCCGTCAGTTGGGCAACCAACTGGAAGAGTTGGAAGTATTTGACGGACAGGCATTTACCCTGGAGGTCTCGTCGCCGGGTGTGGATGAACCCCTGGTGTTGAAACGGCAGTATCTGAAAAACGTGGGTCGTGAGGTGGAAGTATTACTAAACGACGGTCAGATTCGGAAAGGAAAGCTGGAGAGCATCGGAGACGATCACATTGTGATCACCGAAATACCGCTCAAAAAACCGAAGAAAAACGATCCTCCGATCGAACCGACGGCCATCCCGTTTACCGAAATAAAGAAGAGCACAATACAAGTTTCATTTAAATAAAGGAAGGTCGGTTTCTAAGTCGCGTTTTCAGTTCGTAGTTTCTGTTTATTCTGACTGGAAACCTATAACTGAATCCCTACACTGAAAACTGAGAACTGAAATTATGGATAGCGGAGTACTCATTGAGTCGTTTGCAGAGTTTGCACGGTCGAAAAATATCGACCGCCCGACCATGATCAAAATTCTGGAAGATGTATTCCGGACGATGATTCGCAAAAAATACGGCACTGACGAAAACTTTGACGTTATCATCAACGCCGAAAGCGGTGACCTCGAAATGTGGCGCACCCGCGAGATTGTGGATGACAATTCGGAAGACATCTGGGATTATGACAAAATCCCGCTGGCAGAAGCCCGCAAGATTCAGGCCGACTTTGAAGTGGGTGAGGAAGTAGCCGAGGAAGTAAAGCTGGAGGATTTTGGCCGCCGGGTTGTACAAACCGCCCGCCAAACGCTGATTCAGAAGATCAAAGATCTGGAGAAAGAGATTCTTTACGATAAATATAAAAACCAGGTTGGTGATTTACTGAACGCAGAAGTTTACCAATTGCTTAAAAATGAAGTAATTTTGCTCGACAATGAAGGCAATGAAATCAGCCTTCCCAAAAGCGAGCAGATTCCGAAAGATCGGTATCGGAAAGGGGAAACCACCAAAGCCGTTGTCCACCGGGTTGAAATGATTAATGGCACGCCCAAGATCGTTTTGTCCCGGACATCGCCGGTTTTTCTGGAACGCCTGTTTGAGAACGAAATTCCGGAGATTTACGACGGACTGATTTCCATTCGCCGGATCGTTCGCGAACCGGGTGAGCGGGCCAAAGTCGCCGTGGAATCGTACGACGACCGGATTGATCCGGTGGGTGCCTGCGTCGGGATGAAAGGATCACGGATTCACAGCATTGTGCGGGAACTGGGTAACGAGAATATTGACGTTATCAACTATACCGACAACTTTGAGCTGCTGATCAGCCGGGCGTTGAGTCCGGCCAAAATCAGTACGATGACCGTTGACCGCGAAGCCAAACGCGTATCGGTTTTCCTGAAACCCGATCAGGTTTCACTGGCCATCGGCAAAGGCGGTCAGAATATCAAACTGGCCGGTCGGCTGGTGGGTATGGAGATCGACGTGTTCCGGGATGTCGAAGGGCAGGAAGACGATGAGGATGTGGATTTGTCAGAATTCAATGACGAAATCGACAACTGGATGATCGAGGAACTGCGCCGGGTTGGGTTGGACACCGCCAAGAGCGTGCTGGCCCGTTCGAAAGAAGAACTTGTCCGGATGACGGATCTGGAAGAAGATACGGTTGAAGAGATTCTGGCCATTTTGCGCCAGGAATTTGAGTAAAATGATGAACTATTGAGGATGAACGATGAATTAAGTCGATCCATTCATCGTTCATCATACATAGTGTATCATTAAAATGCTTTTTTCATTCTAAACCATTTGTATGGCAGAAGATAAATCCATGCGCCTTAGCCAAGTGGCAAAAATACTCGGAGTAGGTTCGTCTACTGTGGTGAGTCGTCTTTCTGCCAAAGGGATTAAGGTTGATAGTAACCCTAACGGCAAGATTTCTACGGATCAAGTGGAAATCTTGGCGAAAGAATTCGGTAATACTGAACTGTTGAATGGTGGAGCTGTTCGCAAACCAGCTTCAGAGACTTTTGTGCCCGAACCCAAACGTCGGGAAGATGATGATTTGCCGCAATATTTCCGCAGCGAACCCGCCCGGCCTTCCCAGCCGGTGCCACCTCAGCCTGTTGCCAACCCGGTTGTTCCCAAGCCTGCCCCTGTACAGGAAGCACCGGTAACTCCGAAACCGCAGCCGGTTACCCAACCAGAACCCGTTGTAGCAGAAAAGGCTCCCGAGCCGAGCCAGCCCAAGCCAGAACCGGCGCCGGCACCTGTGGCTCCGCCCCAGCCAGCTCCTGTTGAAGCCCGTCAGCAGCCCGCACCGGTGGAACCAAAGGAAACTCCTCCTGCGCCGACACCAGCACCTGCCCCTAAACCGGAAGCAGTGGCTCCTGTACCCGTTATAGAGAATAAACCGGAACCCATTCAGCCTGTGGCACCAACACTGGTTGAGCCCCCACGCCCAATCGAAACCCCTCAGGTTGAAAATCGTCCGCAAGTGACCTCACCGGAAAGCAAAGAACCCGCCCAACCGGAAATCTCCAGTCCCCGATTGCCGGGATTGACGGTTTTGGGTAAAATCGACCTGGAGAGGAAACCCTCTCCGCAGCCCTCGCAACGGCCCAACGACCCGAATGCGCGGCAGCAACAACCCAACCGGAATGATCAACGGAATGCGGGTTCCCGGCCGGATGGCCAGCGGCCCGATAACCGGCCCGGTCAACAACCGAACCGGAATGACCAACGGAATGTGGGTCCCCGACCGGATCGGCCCGGTGATCAAAACCGTGCCGGTATTCCAGCCCAGGGACCGGGTGGCAATCGGCCATCCGATCGTGACCGGAACCGTCCACAGGACAACCGGGGCCAGCAACCTCCGCGTCCTGTAGAGCCACGGCCCGTTGCGCCCCGGATGGAAGAAACACCGGTTCAGCCCGAACCCGTCGTTGATCTGCCAGTCGATGAGCCCGTCGAAACCATCCGCGCCCGGGGTGAACAACTGCGTGGTCTGACGGTTTTGGGAACCATCGAACTGCCATCCGAACGCTCGAAGAAACAAAATGGCCCGGTTGCGTCGACCGACGAACGGGATAAAAAACGCAAACGCAAACGCCTGCGCCGGGATCCGGTCGGTGGTGCTCCGGCAACCGGCGGTGCAACCCAACCGCAGGGTCAGGGTGGCGCACCGCGCACTCGTGATGCGAACGCACCCACCAACCGCAACCAACCACCGGGTCAGGCCAACAAGCCAGCCACCGGAACAGGTACGGGTGCCGGAGCTGCCAATAAAGGGAAAGCCGGAGCCCGGGGCGGTACACGTGACCGCCGGGAAGAGCCAACCCAACGCGAAGTAAAAGATTCGATCAAGGCAACACAGGCCCGGATGACCGGTAACAAACCGAATCGGGGTGCCGACCGTCGCCGGGATCGTCGCCAGGAACGTGCCGAACGCGAACGCGAACGGATCGACCAGGAAAACGAAGAAGCAAAAATCCTGAAAGTAACCGAATTCGTATCTGCCAATGACCTTGCGTCGCTGATGGATGTGTCGGTCAACGAAGTGATTGCCACCTGTATGAGCCTGGGGATGTTTGTATCCATCAACCAGCGTCTCGATGCCGAAGCGATTACGGTTATTGCCGATGAGTTCGATTACGAAGTGCAGTTTGTATCAGCCGAGGAAGAGATCGAATCGGGTCTGGTCGATGAACCGGATAACGAAGAAGATCTAGTACACCGCGCGCCGATCGTAACCATCATGGGTCACGTCGATCACGGGAAAACCTCACTGCTTGACTACATCCGCCGGACGCGCGTTGCGGCCGGGGAAGCCGGGGGGATTACGCAGCACATTGGTGCCTATAGCGTGAAAACCAACGACGACCGCATGATTACGTTCCTCGATACACCGGGTCACGAAGCCTTTACGGCCATGCGGGCACGGGGTGCGCAGGTAACTGACATTGTTATCATCGTTATTGCTGCAGACGACAGCGTCATGCCGCAAACCCGCGAGGCTATCAACCACGCGCAGGTCGCCGGGGTACCGATTGTCTTTGCCTTCAGCAAGGTCGACAAGGTGGGTGCCAATACCGAAAAAGTACGGGAAGAACTGTCGCAGATGAACATGCTCGTTGAAGAATGGGGTGGTAAATATCAGACACAGGAAATCTCGTCAAAATCCGGCTTGGGTATTTCGGAACTGTTGGAGAAAGTATTGCTCGAAGCCGAATTGCTCGATCTGAAAGCCAATCCGACTAAAAAAGCAACCGGTACCGTCATTGAAGCCGAGCTGGACAAAGGCCGGGGCTATGTGACCACGATGCTGGTGCAAACCGGTACACTCAGACAGGGTGACATCGTGCTGGTGGGTGCGCATTTTGGCCGCATTCGGGCGATGACCGACGACATCGGCCAGCGTCTGAAAGAAGCCGGACCCTCGACGCCGGTACAGATCCTGGGTCTACCAGGGGCTCCGCAGTCCGGGGATAAGTTCAACGTGATGGAAACGGAGCGTGAAGCCCGCGAAATTGCCAATAAACGCGAGCAATTGCTGCGTGAGCAAAACCTGCGGACCCGCAAGCACATTACGCTGGAAGAAATCGGTCGCCGGAAAGCCATCGGTAACTTCAAAGAACTGAACGTGATTGTGAAAGGTGACGTGGACGGTTCGGTAGAAGCCCTCTCCGATTCGCTGTTGCAGCTTTCGACGGAAGAAGTACAGGTCAACATCATCCACAAAGCCGTGGGTCAGATTTCCGAATCGGATATTCTGCTGGCGTCGGCGTCGGATGCGATCATTGTCGGCTTCCAGGTACGGCCTTCGGTCAGTGCCCGTCGTCTGGCCGAACAGGAGCAGATCGAAATTCGCCTGTACTCCATCATCTACGATGCGATTGGCGAAATCCGGGATGCCATGGAAGGCATGTTGGCGCCAACCACCGAAGAGGTCATTATTGGCAATATCGAAGTGCGCGATGTGTTCAAGATCAGCCGCGTTGGAACGGTAGCCGGTTGTATGGTGACAGAAGGAACCATCAAACGGAACAACAAAGTCCGCGTGGTCCGCGACTTCATCGTGGTTCATACCGGCGAAATCAGTGCCCTGAAACGGTACAAAGAAGACGTCAACGAAGTACGGTTTGGCTATGAGTGCGGCTTGAGTATCAAAAATTTCAACGATATTCTGGTTGGCGACGTGATCGAAAGCTTCGAACTGAAAGAAGTGAAACGGACGTTGTAAGTCATTCCGGTAACACAATAAAAAGCCTTTCCTGCAAATCGCAGGAAAGGCTTTTTCGATATATTGGAGTTCCATGAAAATTATTACAATCTCTGACCTCCACGGACGCAGCAACTGGCTTCATATCGATGTCGGGCACTACGATAAGGTGATCTTTCTGGGCGATTATACCGACAGCTACGACCTGACTGATGCGGCTATTTTAGAAAATCTCGCCCAAATTATCCGGCTCAAACAGCAGGCTCCCGATAAAGTTATTCTGCTCATTGGCAACCACGATGCCCAGTACCTGCATTTCCCGCATTACCGCTGTTCCGGTTTTCGGCCGTCGATGCAACCCGCACTGACTTCCCTGTTCAGAAAACATCAATCCCTGTTTCAGATTGCCCATCAGGAAGGTTCGTATCTGTTTACCCACGCGGGCGTGACGAATCGCTGGCTGGCCCACATCCCCGAAGGCGATCCAAAACTGGAACTAAATTTGCATGCGTTGGATCTGTTGGCCGATGCGATGAACACAATGCACCAGGACCGGATGTTGCGAACGTCGCTCTTCGATGTCAGCAGCCTGCGGGGCGGTTTTGACGAGGCCGGTGGGCCACTCTGGGCCGATCAACGCGAAACATCGACGGATTACCTGCCCGGTTTACACCAGATTGTGGGCCATACGCCCGTACCGGAATTTACCACCATTGGCGGCAAAACCGGTTCGATTACGTACACCGATGTTTTACAGACGCAGGATGCTTTTTACATCATCGATTTCGGCGATATAAATCAGGCGTTCGTCGATTTATCCGGGTAAATCCAGCCAATTCGTGTTATCCGCGTGCTATTCTTGTTAAATTCGTAACGGTCAGAACAACATTGGTTTATTTGGCCGTTATTAAAGAAAATAATCGCTACAACGACCCGTTTGAATGAGTTTTCTATATCCTTCGTTTCTCTTTGGGCTCCTGGCGGTCTCTGTCCCTGTCGCCATCCATCTGTTTAATTTTCGCCGGACGCGCCGGGTGTTTTTTACCAACGTCGCCCTGCTAAAAACTGTCCAGACCGAAACCAAGTCGTTCCGGCGGTTGAAACATTACCTGATTCTGCTGTTCCGGTCGCTGTTTGTAATCTGCCTGGTGCTGGCTTTTGCCCAACCATTTCTGCCCAGTAAAAGCAAGCTGGGTCTGTCGCGGAAGGGTCTGACGAGTCTGTACCTCGATAATTCGTACAGTATGCAGAATGAATTAAACGAGAAACGGTATCTGGATATCGCAACCAGCAAACTGGATCAACTGCTGGGTTTGTTTCGCAACGCCACCTCACTCCAACTCGTCACCAACGATTTCAGCAGCCAGGAACAAACCGTCGGAACCGCCGACGCCCTGCGCGACCGCGTCACCACCGTCCGGTTTGCCCACACGCCCCGTACGTTGCCCGATGTCTACCGCCGGCAGTTGAACCTCCTTGCCTCACACAATCCGACCGGCCCCAACCAGTTGTTCTGGTTTTCCGACTTTCAGAAAAGCACCACCGGCGATTTGTCCCGCCTGAAAATAGACACCACCAACCGGCTTTTTCTCGTTCCGCTGGAAACCCAGCCGACCAAAAACGTTTTTGTCGACTCGGTTTGGCTCAGTACGCCGTTCATTCGGGAGCTGCAAAACAACACACTCAACGTACGCGTCCGGAACAGTGGCGATGAATCGGTTCGCAATTTACCCATCAAACTTTTCATCGACCAGACGCAGGTTTCCACGGCTTCAGTCACGCTGCCGGGCAAAGGAGCCGCTACAGCCACGCTCAATTTTAACGTGACCCAGAAAGGGTTCCGCCGGGGGCGCATCACCTTCGAAGATTACCCGATTACGTTCGATAACGAGTATTACTTTGTCATTCAGGCATCGCCTTCGATTCGGGTTCTGCACCTGTTCGACCAGAAATCGGAAGCCAATTACGTCGAGAATGTTTATGGCAACGACAGCCTGTTTGTTCGCCGGAGTTTCAATGCGCAAAACGTGGACGTAGGACAGTTGAAAACCGCCGATCTGGTGGTTCTGGAGGGCGTTAACCAGGTGAATGGAACGCTGAGGAGCGAACTCGAACGGTTTGTGCGGCAGGGCGGCAGTCTGGTGATCATTCCGCCGACCACCCCGGATGCGGCCACCTGGTCGCCATTTTTTGCCGGTTTAGGCGTTGGCGGTTTGCAAACGCAGGCTCCTCCCCTGCCACCCCAGCAGCCGCTTTCGGCTCCGAATCGTCAGAACCCGTTTTTCCGCGACATCTTTGAACAGACCAATCAACAGGGCATCGAAAACCTGCCGAATGCGGTTCCGGTCTGGCAATGGCGTGTGGTGGGTGAGCGGCTCCTGACACTACGCAACGGCACCCCATACCTGACGCAATCCCGAACGGGCGGCCCAACAGCCGGTCAGGTTTACATTTTTGCCAGCCCGTTGAATGTCGAATACGGGAATGTCGCCCAACATGCTCTTTTTGTGCCGATTATGTACAAAATTGCCGCCCAGAGCGTTCGCCCACAACGCACGGCGTATTCGTTCGATGACAACACGATTGAAGTCCCCGTCAGCAATGCGTCGCCCAATGCCGTGTATAAATTGATGCGGGATAAACTGGAGATCATTCCCGTACAGCGTGTCAACGGGCAACAACTGCTGATGGAACTTCCGAAAAGCAATCAGTTGAACGACGGACAGCAACTGGCCTCCGGCTATTACGAACTGCAGTTGAATGGCAAAACCGAGAAGCTGCTGGCTTTCAACCACGGCAACCGGGAGTCGCAGATGGAGTTTTACAAACCCGACGAACTCCGCCGGATTTTTGCCAACCAGCCCAATGTGGCGGTTTTCGACAGCATTCAGGACGATGATTTTGTGGAGGAACTCCGGCAGCAAAATCTGGGCACCAATCTCTGGAAGTATTTCGTCATTGCCGCCCTGGCGTTTCTGCTGGCCGAGGTGGCCGTGATCCGGTTTATGAAAGGATAGTCGGAAATCGTATTTTCGTATTCAACTCAGCAGGCTATGAATATGCTACTCACCAACGGGTTTTCTGTACTGAAGATGCCCCGGGGTTTTCGTCCCATGACCGATGATGAGTTTTTCTACTACTGTCAGGAAAATCCAGATCATAAATTTGAGCGCGCTGCCGACGGAACAATCATTGTAACGGGACAAACGGGCGGAGAAACCGGAAAACGCAACAGCGAACTGAATGCCGATTTAGCAATTTGGAACCGGAGTACTAAACTCGGTTTTGTGTTCGATTCATCAACGGGGTTTATACTGCCAAATAGCGCCGTCCGTTCGCCGGATGCGGCCTGGGTTACGGCTGAACGCTGGAATGCCTTGTCATCCGACGAACGTAAAAAATTCCCGCCCCTCTGCCCCGAATTCCTCGTTGAATTAATGAGCGAATCAGACGTCCTGCGCATGGCAGAAGACAAAATGCGTGAATACATCGACAACGGTTGCCGCCTGGCCTGGCTCATTGACCCAAAAACCGAAACCGTCCGAATCTACCGGTTTGACGGTTCGGTGCAGGTTATCCAAAGCTTCGACAACACCCTTTCTGGCGAGAACATACTGCCAGATTTTACGTTCAATCTCAGCCTGCTACGCTAAGGATCACGGTTTTCGCTCCCAAACCACAAAATCAAACGCCACGGCGTGCCGCTCATCGGTGGCATGATGCCGACGGCTGATCTCCTGCCAGTGGCTTTTGTCAAAATCCGGAAAGGTGGCGTCGCCTTCAAAAGAGGCTTTCACTTCGGTTAGATAAAGCCGGTCGGCAGAGTCAATTGCCTGCCGGTAAATTTCGGCACCACCAATCACAAAGGCTTCATCGATACCGGTTTTTCGGGCTTCATCCATTGCTTTTTCCAACGAATCGACCACCACAACACCGTCGGGCCGGTAGTCCGGATTGCGGGTGATTACGACATTAAGCCGATTCAGTAGCGGTTTTCCCAAGGATTCGAACGTTTTGCGACCCATCAGGATCGGGTGATGGGATGTCGTTTGTTTGAAGTATCGAAAGTCGTCGGGCAAACGCCAGACCAGGTCATTGTCCTGACCAATAACGCCGTTTTCTGCCACGGCTGCAATTAAACTGATTAGCATACGTTAAATTTTATTCCCTCGAAAATACTCCTCCACAGCCATCTTCCGTTTTCCTTCGGCCTGCAATTCATCCACCGACAGCCAGCCGTCGGTAGCCTTGATGAGCAGCGTTTTTTTGCCATCGGACCAGGCTTCACCCGGTTCGGCTGGAAGGGGCGAATGATCCGCAAACGAAACCGCATAGATTTTGTACACCTTCCCGTTGATCTTCGTCCAGGCGGTCGGATAGGGTGACATACCGCGTACAAAATTACGAACTGCTTCGGCGGGCTGAAACCAGTTGATCTCACAGGTCTCGCGGTGGATTTTTGGAGCGAGTTTCAGTTCGCCAACCTGCGGTTGCGGTTTTCGCGGATACGTACCTGCTTCAATCGCCCGAACGGTTTTCAGCACCAGCGTGGCTCCCTTCTCCATCAACCGATCGTGGAGCGTTCCGGCGGTGTCATCCGGATGAATGGGTTCGGTTTCCTGAAAAATCATCTGGCCGGTGTCAATTTCTTTTTCGATGAAGAACGTCGTCACACCGGTTTCTTTTTCACCATTGATGACGGCCCAATTGATCGGGGCCGCTCCGCGATACTGCGGCAATAAAGAACCATGCAGATTGAAGGTACCAATCCGGGGCATCGCCCAAACCACTTCCGGCAACATCCGAAAGGCCACGACCACCTGCAAATCAGCCTGGTAGCTTTGCAATTGTTCCAAAAAAGCCGGATCGCGCAGTTTCTCGGGCTGCAAAACCGGAATACCGGCAGCAACGGCGGCCCGTTTCACCGGCGATTCCGTCAATTGTTGCCCCCGACCCGAAGGTCGGTCAGGCGCTGTCACTACGGCCACAACCTGGCAGCCGTCGCCGAGCAGTTTGCTCAGGCTGGCGACCGCAAAATCGGGCGTGCCCATAAATACGATGCGAAAAGAATCACTTCTCAAAACAGTAACGGGTTATTTGCTCGAATTGCTGATTAGGACATTGGGAGAATGCCATGGAATTGTTATTTTTGTCTTCCTGAGTTCCACTATGAGTAGTCGAACAGCTATACATACAATTCCGCAGAAAGGCTCCTGACGCTTCCTACAAAGAAACAAGATTTTGTATGGAGAACGGTCAGCGAACCGTTCTTTTCTTTTTTGTAGCCATTTACCACCAAATAAGCGGCTATAGTGGGAATTGTAGGGTCTTGGGAGCAGCGAAACCAAAGGCAAAGAAATTTATAGAGTAGATGTAACATGGGTAAAATTTCGTATTACACTGAAGAAGGTCTAAACCGGCTGAAAGCTGAACTCAACGACCTGAAGACCAAAGGACGGAGCGATATGTCCCGCCAGATTGCCGAAGCACGCGACAAAGGAGATTTGAGCGAAAATGCGGAGTACGACGCGGCCAAAGATGCGCAGGGATTGCTGGAGATGAAAATTTCGAAGATGGAAGAAATTGTTTCGAACGCCCGGCTGCTGGATGAATCGTCGATCGATACTTCGCAGGTATCGGTTTTATCGACGGTTAAAATAAAAAATCGAAAAAACGGCGCGACCATGTCCTACACCCTGGTGTCGGAAGAAGAAGCCGATTTGAAATTAGGAAAGATTTCGGTGGGCTCTCCGATCGGCAAGGGATTGCTGGGCAAAAAAGTGGGCGACACCACCGAAATCAAAGTGCCGGCCGGAACGCTGGAGTTTGAAGTTCTCGAAATCGGACGATAAGTTTCAAAATGAACACTGAGTTTCGAATCCAGATCGAATGCGGAGCTACATCGTAATTCGGTATTCAACATTCAGTGTTCATTATTCCTTCCCCTCATGGCTTCCATCTTTTCCCGCATTGTCAGTGGCGAAATACCGGCTTACAAAATTGCCGAAACCGACGATTACCTCGCCTTTCTGGACGTGTTCCCAACGGTGAAGGGACATACGCTGGTCATTCCGAAAAAAGAGGTCGATTATCTCTTTGATCTGGATGATGAGCTGTATCTCGGGCTGATGAAATTTGCCAAACAGATTGCGCCCGCGATCGAGAAAGCCGTTCCCTGCCAGCGGATTGGCGTGGCGGTGGTGGGTCTGGAAGTGCCGCACGCGCACGTCCACCTCATTCCGATCAACAGCATGGCGGACATGAATTTCAACAACAAGCTGAAAGTGAGCCCGGAAGAGTTTAGCGAAATAGCCGCCCGCATCCGGAGTTTTCTCTAACTTACTTCAATACGGTTTTTAACGCATTCGTCGCCACAACCGGCGACGTTTTTTCGTATAAGACCGTGTACACCATTTCCATAATCGGCATCAGAACGTTGTACTGTTGGTTGATTTCGTGAATGCTCTTCACGGCGTAATACCCTTCCGCAATCATATTCATTTCCATTTGGGCCGACTGCACGCTGTAGCCCCGGCCAATCAGATGCCCGAACGTCCGGTTGCGACTGAAAGGCGAATAGGCCGTTACGAGCAGATCGCCCAGATAAGCCGACGCGCTCAGATCGCGTTGCATGGGATACACCCGGTCGACAAACCGCCGGATTTCCTGCATGGCGTTGGACACCAGAACCGCCTGAAAATTGTCGCCATAGCCCAGCCCGTGCGTGATGCCGCAGGCCAGCGCGATGATGTTTTTCATCACGGCGCAGTATTCCACGCCATAGATGTCGTCGAGCGCCGAGGTCTGCACAAACCGGCCGTTCAGGAACTGCGCTACTTCCGACGCAAAATCCAGGTTCTGCGAAGCAATGGTCAGATACGACTGCTTTTCGAGGGCCACTTCCTCCGCGTGACACGGCCCGGCAATGACCGCAATCCGGCCCGACGGCACCCCGAATTCCTGCTCGGCCCAATCGGTAATCAACTGGTTTTTTTCGGGAATCATGCCCTTGATCGCCGAAACGATGCTTTTTCCCGCCAGTTGTTCCGGTTTGACACCTTGCAGGGCGTCGCTCACAAAAGCCGCCGGAACCGCCAGAATAATATAATCGCTGGTGCTGAGTGCATCTTTGATTTTCGTACAGACCCGCACTTTGCGCGGACTGATCTGAACATCGCTGAGGTAGCTCGGATTGTGGTGAAACTTTCGGATATGCCCGGCATCGCGCTGGCTCCGCAGCCACCAGCGAATGTGGTTGTTTCCTTCCGACAGAATTTTAATGATCGCAGTGGCCCAACTGCCACCGCCCACGACGGTAATCCGAGCGGGTTGATTCATAAGTTAGTAGAGAAGATAGAGGTAAGAATAGAGAAATGAGACTTTTGACAACTCTTCAGCAGTCTTTACTCTCATGTCTTTCTTCTATATTGTAGCATTAGAGGCCGCAAAATACGAAAAACGCCTGCACCTTTAACAAGGCAGGCGTTTTCGCTTTTTCAACCGTATCGCTCAAGTGGAAGTTATTCTTCCGGCTTTTCCGTCTTTTTGTCTTTGTTCGGGTCTCGTTTCACCACGGGATCACCGTCTTTCAGGCGCTTCGAAACCGCAATGAAGGGTCCGGAAATCACCTCGTCACCCGCTTTCAGTCCCGATTTAACTTCGATATTTTCAAAGTCGCTGATGCCGGTTTTGACTTCCCGCTGAACTACTTTGCCGTTCTGGTGAACAAACACAATCTCTTTGATCTCCTCTTTTTTGGCGGGAGCCTGATTAGCCGGTTTGTCTCCGTTGTTGTTATTGTTGTCGTTATTGTCGTTCGGGCTGCGGTTCATCGCTTCCTGGGCAGCTCCGCGCGTCGTAACGGCGGCAATCGGAACAGCCAACACACCCGGACGGCGGTCGGTAATGATTTCAACGGAAGCAGTCATTCCCGGTTTGAGCGGATAGCTGCGTTTGGCCCGCTGCGCCATCAAATCTTTGTACGAACTGTTCAGTACCTTGATGCGGACTTCAAATTCGGTCACGGCATCGGTCGACATGCTGGCTGCAGAGGTTCCGGTTCCGGTCAATCCATTGGCGGTATTGGCAATTTCGGTAACAATGCCTTTGAACTTACGGCCCGTGGTCGAATACGAATCAACGTCGATGTCCGTCGTATCGCCCAGGCTGACCCGCACAATATCGTTTTCATTGACGTTTACCCGAACTTCCATGTTGTTAAGGTTGGCAATCCGGAGCATTTCGGTACCAGCCATCTGCGACGTTCCTACGACGCGTTCGCCCAATTCGACATTGAGTTTGGAAACCGTACCGTTCACTGGCGCGTAGATGGTCGTTTTGCGCAGGTTTTCCGTGGCGTCGCGCAAACCGGCTTCGGCACCGGCGACGTTGAACTCGGCGGCTTTGATGTTTGCCTGAACGGATTCGATGTCCTGCTTGGCAACGTTGTAGTCGGCTTCAATCTGTTCAAAATCCGAGGTCGAAATTACCTTGTCGGCCAGCAGTTTCTTATTCCGTTCGTAATTGGCTTTCGCCCGTATCAAACGGGCTTCCGACTGCGCGGCCAGAGCCTTGGTTTGCAGATACTGCGCGCGGCTGGAGTTGACCGTGGCGCGGGCGCGGGCCAGCAACGACTCGTAGTTGTCGGGCCGGATTTTGAGCAGCAATTGCCCCTGCTTGATCGAATCGCCTTCGGCGATATACAGGGCAATGATTTCACCGGAAACATCCGGGCTGATTTTCACCTCCACTTCGGGCTGCACCCGCCCTGAAGCACTCACCCGTTCGATGATGTCTACTTTTTTGACGGCGGTAAAATCCACTTCGGTCGGTTTAGCCTTCCCGATCAGCCCCGTTTGTTTGGCAGCCACCAGGCCCCCCACCAGCAGAATAACAATTCCACCTAAGATCCACCAGATGCGGTTCGATTTGCGTTTCATAGAGATGAACAATGAATAATGAGCATGAATGTGATACGGAATACGCAAACGCCTGAACGGCAGAACTTGCAAATTATTCAATATTCATTATTCATTGTCCATTATTCGTTAAAAAGATAACGGTTTATTTTGGTAAAAATCAAGAATCTTGGTCCGGAACACGTAGTCGAATTTGGCCTGCACCAGATTGGCGCGGGCGGTATCCAGGTTATTTTTGGCAATGTTATAATCCACCGAGTTCAACGCGCCGGCATTAAACCGGCTTTCGGCCGCCTGGAACGCTTTCTCCAGCGACTCCACCTGAATCTGGGTAGCCCGGTAGCGGTTAGCACCGGCCAGCATGTTGGTATAGGCGGTTTCAATGTTCTGACGCAGCGTTAGCTTGGTATTATCAACCGCAATCTCCGACGTTTTTTGGGTAATTGTCGCACTCGTAATCCGGTTTCGGGCCTGGAAACGCCCAAAAATCGGAATATTCAGGTTTAAAGAAGCACCTCTGTTTAGGTTATTGTTGAGCTGCTGGCCATACGTATAATTTTCCGATCGGAAATTATCCTGAAGGGTAATGATTTCTGTCTGGGTACCGTCCGGTAAGATAATCGGTATACGGATCTGGCTTTGTCCATCCGGAATCTGCTTTTGCAACCCCACATTTGAATACAGCGTACTAACCGACCCGCTCAGCGTGAGCGTTGGGTATAAACCCGCCCGGGCGACTGCTACCCCTGCGGCATCGCTTCGCACCCGAAGTTCGGCGGCTTTTACGTCCGGCATAAATTGAAGAGCCGTTTCATAAACCGCCTGTGCAGTTGCCGAATACGGTTCCAGCGTCGGATCATCAAGCTGGTATTTTTCCACTTCCAGTGTGCTCGGTGCCGGTAGGCCATTACTGCCCGCGGGTACATTCATCGCCTGTAACAACGCCAGCTTAGCCAGATCCAGGTTATTTTGAGCATTCACAACCGCCAGTTCATCGTTAGCCACCTGTGCACGCAGGTCATACAGTTGGGCCTCCGCCAGCGTTCCGGCATTGACCAGTTTTGTCGTGCGATCCAATTGACCCCGCGATGTTTCAACCTGACGCCGGGCAATGTCGAGTTGTTCCTGGTATGTCAATACGTTCAGGTAGTTCTGCACCACCAGGATAGATACGTTATTCTGGGTTGCCTTCAAATTCTGCTGGGTCGATTGCAAAAACAGGTCGTTCTGTTTGATGGTGTTTTGCAAAGCGAAGCCATTGAAGAGCGTTACCTGTCCCTGAAGCTGGTAATTGTTCGACCGAATCGACAAGGTACTGAATTGATTGGTTACCGGGTTGATGTTCCGGCCGGAGCTGAACGACTGATTCGCAAAACCGTTCGCACTCGGTAGAAGATTCAGTTTCGACTGTCGTAATTGCAAAGCACTACCCTGCACATCCAACTGGCCCTGCTTGATTTGCAGGTTGTTTTGCAAGGCGATGTCGATACATTGCCGCAATGAATACCGCTGGGAAACCGGAGCCGTCTGGCTGGCCTGAACCGTTGTCTGGGCATTCGTTGCGTTCACGATGAGCCCCAGTAGCGATGCCAGGATCGTTGTTCTAAACCGGATCGCCGGACCGTTGTTGATAGTAAATCGCTTCATGGTTGTTCAATGTTACAAAGTATCTTGCGTACTCATTAACTATTTTAGATAAACGGTGAAAATGCAAATGAACGTGGTTTTAAACGGGGATGTAGTGCCGGAAGACGCCGTTGGGCTACCCCTCAACGACCGGGCATTTCAGTACGGCGACGGCTTGTTTGAAACCCTCCGTTACCAACACCATGAAGTCCGGTTCTGGCCGGATCATTACGACCGGCTCACCCGTGGAATGGAAGCCCTTTCACTCCGGTTGCCTCCCCAATTCACGCCCGACAGGCTCCAAAGCCAGGTCATCGAACTCCTGAAAGCCAACCACCTGCTCGACCAGACTTCGCGCATCAAGCTCCAGGTCTGGCGACAAACCGGAGGTCTATACACGCCAACGCGTTTTGAGACCCACTACCTGATTACCACCCGACCCGGTTCGGATTTTGCCCTCTCCGAAAAAACCACGGCGGGCTTCTTCGACGCCGTCCGGTTGTCACCCTCAGCGGTTTCGGCCTATAAAACCCTCAATGCCTTACCCTACGTGCTGGCCGGGATTGCCAAGCAGCAGCAACAGGCCGACGACCTGATTCTGCTGGATACGCACGGCCACCTGGCGGAGTGCATCGCATCGAACCTCTTCTGGCTGGCGGGCGACGTGCTTTTCACGCCATCGCCCGCCAGTGGCTGCATCGAGGGCATTCTGCGCCGACAACTGATCCGGCTGGCGCCAAATCACGGCCTTTCGGTACAGCAAGGACTCTTCCTGCCCGAAGTGCTCACCAGGGCCGATGCGGTTTTCTGCACCAACACCAGCGGCATTCAGTGGATTCGGCGCATTGGCGAAACCGTGTTTGACGAGACGCTGATGAATCGAATCAGACCGGTTTTTGCGGATTTGTAGCGCGGCTATTTACTCCCGCTCCAGCGATGGCACCTGAAACGATTCCAGCCAGCCATCTTTCAACCGCAGAATCCGGTTGCCGTATTCGGCGTTCACTTCCGAGTGCGTCACCTGCACAATGGTCACGCCGTCTTCCTTGTTCAATTTTTTAAACAGGTCCATGATCTCCTTCGCGTGGTCGGAGTGCAGGTTGCCGGTGGGTTCGTCGGCAAAAATCACCTTCGGCTGTGACGCCACGGCGCGGGCAATACCAACCAACTGCTGCTGGCCACCCGAGAGTTGCGACGGAAAAAGGTCCTTTTTCGCCACCATATTAAACCGGTCGAGCAATTCGGCCACCCGGCTTTTCCGTTCCGACGACGACATGCCTTTGTAGAGCAGGGGTGTTTCGATGTTTTCATATACCGTCAGTTCGTCGATCAGGTGATAAGCCTGAAACACAAATCCGATGTAATTCCGGTGCAATTCGGTGCGACGTTTCTCCGACAATTTCTGTACCGGCTGGTCAAAAAACAGGTACTCCCCTTCCGACGGCTCTTCCAGCATTCCCAGAATGTGCAGTAGTGTGGATTTGCCTGACCCCGATGGCCCCATGATGGAGACAAACTCGCCTTCGTTGATATCCAGCGTGATATTACGAAGCACGTACGTCTTACCGAAACCGGCGGGATAGTACTTGGAAACGTTCTGTAGTGAAATCATAATTTGGTATAGTTGAAAACCGTAAACTCTTCCCTTTGGGAGTTAAGAATTAAAAGTTATGAGTGAAGAGTTATTCGTCGACACGTATTTTTAACTCTTCACTTTTAATTCTTAACTCTTAACTTTTTTATTCACTCCGCAAACTATCCGCCGGATTCGACAAAGCGGCCCGGTAAGTCCGGATTCCGATGGTTAGCCCACCCAGCCCCAGCAACAAACCAATGCAGCCGCCCAGGGTTTCAAAACCGATCGAAACATGATAAGCAAAATTAATCAGAAAAGCCATTCCGGCCAGATACCCCAGCGGTATGGCAATCCCTCCGGCGATGAGCAGTAATTTAACAAAATCCCACGATAGCAGCCAGATAATTTGACGCACCTCCGCGCCCATCACTTTCCGAATGCCCACTTCCTTGATGCGCGTTTCGGTCGTGTACGTAACCATGCCCAGCAAACCCATACAGGCAATGGAAAACGCCAACCCCGTCAGCAGGCTCATGAAATCAACATCGTCCTCGTGGCTATGGCGTTCGTATAAAAAATCAGCATACCATTGCGCGGCAAACGGTTCATACGGATTGAGTCGTTTCCAGATGCGTTGAATAGCAGGCAGCGCGGAGGCTTCGGCACCGGCAGCGATTTTTACATTCAGATACCGGAACTCCTTCGGCTGATACCGTAGAATAAGCGGTTTGATAGCCCAGTTGAACGTCGTAAACCGAAAATCTTTCAACACGCCGGCAATCTGTACTTCCGTGCTGTCGTTCAGCCAAAGTGACTGCCCTACCACCTCCCGCGGGTTGCTGAACCGAAAGGCTTTTACAGCTTCTTCATTGACCAGAATGAACCGCCCCGACGAACCGTCACCGGTTGCATTCGCGGTCATTTCGGGTAAATTTTCACCCGCCAGCAAGGTCAGATCCATGTTGGCCACAAAATTCTGATCGACGGCAGAACTGAAAATCAGGACCGAATCGCCACCTGATCGCTGTCGGCGGGCTTTTATCAAATCGCCACCGTGGCTACCAAACAACTCCGACGTGGCCGACACCCGTTCGACGCCCGACACCCGGTTTAATTCATTCGCCAGCCGCTGATACGGCACTCCGTGTAGTGGAATGTTCAGAATGCCTTCACTCCGAAAACCGTAATCCGCCGTTGCCATGTAGTCCTGTTGACGCGCCATCGACAGGAGCGCAATCATGGCAATTAACGCAATCGAAAACTGCGCGACAATCAGCGACTTCCGCAGGGTAATTCCTTTAAAAACCTTTAAGCCTGTCTGGCTCCGCAACACCTGAGCGGGTCGAAAACCGGACAACACCCGGGCCGGAACGAATCCCGCCAGTAAACCCGCTGTGATGCTAAACCCGACAAAAACCGCCCACATCGTGCCATTCAATTGCACCCCGCCAATGAGCCATTGCTGCACAAACGGCATCGGTTCGATCAGCAACAGGAGCAGATAGGCAACACCCAGCGCCAGCACCGACAATACCACCGACTCGGCCATGAACTGGGCCATCAGTTGCCAGCGCACGGCCCCGGATACTTTCCGGATGCCGACTTCGCGGGCGCGGCTCAGCGACCGGGCAAGTGTCAGGTTGACGTAGTTGAAAACCGCTAATAACAAGGTGACCAGGCCAACGGCCATTTCGGTCGCCAGCTTGCCCCAGCTTACCTCCCAGGTGCCCATTTGCAGGTCATTGCGCGAGGGAGAAAGCGTGGTCAGGGGTTGCGCCCGAAAAGTGTAGCCTTTCTCGGACGTAAACCGAAGGTCTTTTGTGGCACGTGTGGCAATCGCGGGCAACGCTTTTTCGAGCAATTCGACCGAAGTGCCTTTTTTCAAAGCGACGTAGGTATAACCGGCGGCATAGTGTTTCCAGTCCGTCTGTTGCTTGCGGTTTTCGGCTGAAAGCGTCGCCATGGAAAGTGTCAGACCAAACCGCAGGTGCGAACGGATTGGCAGCGGCTTGAACACGCCCGTCACCGTGATCGTACCGAATTCTTTGTGGTGGATGGTTTTGCCAATTGGGTTCGACCGGCCAAAAAACTTCTCAGCGGTTTGGGGCGTCAGCACGGCGGTATGGGGTTCCATAGCCGGTTGACCACTGGCCAGTTTGTAGCCTAAAACCGTAAAGAACGCCGGATCGACGGCACAATAGGATTCCTGAAGCATTTTCCGATCGACCGTAAACTCGGCATACGTGCGAATGACGCGGGCGGTTTGTTCCACAAATCCGTAGTCCCGTTTCAATACCCCGGCCAGCGGCATCGGCGTGCTGGCATAAGCAACTACCTGATTTTCACCACTCGTTACATCGGTCAGGATGCGGTACGTTCGCTCCGGGTTCGGATGAAAATTTCCATAATCAAACGCGCCTTTGATATCGATCAAGGCCAGCAGACACACCATGATGCCGGATGACAAACCCACCACATTGATGACGGAAAACAGCTTGTGTTTCCAGAGATTGCGAAAAGCGATGACGACGTAATTGCGGAACATGGCGTTCAGAGGATCAGACTACCTAGAAAGACTCAAGGCTTATGCCAGAAAACCAAAAGGCTGATAATTAACGCCATACGTGCATTAAAAACAAAAGAGTGTCCGGTGACGGACACTCTTTTGTTCACAAACGGACAGGAAGGGGAGTGAAGAATTAAGAGTTATGAGTGAAGAGTTATATGCGTCAGCCAACTCTTCACTCACAACTCTTAACTTTTACCTGTTCACATACACACTCCCGCTGCCGGCGGAGATGCGGACGGGAACACCACCCCCGTTCAAGCGACCCCGGACGCGGTCTTTCTCTACCGTTCCGTCAAATTTACTCAGCGGAATATCGACCCGGTTTCCGGACAAATCCAGGTCGATACCCTGATCCAGCGGCATCCGGACTTTCACACTGCCCGGACCACCCGACAGCCGGACGTATTCACCCAGTTTGGTAATTTCAACATCCATTCCGCCCCCGCTGGTGCTGGCTTCGACGCTGCCAGAAATGCCCGACAACCGAACCGAACCGCCGGACGTACCGGCTACCAGTTCGCCCTTGATCCCCTCGCCTTTTACACTGCCCCCACTGGTGCGGGCATTGACCCGGCCGCTCAGGTTGGCCAAGTGAACACTGCCGCCCGAGGTCCGCAGATCCAGGTTGCCGTCAGAATCTTCGGCGTGGATGGAACCGCCACTGGTGGCCAGGTCGATGTCTTTCCGGCAACGATCCAGGTGAATGCTCCCGCCCGACGTCCGGCCTTTGATCAGCCCTTCGACACCGGTCAGGTGCAGGCTTCCGCCACTGGTGGAAAAGTTCTGGCTACCTACCAGATTGCTCAGCCGGATGCTGCCCCCGCTGGTGTGCAGATCGGTTGCGAAGGTTTTGGGCGTGTATACTTTAAACGAAATGCTAATCGACCGTTTCCAGTCCCAGTTGTCCCGGTTTTTCCGTTTGGCCGTTGCAATGACGGTATTGCCTTCAACACCCAGTTTGATGTCGTATTCTTTCAGCCGTTCGTCGATTTCGTCTTTGGAAAGTTTGTTGCTCGGCCAGTTGTTGCCCCGTACGTACATTTCGACTTTGACGCCACTCGACTGGTTGCCTTCTACCGAGATGCTACCGCCGGAGGTTTCCACCCGAACGGTGTTCAGGCTACCGGAGAAATTCTTGGTCTCGTACGGCGTTTCGTCTTTGTCCTGGGCGAAGGAATTAAAGGATAAGGCGATGGCACACGCAGCGGTTAAGAGGAAAGATGAACGTTTCATGGTATTTGTGTTTGAGATTGTTTGAGAGTTGGGTAAAAGATGCAGAATACACAAACAGAGTTGCATCGTTTCTGATGAAAGACACTCAAAGAATATACCATAACTAACAAAACACTCTCTATCAGTAACTTACCAAATTATTCAATTCCAACATTGTCCGGGATCGGACGGCTTACTCGCTCCGCAGACTCTTCACCGGATTCATCAGAGCGGCTTTGATCGACTGGAAGCTCACCGTAACAAAGGCGATGAAAACCGCAACCGTACCGGCCAGCACAAACACCCACCACGGCACGTCGATCTTATAGGCAAAGTCTTTCAGCCACGCATTCATGCCATACCAGGCGATGGGCGTGGCAATGAGAATGGCAATGAGCACCAGCCGGAGAAAATCTTTCGACAGCAAACCCACAATGCTGGTGGTGGTGGCTCCCAGCACTTTCCGGACGCCAATTTCCTTCGTCCGCTGCTCGGCCATGAAAGCCGCCAGACCAAACAGCCCCAGGCACGCAATCAGAATGGCCAGCACCGAGAACGTCAGCACGATCTGCCCGACGCGTTGTTCGGCGCGGTACATGGCATCGAAACTATCATCCAGAAAAGAATAACTAAACGGCATTCCCGGCGCCATTTGCTTCCATTTGGCTTCAATCTGTTTCACCAGCGCCGGAATGTCCTGGCTGCCAAGCCGAAACGACACCGCGCCTTGGTTCGGGTCCATCATCAACGCCACCGAACCAATATTCTGCCGCAGGGATTCAAAATGGAAGTTTTTTACGACCCCAATAACCGTGTAGGTTTTGAAGACTTTTCCCTCATCGTCCAGCATCCGCCAAACCCGTTTTCCGATCGGGTTTTTAAAGCCGAAAACCTTTACAGCGGTCTCATTCAAAATGATTCCGGTCGAATCGGCCCCAAACTCCCGCGAGAAATTCCGGCCTTCTTTCAGTTCCATGCCCAAGGTCGGGATATACTCATAATCGACACCCCACTGCTGCGTCGAAACCGCTTTGCTTTGATCTCTCTGACCCTCCGGAAACAGCGGACTGTCGCTCCGGTTCGAGGGTACGGGCAAATAGCCGGACACAGAACCGTTCATCACACCGGGCAGTTTCCGCACCTCGTCTTTGAAAGCCTGCGTCTGCTTTCCCAGCGCGTAGGCTTCGTTGATGGTCAGCACTTGGTTGCGGTTGAAACCCACTTTTTTCGTTTGAATGAAATTGATCTGGCGATAGACCACCATCGTTCCCACAATCAGAATCACCGACATCATAAACTGAAAAACCACCAGCCCGCTCCGCAAACCCGCACTTTTCAGCCCCAGATTGATCTTGCCTTTTAAGACGCTGATGGGTCGGAACGACGACAGGAAAAAAGCCGGATAACTCCCCGCCAGCAAACCGACGCCCAGCGGCAACGCAAGCAAAACCGGCAGGAATTGCGGACTAAACAGGTGATCGATGGTCAGTTGTTTGCTTGAAATGTCATTGAAAAAGGGCAACGTCAGCGCGACGATCACCAGCGCCAAAAGCATCGACAGAATGGCCATCAGCACGGATTCGGTCATAAACTGCCCGATCAATTGCCGTTGCACCGACCCGAGTACTTTCCGCACGCCCACTTCTTTCGCCCGGTTGGCCGAGCGGGCCGTCGAGAGGTTCATGAAATTGATGCAGGCAATCAACAAAATAAAAACCGCCACCGCCGAGAAGGTGTAAACGTACTGAATGTCGCTGTTGGGAGCCAGTTCGATGTTCTGTTTCGAGTGCAGGTGAATGTCGGTCATCGGAATGAGTGAGTATTCGAACCGGTTCCCGGATTTTCGCAACTGGTCGATCGTTGCGCCAACAAACTCCTGAGCCTGCGGCCCCACGTATTTCTGAATGATGGCTTCAAAATTCCTACTAAACTGCTGTGCATCAACACCTTCTTTTAGAAGAACGTAGGTTTGATGGTTATTGCTAAGCCAACGTCCCCACTCATAATTATCACTCCGCATACAGACAAAAAAATCGGTACGGAAATGGGCGTTGGTCGGCATGTCGCGCATGACACCCGTCACCCGATAGGTAAACTCATTGTCAAACAGCAGCGTTTTCCCGATCGGATTCTGGTTGCCAAAATGCCGCTTGGCCGCCGATTCACTAATCACCACCGTGTTGGGTTCGACCAGCGCCCGCTTCGGATTGCCAACCACCAGTGGCAGCGTAAATACATCGAACAGGGTCGAATCCGCATACATGATGTCGTTTTCCCGCAGGCTATTCGTCTGCCCCGTCTGCTTGACGAGAAACGTACCGCGCCCGTGTATCCGCACAAAGTTTTCGACTTGCGGATAATCTTTTAGCAAGGTCGGCCCCATCGGATCGGGCGAAACGGCCATGTGCATGTCGTTTCCGCCAAATTTGATGTCGGTATTGATCCGGTAAATCCGGTCGGCTTTTTCGTGAAACCGGTCGAAGCTCAGTTCATCCACGACATAAAGCGTAATCAGCAGACAGCAGGCCAGGCCCGTGGCCAGACCAAAGATATTGATGAACGTAAAGCCCCGCTGTTTGCGGAGGTTTCGGATGGCGATTTTGAGGTAGTTTCTGAGCATAACTTTTTAGTTATGAGTGAAGAGTTAAGAATTAAAACGGCTTGAGCAGTTGGCGACTGCATTTTTAACTCATCACTCTTAATTCTTCACTCTATTCCGAACGAAGTGAGGTAACGGGATTCATCAAAGCGGCTTTTGCGGACTGGACCGAAACCGTTGCCAACGTAATGAGGCTGGCCAGCAAACCGGTTGCGCCAAATACCCACCATTCCATTTGAATCCGGTAGGTGTAGTCCTGCAGCCAGGTGCTCATCAGCCACCACCCCAACGGCGCGGCCACCGCAAACCCCAACAGCACCAGCCGACCAAATTCCCGGCCAAACAACCAGAGAATCTGCCCGACACTCGCCCCCAGCACTTTCCGGACCCCAATTTCTTTCGTTTTCGATTCGGCCATGAACGACACCAGACCGTATAAACCCAGGCAACCGATCAGGATGGCAATCAGGGAAAACACCTGCGCAAAACCCAGCATGATGGTTTCGGCGGTGTAGAAGCGATCCATGATTTCGTCCATGAACTGGTAATGAAAGACCAGTTCGGGAAATAAACCGTTCCAGGTTTTTTCGACCTGCTTCAGCGTTTCGGCGAGGTGAGCCGGACTGACTTTCAGGGCGGCCATGCGATTTTCGGTAAAATCTTTGAAAATAACCGTCGGCGTCACCGCCATCCGCAGGGAGTTGACGTGGAAATCATTCACCACGCCCACCACCATTCGGTCAGTGCCCAAGACGTTGATCCGTTTCCCCAAAATGGCATCGGGCGAAGTCAACCCCAGCCGCTTCACCATCATCTCGTTAACAATAATCTCCTTCGCAACGGTATCGCTGGTTAGAAAATTACGGCCGGCCAGCAGTTTCAGGCCAAACAAAGGCACGTAGTTTTTATCCCCGATTTTGGTTCTGGTTTCGAATTTCTCCGGTTCGGCCCGGTTGTCAAATGTAAATGAACTCTCGTTGATCATGGAAGAGGCAGGCGGAGCATTGCCGAATGCCACGTCCTGAATCGCCCCGATTTGCCGCAAGCGGTTCCGCAGCGTTTCCTGCTTGAGCGGATCAGGCGTCGGCACCGGAATGGTCAGAACGGTTTCTTTCGTAAAGCCCAGATCGATCGTTCGGACATACCGCAACTGCGACATGATGACAATCACGCTGATGACAAAGAGTTGCGTAATGAAAAACTGCACCACGACCAGCCCCCGGCGCACTGAAATGCCGCCCACCTGCTCGGTTGTCATTTTCCGGCGCAAAGCCGCTATCGGATTAAAACCCGACACGATGAGCGACGGATAAAAACCGGCCAGCCCAATCACGCACCCGATCAGCAGCAGAAAAAGCATCAACGACTTCGGCTGGAGCAGGTCTGTCAGCGAAAAATTAGCATTGAAAATCGCCATTGCTTGATTGACTAGCGGTAATCCTGTCTGCGCCAGGGCTAGGGCCAACGCCACAGCCGCCAGCGTAATCAGGGCGGTTTCGGTCATAAATTGCCGGAACAACTGCCCCCGGGTGCTACCCAGCGCTTTCCGGACACCCACTTCCTTCGAGCGCCGGAGTGCCTGGGCCGTGGCCAGATTGACGAAATTGATACAGGCTGCCAGCACCAGAAACACCCCAACAATCCCCAGCGCATACAGCAGTTTCGTATCCATCCGCCCGCCATACTTGGTATCGAAGTGGATATCGCTCAGGGGTTGGGCATGAAACTGGTAGATTTTAGCATTTTCGCCCGTGTAGTATTTGCGGACAATGTCCGGAAAAACCGCATCCAACTGACTGACCGGCGTATTTTCCGGCAGCGTAACGTAGGTCATTTCTTCACTATTGAGGTCATCCCAGTTCTGCAAAGACTGAGCATCCAAACCCGCCACCGTGCTGTAGGAAATATACACCTCATCGCTCAGATTGGTTGCCACCGGATGATCGCTCAGAACGCCGGTCACCGTCAGATTCAGCCTGTTGTCCAGTCGCAGGGTCCGGCCAATCGGGTTGGCGTCTCCGAAGTATTTGCGGACGTATTTTTCCGTCAACACCACGGAATTCGGTGCGGTCAAAGCATTTTTTGGCGTACCGGTTTTCCATTGAAAATCAAATACCTCGAACAGATCGGGATCAGCAAAAGAGACTGTACGTTCTTCCTGAAACTTCCGGAGAAAACCGCCGTCGGCCCGGGGTATACTCAGCAAATTGCTCCGCATCCGCTTGATCCGGGCTGCCGTCTCAACGAAGGGGTAATCGCGACGCAACACACCGGCCAGTGCTTTCGGCGTTCCGCGCGAATAGGTGGTCGTCTCGTGGGTCAGTTCCGTTACCACACGGTAGATCTGGTCAGCTTTCTGATGATAGGCATCGAATCCAAGCTGAAACCCGACGACCAGAAAAATCAGAATACCGCACGCCAGCCCGACCGCCAGCCCAATTACATTGAGCAGACTGTAGGTCCGGTGCCGCAACAAGGTGCGGAAGGCCACTTTGAAGTAGTTTTTTAGCATAACTCTATTCCGAACGAAGTGACTTCACCGGGTTGGCAATGGCGGCTTTGACGGATTGATACACCACTGTTATCCAGCAGATCAGTAGCGTCAGCACACACGCGACCACAAACACCCATATGCCGATGTCGGTTTTGTACGGAAAATGCTGTAGCCAGCGGTCCATCGAATACCAGGCGACCGGAATGGCAATCGGGAATGAGAACAGGACCAGCTTCGTAAAATCTTTGGAAAGCAGCAGCACCACGCTCGAAACCGACGCGCCCATCACTTTCCGAACGCCGATTTCTTTCACCCGCTGTTCGGTCGTGAATGTCGCCAAGCCAAATAAACCGAGGCAGGCAATCAGAATCGTCAGACCGGAGAAGGCCGTAAAAATCCGGCCCCGCAGTTCGTCGGCTTTGTAGGCCGACTCGAAATCCTGGTCCAGAAACCGGTATTCAAACAGGTGATCCGGGTAGATTTCGCGCCATTTCTGACCAATGAACTCAACGGTTTTGTCGGCATTTTTGGCATCGATTTTTATATGCATTACGGCGTTGTTCGGCCGATACAGCATAATCATCGGCTCGATGGGCATGTAGAGCGACTGCTGGTGAAAATCCTTCACTACGCCCACCACCAGCGCCGTCGGCGGAGCTGGCTGACCGGCCTGCGGCAAACCGCCCAGCAACACTTTCTTGCCCAGTGGTTCTTTCCAACCCATGCGTTTGACGGCGGCCTGGTTTACCAGCACGCCATTGGACGTATCTGCCGGAATTTTATCCGAAAAAGCCCGGCCGGCAACCACTTTCATGCCCATCGTTTGCAGGTAATCATGGTCGACACCCATCGGTTTGAAGCCCATTTCTTTCAGACCGGCGTTGGATTCAACGCCGAAAATAATCCGCCCGCCAATGTTGCTGGTGGGCGACGAAGCCGTGGCCACGCTGCGGACGTTCGGATTGGCCAACAGGTCGCTGCGCAGCCGGTTGTAGCGGTCGCGGGGCTGGCGGTCCTGGTAGTCGATGGTCAACACCTGCTCGCGGTTGTACCCTAGATCCTTGTCCCGCATGTAGTTCAATTGATCGTACACAATCCAGGTACAAATCAGCATGATCAGCGAAATGGCGAACTGAACCACCACCAGCGTTTTCCGGAAAAAACTGCCACCTTTGGCATTGAACGAGCCTTTCAGCACCGTGGCCGGTTCGAAGGACGACAGATAAAAAGCCGGGTAACTGCCGCTGATAAAACCGGTAAAAACGACAATGGAAAGGGCAATCAGCATAAACTGCGGCTGAATCAATTCCCGAAACTGAATCTCTTTTCCCGAAACCGAATTGAAAAACGGGAGCAGCAACGCCACAAACAGCAGACTCAGCAGGAGCGACAAAACCGTCATCAGCACCGACTCGGTCAGGAACTGGGCCATCAGGGCACTCCGGAGCGAGCCCATCACTTTCCGCAGCCCCACTTCCTTCGAGCGTTTGGCCGAGCGGGCTGTTGCCAGGTTCATGTAATTGATGCTGGCCAGCAAGAGCATAAAGAAGGCAACGGCGCTGAAAATGTAAACGTAACTGATATCGCCGTTGGCTTCGCCGTCGAGTTTGGAGTACAGGTGAATGCTCGTCAGCGGCTGCAACTGGTACGTAATCTTGATGCCCATCCGCTTGAAGATCGACGCCATGTTTTTGTCGTACAGTTGCGGAAACTTGCTTTCCAGGATATTGGTGTCGAAGTTTTTCGGCAAAACCAGGTAGCTGACGATGTAAAAACCGCCCCAGCCGTCGGCCTTCCGCTCGTTCGGGCTCAGCGACAGGAGCGCGTTGAACGTAAAATGCGAGTTTCGGGGCACGTCTTCAATGACGCCCGTGACCTGATACGAAGTCGTGTCGTTGGTACGCAGCGTCTGCCCCAGGGCAGTACCTTCGCCAAAGAATTTCCGGGCGGTTTTCTCGGTCAGCACCACGCTGCCGGGCCGGGCCAAAGCGGTTTTGGGGTCACCCTCGATAAATTTGTGGGTAAAGACGTCGAATACCGTGGAGTCAGCCGCGTAGACATCTTCTTCGTAAAACCGCTTCTCACCCTGCCGGAAGGCCACCCGGCCGTTGGGAAAAAACCGCACGTAGTTTTCCACGAAGGGATAGTCCCGTTTCAGTGAGGTCACCAGGGGCGGCTGCGTGCTCTGCCACTTGTTGATTTTGTCGGGTTCGGTAATGTAGGAGACGATGCGGTAAATCTGGTCAGCTTTTTTGTGGTAGCGGTCAAAACTCAACTCATCGGTAACGTAGAGCAACAGCAACAGGCCGCAGGTGACCCCGATGGTCAGGCCCAGAATATTGATCAGGCTGTAGAATTTGTCCTTCAGAATATTCCGCCAGGCGATGGTCAGGTAGTTTTTCAGCATAGGTCCAGTTAGAAAAGCGGTTCGGTTGCCTTGGGTCGCTCAACTTCCATGCCGAGCCTATTATATCACTGACTAACAGTATTTTACAAAATGATTTCTTCTTTCTTTGTCCGAAATCGTACAATCGTTTGTCCGCCGATGTACAGGGCTTCGTTCTTCATCCCGCCACCGGCGCCGGCTCGTCATCCGGCTTGTCCGTTTTGGTACGTCGCCCTGTCCAAAACCGGACACATTTTCCATCCGGTTTTTCTGGAATCTGCGTTTAACGGCTGTTAGAGCGGTTTTCTACCAGTTGGCACTGCATTTGATCGGCATTATCGTATCATATCACTGCGCCATGAAAAGGGCTTTTTTAGGAGAATTTGAAGAGGTGGTTTTGTTGACGGTAGCCGTGCTGGACGAAAGTGCGTACGGCGTAACCGTTACGCAGGAAATCGAACAGAAAACCGGGCGGGCGGTGGGCTTCAGCACGGTCCATACGACGCTGCAACGGCTGGAGGAAAAAGGGTATCTGTCGTCGAAAATGAGCGGAGCCACGGCCGAGCGCGGAGGTCGTCGGAAGCGGTTTTTCACGGTGACTGCCGCTGGTCGCAAAGCACTCATGGAAGTGAAAAGCATCCGTGAGCAGTTGTGGGATGCCCTGCCTCCGCAGACGTTGCAGTTGATGGGAGGATAACTGATGAAAAATGAATAACGAATATTGAATATCGAAATCAAACACCAGAATCCGGAGCACTCACTTCGTTATTCTCTATTCAGTGTTCATTATTCGATATTAAAACCTTATGAAACCACCAACCCCAAAACCGCCCCGCTGGGCCACTACCCTGCTCGACTGGCTGGGTGATCCCAACACCGTCGAAGAGGTTCAGGGGGATTTGCTGGAACTGTATGCGTATTGGGTGAAAACCGTTGGTGAACGGAAAGCAGATTGGCGGTATATCCTGAGTGCGTTGAAGTTGTTGCGGCCGCTGGCCAACCGAAAAAAAGCCGAGTCGAATCCATTTTTCCTACATCCTGCTATGGTACGAAACTATTTCAAAATTGCCTTCCGCAATCTGGTCAAACACAAAGGGTATTCGGGTATCAACATGGGTGGATTGGCGGTAGGGATGGCGGTGGCCCTGCTGACGGGCCTCTGGATTTACGATGAATTATCGTTTAACCGGTATCACCAGCATTGCGACCGCATTGCCCTGGTAATGCAGAATCAGGTGGTAAATGGCGAACTGCACACGTCGCAATCCCTGCCGTATCCTTTTATTCAGGAACTGAAAAGTAACTACAGCAGCCCCTTTAAACACATCGTAACCTCAACGCACCTGGACGACCACATTTTAACGGCGGGTGAAACGAAGCTCTCGAAACGAGGGCAATTTATTGGCGCCGAAGCCCCGGAAATGCTGACGTTAAAGATGGTAAAAGGCACCTGGGCGGGTTTGCAGGCCCCCCAATCCATTCTGCTGTCGGCTTCAACGGCGAAAGCCCTGTTCGGCGATGCTGATCCAATCAATAAACCGGTGAAAATCAATACAGATTGGCTGGTAAAAGTGACCGGAGTGTATGAAGATTTACCGCAAAATACCCAGTTCCATGATGCGCAATTTCTGGCGTCCTGGGAATATTTTGTAGCCCATAACCGGTATATGAGAGAAAAGAAATGGGATAACCACGCCCTTTTAATTTACGTGGAAATTCAGCCAAATACTGACTTTGACAAGGCCACGGCAACCATCAAAGACTCTGAACTGAACGCCATTCGGCACCTCGAGAGCATGAAGGAAGAAGCCGCAACCCGGCCGCAAATGTGGCTGCATCCGATGCGCGACTGGCATTTGTATTCGGATTTCAAAAACGGTGTGGTTGGGAAAGGGCCGGTTCAATACGTCTGGATGGTGGGCCTGATCGGTTTTTTCGTGCTGCTGTTGGCCTGCATCAATTTCATGAACCTCTCGACAGCCCGCTCCGAAAAACGCGCCAAGGAAGTGGGCATCCGGAAAACCGTCGGTTCGCGTCGTTCCCAGTTGGTGGGTCAGTTTTTCAGCGAATCCCTGCTGGTGGTTTTCCTGTCCTTTCTGATTGCCCTGCTGCTGGCAACGGTTTCGTTGTCGTGGTTCAATAACCTGGCCGCCAAACAGATGACGATTCCCTGGGCGAATGGCTATTTCTGGTTGTTCTGCCTTGGTTTCATTGGGATAACGGGTTTCCTGGCGGGCAGCTATCCGGCCTTGTATTTGACTTCATTTCAGCCCATTCAGGTCCTGAAGGGGGGCGGATTGGCGCGGTTGCAGCGGGGCCGGTCGGCTTCCATACCCCGCCAGATTCTGGTAGTGACGCAGTTCACGGTTTCCATTGCGCTGATCATCAGCACCCTGGTCGTTTACCGGCAGATTCAGTTTGCGAAAAGCCGTCCGGTCGGTTACGCCCGCGACGGGTTGTTGCTGGTGCCGATGCAGTCGGACGATTTTTACGGAAAAACTGCGTTGCTGCGAAATGAACTGAAAAACACCGGCGTGGTGAGCGAAGTGGCCGAGTCGCAAAGCCCGATTACGGGTGTCTGGTCGTCGAATGAGGGATTTAGCTGGAAAGGCATGCCGCCCGGTTTGAACGAGCGATTTGCTACGCTAACGGTTTCGCCCGAATACGCCGAAACCGTCGGCTGGCAATTTAGTGGGGGCCGGAATTTCTCGAAAGAACTGGCGTCCGATTCCGCCGGGTTTATCATTAACGAAACAGCCGCCAAACTGCTGGGTTTTCGGCAACCCGTGGGCGAATTCGTCCGCTGGAAGAGCCAATGGATGACCAACAATGTGGAAAAACAATTCCGGATTTTGGGGGTGGTGAAAGACATGGTGATGGAGTCGCCCTTCAAGCCGATCAAACCCACGGTTTTCTTCCTGTTTGGCTCGCCCAACTGGATCAACATCAAAATCAGGCCCGGAGCTGATGCCGGCAACGCGCTATCCCAAATTGAAGCGGTATTTAAAAAGCTGATTCCGGCAGCCCCGTTTGAGTACAAATTTGCTGATGAAGAATATGACGCCAAGTTCCGGGCCGAAGAACGGATTGGCAAGCTGGCGACCTTCTTTGCGGTTTTGGCCATCTTTATTTCCTGCCTGGGTTTGTTTGGGCTGGCGTCGTTCGTGGCTGAGCAGCGCACCAAGGAGATTGGCGTGCGGAAAGTGATGGGCGCATCGGTGCTCAACCTGTGGCGTTTGTTGTCGAAAGACTTCATGGTATTGGTCTTGCTTGCCTTCGGGATTGCCACGCCCGTCGCTGCGTATTTCCTCCGTAGCTGGTTGCAGCAGTACGACTACCGCACCGAGCTTTCCTGGTGGATTTTTGCCGCATCGGGTGTCGGCGCGCTGGTGATTACGTTGCTAACCGTCAGTTTCCAGAGCATCAAAGCCGCTTTGATGAATCCGGTGAAAAGTCTGCGAAGTGAGTGAAAAATAAATAACGAATATCGAATAATGAACACCAAATAACGAAGAGGCTTCGCCGACGTCCAACCTTCGATATTCGACGTTCAATATTCGATATTAAAAAACATGGAGCCAGCCAAAACGCCAGATCATCCAAACCGAAACGTCGGACCACCACCCCGCTGGGCCACCACCCTGCTCGACTGGCTGGGCGATCCCAATACCGTGGAGGAGGTGCAGGGCGACTTGCTGGAACTCTTCACGTACTGGGTTGAAACTGTGGGAGAACGAAAAGCCCGCTGGCGGTATGGCCTGAGTGTTTTGAAGTTGTTGCGGCCGCTGGCCAAACGAAAAGAAGACTATTCAACCTCTTTTTTCCTGAGTCCTGCTATGATCCGGAATTATTTCAAAATCGCATTGCGCAATTTTTGGCGCAACAAATCCTTTTCGGGAATTAATATTTTAGGTCTGGCACTTGGGCTGACGTGTAGCCTGTTCATTTTTCTGTGGGTACGGGACGAATGGAAGGTGGATCGATACCACGCCAATGGGCCACATCTCTATCGAATTATGGAGCGGCAGTTCAGTGATGGAAAGCGAATGGCCGGATCCAGTACGCCCTGGCCTATTTCATTGGAACTGCCGAAAAAATTCCCTGAAGTCGTTTATGCCGCCGGTTTTAGCTGGAGCGACCAGGTGACGTTCACGGTCAACAACAAAGCAATCAAGGAGAAAGGCAACTGGGCGGGTGCCGACTGGTTCAGGATGTTCAGTGTTCCTTTACTGGCAGGCACCCCCGAAACAGCATTGAAAACACCGAATAGTCTGGCAATTTCCCGTAAAATGGCCGAAAACTTCTTTGGTAGTCCGCAAGCGGCTATCGGCCGGGCTATGCAGATCAACAACGGTGCGAATTACCA
This sequence comes from Larkinella fluvii, assembly GCF_051857545.1. Classification (NCBI taxonomy): domain Bacteria; kingdom Pseudomonadati; phylum Bacteroidota; class Cytophagia; order Cytophagales; family Spirosomataceae; genus Larkinella; species Larkinella fluvii. Next base: position 795,445 of record NZ_JBPZHB010000001.1, on the reverse strand, counting down.
GGTGACGGCGGTTTTCGAAAATCTGCCTGCAAACAGCAGTGACAAATACGACTTTCTGCTTTCTTGGGCTGATTTTGAGAAACGCAACGGCTGGGCAAACGATTGGGGAAACCAGGGTCCCAGAGCCTTTTTGCAGTTGCACCCCGGCACAGACGTAGCGGCTTTTGAAGCCAAAATCAGGAATTTTCTTTGGGACTATAACGATCAGATAGATCCTAAAAATCTGGCCAGTTTCAATATAGAACTATTCCTGCAACCCTTCCAAGACATATACCTGCACGCTGAAACCGAAAATGGGGAAATTTCGGGTGGTCGCATTGAATACGTCCGATTGTTTAGCCTGGTGGCGGTTTTTCTATTGCTGATTGCCTGCATCAACTTCATGAATCTGGCGACAGCACGATCGGCCAGACGGGCGAAGGAAGTAGGCATCCGCAAAGTCGTGGGTGCCGAACGATCCCGACTGATCGCCCAGTTTATTGGCGAGGCCATTTTGCTGACGTTGCTTGCTGTTATGGTGGCGGTGGGGATAATCGTGTTGCTGCTGCCGGGCTTTAACCAACTGACGGGCAAGACGATAGCCATGCCGTTTTCTGAACCGGACTTTGTTTTGGCTTTAGCGGGGATCGTGCTCATTACCGGCATGCTGGCCGGCAGTTATCCGGCACTCTTTCTGTCATCTTTGCAACCCGTCCAGGTATTGAAAGGAATGCTGAAGTTTCGGCCCGGGGCCACCCGGTTTCGACAGGGGCTGGTTATTTTTCAATTCGTCATCTCGATCTTTCTGATGGTCGGCACCTTCGTTGTCTACCGGCAGGTAAGCTACATTCAGACGAAAAATCTGGGTTTTGATCGGGAGAATCTCATTTACATTCCGCTGGAGGGTGGGCTTTCTGCAAAATATACAATGTTGAAGGAGGAGTTGCTCAGCCAACCCGGGATTCAGTCGATTACCCACATGGATATGCAACCGACTTTCATCGCCCAGAACACAAGCGATGTGAATTGGACAGGGAAAGATCCGAATGTCAAGATCCAGTTTACCCACGTCGGCGTCGGCTACGACCTTGTAAACACGCTGAAAGTCAAGATTTTGGAAGGAAGAGATTTTTCACGTGCTTTTTCAACGGATTCGACCGGTTATGTTATCAACGAACAGGCGGCCCGGCGAATTGGTTACCAAAATCCGGTGGGCCAACCGCTTACATTCTGGGACAAACCGGGTAAAATTATTGGCGTCGTTCAGGACTTTCATTTCCAGTCGTTGCACGAGCCTATCCAGCCCATCATCATTCGGTTGAATGAAAAGGATGTGTACGGTAGCCTGCTGGTGCGGACGCACCCTGGCCAGACAAAACAGGCCCTGGCGAGCCTGAAAGCCCTTTGCACTCAATTCAATCCGACCTTTCCATTTACATATTCCTTTGCTGATCAGGAATACCAGAAATTATACAAAAGCGAAGAAGTGGTGGGCAAACTGGTCAATTATTTTGCGGTTTTAGCCATTTTCATTGCCTGCCTGGGTTTGTTTGGCCTAGCCTCATTCACGGCCGAACAGCGCACCAAAGAAATTGGCGTCCGGAAAGTGCTGGGAGCATCAGTGTTCAGTTTGATCCGGCTTCTGTCGAATGATTTTCTCAAACTGGTGTGCTTGGCCATCCTGATTGCATCGCCCATGGCCTGGTGGACGATGACTAAATGGTTGCAAGGATTCGCCTACCAAACCGATTTGTCATGGTGGATTTTTGCACTGGCGGGATTGACAGCTATCGGGATTGCTCTGGTGACGGTTTCGTTTCAAAGCATTCGGGCTGCTTTGATGAATCCGGTGAAGTCATTGCGTTCGGAATGAAAAGCTAATGAATGCTAAATATCAAATGATGAATGTAAAATGATAAAGGGCGAATGCCGCCGGGATACGTTATCATTCGTCACCGCGCGGGTGGCCTCTTTATGAGTTAACATTCATCATTTAACATTTGATATTGAAAAAATATGGAGCCCATCAAACGGCCAGATCATCCAAACCGAAACGTCGGACCACCGCCCCGCTGGGCCACCAACCTGCTCGACTGGCTGGGCGATCCCAACACCGTGGAGGAGGTACAGGGCGACTTGCTGGAACTCTACGATTACTGGGTTAAAAACGTAGGCGAACGAAAAGCGCGCTGGCGGTATGGCTTGAGCGTTTTGAAGTTGTTACGACCGTTGGCCAAACGAAAAGAAACCAATCAGACACCCTTTTTTTTGCATCCTGACATGATCCGGAATTACCTGAAAATTGCCTTTCGAAATCTGGTTAAAAACAAGGTGTACAGCACGCTGACCCTGCTGGGTTTAGCCGTCGGAATGACCTGCGCCATCCTGCTGGGTTTGTACGTTCACGACGAATGGAACTACGACCGGTATCACACCCACGCCGACCGGATCAGCCGGATCAACCTGCAAATCAAATGGGCGGAAAATGAATACAAGCTGGGCATTGCCTCGGCACCGATGGGGCCTGCCCTGCAACGGGAATACCCGGAAATTCGGAAGGTTCTGCGGGTAAAAACGGGTTCGGAAACCCTGTTCCGGGCGGGCGAAAAAGCCCTGTATGCAAGGAATAGTATTTACGCCGACTCGACGCTGTTCTCGTTTTTCGACTACGAATTTATCCAGGGTAGTCCGCAAACGGCCTTTCTACAACCCAATGAGGTGGTTCTGACGGAAAAACTGGCGGTCAATCTCTTTGGCAAAACGGACAACGTGCTGGGAAAAACCGTTCTGGTGAAAGACAATTTGCCGGTTACGGTCGCGGGGGTGATCCGGGATGTTCCGGCCAACCACCACTTGAAATTTGAGGCCATATTGCCGTATTCGAACCAGAAAATGAGTGGGGTTAACCCGGACAAATGGGACAGTTTCAACTCGATGACCTACATTTTACTGCACCAGCCCGACGACCGCCCGAAGCTGGAAGCGAAAATGCCGGCCTTTTATAAAAAGTACATCGCACCAAGCATAGGTGACGACGGCGGCAAGCAGGTCAGCTTCCAGCTTACGTTTCAACCCTTAGCCGATATGCACCTGCGGTCGAGGGAGTTGATGGGCGAAGAAAACGGCGGTAATCTGGCCTATGTCTACACGTTTTCGGCCATCGCTTTATTCATTCTGCTGATTGCGGTGGTGAATTACATCAATCTGGCAACGGCCCGCTCCGCCGGGCGCGCGAAGGAAATTGGCATCCGGAAAGCCGTCGGCTCTCTTCCGCTCCAGCTTCTGGGGCAGTTTCTGGCCGAATCCATTTTGCTGTCATATCTGGCCCTGTTCATCAGCCTGGGGTTGCTGTATGCCCTGCTTCCGGCTTTCAACTTCCTGACTGCCAAGACGCTGACGCTCGACCTGTGGACGGTGCAGACGGGGGTTCGACTCGCTGGTTTTGGGTTGGCAATCGGTTTGGTTAGTGGTCTTTACCCGGCTTTTATTCTCTCCCGCTTCAAGCCGGCCGCCGTATTGAAAGGAGCCTTTACAGCCCGGGGTCAGGGCGCTTTATTGCGGAAGTCGCTGGTGGTGGTTCAGTTTACGATTTCCATGGTGATGATGGTGGGGACGCTTGTTGTCAACCGCCAGTTGCAATACATGCGTCATACGCAGTTGGGCTTCCAGCAGGAGCAGGTGCTTACCATCCCGCTCAAAGCACCAGCGGTTCAGCAAACGGCTGCGGTTCTCAAAACCAAATTACAGCAGAGTTCCCTGATCAAAGGAGCCAGCCTGACCAACGGTACGGTGGGGGGCGGCATGAACGACAAAACCACCTTCAGTTTTTATGCGAACGGAACTGAGCTGCCGGTCAGTGCAGAGTACTTCTCCGTGGATCACGATTTCCTCAGCGTTCTGCAAATCAAGTTGAAGGAAGGGCGCAACTTTTCGCCGGATCTGGCCAGCGATTCGACCGGAGCGGTGCTGGTCAACGAAGCGATGCTCCGGCGATTGGGCTGGAAAAACCGCACGGCCGGACTCGTTGAGTTTGACACCCGGAAAATACCCATTGCCGGCGTCATCCGTGATTTTCATCTGCGCTCCCTGCACAACAAAATCGAACCACTGGTGCTGGTTTTACACCCGGACCGGGGTGATAACCTGCTGGTACGGGTGATGCCCCGGAACATCCCGGCTGCGCTGGCGTATGTGAAGGCGGTTTATGAGGAGGTTAATCCCAATCAGCCGTTCGAATACACGTTTCTGGACCAGACTTTCGCCGAGCAATACCGCTCCGACGAGCAGAAAGGTGGGCTATTTCTGGGCTTTTCGGGCATGGCCATTTTTATTGCCTGCCTGGGTCTGTTCGGGCTGGCAACGTTCACGGCGGAGCAACGCACCAAAGAAATTGGCGTCCGGAAAGTGCTGGGCGCGTCGGTCGCCAGCATCGTGGCCCTGCTGTCGAAAGACTTCCTGAAACTGGTGGGCATTTCGATCCTGATCGCGTCGCCCATTGCCTGGTACGGCATGAACCACTGGCTTCAGGATTTCGCCTACAAAATCGACCTGGAATGGTGGGTATTTGCCCTGGCGGGTTTGCTGGCGATTGGCATCGCCTTATTAACCGTCAGCTTCCAAAGTATCAAAGCCGCGTTGATGAATCCGGTGAAGAGTTTGCGTTCGGAATGAAAAGTTAATGAATGATAAATATCAAATGATGAATGTAAAATGATAAAGGGCGAATGCAGCCGGAATACTTTATCATTTTACATTCATCATTTAACATTTGATATTGAAAAAACATGGAGCCTATCAAACGGCCAGATCATCCAAACCGAAACGTCGGACCGCCACCCCGCTGGGCCGCCACCCTGCTCGGCTGGCTGGGCGATCCCAACACCGTCGAGGAGGTCCAGGGCGATTTGCTCGAACTGTATGCGTATTGGGTTGAAACCGTGGGCGAACGGAAAGCCCGCTGGCGGTATGCCCTGAGTGTTTTGAAACTATTGCGGCCACTGGCCAAGCGGAAATCAGTTGCTGAGTATCCTTCACCTTTTTTACTAAGTCCTGACATGATCCGGAATTATTTGAAAATCGCTTTTCGAAACCTCGCCAAAAGCAAAGGGTATTCGTTCATCAACATCACCGGTCTGGCTGCGGGCCTGGCATGTACGGTTGTGATTTTTCTGGTGATCAGGCATGAAACCGGCTACGACCGGAACCACGCCAACGGAAGCCGGATTTACCGCGTTGAAACCGAAAATACCAAAGAAAAACACACCTCTCCGGGCACCTTTACCGGCATGGTGAACGCTCTGCGGACGGATGTCCCCGAAGCAGAACTCGTCGTTCCGCTGTTCAAGGTTGGAGGCAGCATCTTTGCCGTTCCCTCGACCGACAAACGGTTTAAAGAATCGTTCGTATTCGCCGACAACAGGCTATTTCATTTACTGAACTATCAGTGGCTTGCGGGCAATGCCCGGACGGCTCTCTCGCAACCCAACACCGTTGTCTTAAGCCGGGCGTATGCCGAAAAGTATTTTGGCACCACGGACGTCCTCAACAAAACCATTCAGCTTGACAACAAACAGGATTTGATGGTGGCTGGTGTGCTGGAAGATCAGCCGTCCACAACCAGTTTCCCGTTCGATATGCTGGTTTCGTTTTCCACCCTCAAAAACACCAGTCCGGATTTTGATTTGAATAAGTGGAACGGATGGGGAGACAATTTCCAGGTGTTTGTGTTGCTAAAAAAAGGCATTGCCCCCGCGCAACTGAACAAACGGTTTCGGTCGATCATACTCAAATACATGGACAAAGAAGCGCTGTCCAACAAAAACTTTCTGCTGAACCCGTTATCCCAACTCCATTACAGCAGCAACCTGAGCGGTCGGACGGCCAACCTCAGTTTACTCAAGACCCTGTCATTCGTTAGCGTGCTGGTGCTGCTGATTGCCTGCTTCAACTTCATTAACCTCAGCACCGCCCAGGCATTCAAACGGGCGAAAGAGGTCGGCATTCGCAAGGCCGTGGGCAGCAACCGCTGGTCGCTGGTCTATCAGTTTCTGACGGAAGCCGGGCTGATTACGTTTCTGGCGGTTTTGGTTGCCATCCTGCTCGCACAAATTACCCTCTCGACCGTAGCCGGTATGCTGGCGGTTCCACTCACCACCTCGGATTTGTTCTCGTGGCAAACCGGTTTGTTTGCTTTCATCCTGGCGGGCCTGACTACGTTGCTGGCGGGGGTTTACCCGGCGTTCCGGCTGTCGGGCATGGCACCAATCTGGGCGTTGAAAAACAATACGCTGACGCAGGGAAAGCAATGGTTTTCGTTGCGACAGGGTTTGGTCGTCGTTCAGTTTACGGTTTCACTGATTCTTATCAGCAGTGCGATGCTGATCAACCAGCAGCTTACTTTCTTCCGAAATGCCGATCTGGGCTTTAACAAAGCGGCCATTATTACCGTCGGATTACCCGACAACAAACCCGAAAAACGGCAAGCCCTTCTTAACCAACTGGTCGCATCTTCGCAGATCAAGGACGTCAGTTTCTCGTTCAACAGCGCATCGGCAGAAAGCAACTGGATGCAGAGCATGCAATACCGAAAAGGTACCAAAGCCATCGACATCAGGACCCAGACGAAAATGGGCGATTCGCGTTACCTGGATACCTACGGCATCCCATTGCTGGCCGGGGAAAAACTCAGGGATACCGATACCTCTTCCGCAGCGATCAAAGTCATTGTCAATGAAATATTCCTGAACCGATCGGGCATCAGCCGACCGGCCGATGCCATTGGGCAGAAAGTATATTTCGGAGACAGTCAGGAGTTCGCCACGATTATTGGCGTAACCAAAAACTTCAATGTCAACTCACTGCACCAGAAAATCGACCCGACACTGATTATGGTCGTACCAAAGAATTTTTACCAGGCAGGCATCAAACTACAAATGGAGAACCCAACCGCCGAAACGGTACAGGCGGCTTTGGCGCACATTGAAAAGGTCTGGACAGCCACATTCCCGAACCAGGTGTTTGAGTATAGTTTTCTGGACGAAACCCTGGCGCAGGCCTACAAGTCGGAAACCCGGACGGCGCAACTCATTGACGCATCGACGTTTCTAGCGGTTTTGATTGCCTGTCTCGGTTTGTTCGGTCTGGCCACGTTTACCGCTGAGCAGCGCACCAAAGAAATCGGCGTTCGTAAAGTATTGGGCGCATCCGTAGCCAGCATTATTACGCTGCTCTCCAGAGACTTCCTGAAACTGATTCTGATTGCGATCATCCTGGCGTCACCGATTGCCTGGTATGCCATGAATCAATGGCTCCAGAATTTCGAGTTCAAGATTGAGATCAGGTGGTGGGTATTTGCACTGACGGGCCTGCTGATGGCGGGAATCGCCCTGCTGACCGTCAGTTTCCAGAGCATCAAAGCGGCTTTGATGAATCCGGTGAAGAGCTTAAGAAGTGAATGAAAATCAAGGGAATAGCGAATAGTAAATAATGAACACTGAATAACGAAGTGGCTTCGCCGACGTCCAGCCTTCGTTATTCATTATTCAGTGCTCATGATTCGTTATTCACACCTTGAAAAACAGCCGCTACCGACGTCTCTCCCGTTGGCAGGCTTTCGATTTCGAGGGCATTTCCCGTCACTTCCAGCAGTTTTTTGACGATGGCCAGCCCCAATCCAGAGCCTTGCTGCTCGTAGCTTTTGCGGTCGAACTGGACATACGGTGCAATGCGGGCGATGTCTTCCGGTTTGAATGGTTGTCCACGGTTCACAATGGTCAATCGGTAGGAATCGCCCTCCCGGCAACCCGTAATCCGAATGGGATTTGACCCATCCGAAAACTTGTGGGCATTGTCGATCAACTCATCCAGCACAATCCGCAGACCGGTTTCCGAAATGCAGACCGGAGCCTCTGCCACCTCAATCTGACATTGGATAGGCTGATCGTGCCGCTCATTAACCGTGCGGATTTGATGATTTACCACATCAGACTCCAGTCGTGAAACGCCGTTGATAAACTGGATGGACGCCGGATTTTCCTGAAGGTCTTCCATGAGCCGCAGATTGTCCAGCGAACGTTTCAGGCGCAGCCCACAGGTTTTGATCATGCCCAGCATCGACAGGCTATCTTCCTGATCGAATTCGTTGTAATGCTCCATCAGTAGCGTAACGAAACCCAGAATACCGCTCAGGGGGGTGTTGTATTCATGGTTGGACATCCGGGTGATGGTCCGGCGGAGTTCTCCTAACCGGCTTTGCAGATCAGATTCCCGCAGTGCCTCGCGCTGAAGACGGCTCTCGATAGCCAGCAACAGGCTCTCCAGCGTGAATGGTTTGGTCAGGTAATCATCCGCCCCCGAGATCATACCCCGGCGCACGTCGGCTTCCTCCGTTTTGGCCGTCAGAAAAATGAAAGGAACCGTTGCCAGTGACCGGTTGCTCCGAATGGCTTCCAGCACCTGGTATCCATCCATCTCCGGCATCATGATGTCGCACAGGATGAGGTCAGGCTGCGATACCATCGCCAGACTAATGCCCTCCCGCCCATTGGGGGCCGATTCCACGTCGTAGCCTTTCAGACTCAGTAAGGTAGTTACATTGTCCCGAATCGGGGTTTCGTCTTCAATCAGTACGATTCGCGTAGCCATAAGGGGTGGATTTTTGAGAGGGGTGAACAGACCGTGATTACGCCGGCGGGCTGGAAGGACTGGTGGGTTCGATGGGCAACCTAATGGTAAATGTTGATCCTGCCGTTTCCTGGCTTTCGACGGTGAGCGTTCCCCCGTGAAGCTCCACAAACTGGCGGGCAATCACCAGACCGAGTCCGGTGCCCTGAATGCTGGCCGTATTGCTGGCCCGGAAAAAGGTTTGAAAGAGCGAGGACAGTTCGTTGGCCGGGATGCCAATGCCTTCATCGATGACCTCAATGACCAACGTCTGCTGCTCAAACCGGATCACCAGGCCGGGATTGGCTTTTGAAAATTTAAAAGCATTGGACAGTAAATTGACCAAAACGTGGGTCATCAGCTTTTCATCCAGATACGCCCGGGACGACGGCCCGACCAATGAAACACGGACGGTTCGCCCGTCGGGCTGGTGGCTAAAATGACTGCCGATGATCTGCTGACCCAACGCCAGCACATCGACCCATTGGGGATTGAAAGCCACTTTGCCCGATTCAATCTTGCCAATGGTGAGCATATCCGAGAGCAGGCCGGTATAGTTCTGAACCTGCTGTTGAATGACTTCCAAATAGTTTTTGATGGCTGGGCTGGCGGTTTCCGGCGGTTGTTCCAGATACAGACGAATCAGATCGACACTGGTCTGGATGGTGGCCAGGGGTGTCCGGAACTCGTGCGATGCCGTCGAAACGACCTGCGATTTTAGTTTGCTGAGTTCCTGTTCGCGGGCCAGCGATTGCTGCAACACCAGTTCTTTCTCTTTCTGGCTGGTAATGTCGTTGGCAATCCCGATATACCGAACCGGCACGCCCTGGTTGTCTTTCATGACGAACGTCCGGATCAAAAGCCACCGGACTCCCTGGTGTGTGCCTTTCACGCGGCATTGAACCGTCACTTCCTGCCCCTCCCGGTATTTTTCAAATTCGGCCAGCGTTGCGGCCCGGTCTTCTTCCAGAATCGTGTCCAGAAAAGAGTGCTCATCCTTGAGCGCATTCTGGCGCACAATCCCAAACACGCGTTCGTACGCCGGATTGATGTACAGCAATCTGAACGGCTCCACCGAGTGAATCCAGAAGACCTCATCTACGTTTTCGGCAATCTCGCGAAACCGCTGTTCGCTCTCCCGCAGGGCATCTTCGGCCAGTTTTCGCTGGGTAATGTCCCGAGCCGACCCATACACCAGTTTGTCGATTCCAATGGCATTCCACTCGATGATCCGGTAGGTCCCGTCTTTTTTGCGAAACCGGTTAATCTGGTTGCGAACCGGCCGGTGCAGAATGCCCGTCAGCAGGTGCTGAAAAACGAACTTCTGTTCGTCGGGATGCAGCAAATGCAAAAATGGAATGGCCATCAGTTCGGCTTCCGTATACCCCAGTGCAACCTGAAAAGCCTGGTTGATTTTCGATATGTTTCCCTGGCTGTCGGAGATGCAGTGCATGTCTAGCGCCCCCACGAAGAAGGTATTCAGCTCCCGGTTTTTCTGTTTCAGTTTTTCTTCAGCCGCCTTGAGCAACGAAATATCCGTCGCCATGCCCACATACCCCGTAATCTCCCCCTGCTCATTCTGCAGCGTGCTGGTGGTCAACAAAACCGGAAACCGCTTTCCTCCTTTGCCTTCAATCAGGCATTCGGTCTGAAAAAAACCCTGTTCCTGCAGGATCGGCTGAATCAGAAAAGCAGGCGGAGCACTGGGCAGTTCGGCCTGGTAGGTCAGAATGGGAACCGGGGCTTCGGAAACGTCAAAACGCGTCTGGGGATGTCGGCCAATGAGTTCGTCAGCCCGGTAGCCCGACACCTGTTCAACAGCCGGATTCGCCGTCAGAACCACACCCTGCGTATCGGTTGAGATGATGGCCTGCCCGGCATTTTTGAGAATGGCATTTTGCAATGCCAGGAGTTGGCCGAGTTCCCGGGTTCGTTCCGCCACCCGCTGTTCAAGTTGTTCGGTATGCTGCTGCAGCCGTTCATTCAGGTATTGCTGGTAAATAACAATGGCTAGTTGACTGGCCACCTCGCCGGCAATCTGGCGGTATTCTTCCGTAAAAAACCGGGGGGTGTGCGACAGCAGCACAAAAGCGCCGATGTATTGCTGCTGGCTGAACAGTGGGATAACGAGCAGCGACCGAACTCCCCGTTTGTACAGGTTCAGTTCTGGTGGAATGCCCACGGAATCCGGTTGCAGGTGATCCAGCAGCCAGGATTGCCCACTCAACAGCGGTTCGACTTTAAACGGATGGATGGGTAATCCGGGGGCCGTCCGGGTGGCCATTTCATTACCCACCAGCCAGCTTTCGGCCTGCGCCAGGCCCGTTGCGTCGTTAAACCGGAAAACCACCAGTTGCTCACACGGCACCAATTCCCGGACGTGCAGAAGGGCGGCAGCTTCGGGTCCCTGTTCGGTCAAACTCTGGTTGAGCAAGGCCCGTTCAATGGCCTGAAACCCCTGAAGACGCTGGTTCGTCCGGGTCAATGTCTGATTGATCCGGTGCAGTTGTTCATTTTTCTGGTGCAGCAGATCGGCCTGCTCCCGCAACGCCTGCTGCTGTTTTTGCAGGGGTGTAGTGTCCAAATACGTCAGCAACACCCCATCGCCGATTCGGGTCAGATGACCTTCTACCCACAAATCCAGCCCATCGGCCTGGTAATGCGTTTCGTAGTGTTTGGGAATCCCGGTTTGTAACACGTCCACAAGTCGCCCGAAGGAACCCTGTTCACGGGCCGACGGGAAAATGTCAAGTATGCTGCGATTGATCAGCTGCTCAACGGAGAAGCCCACCGTCCGGGCGTTGACGGGATTGGTTAAGGCATACCGAAAGTCTGTGACGTCACCAGCCTCGCTCCGAACCGGGTGAAACAACGCCAAACCGGCCGGTAAATGCTCGACAATATTTTGCAGCAACTGAGTTTGTTGCTCTAGCGCCAGTTGGGCTTGTTTGGACTCGGTAATATCGAGGGCGGTGATAACGATCCCTTCGTATTTTTTGCTCACCGTAACATCCACCCAATTAATGGTGTTGCCAATCGGGTGTTGCCGTTCAAAGCGCTGGGTAATGCCGGTTTCCCAGGCCAGGACGTACCGGCTGAAAACGCCCGTATCGACGAAACTGGGAAAAACCTGGAGCATGGTCATCTGGCTAAACTCACCGGGACTCAGTGCTGCCATGTTCAGAGCGGCACGATTTCCCCAGATGTAGCGAAAGTCCGCGACCTGGTTGTTTTGAACAACAGGCTGGCAATACAACACCGCAACCGGAATAACCTCCTGAAAGCTCTCCAGTTGTTGAGCCCGAAAGGTTTCATTCTGAAAAATCATACACGCTGAGTACCCCGTATATAGGTCAACAGGAGCTTTGCCTACAAAAGGGTAAGTACCTGATTACGGCAAAAATTGAGCCAGATCGCAGACCCTTTCCGGAATCCTTGCGTGCTCATTTTATTCGGAATGCAACGACTTCACCGGATTCCTGAAAGCGGCTTTGACAGACTCATAAGACACGGTGAGCAGGGTAATGCCCATAGTCAGCAACGCGGCCAGCGCAAAAATCCACCAGCTCAGCTCAATCCGGTATTCGTAGCTCCGGAGCCAGTGGGTCATCAGCCACCAGCCCAGCGGAGCAGCCACCAGAAAGCCCAGCAAAACCAACTTGCCGAACTCCCGGCCAAACAGCCACAAAAGCTGCACCTGAGTGGCTCCAAGCACTTTCCGAACGCCGATTTCCTTCGTCTTCGATTCGGCCATGAACGCCACCAAACCGTAGACGCCCAGACCACCAATCAGAATGGCCACCAGCGAAAACATCTGAATCAGTCCCAGCAAAATCCGTTCGGTCACGTAAAACTCATTCACCAGGTCGTCTACGAAAACCGGCTTGAAGATGTTTTCGGGAAACTGCCCATTCCAGACTTTCTCAACCGCCTGAACCGTAGCAGTCCGGTTGTCCGGAGCTACTTTCAAAGCGGCTATGGCGAAATCCGTATGCGAATTGAGCAGGGCCATGGGCGGCACACTGCCGTGGACTTTGCCAATCTGAAAATCATTCACTACGCCCACCACGGTTTGGGTTCTCCCAAAAACCGTGAGCCGTTTGCCCAGGATAGCCGCGGGAGTTGGCAGCGTCAGTTGTTTGATCATGGCCTGATTCACCAGCACTTCGTTGTTCGTCGAATCGTTGGTGCGGAAATTCCGCCCGGCAACCAGCTTCAGGCCGAACAGCGGAATGTAGTCTTTGTCGCCTACTTTCACATTAACCGGGAATTTCTCCGGTTCCGGATGACTGTCGTAGGTAAACGGAACCGGCGGCCGGCGATACGAAGCGGGGGGATCGCCCGCCAGCGCCACCTGTTCAACGCCGGGGAGCTGAGCCAGTTGCTCGCGCAGGGTCTGTTGCTTCAGTGGGTTGTTCGTCGGCACCGGAACCGTCAGCACCGATTCTTTCCTAAAACCCAGATCGGCCTGCTGCATGTGCTGCACCTGCCTCGTCATGACAATGGCCCCAATCACGAAAAGTTGCGTAATAAAAAACTGAACGACCACCAGGCCGCGCCGAACCGAAACGCCACCGATCTGTTGCGTCGTCAGCCGTCCGCGCAACGCCATCACCGGATTGAACCGCGACAGAATCAGGGCCGGATATAAACCGGCCAGCAGAATGACCGCCAGAATCAGACCGCCAAACCACCACAACGCGTCGGGCCGAAACACATTCAGCACCGAGAGATCCGCATTCAGTTTCGCCAAAGCCGTATTCAACAGGGGCAGGTTGAGTTGAGTCAACAGCAAGGCCAGCCCGACTGCCGCCAGCACCACCAGGGTGGTTTCGGTCAGAAACTGGCCGATCAACTGCCCGCGCGTGCTTCCGATGGCTTTCCGAACGCCCACTTCTTTCGACCGTTTGATGGCGCGGGCCGTGGCGACGTTGACAAAATTGATGCAGGCAGCCCCAACCAGAAAGAGGCCCAGGATGATCAGCGCATACAGAATAGGGAGCGGGGCATGACCGCCGTATTGGGGATTGTGGTTCAGGTCGCTCAGAGGCAAGGCTCGAAAGTCCAGCCGTTTCGCTTCCGGCCCGGCCAGGTATTTTCGGCGAATGGCCGGAAAGGCCCGGGTCAACTGACCAACGGAGGCTCCTTCCCGAAGCGTTACAAAGCACAGGGCAGCGGGGGCATCCCAGCGTTGCATGGCGTGTGAATCGCCCATTAACACGGGAAAAGTCACGTAGGAAACCAGCATCTCCAGGGGCAGCTTGGTATTGGACGGCGGGTTTTTGATAACGCCCGTAACGGTCAGGCTCGTCTGGTTATCAAACCGCAGTGTACGGCCGATGGGGTCGGCATTGTCGAAGTATTTGTGGGCGTAGCGTTCCGATAAAACAACCGTATTGAGCGCGTTCAGGGCGGTTTCCGGACTTCCCTTCAACCATTCTACCCCAAATACCTCAAAATACTGTGGTTCGACAAAACCGATGTTGCGCGACTCTTCGAACTTTTTCGCCAGACCGCCTTTCCCGTCCGGGATGCCGATGATTTTCCGGAACGCCAGTTCCAGACGGACGGCGGTTTCCACGAACGGATAATCCCGGCGCAGCACATCGCCCAGCGGCCGGGGTGTGGCATCGCTCGGAACCACCTGATCGTGCCGAATGTCTGTCACGACCCAGTAGGTCCGGTCGGCCTTGGCGTGATACCGGTCGAAGCTGAACAGCCAGTCGACCAGCAGAAAAATCATCAGGCCACTCGCCAGACCGATAGCCAATCCGACCGTGCTGATGGCACTCGAAAGCCGGTTTCGCCAGAGATTGCGCAGGGAAATGAGGAGGTAATTACTGAGCATGGTTGGGTTTAGAATAGAAATTGAAGAAGAAGCATCCGATTTAAACGGCCATCCGGCCGAACGTCGGCCCGGTCGGGGCTTTGCAAATCCCAGCACATCCCACCAATACCGCCATCTGGCCCGCCGTTCGCCGATGCGTTTCACCTGATACAAAAACTCCTCCTGCAAATCGCCTTGTACCTCCTCCAGGCGGTGGGGAGAACAAAAGAATTTCAGAAGCTGGTCGGCGAGTTTTGGGGGTGCGGGTATCACTTCAACCTTTTTAATTTAAAATGTTAAATGATGAATGTTAAATATAAAAGGGTGAATAGAGCCTAACTCCTTTGACATTCATCATTTGAAATTTAGTATTTATCATTCCCTTATTTCATTCGCTTCTCAGACTCTTCACCGGATTCATCAAAGCGGCTTTGATGCTCTGGAAACTGATCGTTAGTACGGCCACCGAAACCGCCAAACCAGCCGTCAAAACGAGCATCCACCACTCCATCTCAATGGCGTAAGCGAACCCTTCCAGCCAGCGGCTCATCGCCCACCAGGCCAGCGGGGAAGCCAGTAGCGTTGCGACGGTCACCAGGCGGAGAAAGTCTCTGGACAGCAGAAGAACCACGCCCGAAACCGTTGCCCCCAACACCTTGCGAATCCCGACTTCTTTGATGCGCAGTTGAGCCGCGTAGGCCGATAAACCAAACAGGCCCAGACAGGAAATAAAAATCGCAAAAACCGCAAAAACCGTCAGCACATTGCCCACGCGTTGTTCTGAATCGTAGAGCCGGGCCAGTTTTTCGTCCAGAAAGGTGTAGCTAAACAGGCTTTTGGGCGATAAACGAGCCAGGGTCGATTGCGCAAACTGGACCGTTTCGGGTAATTTGTCACCTTTTATTTTCAGTAAAAAATAGTTGGCCTGACCGGGATGCTGAACAATCACCAGCGGTTCGACAGCGCTATGCAGGGAAGCAAAATGAAAATCATTGACAACGCCCACAATCTCGCCCGTATCACCCAGTGAAACCATTTTCTGGCCAATCGGCGACTGTAATTTAAGCGCTTTCACAGCCGCTTCGTTCAGAATATAAGGGAAGTGAGCACCTTCGGTTTTCCGCCCGAAATTGCTCCCGGTTTTCAGTCCAATTTTCAGCACCGGAAGCATGTGTTCGTCGGCCCACATAAACCGCATCTGACTGGCATCGTCGGCTTTTCCTAACGGGGTGAGCATATCGGTACTAAACCGGTCGCCGGGCAGAACCGAAATCAGGGCAACATCCGTGATCGCGGAATTTTTCAGCCATTCATTCTGGATCGTAGACACCTTTTCGTGCATTTCCTGACCATAAAGTTTTACGGCCACGACCTGTTCCTGATCGAAGCCCAGCTTCTTGTTCTGGAAAAACTGCATTTGCCGGTACACCACGATGGTACTGAAAATCATGAAAACCGAGACCGCAAACTGGAAGACGATCAACCCTTTGCGCACCAGCGTCACCGACGAAACCGAACTCTTCCTGCCTTTCAGGGAGGTAACCGGCTCGAAACTCGAGATGAACCACGCGGGATACAGGCCGGCAACCAGGCTGATCAATCCGGCCAGCAGCAGCATAATGACAACATTTGCCGTGTTGAAAAACTGCCCAAACTGAAGGTTTTTAGCCGTGAGCGCGTTGTAAAACGGAATCGCCAGCCGGAACAGCAGGAGCGCCAGAACCGCGGCCGTCAGCGTCAGCAGGAACGATTCGCCCAGAAACTGTTTCACCAACTGTTCTTTTCGCGCGCCCAGCACTTTCCGTACACCCACCTCCTTCATCCGGTTAAAGGCCTGCGCAGTAGCCATGTTGATGAAGTTGACCGACGCCACCAGCAAGATGAACAGAGCGGCCACCCCAAACACATACACGTACAGAATGTCGCTGTTCGGCCCCATTTCCTTTTCCAGCTTCGAATGCAAGTGAATAGCCCTGATGGGCTGAAGGTGCGTCTTCCGGGCCGTCAGAATATCTTTCCGGTTTTCGCCCGCCACCTCGTAGAATTTCACCATAAACGCCGGTAGTCGCGCTTCCACTTCCGACAGCGAGGCATTGCGGTTCAGCAGCACGTAGTTGTAAAATCCCGACCAGCTCCGGTTTTCCAGCGACCTTTTATCGGCGAAGCTATAATAGGTGGACATGGAAATCAGGTAGTCGAATTGCAGGTGGGTCGGAAACGAAAAGTCGCTGATCACCCCCGTCACGGTCAACGGGCGTTTGTCCAGATCATCCTGAATCACTTTGCCCAGCGGTTCGTCGTCGCCGAAGTATTTTTTGGCCGTTGCTTCGGTCAGCACGATGCCATCGACCTGTTTCAAAGCCGTTCGCGGATCTCCTTTGACAAACACCAGATCAAACACCTCGACCACCGTCGAGTCGGCATAAAAACCGCGTTTCTCTTCAAACTGCCGAAGTTCACCGCCCGACAGTGCATAACTGAATACCCGATCAGGATAGGGACGGTGGAACCTCGCCAGGGTCTGAATAGCAGGAATTTGCTGCTTCATTTCCACACCGATAATGGGCGATGTAGCGGCCCAGATCCGGCTTTTCTCACCAATATTCTCCGTGGTAATCCGGAAAATGCGGTCGGCTTTCGTAAAGCCTTTGTCGTAACTCAGTTCCTCCTTGACGTGGAGAATGATGAGCAAACCGCACGCCAGCCCCAGCGCCAGTCCAGTGATGGTAAGCGTACTGTTCAATCGATAGCGAAGCAGGTTCCGCCAGGCAATTTTGAAGTAATTCCGGATCATACTTGGGTTCGTTAATGAGGTTGTTGAATCGTCACTCGATTTTCTTTTTACGGCAAACTGTATTACAAATCCCAGCACATCCCACCAATACCGTCCTCTCGCCCGCTGTTCGCCGATGCGTTTCACCTGATACAAAAACTCCTCGTACAAATCGCCCTGAATCTCCTCCAGCCGGTGGGGAGAACAGAAGAATTTCAGGAGACGGTCGGCGAGTTGGGGTGGTTGCATAGAGTTATGAGTGAAGAGTTAAGAATTATGAGTTGGCTGACGCACTTAACTCATAATTCTTAACTCTTAATTCTTCATTCCGAGCGCAGCGAGCGAACAGGATTCACCAAAGCCGCTTTGATACTTTGAAAACTGACGGTTAGCAGTGCAACGGCCACCGCCAGAAAACCGGCCAGTACGAAAACCCACCACTCCAGATCAATCCGATAGGCAAAATCCGCCAGCCACTCATTCATCGCATACCAGCCGATGGGCGTGGCAATCAGGATGGCGATCAATACCAACCGCATAAAGTCTCTGGAAAGTAGCACCACAATGCTGGCAACGGATGCGCCCAGCACCTTGCGAACGCCGATTTCCTTGGTTCGTTGCAGGGTGGTGAGTGCCACCAGGCCGAAGAGACCCAAACAGGCAATGACCACCGCCAGCCCCGCGAAAATGCCGAACAGTTCCCCGATCCGCTGTTCGGACTCGTACATTTTGTTAAACCGCTCATTCAGAAAAGAATAAGAGAAGGGATTGTCGGTTTCGGCTTTCCATTTCTGTTCTACTGTTTTGAGAAAAGCCGGTAAATTCTCCGTCTGGATGCGCAGGGCCAACTGGTACCCATCTCCGCCATACAACATGATCAGGGGCGCAATGTGCTGGTGCATGGACTCAAAATGAAAGTCTCTGATTACGCCGACCACCGTGTAGGTGTGCCGGTCGCCCGGACTGCCGTCGCCCACGGTTGCGATGCGCTGCCCAATCGGGTTTTTCCAGCCAAATTGCTGAACGGTGGCTTCGTTGACCAGCACCGCAGCGCTATCGCCCGAAAACGCTTTGGAGAAGTTGCGGCCCAGTGCCAGCCGAATGCCCAGAGTCGGCAAATACTGCTCGTCGATCCGGTAGGTTTTTAGCCGGTAGGGGCTCGTTTCGGCGGGGGCATTCACATCCCGAACACCGTCAAAGCCACTGTTGGAATTCCCGGCGGGCAGATAACCCGCCAGACTGACACTCGCGACTTGTGATTGCTTCGCCAGTTCGGCTTTGAACGCATTCAATTTATTACCCAGCACGTAGGTATCGTGCAGAATCAACACCTGTTCTTTGTCGAAGCCAACTTTTTTGTTCTGAATAAACCGCAGTTGCTGATAGACCACCAGCGTTCCGATGATCATGCCGATGGAAACGACGAATTGGATTGTAACCAGCGTATTCCGTAACCAGCCGCTGCGCACCCCGGACGCGAGTTTGCCTTTCAACACGCTAACCGGTTTGAACGACGACAGGAAAAAAGCCGGATAGCTTCCGGCCAGCAACCCGACCACCAGACAGCCCACCAGCGTGTACGTGATCATCCGGACGTTCAGCAGCGTATTCAGATCGAACGTCTTGGTCGCCAGTTGATTGAACGTCGGCAGTACGGCAATCACCAAACCGCAGGCTACCAGCAGCGCCAGAAACGTGATCAGCACCGATTCGGTCAGAAACTGACGAATCAACTGCTGCTGCACCGAACCCAGCACCTTGCGAATGCCGACCTCCTTGGCCCGGTTGGCCGACCCGGCGGTCGACAGGTTCATGAAGTTGATGCAAGCCAGCAACAGAATAAAAACCGCAATGGCCGAGAAAATGTAAACGTATTTTTCATCGCTGTTTGGCTCCAGTTCACCTTCCCGGTCCGACTTCAGGTGAAGGTCCGAAATCGGCTGGAACTGAAACTCGAACCGGTCGCCTTTGCGGAGGTATTCGTCGTAGCTCATGCCGAGAAATTCCTGCACTTCCGGGCCGAGATACTTCCGGACAATCTGCGGGCTCTGAGCTGCCAGATTGTCTATCGAATAGTCTTTCCGCAGCAGGAAGTACGTGTTTGCACCGCTGGACATCCACTTTTCACGCGCGTGAAGCGAGCGGTAGGAGCCAAAAAAGTCGTAATGAAAATGCGAGTTGGACGGCACATCCTGGCAAACCCCTGTTACCCGAAAAAGGCCCATGGTTCCCATCGTCAGGCTTTTGCCGACGGGGTTCTGAGCGCCAAAATACTTCCGGGCGGTCGATTCGGTGAGAACGACGGTATTGGGTTCGGTCAACACTGTCAGACGGTTTCCTTTCAACAGCGGTATCGAAAAAATCGTAAAAAAACTGGAATCCGTAAACACCACCCGTTCTTCCTTGAACCGTTCGTTGCCGTATTTGATCACAAACGTCCCTTGTTCTTCCAGGCGTGTAAAGGCTTCCACACCCGGATAATCGTGTTGGATGGCGGGTCCGGCGGGGGCGGGAGCATACGCGATATCGAGTTCTTTGCCGCCTATGCTGCCCTGCAGCGTCATGCGAAAAATCCGGTCGGCGTTCGCGTTATACCGGTCGTAACTCAGCTCGTCCTGCACAAACAGGACAATGAGCAGACAGGTGGCCAGACCGACAGCCAGACCGGCGATGTTGATGGCCGAAAACGCTTTTTTCCGCCAGAGATTCCGCCAGGCAATTTTGAAGTAATTCTGAATCATCGTCGGGTTGGTTAGATGCGTTGTTGAATACTTAATTGACTTTCTTGTAAGCGCAAACGACAGAATAAACCCCAGCACATCCCACCAATACCGTTCCCTCGCCCGCCGTTCGCCCGCCTGCCGAAGCTGGTATTGAAACTCCTCGTGCAAATCGCCCTGTACCTCCTCCAGCCGGTCGGGGGCGTAGAAGAATTTCAGAAGTCGGTCGGCGAGTTGGGGCGGTTTCATATTTTTTAGTGAAGAGTGAAGAGTTGGGAGTGAAGAGTTTTTAAGCTTGCGTCAGCCAACTCATAATTCTTCACTCTTCATTCTTCATTCCGAACGAAGTGAGGTTACCGGATTCATCAAAGCGGCTTTGACACTCTGAAAACTGACGGTTAGCAGCGCGATCACCACCGTCAGCAAGCCCGCCAGCGCGAAGACCCACCACGCGAGATCAACCTGATACGCAAACCCTTGCAGCCAACGGTTCATGGCATACCAGGCAACGGGAAAGGCGATAAGCATGGCGATGGCGACGGGTTTCAGGAAGTTGGCCGACAGCAGGACCACAATGTTCGGAACCGAAGCACCCAGCACCTTGCGAACGCCGATTTCTTTCGTGCGCTGCTCGGCCATGAAAGCCGCCAGCCCAAACAAACCCAGGCACGAAATAAAAATAGCCAGAAAAGCAAAAGCATTGGCGAGTTGGCTGACCACCTGTTCGCTGTGGTATAATTTGGCGTATTCCAGATCCGAAAACTGGTAGGTAAACGGAAAATTGGAATTCAGTTCTTTACAGATTTTTTCGAGACTGGCCAGCGCTTCCCGGGTTTTGCCGGCTTCGGTCCGAACCAGAATACTGCCCCATTTCTGCTGTTCGTCCAGCCGGACAATCAGCGGTTCAATGGCCTGGTGCATGGAATTGAAATGGAAATCTTTCAAAACGCCGATGATCTTTCCTTCCCGGTTTCCCCACCACATCGACTTTCCGATCGGATTTTTGTAGCCAATTTTCCGAACAGCCGCTTCATTGACGAGATAGCTGGCCGAATCGGTGCCGAACGCCCGGGAAAAATCGCGTCCTTCGGCCAGTTTCAGGTTCATGGTTTTCAGGAAGTCGAAACCCACCACGGCGTCGGCAAACGGCACAGACAGCGTAGGCGCTTTACCAACCCATTCGATGTCGCCCCGGTGGTGGCCAATCACCGTTGGGGATTCTTTCATCCGCGAAATGGTCAGGATGCCCGGCTGTTTCCCCGCTTCGTCCTTGAACAGATTGTATTTCTGAACCAAATCTCCCTCGATGGGAATATAAAGCAGATTTTCGCGGTCATACCCAATGTTTTTGGACTGGATATAGCCCATTTGGCGGTAGATCACGATCATGCCCACGATGAGAATCATGGAAAGCGAAAACTGAAAAACCACCAGACTTTTCCGGAAAAACGTTGCGCCGAATCCCAGACGCGCCGACAGCATCCTCCCTTTCAAAGCCCGGATCGGATTCATGGAAGACAGAAACAGTGCCGGATAACTCCCCGACACCAAGCCAGTCAGGAGCAGAAGCCCGACCAGACTGGCCCAGAAAACCGGTTGTCCGAACGGTAGAAACAGGCGCTTTCCGGTCAGTTCATTAAAGGCGGGCAAGAGAATGAGCACCAGCATCACCGCCAGCACCACCGCGAAAAACGCGAGCAGAATGGCCTCGCCCATAAACTGCCCGATCAAGGCGGAACGAACTGCCCCGACCACCTTCCGAACGCCCACTTCCTTCGCCCGTTTGGTGGAGCGGGCCGTGGCCAGGTTCATGAAATTAATGCAGGCAATGAGCAGAATGAAAACCGCTACGATACTAAAAAGCCGCACGTACTCAATCCGTCCGCCATCGACCTGACCGTTTTTGAAGGTGGCCTGGAGGTATTTTTCGGGATACGGCTGCAGGGCGAGTTCGGTATGTGATCCGGCGGTTTTCGTCGTATACTGGTAGATGAACTCTTTGATTTTGGCCTCTACTTTCGCCGGATCGGCTCCCGGACGAAGCTGCACGAAAGTAAAAGGGCTCGTGTTGCTCCAGTTATTAACCCACTGATTTTCTTTCACATACGCTTTCCAGCTCCGCAAAAAATCAAATTGCTGCGACGAGTTGGCGGGCAGGTTCTCGAAAACCGCCGTCACCATCAGGTCGTCCTGGTTCTGGTAGCGAATCGTCTGGCCGACGGCATTCTCCGGTTTTCCAAAAAACAGTTCGGCCATCTTTCGCGAAATGGCAATGCCTTCCGGCGTGTTCAACGCGGTTTCGGGGGTTCCCTGCACCAGCGGATAGCTGAACATGCTGAAAAAGTCGGCACCCGCAAACGAACCATCGGCCTTGTTGATTTTCCCGGCCACTTCAAACGTGACCGTCCGGCTTTGCTCCAGACCGCTGGCCCGTTCCACTTCAGGAACGACCCGTTTTAATTCTTCCGCCAGCAGGCCCTGCGTATAATAGGAGGCTTCCACCTTGCCGTCATAAAAACCGCGTTCGTAGATCTGAAAAAGCCGGTCGCCGTTGGCGTGAAAACCGTCGACGCTTCGTTCGTCCTGAACCCACAACAGAATGAGCAGGCTGCACGCCATGCCGAGGGCCAGCCCGACGATGTTGATGGCCGAAAACGCTTTGTTGCGAACCAGATTGCGCCGGGCAATTTTAAAATAGTTGCTGATCATTGTTGGGTTCATCGGTTGAGTTGTTGTTGGATATTTCATTGATTTTCGTCTGATCGCAAATGGTTTCAGAAAGCCCAGGACACCCCACCAATACCATCTCCTCGCCCGCCGTTCGCCCACCCGCCGGAGCTGGTATTGAAACTCCTCGTGCAAATCCCCCTGCACCTCCTCCAGCCGGTGGGGAGCACAGAAAAATTTGAGGAGACGGTCGGCGAGTTGGGGCGGTTTCATTGGGTTTATAATTTCAAATGGTAAATTTCAAATGATGAATGATAAAATATCTCAGCACGTCACCGTCTCCTCAATTATCAAATTTTTACATTCATCATTTGAAATTTACTATTTATCATTCCCCTTCTTTCATTCACTTTTCAGGCTTTTCACCGGATTCATCAAAGCCGCTTTGACGCTCTGAAAACTGACCGTCAGGGCCGCCACGAGAACGGTGGCCAGCAGGGCTATTCCAAAAATACCGGGACCGATGTCGATCTTATAGGCAAAATCCTGCAACCAGTGCGTCATCACCCACCACGCCACGGGCGTCGCGACCACGAAGGCCACGGCAATCAGCCGGGCGAACTCCTTGCCAAACAGCCATAGGATGTTACTGATGCTGGCTCCCAGCACCTTGCGGACGCCGATTTCCTTCGTTTTTTGATTCGCCATAAACAACACCAGTCCATATAGCCCCAGACAACCGATCACCACGGCGATTCCGGCGAAGAAATTGATCAGCTTGGCCATCGTCTGTTCCTGAACGTAGTATTCCTGCAATTGCTCATCGACGAACTGTGCGGTGAAATAACTGTCGGGATAGATCTGGTTATACTCTTTTTCCAGTTGGTGGATAACCCGTTCAAAATTGCCGTTGTGTAATTGCAGACTGGCATAATAGTATTTGGTCGCCCGGGTGGTCATGAAGAGCGGAAAAATCCCACTTTTCAGATCGCGCTCATTGAAATCTTTTACAACACCCACGATTTCCAGTTTTCGGGACGTATGCAGTATTTTTCCCAGCACCTGGGCCGGGTTACGAATGCCCAACTGCTTGACGAAGGTTTCATTGACCAGCGCTTCGCGGGACGTATCCGCAGGCTGAAGATTTCGCCCGGCCACCAGTTTCAACCCATACACATCGACGTAAGCGGCATCGATAAACTTTTGCTGGGGTGTAAATTTTTCCGGTTCGGGGCGGGTGTCGAATTTGATAACCGTCTGGCTGATCCAGCCCGTTTGGGGTGGGCCGCTCATGGAATAACTCAATTTCCCGACCTCGGGAATCGCCATAGCCCGGTGGCGAAAATTCTCCATTTTGCCGACATCCTGCTGGGGTGACGAAGGCAATCGAACCGTAAGAATAGCCTTTTGCCGGAAACCGAGGTCTTTCGTTTGAATGTACTGCAACTGATTGGCTACCACGACCATACCCACAATCAGCATCTGCGAAATGGCAAACTGGGTGACCACCAGACTCCGGCGTATGGAAAAACCGCCCACCTGCCGGGAGGTAATCCGTCCGGCCAGCGCTAAGGCCGGTTTGAAGCCCGTCAGCACCAGAGCGGGATAAAAACCAGACAGGAAAATGACCCCAGTCACGATCAGTACCAACCAGCCAATGACGGATGGATCGTAATAGAAAGTAAACCGAAAGACCCCGTGTAAATATTCCTGAGCCAACTGCTGACCAACCTGAAAAAAGAGGAGTGCTATGGCCGTGGCCGTGAGAGTTAACAAGGCGGTTTCGCCCATGAATTGCCAGAACAATTGGGGCCGCGTGCTGCCCAGCACTTTCCGGACGCCCACTTCCCGGGATCGGTTCAGGGCCTGCGCCGTGGCCAGATTGACAAAATTGATGCAGGCCGTGATAAGCAGAAAAATGCCGATGGCAAACAACGACCAGATCAACCCCGAGCTGACGCCACCGGTTTCGGTCGAAAAGTGTATATCCCGCAGGGGCTGCATCGGAAACCGGGTATCCTTAAGGCCGTGCGGCTTGTATTTTTTCACAAAAGCCAGCATCTGCCGATCCCAGTCGGCTTTCGTAAAGTGGCTGTTCAGGCTCACAAAGCACTGCGTACCACTGTCGACATTGTCAAAATCTACGTTCAGCGGGCGATCATGAAATTCGGGCAAACTGGCCCAGGATGCCATCAGGGAATAGGCAAAATCGGTGTTATCCCGGTAGTCCTTGAACACCCCAACAATTCGGGCATTCAGCGTTGCATTGATCTTAATGATTTTGCCAAGTACCTCCGTCGTCCCAAAGTATTTGGTGGCATTTTCAGCACTGAGAACTACCGTATTGGGTTGAGCCAGCCCGGTTGGTCCGCCAGCCAGCCACTCGTAATCGAAGATTTTAAAATAGGAAGGCTGCACGAAGGCCCCCATTTTGTGAGCGTCTTTAAATTTTCGGTCAGGTTCATTGGCTACGGGAATGGCCACCAACGGGTCCCGGTAAAGCTCGATCATCGCCAGGTTTTCGATATCCGGATGGTCATTCCGAAGGGCTTTTCCCAGTTCGTAAGGAACGCCGGTTACGTTAAAATTGCCTTCAGGCGTAACAAACTCGGTTGTTACCCGGTAAATGGAAGCGTATTTTTGGTGGTGTGTATCGATGGTATGATGGTAGCGAACGAGCGAAAAAATCAGCAGCGCAGCGCCAATGCCCAAAGCCAGGCCCGTGACATTGATCAAGGCGTAGATCTGGTTTTTAATCAAATTCCGCCGGGCGATTTTGAAATAATTGCTAATCATGGTTGGGTTCATCGTATGAGTTGTTGAATACGCAGTTGCTTTTCGTCTGATGGCGAACGGCCATCCAGCCGGGGGTTTCAGAAATCCCAGTATATCCCGCCAATACCGTATTCTGGCCCGTCGTTCGCCGATCCGTTTCACCTGATAATCAAACTCCTCGTGCAAATCCCCCTGCACCTCCTCCAGCCGGTGGGGAGCGCAGAAAAATTTGAGGAGACGGTCGGCGAAGCGGGGCGGTTTCATATAAATTTTTAATATCGAATACTGAATGTTGAATAACGAATTATGAAGTGGCTTCGCCAGCGCCCGGTGTTCATTATTCGTTATTCAACATTCAGTATTCGATATTTTATCATTGTTCATTTTGCTCTTTCAAAGACTCGTCGCCGGTTTAAACGGATTCAGCAAACGCGCCCAGAAGCTGACGCGGACTTCCTGGATTTCCTGCAACGTCCGACGACCATAGGCCGTCACCGTAAACAACCGTTTTCGTCGGCCCCCGCGCTCGGCGGTGGGTTCGCCCATTTCCGACTTTAGCATGCCTTTGTCTTCCAGGCGTTCCAGAGCCGCGTGGACCTGATTCAGCCGCACCGCACGACCGGTCTGCTCGCTGATTTCGTGGGTAATCGCTACGCCATACGCCCCGCCTTCCATGACGGCCACGGTTAGTAATACGATTTCTTCAAACTCGCCCAAGTAGCTGCGTTTCATCGCTGTCAATTAGTTCTATCTTTGCTGATCAAATGCCTTGCCAACTTCAAAAATCGGCCTTAGCAGCGGTTTTAGGCGGATTGAAAGCGGGGAATCTGTACGATTTCGGACAATCTCTGTCCGCTAGTGTACAGGGAGATAGATCGGCACGGACGGGTAAAAACCGGCCCCGGACGCCTTACACTGGTTTCCGATTCCTGAATCCGACTTCACCCATGAAACGCTTCCTTTTTCTGCTGCTCATCAGCACAACCGCCGGGTTTGCCCAAAAGAAAACCGCGCCGGTCATCGATACCCGCGTGATCAAAGTCGACTCGCTGCTGTGGGATTTGAAGGCTTTAAGTAAGGCTCCGGCGGTGGAGTGGCTCAGCCAAATCGGACCTGTTCGTTCGCTTTTGTATAAAAGCGTCGATTATGAAGGCAAACCGACGCAGGTCTTTGCGTATTACTCCAATCCGGATTTGATTCGGGGAAAACCGGTCAGCAAGCGGAAATTTCCGGGCGTCGTGCTGATTCACGGCGGGGGCGGAAAAGCGTTTAAAGAATGGGTGGAAAAATGGGCCGCCGATGGCTACGCAGCCATCGCGATGGATCTGGCGGGGAAGGGGGAGGACGGAAAACGGCTCGCGCAGGCCGGACCCGATCAGGGCGAAGTCGATAAATTCTCGAAACTGGAAAAAGCCGCTTTGCGCGACATGTGGACCTATCAAGCCGTTTCGGGAGCGATTCTGGCGCATTCGGTGCTGTTGAATTTCCCCGAAGTCGATGCCACCAGAACGGCGGTTACCGGCATCAGTTGGGGCGGTTATCTGACCTGCCTCGTCGCCAGTCTCGACAACCGGTTCAAGGCGGCCGCACCGGTGTATGGCTGCGCGTATTACGACGAATCCGATGTTTTCAAAACCTCCATCCGCAAGCTTTCGCCAAGCGGTCAGCGGAAGTGGATGCGGTATTTCGATCCGTCGGTGTATTTGCCGTTTGCCAAACCGCAGTTTCTGTTCGTCAATGGCAACAAAGACCGGTTTTACAACGTCATTCCCTATCATAAAACCTACAGCCTGATTCCTCCAAAGCAGCGGACGATGTGCCTGATCCCGGACATGAAGCACGGCCACGAAGCGGGTTGGGAACCGCACGAAATCCGGTATTTCTTCGAGAGCATCCTCAACGATGGCGTTCCGCTGACGGATGTCGGGCCGGTTTTAGCAACCGACTCGACCCTTCGTCTGTCCTACCAATCACCGATCACGGTCTATACCGCCGAGTTTTATTATTCCAATGACACGACCTCGGTGAACGAAAACCGGATCTGGTCAAAGCAGAAAGCGACCCTCGATCGAAACGCCCGAACCGTGACCAGTCCCATGCCGAAAGAAGGCTTCCAATACGGTTTTTTCTATCTGAAAGACCACCGGAATGTTTCGGTTTCGAGCCCTTTCCTCGTGAAATAAACTTACAAGCTGTTTGAGTTAACCGGGGGGAGCCCTGGAAGGGCGGTCTGTCAATAGTCAACAGCCGATATCAACGAGTGGTAGCTCCGGAGGAGCGGCCTGAAGATGTTTTTAGGCCGCTCCTCCGGAGCTACCACTCGTTGATATCGGCTGTTGACTATTGACAGGACAGGCCTCCGGCCTTAATTCAAACAACTTCTTAGTGTTTCTCATTACCCGGTGTTACGCCATCGCTGGCTTGCAGGGCTAAGTAAATTCCGTTGGTCCAGCCAAAACCGTCCTGGTTGGGGTATTCTCCCCCACCCGCCGGCAAATCGATGTCCACGACGTTGTATTTTTCCATCATTTTGCCGGTATTCCGGAACACCTTGTCATTGAGCGCCATCCAGCGTTTCCGGATTTCAGCGGCTGTCTGCGTAAACCCATACCGCAACAGACCCTGGTGCGTGATCCATTGCAACGGTGCCCAGCCATTCGGAGAATCCCATTGCTGCCCGCTTCGCTGAAGCGTTGAAACCACTCCGCCTTCTTTCAGAAAGCTTTTCCGGATATGCTCGTGAACCTGAGCTGCCTGTTCGTCGGTCGCCAGCCCAAAGAACAACGGAAACAGAGCTGCCAGCGACCAGACCGGCGTTGGCTTGTGCAAAACCACGTTGTAATCCATGAAAAACTGACTTTTTTCGTCCCAGAGATACGTCATGATGGCTTTCCACCGGGTCTCGGCTTTTTGCCTGAAATGCTCATACGGTTCCTGAAAAGAACTCTGCAAGTAGGCGTCCGACAGGGTTATTTCCAGATCATACATCAGGCAGTTCAGATCCACCGGAATGATATCCGTGGTGTGAATAGTGGCCAGATGTTCCGGATCGCCAAACCAGCGGCAACTGAAATCCCAACCGGATTCGCAAGCGGCCCGGATGTGTCGGTACAGCGTTCCAGGTGCAACGCCGTAGGGTGCCGCTTCGCGGGCCAGTTCCACATCTTCCCGGTAAGATTCGGGGCGAGGGGCGGAGAGGTCATCCCAATAGCGGTTTAAAATACTGCCGTCGGGCAACACCACCACGCGCCGGAAAGCGCCTTCGTGATCGTCGAGCCGAAAGTAGCCATCCATCCAGTAATTGTATTCTTTCTGCATGTGGGGCAGGTAGCGAACGAGGACGTCCGGACCGTCGATTTCGGAAAGAAGCCGGACCATCAGGGCAAAAAACGGCGGTTGCGACCGGGTCAGGTAATAGCTTCGGTTGGCATTCGGAATGTGGCCGTAGGTATCGATCAGGTGGGCAAAATTAGCGACCATGTGCCGGATCATTTCGTTTTCGCCCGACACCCGCAACCCCAGCATGGTGAAGTAACTATCCCAGTAATAGAGTCCCCGAAAACGACCGCCGGGAACGATATAGGGCTTCGGAACCGGCAACATGGAACAGAACGATTCTGACTGTCGCTCAAAAAGCGACCACATCTGATTCAGGTGCACGGCTGTCGGCAGCGACTGGTCACTAACGTGATTGGTTTCCAAGGTTTTCGGCAGGTGAAAATAGGCATGAACAAAGTCCTCCAGTCGAAATCCCTCCCGGTGTTTCTCAATTTCATACTGGCTCAGAATTTCTTCCGGTGCCCGCCGGGGGTAGCAGTCGGCAAAGGTGATGGAGTCGGCAAAAACCGGCAGCATCTGCACGTCGTGAAACAAAGGGCCAAATAGTTGATCGGGAGGTAATATGGCCGGTACTACACTGTATATTTGGGGGGGCTGTTGGGGAGTCGTGTCTGCCATAAAATCAAATTGCGTTTAATAATAAACCCCGCGCAATCGGGTTGGTTCACGAATTTCCGGAATAAGTCTCCTATTTTCTCCTATACCTTTATTTGTTAAACCAGTCAGAAAAATCGTTATGTGGACCAATTCCCCACACTCCGGCAAGACCATCCAGGCGGTTTTGCTCCTCTTCTGGGCACTCTATTTCTCCCTCGTGCTGTGCAGCAACAGCACCGACGCCCTCAAAGCCCTCGGCCTGCTGCCGACCGACTGGGTTTTTGCTTCAGGAAACTATGCGATGGTTCGAACGGTTGTCGGGATCTATCACCCGCCGGTCTGGGTGGCGGGGCTCTTCTACACCGGCGTTCTCGTCTGGCAGGCGGTTGGCGCGGTGCTGCTCTGGAGAGCATTCGCGGCCACCGTCAGGCAAACACAACACTACCCGCAGGCGGCCTACCAGGCGCTCACCGTCACGATCGGTTTGTGGGCGGCCTTCATCCTCGCCGATGAGTTCTTTCTGGCCTACGAGATGAGCGGTTTATCCGCCACCCATTTCAGCCTCCTCATCGCCGAAATCGGCACACTTTTAGTTTTTAAAAGGAATGATGGCTTTCGCCCCTAAATCCCCTGAAGGGGACTTGGACACATACTAATCCGGATGCTAAAAGTCCCCTTCAGGGGATTTAGGGGCGAAAGCCCTAGAATAACCCGTCATTCTTTCAAGCTCTCCGCTTACTCACGGCTTCCATCAACCCCCGCGTATAGCCCAGCGCATACAAGGTGCCGATGGTACTGTAACCGGGGTTCTGGTTGCTGTCGCCGTACATGGTCGGAACGTGATCGGGGCGAATCGGGCCTTTGAAACCGACCGCATAATACGCTTTCATGGCCTGGTACATGTCGATAATGCCCTCATCGTGAAAGGTTTCCTCGAAGGCAAACTTGTCGCCCCGCACATTCCGGAAATGCACAAAATGGATTTTCTTCCGTTTCCCGAAGTAGTCGATGAGCGCAGGAATCCCGCTAGCGTCGCCCATGAGCGCAAAATTGCCCTGGCACATCGTAATGCCGTTGCTCGGACTGGGATAGAGTTCCAGCAATCGTTTGAACGAATCGACGGTATTCATGATGCGGGCGATGCCCCGAACGCTGTCTACCTGCGGATCATCGGGGTGCATGGCCAGTTTCATGCCGACTTTCTCCGCTTCCGGCACGACGGCTTTCAGAAAATAGGCCAGATTTTTCCAAAGCGTTTCCTTCGACACTTCGCCGTATTGCGTCAACGGCAGATTCTTGATGGCTTCGTAATCGAAAGCCGTGACCAGCGCTCCTCCCCGACCGGGGCGGTCGTTCTGCGTGCGATACCAGCCAATCACCGGCATCCAGTTGTAGCAAATCGTATCGATCCCGACCTGCGTCAGGTTTTTCATCAGGGTAATAAAATTGGCAATTTCCTCATCCCGACCCGCCAGCCCCAGCTTGGTTTTTTCACCTAGTGCGGGCGGCCCTTCGATGACGCGCAACTGAAGACCCACCTTGTCCCAGGCTTCCTTCACCGCCAAAACCGCCTTGGATTCCCAGGGCTTCACGTCTTTCAGACCGACCATGCCGGGATTGATGCCGCCCACCGCTCCCAGCACCGCCATCTGCTTCGTCAGGGCGATTTTCTGTTCGTTCATCCCGCTGAAATACGCTTCGCAGAGCTGCATTCCGGCATCCTTGAGCACCGCCTTGTCAACCATCGGTTTTGCCCCGACCCGTTGTTCAGATGCCTGAGCCGATGTGATTCCTCCGACTGTCAGGGCGGCCAGGGAGGTGCTTTTTTTGAGAAAGTCGCGACGTGAAGTTTCCATGTAGGCGAAAGAAAACCACGCCTGTTATTTACCTATACACCGAATGATGAATGGGCTGACACAATTCATCGTTCATAACGCATCATTCGGTCTTAAGGCTCTTCACCGGATTCATCAAAGCCGCTTTGATGCTTTGGAAACTGATGGTAAAGAGGGCGATGGCGAGTGAAGCCAGAACGGCGACCACAAACATCCACCACTCGATTTCGATACGGTTGGCGTATTTTTCCAGCCAGCTATTCATCGCCCACCAGGCCACCGGAAGCGCCACCACCGACGACAGCAAAACCAGCAGCAGAAAATCTTTGGAAAGCATCAGCACGATATTGACAATGCTGGCCCCCAGCACTTTCCGAATGCCGATTTCTTTCGTACGCTGCTCCGCCGTGAAAGCCGCCAATCCAAACAGTCCGAGACAAGAGATGAAAATGGCCAGAAACGCAAAGTAGTTCGACAGTTTGCTGATGATGTTTTCGCTCTTGTAGTTATTGCCAAACTCCTGATCCGTGAATTTGTACTCGAACGGATAGCGCGGATTGAACTTCCGGAAAGTCCTTTCCAGATTGGCAAGGGCCTCTTTGGTGCGGCCGCCTTCGGTGCGAACCAGCACAACCCCGTCGAATTCATTCCGCTGCATGTGCAGAATGAGCGGTTCGATGGCCACGTGCAACGAGTTGATGTGGTAATCTTTCACCACGCCCACAATGATGCCCTTTCGACCCCAGAACGTCAGCTCTTGCCCCACCGGATTTTTGTAGCCAATCTTCCGGGCCGACGCTTCGTTGATGAGGTAGTTGGTGGTATCGGTGCCGTAATCCGGTGAGAACTCGCGCCCCTCTTTCAGCCGGACGCCCATCGCCTTGAGGTAGTCGTAATGCACGGCGGTCTGGTTGAACAAAATCCGCTGCGTGGTGTCTTTGCCCCGCCAGCCGACGCCGATGGTCGAACTGCCGACCTCCAGCGGGTCGGCCCACGAAGCCGAAACCGCCTGGATACCCGGCTGGGTCAGCAATTCGCTGCGGAACGTCTGGTAGTTCTTTTTCAGATCACCTTCCAGCGGCATATACACCAGATTGCCCTTGTCGAACCCCAGGTTTTTGGTTTGGATGTACTGAATCTGCCGGTAAATGATGATCATCCCGACAATGAGAATGATCGACAGCGAAAACTGAAACACCACCAGCCCCTTTCGAAAAATGGTCGCACTCGGTTTGAATTTCAGCACGCCTTTCAAGACCACAACCGGTTTCAGCGACGACAGGAACAAGGCCGGGTAACTGCCCGAAACCAAGCCGGTTATGAGCGTCAGGACCAGCAAAACCAGCCAGAAAAACGGATCGGCAAACTGAAACGTCAGGTGTTTTTCCGTCAGCTCATTAAAGATGGGCAGCGTTAGCGCCACCACCAGAACCGCTACGAACAGCGACAGAAACGAGATGAGCAGCGATTCGCCCACAAACTGCCCCATCAAAGAACCCCGCTCGGCGCCCACCACCTTCCGAACGCCCACTTCCTTCGCCCGTTTGACCGAACGCGCCGTGGCCAGGTTCATGAAGTTGATGCAGGCAATGACCAGAATAAAAACCGCTACGATGATAAACAACCGCACGTATTCGATCCGACCGCCGTCAAGCTGTCCGTTTTTGAAATTGGAATGCAGATAAGCCTCGCTGCTTTTTTGCAGAAACAACTCGATGTTGTTGGTTTGCTTGTTGGTCTTTTGCTTGATGTAATCCTTGATCTTGGCCGATACTTTATCCGGATCGGCTTTTGCACTCAGCAACACGAACGCCCGGGGGCCATTGTTACCCCATTCTTTCACCCAGGCGTTGTATTTCACAAACCGTTCCCACGAAATCAGGTAATCGAATTTCAGCGAGCTGTTTTCCGGCACTTCCGCCATCACGCCCGTCACCATCATGTCGTCGGTATTGTCCACCCGGATCACTTTCCCGAGCGCATCCTGATGGGGGAAGTATTTCTGCGCCAGCTTTTCGGAGATCACAATACCGTCCGGACGCGCCAGGGCGGTTCGGGCGTCTCCCTGTATGAGCGGAAACGAGAAAATAGTCAGAAAATCGCCACTGGCAAACCGTCCTTTTTCTTTGCCAAAGGTGTTGCCGACCGTCAGCAGAATGTTTTGTTCCCACGTCATCATGGCGGCTTTCTCGACT
The DNA here is from genome assembly GCF_051857545.1 of Larkinella fluvii. Taxonomy (NCBI): domain Bacteria; kingdom Pseudomonadati; phylum Bacteroidota; class Cytophagia; order Cytophagales; family Spirosomataceae; genus Larkinella; species Larkinella fluvii. The sequence continues at coordinate 762,077 of NZ_JBPZHB010000001.1, read as the reverse complement.
TCCGGGAAATCCTTTTTCAGGTTTTCGGCCAGAATACCGGGTGTCGAGGGCGTTGTACTGACGTCCTGACCCGCCCAGGCCTGGTTTTCCATGACCCGATAAATCCGGGCGTCGTTCGCATGAAACCGGTCCATCGCGCGTTCGTCCTGCACCCACAGCAGAATAACCAGACTACAGGCCATTCCGAGCGCCAGACCGAGGATGTTGATCAGCGAGAACGTTTTGTTGCGTTTGAGATTACGCCAGGCGATTTTGAGGTAGTTGCGGAACATAAAGAGGGATGATTAGCGCAGAAAAACAGGAAAGCGATCTAAAGATGAAGTTTACAGCGGTTACGTTGCATAGCGTACCCACAACGGATTGGGTTTCAAGAAATAGCCGTTTGTTACTACAAAATGAGTCATCCCTACGGGATTCTAGACCTATTTTGTTCGTCTCTATCCCCGGTTTCAACCGGGGGCTACATGATGATTCATCCCTACGGGATTGTTAAATTTGATCATTCCACAAAGATGCCCCATTGGGTAACGGTGGATTATAACCACCCAAATCCCGTGGATCAAATGAACGAAATCCCGTAGGAATGACCCATTTTGTAGCAGTGGATTATAACCCACCGAACCCCATGAATCAAATGAACGAAATCCCGTAGGGATGATCCATTTTGTAGCGGTGGATTATAACCCACCGAATCCCATGAATCAAATGAACGAAATCCCGTAGGGATGACCCATTTTGTAGCGGTGGGTTTTAACCCGCCGAATCCCGTGGATCAAATGAGCAAAATCCCGTAGGGATGACCAATATACAATCCTGAAAATCAATCACTTTACTCACTCTTCAAACTCTTCACCGGATTGGTCAAAGCCGCTTTCACCGACTGGAACGAAACCGTCAGCAGGGCGATCAAAACCGCCAATGCCCCCGCCAGCACAAAAACCCACCAATCGATGTTGATCCGGTAAGCAAAATCCTGCAACCACTGATGAATCGCATACCAGGCGATGGGTGAAGCAATCAGGATGGCGACGAGCACCAGCTTCAGGAAATCCCGGGAAAGCAGCGCAATGATCCCCGCCACCGAAGCACCCAGCACCTTGCGAATCCCGATCTCCTTGATGCGCCGTTCGGCCGAAAACGATGCCAGCCCGAACAGACCGAGACAGGAAATGATGATGGCCAGCGACGCCAGAATGCCGACGATTTCGCTCACCTGGCCATCGGCCCGGTAGAGTTCGGCAAAATGCTCATCCAGAAACGAGTAATCAAACGGCTGATCGGGTGCGAGTTTGGCCCAGACGGATTTGGCGTAAGCAATGGCTTCCGGAGCATTTTTACCGCTGATCCGGATCGATAGTTCGCTGTAGCCCCAATCCTTCTGGTCGAAAATGCAGAGCGTTTCGATTTTGTGGTGGAGCGAGTTGAAATTGAAATCCTTCGAAATTCCGACAATCCGTCCCAGCGAATCCATTCCGCTGAAGCCGAAATTCCGGCCGATCAGCGATTGCATCGTGGCTTTCGGCTGTTCTTTCAGCAGTTCTTTTGCCAGCGTTTCGTTGATGATATACGCCCGTCCGTTGTCGGTTTTGCTGTCTTTCAAAAAGTTGCGACCGAAAAGAATCGGAATTTTATACAGCGTCAGGTAATCCGGATCGACAATCACCTGCGAGGTCGCCAAGTCACGAACCGGCCCGTCGCCGTGAAACTTGACCCCGGTTTGGTGCAGGTTATTCCCCAGCCGTTGTTGCGAACCCGTCACCGCCGTGATCAGCGAATTGGACAGAAGTTCCTGCTTAATGGCATCGTATTTCGGCTGCGTCGTGGAATTCAGCGGAATCACCATCACCTGATCGCGGGAAAAACCGGGGTCACGCTCCTGCATAAACCGCAGTTGCTTCACCACAAAAGCCGTGGCAATGATCAGAAAAACCGCCCCCGTAAATTGGCCGATCACCAGCATGTTGCGGAAGGACCCTTTGTTTTTACCGATTTCCAGACTGCCTTTCAACACCTTTGTGGGCTGATACGACGACAGAAAAAAGGCGGGATAACTGCCGGAAATGACACCGATTAAAATGGCAAAGGCGATAAATAAAATCAAAACCGATGGGTTACTGAACAGTGCTAAATCCAATTCCCGCTGACTGAGTTCAGTGACAAACGGAAGACAGAGTTTTACGAGCACAACCGCAAAAACCAGAGCGATAGACGACAGCAGAATGGATTCGCCAATGAACTGAGCCGCCAGTTGCGTTCGCTCCGCCCCCACCGACTTCCGAATCCCGACTTCTTTCGCCCGGCCTGACGATTTGGCCGTCGACAGATTCATGAAATTGATGCAGGCAATCAGCAGAACGATCACCGCAATGACCAGAAAGATATAGGTATAATTCTTGTCGAATTTTTGAAAATTGAGGTAATCATGCGTGATCGCCATCGAATTATCGTGGACCTCATGCAGCGGCTGGAGAAACAATTCGTAGTACTTCCAATTCTCGCCATTCATGTGCCGCTTGAGGAAAGCCGGGAATTTTTTCTCCAGGGCCGCAACGTCGGCATTGTTGGCTAGCTCCAGATACGTCACCAGCCAGTTGCCGCCCCAGTTGTTCATGGCGTCGGCTTTAACAAACGAATTAAACGAGAATAAACCGTCGAACTGCAGGTGCGAGTTTTTGGGGGTATTTTCAAGAATTCCGGTCACTTTAAAGCTGATCGTATCTGAATCATACCGCACGAGCGTTTTGCCGATCGGATTTTCATTCCCGAAGAATTTAACCGCGCTTTCTTCCGTCAGCACCACGCTATTGGGACTCTTTAGGATGGTTTTCGCGTCACCCTGAAGCAGTTTATAATCGAAGAGCTGCAAAAAGGACGAATCCGCCCACAGCATTTGGGGCATCACGATCTTCTTATCGCCATAGGTCAGCCGCACCTCCTTATTGGGCCGGACCCGGACGAAACTGCGAATTTCGGGAAATTCTTTGGTCAACGTCGGCCCCATGGGAAACATGGATAACGCTACGTTTTGCGGGTCCACCATGCCCGGAAATTTCTGCACTTCATCGAGCCGGTAGATGTTCTTTTTATGAATCCCGTCGAAACTCGTTTCGTACGTTACGAACAGCATAATCAGAATGCAGGCTGCCATTCCGATGGCCAGTCCAATGATGTTGATGGCTGAAAAAACCTTGTTTTTCCACAAATTCCGCCAAGCGATTTTTAAGTAGTTCTGTAGCATAACCTTTTTAGTTAAGAGTGATGAGTTAAGAGTGATGAGTTAAAAGCGTGCGTCAGCCAACTCATCACTCTTAACTCTCTTTTTTCATTCCGAACGAAGTGACGTAACCGGGTTCGTCAACGCGGCTTTCACCGACTGAACTGAAACCGTCAGCAGGGCAATCAGTCCGGCCAGACCACCGGCCAGCGCAAACACCCACCAGGAGAGGTCGATTTTGTATTGGTATTCCTGCAAAAACCGGCTCATAGCGTACCAGCCAATGGGCGCAGCAATCACAAAAGCCACCAGAACCAGCTTCAGAAAGTCTTTCGACAACAGCGAAACGATGCTCGCGACGGTGGCACCCAGCACCTTCCGAATTCCGATTTCCTTGGTGCGCTGCGTTACGACGAACGAGACCAGACCGAACAAACCCAGACAGCCGATCAGAATGCCGACGGCGGCAAAGAGCGTCAGGAAGTTGGTCAGTTTGCGTTCGTCGTCGTAGAACGCCCGGATGTCCTGATCGAGGAATTTGGCTTCAAAATAGTAGTTCGGAAAAACCGCTTTCCAGTGCTGCTCAATGTGTTGCAACGCCTGAGACTGCTGCTTCGGATCGATCCGAACGCTGGCTTCCTGAAAATTCCAGTCGGCATACAGGAAAACGTGGGGAACAATAGACGACCGCAGGCTTTGCGAATGATAATCTTTGACGACGCCCATCACCGTAAACGGCTGGTTTCCATCCAGGTTAATTCGTTCGCCAATCGCTTTTTCAGGATTTGCATACCCGAAATCCCGGGCGGCTTTTTCGTTGATAATAGCAACCGTATTCGTGTCGGCGCGCGTCCACGACCGACCTGCAAGCAGTGGAATTTTGAAGAAGTGGAAGTAATTCGTATCGACGTATTGCATCCGAAACTCGCCTGCTCCGTTGGGCAGATTCCGGTGATGAATCGTGCGCCACCACCAGTTGCGGTTGCTCGAGGGTGTGGTCAGGGCAAACGCCACATCCTTTATTTCCGGATGTTCCAGCAACTGCTGCCGAAACCGTTCCCGCAAAACCCCGTTGCCCCGCTCCGGCATGGTAACCGTCACAATCGCTTTTTTATCGAAACCCAGATCGGTTTCGTAGAAATACCGGATTTGCTTGCTGCCGATCAACGTGCAGATCACCAGCACCTGAGCGATGACAAACTGCGCAACGACCAGCGACGAGCGCAACGAAAATCCTTTGGGATTGGTGACATAAAACCGCCCCCGCAACACCTTCACCGGTTGAAAACCGGACAACACCAATGCCGGATACAAACCCGCCAGAAGCGTAACGGCAACACCCAAGCCCAGCAGAAATGCAATGGCTCCGGCATCCCAAACGTTCGACTGCGCAACCTGCGTGTTGAGCAACTGGTCGGCGTAGCGAATCAACTGCGTGGCCAGCAAACCGCCCAGACCGATGGCGGCAAAAACCAGGAAAGCGGTTTCCCCGAAAAACTGAATCATCAACTGTTTCCGGCTGCTGCCCAGCACTTTCCGAACGGCAATTTCGCGGCTGCGCTGAACAGCCTGCACCGTGGCCAGGTTGACAAAGTTGATGCAGGCGATGATCACCAGAAACAGACCGATGGCGGCTAGTGTATTGAGCATCCACTGCGGAATGACGTAATTGAACGGGTCGGGGTCGGTTTCCGTATTGCGATGCACCTCCGTAATCGGCAGAAGCTCGAATCCGGTCAGGGCGGAGTATTTCTGGTGTTGGATAGCCAGTTTTTTAAGGGTGGCTTCGATGGCAGAAGGCGAAACACCCGGTTTCAGAACAACGTAGCCGTGGTGCATCGAATCGCCCCCGCCCCAGTATTCTTCATTGGTATACTCGTGCTCGATGCGTTTCAGCGTCTCGCGGGAAGCCAGCACCTGAAACTGAAATTCCGAGTTGACCGGCGCTTTGCGAATGATGCCCGACACCACCAGATCAACCTGGTTGTTGAACCGGATAATTTTGCCCATCGGGTCGCTTTCGTTAAAAAACCGCCGGGCCGTCGGTTCGTCCAGCACCACCTGATACGGCTGGCTGAGCGACTGCTGCGGAGAGCCTTTCACCCACTCCACATCGATCATGTCCAGAAACCGGGGTGGCGCAAAAAAGAGGTGTTTGATGTTAAAAAGCTGTTGACCGACCCGCAATCCGTTGGAACCGTAGCCATAGGCATTGGCCGCGTTTTCGACCCCCGGAATTTGCTCATTGAGCGCCTTGATGACGCCGTGCGGAACGGAGGTACCCTTTTCGCCGTACTTATCGACCGCGATCAGCCGGTATAGCCGGTCGGCTTTCGCGTGGTACGTATCGAAGCTGTATTCAAACCGCACAATCCAGAACAACACGATGGCAACGCCCAGTCCCAAGGTCAGCCCGGTGAGGTTGATAAGGGCGTAATTCCGGTTGCGAATCAGGCTGCGCCAGGTGGTTTTGAGGTAATTGCGAAGCATGTGCTTTTTCGGTATGTTTGTTTAATCAAATCAGTCTATCTTCTCTGAATAGCCATGTATATCCCTCCACCACGCGCCAGCAAGTTTTTTGTCAATGAAGATGAGATGGGCGTCAATGCGCCGGTCATTCACCAACGTATCATTGCAAAATTGACTATAGGCTTGGGAAATTTGTACCACGGCAACCACAGTATTCCGTTAGAACCCTTGCCCGAAATGATGTTGGATTTTACCTACAGCAGTCCAACACCGGATGTTATTTTATTTGATAATGAAGCCGATCAAACCCGCATCATTATTGAAATCTGTCATACTAGTGGTTTAAAACATGACCTTGCCAAAACGATTCGATTAATCGACGAAGATGATTATGGCGTCCTTGAAGGCTTTGTTTACAATTACAAAACCGATCAGTGGTTCCGGTATCGCAAAGGCGATGGCGGACTAACCGAACCCTCCTCCTTCTCCGAAATCCTGCAACTTGACCTGAATAGCTTTTTATGACTTTCCCATCGTGATCCCTTAAAACCGTAATAGTATGTATTTTCCATCCACCAATCCTCTATCCAGCGTTCATGAAGATCAGGGTGTTTGGGCGCCTGTCGATCACCAACGCGTTATTGCCAAGCTGATGATGGGGCTGGGCGTGCTTTTTCACCGCGAAAAAACCATCCATCTGGAACCCCTCCCCGAAACGATGCTCGATGAAGGCAAAGCCAGCCTCGTACCGGATCTTTTACTACGCGACAATGAAACGGCTCAAACGCCAATCATTATCGAAGTATGTCATACCAACGGATTGCAAGGTGATCTGCATAAAGTTTTTCAGTTAATCGATCAGGGTTTTTACGGTATCCGCGAAGGATTCATTTACGATTACCGAACCGGCCAATGGTTCCGCTACCGCAAAGGCGACGGTGGCTTGACCGAAAATTCTTCCTTCTCCGAAATCCTGCAACTCGATTTGAATAGCTTTTTATAGTTAAGAATGGAGAGTTAAGAGTTAAAAGGAATGCGTCAGCCAACCGCGCGGGCAGGCCCGTCTTAACTCTTCATTCTTAACTCATCACTCTTCATTCCGCCCGCAGGCTTTTTACCGGATTCATCAAGGCCGCCCGGATGCTCTGGAAACTGACCGTCACCAACGCAATCGCAGTTGCCATCACACCCGCCAACGCAAACATCCACCACTCAATGTCAATTTTATACGCAAAATCCTGAAGCCACTGGTTTGTGAAATACCAGGCAATGGGTGCGGCAATCAGCAGGGCGATCAGCACCAGTTTCAGGAACTGGAACGAGAACAGCCCAAAAATGTGCGAAGTCGATGCGCCCAACGCTTTCCGAATGCCAACCTCCTTCGTCCTCGACTCCGCCATAAAAGCCACGACCCCGTATAAACCCAGACAGCCGATAAAAATGGCGATACCGGCCAGCAACCGGAACAAGGCATACAGGCGTTCCTCAGCCGCGTAGAAATCGGCGATGGTTTTGTCCAGGTAATCGTATTTAAACAGAAAATCCGGAAAAGTAGCCGCCCAGGCCGCTTCCACTTCCGCCAGCGTTTTGCTTACCTGCGCCGAATTACCCGACACTTTGATACCCAGACTTGAATAGGCATCCCGATGCGTAGTTAGAATGCACGGCTCGGTTTCCTGATGCAGCGAAAACGTGTTGAAGTTCTTAATTACGCCGACGATGGGCAGCCGCCGGCCGTTCAGCAGAACCGTTTTGCCCAAAATCTCGTTGGGACTCTTCATGCCCAGCTTCGTCATAAACCGCTCGTTGACCAGCACTTCCCGCATCGTGTCGGCGGGCAGGTTGATCCGCCCGGCCATCAGTTTCAGCCCATACGTCCGGACATATGACGTGTCGGAAGGGCGCATGACGACGCCGTACTCCTCATCTTTTTCGCGGTTTTCATAGCGAAACCCGGTCCACCAGTTGCCCCGGGCCGAGGGCGATGAAATCCCGAAGCTCATTGAGCTGATGCCCGGCAAACCCGTCAGTTTAGCCCGCAACGATTCCATTTTTCCCGGTTTTTTCTCCGGAATCGGAATCATCACGATGGCGTCTTTCTGAAAACCCAGATCGGCATTCCGGAAATAATCCATCTGGTTGTAAACGATCACGGTACCGATGATGAGCGTTTGCGAAATCGTGAACTGGAGCACAATCAGCGTCCGGCGAAGTGTCAACTGCCCGCTGCCCGAACCCCGAATCTTGCCTTTCAGGGCCAGAACCGGCTGATAACCCGACAAAACCAGGGCCGGATAGAAACCCGCCAAAACCGTGGTAAAGACCGCCAGCAACAGCAGGAAGCCCAGTACCAGCGGATCACTGAAGAGCGTTGTTTGGAGTTTAATGTTGAGTAAATCAGCCACCGATGCCAGCGAGAAATTGGCAATCAGCAAGGCCAGCAGAACGGCCAGACCCGTCAGGAAACCGGTTTCGCCCAGAAACTGCCGCACCAACTGCATCCGCGAACTGCCCAAAACCTTCCGCACACCCACTTCTTTCGATCGCCGGATGGCCTGCGCCGTGGCCAGATTGACGAAGTTGACACAGGCGGTTACCAGCAGAAAAAGCCCGATCAGCGCCATCGCCCAGATCATGGATTTGCTGATCGTTCGGCCGCTGTAGTTACTCATTTCGGTGCTGTAGTGAATTTCCGTCAGCGGTTGCAGTTCAAACCGCTGGTTTTTAGCGTCTTCCGCACTAATATATTTTCGGAGAAAAGGCACCAGTCTCTGTTCCATTTGGGCCTCCGGCGTGTTTTCCGGTAACGTCAGATACAATTGTGCGCCCGTGTAGGAAGAGACCCAGTCGTCCCAGTTGGTGTTGGCCCCGTATTCTTTCAGCGAAGCAAACGAGATGAGCATTTTGAACGGGATGCTGCTCGTGACCGGCGGGTTTTGCACCACGCCCGACACCAGAACGGTCAGCTTATTATCGATTTTCAGCGTGCGCCCCATCGGATCGGTGTCTCCAAAATACTTGCGGGCCAGTTCTTCCGTCAATACCACCGTACCCGGGCGGTTGAGTGCCGTGGCCGGATTCCCGCTGATCCACTGGTAGTCGAACAACCCGAAATATTCCGGCTCGGCAAAAGCAGCCACTCCGCCCGTTTCCTGAAACCGGCGCATCGTTCCTTTGGTCTGCCCGTCTTCAGCGGCAATCACGGGGTTTCGAACGTCATGAATAAACGTCAGTTGGTGTTTCAGATCCGGAAAATCGTTCCGCATGGCAGCCAAAAACGGCAGCGGCATTCCCACATTAAAACCGTCTTGCGGTGCCGTATAGTGAGTCACCAGCCGGTAGGTCCGATCGGCGTTGGCGTGATGCCGGTCGAAACTCCGTTCGTATCGAACCACGATAAACAATAACAGACAGCACGCCAGACTGAGCGTCAGGCCGACGACGTTGATGATGGAATAATTCCAGTTGCGCCGGAAAGCGCGGAGGGCGGTGGTGAAGTAACTTTTTAGCATTGTTGTTTGAATGAAGAGTTATGAGTGAAGAGTTATGAATGAAGAGTGAAGAGTTGGCTGACGCACCCTTAACTCTTCACTCATAACTCTTCATTCCGAACGAAGTGAGGTTACCGGATTCATGCGGGCGGCTTTGATCGACTGGTAGCTCACGGTCAGGAAAGCGATGAAAACCGCCAGCACCCCGGCCACCGCAAACAGCCACCACGACAGGTCGACCCGGTATTGAAACGTGTCCAGCCATTGTGAAATCGCCCACCACGCCAGCGGAGAGGCCAGCAGCAAGGCGACCAGAACCAATTTCAGGAAGTCTTTTGAAACCAGTGAGACAATGCTGGATACCGACGCACCCAACACTTTTCGAACGCCAATTTCTTTCATCCGCTGCTCTGCCGTGAAAGCCGCCAGCGCAAACAGTCCCAGACAGGAAATCAGGATGGCGAGTGTTCCGAAGTAATTGATGAGTGTATTGACCTGCTGTTCACCGCGGTACAGTTTCTCGTAGGCATCGTCCAGAAAATGATACTCAAACGGATAACTCGGATTGAATTCCCGCGTAACCCGTTCCAGTTCGTCGATGGCTTCGGTGGTTTTTCCCTTCTCCGTCCGTACCAGCAGATAGCTCGTATTACCCGGAATCAGGGTTAAAATCAGGGGCGTAATCGGACTGTGCAACGATTGCAGGTGGAAATCTTTCATCAGTCCGATGATCGGGCCTTTGCCCATCCAGAAGCCGACCTGCTGGCCCACCGGATTCTTCATGCCCATCATTTTAGCGGCCGCTTCGTTGATGATGTACGACGCCGAATCGGCCTTGCGGGCACTCGAAAAATCCCGGCCCTCCACGAGCTGAATATTCATGGTCTTGATAAAATCATAGCCCACCGACATGGTCGCTGCATTCGAATTCTGATCCGGTTTCTGACCCGGCCAGGTCAAATCGCCGGAGGTAGACTCAATATTGACGGGTAAGCTCATCGTTACCGAGGCCGAAGCAATCGACGGTGTGCGAATCAGTTCCTGCCGAAAAGCCTCCATCTTGTTGTAGGTATCGCCTTCCAGCGGCACATACAACACATTTTCGCGATCAAGACCCAGATTTTTGGTGCGGATATAGTCCATCTGATGCGCCACGGCCAGCATACCGATGATCAGAAAAATCGATAACGTAAACTGAAAAATGACCAGCGTCCGGCGAAACAAAACCGCTCCGGAACCAAACTTCAGGGTGCCTTTCAGAATGCGGATGGGCTGCAACGACGATAGGAACAAAGCCGGATAACTGCCCGACACAAAACCGGTGATCAATACCAGAATCAGAATGCCCAGCCACAGCGTCGGGTCTGCCAGATTCAGCGTGAGGTGTTTGGAGAAAACGGCATTGAAGGTCGGCAAAACTACGCTCACGATGCTCAGGGCCAGAAAAACCGCCAGCAGGCTCGTCAGTACTGACTCGCTCATGAACTGCCCGATCAGCGAAGACCGCAGCGCGCCGACCACCTTCCGAACGCCCACTTCCTTCGCCCGCATGGCCGAGCGGGCCGTGGCCAGGTTCATGAAATTGACGCAGGCAATGAGCAGAATAAAGAGGGCTACCAATGCAAAAATCCGCACATATTCAATCTTGCCCCCAACGGCCTTTCCGTTCTCATATTTAGCGTATAAATGCACATCCTTCATGGGCTGAAGCGTTGGCACAGGCACTTCCTTCCAGTCGGTATTGCGTCGGTAAATCCCCTTCATTCCGGCTTCCGCTTTGGCCGGATCGGCCTTTGGGTCCAGCCGGACGAAGGTCATAAACGAGCTGTTGCCCCATTTTTTTTTCCAATCCTCCTCCTGCACGTCGTAATTGATGATCCAGTCGAACTGAAAAGTCGAGTTGCCGGGCAAATCTTCAATAACCGCGCCAACGGTATAATACGTTTTATTATCAAATTGCAGGCGTTTTCCGAGCACCTGGGTCGTGCCGAAAAACTTCTCAGCTACCCTCCGCGTAATAATAATCTGATCCAGCTTCGAGTGCGCCACCAGTGGACTCCCGACAACGGCGGGATAATCGAAAAGCAGAAAAAAGTCTTTCGTTGCATAAAACCCTTGTTGCTTCACCGATTTCTCGCCCACTTTCAGGAGTTTTTCTTCCGGAAACTGCACTTTGGCCGCGTAGCGTACTTCCGGCACATCGCGTTTCAAAGCCTCAGCCAGCGGGCCTGGTGTGACGGTATTGGTGTAGATGATACCCTGGTCGGTGCTATTGGTCCGTACGAAGAAGATGCTGTCGAGATGGGGTAAAAACCGGTCGTAGCTCAACTCGTCATTGACCCAAAGACCAATCATTAGGCTGCACGACATGCCAAGGGCCAGGCCAAAAATGTTGATAAAGGAAAAGAGCTTGTTTTTCAGCAGGCTCCGCCAGGCAATTTTAAGGTAGCTCGTTAGCATCGGTTTCAGCAGAATAGGAAGACGTATCTGTGCTTACTCCCAAATGGCATACCAGAATCAATAAAATACTCACAATCAATTTCTTACTAAAAAGTAAATAAAATAAAATGTCCGCAAACGGACGGTTTTCCGGCCATTTGCGGACAAGGGATTATTTCACACTGAACTCGACCCGGCGGTTTTTCGCCCGGCCCTCTTCCGTCGCATTGTCGGCGATGGGGCGGGTTCCGCCGTAACCTTTGGTTGCAATCCGCCCGTCGGCAACGCCGTTCCGAATCAGGTACGTCGTAATGACTTTGGCCCGGTTTTCGGACAATGCCAGATTCAGGCGCGGATCACCCACATTATCCGTGTGGCCGCTAATTTCAATTCGGAGGGTTGGGTTCTTCGTCATCGTGCGCACCAGTTTATCCAGTTCTGCGTACGATTCCGGCAAGAGACGGTATTCGCTTTGCGCAAAGAAAACCTGATTCAACACCAGTTTATCCCCCGTTTTCAATCCTTCAAAACGCTCCGGCGTTTTAACCGGAACCGGAACGCTGGCGGCCGTATCTTTCGGAGTCGTTCGTATAACCGGCGGTTTACGGGCCACTACAGGTTGAACGTTGGGTTTTACCGCCACCGGTTTAGGCACGACCTTCGGCGCAGCGGGTTTTGGCGGCTGAAAGTCGGGCCTGAACAGATAGTTACCGGTAACGGGGCTGGGTGCGGTTTGGTTGGGTGGTATCCAAAACAGGCTGATGCTTCCCCCCAGCGGATCATTGAAAAAATCGACCCGCAAGTCGTAGTACTGACCGGCTTTCAGATAAATATCGCCTTTAAAGGTCTGATTATCATTTAATCGCCACACGTCGATCACCTTCTTACCCCCCACCCAAAGGCGGATTCCATCGTCTACCGTGGCCGTAAATTTATAAACTCCGGTGGTGGGTACATACAATTTCCCGGTCCAGCGTACGGAATAATACGAACGGCCAAGCCCCGGCCCCGGTCGGCGACCCTCCCAGTCGAAATCAATCTGCGGATCCATCCGGGTGAACACTTTTCGTTCGAAGTTCGTACCATCGAAATAGTCTCCCTTTAATCCATTTCCGGTTGTAGTCTTGAATTGACCGTTGGCAGCTTGTCCGATAAACAGTCCAATCAGTATCCAAATCACTCCCCTCGTCACCATAACCAAGCCGTTGTTAAGTTTCGGATTATTAAAGATAATACGACTGGTTTTCACCTGCTTAACTTTGGTACAGACGGCTTATTCAGGTAAGAATGAAGACAATGGGGCCGCCAAGCGGTGATGAGTGGGCTGACAACCGCGATGATCAAATACAGTCCCGCAGGGACGATCCATTTTGTAGCCACCGCATCAGCAGAAAACCAAAAATCCCGTAGGGATGATCCATATTGTAGCCACCGCGTCAGCAGAAAAACCAAAAAATCCCGTAGGGATAACCCATTGTGCAGGTACGAAATGAACCGTCCCTACGGGACTAATTTCACATAAACGTGGACACAGTTCCTACAAAATGGACCATCCCTACGGGAAGGATGGCGCAATCTCCCCCGCAGGAAAACTAAAAATGACTGCTTAACTCTTCATTCTTAACTCATCGCTCTTAACTCTTTTTCATTCCGACCGCAGCGAGATCACCGGATTCATCAAAGCGGCTTTGATGCTTTGGAACGAAACCGTCAGCAGCGCAATCAGAATCGCCAGACCACCCGCCAGCACAAACACCCAGACGCTCAAGCTAATGCGGTAATCAAACTGCGAGAGCCAGTCGTTCAGAAAATAAGCCGCCAGGGGCGACGCCAGCAGACAGGCGACGATCACCAGCCCGACAAACTCGCGGGACAACAACCCCCACAAACTCACCACACTGGCTCCCAGCACCTTGCGAATCCCGACCTCTTTGGTGCGCTGTTCGGCGAGGGAAGCCGCCAGCCCAAACAGCCCGAGACAGGCAATGAAAACGGCCAGAATCGCAAACACGCCCGCCAGTTTTCCGATCAGTTCTTCCTGTTTAAACTTGCGGTTGTAGGCATCGTTGACAAACTGATAATCGAACGGAAAAGCCGGGTTGAATTTCTGGAAAATCGGTTCGATCCGCGCCAGGGCCTCGGTCGTGTTGAGATTCGCAGCCAACCGAAAAATCACGTAACGTTCAAACGGACGGCCGGTGATCAGAATGAGCGGATTGACGGGCGTGTACGGCGATTCGATGATCGAATTTTCGACCACGCCGACGATTCGCAGCTTTGTGCCGGGGTCCCAGACAAAACTCAATTCCTGGTTCAGCGGATTTTTCAGCCGCATGGCCTTCACGGCGGCTTCGTTTAGAATGGCCGATACCGAATCCGTGCCGTTGGCATAAAAATCGCGACCGGTTTTCAGTTTAATCCCCATCGTCTTCAGATAATCCGGCGAAGCGGCAATCAGATTGAGCCGCATGATTTCGTCGGGGGCTTTGCCCGACCAGTCCACCCGCGTGTCACTCGTAATGGTGGTGGCCGGACTCGACGCTTTCGTCACGCTTTCCACCGCGCCGGAACCCAGCAACGCATTCCGAACAGCCTCGTAATTCCGGTCCAGATCACTGGTCAGCGGAACCGTTAGTAACCGATCGGGGTCGTAGCCGACCGGGCGGTTTTTCGCGTATTGAATTTGTTGGTAGACCAGGATAGCACTGATGATGAAGGCAATACAGCCCGTAAACTGAGCCACAACCAGCACTTTTCGCGGCCAGTTCGCGTTTCGCCCAACGCGAACGCTGCCTTTCAACACCCGCACGGCCTTGAACGACGACAGGTAAAAAGCCGGATAACTCCCCGCCAAAACGCCCGTCAGCACGGTAAAGCCCAGCGACAGCAGCCAGAAACCGGGTTTAAGTCCCGGAAACGAGAGCTGTTTTTGGGTGATTTCGTTGAATACCGGCAGAAAAACCAGCGTCAGAGTCAACGCCAGCCCCAGTGACAGACTGGCAATCAGCAACGATTCGCTCAGAAACTGGCCGATGAGCTGCGACCGAAACGAGCCAACGGCCTTCCGCACGCCCACTTCTTTCGCCCGTTTTTCGGACCGGGCAGTGGCCAGGTTCATGAAATTGATGCAGGCAATCAGCAAAACCGCCAGACCAACGATGCCGAAAAGCCACACGTAGCGAATGAACCCGCCGGTATTTTTGCCATTTTCGAACTCGCCGTACAAATGCCATTTTTCAACCGGATGCAGAAACGCTTCAAAAACCGATTCCGGGTTATGCCGCTTGATCAGACCCCGCAATTTGGCGTTCACCTTCGCAGGATCCGTATTCGGATGCAGTTCGATCAGGTATTCGATAACGTTGTTGTTCCAGTTCGTGCGGCTGCTTTCAATCCAGGGTGCATTGGCTTCCAGGTGGCTGAATGGCACCAGAAAATGAAAATCCCAGGCGGTATTGGTCGGCAGTTTTTTCAGGACACCGGTCACTTTCAGGTCAAAAGCGTCGTTGAGCCGAACGGTTTTCCCCATTGGTTCCGTCTGGCCAAACAGGGCATTGGCGGTTTGTTCAGTCAGTACAATGGAATTCGGTTCCTGCAATGCTGTCGCCGGGCTGCCCTGCAACAAGGGAAGATCGAATAGGTGGAAAAACGAATTTCCGACATTCTGGCCTTTGCGAATCAGCTTTTTATCCCCGACTTTCAAACCGTCTTCCGGTCGCAAATTGGAACTGAGCGTTTCGACCACCCGCCTGATTTCCGGAATTTCGGTTCGCAGCACATTACCCAACGGCAGAGCGCCGTTGGGTTGCGTGGTAGTTTCACCATTGGCCGTCCGGTTGAGCATAATCCGGTACAGATTCGCTTCGTTTTTATAAAACCGGTCGAAGGTCAGTTCGTCCCAGACCCAGATGCCAATCAGCATGGCAACCGCCATGCCGACGGCCAAACCCAGGATGTTGATAAAGCTGAACCCTTTGTTCTTACGCAGACTGCGCCAGGCGATTTTGAGGTAATTTTGTAACATAAGTTGTTCGTCCTTAATGGCGATTCAAGGTACGGACAACCCACAAAACCAGGGCGTTAAAAAAAGTTAAGAGTGAAGAGTGAAGAATGAAGAGTTGGCTGACGCCTACACAACTCTTCACTCTTAACTCTTAACTCTTAACTCTTAACTCTTAACTCTTAATTCTATTCCGAGCGAAGTGAGGAAACCGGATTCGTCAAAGCGGCTTTGACGCTCTGGAACGAAATGGTTGCCAGTGCCACCAGCACGGCGGCTCCGCC
Organism: Larkinella fluvii; assembly: GCF_051857545.1. NCBI lineage: Bacteria > Pseudomonadati > Bacteroidota > Cytophagia > Cytophagales > Spirosomataceae > Larkinella > Larkinella fluvii. The sequence continues at coordinate 746,180 of NZ_JBPZHB010000001.1, read as the reverse complement.
CGCCAGTCCGAACACCCACCATTCCAAGTCGATCTTGTACTCGAAATTCTGCAACCACTGCCGGGTGGCATACCAGGCAATGGGCGAAGCAATCAGAAACGCGATCAGCACCAGCTTCATGAAATCTTTCGACAGCAGCGTTACGATGCTGCCCACCGAAGCACCCAGCACTTTCCGGACACCGATTTCCTTCGTCCGTTGCTCGGTCATAAAAGTCGCCAGGCCGAACAGACCCAGGCAGGCAATGAAAATCGCCAGCAGCGAAGCCGTGACGAAAATCCTGCCGTATTGCTGCTCGGTCTGGTATTGCTTGTTGTAGTTCTCGTCCACAAAGAAAAACTCGAACGGGTTGCCGGGATAGGTGGCTTTGTAAAGCCGCTCCAGAGCCGCCATTTTCGCCTGAATCTGATCGGTGCCTAGCTGGATGGTAAGCCAGTTGCCGTACTGGCTGGGCATGAAAATGATCGGATCGATGGCTTCCCGAAGCGACTGGTGGTGATAGTCTTTCACAACACCCACAATTTCAAAGGCCTGCCCCCAGTTGATGATTTTCCCCACCGCGTCGGCGGCTGACGGGAAACCCAGTCGCCGGGCCCCGGTCTCGTTCACCATCAGTTTGCCGCTTTTCACATAGCCCGCTTCGCATTCGGTGGTCAGAAAATTCCGCCCGGCCGCCAAAGCAATTCCGTACGTGGCCAGATACCGGTGGTCGATGAAGCCCATCGAATACACGATTTTGTCGGCCTCTGCCTGCGGATTTTGTTTAACAATTCCGCTGGTTGAAAAATTGTAAAAATTCCCCGGTACGATTCCCGAACTGGAAAAATTTTTGATGGAAGGCAATTGCTCGAGTTCGTGTTGAAAAGCCGCCGTCCGCGCTTGAAACGACGCATCTTTCCCGACTTCCGGGCCGTGAATCACGACACGTTGCTCCAGACTGACGCCCAGGTGCTGGTTTTGCATAAACTGCAACTGCCGGTACAGCACGAACGTGCAAATGATGAGGACCACCGACACGCTGAACTGAAAAACAACCAGCGATTTCCGCAGCGAGCCGCCTTTGGCACTGTTGCCAAAGACGCCTTTCAAGGTCTGAAGTGGCTGGAAAGAGGATAACGCAAAAGCCGTATACCCACCCGATGCCAGCGCCCCAAAAAGAAGCAGGCCCAATCCGATTAGCCAGAAATTGTTGGAGGTCAGGATATTCAGTGATAATTCTTTTTTGATCAATTCATTGAATACGGTCTGCAACCCGCTGATCAGCAGAATCGCCAGACCAAAACCGAGGAGATTGAGCAGGAACGATTCGCCCAGAAACTGACCGATCAATTGCCGCTGCCCGGCCCCAACCACTTTCCGAACGCCCACCTCTTTGGCTCGTTTCAAGGCCCCCGCCGTCGAGAGGTTGATGTAGTTAAACCAGGCAATCGCCAGAATCAGCACGGCAATCCCGCCCAGCAAATAGACGAAAGCCAGCTTGCCGGTGGTCGGATACGGATCGCTGAGCGACGCGCCCAGGTGGATGTTTGCGACCGGCTGTAACACCATCCGGTTCGCATCTTCGGGACGGATTTTCTTCTTCAACTGATCGAATTTATCCTCCAGTTTTCGGGTATTCGTGCCTTCAGGCAATTGCAGGTACGTCATCAGGTACGCTCCGTCGAAGCTGTCAAGCCGCGCCCAATCGTTGCCGTTGAGGTTGGCCGGGTTCGCCAGCGTTTGCAGGGAAAACACCATGCCAAACTGCATATCCGAGTTTTGGGGCATGTCGGCATAAACCGCCGAAACCGTAAAGAGCGTTGTTCCAAACTGGTTGTTCATCGTCACCAACTGACCCACAGCCTTCGCATCGCCAAAATACTTCCGGGCGTAAGATTCGGACACGGCTACCGTATTGGGTCGGGTCAGCGCGGTGGCGGCATCGCCCTGAACGAGTGGAAACGTGAACAGGGTGAAGAAGCTGGCATCGGCATAGGCGACGTCGGTTTCCCGGAAAGCTTTCGGCGACGGGCGGTTTTTCCCTTCAGAAGCCGAAACGATACCGGAGATCGAATTGTCGACCACCCGGCAATACGTTTTCACTTCGGGAAATTGCTGCTTCATCAGCGTTGCCACCGCCGGGGGCATATCCGGCCAGACCTCGCCAGCTTTGTTTTGCCACAACATCCGGTACAAAGTCGGCAGGTTGGCATGGAATCCGTTGACGCTTTTCTCAAAACTGATGTACTCCAGGATTAATACAAAAGCGGCAATACCGAGCGCCAGCCCGGCCATGTTGACGCCCGAAAAAACCTTGTTTTTCCAGAGATTTCGAAACGCAATTTTGAAGTAGTTTTTGAGCATGGCCGTTCAGGTTTCTAAAATGGATAACTAATTCAGTCCAAACGCTGTACCAGAAAGAAAAAACTTCTGATTATAAAGTAATTACATTGCAGACAAAAACCATTTTGTCCGCAAACGGACGACCTGTTTTCCGCTTTCGGACAAACCTGTAAAAACGTATATGGTGACGTATAAAGGTCCCCTTAACACAGCCGGTATTTGCACCATAAATGGCGATTTCTGGGTTAGAATTGCTATTTTTAGGCCATCTTCACGGCTTTCCTTCATCACAAAATCCATGACGCATCTTTTCAAAACAGCGGTTTTTAGCTTCGTAATTATTTTCACCTCTTCGCATTCCCTCCACGCGCAGGAATCTGTTGCCGTCGAGAAACGCTACACGGATGAAATCAAAACCCTGGCGAATCGCCCGGCGGTGAAGGCGGTTTTTCAACATTTTGTGGAATGGGAACCGCAGACGAAGCAGGACCTGATTACGCTCACCGAAACACCAGCCCCCCCTTTCAAAGAATCGGTGAAAGCCAAAAAATATGCCGCCATGCTGAAAGAAGCGGGCGTCGATTCGGTCTGGATCGATGAGATCGGCAACGTCATTGGCAAACGCAAAGGCCGCTCCGGCCAAAAAACCGTGGTGGTCGAAGCGCACCTGGACACGGTTTTTCCGGAAGGCACCGATGTGAAAGTAAAGCAAAAAGGTGACACGCTCTACGCGCCCGGCGTTGGCGACGACACCCGGGGATTGGTGGCCATTCTGACGGTTTTGAAAGGATTGGAAAAGGCAAAGATCGAAACCGACGCGGATGTCTGGTTTGTCGGAGCCGTCGGCGAAGAAGGCCTGGGCGACTTGCGGGGCGTCAAGCATCTGTTCAAAACGAACGGTTCCAAAATCAATTCGTACATCGCGGTCGATGGCGACGGCATCAGTGAAATTGTCCACCGTGGACTGGGTTCCTACCGTTACCGGATCACGTTCAAAGGGCCGGGCGGGCATTCCTACGGTGCATTCGGCATCGTCAATCCGCATGGTGCGCTCGGAAAAGCCATTTATTATTTCACCAACGAAGCCGATAAATTCACGCGGCAAGGCATCAAAACCACCTACAGCGTCAGTGTGATCGGCGGAGGCACGTCGGTGAACGCCATTCCGTTTGAGTCGTGGATGGAAATCGACATGCGCTCCGAAAGTCCCGAACGGCTCAAGGGCATCGATCAGTTGCTGCAAGCTGCCGTTCAACGGGCGTTGAAAGAAGAAAACGGACTGAAACGCAGCGGCCCCGATCTGACGGTCGATGTGAAGAAAATCGGCGACCGTCCTTCCGGCAAAATCGAGCCGACGGTGCCGCTGGTGCAACGGGCGATGGCGGTTTCCAAACACCTGGGTGCCACGCCTAAACTGGACGTTTCCTCAACCAACGCCAATACGCCGATTTCGCTAGGGGTTCCTGCCGTCACAATTGGCAGCGGTGGCAAAGGTGGAAATGTCCACTCACTGAACGAATGGTGGCTGAACGATCAGGGCGTTCTGGGATTGCAAAACGTGCTGCTGGTGTTGCTGGCCGAAGCCGGTATTGCGAACTAACCGACGCATTCTAAGCTTAATCTAATCAACCAGTTTTACCCTAAATGCCCCGATTGCACTACCTTTGGGCCAGGCAAGTCCACTCGCTTCATGACAACACTCATTATAATCGTATTCGTAATTGGCTATATTTTAATTACGCTCGAACATCCCATCCGGCTGAACAAAACAGCTACAGCCCTCATTACCGGCGTGATTTGCTGGACCCTCTACATCCTGAATGTCCCGGAACCGGAGCCAGTTTTGGAGAGTCTGGGGCATCATCTTGCCGAAATTGCCCAGATCCTGTTCTTCCTGATGGGTGCCATGACCATTGTGGAGCTGATCGATATTCACGACGGCTTTTCCATCATCACCGACCGCATTGCCAGCCGAAATGCACGGGTGCTGCTCTGGCTGATTTGTGGGCTGACGTTCTTCCTGTCGGCCATGCTCGACAACCTGGCTTCGGCCATCGTGATGGTTTCGGTGACCCGCAAACTGGTGAAAGACCCGGAACAACGGCGGCTGATGGCCGGTATGATCATCATTTCCGCCAATGCCGGGGGCGCCTGGTCACCCATCGGCGATGTCACCACCACCATGCTCTGGATTGGCGGCCAGGTCACGACAATGAACATCATTAGCCAACTGTTTCTGCCCAGTTTGGTCTGTTTGCTGGTGCCGCTGGTGTGGCTGACCTTCACCATCAAACCGACCTCCGAAACCGAGATCGCCACGGCGAAGAAAGGCATCAGCCGACCCTACGTTACCCCGCTTCAACGGCGCGACCGGCGCACCATGTTTGCCACCGGATTAACCGCCATTCTCTTTGTTCCGATCTTCAAAACCGTCACCCACCTCCCACCCTACATGGCCATGATGCTGGCCCTGGGTGCCGTTTGGGTGGTTTCGGAGGTTATTCATTCCGATAAAGATGAAGAACACCGCCAGCGATTTACGGCGGCTTATGCCCTAAGCAAAATCGACATTCCCAGTATTTTATTCTTTCTGGGCATCTTGCTGGCCGTCGGTGCCCTGCAATCCACTGAAATTCTTTCGAGTGTGGCTCTAGCGCTCGATGAAGCCGTCGGCGATCTCGACCTCATCGTGATGATCATCGGAGTGGCATCGGCCATTGTCGACAACGTTCCGATTGTGGCGGCCGCAATGGGCATGTATGACATGACAACCTACCCACCCGATGCCAAACTGTGGGAATTTCTGGCCTACTGCGCCGGAACGGGCGGCAGTCTGCTTGTCATTGGTTCAGCCGCCGGGGTAGCCGTTATGGGCATGGAAAAGCTGGAATTTGGCTGGTATCTGCGCCGGATCAGTGGACTTGCATTGCTGGGCTACATCGCCGGTGCTTTGACCTACTTTGCCGTCTACGGACTCACGCATTGATTTAAACCGGCCAGCTTTCCCGCCGATACGCGCTATCCCAGAAACTGTATTCCAGCCGGGACGAGGTTAGGTAGGCTTCGACCATGCGGTTTTTGGTGGATTCGGAAGCCTGTTCGCCCAGACGGTCGCAGATGGTAAGGGCTTTGTTGACGGCCACGCCAAACTCCTCCCCCGCGTAGGCATCGATCCAGTTCTGGTAGGGATTGGGCGTGGTCTGGTTGGCGTAAATAAAATCCCCGACCCGTTTGTAAATCCAGAAACAGGGCAGCAGCGCGGCCACGGCCACTTCGTAGGACTCGAACGTACTGGTGGCCAAGAGGTAATTTGTATACGCAAAACAACCCGGTGCCTTGCCGCTGGTGAACCCGATGTTGTACGCAGCAAAGTAACTTTCGTGCAGGGCGCGTTCTACCAGAATGGCATTTTGGGCAAACTGTAAAAACTCCAGCAACTCTTCACTCGTCGAAGACCGGGTTCCGGCGACGGCCAGCGCTTTCGCAAAATCTGCCAGATAGAGTGAATCCTGGTAAATGTAAAACTTGAACGTTTCGACCGGTAACGTACCGGTTTTCAGTTGCTCATTGAAGGGATGTGCCTGTATTTTTTCGTACACCGGCAACGCGGCATTCCAGAGCTGTTCCGTGAATTTCATGATCGGATTACCATGGGTTTTGGAGAAAAGGAATGATTCAAAGGGCCGGAACCACGTCCGGTGGTGACGTCTTTCCCAGCCCGAATAGCCTCGGATATATACGCTTTCGCTAGTGAAACGGCCTCGGTCAGCGCGCATCCCAATGCCAGATGCGTGGCAATCGCCGACGAAAGCGTACACCCCGTCCCGTGGACATTCCGGCTTTCGATGTAGTCCGAATCAAAAACCTGCGTCGGTTCACCCCGAACCGCCAGCACATCATACAACCGGGCCGCAATGAGGTGACCGCCTTTCAGCAAAACCGCCCGACAGCCCTGATCGATCAATTCTTCGGCCGCTTCCTGCATCTGCTCAACCGATTCGATCGGTTTTTTCATCAGAATCCGGGCTTCGTCCAGGTTGGGTGTAATCAGGGTAGCGCGCGGAAAAAGCTGGTTTTTCAGGACGTCAACGGTTTCGTCCAGAATCAGCTTCGCCCCGCTCGTGGCCACCATCACCGGATCGAAAACCACAAACAGGGGCTGAAAACGGTCCAGAACATCGGCAATGACCTCCACCACTTCGACGGTATTGATCATCCCGATTTTAACGGCGTCGATGGTGATGTCCTCAAAAACCGCTTCGAGCTGTTCTTGCAGAAAAGCCGCCGGAACCGCGTGAATGGCCCGAACGCCCTGCGTATTCTGGGCGGTCAGCGCCGTGATGGCCGAAGTTCCGTAGGCACCCAAAGCCGCAATCGTCTTCAAATCAGCCTGAATACCGGCCCCTCCGCCACTGTCCGAACCCGCAATGGTCAACACCGTTGGATAGCGTTTCATCGTTTTTTCACTCCGGTTTGTATCGTTTTCTTCAATTCAAAAGCCGCTGTCTGGGGCGATTCGGCACTACAGATCGCGGAAATCACCGCAATCCCGTCGGCGCCGTTTTCGATCGCTTCGGCGGTATTCAACACATTCAACCCACCGATGACCACCAGCGGATGGCGGCTGTTAGCGCGCACCCACTGCAAACCGGCCAGCCCCCACGGTTCGGCATGATCGGTTTTGGAAGGCGTTGCGTACAACGGACTTAACGCCAGATAGGAAAGATCCCAATCCTCGGCTTCCCGTACGTGCTCTTTCGTTTCAGCCGATAAGCCGATGATTTTACCGGGTGGCAGCAATGCCCGCACGGTTTCGTACGGCATGTCGCTCTGCCCGATGTGAACACCGTCGGCATCGCTGGCCAGCGCCACATCGACCCGGTCGTTGATAATCAGCGGAACGTTATGCGGTTGTAACAACGCCTTCAGGCGGATCGCCCGATCCACAAAAGCCCGCGTGCCGAGCGTTTTTTCGCGCAGTTGCACCATCGTCACCCCGCCTTTGACGGCTTCTTCAACGACCCAAAAGAGATCCCAGCCCCGGCAGGCGGTTTCGTCGGTTACTAAATAGAGTTGCATGTTTCTAGATGAAAGAGGTGAGACAAGAGAATAAAGACGGGGATTCCGACTGACCCGGTTTTCATGGTCTCTTGTCTCACTTCTCTACTCTTTTCTCTGTTTCTTATCTAATCCGCGCCAGTTCAACCAGTTTTTCGGGGGCCAATTCAGCCAGCGCATCCAGAAACGCGATCTGGAAACTACCGGGCGCGGTGGCTTTGCTAAAAGCCAGTTGTCCGCAAACGCCCATCGTTGCAGCAGCCGACACAGCCGCCTGAAAGAAATCCGGCTGAACGGCGCAAAACGCACCCACAATCGCCGAAGCGGAGCAGCCCATGCCCGTCACCTTCGTCATGAGCGGATGGCCGTTTTCCACGTATGCAACGCGGTTTTTCTGCACAATGACATCGATGGCTCCACTGACGCTAACAACACAGCTTAATCGCTCACTGAGGGCGTGGGCCGCGTCCAGACTGCTCAGGGACGATGCGGTGCTGTCGACGCCTTTGGTATGTCCACCCAAACCGGCCAGCGTCAGAATTTCGGACGCATTGCCGCGAATCACCGTCGGCGCAGCGGTTTCCAGCAGTTCGGATAAGACGGTATTTCGGTAGCCCGTCGCGCCCGCACCAACCGGGTCCAGCACAATCGGTTTTCCGAGGTCAGCGGCTTTTTTCATCGCCAGTTTCATAGCCTGCACCCAGGGTGCCGAAAGCGTCCCGATGTTGATGACCAGCGCGCCCGCAATCCCCGCCATTTCTTCCACTTCTTCGATGGCGTGGGCCATCACTGGCGACGCACCGACGGCCAGCAGGGCGTTGGCCGTGTAGTTCATCACCACGTAATTGGTGATGTTATGCACCAGCGGAGCCGTTGCCCGCAGGGCGTTTAAATCGTGTTCGAGGGTATTCACAATGTACCGGGTTTTGACGTGAGCAAAAGCTGAATGGACGCATGGGTGCGTTTCCCGGTACGGAAATCAAAAAGAAAGAAGCGAGCGCTCTCTCCAGCTTTTCCCTACGACAGTCTCAACTGTGTCAGGTTCGAAGGGTATTATCTCAGTCCGCACGGGACACCCCCAAAGCCATTCATGGCCGCTAAAGTACGGGTTAAAAGTTAGGTCCAAAAGTGATTTTTCGTTTTTCTCGTCAGCGGATAACGGATAGGCGATACGCATATAATACCACAAGGCTATTCACTTAATACATTAAAATCAATCCGGAAAGGGAATAGTCCCTACAAGAAATCAAAACGAATCCCGTAGGAATGATCCATTTTGTAGAATCGACGTCCGCAGAGAATCCGCCAATCCCGTAGGGATGACCGATCGTGTAATGACAAGATGAACCATCTCCCTATCAATGCGCATGATTTCTACAAAATGGGCCATCCCTACGGGACTCATCCCCCTATGATGGCCCACGGTTCCTACAAAATCGACCATCCCTACGGGACGGATGGCGCAACCGGACTCCCTCAGAAAATCAAAACCAATCCCGTAGGAGTGATCCATTTTGTAGAATCGGCCCCACAGAAAGATCAAAAACAATCCCGTAAGGATGATCCATTTTGTAGAATCGGCCCCACAGAAAGATCAAAAACAATCCCGTAAGGATGATCCATTTTGTAGAATTGGCCCATAGAAAGATCAAAAACAATCCCGTAGGGATGACCCATTTTGTAGGAACCGTGGGCCATCATAGGGGGATGAGTCCCGTAGGGACGGTTCAATTCATTCCTGCCTGATCGTCATCCCTACGGGATTGTTTTTGATTTTTACGCGCCCGGCATTCCTACAAAATGGCCCATCCCTACGGGAAGGATGGGCGAAACCGTCCCGGCTTAACTCTTAATTCTTAACTGAATGCGTGGCCCCGTCCTCATTCCGAACGCAGTGACTTCACCGGATTCATCAAGGCCGTCCGAATGGAATGGTAGCTGACCGCAGCCAGCGCGACGAAAACGCCCAAACCGCCCGCGAGCGCAAAAATGGGCCAGTTCAGCGGAATGCGGTAGGCAAAACTATCCAGCCAGCGGTTCATTAGCCAGGTCGATAGCGGGATGGCCAGAGCGAAAGCCAGCCCCACCAGCGTCAGCGTCCGGCGGTTGAGCAGAACCCATAGTTGCCCCACAGTGGCACCCATTACCTTCCGGATACCGACTTCCCGCATCCGGTTGATGGCCTGAATGCCCGCCAGCCCGAACAAGCCCAAAGCCGCAATCAGCAATGCAATGCCGGTGGCGAGTTGGGTCAGCGTGGTCCAGCGTTGGTAGTCGCGATACCGGGCTTGCAGATCCTGATCCAGAAAAGAATACTCGAAAGGTTGCCCGTCGGAAAGCTGCGGCCAGTCGCGGGCAATGCGGGCGACTTTTTCGGACAGATGGCCGGGCGTCAGTTTCAGGTAAAACACGCCCTGAAAGCCCAGATCCAGTTTGTAATATGCGGGCTGAATGGCTTTGGTGAGCGGTTCGATGTTGTGGTCATTCACGACGCCAATCACCGTCCGCCCATTCAAGGTTTCCAGCGGTTTGTTGAAAACCAGCTCCTGACCCAGCAACTTCGCCAGCGTTTCGTTGATCACCACCGCCTTGACGCTTTTTGCCGTATCCGACCGGAACGCCGGCGAAAAAATCCGGCCCTGTTTGAGTTTGATTCCCAGCAACGTAAAGAAGTTGTAATCGATGGCCTGTTGCAAGGCCCAGTATTTCTGTCCGTTGATCGTGGTGCCGTTGCGGTTAAAACCGTCTTCGCCGTACCCGCCCGCACTGCTCGCTACCAGCAATACGTCCGGGTTCGTCGCCTGATACCGCAGCAACCGTTCATAAATCCGGGGGCCGCTGCCATCCTCAAACTGTTGCAGGTTTTTGACTTTGAGAACCAGTTCTTTCGTCAATCCCAGTTCCTTTTCCTGCACAAAACTCAACTGTTTATGCATCGTAATGGCCGCCGTCACCAACACCAGCGACAGCACAAACTGCGTTCCCATCATGCCCTGAATCACCAGCGGATTGATTTTGTAGGTGCGGTTTTGGCCCAGAAACAAATTCGGTCGTAAACGGGCGAACAACAGTGCCGGATAAATTCCCGCGATTAAACTGACCGCCAATACCATGCTCAACAAGCCCAGCAAATTACCCGCCTGGAAAACGTCGAAAACCGTCAGCGTCCGGTCGGTCAGGTTATTGAAAGTCGGCAACAGCAGCAACGCCAGCAGCAGACTGATGACCGACGCCAGCCCGACGACCAGCACGGTTTCCAGCCAGAGTTGCACCGCCAACTGTTGCGGAGCCGCTCCCACCACTTTCCGAACACCCACTTCCTGCAAACGCCCCGCCAGTTTCGACAGCGAAATGATGATGTAATTCAGACCAGCCACGAGCAGAATCAACAGACTGATGGACACCAACAGGTACACATTCGTCGGCGAAACCGTGCGGTTCCAGCGTTCGTTGAACGAAAAATGCGTATCAGTCAGCGGGCGAACGGTGAGTAAAAACTGGTCGTTGGTCAGACGGTCTTTGTGTTCAGGAGACGCTGACTTTAGCATATCAGTAATCACTTCTTTAAAGAGCTGTGGCCCTAGCATGGCTAGTTTGGCGGTTGCTGACGACAGCGAAGCGGTAGGGCTTAGTTTCCCAAGTGTGTAGACATTGCTGGTTTTGTACCGTTGTTCAAGTTGCTTCGTATAATACTCATCGCTTTCCAGCCGCACCACCAGTTCGGCGGTGAGCGCCGTGTTCGACGGCGGGTTTTGCATCACGCCCGATACCGTGTAGAATTTACCATCGTACCGGATGGTTTTGCCCACCGGATGATCGTTCGCAAACAGTTTCTGCTTCAGCCGTTCCGAAATCACCGCGTTGTGCAAACCGGCCAGCACCTGCTCCGGGCGACCCACCGTCAACGGAATCGAGAAAAACGTGAAGTAATTGGAATCCGCAAACAGAATGGCCTTTTCATACACCGCGTTCGCTCCGTATTTCACGATACTTTCCTGAAGCCTTGTCATTCGAACGATGTCCTGAAATTCCGGCATTTGCTGTTTGATTTCCATTCCAAAAACCACCGGAAAGATCAGACTCCGGTGTTCTTCGGCCGGAAAAAACGGCAGGTTGAGTGGGTGCTGTTTCGGCTTCCCCTCAAAATCAAACAAATCGGTCGATTCAAACCGGTAGATGCGGTCGGCGTCGGCCTGAAACCGGTCGAACGAGCGTTCGTGGCGCACGAAGGCGTAGGTCAGCAGGCCGAACGCCAGGGCAACGGACAAACCCGCCAAATGGATACTGGAATAAACCGGATCGCGCCGGAGGCTGCGGAGAGCGACTTTGAGGTAGTTTTGAAGCATGGTTCAGGACGTTTTAGCACCTCTTTCGGGCCATTTTTCAATAGACGGATTGGGGTGGACGCGTGTTGCACCGTCGATTCGTTTTCGAATGAAATAAAAAATCCCGGCTGAAGACGCGAGCCTTGAGTCGGGATTTTCAATCCATACCGGATCAGTTATTTATCGTTCACTGCTCATTTTCGCGCATTCGACAGGCCCAGCGTTCGCTCTGTTTCGGCAATAAGCTGCTGTTTTTCGGATTCGCTTTTGCCTTGCAGATTGATCGTCCGCTCAAAAATGTGTTCTTCGCCGTCGAGCTTGTATTCATACTTCATTTTCAGGCGGTTATTTTCGGGATCTTCGATGAGGGTTTTGGTATACGGCGTGCCGTCCGGTGCCACAATCACGTTTTTCGGCAACTGACTGTCCTCGTTTTTCGACCGGTTGCCGGACGTGCCGGTTCCTCTCGACACAACCGCCACTTCGCCCGATTCATAGCGCGTTGGTCGGACACCACCCCGGGGAGCCACCGGCGGTTTGGGCGCACGGGGGGGACTGACCACGACATGAACGCCCAGTGAATCCTGAATCGAGCTGATCAATGCTTCTTTTTCTTCCTTGCTCATCCCCATCGCATCGAACTCCTGATCGTAGTGAATGTTGCGGCTGGGCTGTTCAACGTCGATCTTTATACGCAACGTTTTGCCATTGTCATTGATGCTCCGGCTGATCGACGAGCGTTCCTGCCCGACAGCCGCGACGCTGATTCCGAAGAGTGCGAGGGTAATTGCTGTTTTCATGTGTTTACTGTTTTAGGGAGAGTAGCCTGAATCCGCACCATTCCACTGGCTACCCGGGCGGTTCAGGGCGTTCATTCTGATTTTAAACTGTTTACCGGATTCATTAATGCGGCATTGATTGACTGAAACGACACGGTCAACACGGCAATCAGTATGACCAGACCACCCGCTGCTGCGAAGAGCCATCCTTCCAATCCGACACGGTACGCGAAATCCTGCAACCAGCGATCCAGCGCATACCAGGCAACCGGAGCAGCAATAAAAAAGGCAATGAGAACTAACTTGAGAAAATCTTTGGAGAGCAATAACACCACGTTAACGACGGATGCGCCCAAAATCTTGCGTATCCCAATCTCTTTTGTTCGTTGCCCCGTTGTAAAGGTAACAAAACCGAATAGTCCTAAACAAGAAACCAGGATGGTTAATGTGGCGAAACCGTTGAAAACTGTTGCCAACACCCGATCTTTGTAATATTGGGCCTCAAACGATTGGTCCAGAAATTCATAATCGAACGGATAGAGCGGGTAATGTTGCTGCCAGATGGTTTTCACCACCGGCAACTGATCGGCCCTCAGGTTCAGCATAACGCTGCTGGCCGGAATCGTATTATAAACCAGCACCAAAGGTTCGATCAGGTTGTGCAGGGAGCGATAATGGAAATTCTTCACGACGCCAACCACCTTCCCCTTGTGGCCAAATCCGTCGATCGTCTGCCCGATGCCATCTTTCCATCCCGCCAGTTTAACAAACGCTTCGTTGACGATGAATCCACCTTTCAAATCGGCTTTCGATTGCGACGACAGGTTCCGCCCGGCTTTCAGTTTCATGTTCAGTAACGGTAAAAACTGGTCATCCACAAATAGAAAGTTGCTCATGAGTTCCCGTTTTCGTCCATTGCTTCGGAAGGTAGTGGAAGCCATTGGCAGCAGGCCCGACGGTTGCAAACCGGAGCCCAGCGTCACCGCGCCGACTTCACTGCGGTTTTTCAGGCTGTTGGCAAAGGCCGTGGCGGCCGCCCGCGCCGTCGAGTCGTCGGGCAGGTGAACGCTCAGAATGCGATCTTTTGAAAAACCCAGATCTTTGGTTTGCAGAAAATTCATTTGCCGGCGAATCACCAGAACCCCGGCAATCATGCCAACGGCCAGCACAAACTGAAAAACAATCACGGACTTTCGCAACCACGCTCCTTTTCCGTAGCTGCCCAGCCGCCCTTTCAACACCTCGACCGGACGGTAACTGGACAGCACGAAAGCGGGGTATAAACCGCCCGCCAGCGTGATCAGCAGCCACGTAAAACCGATCAGCGGCACGGCTTCTGACAAGACGATTGACAGGCGGATTTGTAACAGTTCATTGAAAAAAGAAAGGGCCAAATACACCAGCACCACGGCAATACCGACCGAAAAAGCGCTTAACAACAACGATTCCAACAGAAATTGCCGGATTAGCTGACCGCGTTGGGCGCCGTTGGCCTTCCGAATTCCGACTTCTTTGGCGCGTTCGGTGGCTTTGGCCGTCAGCAGGTTGATGTAGTTCAGCAGCGCAATGGCCAGGACAAATATCGACAGAAAAGCGAACAGATACCCGTACTGCTTATTCCCTTTGGGCGTATCGGCCATTTTGCCCTGGCTGTAATGAACGTCTTGCAACACCTCCGCCGGGAAGCTGAGCGAGTAGCCCTCCGCGCCCAACTTTTTCAGTTCAGGATTGGCGTATCGGTTGGCAAGCTGCGTCAGTTTTTTGCCAAAAACCGCCAGATTGGGTTCATCCCGGAAAAGAACATAGGTATAACACGGAAAATCATCTTCCACCCACGACCGGCTCCCGGTGAACACTTTGGAAAGCAGGGCGCTCACGGGCAGATCGGTATTGCTCGGCGCGTCGGCCATGACGCCGGTGACCTGAAAAAGCTGCTTGTTGAATTCTATGGTTTTTCCCAGCACATCCGTCTTCCCGAAATACTTCTTCGCCAGCCGTTCGGTCAGAACCGCACTATTCGGATTGCCCAGCGCCGAAGCCGGATTTCCCGCCAGAAATGCATACGAGAAAACCGAGAATACTTCTTTGTCGGCGTAATAGACATCCGATTCTTTGAGCAACTTATCGTCATGACGTATAACGGCATCAGTAGGCAGCAAACGCACGGCGGTTTCGACTTCCGGGTAATCGCGTTTCAGGGCTTCCGCCAGCGGAACCGGGCTGGAGGCAATCGACAAAACCGACTCCGGCGTTTTCATATCGGTCGTTACACGCACGATCCGGTGGGCGTTGGTGTGGTAGCCGTCGTACGAAAACTCGTGGTCGACATACAATGCCATCAGCAGACAGGCCGCCAGCCCGATGGCCAGCCCGCCGACGTTCAAACCGGTATACAACTTGTTGCGCCAGAGGTTGCGCAGGGCGATTTTGAGGTAGTTGCGAAGCATCGGATATTGTGTTAAGTTTGATTAAAACACGACGAATTATGTATTTCCCACCAGTAACTTCTCTACCGGTTGTCAACGAAGATTGGGGTAAAGCCCTGCGCTGGTTTCGGTATCGCCGGGGCCATGGTGGCCTCACCGAAAACTCCGCTTTCTCCGAAATCCTGCAAATCGACCTGAACAGCTTTTTGATTGGAACACGGATTTGACGGTTTGAACAGATCAGAACTGATTTTTCATCCATTTCATCCGTAAAAATCCGTTCAATTCGTGTCAAATCCGTATTCCTATTCCGCACGCAAACTCTTCACCGGATTCGCCAAAGCCGCTTTGATGCTCTGGAATGAAACCGTCACCAGAGCGACCAAAACCGCCAAACCGCCCGCCAGCGCGAACATCCACCACGCCAGACTGATCTTATAGGCAAAATCCTGTAACCATTGATTCATGGCGTATCCCGCAATCGGGCTGGCAATGACCAGGCCCACCACCACCAGTTTCAGGAAGTCTTTCGAGAGCAGCGCAACAATGCCGGCCACCGACGCGCCCAGCACTTTCCGAATGCCGATTTCTTTCGTCCGCTGAACGACTACCAACGACACCAGACCGTATAACCCGAGTCCGCAAATCAGGATGGCGATGCCGGCAAAGGTGTTGACCAGCCGGAAAATCAGATTCTCGGTTTCGTAGAACTGCGCCAGTTGCTCGTCCAGAAATTCGTATTCAAAAACCGCATCGGGAAACTGTTTCTTCCAGACCTTCTGAATGCGCTGAACGGTTTGCTGCGAATTGTGACCCGAAATCCGAATACCGATCTGCTGATACATTTTAAAGTAACTGGCAATGAAACAGGGTGCTATTTCGTCGCGCAGCGACCGCAGGTGAAAGTCCTTCACCACCCCCACAATCGGCAGCGCAACCGGCGACAGGTAATACTGCATTTTGCGGCCCAGCACTTGCTGCGGATCGCGGATGTTCAGCTTCCGCAGAAGTGTTTCGTTGATGAGGTATTCGCGAATCGTATCACTTTCGGACAGGTTACGGCCCGCAACGAGTTGTAAGCCATACGTTTTGAGGTAATCGGCATCGGCCAATCGTTCCCGAATCGGGAAATCCGTCCATTCGGCCCTGTCGCCAAATTTGAACGACCCCCCGTTCATAATCAGGGCGGATGGCGGGCGGTGACTGGCACTGATTGATTTAATTTCGGGATACTGAAGCAGTTTATTCTTAAACGTTTCCCGCGACGCTTTCTGCGGATTGGGCAAATTCACCACCACGACATTGTCTTTCGTAAAACCCACATCGGTCGTTTGGATGTAACGAACCTGCGTGGCCACCACCAGCGAGCCGATGATCAGAGCCTGGCAAATGACAAATTGCAGGACAATCAACGACTGCCGTACGGAATAACTGCCCCCCGATTTAGCCGACAACGTCCCTTTCAAAGCCGCCCACGGACTAAACCCCGACAACACTGCGGCCGGATAACCACCCGCCAAAAGGATTACCACGCCAATCAGCAGGGCTACAAAACCGAGTGTCAGCGCGTCCGGATGCAGGGATAAATTGATGTTGACCCACTGATTGAAAACCGGCAGACTCAACACCGCGATCAGGAGGGCCAGGCTGGTAGCGGCCAGCACGATCAGCGCGGTTTCGAGCAAAAACTGCCGGACCAGTTGCCCCCGGGTGCTGCCGAGTGTTTTGCGAATACCGACTTCTTTGCCCCGCCGGAGGGCCTGCGCTGTTGCCAGATTGACGAAATTAATGCAGGCCGTCAGCACCAGAAACACCCCCACCAACCCCAGCGACCAGAGCAGCGACGGGCGGATGGCCGTGGCGCCACCCAAAATGCGCCGAACATCGAAATGACTCTCCCGGAGCGGCTGGAAATGAAATTGAAGGACGTTGGAACCCAGATGTTTTTTGGCCAGAGCGGGCATAGCGGCTTCCAGACTGCCGACCGATTGGGGATCTTTTAACGTCACGAAAAGCCGGTAATTGCTATTGAGCCAGCTCCAATCCGCCTGATTGAAGTCGGGACTGAACGCCTTGAGTGTTGCAAGGGAAATAAAAAAACGAATATCGGTGTCGGTCGTTTTGGGAGGGTCGGCCAGAACACCGGTTACTTTGGCGTCGATTCCGGATTTAAGATTCAGCATTTGACCCATCGGGTCGACGTCGCCGAAATACTTTTTAGCCCACGACTCGGTCAGGACGATGCTGTTGGGTTCACGGAGGGCGGTTTTAGGATTACCACGCAACCATTGATAGTCCAGAATAGCGAACAATTCCGGCTCAACAAAAGCGGTTCCTTTGTGCTCCAGAAAGCGAAGCGGTTTCCCGTTCTTTTGGTACGTTACGGTCAGTTCACGGTTCATGATCAGAAAAGCCGCCTGTTCGACCTGCGGGTATTCCGCTCGCAAGGTCCGGGCCATCGGCAATGGAGCTTCGGGATAATACTCGACGGAACCGTCGTCGAGGTGCATGTCCGTTACGACCCGGAAGATGCGGTCAAATTTGGAATGGTGCCGGTCGGTGCTGAGGTGGTAGCGAACGAACAGAAAAATAAGCAGTCCGCCCGCCATGCCGACGGACAACCCGAGGATGTTGAGCAGGGTATAACTCCGCTGTGTGGTTAAATTCCGCCAGGCGATTTTGAAGTAGTTCTGTAGCATAAGCTCCGTTGGCAAGCCGGATTTGTTTGCCCTAAAGGTACTTTCTATCCCCTTTCAACCATCGTTCTGCCTTATAAACAGCCTGTTAAAAAAAGTTAATGCCCCGACAACTCGCCGGTATGGCAGGCATTAAAATATCGAATGCTGAATGTTGACGGGGCCGCCCGCGCGGTAACGAATAACGAAGTGATTGACCCGGCTTTCGATATTCGTTATTCAATATTCAATATTTAATATTTAATATTCATTACTAATCTCTTGTTTTTCAGCAACTTGTGCCAATTTATAGAAAACCAAAAAACCGCCCTGCAACGGCAACTTGACCGACAAGCCGGATTCATTACCGTCCGGTAGCGGAAAACCTATTAAATTAGGATCATTTAATTTATTTGTCCGACATAATTCCGGAGAATCCGGGTCAATGGTCACCGGCGAGTGACTGATTTTTAACCGGTTTTGACTTCGTTTTGACTTTTATTGTTCCAATATTTTATTATTTATATTCTATTCTTAACTTAACGTTTGAATTACGATCCTCGCCCCCACGCAGGCGTTTTTCAATGTGAATTCGGCAGGCAATTCATTTTACCAAATTAGGTCGCTGCAACAGGTAACAGGATGGTATTTTTCTTCTCTATTCTGTTACAAATTGACGAAATAATTCGGGAAATAATTTTTCCTTTGCATAATTCAATTGTCTCAAACCATCTCTATTAATTATGATAAACAGTTACTTCAATCATTCGGGGTTCTCCCCAGTTTAATTCATTTCCCAATCCTTTTTGACTAGCGCCCCCGGTATTACCAGACACCGGGGGTCTTAGTGACACCTATAGTCTTCTTGCTGTCCACGCTTCCCTACACGTGAAAAAGTATTGCCTGTTCAATCTTACCAACTCTATTACTTACTTAATCTAATCCGTCTTATGCGTATGAAAAAGTCTACTCATCGGGTACCTCCAAAAAACAGGTATCTATTGGTACTTTATCTAATGATTGCTTCTGTCACCCTTTCTTTTGCTCAAAACTCGACCATAAAAGGGAAGGTGACCGGTGGACAGGGAGACGCACTGCCTGGCGTGAGTATTGTGGTCAAAGGCACCACACAGGGAACCACAACGGCCTCGGACGGCACGTATTCGCTCAACGTTCCGAACAAAAATGCAACGCTGGTTTATTCATTCATTGGGTATGTGAGCCAGGAATTACCCATCGGTGGCCGGTCGGTGATCGACGTAAAAATGGCAGACGACATCAGTACCCTGAATGAAGTGGTGGTTGTGGGGTATGGTGAACAAAAGAAAGAAACGATTACGGGCTCGGTTGCTACCGTAAAAGGGACGGATCTGGTGAAATCACCCGCCATGAACATGAGTAACTCCATTGCAGGACGGATGCCGGGCGTTATTGCCACCAACTCCAGTGGCGAACCGGGTTATGACGGTTCGGCCATCCGCATCCGGGGTTCCAACACGTTGGGAAACAACGACGCACTGATCGTTATCGACGGTGTTCCGGCCCGGGCCGGGGGTTTCGACCGGATCAATCCACAGGATGTCGAAAGCATTTCCGTCCTGAAAGATGCCGCAGCGGCCATTTACGGCTCACGGGCAGCCAACGGGGTTATTC
The DNA here is from genome assembly GCF_051857545.1 of Larkinella fluvii. Lineage (NCBI taxonomy): Bacteria > Pseudomonadati > Bacteroidota > Cytophagia > Cytophagales > Spirosomataceae > Larkinella > Larkinella fluvii. The sequence goes on along the minus strand of NZ_JBPZHB010000001.1, from coordinate 726,942 downwards.
TGGTGACGACCAAACGGGGCAAAACCGGCAAACCGGAACTCTCCTACAGCTTCAACCAGGGTTTTTCACAGGCGACGGTGATTCCTAAAATGGCAACGGCGGCCGAATATGCCCAGTTGAACAACGAGATCAACGTGTATAACCTGCCCCCGCAATACTGGAAAGCCGCTTCGGATGCTTTCAAAGCCACGGGCAGCTTTACCCGCCCCGACAACGGAGCGATTGCCAAAGCCGCCTTTACGCCGGATGATATCAAGAAGTTTAACGATGGCTCCGATCCGTGGGGACACCCCAACACCGACTGGTTCGGCGAAGCGCTGAAAACCTGGGCTCCTCAGGTGAAACACACGCTCCAGTTGATTGGCGGTAGCGAAAACATCAAATACCTGGTGTCGGCCAACTACCAGAATCAGGATGGTTACTACAAAAACTCCGCGACGGGGTATAAGCAGTATGACTTCCGCATGAATCTGGACGCTAAAGTCAACAAGTACGTCAATACCGTCGTGGGTGTGGTCGGTCGTCAGGAAAACCGGTTTTTCCCAACGGTAGGTGCTGGGGCCATTTTCCGGATGCTGATGCGGGGTTACCCCAACAAACCGGCTTTCTGGCCGAATGGGCTGCCCGCTCCGGACATTGAAAACGGCCAGCAACCGGTTCTGGTTACGACGGATGCAACCGGTTACGACCGGGATACGCGGTATTATCTGCAAAGCAACGCCACCGTCAACGTTACCAACCCCTGGATTCCGGGTCTGAAATTCAGCGGTAGTATCGCGTTGGACAAATACATTCAGCAAGGCAAGAGATGGCAGACGCCCTGGTACGTCTATAGCTGGGATTACACGTCGTACGATGCAAACAAGCAACCCATCCTGAACCGGGTGGCAAAAGGTCCCGCTCAGGCAGAACTTAATCAATACACGAACGACCAGTTCAACTCGTTGCTGTCGGGTATTTTAACCTACGATCGCGTAATTGGTACGGACCACGGCATTACTCTGCTGGCAGGTATCACGAAAGAAGCATCGAACTCGGCCGGTTTTTCCGGTTTCCGGCGGTATTTTGCCTCCACAGCCATCGATCAGTTGTTTGCCGGTGGTAGCGCCGAAAAGAACAGCAACACGACGTCAGCCTGGGAACGGGCGCGGATGAGCTACTTCGGTCGGGCTGCGTATAACTATAAAGAAAAGTACCTCGCTGAATTCCTGTGGCGGTATGATGGTTCATACATGTTCCCGAAAGAAAGCCGGTGGGGTTTCTTCCCCGGTGTGTCGGCGGGCTGGCGTATTTCGGAAGAAAATTTCTTCAAAAATGCCATTCCGGCCATCAATTCTCTGAAACTGCGGGCATCGTGGGGTCAGTTGGGGAACGACCAGGTGTATTTCAACGGTGCTTTGCGCGAATATGATTATCTGCCTACATATGCCTACGGTGACGCTGTCAATGCCAACTGGGGTTACGTAACGGGTGGTCAGGTTGCCCAAACGCTGTATGAAAACGGTGTCCCGAACACGACGCTCACTTGGGAAGTAGCCAACAACGCCGACATCGGTCTGGAAGGTTCTGCTTTGAATGGCAAGATTTTCTTCGAGTTCGACGTGTTCCAGAACAAGCGGTCCAACATCCTGTGGCGCAAGAGTGCCTCCATTCCGCAAACGACGGGGATGACGCTGCCGGCCACCAACATCGGGAAAGTAACCAACAAAGGCTACGAATTCCGGGTGGGTTACAACGGACAGGCGGGTGAATTGCGCTACAGCGTGAGTGTGAACGGCGGGTATGCCAAGAACGAAATTACGTTCTGGGACGAAACTCCCGGCGCACCCGAATGGCAGCGTTCGACCGGCAAGCCCATTCCGAGCAACGTCAACGATCCGAACCAGCAGAACGGTACGCTGATGTACCAATACGACGGCATCTTCTCGACACAAGCCGAAATCGATCAAAACACGGTGGATTACAGTGGTGTGGGTGCCAGTTTGCTGCGCCCCGGCGACATGAGACTGAAGGACATCAACAATGATAAAAAAATCAACGGTGATGACCGCGTTCGGGCCGACCGCAACAACCAGCCCCGGTTCCAGGGTGGTTTCAACGGAACGATGTCCTACAAAGGCTTCGACTTCAGCATCCTGGTGCAAGCTTCGGCGGGTGGTCAGATCTTCCTGCAAACCGAGTCAGGTACGATCGGTAACTTCCTGAAATGGAGCTACGACAACCGGTGGACGGTGGACAACCCCAGCACGGAACATCCCCGGATCGTTGACCGCAGCAACCAATACTTCTCCAACGGTACCAGCTACTGGTTGAAAAAAACCGACTACATCCGTCTGAAGAACGTCGAAATCGGGTATACGTTACCGGCCCTGATTTCCAGCAAAGTGGGGCTGAATAACCTGCGGGTCTATGTAAATGGCCTCAACCTGGCGACGTATGCCCCAGCCATGAAAGGTCTGTTCGATCCGGAATCGACCAGCGGCAGCGCGCAGTACTATCCGCAGGCTCGGGTACTTAACGCCGGTTTATCAGTCAGTTTTTAACTAAATGCTCAATCATTCTATTATGAACCATATCGTAAAATGCCTGTCGTCCAGTTTACTTGTAGGGATGACGATGGTAGCTTGCAACAGCGATTTTCTGGATACAAAACCCCTCGACAAAGTGTCGGGGGATGCGGTCTGGTCGGATCAGAACCTGTCCGAAGCCTTTGTGACGGACGTTTACAACGGAATTCGGGACGGTGTTCTGGACCAAATGAGTTTCGATTGTCAGACCGACAATGCGCTCTACAGCTTTGGCAAGCAGGATGTCAACGAAGCCAACGTGAGTCCATCGAACCTGGGAACGGTTAAAAACACGATGGAATGGAGTGCCATGTACTCCCGGATTCGGGCGGCTAACATTGCGCTGGCCAACCTGGCCAAGCCCAAGTTTAACAATGCCACGGTGGCTGATCGGATGAAGGGTGAAATGTATTTCATGCGGGGCTATTTTTACAACCAACTGCTTCGTTATTATGGGGCGGTTCCGCTGATCAAGTCGCCTTACACGCTGGATAACCCCGATTTCACCATCGCCCGGAATACCTACGAAGAGTGTGTGAACGCCATCGTGAGTGACCTGGATTCGGCCGCTATTCTGCTGAAAGGAAAAACCCTGACCAGTGGCCGCGCCACAATGGGTGCCGCCATGGCCCTGAAAGCCCGGGTGTTGCTGTATGCCGCCAGTGATCTGCACGACATTCCGACGGCGAAAGCCAAGTCGACCGTCATCGCCGGTTTCAACAAACCCGAACTGCTGGGATACGTTAGTGGTGACCGGATTGCCCGCTGGACGAAAGCCCGGGATGCTGCCAAAGCCGTGATTGACCTAAACCAGTATGGCTATAAACTGAACCTGACGGCACCGGTTTCTGCGGCCGAAGGCCAGCAGAACTACATCAACATGTATCTGTCGCGCAACGGTGGTGAAGCCGATGGTATCTTCCTGAAATACTACATCCGGGCTTCGTTCGACGACTGGGGTTCTTGGTATCCGCGCAACAACATGCCAAACGGTTATCACGGCTGGACATCGAGTCAACCCACTCAACAACTGGTGGATAACTACGAGATGATGGACGGTACGAAGTTCGATTGGAAAAATCCGGCCCACGCGGCAACGCCCTACGAAAACCGCGATCCGCGCTTCTACGCATCCATCCTGTACGACGGTGCCCAATGGAAGCCCCGCACGCCCGATGGAGCCGGTATCGATCCGGCCGGACAGATTCAAATGGGTGAGTATGAAGTAGGTAGTTCGGCTGCTCCTACCAAATATTCCGGTTTGGATACCCGCAACAGTTCCATCGAAAACTGGAACGGAACCTGGACCGGTTACGCGATCCGCAAGTTTATGGACCCCGATCCAACCCTTGTCGATCAGAACATCCGGCAGGAAGTGCCTTCCATCCAGATCCGGTTTACGGAAGTGGTGTTGAACTACGTGGAAGCCTGTCTGGCCCTGGGTCAGGAAGCCGAAGCAAAAACCTGGCTCAACAAAGTTCGGTTCCGGGTGGGCATGCCCGCCATTACCGAAACCGGCGCGGCCCTTGTCACCCGGTATCAGAACGAACGGAACATCGAAATGCTGTTTGAAGATCAGCGGTTCTACGATGTCCGGCGCTGGATGATTGCCCCAACGGCCTTGGGCAAACAGGCCCAGATCATTGTCATCACCGGCAAACTGAAACCCGGAAAAACCGTGACGACGTATAAATACAGCAAAGACAACTATACGTATTCCTACAGCGTTCAGGATTTAGGTACCGGCAAGGAAAACCGGAAGTGGCAAGATAAAATCTACTTCCTGCCGATCAGCCGGGATGAGATCAACCGGAACAAGCAATTGGTGCAAAATCCCGGCTATCAATAGCATTGAGCGCTTTTCACAAGTCGATATCCCTTTGAATATACCTGGTGCCAACGCATAATCATGCGTTGGCACCAGTTTTTTTGATATTCATTCCCGCTTTTGCCACCAAAAAAATCGGGATGAGTCAACCCGCCCCAATCAGGACAATGTAAAAAAAACACTGAACTATTGCACTCAATTGTCCTAACTTAGCTTTCCGTGCCTTTTCATTCATTCTTTCGTTTATGACGCTTTTTTTACGCGCTTTTTGGAGTGGTCTCATCATCATGATGGCCTTTTTGTCGACGGGCTGCCAGAAAAAACCGGCTTCCACGGAGCAGACGGCCCCCGACACGGGACCTCCGCTGTTTACGCTGCTTTCTCCGGAGCAAACCGGCATTTCGTTTGTCAATACACTGAACGAAGGGCTGAATACCAACGTGCTCATGTATGAATATTTTTACAACGGTGGCGGGGTCGCCGTTGGGGATCTGAACGGCGACGGCCTGGAAGATATTTATTTCAGCGGCAACATGGTTCCGAACCAGTTGTACCTCAACAAAGGCAATCTGAAATTTACCGATATTACGGCCACTGCGGGCGTAGCCGGACGCGAAGGCCCCTGGCGGACGGGCGTCTCGATGGCCGATGTCAACGGCGACGGGCGGCTCGATCTGTTTCTGTCGTATTCGGGAAGTCTGCCGCCCCAAAAACGGACACCCCAACTATTTATCAACGACGGTCCCGATGCGCAGGGTATTCCCCGTTTCTCCGATCAAACCGCCAAATGGGGACTGGACAAACCTGGTCAGACGACCCAGGGGACATTTTTCGACTACGACCGCGATGGCGATCTGGATTTGTTTTTGCTCAACCATAATCCCCGACTTTTGCCCATCCTCGACCCGGATGCCACGGCGGAACTGATGAAGAAAAAAAGCCCGGAAATCGGGGTTTGCCTGCTTCGGAATACCGGAACCCGTTTCGAGGATGTGACCGAACGGGCGGGTCTGCTCAATTCGGTGCTGAGCTACGGCCTGGGGTTGGGCGTCTCCGACCTGAATGGCGACGGCTGGCCCGATCTGTATGTTTCCAACGACTACAACGTTCCTGATTTTCTGTACCTCAACAACCGGAACGGAACCTTTACGAACCAGTTGCAAACCGGCATCGGTCACATTTCTCATTTCTCGATGGGGAACGATGTCGCCGATATGAACAACGACGCCCGGCCCGATATTCTGACGCTCGACATGCTGCCCGAAGACAACCGGCGGCAGAAACTCCTGATGTCGCCCGACAATTACGAAAAGTTCGATCTGGCCGTCAATTCGGGGTTTTATTACCAGCACATGCGGAATATGCTGCAATTGAATGTGGGAACGGACGGCAAGAAAGGAACCGGAGGCATTCCCGAATTCAGTGAAGTAGGTCAGTTATCCGGCATCTCCAACACCGACTGGAGCTGGGCTCCCCTCCTGGCCGACTACGACAACGACGGCTGGAAAGATCTCTTTGTGACCAACGGGTATCTGCGCGATTATACCAACCAGGATTTCCTGAAATACATGGGCGATTTTCTGCTCAACCGCAAGGTCATGCGTCAGGATTTGCTGGAACTGGTCTACAAAATACCGGCTTCCGATGTGATTAATTACGCCTTTAAAAACAATGGCGACCTCACCTTCACCGACGTCAGCCGGGCCTGGGGCATGACCCTGCCTTCGAACAGCAACGGCGCGGTGTATGCCGATCTGGACAACGACGGCGACCTGGATCTGGCCATCAATAACATCAACAAACCGGCTTTTATTTACCGCAATGAAGCCGGTAGCCAACTCAAAAATCACTACCTGAACGTCAAACTGGACGGTGCCGGGGCCAATCGATTTGGGCTGGGTACAAAAGTGACCCTCTACCGGAACGGCCGACAACAGTATCTGGAGCAAATGCCGTCGCGTGGCTATCAGTCGAGCGTATCGCCCATTCTGCATTTCGGACTGGGAAAAGAAACCACCATCGATTCCCTGCGCATTGTGTGGCCGGGCGATAAACAACAACTGCTGACCAACGTAAAGGCTGATCAGGTGCTGGTGATATCGGAAAAAGACGCCAAAACGTCCCGGCGGTCAACGCCTTCTGCTCCGGCTGTGTTTACGGAACTGAAATCCCCGGTGGTGTATCAGCACCCCAAAAATACCATCAATGATTTCAAACGGCAGCCGCTGCTGGTCAATCCGGCGTCGTTTGTGGGACCGTGTCTGACCAAAGCGGACGTCAACGGCGATGGCCTGGAAGACGTATTCGTGGGTGGTGGCAGCGGCCAGGCCGGGGCGGTTTTTCTCCAGCAAGCCAACCAGCAGTTTTTACAGAAAGCACAACCCACGCTGGATACCGACAAAGCCAGCGACGACGCCGATGCGGTTTTCTTCGATGCCAACGGCGACGGTTTTCCGGATTTGTACGTGTGTAGCGGTGGTTACGCGAACTTCATGCCCGACGACGCCTTGTTGCAGGACCGACTTTACATAAATGATGGCAAGGGGAATTTCACTAAAAATCCGGCGGCTTTGCCCGCCATGCGCACCAGCAAAAGCTGCGTTCGGGTGGCCGACCTCAACGGCGATGGCAAACCGGATCTGTTTGTGGGTGGGCGGGTGATTCCGGGCCGCTATCCCGAAACGCCCCCGAGTTTTCTGTTGATCAACGACGGCAAGGGGAGATTTACCGACCAGACGGCGAGCCTGGCTCCCGATCTTCAGCGCATCGGCATGGTGACCGATGCCGCCTGGACCGACCTGAACGGCGATAAAAAACCGGAACTGGTGGTGGTGGGTGAGTGGATGCCGGTGACGGTTTTCGGGAACGACGGCGGTAAATTCACGGATCAGACGAAGACTTATTTTGACAAGGAATACCGGGGCTGGTGGAATAAACTGCTGGTCGATGACCTCAACGGCGACGGCAAACCGGATCTAGTGGTGGGCAATCAGGGGCTGAACACGCAATGTAAAGCCAGCGACAAAGAGCCCGCCGAACTATTTTACAAGGACTTCGACGACAACGGTTCGGTCGATCCGATTCTGTGTTTTTACATTCAGGGCAAAACCTATCCCTATGTCACCCGCGACGAGTTGCTGGATCAGCTCAGCATCATGCGAACGCGCTTCCCGGATTACAAAAGCTACGCCGATGCGACGATGAAGGACATTTTCACGGAAGAAGAACTGAAAGGCGTGAATCGAATGGAAGCCAATCACTTAAAAACCACGTATTTTGAAAGTACGGAAACGGGTAAATGGCAGGAAAAAGCGTTGCCGGTGGAGGTGCAGGTCTCTCCGGTTTTTGCGCTCACGGCGTTCGATTACGACCACGACGGCAAGAAGGACCTGCTCCTGTGCGGCAACATCAGCCGGGCGCGGTTGCGGTTCGGGAAGTATGATGCCAACTACGGTGTTTTGCTGAAAGGCAACGGGAAAGGCCAGTTTTCGTATGTACCACAACCCCAATCCGGTTTTCTGCTGAAAGGCGATGTCCGGAGTGTGCTGCCCGTTGGAAACACGGTTTTGTTCGGTATCAATCAGGTTGGCGTAAAAGCGTATGGGTTTAAATGAGTTATTACACAGAGTTGATCAGAGGTCATCAGGGTTAATCAGAGAAAAACTCTGATGACCTCTGATCAACTCTGTGTAACAACTTTTCAATTTCAATGAAAAAAATCTTCCTCTCTCTTTTCGTTATAGCCCTTATAAGCAGTTGCCAGACGGAGAAAACGCCGGAATTGGGCAACCGGGAGATCACCGGCGTCATTGCCGAGATGACCGAGGTCATGATCCACGACGTAACCAATCCGCCCCTGGCCGCCCGGTTTTTCGCCTACGCCTGCCTGGCTGGCTACGAAGTGGTTGCCCAGAACGACAAGGCCTACCGGAGCATGCACGGCGTCCTGAACGGTTACCCGGCGATGGAAAAGCCGAACATCAGCGGACATTCCACGCACCTCAGCGCGGTGCTGGCGATGCTCAAAACCGCCCAGAAAATGCAGCCCTCCGGCAAGCGGCTGGAGAAGCTGGAAAAGCAGTTGCTGGATTCGTGCCGAACCGTGGGCTTTTCCGACGAGGTGATCGAGCAGTCGGCAACGTATGCGCTGGAGGTTAGCAAACAGATGCTGAAATACGCCAAAGCCGACCAGTACAACCGGATCAGCAACTACCCCCGGTATACGCCCTCCGAAAAAGCCGGAAGCTGGTATCCGACCCCGCCGGGGTATTTTGCTCCGGTCGAACCGTATTTCAACACCGTCCGCCCGTTCACGCTGGACTCGGCGGCCCAGTTTAAACCCGCTCCGCCAGCGGCTTATTCCACCGATAAAAGCTCGTCTTTTTACCGGATGCTCCTGCAAAACCAGAAGGAAGGCGGCAACAGCCTGACGGAAGAACACCGGCAGATTGCGGCCTTCTGGGACTGCAATCCCTTTGCGCTCGAAAACAACGGCCACATGATGGTGGGTCTCAAAAAAATCTCCCCCGGCGCTCACTGGCTGGGCATCACCGGGATTGCCTGCGCCAAAGCGAAAAAGAGCTTCGCCGAGTCGCTGAAGATCTACACGGCCGTAGCCATCGGATTAACGGACGGTTTTATCTGTTGCTGGGACGAAAAATACCGCAGCAACCGCGTTCGTCCCGAAACCGCCATCCGCAAGCTCATCGATCCCGACTGGAAACCGTTTCTGCAAACGCCCCCGTTTCCCGAATACCTGAGTGGGCATTCCACCATTTCGGCGGCTTCGGAAGTGATTCTGACGCACTATTTCGGCGATCATTTTGAGTATACCGACACCGTCGAAGAGCCGTATGGACTGAAAGCCCGCACGTTCCGATCCTTCCGCGAAGCGGCCACGGAAGCCGGACTTTCCCGGTTCTACGGCGGCATTCATTTCATGGACGCCATTGATCAGGGCCGGGCGCAGGGACTAAAAGTGGGGGAATGGGTGGTGAAGAAACTAAACTGAATGCTTATCGAAATAGCGAATCCCAGCCAGATCATCTCACTAATTTTCTCTTTATGATGAAGACAGTCGCGTTTATTTTGTTTTTGCTGGTAAATCCAAAAGCTTTCTGTCAGGAACGTAAAAAACCGTCTCCACAACCCGACATGGCCATTCAGCTCGATTTCGGGAGTGCGAAGGCGGTTACGAATCTGCTGGCCAAAACGAAAACGACCGAGGCAGAACTGGACGGGATTGCGCAACTTTACGGCAGTCAGCAATTGATCCGAAAGGTCACCAGTTACAACAAAACGGGGACAGAGGCCGCCTTTAAACAAACCTTGCGGGAGATAGTCGAAACGGGAACCGTGAAAGGCAACGACCCCTTCGAATGGAAAGCCGTCAAAGCCAAACTTCCGGAAATCAGAGATTTAATTCGTCAACTGGAAACGAAGGCATCGTTTATTGAAGATGTAAAAGCTCTGATTTTGCCGTATTCTCCGGCTACGCTGCCCGTAAAAGCCCGGGCCTGTTTTCTGGTCGGCGGGGGTGCGCTGGGCTTCACCATTGGTGGCGACGACACCTTCAATGTGGCTTTGCAGAAAATTGGCGATGATTACGAAGGACTGGTTTATCTGGTCGCCCATGAACTTTATCATACCATTCAGCAGGTCGGCGAACGCCATCGCACGAACGGAAAGACCGCAGTGAATCCGCCAAAGAATATTGACAATGCCTATACGCTCCTGGCCAATCTGTGGACCGAAGGCTCCGCCACTCTGGTCGGTGATTTTACAAAAATCGAACAGCCGGGCGGTTTCTCAAAAGAGCAACAGGAACAGTATGCACGCAACGGGCAGCGTTCGCGGCAGAATTTTGCGTTATTCGAGAGCCTGTTATTTTCCGCTTTTCACGACTCCACCGCCAACCTCAGTGAGCTTTACAACATCGGTTTTACGGTAGCCTTCGATGAAACCAGTTATTTTATGGGATATCGGATGGCGAAAGTGATTGAGGAATACCGGGGTAAAGACGTTCTGGCCGGGTTAGTTACCAAAAACCCCATCGAATTCTGTCAAATCTACCGGGCTATTTACACACAGTTTCCGGACAAAAACATCATCAAATTCAGCGGCTCGACCGAAGCGATTCTGACCCGGCTGGAAGCCTGGAAGGATAAACTCTAACGCCAGGCAGTCCTTATTTCTGTTTGTCGAGCCATTTCATGACCGGCGTAGCCAGTATTCCGTGAACCACAATGGAAACGAGAACCACGAATCCGACGATGGCCCAAAGCCGCTCGGCTTCCGGGAAAGGGGCTTTCTCCAATCCGAAGGCGAGGTAGAAAAAAGAACCGATGCCCCGAATTCCAAAACCGGCAATGACCCACCGTTCGCGAAGCCTGGCACTGGCACCCACCAGCGTCAGAATACCCGCCAGGGGGCGAATCACCAGCAGAAGGCCCAGCCCCAGCAAAGCATCCGCCCAGGTGAGCTGGGCCAGCAGACCCTGCCCTATCGCTCCACCAAAAAACAGGAGGATGACGACAATGAAAAGTCGTTCGACCTGATCCGAAAAATCGTGCATGTGCTGGTGGTATTCGTGGGTCCGCTCGTAGCTACGGAGGGTGACGGCGGCAATGAAGACGGCCAGAAAGCCGTATCCATGTATTAATTCGGTGGCTCCGTAGGTGGTCAGGGTTACCGCCAAAACCACAAATCCGTAAACCGATGATTTGATGCTGATTTTTTCGGGCAACCGGAAAATGAAGACGGCCAGGAGTTTTCCTGAAAGCCAACCCGCCAGCAAACCGACGCCCAGCCGGTAGACCACGTCCATGCCCAGCCAATCCCAAAACCGGTCCGTCAAAGGCACCTCGGAAGGCAACAGGGCAATCGCTCCGTATACGAACGGGAAGGCCAGACCATCGTTCAGGCCGGCTTCGCCCGTCAGCGCAAACCGAACGTTGTCTTCACCGCCCTCCCCCGGATCACCAACCTGCACATCGCCCGCCAGCACCGGATCCGTGGGCGCCAGTGAAGCCGCCAGTAACAGAGCCGAAGCCGGGGATAATGCCACACCGTACCAGCCTGCCACCGCCATGGCACCGATGGTGAGGATCATGGCCAGCGAGACCAGCCGAAACGGTATCCGCCAGTTTTTTAGTGAAAACCGGCGATCAATCTTGAGCCCTGTCCCCGTCAGGGCTACAATGACGCATAATTCGCTCAAGTGTGTTGTTAAAGCCGGATACTGAAGCGGATTGGCAGATGGCAAAGGAAGTGGAAAAGCGTAGACCAACAAGCCTAAACCAACCAGAACGATAGGGTATGAAAGCGGATATTCTTTGAGAAAGGAAGGCAGGAACGCAACGGCCAGCACAGCCACGCCCAGCACAACCAGCAACAAATTAATGGAAACCATAGGCAAATGACAGACAGATTCCAGGCACCCAACGGGCACTCAGGAGCGGATGATTGGCCGACGTTCCGGTTTAATTCGGAAACGGCAACGTTACGCTGACTTAAACCCGATCCGCTCGTTGAATGTTATCACGCCATTTTTTCTACGCTTTCCTGACTTCTGCTGCCTAAACCCCCAGATAGAGGGCGGCCAATTGATCCAGTTGTTCCTGCTGGGTGGTTTTTTGGACTGAAGACGGTAATTTCCACGTCACCTTAATGCCCGCAGCATTCTCGACAGCGTCCGCGATCCGCTGCATCATCTGGTCCAGTTCAGCGGGTTTCATGTTTTTTGCGTTCGCCAGGTTAGACGTCAATTGCTCCATTATCCCTTTTTCGAGTCGTGCTGTCATGCGAAAGTTTGTTTCCGGATTGCGTTTGTACGTTGCTTAAATCAGAAGAGAGAAAGGTCTTAAAACCGCATAGCGTTTCCTTCACCCGGCTTTTAGCAGCTTTTAATCCTCCTTAATCTTATCGACAAGGAATTTCGCCGGAAGGTTGTCAGTAAAACCAAAAAATGAGGACGTGGCACTGCTACATTCTTTCGTCCCAAATTTCTGTTTTTAACCGAAACCGGAAAAGAAGTCCGGTCGGAGTCAGGAACTCCGACCGGAACTGTACTAACTCTAACAAAGTATGCCCACTCTCCAGGCGAAAGAATGATCACCTATCCTGTAGTAAGACGGTGAATTTGAAAAAAGTAACTGTAGAAGGGAAAATAAACTTTCGGGCTTTAGAGATGGACTGGAGTCGTCGCTGGTTTAGAAGCCAGTTTGTCGCATCGGGACTAGTTTACATGCCACCGGCTGCCATCGCCCGCGTTATTGCGTTTGCGATTGGGCAGCCGGCTGATGTGGATGCAGATGAGCCAAACGCGCTGGGTTAACGCGGTTTCACGGCTTCGGGGGCATCGTTGAAATGTTCGTATTTATTCAGCAGTTTTCCGAGGGCATAGGTAATGGGAATCATCACTTTCCTGACAAACAGGGGAATTTCCAGCATATCGTATTCGCTGGCATAGCGGGTCAGCAGGTAGGCAGCATCGAAGGCTTCCGGCTGGTTCCTGCCCGACTTGGCCTGGGCCGCGAAGATGGCCGAGAGAAAGAACACAATGGTATTGGCTGGCTTGATCCAGGCCCGGCACTGAAGCATTTCGGTCCCTGCATTCCAGAACCGGTGGGGTTCACCGCGTTTAAACACGATGGACTCGCCTTCACCGGCATACTGCTCTTTTTGCCCCTGAATCTGGTAGCCAATTTTGCCTTTCACCACCGTAAAACCCTCATCCTGCAGCCAGTGTACGTGCATCGGCGGGCCACTGCCGGGTGTCACAAAGTTTTCTCCAACGACCCGGTCGCCGTCGGGCTCCTGAGTCACGCCCAGAAAGACCAGTTTTTCGCCCTGGCCGTTCTCAATCGTGTGGGGGTAGGTAATGTTCATGGTTGTTGATATTTGTTGTTATAAAATGTGTTCTCAATCAGCGGGTGCGTTTGACCCGGAAGAAGCCCTCAATGCGGGCCGTGCCGAGGTAACCTTTGGTGTCATTGTACATCCCCGCTTTCTGCATCTCGAACTTGCCGACGATGTAGTCGCCCGTCTTGCCGAACTGGTAGAAAGTCAGCGCACCCGGACTGGGGTAAAACACGGGGGGAACCGCGTAGAAATGTTTGTAGTACACCCTGCCGTTATCATCCGACAGGTGAAACAGCGGACCCGATGCATCAACCGACCATGGCATGGTCATGCCGGCCAGCGTAATTACCAGACTTTCGTCGGTTTCCAGCGGTGGCTGGTACGTGTGGATATTGACGCCCCAGTTGTTGCCCTCTGCCGTAACACCGCCAGTCATTTCCAGCAACCGTAAACCCTGATTACTCAGCATATGGGCATTCGCGAGCGTATGAATCCATTTGCCGCCATTAATGCGGAAAGTAATGCCTTCGTCGCCAATGTAAATGTTCGACACCAGCCATAACGCTTTGAAGAGCTTCCCGTCGATGGTGGTCGGGCCTTTGAGTTTAATGCTCACTGCCACCGGATTACGGGCGGGTGCGGCTGAGGGAGCCTGATACGAAGCCTTCCAGATGGCCGGCGTCAGGGTGCCTGAACCGGCCAGTTTCCAGGTGCTTACATCTACCAGTTGAGTGGGTGACTGATAGGGCGCGGGTACTTCGGTATCGGTATCGAGCGGTATGAAGGCCCGGTCGTCCAGCACGATCACTTCAAGACCCAGATTGCCACCCGGTTTCACAAATCCTACTTCCGGTAGTAATTTGGCCCGCTGCAACATCGCCCAATCGCTGAAGTGGGTCGTTTCGACATTAACCGTATGGGCGACGGTATCCACTTTGCCTTTAGCCGCCAGCATCCAAACACCTTTGTCGTTTTGATACGCCAGCGCCAATGCTTCGGCTACCGTGCCGGACAAGGAAGTGGGGTCATACCGGACGCTGATGGTGACCGGTTTCTTAAAGGTTTTACCATGTGGTGAAAGCCGGAAGCCGCTGCCCAACGCCTGCGGACCGGTGCTGCTGATGGGTTGAATGCCGAAAGCTTGCGGAGTTTCTACGGCTCCGGCGGGCACAGTGATGGTCAACCGTTCGTCGCTGGAGGTAAGCTGGCCACCGGCCGGTCCAATGGTCACAGTGGTTGCCGTTCCCAACGGACTGCCCACCGGATACACTTTTCCAGGGCGTTGCTGCGGTGGCTCTGCGGAGGAATCCGGTACACCGGGATTTATCATCTCCTGTTCGTGTTTGCAAGACGCGATTAAGAGGGTGAGCGCAAGGCTCAGGAGGACGGGAATGCTTCGGTTCATGTTGTTAATATTTGTTGTTCGGTAACAAAGATCAACACCCAACCACGACGGTGAAATGCCGGTTGGGTTCAACCGGAAAAAGCAATCCCTGAAGCGTCGTTTTCCGGTCTTCAGGTTTCCGAGCAGATGCCGGCGTTGGGCGTCGGGGGCAGCCCAGAAAAAATAATAAGTCATTGATAGATAAGCCCTAATCATTGCCACCAACACTTGTCATTTCTACCAAACCGTTGTAAATTGGATCTCCGCTGCCCATCGAACCAGCAAGCCACAGAGCAATAGCCCAGCACGAATCGACATGAAAGCACTTAGACCCGTCGAACCGGCCTCCGGTGATTATTACGGCATCGTTTATAAAGGCGGTCCTGTTTTGCCAATCCTGGCGGTGATGCTGGTCGCAATTACCTTTTGGTGGTTTCTCAGGAAGCGGAGGAAATCGAAATGAGCTGCCGTTGTATTTTTATGAAAGGTCTATTTTCTTCGGCTCTGTTTTGGTTGAGCATACTTCCAGTGTCACCACCTAAATAAACCGTCGCAGATCTTTAACCAATTTATGAACCGTTGTACTGGATTCTTCCAGAGCGGCATTCCGAGGTTCTTCAAACTGCTCATAAAGCCGCTGGGCGTTTTGGATCGCTTGTGGTTGACGGTCAAACAGAGCACGAAAGAGCAGTCGGGCTGTATTGGCATGTTTACTATACGGAAAACCGAGCAACTCGGTCAGGCGGGCAGTATACTGATTGCAATGCAAAGGGCCCGAGATGTAGTCGAAATGCAGAAGGAGCCATAACTCAAAAGCCTGATTACTATAAGCTACCTGAAAACCATTCCGTCGAGCTAAATCGATGGATTCATTATAGGAATATTTTATAGTGTATAATGGGAATATTTTTCTTTATTTTTACAAAAAAACTTATATATTTGCACATAAAACAAGAAATTGACTCTATGAATAGTACACATACTGCTCCAATTGAGGTAATCAATGCCTTCCAGTCTATCTATTCTGAGCTTCTAACTATCGTGGAAGAGGCATGGGCAATCTATCAAGAACGAGAATCTCTTACGTCAGGTAAATTACCTGGCTACAAAGCTAAACGGCGTTCTATTGGTTCAGATATGAGTGATATTCTTAATGCTCTATTTAAAACGCACGAGATCGAAGGGACCAAGGTTCTACCTGGTCAGAATACTTGGTACCTTTCAATTCAAGATCGGTTCATTCTAAGGTTTAATATGATGGACAGACACGGTAACACATTCAAGACAATAACTGATCAGTACCGAAGTTTTCGATCGTGTCAGTTACCAATTGAGGGTATGGAGCCGGAAGAAATGCTGTTTGCTGGGTATGTTCCTGACAAATCAATGACCGAGTTGGTTAACTTCTTCATATTAAAGCGTGACAAGGACGATCACCCGATCTGGAGAATGGATAAAAACGATTTTATTCATCAGGGAGTTATTCCTTTCTCCCAGCCAGCACGTGCAGTCGAGCCCGAAGAAACACAAAGACCCAAACGAGCCACAGCTAAGCAGGGATTAGGGAGACAAAATCAACCCAAAACAGGCAGCTAATATGCTTGAATCTCAAATATATTTATTTAAATCAACAGATTACAATCCTGAAATGATCAGGCTTGGGCGAGAATCTCGTGGAATTACCCAAAAAGATCTTTGTGAAGCAATGGGTATCAAGCAAGGGACTATGTCTAAAGTTGAAAACGGCTTACTCCCGTTCAGCGAAGAAGTTGCTGAACGGGCCGCAAAAGCATTAAATTATCCAATATCTTTTTTTGCTCAAAAGGATAATATCTATCCAATTAGTACATCCTATTTCCGTCGTATAATTTCTTTGCCCTCAAAAGCTGTACAACAAGTTGAGGCAAAATTGAATATAGCACGGATGAGTATCGAAAGATTATTGAGTAGTGTCGATTTCCCATCCACAACCATTTTCCCCTGGAATGTCGAAACGTCTGGTACTCCAGAAAGAGCAGCTAAGGTTTTGCGGGAGCAATGGCATGTACCAAAAGGTCCTATAAAGAAACTAATCCAACTTTTAGAAGACAATGGAATTCTGGTTGTAGGATTTGATTTTGGTGTTGATGGTGTTGAAGGTTTTGCTGTGCGTACAACCAGCAATGTGCCGATCATTTTTTTCAACCGCCATTTGAAAGGCGACCGTCGTAGACTAACGGTAGCTCACGAGTTAGGTCATCTTTTTATGCATATTTTACAAGTTTTACCAGAATCACGCGATATTGAAGAGGAGGCATTCCGATTTGCATCTGAGTTTTTAGTACCTGAATCTGAATTTACAAAAGGCCTAAATAAAAAATTGGACCTCGCTACATTAGCCAACCTAAAAAGATATTGGCATGTATCCATGCGATCACTAATTATGAAAGCAGAAAAAAGCGAGTTTATAACATCAAATCAGGCGCGTTACTTATGGCAACAAATGGCAAAACATGGTTATATAAAACGAGAGCCAGAGGCATTGGATATTTCGATAGAGGAGCCTACTTTGCTTCGTGAAATTATTGAAGTATATGAGCAAGAATTAGGCTATACAATTTCTGAGCTATCAAATTTGGTTAGTTTAACAGAAAAAGAATTTAAAGATTCATATCTTTTCAAACCTGAAGATAGACCAAGATTTACTATTATCAGAAATGCATCATGAACAATTTTCAACTGCGATTTCACTATCAATTAGCCCCACCACCGTCTTACCCGATGCCCCCAAAATGCATAGTATACCAGATATAAGTAACACGGAAACAACACCCAATACGCGAGTTTTACCCCGTACAAATCCGCAAAATAACCGTAGAAAAGCGGCATGATGGCGTTGCCACAGAGTCCCATGATCAGGATGGCCGCGCCCAGTTTGGTAAACCGCCCCAGACCGTCGAGTGCCAGCGGCCAGATGCCGGCCCAAACCAGCGAATTGGCCAGCCCCAGCAACACCACGAACCAGATTGAGCGGTCGGCCTGATGACCCAGGATCGTAACCGGACCACTGGTGTAGATGATCAGCAGCGTCAAAACCGCCCCCAACAGTGTGCAAAACCGGAAAGCCGTCACCTGACTGATGGTTTTCGGAATCAGCGAAATGCCGAGAATATACCCGCAGATCGTCGCCGTTAAGGTATACGCCGGAAACGTCTTGGCTTCCAGCAGGCTGATTCCCATGGAGTTGGCATAGCCAATCACCGTATCGATGGCAATGACCTGACTGCCCACGTGCAGAAAAATAGCCACGGCACCCAAGATCAAATGCGGAAACTGGAAAATCGAGGTTTTTCCGGAATTGGCAGCCGCCACATCGGCGGTTTCCTGCTCGGTATCGATTTCGGGCAAAGGCGAAAACCGCACCAGCAACCCCAGGCCGATCAGTACCACGCCCATCAGCGAATACGGCACGATCACCCGCCGGACCAGCTCATCCAGGGCCGCACTCCGCTCCACGGCCGACATCGCTGGCAGTTGCGCAAACAGATCGGTGTCGGTCGCCCTCAGAATCACGGCGGCAAACAGAATTGGCGCCAGCACCCCGGCCCCTTTGTTGCAAATGCCCATGATGCTGATTCGCTGGGCGGCCCGCTCCTGCGGCCCCAGAATGGTGATGAACGGGTTGGCCGCCGTCTGCAAAACCGCCAGTCCGACGCCGATCATAAACAAACCCAGCAGAAAAATCTCGTAGGTTCGGGTCAGAGCGGCCGGGACAAAAATGAACGCCCCCACCGCCATAATCCAGAAACCGATCATCATGCCTTTCTTAAAACCGGTGGCTTTGAGCAGATACGACGACGGCACCGACATGACGAAATACGAGATGTAAAACGCAAACGTGACCAGATACGACTGAAAATTGGTGAGTTCGCAGGCGATTTTGAAATACGGAATCAGGATCGCATTGACCCAAGTCACAAAACCAAATATGAAAAATAACAGGCCGATGATCAGGATCGAAATGAGCGTGTCCCGCTTGCTTAACGAACTGACCTCGACAGCCGCCAGAGTTGCTTTCATCTAATTCAATGAGTGAATGGGCGATTGAGTGAATGAGTAAATAACAGTGATTAAACCGTTGGTTCCCAGCCGGATTGGTAGTCGCGCTGCCAGTATTTTTTCATAATCCCCTTGTTCTTGATGTGGCCGTTGCTGGGGTCGATGTTCAGCGTTTCGCCGGACCGGAGGGCGATGTTGCCCAACTGGCAAAGCAGCGTGCTCTGGTGTCCGCCTTTGATTTCGGCGGCCAAAGCCGTGCCTTTCCGAATACCGTCGAAGAAGTTCTGAATGTGAATCGCATCCAGCGCCTGCGACGGGTTCATGCGGTCGCGGGCATCGATGACAAAATCGTTTTTGACATCCTTGACCAGTTTGCTCTGCAAGTCATACACCTTGTAGGTATTGCCGCTTTCGATGACAACCGAACCGGTTTCGCCGTAAAATTCGACGCCCACGCTGTTGTCTTCAACCGTGCGTCCGTTGCAACTGCGCCCTTCCCAAACGATGCTGGTGTTGTTGTCAAATTCCAGCGTAATAACCTGCGTATCGGGCGTTTCCCAATCATCCTTGTAGCGATACCGCCCACCGGCGGAGGAAACCCGCGTCGGGTATTCGACGCCCAACCCCCAACGCATCAGGTCGATCATGTGGGTGCCGTTGTTGAGCGCTTCACCCGTTCCCCAGTGCCAGAACCAGTGCCAGTTGTAATGCAACAGGTTGTCTTTGAACGGTCGGCGCGGAGCCGGGCCCTGCCACAAATCGTAGTTCAGCCACGACGGAACGGGGGCTTCTTTTCCGACACCAATCGACGCCCGGTTGTTGGTATACCAGCCCTTCGCAAAATAAGGACGACCGATGATGCCGCCTTTCACTTCCTGAATTGCCTTCGCTACGTTCGGCCACGACCGGCGTTGGTTGCCCATCTGCACGACCCGTTTGTATTTTTCGGTGGCCGCCATCAACAATTCGCCTTCATGCGGATTGTGACTACACGGTTTTTCGAGGTACACATGCTTGCCAGCTTTGCAGCCCAAAATAGCCGCCGGCGCATGCCAATGGTCGGGCGCAGCCACCACCAGGGCTTCCAGATCCTTGTCTTCCAAAGCTTTGCGAAAATCGGGAACGGCTTTCGGACGGCTTTTTTGCAGGTCTTCCACCGTCGCAATGGCTTTATCAGCAGCCCGGGAATCGACGTCGCAGATGTACAAAACCTCGCAGTTTTTCTGAAGCGCAAAGTTGCTCGCCAGCGCCAGCCCCCGCGAGTTGACGCCCATCACGGCCACTTTGATTCGCTCGTTGGCCCCCAGAATATTGGCGTAACTTTTGGCACTAAAACCGGGCAGAATACCGCCCAGCGACAACGCGGCTGTGCCCGACACGGTTTTTTTGATAAACGCCCGGCGGGTTTTATTCGATGATTGCATGGATTGAAGGGTTATAGGTTGTGAAACATACCCCGGAGGGGTAAAATGTTAATAGCCCAATCAGCTAAACTTATCTTTTAAGCTCCGGAGGAGCGTCCTGATGGTGCTTTGAGGACACTCCTCCGGAGCTTGGATTTGACGCTAACTTCTTGTATCTATTAACATTCTACCCCTCCGGGGTATTTTTGTTTTGATACGGTTTTGGACTACGATCTAAAGAACCGTCTTTATACTTTTCGCAGCACGCTTTCCAGCGTCACGGTGGCTCCGCCCTGCCGTTTGCTTTCTTCGGCGGCTTCCATAAAGGCAAAAATTTCCAGCGTTTCGGCGGCACTGACCGGCGGTTTACCGGTATTGAAAAAGGTTACGATTTGTACCAAAAGGGCTTTATAGCCTTCGTAGGGACCGATGGGTGCGATGCCTTTTTCGCCGTATGCCGTGCCGCCATACCCGGTTTTTCCGGAACGGATTCCCCGGAAAGTCCCAATCCGATCATCATTCCAGACACCAACCACCACGTCCGCATCCTTCGTGTGCGTCCGGCTCACCTGCTTGCAACCCGGCCCCATCACCGTGAAAAGCGTTTCGACGCCGTGTATGCCGTACCAGAACAAATCAGGGTGGGTTTTCTCGATGGGCGACGGGCTATAAGTGTCGGCACCCAGCACTTTCCCGACGGTTTTTCCCTGTGCGATGTCCTGCGCACTGGTCATATAGCGGAGCGATGAGGCCGAAAAAACCGGCACGTTGGCCTTTTTAGCGGCTTCAAAAATAGCTTTCGTATCGGCCAGCGAAGCCGCAATCGGTTTATCGATAAACACCCGCTTCCCGGCCTTGAACACTTTCAGCGCCTGCTCCAGATGCAACCGGCCGTCGTTGGTTTCCAGCAACACCACATCCACCTTGCGGAGCAGTTCGTCAATGGAACCGACGATTTCAACACCCAGTTTTTTCACTTCTTCCGTATAACCTGCCACCCGGCTGACGCTCGATTCGATGTCATTGCTGCCTTTCGGATAAGCCGCCACGACGCGGTAGCCATCCAGTTCAGGACCGGCAGTCGGGCTGTTGAGCTCTTTGGTAAAAGCGGTGCTGTGCGAAGTGTCCAGACCGATGATGCCCACCCGTTTTCCCTCCGCCAAAGGAGTCGGTTCGGGCATCGAAAAAAGGGTGTGCGGCAGGCTGAGCGAGAGTCCCGTAGTGGCTGTCACACCCAGAAATTTTCTACGGTTAAGCAAATGATTCATCCGATTCGGGCTAAAAAGGTCGTATTATTGTAAGAATAGCAATTTTATTCGTTTTATCCGTCTGCTGTTTCAAGGGTAGGTCGATAAAAACACGGTTTTTTCCAGATATGGCTCATTTACCAAACCTGATCATTGATCTGGCGATCATTTTGGGAACCGCAGCCGTAACGACGCTTCTTTTCAAATGGCTTAAACAACCCCTCGTTCTGGGTTATATTCTGGCCGGAGTGCTCGTAGGGCCAAAGTTTTCATTATTCCCGACCATTTCCGACCCGGCCACCATTCGCATCTGGGCCGACATTGGCGTCATTGTACTGCTGTTCAGCCTCGGGCTTGAATTTAATATCAAAAAGCTCGTCAAGGTCGGCGGCACAGCTTCCATGACGGGCGTCATCGAGATTTCAGCGATGGTTCTTCTGGGTTACCTCACCGGCATGTGCCTGGGCTGGTCGACCATGGACAGCATTTTTCTGGGCGGTATTGTCTGCATTTCCTCCACCACCATCATCATCCGGGCGTTCGATGAACTGGGTATCAAAACCCAGCAGTTTGCCGGTATTGTTTTCGGGATTCTGGTAATCGAAGACATCGTGGCGGTTTTATTACTCGTGCTGCTTTCTACGCTGGCCGTCAGCAAGCAGTTTTTCAGTGCCGAAATGCTGGTTGCCATCATGAAACTGGCGTTCTTTCTGGTCATCTGGTTTTTGGGCGGTATATTTCTCGTTCCCTCCCTGTTGCGAAGCGGCCGAAAATTCATCACCGATGAAACCCTGTTGATCATCTCCCTGGCGCTGTGTCTGCTCATGGTGGTTTTCGCCACGAGCGTCGGTTTTTCGCCCGCTTTGGGCGCTTTCATCATGGGTTCGATTCTGGCCGGAACCATTTACGCCGAACGCATCGAACACCTGCTGACCTCGATCAAAGATCTGTTCGGGGCGGTATTTTTTGTCTCGGTCGGTATGTTGATCGACCCGGCCCTTCTGGGCGAATACGCTGGACCGATTGCGATCGTTACCGTTGTCGTTATTCTCGGCAAATCCATTTTTGTTACCCTCGGTGCGCTCGTGGTGGGCCAGCCGCTGAAACAGTCGATCCAGACCGGGATGAGTCTGGCGCAGATCGGGGAGTTTTCGTTCATCATCGCCACACTGGGCCTGAATCTGAAAGTCACCAGCGGTTTTCTGTATCCCATTGCCGTTGCGGTTTCCGCCCTGACGGCCTTCACCACGCCCTACATGATCAAGGCGTCCGGTCCGCTCTGTACGTGGGTGGAAAGCAAACTGAGTCCGCGAACCAAACTCTTCCTGACGGCTTACAGCTCCGGGGCGCAAACCATCGGCAGCGTCAGTGACTGGTATCAACTCCTTCGCGAACACATTCAGATCATCATTGTCAACACCGCCGTCATTCTGGGCATCATTCTGTTGGCATCCCGCTGGCTGATGCCTCTGGTTGCGGAGGAAATCATCGGCAGTCCGGGAGCCGATATTCTGACCGGTTTTCTGTCTATTCTGCTGATGGCCCCGTTCCTGTGGGCACTGGTGCTGAAACGGATCAACCGGCCGGTTTATACCCGGCTCTGGACCGAACGACGCGCGTATCGGGGACCGCTGGTGACGCTGGCGATTGCCCGTGGCGTCATTGGGCTGGGGCTAGTGCTGCTGTTGCTGCAACAATTTTTCTCCGTTAGCCTGCTGCTTTTCGTCGTCGTTGTGCTGACCGGCGGCTGGCTCGTGCTGGGCAAGCGGCTTCCGTTGATTTATGAGCTGATCGAAAAGCGGTTTCTGGTCAACCTCAATTCCCGCCAGATTTACCAGGAAAACCGCATGGGGCGGAATCTGCTGCCGTGGGATGCCCACCTTTCCTATTTCGAAGTCAATGCCGAATCGCCGGGCGTCGGGTCTACCCTCGCCGAGCTGGCACTCCGGGAGAAATACGGCGTCAACGTCATTTCCATTGCGCGCGGCAGCGTGACGATGCTGGTGCCGGGCCGGAACGAACGCCTGTTTCCGGGTGATAAAATTGCCGTGATCGGCACCGACAAGCAACTGGAACATTTTATCAGCCTGATCGAACCGGCTAAAAAAGAGAAGGCTGAAGCTACGCCCGCACAGGAAATCTCGCTTCAGAAAATTGCCGTCGATGAGTCGTTTCCGTACATCGATCAAAGCATTCGAAATTCCGGTATTCGGGAAAAAACCCAGGGGCTCATCGTGGGCATCGAACGCAAGGGAACGCGCATTTTAAATCCCGATTCAACGACCTTTTTCCTCCCGGGTGATGTTATCTGGCTGGCCGGGAACACAAAACTCATCAAGGAGTTTCAGCGGGAAAACCGCTTGCGGACGATGCAGTGACCCGCCACGGGTTGTCCTGTTTTGAAAACCGTACGCAGCCCGGTCGAAATCA
Source organism: Larkinella fluvii (assembly GCF_051857545.1). Lineage (NCBI taxonomy): Bacteria > Pseudomonadati > Bacteroidota > Cytophagia > Cytophagales > Spirosomataceae > Larkinella > Larkinella fluvii. The sequence continues at coordinate 703,183 of NZ_JBPZHB010000001.1, read as the reverse complement.
AACCTCTTCTTTTACTTTATGAAATTACTGTACAGCTACTTACGCGGTTTCTGGCCACTCCTCATTCTGGCCCTGCTATTGGCGGCCATCAACCAGATTTTTTCGCTGCTCGATCCGTACATCTTCCGAAAAATCATCGATCAGTACGTCGTCAAACCGGGTTCGGCCATCCAGCGACTGGATTTCGTGAGTTTCCTGAGCGATGGTGCCGGATTACTGATTTTGCAGGCACTGGGTGTTGCGATGGTGAGCCGCATCGCCAAAAATTTCCAGGATTATTACGTCAACGTCATCACGCAGCGACTCGGCGCCCGGCTGTATTCCGACGGTTTGCGCCACTCACTCGACCTCCCCTATCAGGTTTTTGAAGACCAGCGTTCGGGCGAAACACTGGGCAAACTTCAGAAGGTGCGGACGGATGTGGAAAAACTTATCCAGTCGTTTGTCAACGTATTGTTCACATCGGTAGTCGGGATCATTTTCGTCATGTGGTACGCCAGCACGGTGTACTGGCCCATTGCTCCGGCCTATTTTCTGACCATTCCGCTGCTCGGTTTTGTCAGTTCGTTGCTCAGCAAAAAAATAAAGGTTGTTCAGAAGAACATCGTGGCCGAAACCACAGCCTTGGCCGGTTCGACCACCGAAAGTCTGCGCAACATCGAACTCGTGAAAAGCCTCGGGCTGGCCCAGCAGGAAACCGAACGGCTGAATGCGACCACCGAAAAAATCCTGCGACTCGAACTCAAAAAAGTCCGGTACGTCCGTTCGCTGTCGTTTGTGCAGGGCACATTTGTCAACTTACTGCGGAACGCGATCATGCTGATGATGCTGTTTCTGGTGGTGCAGCAACGCATTACGGTGGGTGAATTTTTCTCGCTCTTTATTTACTCCTTCGCCATTTTCGGCCCCTTGCAGGAACTGGGTAACATCATCAACATTTACCGGGAAACGGAAGCATCGCTGGCTAATTTCCAGCAGATTCTCGACACGCCCCGCGATGTAAAACCGGCCCATCCAATCCCAATCAAAAAGATTCAAACGCTGGCGTTCGAGGACGTCCGTTTCAAACACTTATCTGCCGACAATCCGGCCCTCGACGGGATTTCGTTCGATGTCAAACTGGGCGAAACCATCGCGTTTGTCGGGCCGTCGGGTTCCGGGAAGACGACGCTGGTGAAGTTGCTGGTTGGTCTGTATCCCCCGCTGGCGGGCCGGATTCTGTACAACAACATCCCCAGTTCCGAAGTCGACTTGGACGAATTGCGCGAACAAATCGGCTTTGTGACGCAGGACACGCAGCTTTTTGCCGGTACGATTCGCGAAAATCTGCGCTTTGTAGCCCCGAATGCCACTGACGCCGAATGCCTCACGGCGCTCCGTCAGGCCGCAGCCGATACGCTTTTGAGTCGCGCTCCGCAGGGGCTCGATACTGTGATTGGCGAAGGCGGGGTGAAAGTTTCCGGGGGTGAAAAACAGCGTCTGAGCATCGCCCGCGCGTTGCTGCGCCGTCCAACCCTGCTGGTTTTCGACGAAGCCACGTCGGCCCTCGATTCGCTGACGGAGGAGGAAATCGGCAAAACCGTCCGCCAGCTTTCGGGATCACGGCAACACATCACGATTCTGATTGCCCACCGCCTGAGCACGATTCTGCACGCCGACCGGATTTTTGTTTTGGAAAAAGGCCACGTGGCCGAACAGGGCCGTCATGCGGATCTGTTGTTGCAGAAAGGACTGTATTACGCCATGTGGCGGCAGCAAATCGGCGAACGCAAGGAAATGGCGACGGTGTAATCAAGGATTTCTACGAAAAAACCGGGGCTCCACTCCGGTTTTTTCGTTAAGGAGACGGATCTTTTTGCAAAAAACCGATGACTTCCTGTGCCGTCTGGCGGGCGGATCGGTTGACGCCGATGAGGGTTGCCGAAGCAAAACCGGTCCAACTGCCGTAGCCCACCAGCCACAAACCCGGCTGCCGAACCGAGCGCGTTCCGGCTACGTCGACCTTTCCATCCGGCGTCAGCACGTCAAGCGGTTCTAAAAACGCGAGGGCGGGCCGGAAACCGGTACACCAGATCACCGCATCGACCGCTTCGGTTTTTCCATCGGGCCAGATTACCCCGGTTGGGGTGAGTGCCGTAAAGGGTCGGACGGAATGCAGAACGCCCCGGCTGCGGGCCTCTTTCACGGGTTCGACCATGACGATGTCGGCCAGACTGCCTCCGGTTTTGGTGTCCCCCGCCTGAAACCGCTGGGTGGCTGCCTGAAACAAATACCGTCCATCGACTTCATCCGGCAAAAAAGTGGGTTCGGTCAACGTAATCCAGGTCGTATTCGCCACTTTCGACACTTCTGCCAGAATCTGGGCCGCCGAGTTGCCTCCGCCCACCACCAGCACCCGTTTCCCCGCAAATTCAGCGGGGGAGCGATAGTGTGCCGAATGGAGTTGCCGACCTTGAAAGTTTTCGCTTCCGGGATACGCAGGAATGTAAGGATTGCTCCAGCTTCCGGTGGCACACACGAGCGTCCGGGTGCGGTATTCACCCTGGTTGGTCAGGAGCCGAAACAACGAACCCGCACGCTCGACGGATTGCACCTGAACCGGGCGATGAACGAGAAACGAATACCGTTTCTCATACTGCGTAAGGTAATCGATGACGTCCAGCCGCGACGGATACAGCGACGCGGTGCGGGGCATCAGCCAGCCGGGCAGGGAACTGGCATCCGCCGGCGAAAAAAGCCGCAGCGACTCCCAGCCGTGCAGCCAGGCACCACCGGGTGCCGATTGCTCATCCACCAGGATAAAATCGAGCGCACTACGCTGCAAATGGTAAGCCGTAGCCAGAGCGGATTGTCCTCCTCCGATAATAATGAGATCCCGTACCGGTGATTCGTCCATGGGGTTTTTCTTGTCCGTAAACTTACTCTTCAGCAGCCAGAAAATCGTCTTTCCGGGCTACGGCACTCAAAACAATGTAGCCAAAACCACCCGCCAAAACTGATGCGATGAGAATGGCAAATTTAGCCCCGGCGGCAAAAACCGGCTGTCCGGCAAACGAAAGGAGCGCGATAAAAATCGACATCGTAAAACCGATGCCGCCCAACAGACCTAACCCAATAATATGGGGCCAGCGCGCACCTTCGGGCAACGTACACAAACCCGCTTTGACGGAGCACCAGGAAAGTAGCGTAATTCCCACGGGTTTGCCCAACACGAGCCCTACCAAAATGCCCAGCCCCAGTGGGGTCGACAAGCCTTGCAACATACCAGCTTCAAACCGGATGTTAGTGTTGGCGAGCGCAAACAGCGGCATAATGGCAAAATTGACCGGTTTGATCAGCATGTGCTCCAGTTTTTCCAGTGCCGATTCGGTGTCATCCGGCGTGGTTGGTAGCGTAAAGGCCGTAAGCACCCCGGCGATGGTGGCATGGACGCCCGAATGGTGGATAAAATACCAAATGAACAGGCCGGGAATCAGGTAGAAAGCCAGATTTGTTACGCCCACGCGGTTGAAAATAATCAGTACCAGCAAAACGCCCCCTGCATATGCCAGGTAATTGACATGCAGGTCCGTGCTGTAGAAAATGGCGATGACCACGATGGCGACCAGATCATCCACAATAGCCAGGGCAGTCAGAAAGATTTTCAGCGATGCCGGAACCCGTTTTCCCAACAAGGTAATGAGGGCAAGGGCAAACGCAATGTCCGTTGCCATCGGAATCCCCCAGCCTACGGTGGTTTCGGTTCCGCGGTTCAGCATCATGTAAAACAGGGCTGGAACCGCCACACCACCGATGGCCGCAAAAATGGGCAAAGCCGCCTTTTTGACGGATGACAGTTCTCCTTCAACCAATTCCCTTTTGATTTCCAGGCCCACCATCAGAAAAAAGACCGCCATCAGGCCATCGTTGATCCAGATTAGAACGGAGTATTGTAAATCCAGACCGCCCCAATCCGTTCCCAGCCGGGTGGCCAGCAGGTTTTCAAAGGAATTTCCCAGCGACGAATTGGCGATACCGAGTGAGATGACCACACAGAGAAAGAGAAGGAAACCGCCTATCGAACCCGATGTAAAAAAATCCTGGAAGTGTTTCAAAAAGGTCGCTTTCATCGGTTTTTCAATTGATAGACTGCAATAGTAAGAAGAAACATCCAGCAGGGCCACTTAATCTTATTTTAATCTTTTCCCTTGCTTTTTTTAATTTCTTTTTAATTTTTGCCGTAGTAACCGATCAATAGATATTGATCACATTCAGAATTATGCTGCAACTTACTCCCCCCTGACGACGATTTTCCGCTAGCCCCAACCCTGGGCTAGATCGTTGACGCGGCCTCATCGAGTGCCGGGGAGTTCCTCTTTTTTCCATTTTTTCGAGCAGTGTTCAGCCGTTTTGCGGCTGGCCAATCTAGCTTTCCGTTCGGCTATTTCGCGGAGGAAAAGCTACAAATCTCGTTTTAGCCATGCTACACCTTGTTCCACCCTGATCCTCCGATCAAAGATCATCAACGCTCTTGACAACACAAGCCTGGTTGGCCGTAGTGTTTCTTCTGTGGCTTTTCCAGGTGGCCTACGGTATTCTTACCAGATTTTATTTTCCATCTAACCCCTAGCATAATGAATACGACGCTGAAAAAAAATGTCCAGGAGTTCAACCGGAATGTGAACGAAAATGGCGGTTTTCTGTACACCACCAATGCGCAGTTTTCGTCGCATGTCGCCAACAAACGGATTTCGGACGAGATCTTCAAACTCATCAAACCACATTACAAAACCCTGGTAGACATTGGCTGTGGCGACGGCATGTACACCAACAACATCAAGGAAAACTTTCCGCATCTGGACGTTCACGGCTTTGATCCTGCCGACTCGGCCATTCAGATCGCCAGTAAGAAGTACCCTACTGTGAAGTTTGAAACCATTAATTTGCTGGACGACCAGTTGCCTGTTCCGGCAAAAAAATACGATGTAGCCGTCATCCGGGGCGTTCTCCACCACCTTTCCGATCAGCAAAAAGCCATCACCAATGCTTTCCGGTTCGCCGATCACCTGATTATCATGGAACCGAACGGCAACAACCCCATACTTAAAGTCATCGAAAAAACTTCCCAATATCACATCGAACACGAAGAACAGTCCTTCTTCGAGTGGGATTTAAAACGCTGGATACGCAATGCGGGCGGACAAATTGATTCGTGGAGCTACGTTGGTTACGTCCCCTTCTTTTTTCCAACCGGACCCGCCAAGGTAATTTACTTTTTTCAGCCCTTCATGGAAAAGATTCCGGTTCTGAAGCATGTCTTCTCGGCCCAGTTTATCATTTCCTGTTCACAAAAAAAGGAAGTCTGACAGTAGCCGTCTAACGTTAACTTATTTTTATGGAAATACTGAGACGCCCCGGCGTCATCATCTTTTTGGTTTTGTTACTGGCTTTTGGTTTACGGGTCTATCATTCTGACAACCACGGTCTTTACCTCGACGAGAAATACACCCTGGTGATTTCACAGGGCATCGTGATGGAAGGCGCCAACCAGAAAGACGTCTTTTTTACGCCGGGTAAAACCACGTTTACGCCCCGCGAGTTCTGGAAAGAAAAGACGCTGAATGACTTTTTTGAAGCCAACATGCGGGGCGACATCGGCAACAGCCCCGCCTACTATGCGGTTTTGTGGGTCTGGATGGAAATCTTCGGGCTGAGCGACTTTTCGGCCCGGTTTCCGTCCGTCCTGTTCAGCACACTGGTGGTTGGGTTGGTCTACCTGTTTGTGCGTCGGCATTTTCGTTCGGAACCGCTGGCTCTGGTGAGTGCGTTTCTGGCCGCGATCGAACCTTTCTTTATTGCCTACAGCCACATGGCCCGCAATTATTCGATGAGCTTCTTGCTCACGCTGCTGGCCACGCATCTGTTTTTGCTCATTCTGGAGCGCAACAAAACCGGCAAACCGGTGGCCGGGCTGTATGTTGGCTACGGTCTGACGCTGGTCATCGCCATTCTTTCGCACTACCTGACCGTAACGGTTTTTCTGTGTCATGGGCTCTATGCGTTGCTCTTTATCCGGCCCCCGCGTCGCTGGTTGCCTTTTGCGCTGACGGCCCTGGCGGGTATCGCCGTCGTTTCGCTGTGGTTTATCTACGGGGGCGGCACCTACACCTTTCGGACCCTGGCCTATCAGGCACAGCTCTACCGAAGTGTCGCCCTGACGAGTCCCTACCAGAACGAATTCGGGATCATTTTGCCGGCGACGCTGGCCAATGTCGCCCAAAAGGCGTTGCCGGTATGGGCCGATCTGTTCATCTTTTCGAACGGAGCGGGTCAGATCGACGCGTTAGGCATTCGCAACATGGCCATCGCACTGCTGTTTGGCCTGGTGGCCGCCGGGCTGGTGTACCGCTACCGCCGAAGCGAAACACTTCCGTTGGCAATCAGTCTCTTGTTTCCGGTGCTGCTGCTGGCCGGTTTGCCCCTGTTCACCGTTCCCAACCTGAAACTGGTGGTGTTGGCTGCGTTGCCTTCGCTGTTCTATCTGATGGCGTTGTCGCTCCGGCGGAATACGAGCCCGGAACAAAAACCGCTGATTGTTTTTACCATTCTGCTGGCCGTCATTCCGACGTTATTTCTGATCGTGATGGCGTTCCGCAATGGGCATACCTACGGCATCACGCAGCGATATTCGGGTTTTTCATTCCCCTATACGGTGATTCTGGTGGCCCTGATGCTCCGGCAACTCGTCCGGATGCCCACCGCCATCAAAGCCGCTCTGGGAGTGGTGCTCATGCTTCAGGGCTATTACATCACCCGGCTACTGAGCCAGATTTACGAAGATCGTGACCCGAAATATACCTACTTTACCGTACCGCGCGGCCCCAATCCGCATTATCTGGTTGCCCAACGGATCAAGGAGTTGTATACGCCGGGTGATACGATTCTTTACCCCTCGGTCCGGTTGAACTTCCGGGATGAGGTGGAAAAAACCTATTGGCCTTATTCGGTTCAGGATGCCCAGTTAACCAATTTATACTTACCTAAAGACGCCGACTACATTCAACGGATGGATACAACCGACGTCAATACCATCCGGCTGGTCAAAGCCCGGTCGGGAAAGGAGATCGTTTTGTTCGATCTCAAGGGGAAACGGCACCGGTATTAACGGGAGGATACCATTATTTACAGCTCCTTGCCGTAAGTCAGGCTTCTTGCCACCAGGCATACGACTGGAAACGAGCGTTCTTGCTCATTGAGCCAGCCGTAAAGCCTGCGCATAGACGTCCGGCAATTCACTCTGCTCGACGGCCAGAGCCGCCCGTTCCACATCGTACGGCACCCGAACAAACTCGACGTGAACGCCTTCGGCAGAACCAGGCCGGGCGGTTTCTTCGATCGTGAGCAGAACGTAACCCGCGCGCGGATCGCCGTCTTTGGGTTTGCCCACAGAACCAATGTTGATGGCGTGCCGGTAATACGGCGTTTCGCCTTCGCCCAGCGCGTTGACCACTTTGTAATACGGTTTGTGCGTGTGGCCAAAACACATAATATCGGCATGAGCACCCTCCAGAACACGCGCCAGACTGCGATCTCCGCGATCTTCAAACAGGTATTCGTTGACCCGCCGGGGGCTGCCGTGTACGAGAAGCAGTGAGACGGGCGTCTGCTGCTGCCAAAGGTGTTCCGGATCGTTGCCCAATTCAAACTCGACGCGAATGTGGGTGGGTAAAGTCCGCAGATACGCCCGTTCGTCGTCGCCGACGGTTTTGTTGGTGTAGGCAATCGAAACCTTGCCGTTGGCTTTTTCATCGTCGGTTTTGTAGGCGCACCCGCAATCGTCCGACGAGCGGCCGATGCCGTAGTCGTAGTTACCGGCAATCGTCGGAATGTTCCGACGGCGGATTTCAGCGATCACTTCGTTGGGCCAGATGTTGTAACCCACCATATCGCCCTGGCAATACACCGCGTCCGGTTTTTGGCGGTCAATGTCGGCTAAAACCGCTTCCAGAGCGGGCAGGTTGGCGTGGATGTCGGAAAACAGGGCAATTTTCATACGGTTTTTGGGGACGGTTTTTGGGAAGAAATTCCAAATGTATTCTTCTGTTTACGCGCAAAGTTGACCATCAGAATCAACACCGGCACTTCGATCAGTGGGCCGATGACGGCGGCAAAAGCGGCTCCGGAGTCGATGCCGAACACCGCAATGGCCACGGCAATGCCCAACTCAAAGTTGTTTCCGGCGGCCGTGAAAGCCAGCGAGGTGGATTTGGTGTAATCGGCACCGGCCCGTTTGGACAGATAGAACGCCGAGAAAAACATGATGGCAAAATAGATCGTCAGCGGAACGGCAATCCGCAGCACATCGAACGGAATGGAAACGATCAGTTTTCCTTTCAGGCTGAACATCACCACAATTGTGAACAGCAGGGCGATGAGTGTCATCGGGCTGATGGCCGGTAAAAACGTCTCTTCATACCATTGGCGGCTGAAAACGCGCGTCAGAATCAGCCGCGACAGCAAACCGGCCAGAAACGGAATGCCCAAATAAATAAATACACTCTGCGCCACTTCGCCAATCGTGATATCGACCGTGAAGCCCTGTAAACCAAACAAAGGCGGCAAAACGGTGATGAAAACGTAGGCATAGAGTGAATAGAACAGCACCTGGAAAATGCTGTTGAAAGCCACCAGACCGGCCGCGTAGAGCCGGTCGCCCCCCGCCAGATCGTTCCAGACAATAACCATCGCGATGCAGCGGGCAATCCCGATCATGATCAAACCAGTCATGTAGTCGGGTTTATCCGGCAGGAAGATCACGGCCAGAAAAAACATCAGCAACGGGCCAATGATCCAGTTTTGCACCAGCGACAGCCCCAGAATTCTGGTATTGGAAAATACTTTGGGCAATTCGGAATACCGCACCTTCGCCAGGGGCGGATACATCATCAGAATCAGGCCGATGGCCAGCGGCACGTTGGTCGAACCGGAATTAAATCCGTTGATGAAGCCTTCCGACTGCGGAAAAAAGTAGCCGATGCCCACGCCGGTGAGCATGGCCAGGAAAATCCACAGCGTTAAAAACCGATCGAGAAAAGAAAGTCGGGGCGTGTTCATGCGGCATTGTCGTTTACGGTTCGCTTCATCACAATGGCTGAAGATGGACAAAGGTCACTGAATTGCTGCGTTTGCTGAATGGCTTCAGGCACTTCCGATCGATCGACCGGCTGAAAACCGTGCCGCTCAAAATAGCGATCGGCGGTGGTCGTGATCAGATATACGTCGGCCAACCCGTCGGCTTTGGCGGTTTCCAGCAGCCGGTCAACCAGTTGCGCAGCGATTTGCCGACCCTGGTGCTGCGGATCAACGGCTACGGAACGCAGCAGCGCCACGGTTCCGTAGTGTTCCAGACCCGCCACGCCAACGCCGGTTTCCTGCTCTTTAGCAATCACAAAACCGGTTATCTCGGGTGGCAAATCATCGGTCAGTAACTCCGCCTGTTGCAACAGCGCCATAACGGCTTCCCGGTCTTCCGGACGGGCATTTTCAATTGATAAAGCCATCATTTTCAGCATTGAACGCGTTAATTAAAGAAACTAATTGCAGCAGTCGGGTCCGCAGCAGGAAGCGGCATTAGTCGCTGCCGGAGCCAATTCGACAACCGGTGCGGTAGGTTTTTCGGCATAAACCGTAACGCTGTAGATACCTTTGTCCTGCTGGCGGTAGTCAGCAATTTCGTCCGCAGTCAGGTAGTTTTGCAGCAGTTCGTCGGGCAGCACAATTTCGCGTTCTTTTTGGAGGATGATCCCGGTAAAACCGGCTTCCTGAACAATCTGCAAATAGGTATCTTTCTGGATAGCGCCCGACACACAGCCCGCATACAATTCGGCATCCTTGATGACGCCCGCAGGTAAATCGCCTTTCAGCACAATGTCCGAAATGCTGAAATGACCGCCGGGCTTCAAAATCCGGAACGTCTCGGAAAACGCTTTCTGCTTGTCGGGAACCAGGTTCATCACGCAGTTGCTTACCACCACATCGGCCAGGTTGTCGGGCAGCGGCATTTCTTCGATGTCGCCATACACAAACTCAACGTTGGTATACCCCAACGTTTTAGCGTTCCGGCGGGCGCGGTCGATCATGGCCGGCGTCATGTCCAGGCCAATCACCCGGCCGGTTTCACCGGTTTCGGCCCGGGCCACAAAACCGTCGTTGCCCGCCCCTGAGCCCAGATCTACCACCACGTCGCCGGGTTTGATCTGCGCAAATTGCGTCGGTAGGCCACAGCCCAGTCCCAGATCCGCTTCGGCCACGTAGCCGTTCAATCCGTCGTAGCCAACGGCCATGTTGATGGGTACGTCATTCGAGGGGCCACAGCACGACGTAGGACCACACCCGCAGCCAGCCGCTTCAGGCTGCCCCCCTTCGGCAATAGCGCCGTAGGTCTGGCGCACGATTTCTTTTAGTTGTTCAGCAGTTTCCATGTTCACTTATTTATTTGTTTATTGTAATATTACGATTGATTCAGGTAAAAAAATAGCGACGCTGGTTTTAGCAACAGGTCGCGGGCGCGAACGAATCCAGCAGTGTACCAAACGTCTGCCGGGCTTCTTCCCAAACGGTTTCGTTGATGCAATAGCACACGCGGGGCGGATCAATTTCTCCCTTGATGAGACCAATGCGTTTCAGTTCTTTCAAATGCTGGGAAACCGTCGGTTGCGCCAGCGGCAATTCATCCACCAGATCGCCACATACACAGGCCTTTTTCGCAATCAGCAATTGCAGAATGGCCACCCGGGCGGGATGGGCAAAGGCTTTGGCCAGATCGGCGATGCGGTTTTGCTGGTCAGAAAATATTTCGGTTTTGGTGAGTCCCATGTTGCAAAGGTACTAGTCATTTTATTAATCGCAATATTACGATAGATTTTTTTTAATGGCCCGATTTGTGGGCTTGTGGATTCTACCCGGTCCTGGGCCGTGTTTCAGTTGTTTCCTGAACAAGGGCAAGTAGTAAAACAAAAATACGGAATGCTTTTAACAGCGGGGTGCGATCAATTCAATGTCCTGATCTTCCGATCAATGCGACCCTAAAAGCGGCTCATACCATGCTCCATCTGCCTAAAAAAAGATTTTTCGCGCTCATCACCGGCATCACCGCCTTAGGGGGCATACTGGCAATCAGTGGCTTCTGGACGGAACCCTTCCAGGAGTCCCGCACTGGCCCGGACAAGCCGCGCGTTCTGATTTTAACCGATATAACCAGTCTACAAGCTGGCACTGGCGAACCCGACGACGGTCAGTCGCTGATTCGATTGATGTTGTATACCAACGAATTACAGATTGAGGGACTGGTTGCCTCTTCTAATTTGGGGCATGGCCAGCGGGTGAAACCGGATCTGATTCGTCGGGTTATCGAAACCTACGGGAAGGTTCAACCCACACTTTTACAACACGATCGCTCTTACCCGCCACCCGCCCGGTTGCTCGGTTTGGTCAAATCCGGCCAGCCGCTGGCCGGGCCGAACGTGCCGGTAACCACGAGCGTCGGTGCCGGTTTGGACACTGAAGCTTCGGAATGGCTGATCCGGGTTGTCGATCACCCCGATCCACGTCCGGTTTGGATGTGTGCCTGGGGTGGTACAGCCGATTTAGCGCAGGCGCTCTGGAAGGTGAAACAAACCCGTTCCGAAAAAGCCGTGAAGGCTTTTGTTGGTAAACTACGAATTCACGCCATTGCGGATCAAGATGCCACGGGGCCCTGGATCCGGCAGCAGTTTCCCAGTTTGTTTTATATCCTGAACCGCCACAACTTCAGGGGTATGTACCGGGGCGGAAACACCCGGCTGGCTGATTCTGGCTGGGTAGCCACCCATATTCAGCAAAGCGGCAGTCTGCTCGGCGCATTGTATCCGAATTATGCCGGAGGTGACATCTGGAGTTCCCGGATTGGTCGGGTTAAAGGGATCAAAGAAGGCGACTCGCCCTCCTTTTTGAGCCTGGTTCCCAACGGATTGAACAGGCCGCAGCAGCCGGAACTGGGCGGCTGGGGTGGTACGTTCCAGCGAAGCCCTGCGGGTTATTTCCAGGATCAGGTTGATTCGACTGCGGATTACGCTACCGATCCGACGCCGTATATGGCCTCGGTTTACCGCTGGCGTCCCGCCTGGCAGGCCGACTTCCAGGCCCGTTTACAGTGGTGTACCCGAACGTACCGGCAAGCAAACCACCATCCCCAGGTTCGTATTGACGGAGACGCTGCTTTTCAACCGCTTACCAGAGTCGTTTCTTCCGGTTCCGACGTACAGTTTGATGCCGGTAACTCGACCGATCCGGATGGTCAGTCCCTCCGGTTCAACTGGCAAATCTACCCCGGAAGCCTGCCGAAAGGTTTTGTTCTGACGGGCGATCAAACACCCCGGCTGCGTTGCCGGATCGCGAAGGAAGCCCGGAACCAATCCATTTCATTGCTCCTGACCGTAACCGATACCGGTCAACCGGCGCTCAGCCGCTACCGTCGCATTGTACTGCACGTGCGGTAAATTTCCATCGGCACGAACTTATACGTACATTTTCTCATCCCGTTTTCAATCCATCCAACTTTAATTTCGTATGAAAAACGCATTCATTCTGTGTGTCCTTACCTTCTTTTTCAGTCACGCGAAAGCACAAACTTCCACACCTGCGAAGGGTACGGAATACCTGAAACTCATTCCCGGTTCGGAGCAATCGGCCTTCAAACGGGTAGAGATTTCATCCGACATCGACACGACCTGGAACCGCTGGAAAGAACGCGGGTATAATTTCGGCTTTAATCCGCGAATCACGCCGATGTATACGACCGTCAACGGAATTCTGAGTACGCCGTACATGATTCAGGTGCGGGGCAACGAAAACGAACGAAACCGCAAACGCTGGGGCTATCACGTGTTTGAAGGTTACGCCAAAGACGACAAATCCCGCATTACGATGCTGGTGAATAAACACATTGAGGATGAAAAACCGGTCGCCGAACTCTACTACTACAGTACGGTTTATAACCACGACGAACCGGCTTACAACTGGTTTAAAATCGGCTCCGATGTCCGGCAACACTCGTTTCTGTTCAGTCGGGATAAAGCGATTTTCTACGGTTCTTTAAAAATGACCAATGCGCTGACTTTAGGCAATATTGGGCGCGATAATCTGCTGTTGGAAAAACCGACGGCGGATGCTGAAACGAATTATGCCGAAGACGCGAAACACGTCAATTACGAAGCGTTGAAAAACAGCGAAAACGGAACGATCTTCTATGATAAAGACAACAACATCGTCGTGATCAAAATCAATGGAAAATGGATGAAACTGGCGGTGGAAGCGCTACCAAAGGGAGTGAATTATTCGTTTTGAATGATGCAGTTTTTAATTTCAAATGTAAAATGATGAATGTCAAATGTAAAAGTGCGCGGCATTGAAACACTTTATCATTCTACATTCATCATTTTACATTTGAAATTCATAAAAGCCGACTCAATACCCCGGATTCTGCGTCAGATTCGGGTTCAGATCCCGTTCGCGCTGCGGAATCGGATACAGCGTATGCGTTTCGGTAATGCTGGTTTTACCTTTGGCTTTCAGCAGGGGCACCAACCGGCCCGTCCGCACCAGATCAAACCAGCGGTGTCCTTCGGCGTTGAACTCCCAGCGCCGTTCGTCCCAAATCGCCTGCCGGAAGGCTTCTTTGGTTAAAGCCGCCGTAAAGTCGGCGGTCGAAGCGCCGGTCAACGGAAAACCGTAAGCCCGGCGACGAATGGGGTTGATAGCGCCCAGAGCCGCAGCCGTGGGGCCACTGATTTCATTGTCGGCTTCGGCAAACATCAGCAGCACGTCGGCATACCGGATGATCGGGAAGTTGTTGTTGGCATCGCCAAACGCCCGCGCCGACGGATCGACGTATTTGTTGAAGTGCTGGAAGGTATTCACAGTTTGACCCGCTCCGTTTACGTACGAATTCAGGAACAGTTCCTTGCGCTTATCTCCGGTCTGGAAGCTGTTATACAGATCCATCGTTGGAATGAACGACCCGAAACCCCGGCCCGTGATGGGCGAGTTTTCCGGCGCAAAATACGTCACCATACCACTGCCCTGGCCACTGCCGCCACCCACAAACTGAATCTCGAAAACCGACTCTTTGCCGTTTTTATTCGAAATGGCGAATACGTCGATGTATTTATCGAATAAACCGTAGCCATATTTAGCGGCATTGTCGATCACCTCTTTGGATTTGGCCCGCGCGTTTGCGAAATCCTTCCTGGTGAGGTACACGCGCGCCAGCATCGACTTGGCAGCCCCGGCGGTAACGCGACCCAGATCGGCACCGGTAAACTTGTCCGGCAACGACGTTTCGGCCTCGGTCAGGTCCTTGATGATTTGCGTATAGACCTCATCGGCACTGGCCCGGGCCACATCTTTCCCCGCACTCAGCGACTGGGTTTCGGTCAGCATCAGCGGCACCCCGCCATACCAGCGCACGAGGTAAAAATAGTAGAAAGCCCGCAGGAATTTCGCTTCCCCGATCAGCCGCTTTTTCAGCGTTTCGTCCATCGTAATGCCCGGAATCCGGTCGATGGCGGTGTTGGCGCGGTTGACGCCCTGGTAGATCACCTGCCAGCTTTGTGTCACCACACTGTTGGTCGGAATGGTCTGGAAACTCCAGAGCTGAACCCGGTCGGCATTGTTCAGCAGAGGGTCCATATCATCCGATGGCAGATCGCCCATGATGATGAAATTCCGGCTTTGGTCGCCCACCTGGTTGGCAATGTCATAGACGGCATTGACGGCCGCCGTAGCATCGTTGGCGTTCGTATAAAAATTGACCGGAGCCAGCGACGACGGGGGCGTTTCTTCCAGCGAACACGCTCCCAGCCCGAAAGTCAACGCGGCAACAGCAAGGATAGGTTTGATTTTCATGATCTTACAAAAAGTTTAAGGTCGGATTAGAGTCCAATGTTCAGACCGGCCAGAATCATTTTATTGCCCGGATAGCTACCGTAGTCGCTGCCCTGGCTCAGCGTACTTTGTCCAAACCGGTTCACTTCTGGATCAAAACCGCTGTACTTGGTGAACGTAATCCAGTTCTGCGCACTGACGTAGACCTTCACGTTATACAGCTTGATTTTACTGACCAGCGACGACGGCAGGGTGTACGACAAATTGATGTTTTTCACCCGCAAATACGACCCATCTTCAATCTGGCGGCTCGACAACACGTAGGCATTACCAACGGCGTTGGCGCGCGGAATGGTGTTGCTCGGATTCGTCGGCGTCCAGCGGTTCAGCGTTTCCGTCGACTGGTTGCTTACGCCGGTCAACGATTCCTGCTCAAAGCGGTTGATGTTGAAAATGCTGTTCCCGTACGTTCCCTGCATGAAAATGCTCAGTTCGACGCCTTTGTACGAGAACGTATTGGTCAACCCACCGTAGAGTTTCGGCTGGGCGTATCCCAGAATCACGCGGTCGCTGGCGTTGATGGCACCGTCGCCGTTCTGATCGACGTAACGCCGGTCGCCCGGTTTGGCGGTTTTCTGCGCTGATCCATCAACTTCAGCCTGGTTCTGAAAAATACCATCCGTTTTGTAGCCGTAGAACAGGCCAATCTGCTCACCCACCCGCACCAATCCAGAGTTCGGAAGCTGGAGGTGACCACTGGCATCGCCCGATGCAAATTCCGTCTGATCGCCCAGATTCAGCACTTCGTTGCGGTTGGCGGCAATGTTGAACGCCGTTGTCCACTTGAACGCACCCGTCAAATTGGTGGAATTGATGCCCAGTTCGACCCCCTGATTCCGGATGCTTCCCAGATTTTGCAGAGCCGACGCATATCCTGAAACGAAGGGCAGCGGCACCGACAATAGCAGATCGGTCGTTTTCTTGTTGTAATAATCCGCCGTCAGCGTGATGCGGTTATTCAAAACGCCCACATCGACACCAATATCGAACTGCGCAGTGGTTTCCCAGCGCAAATCCGGGTTGGCCACGCGCGACGGCCCGATGCCGATCACAACCGTATTGTTAAAGTTGGCATTTTGCGTTCCCAGCGTCGCCAGGGACTGGTATTGCGTAATTTCCTGGTTTCCGCTCAAGCCGTAGCTTACCCGCAGTTTCAGGTCGTTGATCACGTTATTACCTTTAAGAAAATCCTCTTCCGACAACCGCCATGCCACCGAAGCCGACGGGAAAACCGCCCATTTGTTACTGGCCCCAAACCGGGATGAACCATCGGCCCGAACCGTTGCGGTCATCAAATATTTGCCGGCATAATCGTAGTTGGCCCGACCGATGTACGAATTAAGCTGCCAGTTGCTGGCCGACGACGCCGGAACCAGCGCCATTGACGCCGAACCCAGATTTTCGTAGGTCAGAATGTCGTTGGCAAATCCCTGCGAACGGGCTTCGACGCTCTCGAACCGGTTTCCCTGCATGGTATAACCCGCCAGAAGCGTCAGGTTATGAACACTCCCGAAGGTTTTGTTGTAGGTCAGTGTGTTTTCGTTCAGCCAGGTCGACGATTGGGTATTAATGATCGATGCCTGACCGCTCAGTTGCGTACCGGTGGCGGTATTTCGCGACAGGTACAGGCTGCGTTTGGAGTAATTGACATCGGCACCGAAGCTCGTCCGGAACGTTAGGCCCGGAATGATTTTGTAGTCGGCGAATACACTCCCGATCATCCGCGTTCCAACGGTTTTGTTGAACGTTCCCAGCGCCTGCGCCACCGGGCTACCGATCTGAATCCGGCCGGGTGTGTTGAAAACCACCAGCGTTCCGTCCGGGTTGCGAACCGGCTGCGTCGGCGAGAAGTTCAGCGCACTGTAAACAACGGTTCCACCCGTTCCGCCATCAGCATCCGTCGGCACGGCATTGTTGCGGCTCCGGATCACGTTCAGGCTGGTTCCGATGTTGAACCGGTCGTTGATTTTATGGTCGAAATTGAACCGGAACGAAGCGCGGTCATACTCGGAATTGATGATAACACCTTGTTGATTCAGGTAGTTGGCCGAAACCGCATAGCGCGTTTTGTCCGAACCACCCGACGCTGTCAACTGGTAGTTTTGAATCGGTGCATTTCGGAAAATTTCATCCTGCCAGTTGGTTCCTTCGCCAAAACCGGCGATTTGCGCATCCGTAAAAACCGGCGCACGACCCGCATTCGTGTTGGCTTCGTTCACCAGCGTCGCATATTGCGTTGCATTGAGCATCGGCAGTTTCGTGCGAACCTGCTGAATGCCGTAATAGGTTTCAAATTCGATGCGGTTTTGGCCTGATTTACCGCGTTTGGTCGTAATCAGCACCACCCCGTTGGCACCCCGCGACCCGTAAATGGCCGTCGCCGACGCATCTTTCAGGATTTCCATCGATTCGATGTCGTTCGGGTTCAGGTTCGCTCCGCTTTCGTTATACACCGGAAAACCGTCGATGACGTAAAGCGGCTCGTTTCCGGCATTGATGGAGTTACCCCCGCGAATCCGAATCGTTACGCCACCACCCGGCGCGTTGGATGCCTGCGTTACCTGCACCCCGGCGGCCCGGCCCTGCAAAGCCTGCCCGACACCCGTCACCGGAACGGACTTGATGTCTTTTGCCGTAACGGACGACAGCGAACCCGTCACGTCACTTTTCCGCTGCGTTCCGTAGCCCACCACCACGACTTCTTCCAGCGCTTTCTGATCTTCGGCCAGCGTAATCGTAAGCTGGCTCCGACCACCGATGTTCACTTCGAGCGAGGTGAACCCCAGCGACGAAACGACCAGCGTGCCGTTGGACGGCGCGTTCAAACTAAATGTACCCTGTGCATTGGTGGAGGTTCCGGTGGTCGTTCCTTTCACAACCACGTTGGCTCCGGGAATGGCATCCCCATTGGCTCCCGTTACTTTCCCCGAAACCGGGGCAGTTTGCTGCGCCATGAGCAGGATTGGAAACTGCAGGCCCACCAGCAGGGCGAACCAGATCCACCGGCTGGCTTTTGTACCGTTTTTTTTCATAGGATTTAGAATTGTAAAATAGGTTGTACCCTCGACGCCCACATGCTAGTTGATCGGGTTGACAAAGCTGATTGGTTAAACATGAAGCAATATTAATTGTCAGGAGACTAAAAAATGTCGGAATAATCTAAATCGAACGGTTTGTCCACCTCTTTGAACGGTTTTTGATCGGCCTGAACGATTTGTCCACCAATTTGACCACTAGACGTTATCAAGAAAAAGTTGGACGTAACTAAACTTGCACTTCCAAAACGTAGGAGCGATTCCTGTGAGAAAAAACAGACTTATTCTATCCATTGCTGAAGTCGGGTCCATCGTCGTACTCGTCTCCTTTCTTCTATATTTGCTTTCGATCCTGCTCTGATTTCACGAGTACGACAGCCCGGTTTCGGGGTTGCCGGACAAGTCCGTACCTTTTAAGTTATACCGATGCAAACACGGTTACTCCTCTTCCCGGTTTTGATCTGCCACTGGCTGGCGGGGGTGGTTTATGGGCAGTTGCCCAAACCGCCGAAAGCCGTTGTGGCCACGTTGAAGTCCGCCGTTCTGGCCGAAGCCCGCTGGGCCATGCAGCAGGAGCCCATCACCGTGACGGCGCAAACCTCGCCCCGGAGCGCGGGTGGCAAACACGATTTCTTTTCGGAAGGTGACTACTGGTGGCCCGACTCCGCCAATCCGCAGGGGCCGTATGTCCAGCGCGACGGCATGACCAACCCCGACAATTTTGTGGCCCACCGCCAGGCCATGATCCGCTTCAGCCGGGTAGTAGGGGCGCTGGCGTCGGCCTACGTCATTACCCGCGACGAAACCTACGTCCGGCAGGCTTTCCGGCACCTCAACGCCTGGTTTGTCGATCCGGCCACGCGCATGAATCCGTCGTTGCTCTACACCCAGGCCATCAAAGGTCGGGCAACGGGCCGGGGCATCGGCATCATCGACACCATTCACCTGATGGAAGTGGCGCAGGGATTGCGGGTGATGGAAACCGCCAAAAGCAGCGATAAACGATCTGTAGCGACTGTACGCCAATGGTTTGCCGACTACCTGACCTGGCTGACGACCCATCCGTACGGCAAAGACGAAATGAATGCGAAGAACAACCACGGCACCTGCTGGGTGATGCAGGTGGCGGCATTTGCCAAACTCACGAACAACGACTCGCTGCTGGCGTTCTGCCGAAACCGCTACAAAATCGTGCTGCTCCCCGACCAGATGGCCGCCGACGGCAGTTTTCCGCTGGAACTTCGCCGGACCAAACCGTACGGGTATTCGCTGTTCAACCTCGATGCCATGACGATGATCTGTCAGATTTTATCCACCAAAACCGACAACCTCTGGACGTACCAGACCGCCGACGGACGCGGTATTCAGAAAGGCATTTCTTATCTGGTTCCGTTTGTGCAGAACAAGGCGGAATGGCCGTTGAAACCCGATGTGATGTACTGGAACGACTGGCCGGTTGCGCATCCGTTTCTGGTATTTGGGGCCGTGGTTTTCGACCAACCGGCCTGGCTGGCAACCTGGCAAAAACTGGAACATCGTCCGCAGGTTGAGGAAGTGCTGCGGAACCTGCCTATTCGCAATCCTCTTATCTGGCTTTAATTTCCCCGTACCTATGAAAAAAATAACCATCTCATTACTGGCATTGCTGGGCCTGCTGACTAGCTTCATACCAAACTCTTCAATCAAATCCCTATTCGACCAGGCGGAACAGCAAACGCGGCTGATGCTGAGCGAAGTAGACGCTGCTGATAAAAAACCGGGCAACAACAAACCGCTTTTGGTCTCACCCCGAACGTTGAATGAAGCCGGTGCGTTGCAGCTTGTTCCCGCCCGCGACTGGACGAGCGGTTTTTTCCCCGGCGAACTGTGGTACCTCTACGAATTTACCGGTAAAAAAGAATGGGCCACCCAGGCCCGGTTCTACACGGCCAACCTCGAAGCCGAGAAGATGAATGCCGGTACGCACGACATGGGTTTCAAAATCTATTGCAGTTACGGCAACGGTTTTCGATTGACGCGCGATCCGGCATACCGCGAGGTCATCATTCAGGGAGCAAAATCGTTGAGCAAACGGTTTAAACCGACGGCCGGTATCATCCGGTCGTGGGATCACCACAAAGAGGTCTGGCAGTGTCCGGTGATCATCGACAACATGATGAATCTGGAATTGCTGTTTGCGGCCACGCGCCTGACGGGCGATTCGACGTTCTACAAGATTGCCGTTACGCACGCCAAAACGACGCTGAAAAACCATTACCGCCCCGATCACAGTTCCTTTCACGTGGTCGATTATGACACGCTGACCGGGAAAGTTTTGAAGAAAAACACGCACCAGGGCTTCAACGACGCGTCGGCCTGGTCGCGCGGACAAGCCTGGGGATTGTACGGCTATACGCTTTGTTACCGCGAAACCAAAGATCCGCAGTTTCTGAAACAGGCCGAAGCCATTGCCCGGTTTATGCTCGATCACCCCCGGATGCCCGCCGATCTGGTGCCGTATTACGACTATGACGCGCCGGGCATTCCGAACGAGCTGCGCGATGTGTCGGCGGCAGCCGTAATGGCTTCGGCCCTGTATGAACTGAGCACCTACGGTTCCGGCAACGCCCGCTACCGGGCCAAAGCCGATCAGGTCATCACCAGTTTGTCGAAAAGTTATGCTTCACCGGTCGGAAAAAACCACGGTTTTCTGCTCCTGCACAGCACGGGCGCGAAGACGTTTGAGCGGGATGTGCCGCTGGTTTACGCCGATTACTATTACCTGGAAGCTTTGTTGCGGGCGAAGAAGCTGAATGAGAAAAAACCGCTGTTCTAAAACCGGAACCCGTCGCTCTGATCAGGACTACTCCCATTCATCGGCGTTTTTAATACCCAGTTCCCTCGGATTGAAAACGGGATCTTTCCCTGCTTTTTTCTGAGCCTGGTAGTCTTTCAGCGCCAGCAACGCCGGTTTTCGCAGGAGAATGATGGCAATGATATTAAGCCAGGCCATGATGCCTACGCCGATGTCGCCCAGCGTCCAGGCCAGAGCCGCCGTTTTGACTGACCCGTAAAAGGTGGCACCCAGAATCAGAATGCGAAGTGCCAGCAACAGACTTTTGCTGTTTTTTTTCTGGTCCAGGTAGCTCAAATTCGTTTCTGCGATGTAGTAGTAGGCCATAATGGTGGTAAATGCGAAGAAAAACAACGATACCGCCACAAAACCGCCCCCAAACGATGGGAAGTGGGTGTTGATGGCCATTTGCGTGTATTCGCCCCCAATGGCTGCGCCGGGGATGTTTTCGACCAGAAACCCGCCTTTCGGATTCAAGACATTGTATTGCCCCGTAAATAGAATCATGAAGGCGGTGGCGGTACAGACGAACAGCGTATCGACATACACCGAAAACGCCTGCACCAGTCCCTGTTTGGCGGGATGGCTGGTTTCGGCGGCTGCGGCTGCGTGCGGGGCTGTTCCCTGACCGGCTTCATTGGAATAGATGCCTCTTTTTACACCCCAGGCCACGGCCATGCCGAAAACGCCACTGTAGAGCGGTTCCAGATCAAACGCCGACCGAACGATGAGACTCATCACCGAGGGGATTTCGGTGATGTTCATGACAATAATGATAACGGCCATCAGAATGTAGGCCCCGGCCATAAACGGAACGACAATTTCGGCCACTTTCCCAATGCGCTTTACGCCACCGAAGATGATCAGACTCAACAGGAGCGTTACAATGCCACCGGTAACGGCCACCGGGATTTGAAACGCATTTTGGGCACTGATGGCAATGCTGTTGCTTTGAACGCCGGGCAAAAATAAGGCGGTACTGAGAACCGTTGCGATGGCAAACAGCGTCGCATACCATTGAATTCCAAGTCCTTTTTCGATGTAATAGGCCGGGCCACCGCGGTATTGGCCGTCTTTCACCTGCTTGTAAATCTGACCCAGGGTAGCTTCGATGAAGGCTGATGCTGCGCCTAAAAAGGCAATGGTCCACATCCAGAAGACCGCGCCCGGCCCGCCCATGGCGATGGCCGTGGCAACACCGGCAATGTTTCCGGTTCCGACCCGTCCCGAAATGGCAATGGCAAAGGCCTGAAAAGGCGAAACGCCCTTCGCGGAAGAATGGCCGCCAAACAGTAACTGAACCATGTCTTTCAGGTAGCGCACCTGCAAAAACCGGGTGATGATTGAAAAATAAACACCGACTCCGAGGCAGAGGATGATCAGCGCGTTACTCCAGATAATGTCATTAATGGCATTAACAAGGTTTTCCATGAAACGTACGAGGTGGGTTGGGATAGGATGTTAGCTTGCAAAGAAAGGTCCATTCTTCAACATTGTCGCAAAAAAGCTGAATTTTGCTACAGATTTGGGGGTATTTTGAAGAAATAGCTGATTCACCAGACAGACGAGGGTTCAATTCTAACGACTTTCAGGCCATTCGCCCAGGTTTTAGTATGGCTGGTTAGATAAGTAAGGCGAAGCCTTTACCGATCGTGGCTTTTTGCAAAAAAGTTTCGATATGGTTCATCAACTCCCGCTAATCCATTTCGTTTTTCGGCGCGTTCATAGAGCTATTGTTCAGATCGTTACCGTGAAATCCCTTCAAACCCTCACCTCAGCCGACTCACCCACCTGATTGCTATACTCCGTCGGCGTGACACCAAACTGGGCGCGGAAAGCCCGGCTGAAATACCGGGGATCGCTGAAGCCGACCGCAAAGGCGATTTCAGATACGCTGGCTTTCTTCTGTTTCAGCAGGTTCTCCGCCTTTTTCAGCCGCGTGGTTCGCAACAGGTCAATGACCGACAAACCGGTCAGCATTTTCACTTTACGGAACAAAACCGGGCGGCTCATGCCCATTTCGCCCACCAGACTGGTCACGTTGAAATCGGCATCGCTGATGTGAGCGTCCAGAACCGTCATCAGTTGGTTCAGGAATTTATCGTCGGGGTGATCCAGTTGCTGCGCTTGCGGTTGCAGCGTCACAATCCGGTGGTATTTGGCCCGCAACTGCTCCCGCAGCAACAGCAGGTTGTGAACGCGGGCCTGTAGCAAAACCGGGTGAAAGGGCTTGGTCACGTAGTCGTCGGCACCGGTTTGCAGCCCCACCAACTGATCGTCCGTCGTGCCTTTGGCCGTGAGCATAATCACCGGAATGTGGCTGGTACGCGGATCGGATTTGATGCGGTGGGTCAGCGCAAAACCGTCCATCACCGGCATGGCAACGTCGGTGATGATCAGATCGGGCAACACCTGCGACGCTTTTTCCCACGCCGTCAGTCCGTCAGCCGCTTCGATCACCTGGGCAGTGTCGGCCAGCAAATCCCGGATATACGCCCGGATGTCGTCCTGATCTTCAACGACCAGAACAAGTTTTTTGCCGGAAAGCGATACTGCTTCCAAATCCATTGCACTTTCCTGGGCCACGATCAAAGCCGCTGGCCGAAGTACCTGAAAGTCCGGTTCTGCCGGTGAGTCGGTCAGTACGGGTTCGAACAAACCCGGCAAACCGACGGGAATGGTGATCGTAAAGCGCGTAAAACCAGCCGTTTGCCACACCTGCTCCCGGCTCTCGACCGTGATCTGGCCCTGGTGCTGATCCACAATGCTTTTACTGAGTGCCAATCCCAGACCAAAGCCGGAATCCCTCGTTTTGGAGCGGTTTACCTGATAAAATGGGTTAAAAATAGGTTCCAGTTCATCTGCCGGAATGCCGCTGCCCGTGTCTTCAATGGTTATTACCGCCCGGTTGGCGGCATCTGACGCGCCAAAATCCTGTTGCAACCGCACGGAAATGGTGCCACCCGCTGGGGTAAATTTAAACGCATTCAGCAGCAGGTTATAGATCACCTTCTCCATTTCTCCGGCATCGATCCAAACCGGCAGGACGGTCACTTCCGACTCCGTGAGCAGGACGACCTGACGCGAGCGGGCGTGTTCCAGAAACGAATCCGTGATTCTTTCCAGAAAAACCACCAGATCCGTCTGCCGTTTTTGCAACCGGACGTGCCCGGTTTCGTGCTTTCTGAAATCAAGAAGCTGGTTCAAAAGCCGCAACAACCGGTCGGTACTGCCCCGCATGACGGCCAGTTGTTTTTGCAGAAAAGCATCGTCGGTCCGGTGGGCGGTCAAGACCTCCAGCGGCCCCATCACCAACGTTAAGGGTGTTCGGATTTCGTGCGCAATTTCCGTAAAGAAGTTCAGTTTGGTCTGGTGAAGCTCCTGCTGCCGGGCTTTTTCGATGTGCTCCACCTCCAGTTCATGCGCCAGCCGAAGCCGGTTTCGGTTAAACCGCGACCAGAGTCTCAGCAATCCCACAAAAATCAGCGCATAGAGAATGTATGCCCAGACCGTTTTCCAGATCGGCGGCAAAACCGTGATGCTCAGTTCCAGCGGCTGGGGGTTCCAGATGCCGTCGTTGTTGGCCCCTTTTACCTGAAGAACATACGCGCCGGGAGCCAGATTCATGTACATCGCGCGGGGTTCATTCACGTAATTCCAGCCTTTATCGAAGCCTTTCAACCGGTAGGCATACCGGTTTTTGAAGGAATTGATGTAATTGAAAGCCGCAAAATCCAGCGAAAAAACATTCTGCTGGTGCGTAAACGTAAGCCCCTGTTGGTAGTCGATGCCAGCGGAGGAAAGGCTGGTGACCGGCTCGTTGAACAGCCGCAACTGGGTGAACGCCAGCCGGGGCAGGGCGGTGTTCCGGCGAATGCTGTCGGGGTGGAAATAGACAATGCCATCGTAGCCCCCGAAGTAAAAATAGCCGTTCGCGTCCCGATGCGTTGAATTGGAGGTGAACTCCTTGCACACCAGCCCGTCGTGTTTGTTGTAGGAAATGATCTTCGACTGGTCGGGATCGAGTTGGGCTAGGCCATTGTCGGTGCTGATCCACAAGCGCCCCTGCTGATCCTCGCGAATCCCAAAAACCGTGTTGCTGGGCAACCCCTGCGCCATCGTGTAATGCCGGAACGTGCGGTTGTCGGGAAGCATCCGATTCAGACCGCCGTCGCGTGTACCGATCCAAAGCCGGTGTTGCCGGTCTTCGAGGAAACAGGTAATGTGGTTGTTGCTGATTGAGGTTGAATCGGTGTCGCGGTGAACAAACCGGACGAAAGCATCCCGACCCGGCACCTTCCGGTTGAGGCCGTTGGTGGTGCCGACCCATACCTGTTGTCGGCTGTCGATGAGCAAACTCATCGCGTTGTTGGAACTGAGCGAATGAGGTTGATCGGCCCGATGTCCCATCTGCACAAAAGCGTTTGTTTCAGGCTCAAACCGGCATAAACCGCCCAGGTTTGTCACAATCCAGAGGGTTCCTTCGGCATCCCGTTTGAGGTCGTAAATGCGATCATTCGGCAACGAACGCGGGTTGTTGGGTTCGTGCAAATACCGGGTGATGGTTTGTCGGCGCAAATCCAGGTAATTCAGCCCCTGCAACGTGCCGATCCACAGGCCGTTTGGCCCATCGGCCAGCAGGCATTTGACCTTGTCGTTGGACAAGGATTGGTTATTTTTCGGATTGTGGACGTAATGCCGGGCAACGGTTCTATCGGCATTGAGCAGAAACAGCCCCCGGTCTTCGGTGCCGAGCCAGAGTTGATTCGATGCGCTGGCGGGCAGCATCGGCCCCGCAATTTTAAACGGCATTCCGCCTTCACGACTGATCGGGCGATAGGACCCAAACTGCCGGGCCAGCGGACTGTAGAGATCGACGCCCCCGTAATAAGACCCGACCCAGACCGAGCCATCCCGGTCGCGAAAAATGGAGCGCACTGAGTTGTCGCTTAGCGAACCGGGGTCGGCGGGCTGATTGGTCAGGGTTCGAAACCGGCTGCCATCCTGCGCCACAATGTGCAGGCCTGACATGGTTCCCACCCAGAAATTGCTTTTCCCGTCAGCCTGAATCGTTCGGATGGTTTGGGTGCTCAGGTCCAGTCCGGGTGCGGTATTCCACGAAATAACGCGCTTTAATTGCCTGTCGAACAGCGCAATACCGTGCCGTTCGGTGCCCAGCCAGAGCCGTCCGGCCCGGTCTTCGGCCATGGCGTTGATGCTGTTGAAGGCGTTGTGATAGACCGCATCGGTGGATTCCAGGAAATGATGTGTCAGTTGGAATTTTCCCGAAGGCATCGGCCGAAGTTGCACCAAACCGCCGGAGGTTCCAACCCAGAGGTTGCGGTTACGGTCCTCAAAGAGGGTTCGGACTTGCCGGTTTTTCAGCTCCCGACGGTTTTCTGTCAGGTTTGCCAACGGCTCAAACTGCCGGGATTGGCCGACCTGCAACCGATATAATCCGTGAAACGTGGCGACCCAGAGGTTGCCCCGGCTGTCTTCCGCCAGACTGATGATGGTGGAATCCTGAGAATCGTTGAACGAAAATCGCTGAAAATCACCCTGATCGGGCCGGAACAAACACAAGCCTTTCGTCGTGCCGACCCAAAGCCGCCCTTTTTTATCCACCAGCAGGCTGTTGATCGTATTGGAAGCCAGGCTGCGCGGATTGCCGTTCTGGTTTTTGTAGACCACCACCCGGCGGGAATCGTATCGGTTCAGCCCGTCGCGGGTGCCAAACCACATGAATCCGCTGGGATCCTGTGCGATGGCGTACACGCTGCTTTGCGACAGCCCTTCTTCCACGCTAAGGTGGCTGAATGTTTGCCCGTCCGGCTGCCCGATGGCGGCCGGTAGCAGGAGAAAGGTATAGAGAACGCCCAGCCAGAACCGAACGCGGAGTTTGTGATGAGTCATCTTCGCAATCTTAAACCATCCCGATACTGGATTAATTGCATACCGGAATGGAATTATCTTACAAAGACAGGAGTGGCTCGTTCCTCCTCACGTTCTTCTAATTTACCAGCGAACGGCCTGAAATTTCCAGCCGGGCTGTTTTTTCTGCATCTCCGGTTCGTCGTCCCGTTTTTTCAACCCGCAATCCAGGTAATTTTGGTGCAGTCTGGCCAAGGCATCCCGGTCAAGTTCGACGCCCAAACCGGGTTCCTGCGGAACCAGAACCGCCCCTTCCTCGAAGGTAAACCGCCCGGCGGTGATGATTTCGTCCGACTGCCACGGATAATGGGTGTCCAGCGCATACGGAACCTGCGGCAGTGCCGCGCCGAGGTGAACCATGGCCGCCAGCGAAATGCCGAGGTGGCTGTTGGAGTGCATGGACAACCCGCGCCCGAAGGTTTCGCAAATGCCGGACAGTGTCATCGAAGCCCGCAAACCGCCCCAGAAATGGTGATCGCTCAGGATAATATCCTCCGACCCAATGGCAATGCTGTTCGGAATGTCTTCGAACGAGGTCGTACACATGTTCGTGGCAAGGGGCGTTTTCAGGGCCTTGCGAACCTCCGCCATAGCCGCCTGTCCGCGAACCGGATCTTCGAGATACTCCAGAATCGGCTCCATTTCCCGGCCGTATTGAATGGCGGTTTCGACTTTCCAGAGCGCATTCGGATCGATCCGCAACGGCACATTCGGGCCAAACGCTTCGTAGAGCGCAAACATCGCGTCGACCTCCTGCCGGGGCTCGAAAACACCGCCCTTCAGCTTGATCGACTGAAATCCGAATTCGGTACACATGGCTTTGGCCTGCGCCACAATCTCGGCCGGATTCAGGGCACTGGCTTGCCGGGCCGCGGCCCAGCCTTCCGCATTCGGGTCGGTACCGAACGCCAGTTTGCCCCCGGCTCCTTCGTATTTGTAAAACAGGTAGGCCGAAAACGGCACCCGATCGCGTAGTTTGCCGCCGAGAAGATCGACCACCGGACGACCCACTACTTTCCCGATAATATCCAGACAAGCGACTTCGATGGCGCTAAAAATATGGACCATTTTCCGCTGATCCCAGGGCGCGTCGCCCCGCTGGGCGGCTGTGTCGGTGCCGAAATGATTGACCAGAACCTGCCGGATTTCATGGAGTTGAAACACGTCGCGTCCGATCAGCAACGGTTTTGACGCTTCCAGAGCGGCATCGATGTCGCTGTTGCCCGGAATCTCGCTGATGCCCGAAATACCGTCGTCCGTTACCAGTTCCACGATGGTGCGGAGGGCATACGGTGCGTGCAGACCGGCGGCATTCAGCAAGGGCGGATCGACAACGGCAATCGGTGTAACGGTAATCTCCTTAATTCTTGGCCCGGCCTTGTAGGGAAAAAGGGTTGTCAAAGTCATCGTGAAATGCGGGATTCTGTTGTCATTTAACTAACTCTTCACTTCGTCGGAAACCGCCTGGAGCAGCCCTTTGATGTAGCCATAGGCAAACGAAAAAGCCTGGGGCGTACTGCCTGCATCGTGGTGGTGCGGCACGTGATCGGGCATCACCATTCCGGAAAAACCGACATCGCGCAAGGCCCGGACCACGTGCAGGAAGTTCATGTCGCCATTGTCGGGATACACTTCCTGAAAATTGTTCCAGCCACCTTTGATGTTCCGCAAATGAACGTTAAAAATTTGATTTCGCTCCCCTACCCACTTAATAATCGGCATAATCTCGGTTTTCGGATCTTTCAGTCCTTCCGCAATCGAACCGATACAAAAGTTAAACCCGTGGTATTCACTATCGTACAGTTTCGCAAACCGCTGAATTCCTTTGAACACGTCGGGGCTGTTCCAGCGGGTGATGCCACGGTAGCCAACCGGCGTCGGCGGATCGGCGATGTGGTTGGCCAGCTTGACTTTATATTCTTTGGCCACCGGCAGAATCCGGTCCAGCATGTACGTAATGCGCTCGAACATCTGCTCGATCGACACATCGCCGGCTACGGTTTTGGGGTGGTTTTGCTTGAGGGCTTCCTCGTAATTCCAGACGCTGTAGGAGGCATTGCCGCGCTTGGGATCGGTATAGCGCCCGGTGCGCAAAACCGGCAGAATCGTGGTGTTGTAGTTCAGGACTTTGATCCCGGTTTTGCCGGCCACCTGAATCATCTGCTGGAGAATTTCAATTTCGCGGTCCCGCTCCGGACTTTTCCCGAGCATGATGTTCGGATATTCTACTTTGTCGATCCCGGCGGAAGTCAAGGGGTAGTGGTAGGCGTCGAGGCTAATGCCGTATTTTTCGCAAGCTTCCCGCTTTTTCATCGAATCGTCGAGGTCCCAGCCTTTGCCCGGTATGGTTTTGGGCGAACCACCATCCAGGTTAAACACCCCATGCCGCGCCTTGAACTCGAGGTTTTCCACGGAGGTGCCGCCCGACTGGCAGCCGACTTTCATCAGCACTTTTTTGGGTGCGGCTTTCACTTCCGCCCGGGCCTGTTCGGCACCAAACGCAGCCGCTCCGACAGAGCTGGCGGCCATGACTTTAATAAAACTTTTCCGTTTCATGTTGGTAAGGGATTTAGGTGAGATTTCGCTTCATTCTTCCAATTCCAATAGAATCCCGCTGTGATCCAGTTCGGCGTTCCCGGCTTCGATAGCGGCTTGCATCTGCCCCGCGACCAGCGCCGTGGCTTTCAGCGGCACCGAAAATTCCTCGCCCGACTGCAGCGCAATGCCCAGGTCTTTTTTGTGCAATTTGATTTTAAAACCGGGCGTAAAATTGCGCTCGATCATCCGTTTGCCGTGCAGGTCGAGAATGCGGCTCTGGGCAAAACCGCCCAGCAGAACGTCCCGCATTTTCTCCAGATCGACCCCGGCTTTTTTCGCCAGCGTAAACGCTTCGGCCACGGCCTGAATGGTGATGCCGACAATCATCTGGTTGCAGGCTTTGGTGGTTTGCCCCGCGCCCGGTTCGCCGATCAGGACGATGTTTTTGCCCATCGCCTGAAAAACCGGCAGTGCGCGTTGAAAGGCCGCGTCGCTCCCACCCACCATGATCGACAGCGAGGCCGAAACCGCCCCCACCTGACCACCTGAAACCGGCGCATCCAGTGCTTCCACGCCTTTTTCCTGCATCTGTTGATGAATAGTCCGGGCCGTACTGGGTGCAATCGTGGACATGTCGATGAACAACGCACCTGCCGGAATGCCTTCCAGAACGCCGTCCGGGCCGGAAACGACCTGCTCCACATCGGGCGAATCCGGCAACATCGTAATGATGATGTCCGTATTTTGCGCCAGGGCTTTATTGCCCGGAAACGCTTTTGCACCAGCCGCAACCAACTCGCCAGCCGCGCTGCTTTTTTCCAGAACCGATACCGGATAACCGGCTTTGATCAAGTTCAACGCCATGGGTTTCCCCATGATTCCTAAGCCAATGAATCCTATTTTTTGCATAAGTAAACGGTCTACAGTCTACGGTTTTCCGTTTTCGGTAGCTGACGCGTGACTTGACGCGTCTGTATTCGTGCGTCAGCCAACCGTAAACTGAAAACCAAAAACCGTAAACCATTAGTTAAATTAACGGGAACAATTGCGCGCCGATCATGATGATAATCAGACCGGTCAGGCCCATAACTACGAGCAGGGGCGAGATGGTTTTCAGGGCCTCCTGTTCGGTTAAATTGCTGAGTTTACAAATGATCCAGAAACCGGCGTCGTTCATCCACGGCACCAGTTTGGAACCGCAGCCGATGGCCAGACCCAGATACACCGGATGAAATTCGAGGTTCGCATTGCTCGCCATACCCGACAGAATTCCCGATGCCGTGATCAGCGCCACCGTCGCGGAACCCTGCGCCGTTCGGACCACGGCGGCAATCAGAAACGCCAGCGGAATCAGGGCCATCTGGTAATCTTTGGTCATCTCGGCAATCCGCGTGCTGATGCCGGTTTGCTGCAACATGCCCCCAAAAGCACCGCCCGCTGCCGTGATCAGGATAATGCCGCCCCCACTCATCAGAGCCGCCTGCACAAAGGGCGTCAAGCCTTCTTTGCCGCTTTTCTTGTGGGCGGCCAGAATCAGCAAAGCCGCAATGCCGCCGGTGACGACGGCAATATTTTTGTCACCAAAAAACTTCACCACCTTCAAAACCGCCGATTGCGTCAGTGCGTCTCCGGGTGTGGCCAGCGTGCTCAGCACGGTATCGGCGCAAATAAAGACCAATGGAATCAACACGGGCAGCAACGACACCCCCAAACCGGGCAGGTGAATGTCTTCTTTGGCGGCAATCAGTTTGATGTCTTCCAGTTTGGCATCCAGCGAATCCCGCAACGGAATCGGCCATTTCCGGTTGGCCCATAGCGCAAAGAAATACCCGGCAGTGATCGTAAAAAGGCCTACGATGGTCCCGGCAATCATCATCAGGCCAATCGGAATGTGCATTTCGCCGATCAGAAACAGCGGCCCCGGTGCGGGCGGAACCAGGGAGTTGGCCATCGCGGCTCCGGCCATGATGCACAACACCAGCAACAGGTAATTTTTACCAATTCGCAAGGTCATGGCCTTGGCGAGCGGCATCATCAGGAAAAGAACGGTGTCAAAAAAAACCGGTATCCCAATAAAAAAACTACTGACCAGAAAGGCGATGGGTGCTTTGCCGATGCCCGTCAGTTTCAGCATGGAACGAATGATTCGCTCAGCGGCCCCGCTTTCCAGCATACACTTGCCGATGATGGCGGCCATCGCAATCAGGATGCCGATTTTGCCGCAGGTGGCCCCAAACTCCGTGGCAATCCGCTCGCCGATGCCTTTTTTGGCTAGGGCCTGCGCGGCTGCCGGGGCGGTTCCTTTCGCCAGGGCGAACTGCTCGATGGCCGACGCGGGCGTCATCAGCGCGACGACGAACGCGCCGAGCAACAGCGCCAGAAAAGGATGCAATTTCAATCCGATGATGCCACCGACGACAATAAAAACACCTACGGCCAAGATTAACAGGGGATCAGACATTCAGAGTTTCAGGTTTAGGATTTAAGGAGTTGTTTCGCAGAGTTGAGCGGAGGAAAAAGAGAGTCAAGCAGAGTTTTATTATTAATTTCTTCGCTTAACTCCCTTTTTTCTCCGCTTAACTCTGCGAAATAGTTTTTTCAACCGCCCGGAATGCATCCAGCTTTTTCGCCAGATTGCGGGCACCGTCGGCGACGAAGGTTCCGTCGGCTCCGCAGGCAATCATCCGGATACCCAAGTCGTGGTACATTTTGTAATCATCGGGATTGAAAAAGAGAATGCCGGTGGCTTTTCCGGCTTTTTGGGCCGCGTTGACCGTTTCCCGCAGTGCTTCCTTAAAACGCGGATGATCGAATTGCCCGAAAATGCCGAGTTCCATCGACAGGTCGGCGGGGCCGATGAACAGCACATCGACGCCGTCGATAGCCGCCACTTCGTCGAGGTGATTCAGCACCTCCACGGTTTCGATCTGTACCACGCCCAGAATGGTTTCCTGAGCTTCGGCGTAATATTGCGGGAAGTTGACGGCAAAACCGGTCGCCCGCACCATTTTGGCAACACCCCGACCACCGTGGGGCGGATAATGCAGGCCGTGTACCACTTTTCGGGCCTCTTCAGGATTGTGAACTTTCGGACACATGATGCCTTCTGCGCCCATATCCAGCACCCGGTGGATACGCTGGCTTTCAGAGCTTTCGACCCGAACGATGGCACCCGCCGTCGTGTGTTCGAGCGCCTGCAACTGATACAAAACGTCTTTTTCCGAACCCGCCCCGTGTTCGAGATCGATCAGCACCCAGTCGAAACCGGACTGACCGACAATTTCTGCCGTGAGTGAACTTCCCAGATTTAACCAGCACCCGTTGAGGGTTTCGCCTTGTTTCAGTCGTTTTTTTAGATTTTTCATGTACAGGAAAGGCGAAAAAAAGGGTACTTTACTTCTTATCCCACCAAATGCGCGTGTCCAGCAGATTGGCCCCCTGTCGACTAATGGCCTGATCGACATTGGCTTTATTCACGTTCAACTCCGCATCGGTGTAGGTCAACCGGCGAATGAAGCCCTCCGTTTTCAGATCGCTGCCGGGATAGGGGTTGGGTGTCAAAACCGGAAAACCGCTCCGGCGGAAATTGGCCCAGGTTTCGGGACCCACCAGAAACGACGCCACCCAGTATTGCGTATTGATCTGCTCCAGTTCTTTGCCTGCTGCCAGCGGATTGGCGTCCAGATAGGCCGTAATGGCACTTTCCGCCACGGCGGTATTGGCTCCATACGTGGCCAGTTGCTGCATGTGCGCCCGAATCCCATTGGCATAGAGCGTGGCGGCATTGCCCGTCGTCCATTTCCGAAAAGCCGCTTCGGCCAGCAGAAGCTGCGTCTGGGCGTGGGTTACCAGAAAACTGGGCGCGGTCAGGCCAGCCATCCGGGTTTTATCAAGCTGGCTGTAATCCCACAGACTGGCTAATTTACTGGCCGTTACAGCCGCACCGATCGTCGTGTTGTCGTACCCCTGCGGAGCACCAACCTGAACCGCCGGTGTCCGGTTAGCCCGCGACTCCACCTGCTGCGCCCCGCTGGTTGCACCGACATACCGGACCGCAATGGAGGCCAGGCGGGGGTCGTTGTTTTTCTGGAGGAAATTCACAAATTCCTGATCCAGGTAAAAGAAGGCCGACTGCCCCCCGTTCAACTGACTGCCCACGGGGTTGGTAAAACTGGCGGTATGCCGGATGATCGCGTTGTCGGCATTGGATTGCATCACGCCACCGGCCACCGCTTTGGCCACGTATTCGGCGGCTTTGGTCGGGTTCACTTTGGAAAGCCGCATGGCACCCCGCAGCAGCAGCGAATATCCCAGCCGCTTCCACTTGACCACATCACCGTCGTAGAGCACATCGCTGGCCACTTTGGGTTTCGACGCGTCCAGAGCTGCCGAAGCCGCATCCAGTTCGGTCAGAATATCGGTATATATCGACTCCTGGGTGTCGTAAACCGGTTTGACAATGCCCTCCAGATAGCTCTTTCCGGCCTGAACGTATGGGACGTCGCCGTACGTGTCGGTGATCACCATAAACGCGTACGCTTTCCAGATCCGCGTCATGTTGTACAGATTGACACGGGCCGGATCATCTTTGGTTTGGGCAACGACATCGACCAGTTCCCGGATGATGGTCCGGTAATAGGTGTTCCAGTTGCCGGACGAAACACCCCGGTTGTCCTGGTTAAAATTAGCCGCCGATCCCTGGCCGCTGAACGGCGTAATCATCTGCTTCACGATGGTGGTTTCATAGCTCAGGTTGCCGTAGCCCGGTGCACTCGACACGATGGCCGTATTCAGTTGAAAAGCCGGTTCCACCGCCGTTAGGGCAATGGGGTTGACATTCATTTCATCGAAACCGTCGTCGCAGGCAGTCAGCAATAAGGTCAGGCTTATGAGTATCTTCTTCATGTTTTTGTATCGGGTTTGGAGAGGGAAGTTGGTACACAGAGTTGATCAGAGAAAATCAGGGTTGATCAGAGAAAAACTTTGATAGCCTCTGATGTCCTCTGATAAACCCTGTGTAACAACTCACCTTAAAATTTCACATTCAAGTTAAAACCAATGCTCCTCGTAACCGGCAAACCGGTGGCTTCGAGACCGACGAGGTTATCAGACGGGAACCCGAACTGTTCGGGGTGAATGTTCGGCACCCATTTCTTGATGACGGCCACGTTGTTAGCCACGGCATTGAGCCGCAGTCCTTTGATAAACTTGGCATTGGTCGGCAGAAATTTAGTAAAGTCGTAGCCCAGCGTAATCTGCCGCAACTGCCATAAACCGGCGTTGTAGACAAACTCTTCGGCAATGTTTTGCGAACGGACGGTTTCGTAATAAGCCTGAACCCCCGACTTGGTCTGGTTGACTTCCCCGTTCGGGTTGACGCCCGTACCAATCACAAAATTTTGCTCCCGACCCACCAGCGTGGCCTTGTGCAAACCGTGCCGCCAGGCGTTGTGGTTGGTTCCGGAAATCATCTTGTGCCCCAGTTTGAAGTCGATCAGGAACGACAGGTTGATGCCTTTGTAGCTGAAGCTGTTGGTGATTCCACCCACCCACTTCGGCAGCGCACTGCCAAAACTGATTTGCGTGGGTGTACGTAACGGTCGTCCGTTTCCGGCGTCGAAAACCTGCCGACCCTGGGCATCCCGCAGGTATCCAAAGCCAAAAAGCTGGCCCATCGGCAGGCCAACCACCTGCCGGAGTTCGCCCGTGAAATCGCCGGTTCCGACGGTAATCATGTTGTCGCTGACGCTCGAACCCAGATCCAGCACTTTTGTGACGTTGTAAGCCGCGTTGAAGGTGGTGTTCCAGTTAAAATTTGGCCGTTTCACCGGCGAAATGTTCACCAGCATTTCCAGCCCCTTGTTGCTGCTTTTGCCCACGTTGATCAACTGCGTCTGATAGCCACCCGCGTCGGAGGTCTGGGCGCGCAGAATCTGGTCCGACGACACTTTGTCGTAATACGTCAGATCCAGACTCAGGTTGTTGTTGAACAGCCTCAACTCCAGACCGACTTCTTTTTCAGAAACCCGCATCGGGCGCAGGTCGGCGTTGGGAACGGTGGTGCCGCTGATGCTGGCCAGGGGCTGGGCTGTTCCGCTCGGCGACGGAAACTGCTGGGCGTTGATGCCGTAGAATAGGTTGTTGGCATAGGGCGACACATCGGTATCACTGCCGACTTCCGCATAGGCCGCCCGGATTTTCCCGAACGTCAGCCAGGTGGGTAGCGAGCTGGCAAAAGCCTGGGAAAACACAAAACTGGCGGTGATGGACGGATAAAGAATGCTCCGGTTTGCGGGCGACAAGGTGGAGAACCAGTCATTGCGAACCGTTCCGTTCAGGAACAGATAATCCTTAAACGAGACTTCCGCCGAACCGTAGAGCGAGTTCACCTGCCGTTCCGAAAAGTCGTAAATGGCGTCGCGTTGCCGGCCGTTGCCGATGGTATACAAATTCCGGACATAAAAATCCTGCACCAGCACGTTGTGGCGGCTGATTTTCCGGTACATCTGGTTGCCGCCCAGATTCACATTGATGCCAAAAACGCCGAAGGTTTTGTTGGCATTCAGCAGGAAATCGGCATTCAATTCGCGGACGTGCCGGACATCCTGCACATACTGCCCATTGACAAAACCGGCGGGCGCTGCAGGTTGCCGCTGCGTACCGGTCGGCAGGTTGTAATCCTGTTCGCGGGCGTAGAAATCCTGCCCGATCCGGGCTTGCAGAAACAGCCAGTTCGTGAAGTTGTATTTGGCCGTCAGGTTGCCGAAAACCCGGTCGGTGCTGATGTTTTCGAAACGCTTCAGGGCGAAATACGGGTTGGTTCGGTTCGTAAACCGCGACCAGACCGTTTCATTGCCGTTGGCATCCGACGCGTATTTTTCCAGAATATCCAACGGCATGGAGTTCGCCATGTTGAAGATGATTACCGGACTATAATCCTGTTCGGCGATGTTGGGCGGATTTTTCCGGAATTCTTTGGAGTAGTTGATATTCCCCGAAACCGTCAGTTTTTGGGCCAGTGTTTGGGTGAAGCCCAGGTTGACGGTTCTGCGGTTGTAGTTCGAGCCGCGCAGGATGGTCGTATTGTCCAGATTGGAAAGCGAGAGGCTAAAACCGCCATTTTCGTTCCCCGACGATAGCGTCAGCGTGTTCGTCCAGGTACTGCCTTTCCGGTAAAAATCGGTGATCTGATTCCGCACCGGCTGGTAAGGAACGGTAATGTTGTCGAACAAAACCTGCGTCATGCCCGGCTGGAATTTCTCCCCGAAACTCCACTGCCCCGACGTCGGGAAGGGCGTTGTCGGACGGACACCGTTCTCGCCCTGACCGTATTCATACTGGTAATCGGTGTAATCCAGGGGCGTGTCGGACGTAAAGTTGGAGTTGTATTCCAGACCAATGCCGTTGCCGCTGCCCCGGGTTTTGGTCGTGATCATGATTACACCGTCTTTGGCGCGCGACCCGTACAGCGCCGAAGCAGCGGCCCCCTTCAAAACCGTCATGGTTTCGATGTTATCGGGGTTGATGCTGCTCAGGCCGTCTCCACTGTCCGACGTCCGGTTGCTGCCGCGGTCCGACACGTCGCCCCGCGCCCCGTAGTTCGTGTTGTCGATTGGTACGCCGTTGACGACGATTAGGGGCGAGTTGTTGCCGCCAAACGACGACTGCCCGCGAATCCGGATTTTGCTGGTGCCAGCCGGTCCCGAACCCAGCGAAGTGATGTTGACCCCCGCCATTTTGCCCTGCAAGGCGTTCATGAAGTTTGCCGTCCGGTTGATCGTCATTTCGTCCGAACCCACTGTTGCGGTTGCGTAGCCCAGGCTTTTGGTCTGCTTTTTAATCCCTAAGGCCGTCACAACCACCTCGTTCAACGCCTTGCTTTCCGGCGTCAGCGCAATCTGGATGGTGGTTTGATTGCCGATGGCCAACTCTTTGTTCACGTAGCCGACATAACTAAAAACCAATACCGTCGAACCATCCGGCACATCCAGTTGAAACGCCCCACTGGCGTTGGTGGTGGTCCCTTTCTGCGTGCCTTTGATCAGTACATTCACGCCCGGCAAGCCCGCGCCGGTTTCGTCGGTTACTTTGCCCGACACCATGCGTTTGGGAGCCAGCGTTGCAGCTTTTTCGATGAGATCGACCAGGCCGGTTTCGTAGACCGGTGCGGTACTCGCCGACAGAACCACCTTTCGGCCCACCAGTTCATAGTTGACCGGCAGCGGTTTGAAATACTTGACCAGCACCTCCTCCAGTGTTGAGTTATTGGCCTGAATGCTGATCTTCTGCCGCTTCTCAATCACCTGCGAGCTATACACAAACTGCACATCCGTTGCTTTTTCAATATCCGCCAACACCCGTTTTATATCCTGGTTATCAGCGTGTAACGTCAGGCGTCGGCTCAGGTATTCCTGAGCGTTACTCGTGTGGGCATACGACACGCCCACCAGCGATAACATAACCAAACTTTGTGTTAATGAAAACCGCATAAGCTTCAACCAGAGTTGTCCGGCAAGGTGTTTTTTCATAGTTTTGTTAAGGTTGACTAGTTCTGATTTCGGAACATTTTTCTCTGAGCGGTTACTTTGGCGAGCGACACTCAGTGAATAGACCGGTTGGCAGTGGCGTTGTCACTGCCAATTCTTTTTACGGTTTTATCGGTATCCCTTTCGGCTAATGACAATTTGACCATCGGTTATTTCGTAACTCGCCGATGAGGCCTTGCAAAGCAAATCCAGCTTCTCATAAAGTGACTCACTCGACAGAATAGCGGTAATCTTACTGCTTTCGAATAACTGCTCGTCAAACTGGATCGGAATCCCGTAGCTCTTCTCCAGCTCGTGCAGAATCACTGGTAGGGGAACTTCATCATAGACAAAGGGAATTTCTTTGGCTCTTTTCGCAATCAGCAACGGTTTGGCCACCAGCGTTTTGGTCAGATTCCCATCGCTTTTCTCAAAAATAGCCGCCTGATTCGCGTTCAAAATCAGCCCGTTGACTTCCTTGTTATCCGGAACCTGCTCCGGTTTTTTTTTGTAAACCGACACCTTCCCCGACAACACCTGCACCGTAATCTTCTGATCCAGATCGAAGGCTTTCACGACGAAACGCGTGCCGAGCACCTGCGTGATCATTTCGCCGGTATAGACCATAAACGGCTGACGCTGACGCTTGACCGAAAAACTCCCTTCGCCCTGCAAATACACGATGCGGGCATTCCCGGAAAACTGGGACGGATATCGAAGGCGGCTTTTGGGACTCAGCAACACCTCCGAACTGTCGTTGAGCACCACCCGCAGCAATTGGTGAGAATCGTTGGTGGTTTCCACCAACTGAATGGCGGAATTAACCGACAACTGAGCGCCCCTTTGTTCCGGCTTTTTATCGAAAAAATACCAGCCAAACCCCATTACCGCCACGAAAATAGCGGCAATCGCCGGGAGCCAGCGAACCGGATTATCGGGTCGGATTTTGTCCGGTTCCGGCTCCAGAACCGCGTACCGTTTAGGTATATACGCACTGGCATTGTCAATAAACGCTTCCGTTTCTTTGCGGATCTCGGCTTCGCTGAGTCGCTCGGGAGCCACGTTGATAGCCCGGATGAACTGCTCGGCCTGCTGGAATGCCGTCTGTTTTCCGGGATAATTTT
Source organism: Larkinella fluvii (assembly GCF_051857545.1). Taxonomy (NCBI): domain Bacteria; kingdom Pseudomonadati; phylum Bacteroidota; class Cytophagia; order Cytophagales; family Spirosomataceae; genus Larkinella; species Larkinella fluvii. The sequence goes on along the minus strand of NZ_JBPZHB010000001.1, from coordinate 664,236 downwards.
TCAGAAAAGCGCGCCAGAACTCATCCCGCTTACCACGACCCCGCACCCAGTCCTGGAAATCTTCGTCCCGAATAAAATCCTCCACGGTATAGGTTTCGTAGTTTTTCATAAGTGTAGCGGTATTCAGTATCCGGTTTTCAGTTTACGGTATTCGGCAGCTCACGCATTCCGGCTCACCGCTAGCAGGCGCCAGCTACCGTAAACTGAAAACTGTATACCGTAAACTGAGCAAAAAGCAACCCGACGCCTTGCACGGTCCAGTTTTTCCGCAGGCTGGTTAGGGACTTCTGGAGCAGATTATAGACGGACTGGCGGCCCAGGTGCATCACATCCGCAATTTGTTCGAAACTCAGGTTCTGGTAAAACCGCAGATAGATCAGTTCCTTCTGACGGTCGGGCAGGTGATTGATCACACGCTCCAGTTTACGAATCTGGTAGACCTCGTTTTCTTCTTCGATCCACTGCACATCGGCCGAAAACTCGACCGAAAACGCGTATTCGTCCGAAAGCGTTGATTGGTGCGTCGTGTGTTTCCGGGAAAGCTCCCGCAGGACGCGGGTTTTGAGTACGACGAGCAGATAAGCCCGGACGTTGTCGACCGAACAAACGGAATCCTGCCGTTTCCACAGATTGAGGAACAACTCCTGAATGCAGTCTTTCACAAACTCCCGGTCGGCATGCAGCCGCATTCCCCAGTGAAAGAGGTCGGCATAATAGCTCTGCATGATCTTCGCGAGCGCATACATATCCCCCGCCCGGTATTCCTGCCACAGTTGTTGTGCTTCTTCCGAAGGTAGCCGTCTACTCATAGTTTCAGGTGCTATACCTGCAAGAGCCTCTTTTCCGGAAAACCTAACCTCTGTTTTAAGATTATTTTTTTAAAAAGTTAGAGAATACCGATATAAAGAAAGAAAAATATCGAATAACGAATGTTGAATAACGAATATCGAAGTAGAGAAGAAAGATCCGGCCCGCTTTCGATATTCGTTATTCAACATTCGTTATTCGATATTCATTCTTCATTTTCCCTTCGTATCGGTTATAACCCTGAATAGCATAAATTCGCATCATTCCATCCGCGTCTCTATTCTCTTGTCGCCAGTTAAAATTTCACGAAAACATAACCTCGGAAAAGGCCGGAATTGGGGGATTCGCCGGAACTTCGGCCCGTGATATTCGAACGGACAACTTCTCCCTCAACTTTCGATTTTATGGCTACTTCCGATTTTTCTGCTTTGCCAACGGCCGACGAGTTCGTGTCCCGGCTGGACGATTTCCGTGATACAATTAAAGACGCCATTGTGCAGGTGGTGACGGAGTTGGGCGACGATGCCGATGCGTCCGATTTCGATCTGCGGTTTCTGCCGCTAACCCTCACCGAATCCGATCTGGAAATAACCGCCATCACCCTGAACGACGACGAAAGCGATCCGCTGACGCTGAGTTTCAGCGACGACAGCGACGTTGAACTGGACGAACTTTCTACGGATGACCTGGTCAGTCTGTATCAGGTGATGCGCGATGCCGCCGACGAAAGCACGGATGAGGACGATGACTAGGTCAGTCAACAAATGAGTAACGCAAAACTTCATACATACTAGGATACAATCGTACAGACCCCGGCTCGTGTCGGGGTTTTGTATGACCGGAAAAACCGGGGTTAAACCGGGCCGGAAATGTAGAAACTGTGCGATTTGAGGACCAGGGTCGTTTCGCGAAAGTGTTCCTCAAACAGATCCTGGAGCTCGTGGACGAACTGAATGTACCGGCGCGACTTGACACACAGCCAGCAGTTCATGCCGGCTACCAGGCGGGCATTTTCGAAGTTCCACACGTTCGCGGCTTTATCGGGTTCAAATCCGAAGGCCAGCAGCCACGGTTTGGTCAGTTTGATCGGCTGGGGTTCATTCGGTGGCTGGAGCTCTTTGATGTGTTTTTCAGTCAATAAAACTGGTTCTTTCTGAACAACATAGTATCGATTGGGCTTCAGAGGTGTCATCATTGTGCTGGTGGTGTTTACCACTCTACGCAAATCGGTAACACAATATTGTTTTTGACCCCGAATTGATCGAGAACTCTTAGCTACCGGGAATTAAAGAATGGCTCCATCTTTGAATATTCCCGTGATTCGGTGTTAGGCACGGCTGTTCCGTTCTGCCCTCCTGAAGGCTCCCTCTCAAGGGCCGGGTTGGTCCGTTCTGCCGCGCTTTTGCCCCCCAGCCCCCTAAAGGGGGAGCTTGGAGCGCGAGAAAACTCCCCCTTTAGGGGGCTGGGGGGCAAAAGCGCGGCAGAACGGACCAGTACGGCGGCTTCGGGAAGAACAGCGAAACGATAAAACCGCTGCAAACGTAGGCTTTAACAGGATTTAGGGTACATTTGGGATTATTCCTACAGCCTACTTTTCCGACAAATGACTGCAAAACGGCTCCTGCTCCCTCTGTTTTTTCTCCTGACCACACTCCCGGCGGTTTCACAAAAAGCCTTGCCCCAGGCCCAGCGGCTCCAGTGGTGGCAGCAGGACCGCTTCGGTATGTTTATCCATTGGGGACCGGCGACGCTGACGGGCAAAGAGATTAGCTGGTCGCGGGCGGGTTACGGCAAAAGCCGGTACGATTCGCTGTATCTGCGGTTTAATCCCACCCAATTCAATCCGAAAGAATGGGTGCGCCTGGCGAAAGCCAGCGGCCTGAAATACGTCGTGCTCACCGCCAAACACCATGACGGTTTCTGTTTGTGGAACACCAAAACCATTCCTTACAACATCATGTCGTCGCCGTTTGGGCGGGACGTTTGCAAGGAACTGGCCGACGCCGTTCACGAAGCTGGGCTGGAGTTGGGCTGGTATTTTTCGCCCGGCGACTGGAAAGACCCCGACTGCCGCAATCCTGACCGGGAACGAAACGGCGTGTTTGAAACCCGGATGTTGCAGCAACTCACCGAACTGTTGACCAACTACGGCAAAATCAGCCTGTTGTGGATTGATTACGACGGCTGGCCCTGCCCGACCGACCCGAAAAATGTCCATGAGCTGGCGCATCGCCTGCAACCCGGTATTATCCTCGACAACCGGCTCGAAGCTTTCAACCCGGACGAGTCGCACGCCCAGCCGGGCCGCTACGGCGATTATGTTACGCCTGAAGGTTTCGTGGCCGGATACGGCAACGTCCCCTGGGAAACCTGCACGAATTTAGGCCACCAGTGGGCGTGGCGGTTTGAAGACAAACCCCGGGCTGCGAAAGAGGTCGTGCATACGTTGCTGCGGTGTGTGGGCGGCAATGGTAACTTACTGCTCAATGTCGGCCCCGATAGCCTGGGGCAGATTCCACCCCTGTTTGCCAGTCGTTTGCAGGAGGTTGGGGCCTGGATCAAGCCCCGGGAAGAAGCCATTTATGGCACCAAAGGCGGCCCCTACACCCCCGCTCAGGAGTACGTCTGTACGCAAAAAGACAACCGGATTTTTCTGCACCTGCTGGCAGGAACCACCAGCGAAGTGGTGTTACCCCCCCTGCCCGCGACGATTAAACAGGCTGCCCTGCTCAATGGCGCGAAGCTGACTTTTTCGCAAAATAAGGAGCAGATTCGGCTGATCGTGCCGGTTTCAGCGCGCGACTCTATTGCGACGATGATCACCCTGACCCTCGACCGCCCGGCTGCGCAACTGGTTCCCATTCTGCCGTTTTCGAAAACCGGGTCGCTGGCCTATGGCAAAAAACCGTCGGCTTCGAGCGCGGTGGGGCCGTTTCTGCACGATGCGGGGGCCGCCTTCGACGATAACAAGGCGACCTACTGGAAGCTCGGCCGTCGAAGCGACGCCAATTTTGAGGCCAATTATGGAAAACCGCTTCACTACCAGACGAAAGAAGCCCAAGCCAATTACGAAAGCACCGGCTGGCTGCAGGTTGATTTAGGAAAACCGCAACCCGTTGGGCAAATCGTGCTTCAGGAATTTCAGCGAAAAAACAACCCGGAGCTGATCCCGAAAATCAGCCGATTCAGCGTGCAGTATCAGAAAGGCAACGAATGGGTGACGCTGGCGACGGGCCGGGAGATGGGCGACGAATGGCGGCAGGAAATTCCGCCCGTCACGGCGCAGCGGTTTCGGTTGGTCATTCTCGAATCATCGGGCAGCATTGGGGTTAGTGAATTCCAGTTATTACCGCCCAACTAATCAACGAATTACACCCGATTCCCTTAATTTTTGAGCCGACCAGATTTTTCTTCCAGCGCCAGCCGGATCAGATCGACGGTATTTTTGACGCCCACTTTTTTCAGAATACTGGCGCGCTGGTTGGCCACGGTATTGGTGCTGATGTCGAATTTTTTGGCGATTTCCTGGCTGTTCATCCCTTCCGTCAGACAGGTCAGTATCTGGGCTTCCCGCGAGCTAACCTTGTTCCAGATGGACGAACGGTTTTTGGAAACCTGGCTGTGGTCTTCTTTTAGGGTGGCCGTTTCGGGCACTACCCAATGTCTGATAATCACCGTCGAAGCGCTCGGCGGATAATACAATTCGCCGTCGACAACAGCCCGAACCGCCCGCAGGATTTCCTCGCGATCGGTGTCTTTCTGCAAATAACCGGCGGCTCCATACTGCACCGATTTCAGGATGTAATCCTTGTTGTTGTGCATACTGAACATCAGAATCCGGATTTTGGGGTATTGGCGGGTTATGATCTGCAGGGCTTCGATGCCCGACATGCGGGGCATGGTGATGTCCAGAAACAGCACATCCGGTTTCACCACCGGAATCAGATCGATGGCTTCGTCGCCGTCGGGGGCTTCGCCAACCACCTCAATATCAACTTCATCTTCCAGCAAAGTCCGAACCCCTTTTCGTACCACAGAATGGTCGTCGGCAACAAGAATTCGTATCGGCATCATCCGTTCGTAGTGTCTGGTAAAGTGACAGCAACTTTCGTTCCTTTTTTCAATTTCGACGTAATCGTCAGGTCGCCGTTCATCAAACGAGCCCGGGTACGCATGTTTTCCAAGCCATTGATGGGCTGAATTCCTTTTGCGTATTTCGGAGTCGATTTCACGGAAAAACCCTTTCCGTTGTCTTCCACCGTCAATACAATTCGGGGCTCGCGCTGCCAGCTAATCCGGATTTTCTGGGCCTGCGCATGCTTGATGGCGTTGTTCAGGGCTTCCTGCGCAATCCGGTACAGGCCAATTTCCACCGCTGGCGGCAGCCTGCTTTCATCACGATCCCCTTCAAAGATAACCTCAATTCCGGATGATCGGGCCGTTTGTTCCGCTAATAATTGCAAGGTTGCGCCCAAACCGAAGTCACCGAGCACCGACGGCATCAGGTTGTGCGACGTCTGGCGGGTTGTCTGAATAACGTCATAAATCAGCTCGCACAATTCCTCGAACCGCTGCCGGTGTTTGGGTTCCGAAAACGGAATAACCTTCAGCTTTTCCGCGTGCAGTTTGAGGCCGGTCAGCATCTGCCCGATGCCGTCGTGCAGTTCGCGTGCAAACCGGCGCCGTTCTTCCTCCTGCCCTTCCAACAAACCCGCCGACCGCACGGTTTCCTCGGCAATCTGCAAACGGTATTTTTCTTCGGTAGCCCGCAGAAGTTCCCGCTGGGTTTTAACCAACTGTTGGTTAGCCACTTCCAGATCCGTGTTGGCCACCGCCAGGCTTTCGTTCACGGCCCGCAATGCATCGTCCGATTCGGTCAGTTTCCGAATCACATTTTTGGTATGCGTCACCACCGGCCGAAAAATCAACAGCCCTTCGATCAACAACGTCAGCAGGGTCGCCACCGTCAGCACCCACTCGATCTGTTCGAGGGACCGAACCCGTTCGAAGCTTTCTTTATCGAACTGAAACACGATGGCATTCATCTGATTCAGAAACGAAGGCTCGTCGCGCAGAATAACCTGCAGGGCGGTTTTCTTCTGCTCCGGCGTTGCCGAAGCGACATCAATCCGCACCAGATTTCTGTACATGGACTGAAAAACCGGCTCGATCTCCGCAAACATTTGGTCGAGCTGGCGGCTTTTACGCACCACATACGCCTTTTCCATCCGCAAATCACCATTCCGCAACTGAATGTGGCTCTGGCTCCAGGTGTGCAGCAGGGCAGAAAACGACGCCGTATCCGCTGTGGGTGTCCCCGTGGTCCGAAGCAGCGCCAGTTTCGTCAGTCGCTGGCTCAACATGCGTTGCCGACCCGCCACGTTCACCACCCGGCTGTCGTCGTAGTGATCGCTCAGCGTCTGGCGGATAAACAGCAGCCCGCTCAGCGATAACACGGCAATGCACGTTAACGCCAGGACATAAAACCGGGTTAACCGGCGGGCTACCTGCTCATCGAGTTGATTCATTCGGTCTTTATTCTACCCCAATATACACCATTCCGTTGGTCACTTTCACCGGAAAGGTCATAATCTGGTAGCCATCGTCATTCAGGCACTGCCCCGTCTGGAGCGAAAAGGTCTTTTTGTGGAACGGACAGGCCACTTTCGGCTCGTCGCCCTGGCTACCGATCATACCCCGCGAAAGGGCCATCTGCTGGCGGTGCGGACATTCGTTGTCCGTTGCGTACCATTCGCCCCGGCGAGCAAAATTGTAAATGGCGATCTGGTGACCATTTATCAAGACACAGGCCCCGCCGTCGGCTGGAACATCCTCGGCCCGGCAGGCCAGATACCATATAATTTCTTCTTTTTCAGCGAATAAAGTTTCCATGATTTTTGCGTCTGGAGAAAAGAAAACGACCCTATTTTTTTCATAGCCCACGGTTTTAACCGTGGGGCAACCAACCCGTATACGATACTCCGGCAACCGTTTTAACGGTTTTGGGCGTTGGCCAAACCGTTAAAACGGTTTATAATCGGCCTGAAACCTCGCCTGTTCCCACGGTTAAAACCGTGGGCTGATAAATCCAATAAATTCACCGGGGATTACTTCCACTCCTTCGCCCGTTTCATTTCCCGCAACGATTCGAATTCTACCGTTGGGTCTTTTTGCTCGGGAACGTTGACGAAGTGGGCAAACCGCTTGCGGAGTTCGGGGTTGTCGACCACTTCTTTCCATTCGCATTTGAACGTGTCGACCAGCAACTGCATCTCGCGCTCCAGATCGTCGGCAATGCCCAGCACATCGTCCACCACCACGGCTTTCAGATAGGTCATGCCGCCCTCCATTTTGTTCATCCAGGTGGCGGTGCGCGTCAGCGGGTCGGCGGTTTTAATGTAAAACATCAGGAACCGGTCAATGTAGCGGATGCAGGTTTTCTTATCCACGTCCGAAGCCAGCAACTGCGCGTGCTGCGGTTTGGAGCCGCCATTGCCACCGACGTATAGATTCCAGCCTTTTTCGGTCGCGATGATGCCAAAATCCTTGCTTTGCGCTTCGGCACATTCGCGGATACAGCCCGACACGCCCGACTTGATTTTGTGCGGAGAACGAACACCCTTGTACCGGTCTTCCACTTCGATGGCGAACGACACTGAATCCTGCACCCCGAAACGGCACCAGGTGCTGCCGACGCAGCTTTTCACCGTACGCAGGGATTTCCCGTACGCGTGGCCGCTTTCAAACCCGGCATTGATCAGTTCTTCCCAGATCAAGGGCAGATCGCCGACGTGGGCACCGAAGAGGTCGATGCGCTGCCCGCCGGTTATTTTGGTATACAAACCGTATTTTTTGGCCACCTGACCAATCACGATCAGTTTGTCGGGCGTGATTTCGCCCCCCGGAATGCGCGGCACGACCGAATAGGTACCGCCTTTCTGGATGTTCGCCAAAAACCGGTCGTTGGAGTCCTGAATGGTGGCGCGGCCTTTTTCGAGAATATTTTCGTTCCACAAACTCGCCAGAATCGACGCCACCGCCGGTTTGCAAACCTCGCAGCCGTCGCCTTTTCCGAACTTGTCCAGCACGTCATCAAACGTTTTCAGACTGTTCATTTTCACCAGATCCAGCAGTTCCTGGCGGGTGTAGTCAATGTGTTCGCAGAGCACATTCCGGACGTAGTGGCCCTGCTGTTTCTGCACGCCCTGAATCAAATCCTTCACCAACGGCGTACAACCGCCACAACCCGTGCAGGCTTTCGTCGCTTTCTTGAGGGAATCGATGGTCGTGTGACCATTTTCGCCAATTTCGTGGCAAAGCATCGCCTTGGTAATGGCTTCGCAGGAACAGATCAGCGCATCGTCGGGCAACCCCATGACACCCGCGCCCGCTTCTTCACCCCCGCGCGAACCTAGGATTAGGTCTTCCGGATCGGGCGGCAGGATGGTTTTATTCTTGCAGGTTTGCAGCAGCATGTTATACTGATCGGCATCGCCCACCAGGATACCGCCCAGCAGCGTTTTGCCATCGGCCGAAATATTAATGCGCTTGTAAACGCCTTTGGCTTTGTTTTCGTAGGCGATGGTCCGGCAGGCCGGTTCGGCAATGAACGGATCACCAAAACTGGCGACATCAGTGCCGATCAGTTTTAGTTTGGTCGACATGTCGAACGGCTTGAACTCTTTCTCCTCGCCCATCAACCGGGACGCCACGACCTCCGCCATTTCGTAACCGGGTGCCACCAGGCCGTAGATCATGTGGTGAACGACGGCGCATTCGCCAATGGCAAAAACCGATGGATCAGAGGTTTGCAGGAAATTGTCGACCACAATGCCCCCACGCGGGTGCGTATCTAAACCGGTCGCTTTCGCCAGTTCGTCGCGCGGACGAATCCCGGCGGAGATGATCAGCATGTCGACATCCAGCGTGCTACCATCCGCAAACTGGATGCCTTTGATGGTGTCCTCGCCCGTAATTTCCTGCGTACTTTTGGAGAGGTGGATGTTCAGGCCCAGCGCTTCGAGTTGGCGTTGCAGAATACCGGAGCCCGCATCGTCGATTTGCCGGGGCATCAGGCGGGGCGCAAATTCGATCACGTGGGCGGTTTCCAGACCCAGGTCGAGCAGGGCTTTGGCCGCTTCCAGACCCAGCAAACCGCCCCCCATGACGGCCCCTTTTCGCGCTCTGCGCGCATACGATTGAATGAGGTCCAGATCTTCGATGGTGCGGTATACGAACACCCCGTCTTTTTCGACGCCGGCCACGGGTGGTACAAACGCGCCGGAGCCGGTGGCCAGGATCAGATAGTCATAAGGTACTACCATTCCGTGGTGCGAACGGACCTCTTTCCGCTCCCGGTCGATGTCCACCACCGGGTCGGTCAAATACAGTTGGATGCCGTTTTCGGCATACCACGATTCGGGTGCCATCGTGAGGTCTTCGGCCGTTTTTCCATCGAAATAGGCACTCAAATGGACGCGATCGTAGGCAACACGCGGTTCTTCCCCAAAAACCGTCAGGGTAAACTGCACCCCGTTTTTTTGTTTGGCTACTAATTTTTCACAGAATTTGTAGCCCACCATGCCATTACCTACGACGACGACATGTCTCATTTTGTTTGTGTTCATAGTTATTAGTAACTATAGTTATAAAACAAACCCGTTTATTTTTTGCACTATTTCAGTAAAATTCCCCAATCACTCCTGAAATAATACGATTCAAAATTAAACTGATTTTTCTCAATTTCCTATATTTTTATTCGGCCACACCTAAATTTTAATCCTATTTTTATTGAATTCACTTGTTTTTCCAAATTATGTCTTTAATTTTGAACCAATAATTTAATAGTTATCAAATACTAACAATAGTACATTTTAACTATTCACCACTACTAAACACCAAAGCGATGAAGCCAAAGCTTACACTCGTGGGGGCGGGTCCCGGCGACGGCGAATTGATCACCTTGAAAGGGATCAGGGCGCTTCAGAAAGCCGACGTTGTGCTGTACGACGATCTGGCCAATGACTCCTTACTGGATTTTGCACCCAAACACGCGCTGAAAACCTACGTGGGGAAACGGGCGGGGAAGGCATCGTTTACGCAGGAGGAAATCAACGGCTTGATTGTGCGGATGGCGCAGGAACACGGCCACGTGGTTCGGCTGAAAGGCGGTGATTCGTACGTATTCGGACGCGGATACGAGGAATACGAACACGTCCGGCAGTACGGTATTCCGTGCGATGTCGTTCCCGGTGTTTCCAGTTGCATTGCGGTTCCGGCTTCGCAGGGCATTCCGGTTACCTCCCGCGGGGTCAGTGAAAGTTTCTGGGTCATCACCGGCACCACGCGCCACGGCGAACTGTCCGACGATCTGCGGCTGGCGGTTCAGTCAAAAGCGACGGTGGTGGTGTTGATGGGCGTGAATAAACTGGCGGAGATTTGCGCACTCTACTGCCAGGCCGGTCGGGGCCATGTCCCGATGGCGGTTATTCAGAACGGAACCCGAATCAACGAACAGAGTGTGGTGGGTCAGGTCTGGAAAATGCCTCATCTCGTAGCAGAGCATGGCGTGGGGGCGCCGGCTGTGCTGGTGATCGGCGAAGTGGTTGCCCTGCATCCGGCCTACCTGGCCGAATGCCTGCGCAGCCTGTCGGTCGCTGCGTAGGGCTTACGGTTTTCAGTTTACCGTTTTCGGTGGCTGACGCACTCATGCAAACGCGTTAGCTGGTATGCGTCAGCCACCGAAAACGGTAAACTGAAAACCGTAAACCGTAAAAAAGCCGATCCGGTGTGGGGGCACCTTTGGATCGGCCAAAACTGGGTTTGTCTATGTAAAACACAAACGGTTCAAAGAAAATGAAAAAACCGACGTAAAGCAAATCGCTTCACTTCACCTTATCGGGTCTGGATGACCGAACGAATCGCGTCGTCACCCGTAAGGTCTGTCCTTTCAGAGGGTTGCCTTTCTCTTACCCGCTTCGGGTATCCTGCTTACTTTTTGCACCGGCCGCTTCTTTTCTTTCAACCCACGTATGCCATGAAACTCTACTTCATGCGGTTAGGGCTTCTATGCCTTCTGCTGACTCTTTTTCACACACAAGTCCGGGCGCAGGTTTCGCTGACCGGCCAGCTTCGTACCCGTACGGAACTGCGCGACGGTTTCGGCAATCTGGCACCCAAAAACAGCCGGGCGGCCGCTTTTACGTCGCAACGCACCCGGCTGACGTTCGGTTACAAATGGGATCGCGTGCTTTTTAACGTTTCCGTGCAGGACGTGCGGGTCTGGGGCCAGGACGCTTCCAGTATCAACAGCACCGACGGAAACCGGCTGATGATCCACGAAGCCTGGGCCGATCTGACGCTCATCAATGCCGCCGATAGCACGCTGAAATTCAAGCCCATCGACAGGTTATCCCTGAAAATCGGACGTCAGGAACTGGTGTATGACGACGTCCGCTTGCTGGGCAATCTCGACTGGCTCCAGCAGGCCCGCCGATTCGATGCGGCCATCCTGAAAGCCCAACACCACGGCTGGGCGCTGGATCTGGGCGTCGGCTTTAATCAGAATTCCGATGCGTTCGGCAACACCGGCACCTACTACACACCCGCCAATGCACCAGCGTCGGCACTTTCCAACAAAAACGTTTCGCTGGCGATTCCGGGCGGTTTTTTGCCCACCGTCGGAAAAGGCGGGGCGCCGGTGGTGGCCAATGCGGTCAGTACCAACGGCCAGAATCAGCAGTTCAAGGCGTTTCAAATGGCGTATTTGACGCGGAAATTTAACGGGACCAAATTCTCGGCGCTGGTCTTTAAAGACGATTTCTCGAAATACCGGATCGACTCGCTGGGCAGTGCTTCAACGGGCTACGTATATGGCCGGCGTTATGACGTTCCGGGCGTTCATTCCCGGCTGACCTACGGAGCGATGTTGACGGGACAGGCCACGGTTTCGGCCGTAAAAACCGGTCAGATTTTGTGGCAGGCTTTCGGGTATTTGCAAAGTGGCAAAGACCGCGACGGTTTGCGCATCCGGAACGCCTATCACTACGGTGCCAACGTCACGTTCCAGAAAGGTTTGCTGAGTGTGAGTCCCGGGTATGAAGTTCTTTCCGGCACCAATGCTGCAACGGCAAAACCGGGAGAAACCGGTCGTTTCGATCCGCTCTATGGCACACCGCACAAACACTGGGGCTACATGGATTATTTCTACGTGGGCACGGGCGCACCGGCCGGCGGTTTGAAAGATGCGTTTCTGAAGTTCAAATACGCCGGAAAACGCCTGACGACGGGCCTCGACGTGCATTATTTCGCTCTGGCGGCAACCACGTTTAACAAAATGCCCGATGCGGCATCCGGCGCAACACTCGATTCGAAACTGGGCATGGAGTTCGACTTTACGGCCACTTACAGCCTGAACAAATTCACGAGCCTGGAAGCTGGATACGCCCTGATGCGCGGCACGAATTCGCTGGAATATACCAAGCAAAACACCATGAATCAGAAGGATAAACTGGGAACCTGGGCGTATTTGATGATCAACATCCGCCCCACTTTCCTCTAATCATAAACCGAAAAATCATGAACGCACACGCAAATAAGCCGCTCGAAACGCTGCCCGTATTCAGTTTCTCAGGCATTCAGATGAAGACCTTTCACATCACCTGGATGACATTTTTTGTCTGCTTTTTCGGCTGGTTCGGTCTGGCCCCGCTAATGCCCGCCATCCGCGCCGATCTGGGACTGACGAAGCCTGAAGTGGGCAACACGATCATTGCCGCCGTGTCGGCCACCATCTTTGCCCGGCTGGTCGTCGGAAAGTTGTGCGACACCTGGGGACCGCGTAAAACCTACACGGCCTTGCTCGTGCTGGGTGCCTTTCCGGTCATGTTCGTCGGCCTGGCCCATGACTACACCACATTTTTGCTGTTCCGTCTGGCGATTGGCGTCATTGGTGCCTCGTTTGTCATCACGCAGTTTCACACGTCGGTCATGTTTGCCCCGAAAATCAAGGGAACGGCCAATGCCGTGGCCGGTGGCTGGGGGAACCTGGGCGGAGGCATCACGCAACTCGCCATGCCTGTGATTATGGCCACGATTATCGGTTTTGGCTACACCAAGCCTGAAGCCTGGCGGCTGGCGATGATTTTTCCGGGCGTCCTGATGCTCATCATGGCGTTTGTTTATTTCCGCTACACGAAAGACACGCCAAACGGCAACTACGACGAGATTCAGCGTACGACGGTAAAAGGCGAGAAAATAAGCTTCTGGAAAGCCTGCGCCGATATCCGCGTCTGGGCTTTGTCGCTGGCGTATGCCTGCTGCTTCGGGATGGAAATCACCTTCGACGGTGTGGCGTCGCTCTACTTTTTCGACAATTTCGACATGAAAGAAACCGAAGCCGGTTTCTGGGCCATGCTGTTCGGGTTCATGAACATTTTTGCCCGCGCCCTCGGCGGAATCGTCGCCGACAAAGTCGGAAACCAATACGGTATGCGCGGCAAAGGGCTGTTACTGGCCGGTTTGCTGCTGATGGAAGGCGTCGGCATTGCGCTCTTCGCACAGTCGGGTAGCCTGTCGATGGCCATTATTTCCATGATCACCTTTGCGCTGTTCCTGAAAATGGCCAATGGCAGCACCTACGCCATCGTGCCATTTGTCAATCCAAAAGCCGTTGGGGTCATTTCGGGGGTGGTCGGTGCCGGTGGTAACATTGGCGGTATGCTGATGGGCTTCCTGTTCAAATCGCAATCCATCAGCTACGGACAGGCCTTCCTCTACATCGGTGGAATTGTTGCAGCGACCGGACTCCTGCTGTTCCTCGTCAACTTCGGCAAAACCGCCGTCGTAAAAACCGCCGAAACTGAATTGCAAACCGCTTAGGAATTAAGAATTAAGAGTTATGAGTTAAGAATTAAAAGTTAAATGCGTCAGCCAAACTCTTACATTCTTAACTCATAACTCATAACTATTTTAGTTATGACTCATCAAACTACCTGTTGCTACTGTGGTGTTGGCTGTGGAATCGTGGTCAAACAGGAGCAGAACGGACGGCTGACGGTTGAAGGGGATAAAAACCATCCCTCCAATCGCGGCATGCTGTGTTCGAAAGGGATGAATCTGCATTATACGGTAATGGATCAGTCGGATCGGTTGCTGTATCCGCAGATGCGACTCAACCGGTCGATGCCGCTGCAACGGGTGAGCTGGGATGCTGCGCTGGAACGCACGGCTGCGGTTTTCAAGACCTTCATTCAAAAATACGGGCCGGATTCGGTGGCGTTTTATGTGTCGGGCCAGTGTCTGACGGAAGAATATTACCTGGTCAACAAGCTGATCAAAGGCTTTATTGGCTCCAACAACATCGATACCAATTCCCGCCTGTGCATGAGTTCGGCGGTGGTGGGCTACAAACTGTCGCTCGGGGAAGATTCCGTGCCGGTTTGCTACGACGACATCGAGGAAGCCGACGTTTTTCTGGTGCAGGGTGCTAATCCGGCCTGGTGTCACCCTATTCTCTGGCGACGGATCGAAGCCCACAAAGCGGCCAATCCACACGTCAAAATCATTTGCGTCGATCCCCGAAAAACCGATACCGCCCGCTCATCGGATCTGCATTTGCCCCTTCGCCCCGGCACCGACATTGTGCTCAACAACGCGATGGGTCGGGTACTGATCGAGAACGGCGACATCGACATCGACTTTATCACCCACCACGCCGACGGTTTTGCGGCCTATCGCGATCAGGTGATGCAGCGTACGATTGAGGAAGCTGCCGACCTGTGCGGTATTTCGCCCGAAGGCATTCGGCAGGCGGCCGACTGGATTGGCCGCTCCAAAGGCTTTCTGTCGCTCTGGACGATGGGCCTGAACCAGTCGGTGATTGGCGTCAATAAAAACCTGTCACTCATCAATTTACACCTGATTACGGGGCGGATTGGCAAACCGGGTAACGGGCCTTTTTCGCTGACGGGACAACCCAATGCGATGGGTGGCCGCGAAACCGGTGGTCTGGCCAATAGCCTCCCCGCCCACCGCGACGTGTTGAACGCAGCCCACCGCGCCGAGGTGGAAGCCTTCTGGAAGAGTCCGGTCAAGATTGCGCCCAAACCCGGCCTGACCGCTACGGAAATGTTCGAAGCGCTGGCCGACGATAAACTGAAAGCCATCTGGATCATCAATACAAATCCGCTGGTGAGCATGCCGGATGTCAATGCGGCTGAACTGGCCTTGAAAAAGGCTCGTTTTGTCGTCGTGCAGGATGTTTCGAACCGCGCGGATACCGTTGGTTTTGCCGATATCGTGCTGCCCGCAGCCGCCTGGCTCGAAAAAGACGGAACGATGACCAACGCCGAACGGCGAATTGCGTACCTGCCCAAAGTCATCGACGCCCCCGGCGAAGCCTTACCGGATTCGGAAATTCTCTGGCGGTTTGCGCAGAAAATGGGTTTTGGCGAATCGTTTACTTACGCGAACTGCTCGGAAGTCTATAACGAATACACCCAACTCACGGCCGGAACAAACATTGATGTAACGGGCGTGAGTTATGAACTGCTGAAAAAATACCGGACGATTCAGTGGCCGTTTTCGGCGGAGAATGCCCCTAAATCCCCTAAAGGGGACTTGGACGCAGCCAAACCAGATGCAGAAGTCCCCTTTGGGGGATTTAGGGGCGAATCCGAGAAATCGACGGACGTGCCTGCTGACCAAAAACCGTATACTGAAAACCGGAAACCGACCCCCGGCACCAAACGACTCTTTACCGATCACCGGTTTTATACCGCCAATGGTCGCGCACAGATTCATGCGGTTCCCGATGAAAACGCGTCAGAACCCACGGATGAGGACTTTCCGCTGGTGCTGACCACGGGGCGCATCCGCGATCAGTGGCATACGATGACCAAAACCGGTCGGGTGGCCAAACTCAATCAGCACAGTCCGCAACCCTTCCTGCAAATCCATCCCGACGATGCAAAAGCGCGGGGCATTCAGGATGGTCAGTTGGTCGAAGTACGGGGTCGGCGGGGCGAGGTGCGCGTCAAGGTCCAGCTCACCGAGGATGTGCGGCCCGGTTTGTGTTTTCTGCCCATGCACTGGGGCAAAATGCCGACCGGTGGTTCGGTGAAAAGCAATTTGAACCGCGCCAACAACCTGACGAATGCCCTCATCGATCCCCGTTCGAAAGAACCGGATTTCAAGTTTTCGGCAGTTGAGGTGGTCCCCTACCGAAAACCGGTTGAAAAAATCGTCATTATCGGCGCCGGGTCGGCGGGTTTGGGTTTTATCAATGCCTACCGGGCCTTGAATGCTGACGACGAGATTCACGTCTTTTCCAAAGAAATTTACCCATTTTACAACCGGGTTTTGCTGCCCGATTACATCAGCGGGGCGCAGTCGTGGGAGCAACTTGTCAAGTTGCGCGAGGATCAGTTTGGGGATGCCAACATCATGGTTCACAAGGGTGTTAGCATCGTCCACATCGACCGGAAAGCCAAAGTGCTGATCGACAGCAACGGCGTGGAACACACCTACGACAAACTGCTGCTCGGTACGGGAAGCCGGGCGTTTATGCCCCGGGGCGTTCCGCCATTACCGGGAATTTTCAACATGCGGTCACGGCTCGATGCCGATTCGCTGCTGCCTTTCCTGAAGCAACCGGAAGACGGGGCCGAACCGCACACGGCCATTGTAGGGGGCGGTTTATTGGGTCTGGAACTGGCGGCTTCGCTGCGTCAGATTAACGTACGGGTGACGGTGATCCAGCGGGCGGGGCGGTTTATGGAACGCCAGATCGATCCGCTGGCGAGTGAGTTGTTGTATCTGGAACTGAAAGAACGCGGCATCGATGTGTTTTTCAACGAAGAAGTCCAGACGTTTGCCGGAACCACCAAAGTGGAAGGCATTCAGTTAAAATCAGGCCATAAAATACCGTGTCAGGTCGTGGTGATCGCCATCGGTACGGAGCCGAACATCGAACTGGCACGGGAAGCCGGACTCGACTGCAACCGGGGCGTGGTGGTGAATGATTACCTGCAAACGTCGGACCCGAACATTTTTGCCGCGGGCGAACTGGCGCAGTGGAATGGTCAGATGTGGGGCATTACGCTGGCCGCCGAACAGCAGGCCGAAATAGCCGCCGGTTTCATCGCCGGGGATGTTTCCAAACCGTACCGGGGCAGTGTTTCGATCAGTATTCTCAAAATGGAAGGACTGCATTTGTGCAGCATCGGAATGGCCGAAACGCCACCGAATGATTCCAGTTACGAAGAAATCGTTTTCATCGACAAGTCGAAACAGTATTATAAAAAATGCATCGTTCAGGGCGACAAGCTCGTGGGGGCCATTTTGATTGGCGACAAGAACGAATTTGCGGAGTTCCGCGACCTGATTGCCAAGGGAACGGAATTGTCGGAAAAACGCCTGCAACTGCTGCGGGCCAGCAAGGCCGTCGATCCGATGGAGGGCAAACTGGTGTGTTCCTGCAACAGCGTCGGCCAGGGCAATCTGGAGCGCGCCATTCAGGCGGGTTGCACCGACCTCCAGCAGTTGTGCCAGAAAACCGGCGCCGGAACCGGCTGTGGTTCGTGTCGCCCGGAAGTGCGAAGTATACTGGAAAAAATGAGTGAATTAGTGATTGAGTGATTGAGTGGCTCACGCGGTATTTTTCACTCAATCGCTCAATCACTAATTCACTCAATTACTCGTCGTTCATCATCAAAATGAGAGATTATTACACCTTGAAAGTCAACCTTCCCGCCGGGATCAGTTCGCCGGGGACGTTGCAGAATGTGCTATCGCTGACCCGGAGTGCCAACGTTCGGAGCGTTCGTTTTGGTGCCCGGCAGCAGTTGCTCATGACGGTGCATTACGAAGACCTGCGTGCGTTGGAAAAAGAGCTGAAAAAGCACCCGATTCCCTACGAAATCAATACCGATCAGTATCCCAACATCATTAGTTCGTATTGCGGGGAAGACGTGTTTCGGACGGGCGCGTGGTTGCGGGAGGGTGAATATCACACGGTTCTGGATCAGTTTGACGAGCAGCCCCGATTGAAAATAAACCTGTCGGATTCCAACCAGAGTTTTACGCCCTTTTTTACGGGAAATCTCAATTTTATTGCTTCCCCCGAACCCCATTTCTGGTATCTGTACGTCCGCCCGAAGCAAAGCAACACGGTTTTTCGCTGGCCGGAACTCGTCTATACCAACGATCTGGGTCGCCTGGCCAAAGCCGTTGAAACGGCGCTGCTGGACGGCGAATCGGACTACCGGGATGCGGAGATGCTGCATAAAACCGTCACGGGTCGGGCGAGCTTTATCACCCAACCGGCGACGCAGGAGGTCGAACTGCCGGAGTTTTCGTTGCCGTATTACGAAGGGTTCAACCGCTACGGCGAGCGGTCGTGGCTCGGATTGTACCGCCGGGATGAGCAGTTTCCCGTCGATTTTCTGCTGGATCTTTGTGCATTATGCCTCAAAACCCGCATCGGAGAGATATGCGTAACACCTTGGAAATCACTGATTATTAAAGGGATTGAAGAGAAAGACCGGGGTGCGTGGTCGTATGTGCTGGCCAAACACAACATCAACGTGCGCCATGCCGCCAACGAACTGGCGTGGCAAACGGAAGACCACAGCGACGACGGTCTGCAACTGAAAAACTACGTCATCCGGTATTTCGAAAAATACGATATGCGGACGTTCGGGCTGTGTTTTGGCGTACAAACCCGCCCAAAATCCGAAGTATTCGGCTCCGTGCTGGTACGCAAACGCCCCCTGCTCTGGATCGGTCAACTGGCGCTTTTCAGTGTGTATGATCTGTATTATACCGAAAACTTCAACCCGAACAGCCGAACCTATTTCCGGTTTGAGAAAGGATTGTTAAAACCGTTTTTGCCTTACCAGATCGACCGGTTGTGTCGGAAATTCAGCAACCGCCGTTCGCTCGAAACGGGCAAATCCGTCCGTTTGGAAACGGAAAATCCCGAACCGGCTCCCGTTGCGGTCAATCGATTGTACCAGTGTCCGCATTGCTTTACGGTATATGATCCGCAGTACGGTGACGAACGGCGCGGAATTCCGGCGGGCTTGTCATTCAGCCAGTTACCCAACGACTACACCTGTTCCACCTGCGATGCCCCCAAAACCGAGTTCCAGGAAATTCAGCTCGAAGTAATCAACCAAAACCCGACTTTCCGATGAAACCACAGGCTGTTGATCCCGTGTATTTTGCTTTTGAGAACGACTTTGTCGACACGTTTCGCTGCATTCCGATGATTGTCCGCTACAAACTCGACACGTGCGGGATCAAGCTGAAACTCCCGGAATGGGTGAAACTGCGGGTCGATGAAAAACGCGAACTGGCGATCCGGCCGTGTTATACCGAATCGGAAATCGAACACTACCGCCAGTATCTGATTCAGCGGGTGGCCGAGCGTTGCCAGAAAACCGTCAGCGAACTGCCGCCGGTGGAGGCAACCTGGGATATTCTGGGCGAGGTTCCCGGTGAAGTCCAGGAAAAAGCCCTGGAATTCAACTGTGCGCCCCTGACCCTCCGGCAGTGGATTCGGCTGGATGTGCTCCAGCGGTTTGCGCTGATCAAGCTCTGCCGGTCGGGTCACGAAGGAAAAAACTTTCCCCGCGCTTTGCGGGAATTCGGGATTGCTACGGCTTAAAACCGGTCGTTGCTGCCGATGAGACTGCTTATTTTGTAAACATGGGCAGCGGATTCAGCGGATGGCCAAAGAAATTCTTCGCTAATTCTTTGGTGAGAAACCAGTGAAAACCCCGGTTGGGTAGCCGCTCCCGGTTTTTCCGGATCTGGTGCTGGTCGGCCCCGAACGTCAACAGACCCAGCGACACATCGATCCAATCCGCTTTCCGGAAGTTTTCGACGGTTTTCTCGCAGTTACCGCGATACGGACTGATTTTGTGGTGCCAGTAAATCATCAGCGTAATTTCTTCGATCCACTCTGGTTTCCCGGTTTCAGTCAGGTATTGCCGAGCCTGTGCCACGGAAGGGTCTAAATAATCAATGGTGTGATTGGTCCAGATGCCGATGTCGTGAAATACAACGGCCAAGGCGTATTTTTCTTCGTTGGTTTGGTCTCGATCCAGCAAAAGGCAATTCAGAAAAACCCGATAGACGTGGTTGCGGTATCTGTCATAATCTGCGCCAATGACGGGTTTGAAGGTTTGCAGCAAGGCTTCAATGGAGGGATGGGGGTAGTTCATGAATCGGCGGGCAGGTTACGTTTTGCGACATAGTATACTCTGCAGATACTATGTCGCAAAGCACGCAAAAAAATGAAACACCTGAAAACTACTTTGTAATTAATGCATGAAAGCCACCCCAAAGCACTTATACCAAAAGATAAAGGGTTCCAATGGGTCTTTTTTCAGCCTTTCCAAAACCTCCGAATGGCTCGAACCGATTCGTTGCAATGGCCTCTCTTCTTAATTTTCAGTCGGCCAACCGGTCGGAATTAACCCCTCAACTTGTCGTTTTCACCCCTCCTGATTCCGAAAAAAAACCGTCACCTTTGTTCTATACCAAACCCCTATTCAACACCATGGAAAAGCTGGAATATACCATTTTGATCGATGCCTCGCGGGAAACCGTGTGGAATATCCTCTGGAACGATGCGACCTATCCGGTATGGACGGCGGTTTTCAGTCAAGATTCGCGGGTAGAGACGGATTGGAAAGAAGGCAGTAAAGTACTCTTTCTGGGCGGAGAACACGAAGGAATGATTTCTTCGATTGCCGCCAACCGGCCCAACGAATTGATGTCGTTCAAACACCTGGGTGTTATCAAAAACGGGGTTGAAGACTACGACAGTGAAGCCACCAGATTATGGGCGGGCGCCCACGAAAATTATACCCTCAAAACTGTCGATGGACAAACCGAACTGACGGTTGATCTGGACGTTACGGAACAGGACAAAGCTTACTTTCTGAACACCTGGCCAACGGCCCTGAACAAAGTAAAAGAACTGGCGGAAAAAGGCGCGTAATCAATCCCACACATACCGCTCATCATACGCCATACCGTATTTTTGAAAGATGCCCCGGCATTCGTCCTGAAACGTAGTGCTGCTGTGCTGCTGGTATTGATTGCTGATATACCGCACTACGGCATCGACCTGCGACGGATTCACCGAGAACGCGCCATACCCGTCCTGCCAATAAAAATTCCGGTAGGTGTGGCCTTTCGTCTTCATCCATTTGGACGAGCTTTTCTTCACCTCTTCCAGCAACTTCATGAGGGCGATCTTCTTCGACAAAACGCACAGAATATGCACATGGTCGTAGTAGCCGCCAATTTTTACGGGATTGCATTCCAGTTGCCTGCAAATACCGCCGAGATAGGCATACAATTCGTCTTTCACTTCATCGCCGATGATCGGCGCACGGTATTTGGTGCTGAAGACCAGGTGAACATACACCTGGGTTAAGGATTGTGGCATGGTGTACCTGATTTAATGGTTTGCACGATTAAATCATTAGACGATAAGCCCTGCAAAAAGTAATGCCCTGAACCCAAATCGAGTTTAGGGCGATTGTTCATCACCTGCCACAAACCTATTATAATGCCATATCGATGCCATGTTCGAGACGATCCCATGTTTGGGATGATCCCATGTTTCGGGACGATCCCATGTTTCGGGATGATCCCATGTTCGGGACGATGGTGCGGATGATGCCATGTTCGGAACGATGGTGCGGATGATCCCATGTTCGGGGCGATGGTGCGGATGATCCCATGTTCGGGGCGATGGTGCGGATGATGCCACAGGGCGTTGCCCCGTGCTAGTGATGATGCCCTTTCAGGGCGGGATGTGGAATTGTTCGCTGCATCGCGCCCCAACGGGGCATCATCATTAGCATAGGGCATCGCCCTATGGCTATGCCATGGCACCGGCACGACACCGACATTGCCATTAACACCGTGATGGAACCACCACCAAAAACAAAACCCGACACTCAGGCCGGGTTTCTGCTAAACGAAGATTTTCAACGTACTGCTCTAAAAACCGTCTCAAACGGATTTCTTGACATCACGGGCGTTGGGACCTTTGGCGGTCATTTCCACTTCAAACGTTACTTTATCGCCGTCTTTCACCGCGTCGACCAAACCGCTGATGTGTACAAAAACACTATCCTGCGTTTCCTGATCCTTGATAAAACCGTAGCCTTTCGATTCGTTAAAGAACGTAACCGTACCTTTTCTGATAACTTCCTGTGGGACACCCGGTTCTTGTCTGGAAACCCCAATCTGTATATCTTCCGTATTGATAGTTTTCTTCTTCCGAAGATCCGGGGGCGACGACGAGATATTACCGTTTTCATCGACGTACGCCATCATTTCGTCCAGACCTTTTCCTTTATCCGAATTGGCTTTCCGTTCTTCCTTCTTTTCCGCCTTTTCCTTATTCTTCTTTTGCCGGTTCTTTTCTTTTTCCTTTTTATTAAACGTCTCTTGAGTTCTACCCATAATGTGGTGGTTGTTTTAGTGGAAAATGAGTTTGATCAGCCAGTATACGGCTTTCCCGTCTATCCGGAGGCTTTTTCGATGGGAGAAGATCTGGGATCTGGCAGGGAAGCGGCTTTCTGGCTGGCAAGGTACTATATTTTTAATTCGCTTCCCGGCAAATAAGTTCATTATCTCCCGCATTGCCTTCAAAAGAAAAGCTTAGTTACCTTTTTAGCCGCTTCTACGGATTTTTTTCCGAATAGAACGAATCTGTCAGTGCCCAAAAGTCCCTGAAAACCGGGCCGACGCAGAGTTTGATTTCACACAGAATACCCCTACTTTTGATTAGGCTGGACAAATAGCATTAATGACAGAAAAAGATGAAATATAGTCTCTTTTTTCTTTTCATCTTCTTTTTGGGGAGTTCCTGTTCAAAACCGCAGGACAAGAAATTTACCATTGGCTTTTCGCAATGCACCGGCGCCGATCAGTGGCGGCAAACCATGCTCAGTGACATGAAACGGGCACTGTCGTTTCATCCCGATTACACCCTGTTGTATGAAGATGCGGGCAACAGCACCGAGAAACAAATCGCTCAAATTCAATCACTTACCAGCCGGGGAATCGATTTACTAATTATCTCGCCCAACGAAACCGCGCCCATTACCAAAGCCGTCGATGCCGTTTTTAAGCAAGGCATCCCGGTTATTGTCCTCGACCGGCGGATCGATTCGGAATCCTACAATGCCTACATCGGGGGCGACAATTTCGAAATTGGGCGGCTGGCTGGTGCGTTCATCGGCAATCACCTCAAGGGAAAAGGCGCCGTGATCGAGGTAAAAGGGTTGGCCGGTTCGTCGCCCGCTCAGGAACGACACCGGGGTTTGCAGCAACAACTCGCCCGGTTTCCCGGAATCCGCGTGGTGGCCGAACTGGACGGCGAATGGGAACGCGACACCGCCCGCCACCGGGCTGAGGCCAACCTCGCAGCCCTTCAAAAAGCCGACCTGGTTTTCGCCCACAACGACGTCATGGCCCTTGGCGTCTACGAAGTCTGCAAACAACACGGCCTGACGAATCAGCTTGAGTTTGTCGGAATCGATGCCCTGCCTGGTCCACAAGGCGGCATGCAACTCGTGACCGACGGACTCCTGAAAGCGTCGTTTCTGTATCCAACCGGCGGGGAGGAAGCCATCGAAACCGCCGTGCAGGTGTTGGCTGGCAAAGCCGTTCGGCGCGAAACGACCCTGAATTCGATCCAGATTGACGCATCCAACGTGCGGGCCATCAAAGCCCAGAGCGACAAACTCCTCAGCCAGCAGCAGGATATTGAAAAGCAAAGCCAGCGAATCGACGAATTAAAACAGACGTATCTGACCCAGCGCAACACGCTGTATGTCACCCTGGCCAGTTTGTTCGTGGTCATTCTGCTCGGGGCCTGGGCTCTGTATCTCGTCCGGCAAAAACAGGCCGCTTACCAGATTCTGGCCAAACAAAACGTTGAAATCAGCGAACAGAAAGATCGCATCGAAGCCGTATCGGCCCAGGCCCGGCTGGCAACGGAGGAAAAACTGCGGTTTTATTCGTACATCTCCCACGAGTTCAACACGCCCCTCAACCTGATTCTGACCCCGGCCGAAGACCTGCTGGCGAAGAAAACCGTCAACCCCTACGAACTCAAGGCGAATTTATCGCTCATTCGAAAAAACGCGTACCGCCTGTTGCGGCTGGTTGATCAGATGCTGGATTTGCGAAAAACCGACGCCGGCAAACTGCTTTTGCAGGCCGGCGAACAGGATCTGGTGGCGTTTATCCGGGACATTGTGAGCGATTTTCGCCGAAAAGCCGAGAAAAACCACATCGACCTGCAATTCATTCCCGCGCAATCGATGCTCATGGTGTGGTTCGACCGCGAAAAACTGGATAAAGTGCTGTTCAATCTGCTGTCAAATGCGTTCAAATACACCTCGAAAGGCGGGCTCATTCACGTTCGGGTCGATCTGTGCGACAACCGGGCGCGGATTCAGGTGCAGGACAACGGGGCGGGCATGAACGCCGAAGAACAGGCCCACGCCTTTGATTTGTTCTATACGGCTCCCAAACACTTTAACCTCGGCAACGGCGTCGGGCTGGCCCTTTCGCGGGAATTTGTTCACCTGCATTACGGCGAAATAGACGTCCGCTCGGAGAAAGACCAGGGTACAACTTTCACCATTCTGCTGCCGCTGGGCAATGCGCATCTGGACCCGACCCAACAGGAAGAAATCCCCGGTACCCGCACGCTGCCCCTGTTGCTGGACGACGACGAAGGAACGCTGACGCCCGCCACCCCTGTAGCCCCGGTTACCCGAAAAACCGGTACACTGGTGCTCATCGAAGACCACGACGAATTGCGGCAGTACCTGACCACCCGGCTCAGTGAAGAATTTGAGGTTGTGGCCGAAACAACCGCCGAAAAAGGCTGGGAGACCGTTCTGGAAACCGTACCCGACCTAATTATCAGCGATGTTATGCTGCCGGGCATGGACGGTTTGCAACTGACCCAGCGCATCAAGAGTGACTTCCGAACCTCGACCATCCCGGTTATTCTGCTCACGGCCAAGGGCCAGATGGAAAACCGCATCGAAGGCACCCGCGCCGGAGCCGATGCCTACATCGCCAAACCGTTTCTGATTACGTATTTGCTCGAAACGATCCGGACGGCGTTGAACAACCGGGAAAAATGGCAGAAACGGTATATGGGTGATTACCTGACGAAAACCGAAAACCGCCAGGAGAAAAAGTTCCTGAACGAACTCACCGCCCTCATCGAGCAGAATCTGGCTGATCCGTCGTTTGGTGTCGAGCAACTGAGCCGCGAAATGGGCGTTTCGCGCGTTCAGCTCTACCGGAAAGTACAGGCCATGCTCGATAAAAATGTCAATGAGTATTTTACCGAAATCCGCCTGAAAAAAGCCAAGGTATTGCTGGTGGAGACCAACAAAGCGATGTCGGAAATCGCCGGTGAAACCGGTTTTAGCTCACCCGCCTACTTCACGACGTTTTTTAAGCAACACACCAAACAGACCCCTTCCGAATACCGCAAATCGCCAGTTGGGGTTTGAAGCTCTTCGGATCAGGAATCGGTCTTCAGTTGTTTATAAAGCTCCCGGATGGCCAGCCACCGCCGACGCGAGATGGGTAGCGCCACACCCGACCGCAAATGAATCAATCCCCCTTTATCCGGATAAATCCGTTCCATGCGCTCAATGTAGCGGATGTTGACAATGCAGTTGTGGTGTGGGCGAACAAACAGTGCATCGGGCAATTGGGGTTCGTAGTATTTTAAGGTCCGGGGCAGCAGCAATCGTTGCCCATTCTTCCAGTGCAGCCAGCAGTAGTTGCCGGTGGCCTGTAAAAACATCAGATCGGCTACGGGAAGGCTGATCGGCCCCGTTTTTCGACAGTGCATCGTGAGCATGCTTTCGGATGGGTTAAAGGTCAAATCGGCTGATTGACTGATCGGGTTGCCGGCGTAAAAAGGTTGGGGCATAAGTACGTGAATAAGGGAGCCATTCATTCCTGCAAAAGAGCCCCGATTCCCCCTTTTTCAGTTAACGCATTTCGGACATCCTTTTCCTCATTTCAGACATTCGCCCCTTTTTAGACCCATGCTCCCATAAAAAGCATTTTAAGCCGTTTTGAGGATCTTCAAAAACGTATCCGGTGCCACCCTTTCAGCCGTGGCCAACGCCCTGCGGGGCGGAGACGAATCCATTGATTTTCCTCTTTTTTCGTGGGAAGGAACGCCCATATACACGTCACACAAGAAACCGTGATCCACGTGGCAAACCGCTTCGTGGTTCACCGTTTGAACGACTGCCAACAGCATGGCCTGACCACAAAGCAGACCCCAAACAAGCAGACTCAAGCCTGAAACCATCGACGTCAGCCTCGTCCGACAGGCTTGAAAAGGGCGGCAAAAACCGGCGTTGTTTTGCATAGCACGACCGAAAAGTGGTGAAAAAATGAACGTGTTTTTCTACCACAAAGCTGACTTTCAACGGCCAATTTGTGTTAACCCAAATCCGACATTCTTTTGCTCATTTTCGCCAAATGATCCGCCCGACTAAAAAAAGATTTTCCGGAAAGCGGGCGGCAACGGTTGCCGCCCCGCTCCCGCTTTAATTGGTCTTCAAAACGGTTATGGTTTTGACCTGACCCGTCACCTGCACCCGCACCACCAGCAACCCCGCCGATTGGCCCGTCACCGATAACCGCGCCTGTTCCACTATACCCGCCCGGCCCACGTGGTGTTCACCGACAAACCGCCCCTGCACATCCATCACCTGCACCGTCAGTGGCTGTCCCTCCGCCCCCCGAATCACCAGATCCAGGTGATCGTGGATCGGGTTGCCCAAAACCGCCACCTCCAAAACCGGTTTCTGTTCGGCCGACAAGCGCGCTCCGGCACACTGATAGGCTTTTGGCGAGCCTTTCAGCACGAAGCTGGAGCCCAGCACCCGGGCCAGCACCGGTGTGCCGTTGGTCACACTGCCCGGGGGCGTAAAGTTGTAGGCATGAGCCCCGTTGCCCTTACCCGCATCCTTCAGATCCTGCCGGTAGATGTTGGCCAGCGTGCTGCCCAGAACCGTGGTGGTTCCCGGACTGCTTTCGGTGTAGAATTCTACCGTCAACGGCGCGTTCGGTTTGTTGCGATCCCAGACCCAGCCCCGGATGCCGCCACAATCCAGTTTGTCCAGATACCCTTCGAAACTGCCCGTTACCGTCGTCGTCTCGGCCGGGTTGACCGTCAACTGAAAGCTCACGCTGTTGGAAGCCCCTGGTCCGTCGGTGGCTTGATAGGTCAGCACGAACGTCCCCGATTCCGTGGGCGTCCCACTGATGATGCGGGTGGGCATCTCCAGGCTCAACCCCGCTGGCAAACCGCTTAGATTATAGCTCAATGATCCACCTTCGGGGTCCGTGAAAGCCACCAGAGTTCCCGAGAAAGGCACGCCCACCTGAGCCACCAGCGGAGCAATCAGCACCGTCGGCGTTGGGGGTTGGGGCGGTTTATTGCCATCCGGGCTGGTATTGGATTCACAAATCAACACCTTTGGCGAATCTTTCAGCACGAAACTATTGCCCGTTACGCGGGCCGAGAGGCTGTGGGGCAAACCGTCTTTCAACGCATCGGGAATGGGCCAGAAGAACGCATGACGCCCGTTGCCCTTGCCCGCATTGAGCAGATCCTGCCGGAATTCACCCGCCGGAATGGTCGCAATTACCGTAGTCCCGTCCAAAATATCGATGGTGATGACGGCATTGGGTTTGTTGCGGTCCCAGACCCAGCCCCGGAAGGTGGCGCAGTCGGCTCCGTAAATAAACCCGTCGAACGAACCGGTAACAGCAGGAGCCGCCACGACGACCGTCACGCTGGCGGGGTCACCGACACAGTCATTCACGGTACAGGTAGCCTCATAGATAAATGTACCGGGTGATGCCGTCGTAACGGTAATGGGCCCGGTTCCAGTGGAGCCCCCTGGCCCGGTCCAGGTGAGTGTACCCGCACAATTGTCGGCGGTTAACGTTACCGGGGGTGCACCCTGCGTAACGGTGGTGCTGGTTAAGTTGGGAGCCGACGGCGATACGATATTGCTGCTAACCTGGACACTGGCCGAGGCCGTACAGCCGCTGGCGTTCGCTACCGTGACCGAATAGGTACCTGGACTACTGACCAGCACCGTGTTTGTTTCACCGGGTGTACCCACGACGCCACTGCCGCTGGTAAACGTGTAGCTAGTGCCGCCCGAAGCGGTGAGAGTGACTGAGGTTTGTCCGCAGGTTAAAGGCCCGTTATCGACCAAGGTCGCCACTGGCAGCGCATTTACTGTCAGGAATTGGGTGGCTGTTGCCCGCATTCCGTTGTTGATCACTTCTAGCTCGAAGGTTTGCCCCGATGCGGGAGCTGGTATGGTCTGACTAAAGTTCGGGTTGCTGCTGGTGCCGGTATACAGAATGTCTTCGTTGGAGAGGGAGGTAAGCGTATAGGAATAGCTGCCGGTTAGGTTGGCAATGGTGGCGGTAAACGTCACCGGGCTACCCACGCAAACCGCAGTGGGGCTGGGCGCAAAACCGCTGATGAAAGGCGCGGCTTGCCCGACCGTTATGGTATACGCCGAACCCAGGCCCGAACAGCCGTTGTTGCCCGTGGCCCGAACGGTGATCGTAAAGCTGCCGCTCTCGGTGGGTGTTCCCGATAAAACCCCGGTTGTTGCCAAACTGAGTCCGCTGGGCAAGGTGCCACTGGCCACCGAATAGCTGTAGGGTGATGTGCCGCCCGACGCCGTAAAGGTCTGGCTGAAAACCGTACTTACTGTGGCTGTCGTTATGGCCGGATTGCTCACTGTGGGCGCCGAAGGGACGTCATTCACCGTCATAAGCAACGTTCGTACACAAGCAGGATTGTCTGACGACCGCGCCTGGATAAAGTACTGGCCTGGCGTCAGGTCACTGAACACTCCGCCGGGTTGCCAGTCCGTACCGTTTCGCGAATATGAAATCTCCCCGCTCCCGGTCGCACTCACACTGATCGTGCCCGTTGGTAAGGCACACGTAGGCTGCGTAACACGATTGCCCACAAAAGTAGGCGGGGCCACAACCGTTAGCGTGGTCGTGGCAGTCACGACCGGACAGCCACCACTGGCGGGAACGGTGTACGTAATGGTATAACTGCCAGCGGGGCTGCTGCTGGGCGTCACGTTTCCCGAACTGCTATTGATTGAAAGGCTCGACGGATGGCTGCTGTAGGTTCCGCCGTTGCTCCCCAGGCCCGAGCGCGTGACCAGCCCCAGATCACTGGTATTGTTGCAAAATACCGTATTGTTATAACCAATGGACGCAGTCGGCAAGGTCGTCACGGTCAGCAATGCCCCCTCCGAATTGGTTCCTCCCCCCCCGTTGCTGACCACGCAGCGGAAGTAATAACCGTTGATTCCTGAAACCGACGAGATCGTCAGCACTGGCGTATCGGTCCCGCTGTAACCGTCTGAATTCGACAGGTTGTTGGGAAAATTGAACGTATGATCGACAGACCGCTGCCACCGGTATGTGGTGGCATTGCTGGCCGCTACGGAAAAACTCACCGGACTCGTGCTGCACACCGTCTGCGAAACTGGCTGGGTGTCAATAGTAGGCGTCTCCACGCCCCGGGTGACCGTCACCCGGTACGTTTTGGTCGTTACACCATCCTCCGCCGTCACCTGCACCTCGATGGAATTGGCCCCCACCGTGAGCGCCAGCGGATCAGAAGCCGCGCCACTGGCTACAGAACCATAACTCCCGCCGTTGACCCGGACCTGAATGCCCGCGTTGCTGTTTGCTGAAGTAGGCGTCACCGTCAGGCTACTGGTGGCATTGCCGACGGTAGCCGAGTAACTGGTAACACTTGGAAAAAACGCCGTCGAGAAGCTCCCGACGCTCAGGGTGAGGTTCGACAGGTCGGCACTACCCGATACAACAGACGTACTGACCGAAGCCGCGTTGTTATCCGAATTGGGGTCCGTTATACCAGACGATACCGTTGCGGTGGTCGTCAGAATATTGCCTTCCGATCCCGGCACGGTTGTCACAACCAGCGTAAAACTGGCGGTACCAGCGGTTGGAAAACTGGCCCGACTACAGGAAACCGTCCCGGTTGTCCCCACCGACGGCGTCGTACAACTCCAGCCATCCGGTGCGATAAGCGAAAAGAATGTGGTGCTGGTCGAAAGCGGAATCGACAATTGCACCGCGCTGGCGGTGCTGGGTCCCAGGTTGCTGACCTGTCCGGCATAGGTAAGGTTATTGCCCGCACCAACCGGATCGGGGCTGTCGGAAAAAGTAACCACCAGATCGGCCGAAGATGTCAGGGTATTCACATCCGTGGCACTGTTGTTATCGGGATTGGGGTCGGTTATACCGCCGGGCGTACTGACCGATGTGGTATTGGACAAACTGCCGGTTGAAGTCGAACTGGTTTCACAAACCGCCACGTAGGTCACGGAACCGCCCACGGGCAAATTCACCTGCTGGCTGATGTTTCCGGTTCCGGATCCCGTCCCCGATGCTCCACCGGCAAACGTCGCCGTCCAGGCTACCGAGGTGATGGAGACCGGAAAATTATCGGTCACCGTTGCCCCGGTTACCGCCAGCGGTCCGGCATTGCTGACGGTAATGGTGTAGGTGGTCGGGGAGCCGGGAGCCAGACTTGAGACGCCGTCGGTTTTGGTAATGGATAAATCGGCGGAGGGGGCGTCTCCTACGATCAGTACATACGCCGAACCCAGGCCGGAGCAGCCGTTGTTGCCCGTGGCCCGAACCGTGATCGTGAAGCTGCCGCTTTCGGTGGGTGTTCCCGATAAAACCCCGGTGGTTGCCAAACTGAGTCCATTGGGCAAGGTGCCACTGGCCACTGAATAACTGTAGGGTGATGTGCCGCCCGAAGCCGTAAAATTCCGGCTGAAAGCCGTACCCGCTGTCGCCGTTGTCACGTCGGGATTACTTACCGTGGGTGCTGAGGGAACGGCATTGATCGTGAAGCCCAGATTTCGTGTACACGTGAGGTTGTCGGACGAGCGCACCCGAATGACGTACGAATTGGGCTCCAGCCCGCTGAACAAGCCGCTGCTCTGCCAATCGGTGCCGTTGCGCGAGTACTCGATGGTGCCGTTGCCCGTCGCCGTTACGCTGATTGTTCCCGTTGGGATGGCACAGGTCGGCTGGGTAACCGCGTTGCCCGTCGCCGTGGGCGGGGCCGTAATCGTCAAAGTGGTCGTAGCCGTCACGACCGGACATCCCCCGTTGGCCGGTACGGTGTAAGTCACCGTGTAACTTCCCGGTGTACTGCTCCCGGTTGTTACGCTGCCTGAACTGCTGCTGAGCGATAAACTCGAGGGACTGCTGCTGTAAGTTCCGCCGTTGTTGTTGAGCCCCGAGCGCGTTACCAACCCCTGCGTGCCACCGGTGGTACATAAGAGCGGATTGATATAGGAAATAGTGACGGTCGGAAGCGTCGTTACCGTGATGGAAGCTCCATTTGAGTTCACGGGACCTCCTTCGTTGCTCACCACGCAGCGGAAGTAGTAGCCATTCTGGGCGGAAACCGACGAGATGGTCAGCACCGGCGTGTCGGTACCACTGTAGACGCCCGAATTGGAGAGGTTGGAAGGAAAGTTGAAGGTATTGTCGGCAGAGCGCTGCCACTGATAGCTGGTCGCATTGGTGGCAGCTACCGAGAAACTAGCCGGACTGGTGCTGCAAACGGTCTGCGAAACCGGCCCGGTATTGATCACGGCAACCGGAATAGCGGTTACATCCAGAATATACGGTGCTCCGACGCCCGAACAGCCATTGTTGCCCGTGGCCCGAACGGTGATCGTGAAGCTTCCCCCCTCCGTGGCTGTTCCCGATAGAACGCCCGTTGTTGCCAGCGTCAAACCCGTGGGCAAAGTACCACTCGCCAGCGAATAACTGTAGGGTGCCGTGCCGCCCGACGCCGTAAAGTTCTGGCTGAAAGCAGCCGCCGTTGTCGCCGTCGTTATGGCCGGATTACTTACTGTAGGCTCAGAAACCGCATTCAATGTGAACGTGATGTTTCGGGTACAGGTGAGATTGTCTGACGAGCGCGCGCGAATCGTGTAACCACCCGGATTCAATCCACTGAAGGTTCCGCTGGATTGCCAGTCGGTCCCGTTGCGCGAATACTCGATGGTGCCGCTGCCCGTCGCCGTTACGCTAATCGTACCCGTTGACGTAGCACAGGTGGGCTGGGTGACCGCGTTGCCTGTAAAGGTCGGCGGGGCCGTTATTGTCAGCGTGGTCGTGGCGGTCACTACCGGACAGCCTCCCCGCGCCGGTACGGTGTAGGTAACTGTATAACTACCCGGCGTACTGCTCCCGGGCATTACTGCGCCAAAATCACTGGTGAGCGAGAGACTGGAGGGACTGCTGCTGTAGACTCCTCCGTTGCTGTTGTTGCCCGAACGCGACACCCCCTGCTGACTACCGTTGGTACACAACAACGAATTGGCATAGGAAATCGTAGCCGTGGGTAAGGTCGTTACGGTCAGTAGCACCCCTTCCGAGTTGGTGGATTCTCCGCCGTTGGTCACCACACAGCGAAAGTAGGCTCCATTTACATCCGAAACGGATGAGATCGTCAGCACCGGCGTGTCGGCACCGCTATAAATACCGGTATTGCTAAGATTAGAAGGAAAGTTGAAGGTGTTGTCGTAGGAACGCTGCCAGCGGTAGCTCGTCGCATTGCTGGCGACGACCGAAAAGCTGACCGGACTGCTGCTGCACACGGTTTGCGAAACCGGCTCTGTGCTGATCGTCGGCGGAGAAGCCATACTGTACGTAAACGGAACGACATAGGAACAGGCATTGCCCGAGGGCGTAATTTTGGCGTAAAGCGTCTGCGATCCGGCAGGCAGACCCGAAGGGGTAAAGGTATTGGGCGCAGTAAACGATCCGGCCGAAGTCGTTGAGGTAGGTTCGGTATAGATACCGTTAACCGTCATCGAGTAATT
Source organism: Larkinella fluvii (assembly GCF_051857545.1). NCBI lineage: Bacteria > Pseudomonadati > Bacteroidota > Cytophagia > Cytophagales > Spirosomataceae > Larkinella > Larkinella fluvii. Next base: position 631,405 of record NZ_JBPZHB010000001.1, on the reverse strand, counting down.
GCCCCCGTAAGTAAATATCGGACTTGGATGATCATTGACCTGAAGCTGATTATTCGTAATGGTACCCGACAGCGATCCGTACTTCAAAACACCATTATTGGTAAATGAACCACCCGAACGGGTCAGCGTACCGGCGATCTGAATAAGTCCCGCATTGGTCGTTGTAGCGTTGGTGTTGTCAAAATTACCGGCCGCCATGATAATTTTACCGCAAGCCTGGTTAATAATGGTGCTGGCCACTGAGCTGGAAATCCCGGTACCCGAATTGATATTGAATGTCCCGCTATTGGTTAATGCGAGGGTTCCTGAATCCATTAATAATGCACTCCCCATCCCCGTATAGTTGATCGTCCCCTGGTTGATCAGGTTCCGGCTACCCAATCGATTAAGGTCAATTCCGGCACCATTGGACATCATATTTATCGTGCCTGTTGATGAATTTGTAACCGTACAGGCTCCATCCTGCTGATCGGCCAATTCAAAACATCTGTTAAAACTATTGATTACAATTAATCCATGGTTTGTAACTGTTGATGCAAAGGTGACAACAAAGGTGCCACCCACAGCCGTACCTTCTGCACTCTCTATTCGTATGGTTCCGTTGTTGATTAACTCTGCGTTGTAGATAGCACCTGACAGACCGTCGGAGCCTCTCAGGTTCAGAGTCCCGCCACTGTTTATGGTAAGGCGTGATCCGGCGTTGATGTACAATAAGGTGACCACGGTGTTCGTACCGTTACCAATCACCGGATTGTTAGACGACGCATCGATAATTGCTACGTCTCCACTGGCCGGTACGCCCGAAGGACTCCAGTTCGAGGCCGTTGCCCAGTCAGTACTGGTTGCGCCGGTCCAGGTGCGGTCTGTGGCAAACAGGTCATGTGAAACAAAGAAACCCAGTACAAAAAAAAGGACGTAAATGATTGATTTCATAAAAACAGGATATGCGATTGTTGAAAATAAGCAGAAACCAGCCAGGCATTTCGGCCACAAATGTGACATCATATGACCAATTCCTATTAACCCAAATCCGACAATCCTTAGCTCATTTTTACCAAATCAATTGGAAAAGCATAAAAAAAGCCCCTGGCGGGGCGGAGAAGTTCCAACAAAGCAGACCCATTCAGATCTGTGCATAGCTAGAAGGCAACACGCCATATTTATCCTGAAACACTTTCGTAAAATACGACAGACTCTCGAAGCCCACCTGATAGGCCACTTCCGACACCGTGACATTACCCAGTCGGAGCAGCTCAGCCGCGTGATCCAGTCGTTGATTCCGGATAAACTCCACGGCGGTTTGGTCGGTCAGGGCTTTTAGTTTGCGCACCAGTTGCCGCTGGCTCAGGTTCAGTTCTTCCCCAAGCTGCTCCACGCTGAAATCACTTTCGGCCAGGTGTTGTCCGATAATTGCTTTCGCTTTTAGCAAAAAAGCTTCTTCCTTCGATTTTGCCGGCTCATCAACTGGCAGGATCACGGTTCCCCTTCCACTAAAATAGGCCCGCAAACGGCTTTGATTCTGCAATAAATTCCGCACTCTGGCCACAATTTCAGCCTGAATGAAGGGCTTGGTCAGATAGGCGTCGGCCCCGATTTCAAAGCCTTCGATGCGGTCTTCGACGGTGGCGCGGGCCGTCAGCATGACCACCGGAATGTGGCTGGTGGCTTCCTGGGTTTTCAACGCCCGGCAAAACCCGAACCCATCGAGCCGGGGCATCATCAGGTCGCAAATGACGAGATTCGGCAACAGGGCGGTGGCTTTTTCCAGCCCTTCCTGCCCGTCGGTGGCTTCGACAATCTGGTAATCGGTTTCAAAAATGCTCCGTACATACAACCGGATGTCGACGTTATCATCGACGATGAGCAAAATATTCTCCGGACGGGCCGATTGCAAAAGCGGATGGGCCTGCCCCTGAATCCGGGGCAAAGCGACATCGGCTTCCAGCCCTTTCCGAACCAGGGGCAAGGTCACAATAAAGGTCGTGCCAATGCCTTCGGTGCTGGTGGCGGTGATGGTTCCGTTCAGTACCCGGACCAGTTCGCTGACCAGCGCCAGACCGATGCCGGTGCCTTCGTAAGTTCGGATGGATGGGCGATCGACCTGATAAAACCGCTCGAAGATGCGCCCCAGATGCACCGGAGCAATCCCGATACCGGTGTCCTCGACTGTGACCGTTACTTCCTCTTTTCCCGACGGACCCGAATAGTTTACCGCCATGTGCACTGCCTTCCCGGACGGCGTAAACTTAAAGGCATTCGAGAGCAGGTTGGTGACAATTTTTTCGAGTTTATCCTGGTCAAAATCCGCCCGGAAAGTCGACTCGTTTTGCAAAAAGCTGAACGTTATTTCCTGACTTTCTGCCAGTGACCCGAACGAACTGGCCAACATGCGAAAGAAGGCGGCAAGGTCGCCGGTGCGCAATTCGGGGCTGAGTTGTCCCGCTTCAATTTTGCTCAGGTCGAGCAACTGGTTGATCAGGCTGAGCAGCCGGGTGGCGTTCCGTTGAATGAGCGGAAACCGGACGTCGTGGGCATACTCCTGCACCAGTTGTTCGATGGGACCCAGAATCAGCGTCAGGGGAGTCCGGAATTCGTGCGAGATGTTCGTAAAAAGCCGGGTTTTGAGCGCGTCCAGTTCGGCCAGCCGACTGGCTTCTTTCTGTTCAAAAACAACCTGCTGCCGGAGGATCAATCGCTGAATCTGAAACCGGTACAACTGCCAGCCAATCAGAGCCAGCACCACCAGATAAAGGGAATAGGCCCACCAGGTGCGGTAGAACGGCGGACGAATCCGAATCTGGAGTTCGACGGGGTTGCTCCAGACCTCGCCGTCGGCCGACCCCATCATCTCAAACCGGTAGCTGCCGTCGGGCAGATGGGCGTAATTGGCAAAGCGATTGGTACCGGCCTCCACCCAGTCCCGGTCAATGCCTGTCAGCCGGTAGCGGTAGCGGTTTTTACCGGAATTGATGTAATCCATCACCCCGAATTCGAGCGTAACCAGATTCTCATCATACGCCAGTTCGAGCGTTGGTGTTTGTTCGATGGCCTGCGACAGTATGCCTCCGGGGCTGCCTACTTCAACCGTTTCATTGTTGATTTTCAACCCGATGATGTTCACCAGCGGTTTGTCCGGACTCGTCGCGCCGATTTCTGCCGTCCGGAACGTTGTCAATCCATTGATGCCCCCGAAGAGGAGTTCGCCGGATGCGGTTTTAAAGTACGAGCTGGTATTGAATTCATCGTCCTGCAAGCCGTCGGCTTTGGTGTAGCTGCGAAACTGGTAGGTTTTCGGATTGAACTGGGCTAACCCCCGGTTGGTGCTCAGCCAGAGATTTTTAGAGCCATCGGTCAGAATACCGTACACCACTTTGTTGGGCAAGCCCCGGGCTTCGGTGAAATGCACGAACAACCCGGTTTGTTTATCCAGCCGCTCCAGTCCCCCGCCCTTCGTTCCAACCCAGAGGTACCGATCCGGTTCATTGGGATCGTCGATCACACTCGATACGAAATCGTTGCTCAGACTCTGCCGTTCCGTTTTGCTGTTTTTATAGATCGAAAAAACCGGTTTTGTTTGGGCGTTCATCACTTTGACGAGTCCTTTCTGCGTACCGATCCACAACGTGCCACTCCCATCAATATACAGGGCGTAGGTCTCGATGTCGGAACCGCTTTGGGGCATCAGAGACTGGTAGCTGAACACCTCGAACCGCTCGGATTTCGGGTTAAACCGGAGCAAATTCCCATTGGTCGCACCAATCCAGAGATTGCCGGCCTGGTCTTCAATGGTGTGGTTACCGAAAAAACCGAAGGCGGTGTTGGCAGGCAACGGGTATTTTTTGAGGAGTTGCCAGTCCGGAGAGAACTTGAACAAGTGCTTTTCGTGGGTTTCGAAATGGACATTGGAAATCCAGTAGGTACCCGCCCGGTCCTGCATCAGATACCGTTGCCGCCGGTCGGCTTCGGGCAGATTTTGATCCAGAAACGGCAGAAGCCGGTTGTGGGTTCGGTCGAGTTCCCAATATGAAAACTCAAACCGCACGTAGGTACGACCCTGCCGGTCGACGTATAGATTGGAGAGGGTGGTATTGGGTAAATACGAATGAAATTGTTTGATTTTGGGGTTGAATTTTCGCAGCCCGTAGCCGCTGGTTCCGAACCAGAACGTTCCGGTTCGGTCTTTCAAAACACTCGTAATGCTGTAGACGTTGGGCGGAAAAGCCACGAAGGCCTTCTGGGCAGTCAGACTGTCCTGCCGGAAAAGCTCGGCGGGCGACATCAGCCACATGTGGTCGGCGGTGGCGATGGCGATGGTCTGCGCATCCATCGCGTATAACTGCACCCCGAAATACTTTTTTTTGGGCAACGCAATGGTTTTCAATTGCCCTTTGTACCAGCCTTTGATGTGATCACTGGTCGAAGTAAACAGAAATCCCTGGCGGGTGTCTTCATACACCGAATGCAAATCCAGCACCTCATTTCCAAACAGACTCAGTTTGGTGGCCTGCGAAGGATTTCGCCAGTTGAATGAAAAAACGCCATAAGCTGCGCCCAGTAATCCCTGTCCGTCCGGTCGAAAATTGAAATAGAGGGATGACGCATTGATCTTTTTCTCCTGTATGGCAATGGGCTGAATCCGAACCTGTCGCGTCAGGTCCGCCTGACCCGGCAACTGATTCCGGAGCGATGCCGGTAAACTGATTTTGAAGATCTTGTTGGTGTACGTTCCCACCCAAATGTTGCCTTCGGGGTCTTCGGCCAGGGTGCGGACCTCATAGTTCCCCGCATTCACACTCGTCTGGTCGCTGATGTTGATGTGGTAAAACCGCTGCGTTCGGTCGTCGAACAAATTCAGCCCCTCGGTGAAAGTGCCCACCCAAAGCCGCTGGCGGCTGTCGATCAGCAAGGCCGAGCAATTATCCCCCGAAAGACTAAAATCGTTGTAAGGATCGTGCGTAAAAACCTTGAAATTGTGGCCGTCGTAGCGGTTGAGCCCGTCTTTGGTAGCCACCCAAATGAATCCTTTCTGGTCCTGCTCGATGTCAAAAATCATGCTCTGTGACAGGCCGTCGGAAATCGTAATCTCCTCCCAGCCTTTCGGCTGGGCAAAAAGGGTCATCGGGAAAAGAATGAAAAAGATCAGGAAACGCATTCGAAACTGATTTTGTCACTAGTAATACGCAAAACCGTGCCAAAGAGACTTTCTAACTACAAAGGTATGCCGAAACAACACTATTTTATGAGTAAAAACCCATACAATCGTCGATTTTTGTATCAAACGACGTCTCTACTAATTTATGGAAATTACGTACCGATTAGCCACCGAATCTGACCTGATTGAGATTGTAAAAATGCTCTCCGACGACAAGCTGGGAACCTCCCGCGAACGATTTGAACTCCCGCTCCCGAAGGCTTATACCGAAGCCTTCACCCGGATTACCAACGACCCGTATCAGGAACTCACGGTGGCTGAGTCAACTACCGAAATCGTAGCCACCTTTCAACTGAGTTTCATCCAATACCTGACCTACCAGGGCGGTATTCGCGCCCAGATCGAAGCCGTGCGGGTCAAGTCGGATTACCGCGGCCAAGGCATCGGAAAAGCGGTTTTTGACTACGCTATTGAACGCGCCCGCGCCAAAGGCGCACACGTGGTTCAATTAACCACCGACAAGAAACGCCCGGATGCGATCCGGTTCTACGCATCACTCGGTTTTGTCGATTCCCACGAAGGCATGAAATTGCATTTGAGATAGATCATGGAGCTAAAAGACGGTATCCCAACATTCTATGCCCCCAGCCAGCACGACTGGCGAACCTGGCTGGAACAAAACCACGCCACCGAAAAATCGGTTTGGCTCATCATCTTCAAAAAGGAAACCGGTAAACCGAGCGTGTATTATTCGGAAGCCGTGGACGAAGCCCTGTGTTTTGGATGGATCGACAGCAAAGCCAATACGCGGGACGCCGAGAGTTACTACCAGTTTTTTGCCCGACGCAGCCCGAAAAGCAACTGGAGCCGCGTAAACAAAGAAAAAGTCGAACGGCTGAACGCACAGAATCTAATCGCCGAAGCGGGTTTGAAGGCCATCGAACTCGCCAAACAAAACGGTACCTGGACCGCCCTGGACGACGTTGAGAACCTCACCATTCCCGAAGATTTACAAGCCGCCTTTGAAAAAAACAATCCCGCGTTCGAGAACTGGAACAAGTTTGCCCGTTCTGCCAAACGCGGGATTTTAGAATGGATTCTAAACGCAAAAAAAACGGAAACCCGGCAAAAAAGAATCGACGAAACCGTTCGACTGGCCGCTGACAACCTCAAAGCGAATTTTCCGAAACCAAAATAGCAAATCGGTTAGATCGGTGGTTCCCAGCCTTTTTCATACTCCCGGCTCCAGAGTTTCATGGCTTCCTTATCGCGGATGTGTCCGTTTTTCGAGTCGATGTCCAGCGCCTTGTTGGTCCGGAAAGAGATGTTGGCCAAGTGACAAAGCAGCGTGCTTTTGGCGCCATCGTCGATGGTCGAATTCTGCTTTTCTTTCCCGCGAATGGCGTTGAAGAAGTTCACGACGTGCCGGGTCGACATGTCACCGCCACCGCCCAGTGCCGTGCCGGCTTCCGACCCTTTCGATTGGCTGTCTTTCACCATCTTGCCCTCGCGGTTGTATAGCCGGTAGCCGTCGCGGTCGACGTACACACTGCCGTTGCTGCCGTAAATGACGGTGCCCCGGTCGCTGCCGTAGGTTTTATAGCCATTCCGGCTTTTGCCGTCCCACTTGATGATTTTGTTGCCCGGAAACCGGAAGGTAGCGTCCATCGTATCATACATGGTCCAGCCATCCTCCAGAAAATGCCGTTTGGCAGCTTCAACTGCTACGTGCTCCGGAAATTCTACCTGCAACGCCCAGCGGGCTACGTCCAACTCATGCGTCGCGTTGTTGCCACTCTCGGCGGTTCCGTAATGCCAACCGTACCAGTGCCAGTTGTAATCCCAGGTGTCGTGCGTATACGGTCGACGCGGGGCCGGGCCCTGAAACAGATCCCAGTCCAGCCCGGTCGGAACGGGTGCCGCTTTCGGCAGGGGTACTTCGCCCCGGTTGGCGGTATAAAACGCAACGGCTTTGAAAGGGGTACCGATGGCGCCGTTGTGAATCTGGCTGATCACGTCGATCGACTCCAGCGCCGAGCGTTGCTGGTTGCCCATCTGAATGATCTTGCCGTATTTTTTCTGGATTTCGACCAGAATTTCACCTTCCCGGGGGTTTTGGCTACACGGTTTTTCGACGTACACGTGTTTGCCCGCCAGAACGGCCAGCCACGTTCCCGGTGCGTGCCAGTGGTCGGGCGTCGCGTTGATCAGCACGTCCACATTTTTGTCGGCAATCACCTTCCGAATGTCGTTTTCCAGCTTCGGTTTGTAGTCGATAAACTTCGAAAATTTCTGAAGCCCCGCTTCCCGCTGTTTTTGCATGACGTCACACAAATACACCAGCTCGACATTGCTGTCTTTTTTCGAAATGGGCTCGTAATACGCGCCCAGCCGCCGACCCAGTCCGGCAATGGCGACGTTCAGCCGCTCATTGGCCCCGATCACTTTGGCGTAACTTTTGGCCGACAGGCCTGTCGCCATCCCACCAAAAGTAATTCCGGCGGTGCTTAGGGCGGCTTTTTTAATAAAATCTCTTCTGGAGTTCTCCATTGAAAACAAGTTGCTTAAGATTGATGGATGCTGATACGTTGGCCAAAACCGTTGAAAACTCCAGCCATCCAGTACAGTATAAAGAAGCCAACTGGTCAAGAAAAATACTGTCTTTGCTACTGATTTTCAACATTCGGTTTACGCTTTTTCGGCCTTAAAGCCGCGGACAAAATGGAAAGCTGGCAGGACATCATCCATTCCGCAACCGGGGATCGATCACCAGATCCGATTCTGCAACGATTCGAATATCGGCAAACTGAGGGTGACTGGCGTGCAGGAGGTAGTTGATTCCGGCTGGTAACACCGACGAAGGGACTCCCAAAGCCAGCGTATCCGGTTTTGTCAGCCAATCCTGAAGGAGGTATTGGCTTCTGGCATAGGTGTTTTCGTTCCAATACGGCAGCAACTCCTCCGGCTTCACCATGCGCTGGCTGTTTTCAGGAATTTCCAGCGTGAAAAGACGATAGGACGGCAAGTGTTCGTAAGGTACCTGCGGCATGTGAACCTGGATTTCTACCAAAGCCAGCGCGGGATGCTCGGCGGTGTAGAGAATACCGACACCGGGTGGATTCCAGCGGCCGCCGTTCAGCCGGGTTCCTGCTACATCCAAAGGCCGGTCGGCGTATTTCTGGCGGACAACGCGATACACCAACGCCATGCCTATCCGAAAATACCGTGATCGATTCGACCCAACACCCGATCAACCAGCGTATAGCCCGTAACCGTATCCAGGGTTTGCAGTGGAGTCTGGTTGTCAAGTTCTCGTAATGGTGTACGAAGCCACCCCAAAACCGTTGCCGTCCGCTGATCGAAGGTATCCAGCGCATGATACAGCAGATTTTCGAGCAGCAGCAACCGCTCGGAAGCATCCTGACTGATCCGCTGGTCGGTTTTCTGACGATGCAGGTAACTGGCGGATAAACCCAAAGCCGCAGCGACCTCTTTGTCGGTCAAGCCCACAAGCTGAGCCACCCGATCGGCTTCCGACCGCAAAACGCCCTGTCGACTGCGCGCAATAATCTCCTGCTCGGTAAACGAGCGAGAGGGAGCGAGTTGATTCCGAAAAGAACCCGGAGTAGAAGCGACGGTAGCCATACGAGTGAACTTTTTCACTAAGATAACTACACAAGTTCACTTTGACAATTTTCCATTTTCGATTTCCTACACCAACCGCCCCGGCATTCCCTGAATCAAAATCAAAAAACCGTGTAACAAAATCGAAAAGGTATCTCTAAAAATAATCACAAATATCTGAAAATCAACGTTTTAAAATTATCACTTAATTTGAAATAATTAGAACAATTCCCGCAAGTCCGCTCCGGTGGCTTTTGGTAGCTTTGGTTCATGATCGGCATTTAACCGGGATTTACCCTGTCAGACATGAGTCAAAAACAACGCATCTTCTTTTGGTCAATCACAGCCGCGCTGGGCGGTTTTCTCTTCGGATTCGACACCGCCGTGATCTCCGGCGTCGAACAATCGCTGCAATCGTTGTGGGGACTGAGCGTGTGGGAACACGGACTAACGGTTTCGATGGCACTGATTGGAACTGTCATCGGCGCGATGTCGGGCGGTATTCCCGCCGACCGGTTGGGCCGTAAAAAGACCCTGTTCTGGATCGCCATTCTGTACCTCGTTTCGTCCATCGGAACGGCCCTGGCTCCCGACTGGAACATCTTTCTGGTGTTCCGGTTTCTGGGCGGTTTGGGGGTGGGGGCCTCGTCGGTGGCCGCGCCCATGTACATCACCGAAATCTCCCCGGCCAAATCCCGCGGGCGGCTGGTCGCGCTGTTTCAGTTCAATGTCGTGCTGGGTATTCTGATTGCCTACCTCTCCAACTACCTGCTGGCGGGGATGGGGGCCGAATCGTGGCGCTGGATGCTCGGCGTTCAGGCGTTGCCCTCGCTGATTTTCCTGATTGCGGTTCTCAATATTCCGGAAAGTCCGCGCTGGCTTTTGCTCAAGAAAGGCCGGGTTGAAGAAGCCCGTGAAGTGCTTATCATGATCGATCCGGCAACGGCGGGTCAAACGCTGCTGGCGCTGGAACTCAGTGCCGCCCAGACCCAAACGAAAGCCCGGTTATTTTCGTCAACCTACAAAACACCGATTACGCTGGCGGTTTTGTTTGCGATTTTCAATCAGGTTTCGGGCATCAACGCCATCATTTATTACGCCCCCCGGATTTTCGAAATGACCGGTTTAGGCAAGAGTTCAGCCCTGCTGTCGTCCGCCGGTATTGGCTTGATCAACCTCATTTTCACGCTGATTTCCCTGAACCTGATCGACCGGTTTGGCCGCCGGACGCTAATGAAAATTGGCTCGGTTGGTCTCATCCTGACGCTCGGGCTGGTTGCGCGCGCCTTTTACGTACAGGATTTCAGCGGCATGACGGTACCGTTTCTGCTCTTTGGCTACATCGCCTTCTTCGGTTTCTCTCAGGGCGCGGTGATCTGGGTGTTCATTTCCGAAATCTTCCCGAACGAAGTCCGCGCCAGCGGGCAGGCGCTGGGCAGCTTCACGCACTGGTTGATGGCGGCTATCATCACCTTCACGTTCCCGTATCTGGCCGAAAAACTCGGCGGAGGAAACACCTTCCTCTTTTTTACCGCCATGATGGTGTTGCAACTGCTTTTTGTCGTGCGGCTCATGCCCGAAACCAAGGGCACCAGCCTCGAGCAAATCGAAAAGACTTTCGTCGTTCATTAACACCACCCGAACCACGCACTACCTCACCCTATTACGCTCTATTCCAATGACACCTTTAATTACCTGCTTCGGCGAAATTCTTTGGGACGTATTGCCCACCAGCAAACAGGCCGGTGGAGCGCCCATGAACGTCGCCGTCCACCTTCGCAACTTCGGACTGAACGCCCAGCTCATCAGCCGGGTGGGCAACGACGAACTTGGACATGAACTGCTGGAATTCGTTGCCCAAAAAGGCCTGCCGCTCGACCGCATCCAGACCGGGCAGTCACACCTGACGGGCGTTGCCAAAGCGAACATCTCCGACTGCAACGAAGTGACGTACAAAATCGTCCAGCCCGTGGCCTGGGACTACATTCAACTGGAACCGGGGCTGCTCAAAACCGTTCAGCAAAGCGCGTTTTTCATTTACGGCAGTCTGGCCGCCCGTAGTCCGCAAACCCACGAAACGCTGCTGGCTCTGCTGGCGGTGGCCCCCCGGAAAGTCTTCGACGTCAACCTTCGGGCTCCTCATTACGAACCGGAAACCGTTCTGGAACTGCTGCAACAGGCCGACATCGCCAAACTCAACGAACACGAACTGAGCGAAATCACCGGCTGGTTCGGCGGCCCCGCCGACGCCAAATCGGCGATGTATGGTCTTCGGGAGCGGTTTAACCTCGAAAAACTGTGCGTAACGCTCGGCGAAAAAGGAGCCTTTCTGCTGGACGAAACCGGCTTTGTCCACCAACCCGGTTTTCCGGTCGAGGTGGAAGATACCATCGGCAGTGGCGACGCTTTTCTGGCGGCTTTTCTCTACAAAACGCTGCAGGGCGAAACCGCCCAAACCACCCTCGAATTTGCCTGTGCGACGGGCGCGTACGTCGCCACCCAACGGGGTGCCACGCCCCCGGTTTCGGAAGAAATACTGGTCAAAAATGCCTTCTGGAAAGAACTGATTTAACGCTGTATTCCCTACCATCCTGATTCCTATGATTTTAAAACGTACTCCCATGAACTTAAGAAAAACGCTGTTTATCCTGACGGCCCTGTTGCTGATCGGACCGTTGGCCTGGTCCCAGCGCAAGCTCTCGGGCTCCGTCCTGGATGCCAAAAATAACGAGCCGCTGGTGGGCGCCAGCATCGTCGTTCCTGGAACGACCACCGGTACTTCGGCGGATGCGGAAGGCAAGTTTTCGCTCACAATCCCGGAAAGTTCAACCTCCATTCAGGTGTCTTTTATCGGGTATCTGACCCAGGAAGTGCCGGTCAAAGGGCTTACGACGGTGACGGTTTCGCTGGTGTCCGGCGGACAACTCGATGAAGTGGTCGTTTTGGGCTACACCACCGCGCGAAAAGAAGATCTGACCGGGGCCATCGCCGTGATCGAAGTGGCAGCCACCAAAAACACCAGTTCCGGGAATCCCATGCAGGCTTTGCAGGGCCGCGTGCCGGGTTTGTACATTGAAAAATCGGGAACGCCGTCGGGCGACGCCAGCCGGATTCTGATTCGCGGTGCCAACACGTTGGGCAACAACGATCCGCTGTACATCATCGACGGAATGCCGACCAAGCGGTCGCAGGTGTTTCAGAGCCTGAACCCCACGGCCATTCAGTCGATTCAGGTGCTGAAAGATGCGTCATCGGCGTCCATTTACGGGTCGCGGGCGTCGAACGGCGTCATCATTGTGACGACCAAAAACGGAGCAAATTCCGACGGCAAGCTGAACGTTCAGTTCAATTCCAGCATCTCGGCGCAAACCGAAAAACCGCAACGGTTCAAGATGCTGAACGCCGTGGATCGCGGGCGGGCGCTCTGGCAGGCGTCGGTCAACGACGGCGTCGATCCGGCTTCCGGCTACGGCGACATCTACGGTTTCGACTGGAACAAAAACTTTCAGAATCCGGTCCTGAACAGCGTTACCGTCAAACCGTTTGTCGGGGGCGACCAGAATGTCCCGGCGGGCGATACCGACTGGCAGAAAGAAGTCTACAAAACGGGCTACGTCACCAACAACGACCTGACGATTACGGGTGGAACCAAAACCTCCTCGATTCTGGTCAATGTGAGTTACCTGAATAATTCGGGGATGTTGCGTTACACGGGGTATGACCGGCTGACGGGCCGCATCAACGGACTGACCAGCAAATTCGACGGCCGGTTCAAATTTGGGGTGAATCTACAAATGACCAGCTCCCGCGAAACACCCATCGCGACCGATCTCGGCGGAGCGCCAACCCCCGGTCTGGCCGTGACGCTGGCTCCGACCATCCCGGTGTATACCAAAACCGGTGACTATGCCGGACCGATCGGTTCAGGCTACTCCGACCGAAACAACCCGTTGTTTATGCAGTACATCAACCGCTGGGACAAGATCAACCGGACGTTCGTATTTGGCAACGTTTTCACCGAAATCGAACCCCTCGCCGGGCTGGTTTTCCGGTCGTCGCTGGGGATGGATAATGCCGGCTATTCCAACAAAAACATCGAGCAATCGTTCCAGAACGGTTTCATCGCCCGCTCGCTCAACAGCCTCACGCTCAATACCAACAAGTTTCTGAGTCTGACCTGGACCAATACCCTGCGGTACAATTTCGCGCTCGGCGACCATAATTTTAAACTGCTGGCCGGGGTCGAAGCCATCCGGGATAATCTGAACGATGTGACATCATACCGGGAAAACTTCGCCGTTCAGTCGGAAGAGTTCTTTGTGCTGAGTGCCGCGTCGGGCAACGCCAGCAGCAACGGCACCTCGACCGGCAGCCGCCTGCTCTCGCAATTTGCCCGGATCGACTACGGTTTTTCGGATCGCTACCTGGCGGCTGTGACCCTGCGCCGGGACGGTTCCTCGCGATTTGGTGCCGACAACCGCTACGGTTTTTTCCCGTCGGCTTCGGTTGGCTGGCGGATCGACAAGGAAGCGTTCATGAGCAACGTTCGGGCGATCAGCAACCTGAAACTGCGGGCGGGCGTCGGTCGGATTGGCAACCAGGACATCGGGGATTTGGCCCGGTTTGGGTTGTTCGAACCACGCTACGGAACCCTGGCGTCGCAGGTGCCGAATGGTCACAACGGTTTTTTTGATCAATACTGGAACGTGGGAACGGCCTACGATCTGAACGGGGCCGGTGCCGGAACCCTCCCCTCGGGCTTCGTGCAAACGCAGGGTGAAAATACCGCCCTCAAGTGGGAAACCACCAATGAACTGAACGTGGGTCTGGATTTTGCCTTCCTGAACGGGAGTCTGGCAGGGTCGTTTGATTACTTTACCCGGGGAACCAAAGACATCCTGATCAAACCGCCGGTCGCATCGGCGGTGGGTGAAGGGCAGTTAAAATTTGTGAACGGAGCCACCAAAACCAACAAGGGCTTCGAACTTTCGCTGGCCTATTTTGGCAAACCCATCGGCGATTTTACCTACAGCATCTCGACGAATTTTGCCCGGTTCCGCGACAAAATAACGGTTTTGCCGGAAGAAGTTCGCTCGGCTTTTGCGGGCAATGCGGTTACGACCATCATCGGGCATTCGCAACTGGATCTGTTCGGCTACCGCGCCGACGGTATTTTCCAGAATCAGGAAGAAGTGAACAGCCACGCGACGCAGGTGGGAGCCGCTCCGGGCCGAATCCGGTACCGCGACCTCAACGGCGACAAGAAAATCGACGCGCTGGATCAGGAGTTTTTCGGAACCACACTGCCCGGTCTGGAATACGGAACCCGCATCGATCTGGGTTACAAAAACTTCGATTTCTCGGTCTTCGGATCGGGGATTGCCGGCCGGACCGGTTTCGACTCCTACACGTTCTACAATAACTTCATCCGCGGACGCGACAACGTCGGACCGGGAGTTTTCAACGCCTGGAGTCCGCAGAATACCGCATCGACGATTCCGTCGCTGACGCTGTCGGATGGCAACAACGAGACGCGCACCTCGGATTATTTCAATGTCAACACCTCGTATTTCAAAATCCGGAATGTGCAGGTGGGCTACACCTTCCCCAAAGATGTCATCGGGAAAGTGGGGCTGACGAGTCTACGCCTGTACGGAATGGTCGAAAACGTGTTCTGGCTGAAAAGCAAAACCTTCCTGGGTCCCGATCCGGAGCGGGTCGATGTCAACGCCGTCGCCGTACCGCGTACGTTCACCTTTGGTTTAAATGTGTCATTCTAACGTTTTCGGTTTTCGGTTTACAGTTTTCGGTAGCTGACGAACGAACAAGAACGCGTCAGCCAACCGAAAACGGCAAACCGAATACCGTAAACCGCTCAAAAGCCTTCAAATCATGAAAAATAAAGCACTTTCCCTTCTTCTGATTGCCGCCGGAACGTTACTGACTTCCGCTTGCAAAGACTTTCTGGAGTACGAGCCACAAGGCACACTTTCGTCCGACAATGTCAAGAGTGCCGCGAATGCCGATGCGCTCGTCACAGCGGCTTATGCGTCCATTGGCAACGGCGAAATGATCGGCCCCATCGCCAGCATGTGGGTCTACGGCAGCATCCGGTCCGACGATGCCTACAAAGGCGGTGGTGGGGTGGCCGATCTGGAAGACCTCAACTTCTACGAGCAGCACAACCTGACGCAACCCCAGCAGGGGGGCGGTTTGTATCACCCGTACACCTGGGAGAATTACTACAAAGCCATTTCCCGCGCCAACGTGGCCCTGCGTTCGATCACGGCCCTGACCGATGCGAGTTTTCCGGAGCGGAAAACCCGGCTGGCAGAGTTGCGATTTTTGCGGGGACACGCCCATTTCATGCTGAAAATGCTGTTCAAGAACATTCCGTACATCGATGAAACGCTGTCGAACGAGCAGATTCTGACCGTTTCGAACCGGGCGATGACCAATGATCAGTTGTGGGACAAAATTGCGACGGATTTTCAGGCTGCGGTGGACAATCTGCCCGAAAAACAGACGCAGGTGGGCCGCGCCAACAAACTGTCGGCGGCTGCGTATCTGGCCAAACTGCGGTTGTATCAGGCTTACGAACAGGACGATAACAACAAGGTGACGAGCATCAATAAAACCAAATTGCAGGAAGTCGTGAAGCTGACTGATCTGGTGATCAACTCGGGCAAATACAACCTGCAACCCGATTTTGCGGAGAACTTCCTGCCGGAATTCGACAACGGCGTCGAGTCGGTTTTTGCGGTTCAGTATTCGATCAACGACGGAACGACGGTGGGGCGGCTCAACTTCGAAACCGGGCTAAACTACCCCCACGGCGCTCCGCAATACGGCTGCTGCGGTTTTCACCAGCCCAGCCAGAACCTCGCCAACGCTTTCGGAACCGATGCCAACGGGTTGCCCAAACTCGATACGTTCAACGATGCCGTGATCGATTTCAAAACCGCCACCGTCGACCCGCGTGTGGACCACACCATCGGCATCGACGGCCACCCTTACAAATATAATCCGGCTATTCTGTTCAGCAACAGTTGGGTGCGCGATCCGGGTGTCTACGGTTTTTTTCAGAGCATGAAAGAACAACAGGCCGCGACCAGTTCGACCTATAAAAAGCAGGGGCCGTTTATCGGTACGTCGAAAAACATCGACATCATCCGGTATGCGGACGTGCTGCTCTGGCAGGCCGAAGCCTACATCGAACTGGGGCAACCAGCGCTGGCCTTACCGCTGATCAACAAGATCCGGGCGCGGGCAGCCGCCAGCACCGGGCGCACCAAAAAGGCGGATGGCACCAACCCGTCCAACTACCTGATCAAACCGTATGAGGCCACGAACTGGACACAGGCCTACGCCCGGAAAGCCCTGCAGTTTGAACGGCGGCTGGAGTTTGCCACCGAAAGTCCGCGCTTCTTCGACCTCGTTCGCTGGGGCATTGCCGAACCGACGCTGAATGCCTACATTGCCAAGGAGAAAACCCGGCGGTCGTTTCTGAGCGGAGCCAAATTTACGGCGGGGCGCGACGAATACCTGCCGATTCCGCAGCGCGAAATCAATTTTACGAAGGGTCTGTATCAGCAGAACCCCGGATTTTAACCGAGTGCTATACCTATGTGAAAGGTGGATGATGGCCGGGATGCGGTTTTGCTTCGGTAGCCCCTTCCGGCCCCATCTGCCGCCCGATGCATCCTATTTTGTACATTGACAAATCCTATCCGTATGCATAACTTGCTCGCTTTCGTTGGTATGTTGCTCCTGAGCAACTCCTTTTCCTTTAGCCAGATGAATCAACCCGTCGTTGCGGCAAGTCCGGAACCCCATCGCCCGCAGTACCATTTTTCGCCCAAAGCGCACTGGATGAACGATCCCAACGGAATGGTGTATTTCAATGGGACGTATCACCTGTTTTTTCAGTATTACCCCGACGGCACCACCTGGGGGCCGATGCACTGGGGGCACGCGACCAGCAAGGATATGGTGCGGTGGCAGGAACAGCCGATTGCCCTTTTTCCGGATAGCCTGGGGTATATCTTTTCGGGGAGTGCGGTAGTCGATGTGAACAACACGACCGGTTTTGGCAAAAACGGACAGACGCCCCTGGTGGCCATTTTTACGCACCACAACCCGGTTCTGGAAAAACAGAAGACGGGAAAACACGAATACCAGAGCCTGGCCTACAGCCTCGACGAAGGCAAAACCTGGACCAAATACGCCGGAAACCCGGTGTTGCCCAATCCCGGCATTACCGATTTTCGTGACCCGAAAGTGCGCTGGTATGAACCGCAGAAGAAGTGGATCATGACGCTGGCGACCAAAGACCGGATCACGTTTTATTCCTCCCCCGACCTGAAAAACTGGACCCGGGAAAGTGAGTTTGGCAGCACGGTCGGTGCGCACGGTGGTGTCTGGGAATGCCCGGATCTGTTCCCGCTGACCCACAACGGCAAAACCGTCTGGACGTTGCTGGTGAGCATCAACCCCGGCGGACCGAATGGCGGCTCGGCCACCCAGTATTTCGTGGGCGATTTCGACGGAAAAACCTTCAAACCGTATTCGACCGAAACGAAGTGGCTGGATTACGGAACCGATAATTACGCCGGGGTGACGTTCTCGAATACCGGTAACCGCACAATTTTGATGGGTTGGATGAGCAACTGGCAGTATGCCAACGTCGTGCCGACCAATTCCTGGCGTAGTGCCACCACCGTGCCGCGTGAACTGGGCCTGAAAGAAGTGAACAAAGAATTATTTCTGACGTCGGTACCGGTGGAAGAACTCGGCGCTCTGAATCAGGAAACCGTATTGGTCAACGACCTGACGGTAAAAGACCGCTATGAGCTGACGGCCAAAACCCGGAATGAATCGGGCCTGTTCCGGCTGGAACTATCCACCAAAACCGCCGGCGATTTTGCCATTGTGCTGGCCAATGAACAGGGGAATGAGGTGGTGATCGGGTATGATAAAACCGCGAATGCGTACTACATCGACCGGAGCAAAGCGGGAAAAACCGGTTTTGAGAAAGGCTTTGGCAAGCGGCATACGGCCCCACGGTTGTCGGTTGATCCGCAGATTTCGCTCACGCTGCTGGTCGATGTGGCTTCGGTCGAGCTATTTGCCGACGGCGGACTGACTGTGATGACGGACATCTTTTTCCCGGATACAGACCTCACCAAACTCGTTATCAAATCGGCATCGGGAATTATCATTCCGACCCTAGAATACACGAAGCTGACGTCTTCGGTAAAGTAGAAACGCTCGGAAGATATACGTTACGCCAACTGCTGGCGAATGGTCGGGAGGTGCAGCTTGTTCGGATCGGTCCGGAGCCGCAGTTCGGTGTATTCGTATTCTTCTTCAAACAAATCCTGAAGCTCATGGACATACTGGAGATACCGGCGGGTTTGCACACAGAGCCAGCAATTCATGCCCGGAATCAGGCGGGAATCTTCAAAAATCCAGGAGTTGGCAGAAGGGTCCGGCCAGTAGCCAAAAGCGATGAGCCAGGGTTTGGTGAGCTTGATGGGCTGGGGACGATTGGGCGGCTGAAGTTCTTTCAGAAGCGTTTCGGTCAACAGGACGGGCTCATTGTGAATGAGGTAATAGCGATTCGGTTTGGGACGGTGGAGCATCCTTCAGAGATAACGTGAGGTTTTACTAAAATACGTAGAAAAGCAGAATACAAGTAACTTGTATTAATAAATCGTTACATAAGTTTAGCAACCGGTACAAATCCGCTTAAAATAAGCGGATTTGTAGCTTATAATAGCAACGAATCGACCCGGTGGGCGTGTACCATCCCGTAGGTTTCCGACCAGGTAAATATCGTAAAACGACCGTCCTGCGAAGCCACCAGCGCCACCGCATCCCGTTGATCGAACACAAACTGAGCTGCCGACAGGTGCCGGGTTCCGCCCGTCTGCGTGGGTTGTACCTTCGCGGGTTTGTTGCCAATAACCGGTTCGGTCATGATAATCTGCTCCACCCGGTCGGTGGTTTCGGAGCGGCCTATTTTGGCACCAAATCCCAGCACTTCGTAGCGATCGTTGATGATGGTCGCGCCATCGACCGACGTCAGACCGGCAATGGCCTCGACGGCCAGATTAACCGCTCCCCGCCATACGTTCTGGCTGGCCGCGTCTGATTCCTGCTGCAACAGATCCGCCAGCCGGGAAAACACCGGCACCACCGGATATAAAATCGGTTGAAGAATGGAATCACGCCAGGACTGACTGACCGACGGAACCACCAGCAGCGAACCGCCCCGGCCGTGTGCCCGCATGGACACCGCCAGTTGGACCAGAATATTCATCGAATCGTTCCAGAACGACGGCAGTTTGAAACCGAGCATGGACGTGACGACATCCGGACAATCGGGCGCCCGGGCGGTGCCCTCGTCCACGATTTTAATCTGATCGCCTTTCAGAATGGCGACGTTGACAAACTTGCCAAAACCGTCCATCCGCCGGTGTTTGATGACGAGCAGACCGGGTTCGATCACTTCCAGCACGAGGCAGTTGCCCGGAATTTCACGGGTGGTTCCCCAGATGTACAATTCCTCGTTTTCGTGCCAGACGCCCAGATGAATTCCGGGGCGCTCGACGGCGGGGGCCAGTTTGGTCAGCACGGCGGGGGTAAACCGCAGGCGATACCCAAAAATCAGGGGTTCGCCCGCTTGTTCGGGGGGCAAAAAGGCCAGCGTCACTTTGGGAGAAACCCCTTCTTCGTGTCGCAGGCTGGCCCAGAAAGCCGTATCGATCATGGCTTCAATTTCCGGCGCATAAGGCTGATGCCCGGTGTCCTCCCCGCCATTGCGGGTTGCTGTCGCAAAATGATGGGCAAAATAAGTTTCTATGGTTCCGGATACCAGCCGGGCCGCCTGATAAGTTGATTCAGCGTACATCGTCTAAAGTAAGCAATATTGCACTGAAAAGATTCGAAAGCCGCTTTTTAGTTCCCGGTTTGAAAACACCCGGGCCGGAATATCAGCCGGTTATTCCAAAAGACTACCGAACGGACTACCGAAATGGTCGCAATCGCTGATAATTCAGCTACATTTGGTTATTTTTAAGGGTATATTACGTATATGAGCGAAGAAATTTACCTGTGGATACAGATTTAGGAAAGGGCGGGGACGCCCAGGACAGCACGGCCCAAGGAATGGCACGGGTGGACGAGCATTTTGGAAACCTCATTGCCCAGGCTCCGGTAGCCATCAGCATTCTGAGTGGCGAAAATCTGGTAATTGACACCGCCAACAACGCTATGCTGGAGCTCTGGGGAAAAGATGCCTCCATTCTTAATCATCCCCTGTCCGACGCCCTGCCCGAACTCAAGGATCAGGGATTCATCGACTTACTGAAAACCGTTTATGAAACGGGCGTTCCCCATTACGGGTTTGAAACGCTGGCGCAACTGCAGCGCAACGGTCAACGGGAAGACGCCTATTTCAATTTTGCCTATGCACCGCTGCGGGAAAACGGGAAGCACATCACCGACGTCATGGTGCTGGCTACTGAGGTAACTCCTCAGGTCCAGGCAAAAATGGCACTGAAAGAAAGTGAACAGCGGTTTCGCAACCTGATCGAAGAAGCACCGGCAGCCATGAGCCTGTTTGTCGGCCCGGATATGATCGTCGAACTGCCCAACGAAGCGATGCTGAAGTTTTGGGGGAAAGGAGATACGGTTATCGGAAAACCGCTCCGGGAAGCCCTTCCTGAGCTGGTAGGGCAACCGTTCCTGGATATTCTGGATGAGGTTTACAGAACCGGTGTCGAATTTTCGTCGCAGGAGTCCGAAGCTGTGCTGGTGGTGGACGGCAAACCCGGCATTTATTATTTCAATTTTACGTATAAACCGCTGCGCAATGCCGACGGTGAGGTGTATGCGATTCTGGACGTGGCCATTGACGTAACCGAACAGGTGTTGGCCCGCCGGAACGTGGAAGCGAGTGAATTGCGGTTTCGCACGCTTCTGGAGGCCATTTCACCCATGACCTGGACGAATACGCCCGCCGGTGAAGTCAATTTTTACAACCAGCAATGGTACACTTATACCGGGCTGGATTATGAGCAGACCAAAGCCTGGGGTTGGCAGGCCGTGGTGCATCCCGACGACCTGCCCTGTACCCTGGAAACCTATTTTAAATCGCTCAAAACCGGGGAGGTGTTTGTGGTCGAAAACCGCTACCGGCGAGGTTCCGATGGCATGTACCGCTGGCATCTGAACCGGGCGCTGCCCATTCGGGACGAAACCGGGGCCATTACGCTCTGGGTGGGAACGGCCACCGACATTCACGAACAGAAACGAATTGAAGCCGAACTGGAAAGTCAGGTGCAGGCGCGAACGCGGGAACTGAAAGAATCGAACCAGGATTTGCTCCGCTCGAACGAAAACCTGACGCGGTTTGCCTACGTGGCGTCCCATGATTTGCAGGAACCGCTGCGCAAAATTCAGTCGTTTGGCAGCCTTCTGCAAAGCCAGTATGCCTCGAACCTGGGCGACCATGGCCTGGATCTGATCAACCGCATGCAATCGTCGGCGGGGCGGATGTCGGAGTTAATCAAGGACTTGCTGGCGTATTCCCGCATCTCCACCCGCCAACAGACTTTTGAGCCGGTTTCCTTACCCACCATTCTGGCGAAGGTATTGGAAACGCTGGAATGGCAGATTCAGCAGGCCGGGGCCGTGATCCAAAGCGACGATTTGCCGACAATCAACGGCGATGCGTCTCAGTTGGGGCAGCTCTTTCAGAACCTGTTGTCCAATGCCATCAAGTTCAGAGAACCGGACTCCGCGCCCGCCGTTCAGATCAGCTACGCGAAACGGTCCGCTTCCGATTTACCCTCCAGTGTGCGCCCCATCCGGCAGGCCAGCCACTACCACCTGATCAGCATCATCGACAACGGGATTGGTTTCGACGAAAAACACGCCGACCGAATTTTTGAAGTGTTTCAACGCTTACACGGGAAATCGGCCTACAGCGGCACGGGCGTGGGCCTGGCGATCTGCCAAAAAGTAGTTGAGAACCACGGTGGAGCCATCTCCGCCCACAGCCAGCCCGGGCAGGGCAGCACGTTTCGGGTTTATCTGCCGGTGTGAATTATTAGTGCTAAAATAAATGATTGGCATTGCGGTATGAGTCGTATTGCAACCCCATTCGTCTAGGCAGGTGCCGATTTGGTTACCTCGAAGCAGGTAGTCAGTATCGGGTCAAAATATTCTCGTCTTACAAATCAAATGCCAAATCAGAAATAGCTTTACTCCATAAAAATGCTTTTCCCATTCCTAAATCTCGAAAGACCGATGTTTAGGAATGGGAAAAGCTTGTTCAGTTTGGGAAATTACTGCTGACCCTGGTTGAGTTGGGTTACATTGTAGGTATAAATATCCTTCATGGTAAGGCCTTGGTTCGTAATCCGATTGCTTTCTACAATCTGATTGTCCTCGTTCAGGATATACCCATATGACCAATCAAAACCGATCGTATTCGTCGGGATAAAGCGGGTTTGATAGCGTCGGGGAAGGTGCGTCCGTAGCTTCCCAAAAATGGGTTGAAACTCATCGATGTATGACAGATTCCAGGGGTTGAGTGGTAGGTTATCCACCACTAAACCTGTCCAAAGTTGGCCGCCAGGCCCCGTCGATTGCAAATTGCCCGCGTAGGGGCCGACTTGATCGTAAGAAAAAGTTGTCTCAAAGTCCTGCTCACTAACGGTCTTAATCAGGTCACCTTCCGCATTATAGGTCAAAACAACCTTATCATTGCCATTTTCTTTGATGGCTATCAATTTGCCTGCCCCGTTGTAGTGATAAGTCAGCACCGGCTCATAGCTGCCAGGCTGTCCGTCCATGCTGAAATTGAGGTACTTGGCCTCGTAACACCGACCACTGCCATCCAACTTATAAGTCCATACGGATTGTTTCTGAAAAATACCGTTGTTGTTTTTTTTAGAAATTGTTGCCGTAATGGTATTTTTGCCGTACGTATAGTCGAAACGTTGGGAGGAACCCCGGAGCACGGTCGCTACCTTTCCTCCTTCCCGAGGATATTGAAAGGTAATTTGGTGGGCATTTCCCTGCGAGTCCGACCCGTCTATTCTCTTCACCTGATACTGCTTGCGCATCTGGACCTGGCTGTTGGTCATTACCGATTCGCGGTCGGTTGGTTTGGCTGCTGGTGTCAGGGGATCTACTACCTGGTTTTTGTCACAGGAGGTTAAGCCTGTTGCTACACTTAGACTAAGTAAAACAATAGCACTCGATTTCATTAACTGGTTCATTGTAGTTGTTTTTGTTGTGATTGATTTATTGGACGCAACAAAGGTATGGCTGTCCAAATCGCCCGGCTACACCCAATCAACAGCAGGTAGCCATGCGTGCATAGTTAGCAGAAAGGAGCCGCTATGATCCATTTAGATTTGCCAGCACCGGGAAACATCCAGTTCCCGGCAGCGAACCTTCCAGGCTGGATCGATAATATTGGGAATACCTATCTGGGGTCTACAGATTTAAGTTTCGGGATAGTTTCTGGTTTTTTCAACTTTGAAGATGGACCAACGCCAGAATCATTGTGAAAACGTTCAATTTTTAAAACCAACATTTTCGCCAGTGAGGGAGTTGAAGCTTCAGTACTTATTTTTTTAGAGCACTCCCGTACAATGCAAATCCGACTTTATCAGTATTGGCAATCCCTACAGGAGTCGCTCTGGTTCGTTCCAACGCTCATGGTGCTGGCCTCCTTTGGAATGGCCTACGGATTGATCACCTTCGACGCTGAAACGTCCTTTGATGGCGCCAAGCGATTTCCGCTCTTATTCGGTGCAGGGGCCGAAGGCTCCCGGAGCATGTTAACGGCCATTGCCGGATCCATGTTAACGGTCGCTGCCCTGGTTTTTTCCTTGACCCTCTCGACCATTACCCAGGTAAGTAGCCAATATTCGCCCAGAGTGCTGCGCAATTTCATGCGCGACCGCAGCAATCAGGTTGTTATGGGTTATTTTGTTGGCGTATTCGCTTACTGTCTCATCGTACTCGGAACCATTCGCGGCACCGAAGAACAAAAGTTTGTCCCGTCAACAGCGGTTTTGATGGGATTGCTCCTGGCGTTGGGGGGCGTGGCCGCCCTCATTTTTTTTATTCATCACATCGCCGAATCCCTGCAGACAGGTACGATTGTGGAACACATCAGCCGCGAAACGATCAAGGTAATCGATGAGCTATTTCCCCGTGAATCTGAAAAACCGGTTGAAACACCTCCGGGAGATGCTGCTCGCTGGCACCGTGTCGAGACCCAGTCCGGCTGGCAACCGGTTTTATCCACAAAGGCGGGCTACATTCAGCACATCGACCTGGATGAGGTACTTCGCTGGGCGATCGACCACCGGGCCTTACTGCGTGTAGAGCAGGCCATTGGCTCTTTTGTTGGCGAAAAAGCACTGCTTTTCAGTGTGTGTTCCAACGGCGAAAAGCCCGGTAACTTCGATTCCAACCATCTTCATAAATTACTGGATCAAATAGCGATCGGCCGCCATCGAAACATCGAACAGGATGTCACTTTCGGAATTCAACAATTGGTGGATATTGCCCTAAAAGCACTTTCTCCCGGGATTAACGATACGACGACCGCAATTATGGCGATAGACTACGCAGGTGCCATTATGGAGCGACTGGCATCCCGAAATTTTCCTGCGCCGTTTCGCACCGATAACGGGCAACTTCGTATCCTGATCCGGCCCGTTGGCTTTGATCATTACCTCCGGCAAACCTTCGATCTGATCCGGATCAATGCCAAAGGAAATCACGCGGTAATCCGGCGTTTGATGCGTGCGCTGTCTTTAGTCGGTAGCCAGTGCCTGGACGATGATCGGAAGACCCTCATTCGCGAACAGGCCCGCCTTCTGTTGCAATTTGCGGAGCAGACGTTGACAACCCCCTATGAAAAGCGGCAAGTGCAGGCTTTGTATCATGAAATGGCGAGCTCCTGGTCAAACTGATCCTATTTGCTCATGCGTTACGCAAATCACAACTTGCCCTCTTTGATTCAGTCTTCGACTCGAATTGAATTCGACGGTTGCCCTAAGCTTTCTTTATGTCTTTTGAAGTTCTTTCTGGTAACCGATAAAACCAAAAGGGCTATTTTAAAGACATTGGCTGGTCGGCCAACCTGCTCTACCACTGGCGCACAAACCTATCCTGATCGCGAATCAAACAGAGGGCCACAAATCTGCTGGACAAATTCCTGCCAGGCGGTGTAGTCAGTCGGTTTGACCCAGCACCAGGAAACATCCAGTTCGCGGCAGCGAACCTCCCAGGTGGGGTCGATTTCGGAGCTCATCCAGGCAAACGGCACGCTTTTCAGCGCGGGTCTCGACCGGAGCAATTCCGTCAGTTCCAGCCCATCCATCCGGGGCAGGTGATAATCGATTAAAATCAGATTGGGAACCGCTACGGTGCTATCCAGATAGGTCAACAGGCTGGCTGCATCGCTAAACGGATTGAGCTGGCAGGTGCCGCCAATCTGCAACATGGCTTTTTGCATCAGCCACAAGTCATCTTCATCGTCGTCAACTACCAATACAAGTGGCTTCATAAAAATCTGTTAACGGGCAGACGCCTGTACAACAGGGGCGTTGTCGCACTTTCCCAGGACCGAGAAAAACTCGTTTTTCTTAAAACTCATTTCCGGCTGATTTGTTCGACATAGTATGAAGACTGGTACTCCAGGCCGTATTTGAAAGGCCGGTTGGTTTCATCCGACCCTTCAAATACCTTCATGTTATTGCGCAACCGTCACGCCATTCGTTTTCAACACCTTGTGAAAAAACAAAAGGTGGTAGGGCAGCGAGTTTTCCCAGTAGTCCCAGGTATGCCCGCCGGGGTGTTCGGTGTAGTCGTGGGGAGTCTGGTTGTAGACCAGCCGCCGGTGTAACTCCCGGTTGGGCTCGATCAGAAAATCATCCACCCCGCAGTCGATGATCAGCTTCAGTCCGTTGGCTTTCATTTTATCGGCCATAAAAACCACCGAATGATCGGCATACGGATCGGGCGTTTTGCCCAGCGGACCGAGAATCCGCTCAAACCGGGGCGCAATCTGTTTGGCAAATTCGGGCGTAATCCGCCAGTGCGTCGGGTTCAGATCCAGTGCACCGCTCATGCTCCCGGCGGCACAGTACAGATCCGGGTGGCGCGTCGCCAGATACAAGGCCCCGTGTCCGCCCATGCTCAGACCCGTAATGACACGCCCTTTCCGATCCCGAATCGTGCGGTACGTTTGGTCGATTTTCGCCAGCACCTCTTTCGTGAGATAGGTTTCAAACTGGCTGTCTTTCTGAAACGGACTGTCCAGGTACCCGCTCAGGTTTTCGCCCTCCGGGGTTACAATGATCAGGTTGTATTGATCAGCCAGGTTGTGCAGCAGCATTTTGTCGGGCGTACTCGATAGCCAGTCGCTGAACCGCCCGCCCCCGCCGTGGAGCAGGTACAAAACCGGGTAAGCGGCTTTGCTTTTGGCATAGGAATTCGGCAATACCACAGCCGCACGCAGGGTTTTCTGCATCACCGCACTGGGAATGTCCAGCGAATCGACTTTGGCACCGAACGAAACAGCACCAGTCAGCAACAGAGTGAAAAAGAGAAGGTAACGAAATGATTTCATGGACGGTTTTGGTCAAAAGTTGAGCAAATCAGAAAGCCCTTATCGGAAAAGCAACGGCACATATTCGTTGAGGTACTGCCGCCAGTTGGTCCAGGTATGCCCCCCCGCCGTTTCCTTGTACTGGTACTTGATCTGGTGTTTATCGAGCAACGCCATCGTTTTTTTATTGGCATCCATCACAAAATCGTCTTTGCCAATTTCAATCCAGAACAGCTTCTTGTTTTTGTTAAAACCGGGATCGTTCAGCGCACGGGCGTATTTGGTTTCGGCTTCGTCGATGGTCGCGCCGAAAAAACCGGAGCTGAACACGCCCACGTAATTGAACAGTTCGGGCCGGGACAAGGCCAAATCCAGCGTTTGAAAACCGCCCATCGATAGCCCGGCAATGGCCCGGTTTTCGCGATTCGGCTGCGTCCGGTAGGTTTTCTCCACATACGGCATGATTTCTTTCAGCAGTTCATCGGCAAACAACGCCCGCATCTGCTGCATCGCAGCCGGATTGGGCATTCCCGATGAGGGCGGAAGCGGCATGCTGCCGTTGGGCATCACCACAATCATGGGTTTGGCCTGCCCGGCCGCCAGCAGATTGTCGAGAATGAACCCCGCGCGACCGACCGTGGGCCAGCCGGAATCGTCATCTCCCCCGCCGTGGAGCAAATAAAAAACCGGGTATTTCGTCGTCCCTTTTTCGTAGCCCGGTGGCGTATAAACATGCATCCGGCGCGCCATGCCCAGCGTATTGGACTGGTACCAGACCTGCCGCACTTCGCCGTGGGGAACTGGGCGGTTGTCCTGAAAAACCGTCTCCGCTCCCGGCAACGCCATTACATTTTCCAGACTGCTCATCCCCTGCTTGATCACCGGATTTTTGGGGTCCATCGTCCGAACGCCATCGACCGTCAGCGTATACGTGTAGTAATCGGGTTTCAGGGGGCCAACCGTCACCGACCAGACGCCATTCGCATCTTTGGTGAGATTTAGCGGTTTCATAACCGTCATAAAGTCGCCCACCACCGTCACCTCGCTGGCTTTGGGCGCGTAAAGCTGAATCGCAACCCGGTTGTTGGTCAGCACTTTGGGCGATTTGAGCGTATCGTTGGGCGTGGGTTGCCGCGGGGGCGTTTGCGCCAGGGTCTGAAAACCCAGTAGTAGGGCCGCGATCAGCAACCCGCTGGAGGTAAGCATACGATTCATAAAAATTTCGGCTAAAGGTTGGTGTGCCAGTGGTGGCTTTCACCAAAAATAGGGAAAGGTTTCATATTGTAAAAAATACAGAAAGGTTTTTTGAAGTATTAGGAGATCAAGTAGTACATTTTTTTCCACCTGCGGTTCTTCTCCCTGCCCGCATCGATCCGTCAATTATCCGCTTTTCGACCCTGCTTATTCACCCAACACCGCCCGGTATCGCTTCCGGCTGGACTTGGCGGTATTCGCAACCGTATTTTTGACCGGAAATAACAAATACACTACGATGAAATTGATCCTCTTTACCTTGCTGCTTGCCGGTATGCTGAACGCAGAACCCGCCAAGGCCGATTGTCCACCCGTGGTTGCCGACGGCAAAATCCACGGCATTTTACCCGTCCTCAATCAAAAAGTGGCTTACGCCGAAGTCGTCGATTGCGGCAGTGTGTCGCAGATCGACCTGTTCCGACGCGCTCGGTTGTGGGCCGCAAAGTCGTTCCGGTCGGCTGGCGAAACCTTCAACGTGAGTGACAAGGAAACCGGTGATCTGGTCGGGAAAGCCGTTCAGGTCGTCACCCTGCCGCGTTCCGAAACCTCCGCCGGCGGTGTTTATTCCTTCCGCTACACCTTCGTCATCGAATGCGCCAACCGCAAATACCGGGCAACGATCACGCATATTGAACTCATCGAAGGTGGTATTGATTCAAAGTCCGTTCCGGTTGAAGTCTATTGCCAGAAGAATGACAAGGATTTACGGGCGATGTATACAGAACTCGACAAACACCTCAAAAGTGTGCTGGCGTCGCTTCAGGACGAGGTGAAAAATTACAAAGCGTTTTGATTCATGAACCGCACCGTCTCCTATTTTGCCGGTCCCGAACTGGTCTGGGTTCTGATGCTGGCCTTTACCGCCTTGCTGGCGGCTCGCAACCCGGGTACGGATGCCGGCAATGAGCAATTGCTGAGTTTTGGCTGGTTTTTGCCGCTCCTTGGCGTGTGGTTGTCGTTTGTTCCCCTCTTCTGGGCTCCCGGCAGCCCGTGGTGGTGGTTGCTCCGGATTGTCCTGGGCGGTTGCGTTGGCATTGTGATTTTGGTGACGATTCTTTGCGAAGCGGTCGATTACCACGACAGTCGCAATTCGGGCGTTGGCAGCGGCTATATCGTCTTCATCAGCCTGGGTTATCTGGCATTGTTCGCCAGTGCCGTTGTAGCCGCTTTGTTCTTTCTCACGAAGTGGAATTTTATGCCGGTGCTGAAATGGGGACTGATTGTCATCGGTGGTTTAACGGCTTTTTTCAGCCTGATTTTCTGGATTGCCTCCTTCGGAAAAAATGCGGCTTCCTGATCGACTCCTTCCATTTTTCCCATAAAAAACGCCCGGAAGGCGAACCTTACCGGGCGTTTTCAAGAAAGGCTGGCGCGTCTAAAACCGTCAGCGTTCTGTGTTACGGTACGTTTTTCGAGTTGGGTTAATGCAATCAGGCCGTCACCAGACGGTTGTTCCCATCGGGAAAAACGACCACTGGCTTGTACGATTTAGCTTCATCGGCGGCCAGCATGGTGTAAGACAGAATGATGATGATGTCGCCGATCTGCGCCTTGCGGGCGGCAGCCCCATTCAGGCAGATGATGCCCGTACCGCGTTCTCCTTTAATCACATACGTGATCAAACGTTCCCCGTTGTTGTTGTTCACAATGTGAACCTGCTCATGCTCAAGCATACCGGCCGCATCCATCAGATCTTCGTCGATGGTAATGCTACCAACGTAGTTCAATTCGGCCTGCGTCACCCGGGCTCGGTGAATTTTGGATTTCATTAGAGTTAGAAACATAGCTATATGGTTAGATGGATAAGATGCAATCAAAAACGCTACTCAGTACCCTAATTCGTGCTTGCAGAGTCTGATTCAAAACACAACCGTGTGCCGGTTTAGCATTGATCCAGCACATTCTGCAGAATCCGGGCAAACTCCTTATCATTGGGAGGTGTGAATAAATTCATGTGATCGCCGGGAACTTCATGGATTTTGATGCCTTTGCGCGCAAACGGTTTCCAGCCCAGAAATTCGAAGTCTTTCTTGTAGGCAATTTGCTTGGTGGCCCGGAAAAGCGTGATCGTAACGTCCTGAGGAGCCAGGCGGTAGTTGCGGGCCGCAATCCGGTTTGTTTCATTGACTTTGTAATAATTGCCATGAAACACTTTCAGGTAATCTTCATTATACCGAATCCGACGGTACCACTGATTGACTTTGCGTTTCAGCGATTCGGCTTTCTCTTTGATCGTTTCGCGGGGGTATTTTCGCAGCAGCGTAAAAATATACAGCCGCTCCTTCAGCAAGGTGGTCGAATCGGTCCACACCCGCTTTAACCACGGATCGTAGAAGTTCGATTGATCGGCGTACGAATCGAACATCGCCAGCAACTTCACCTCTTTGCCCCGCTCTTTCAACTGTCTGCTCATCTCGTAGGCAATGATCCCGCCGAAGGAGTAACCCGCCAGTGCATACGGCCCATCCGGATTTTTGGCCATGATGGCGTCGATGTAATAAGCCGCAATGGCTTCGATGCTGTCCAGCGGCTCGTCGTCGCTGTTGATTCCTTTGGCCTGAAGTCCGTAAACCGGCTGATCCGGGTGCATGTTGATGGCCAGGGTATTAAACAGCAACACGTGCAAACCGGCTCCGTGGACGATGTACAATGGCGTTTTCGTTCCCTGCGGTTTGATGGGCACCAGCGAATCCCAACTCACCGACCGGCCGTTCATGTGCAAGGTCGAAGCCAGTTTTTCGACGGTCGGGTATTCGAACAACAGCGAAAGCGGCAGTCGCTTGCCGGTTTTTTTCTCCAGCCGGGTCATCACCTGCACGGCAATCAGCGAGTGCCCGCCCAGTTCGAAGAAGTTGTCGAGTACGCTTATTTTCTCCAGCCGTAAACACTCCATCCAGATGTCGGCCACCAGTTTTTCGACGTCGGTCCGCGGGGCCATAAAATTGCTGCGGTTTTCGACCTCGTCCAGCATCGGATCGGGTAACGCCTTCCGGTCTATTTTCCCGTTGGGCGTCAGGGGCATCCGGGCCAGCACCACAAAGTTGTTCGGAACCATGTAGTCGGGCAGGTGCTGCCGGATTTGCTCTTTCCACACCTGAAGCTGCTCCTGCGGAACCACCAGATTGTGTTTGAAGGGGTTGCGGGAGACGTCCGTCAGCGATACGTTTTCGACCGAAATGGACGCAGGCCGGGCCGGAATCCGGTTCGGCTGGTCGTTCGGAATAAAAACAACGTCCAGCCGATTATCGGAACCATCACCCGCCCAGCGGACGTGCGTGGTAAACCGGTGTTTCTCACCCACCGCCCACAAGGTTGCCGGGTCGACGCTGACCGGCACGGGGGATAATTTTTGTTTGGCCTCCACCAGCAGGGTATCATCGCTTAAACCGTCGATGTCCTGAATCAGCGTATAATCTTCAGCGGTGCGGCTGTTGAAAACATGACGAAGTTGCACCACCGCCCCGGAATGGATCGAAAGGCTCTGTTCAAGGTTCTCCAGGGCGTAGTCGGGATTCCAGTCGATGACCGCATCGGCTTCGGCCACTTCGGGCGGATTGCCGACGTACAACCAGATGTCGTAGTGGTGTTTCGTGGTTTCGTTCAGGAATTTCCCTTCGCGAAGCTGAATATCGACCGCCGAGATGGCGGGAATGAGCTGCGGCAGAACGTAAAAATAAGCCGGGTCAGCCATGAGCTCATCCTCGATGAACAACCGCCGGTCAATGATCTTTTTGAAGTCCGCAACGGTATTTTCGGCCGATGAACGGGGAAACTGATCGAAGGTGTGGTGCATCCGCAGGGTTCCTTTGCCCTGCATGTCCCCAATAAAAATACAACCGCCCGGTGCCACTTTTTTAACGGCTTCCTCAATCACGCGTTGCAAATACTGGGTATCCGGAAAATACTGGGCCACGCTGTGAATCAGCACCAGATCGAGCGAAGCGTCCGGAACCGCACTGAAATCGTCGGCATTGCCAACGGCGGTTTTCACATTCCGCCACTTGGCCGCATCCAGCGCCAGCTTCTCCCGCAAATTTTCGATGGCCGTCGCCGAATAGTCCGTTCCGATGTAGAGCGTCGACGCGGGTGCCAGTTCAAAAAGCAACTGCCCCGCTCCGCAACCCACTTCCATAATCCGTTTCGGACCCAACGCCCTGATGCGCCGGATCGACTGCTGTACCCAGTCGTCAATTTCTTCCTTGACGTCTTTTTTACCGCTCAACTGCTCAGCAATGGCCAGTTCAAGCACCTGCTCCGACGACTTCTGCTCCTTTTCGTGTTCGACCCCAACGTTGTAAATCATGTCCCAGCGTTCCTGCCAACTGGGGGCTTTATCGTTCGTCGGAACCGACTCCGGCACGACGTAGGCCACCAGCACCTGATCGCCCGAGCGGGTCTCATGGGCAATCACCGCCGTTTGCTTCACCTCGGCGATGGTGCCGATGATGTTCTCGATTTCGCCCAGTTCAATCCGGTGTCCACGGATTTTCACTTGATGGTCGATCCGGCCCAGGCATTGGATTTCGCCATTTTCCAGAAATTTTCCCAAATCGCCGGTGCGGTACATGGTGCCGTCGGTCGATTTGTCAAACGGATTTTTCAAAAACCGCTCTGTCGTCAACTCCGGCCGGTTCATATAGCCCCGCCCTACGCCATCACCGCCGATGTAGATTTCGCCCACCGTGCCGGTCGGAACGGGTTTCAGAAATTCGTCCAGAATGTAGGCTTTCATGTTGCCGATGGGCCGACCAATGGTGATGATTTCGCCTTTCACAATCTGCTTGACGGTGGCCCAAACGGTGGTTTCTGTCGGGCCATACACGTTCCACAGTTCTGCACAGAGGGTCGTCAGTTTATCGGCCAGATCGTTCGAGAGGGCTTCTCCGCCACAAAGCGCCTTCACGGGCAACGGGCTGTCCCAGCCGGCATCGAGCAGCATCCGGTAGGTCGAGGGGGTGGCCTGAACAATGTTAACCCGCTCGGAGCGAACCACATCCAGCAACAACCGGCCATCGCGGGCAACGGCCAGATCTACCAGCAACACGGTGGCACCTACCAGCAGGGGCAGGAACAGCTCCAGTCCGGCAATGTCGAATGAGATGGTCGTAACCGCCAGCAATACGTCGTCTTCGCCGATACCGGGGGCCGTCATCATGCCCCACATGAAATTGACCAGATTCCGGTGTTCGATCAGAACGCCCTTCGGCTTTCCCGTCGAACCGGAGGTGTAGAGCACATACGCCAGGTCCGGCCCCGCAGCCCGGCCCACCGGTTCTTCCTTCGACAGTGTTTTTGAATCCGCCAGGGCTTTTTCAATCACCAGTTCGGGCGACTCGCTTTTCAGCCGACCCTGCTGGCTGGCCGACGTCAGGAGAAGTTTGGCCGACGAGTCGGTCAGCATGAACGAAAGCCGTTCGTGCGGGTAGGCCGTATCGAGCGGTAAATAAGCGGCTCCGGCTTTCAGAACGGCCAGCAACGCGATCACCATTTCCGGCGAACGGTCGACGGCTACGCCGACAATATCCCCGGTCTGAATCCCGGTCTGAATCAGGTGGTGCGCCAACTGATTGGCGGTTTCGTTCAAGGTCCGGTAGCTGATTTCCTGCTGGTTAAACCGGATGGCGGTTTTAGTCGGGTATCTGGCTGCGGTTTGGGCAATGAGATCGTGAAGGGGCGTTTGTTTCGGATAATCGGCTTCCGTATCATTCCACTGATCCAGTTGTTCGCTCAGTCTGTTTTCCGAAGCAAATGGAATCTCCCCGATCATCACGGACGGGTTTGCGACAACGGTTTTTAACAGATTGGTAAAATCATCCATCAGCCGACCCATCGTTTCCGCCCTAAAAAGCTGCGTGTTATACGCGCATTCCAGCGTCAGGGCTTTTTCGGAACCGGTGGCATTGAAAAACAGCTCGAAGTTTTCGTACGCTTTGGGATGGCTGATCAATTCGTGCGTCAGGCCCTGAAAATGAACGCCGTCATTCATTCCCATATCGATGTTAAAAACGATGGGAACCAGCGGGATCCGTGACGCATCGCGCGGAATGTTCAGCTTTCTGACCAGATCGCTGAAGGTGAGCCGCTGGTGTTCGTAGGCGTCAAAAACCGACCGGCGGCACGTCTTCAGAAAGTCGATAAAAGTGCTTTGCGGTTTTAGATGACTGCGCAACGGCAGAAGGTTGACACAGTTGCCCACCAGCCGGTTGTTTCCCGTCACCGATTGCCCGGCAGCCGGTAGACCCACGACAATGTCCTCCTGGCCAGACAACCGGTGCAGCAGCACTTCAAAAGCGGCCAGCAGGGTCGTTACGAAGCTGCACCCGGCTTTCAATCCCATTTTTTTGATGGCCAGCACCAGTTCACTGTCCATCGGGTAATCCAGCCGACCGCTTTCAAACGTGCGGGTGGCGGGGCGCGGGAAATCGGTGGGAAGGTCGAAAACCGGGACGTTTTCTTTGTATTGATTAATCCAGAAATTCTCAATGCGCTGGTACTCTGCGCTCTGCGAAAAGTCGGCTTGTTCGATGGCGTATTGCGCAAACGAAGGCGCGTCCGGCAATGTCACGGGCATTCCCAGAACGTAAGCCGAGTAAAGAGCGCTCAGATCCAGCAGCATCGCTCCCATCGACCAGCCATCCCGCGCACTGTGGTGGGCGGTCAAAACTAGGCGGTGTTCGTCATCAGCCAGTTTGAATATCGCCGTTTTAAACAGCGGACCATTGAGCAGATCGAAGACGTGTAAAGTCTCTTTCTGAATATAATTGTCCACCAGAATCTGTTTTTTTTCGTCCGTCTTCGTCGAAATATCCAGATAGGGTACCGGTATCGCCAGTTCTTTGTAAATGCACAGATATTCCCCATCTCCGCTAAAAACCATTCGCAGTGCTTCGTGCCGGTCGACCAGCGTCTGGATCGCCCGCTCCATGGCAACCCGGTCGAAAACGCCTTTAAAGACGACCGAAGTCAGCATGTTGTAAGCACGGGTGGCGTTGTCACCACCCAGCAGACAAGCCGTCCAGATTTCTTTTTGCGGTTCCGTACTGGGCGCTACGCGCGCAATTTCCGGTCCGGCAAACGGATTAAAGTCAACGGTTGTTGTCACGGTTGGGGTCGGTATATTTTCCGTCATCACACAAGCTGGTTTAGCGTACCTTATAATTTAATCTGTAAAAACGTTCCGGGTTTGTCGGGATTGGCGATAAACCAGGCGGGGTTTCCGTCCGTATCGCGACCCAAACGGGCTTCCGGAACGGGCGGTTCGTGGTAGTGGCCGGATGCCATCATTTTGTTTTCCTTCGGTTGACGGACTGGCGCAATGGATTTGAAAATATCCGCATCGATCATTTCCTGAATGCATTCCCGGAACGCGGCCAGCACCTGATCAATTTCGGCATCGGTATGCGCTTCGGTAATGAAACACGGAAAACCGTCCCAGATGTGAATGCCTTTTTCGCGCATCAACACGAACAGCAGCTCGCTATACGGTATTTCTTCTTTGGGCTTGATTTTCCAGAGTGAGCCAAACTGGGCCACATACAACGGAATTTGATGGCGGTCGAATTCGGCGTTTAACTCCCGCGCAATCCGTTCGGCCTTGTGGGTCAATCCTTTTTGCAAACCCGGCCCAACGTCCCGCAGGTGCAGCAACGAAGCCTTCGCCGTAGCCAGAGCGAGGGGATGCCGGACAAACGTACCGGCAAAATAGGTTACACCTTTTTCGGGAAATGATGCGTCGCCGTATTGCCAGAAACCACCGTCGAGCACATCCATGTAGTCTTTATGACCCGCAATGATCCCGATCGGAATGCCACCGCCCACCACTTTTCCGTAGGAAGCCAGATCGGCTTTGATGCCAAACATCGCCTGTGTTCCACCGGGATGCATCCGAAAACCGGTGATGACTTCATCGAAAATGAGCGCCGTTCCCGACGATGCGGTGATGTTCCGAACTTCTTTCAGAAAGTCGATCGGCACGAATTCCGGCCGACGGCTCTGCACCGGCTCCACCAGCACAGCCGCCAGTTCGTGCGCCCGTTCCCGGATAATTCTCAGACTTTCATCCGTGCCGTAGTCCAGAATCAGCATGTTCTGAACCGACTCGGGCATGATGCCCGGTGCGGCCGGAAACGATTTCAGTTTTTTGGTTCCCCGCACAATCACTTCATCGACAATGCCGTGGTAGGAACCGGTGAAGGCCACCACCAGCGAGCGCCCTGTAACGGTCCGCGCAATCCGCATCGCACCCAGCACGGCTTCCGAACCCGTGCTGCACAGAGCCGCCCGGTCGAAACCGGTGAAGTCACAAATCAGTCGGCAAACCTCGCCCGCCAGTTCGTGCTGTGGGCCGATTTCAAAGCCCTTTTCGATCTGCTCGTGCAAGGCCTTCTTCACAAATTCGGGCTGGTAGCCGAACATGTTGGAGCCAAACCCGTTGAGCATATCGATGTATTCGTTACCGTCAACATCCCACAACCGACTGCCCTGGGATTTATTGATCACGATGGAATAGACCAGTTCTTTGGTTAGCGGCTTGAATCCCGAAACCACCCTCGGATCGGCCATATAGGCCCGGTGCGCCTGGTTGTAGTTTTTACTCCCGCCGGTTTTCTGGTTATACCGACGAATCAGTTGTTGCAGGAAATTCTTTTGTTTCGGGCTTAATTCCGTACTCTGACGCTCGATCCGGGCACTGGCTCCAAACGGTTTTTTAATTTCAATTTCCTCTTCCGGCGTCAAATCCGACGTTTTGGCCGGAACCACCGATTCAGTCAACGCTTTTCTGTTCGGGGCGGGCAGGACGGTCGGAGACGCGGGTTGATTTCCCTGCATCATGGCAATCTGTTTGGCCAGAATCTGCACCTGCTGGGCCATTAAATCCAGAACCGTGTCATTCGTGCCGACGGCAACGGCTGCCGGAACGTGATGGGCCGGTGACGGAGCCGACAGCTGCGGAATGGGCTGCGAAACCGGTTTCGGTGCGTAATGTTCTGCCGGTAAGGTCTGGTCCAGATACGCAACCAGACTGTCGATCGTGGCGTATTCTTCATTCAGTTGCCGGAATGTGATGGGCAGACCAAATTCTCTCTTTAAGGTGATGGAAACCTGGGTGAGCAGCAACGAATCGAGTCCCATTTCCAGAAAACTCAGGTCGGGCAGCACGCCTTCCATTTCAAGGCCGGAAGCTTCTTCCAGCATTTCTTTGACCTTATCGATCAATGCGTCTTTTCTCATCACAACAGGGGGGGATATAGTAGTATTTGTAACCGGGCCGTCCGTCGGCGAAACCGCAAAAACTGACCCGTCCGGGGGATTGATAACCGGCTGTGGGGGCGCGATGGGGTCAACCCAGTAGCGTTTTTTATCAAAAGCGTAAGTCGGCAAACTGACTTTCACGCGGTTTTGGTTCGAATAGAAGGCTTTCCAATCGGGTTCCTGGCCACTGGTCCACAGTTGTCCCAGGGCTTTCAGCAGGGATTCATACTCCGACTGCGTCCCCTTTTTATCCAGACTGGTAATGATGGTGGCTGGTCGGGAACCGGCCTGCTGGCGGGCAAAGGTCGTCGTGGCATTGCCGGGGCCGACCTCGATCAGCAGCGGTTGACTGAGAGCCAGGCTAAACTCCAGGGCCTCCGAAAAGCGCACGGTCAAACGCAAATGTTTCGCCCAGTAATGCGGGTCGGTTGCCTGCGCATCCGTCAGCAACGTGCCGCTCACTGTGGATATGATGCGCTTTTGGGGCGGGTTCAATACCACCTCGTCAACGATTTTCCGGAACGAGGACACCACGGGTTCCATCATCACCGAATGAAAGGCGTGGCTCGTCTGCAACACCCGATTCGGAATTCCTTTTCCGTCCAGAACGCTGGCAAAAGCCGCGATGTCTTCGTCGTGACCGGCCACCACGCACAGTTTTTGGCTGTTGATGGCGGCAATCGACAGCGGCTCCGGCATGAGATTCCCGATTTGATCGGCTTCCATCCGAACCGACAGCATGCTTCCCCGGGGCAGTTCGCTCACCAGCCGACCCCGAACCGCAACGAGTTTCAGCGCATCGGCCAGCGAAAAAACGCCCGCCAGGTGGGCCGCCACAAACTCGCCAATGCTGTGTCCACACAACAGCGACGGTTCAATGCCCCAGCTCATCCACAGTTTGGCCAACGCATATTCGGTTACAAACAAAGCGGGCTGGGTAAACCGCGTATTTTTCAGTTTCTCTTCGGCTTTGGCATTCCCCTCGTTCGGGTACAAAACCGTCCGGATGTCGGTTTCCAGGTACGCACTCAACCCTTCGGCACATGCGTCGACGGCCTGCCGGTAGACGGCTTCGTTTTCGTAGAGGTCGCGTCCCATGTTCAGATATTGCGAGCCCTGACCCGGAAACATAAAAACCACCTCACCCGGTATTTCTTTGAGCGATTTTACTTCGTGTGAAGACCCCGAACCGGCCAGCAGTTTTTCGGCCAGCTCGTCGGTAGTGGAAGCCACCGCAAACCGCCGGTGCTGGAAAGCTGCCCGGGTGGTTTGCAGCGAGAAGGCCACATCCGCCAGCTTCAGGTGACGGTTTTCCCGCAGATGGTTCGCCAGAATCGGGCCGTACAAATCCCGGCTGGTGGTTGATTTGGCCGACCAGGTTATCAACTGCACCGGTTTCTTCGTTGCCGGTTCGGCTGCGGTTTCAACCGGTATTTCCGTGGGATATTCTTCCAGAACCACGTGTACATTCGTGCCGCCGACACCGAATGAGCTGACACCGGCCCGGCGGGGATCGGACGTTTGCGCCCATTCTGTCAAGGCCGTATTCACGAAAAACGGACTGTTGCCGAAATCGATCGCCGGGTTGGGGGCGCTATAGTGAATGGACGACGGAATCTGTTTGTGGTGCAGGGCCAATACGGTTTTGATAAAACCGGCCACGCCAGCCGCCGTGGTCAAATGCCCCATGTTGCTTTTGATGGACCCGATGGCGCAGAACTGGGTGGCGGTTTGTGCGCCAAAAGCCATTTTCAATCCCTCGATCTCGATGGGATCACCAATCGGCGTGGCGGTTCCGTGGGCTTCCACATACCCGATGGTAGACGGATCGACGCGGGCATCCTGGAGCGCCATCGCAATGGCTCCTGCCTGTCCTTCGGCATTCGGAGCGGTGAAACTGCCTTTGCTGCCCCCGTCGTTGTTGATGCCAACGCCTTTGATCACCGCCAGAATGGTGTCGCCATCCCGCCGGGCGTCTTCCAGCCCTTTCAGCAACACAATGCCTGCCCCATCGCTAAAAACCGTACCCCGTGCGTCGGCACTGAACGGGCGGCAGTGGCCGTCGTTGCTCAACATGGCGCCTTCCTGGTACAGATACCCGCTGTTGATCGGCTGGGCAATGGCCGCCCCCCCCGCCAGCGCCATGCCGCACTGCCCGTTCCGGATGCTGTCGACGGCCTGGGCAATGGCCAGCAGCGAGGTCGAACAGGCCGACTGCACCGTCACCGCCGGGCCGCGCAGGTTCAGCGCATACGCCGTGCGGGTGGCGATGTAGTCTTTATCGTTGGCCGTCATCACCTGAAAACTGCCAACCCGTTCCACCAGCTCCGTATGCGGCAGCACGTTGGTGTAGTAATAGGTGTTGTTGCGGCATCCCCCAAAAACGCCGATCGAGCCGTCGTACTGTTGGGGAACGTAGCCCGCACTTTCCAGGGCTTCCCAGGCGATTTCCAGGAAGATGCGGTGTTGCGGGTCCATCAATGCTGCCAGGCGGGGATTGATGCCGAAGAAGGCCGGATCGAATTCGTCGGGTTTGCTGATAACACCCCGGGCTTTGACATAGTCCGCGTCGTTCCGTAATCCGGGGGGAATGGACGCGTCCAGTTCCGCTTCGGTGAAGAAGTGGGTCGTTTCTTTTCCTTCTTTCAGGAGCGTCCAGAGGGCTTCGATGGAATCGGCGCCTGGAAACCGCCCCGCCATGCCGATCACGGCGATGTCCTGCGTTGCCGCCTTTTCTTTGCGCTTCGGGGTCTGGCTTTGGCTCCCGTCTTCCGTTCCCAAAAAAGCCGCAAGGCCCTTGATGGTCGGCTGCTGATAGAGTTTTGTGATGGGAACGCTATAGCCAAATCGTCTTTTTAAACCCGCTACGGCCGAAATCGCCAGCAACGAATTACCGCCCAGTTCAAAGAAGTTATCCTCCCTGCCCACTTTGTCCAGTTGCAGGAGTTCGGCCCATACGGTTTCGATCTGGCGCTCTATAGGTGAAACCGGTGCCGTATAGACGTCGGATAGCGACGCCCGTTCGAGTCGTGGTGTCCCCAATGCTTTTTTATCCACTTTGCCATTGGCCGTCAACGGCAGGGCGGCCATTTGAACGAACAGGGACGGCAGCATATATTCGGGAAGTTTGCCGGCCAGATACTGCCGGATGGCTCCATTCGTAATCTCGCGGTTAACCACCACGTAAGCGACCAATCGCCGGTCGGTTGTCCGGTCGTCCTGCACAAGGACAACGCATTGGTCAATGGCTTCATGCGCTCCGAGGACGGTTTCGATTTCACTCAACTCGATGCGATGCCCCCTGATTTTAACCTGATCGTCGATGCGACCCACAAATTCAATCGTTCCATCGGCCCGGTATTTGCCCGTATCGCCGGTTTTATAAACCCGTTCCCCCGGTTTTGTGCTAAACGGATTGGCAACAAATTTCTCCGCCGTCAGCGTACGGTTATTGAGATACCCCCGCGCCACGCCCGCACCACCGATGTAGATTTCGCCCGTTATGCCCGCGGGAACCGGGTTCCCATCGGCTCCAACGATGTAGACTTCCGTGTTGGCGATCGGTTTTCCGATGGGCACGACTTCCAGTTCGGCCTCCGCCGGATACCGGTATTGAATCGAACTGATGGTGGCCTCGGTTGGACCGTATTTGTTGTAGAACCGGACCAGCGAACCCCAAGATTGGGCCAGATCGGGCGGACAAATCTCTCCGGCGGCAACGACTCTTTTTAAACTGCCGTAGGTCGCAGCGGGAATGTATCGCAATAAACTCGGCGTTGAATGCAGGTGCGTGATGCGTTGTTCCTGCATCAGGCGCACCATTTCATCGGGATTGAACAGCGATTCTTTCCGGATCAGCACCAGTTTCGCGCCGTTGCAGAGCGCCAGAAAAATCTGTTCGACCGACGGATCGAAGGCATAGTTGCTGGTTTGCAGAATGGCGTCATCGTCCTGAATACCAAACTCCTGCGATTGGTTCTGGATGAAGTTACTCAGGTTCCGGTGTTCGATCAAAACCCCTTTTGGGCGGCCCGTCGATCCGGAGGTGTAGATCACATAAGCCAGATGATCGGACGACAAGGCGGTTTTTATGGGTTCCGTCGGTTCATGCGCGATCGCTTCCCAGTCGGTGGTCAGGCAGATCGATTCAACCTCCTGGTTGTGTTTGGGCAGCCTTGTACCGGAAGTCGAATCCGTCACAACCAGTTGGGCCGCTACATCGGACAACAAATACTGAATGCGTTCGGCCGGATAGTCGGGGTCGATGGGAACGTAGGCCCCACCCGCTTTCAGAATCCCCATGATACCGATTACCAATTCCAGCGAACGGCTGACACAGACCGGCACCAGGGTTTCTTCTTTTACCCCTTTTTTTCGTAAAAAACCGGCTAACTGATTCGACTTTTCATCCAGTTCCAGGTAGCTGAGCTGACGGCTCTCAAACTGCACGGCAACCCGATCAGGCGACTTTCTTACCTGCCCGGCAAACAAGGCTACGACGGTTTTGTCCAAATCGAAACTCATTTTTGAGAACTCGTCCATGTTTATCAAACCGGTTGAAAGTGTATGCTCAGGCTGTTATTTGTCAATTACTTACCAGATTTCCGCGTATTGCTACCGGGCAATTCCCTCCTTTTCTATATCCGTTTCCTCGCTCGCAAAACGCTCCTTAAAAACGTCTTCCGCAGGTGTCATTTCCGGGAAAACCGGTGATACCTTGCAGGATGGATCGCCAATTCTGAGCAACTCCCGCATAAAATCACGCAATGTCTTTTCCTTGTTCAGGTACTTTTCCGCGTAGGTTCTTGCATTGCGCCGAAAAGCCGTTAAATCCGAAAGCAGTGCCTTATCGATGGCGTCTTTCAGGGCTTCAGCCGATTCCGGTTCAATCAAAACGCCCATGCGGTGGTGCTGTACGACATCATGCAACGTCGTTCCCGGAACGGCAGAAACCAGGGCGAAACCGCCGGCGGCCAGAATTCCGGTTAATTTTGACGGCAGAACCAAGTCTGAAGCCGATTTTTTCTGCAATACGAGGTGAATATCGGCCGTCGCCAAAAGGGCTGACAACTTTTCATACGGCTGCAAGGGGTAAAATTTCACGTTCGTTAAAGCATACTCCCGCACGAGCGTTTCCAGTTTGCCCTGTCCCCCACCGGTTCCGAAAAACAAAAATTTCACATCGGGTTGGCTCACGAAGGCGCGGGCAGCCTGGATGATAATCTCCAGTCCCTGCTTTTCGCCGAGATTTCCAGAATAGAGCACGACTTTGTCCGAAGGCAGCAAGCCCAATTCGGCCCGCAGCGATTGCGTTTGCGGCAAGGGTTTGATGTACGCTCCATCGACCCAGTTCGGAAACAAAACGCACTCGGATTGAATCCCTTTTTTCAGGGCTACTTTCCGCACCATTCCTTCGCTGATGGTCGACACAACCCGGCTCTGCTTCAGAATACGGGATTCGACCCGGAACATGGTTTGTAGAAAATGGCGGTTTTTGATCATGTCCAATTCTTTGGCCATATCGATCTGCAAGTCCTGAATATGGCACCAGAGCGGTACGCGCCGGATCTGGCTGTAAATCGTTGGCACCAGGCCCAGATGAAACGGGGGGGCCACGCAGATCACCACATCGTAGCGCTTCGTAAAGAAAATTCGCAACCAGAAAAACAGGCTGCTGAGGACGAATGAAAACTCGTGCAGAATGCGTTTCAAGGCCGTTACCTGACGCGGAACGTACAAGGGGCAACGGTGGACGCGTACGCCCGCAATCCGCTCGGTATGCCATCCCTTGCGCTTGTGCGACGCCTGAACGGCCCATTCGGGATAGTAGGGCATGGCGGTAATGACGTCGACCTCCTGATTCTGCTGAGCCAGCCAGGCGCCCATTTCGCCCGTATATTTCCCAATTCCGATGAGTTCGGGAGAATAATTGATGCCGTAAATGAGTATTCTCATGAAAGAAGCGTGTAAGCCGACAAAACCGGATCGTTACGACTGCGCCGTTTGCAGTTCTTTGGT
Organism: Larkinella fluvii; assembly: GCF_051857545.1. NCBI lineage: Bacteria > Pseudomonadati > Bacteroidota > Cytophagia > Cytophagales > Spirosomataceae > Larkinella > Larkinella fluvii. The sequence continues at coordinate 588,458 of NZ_JBPZHB010000001.1, read as the reverse complement.
CTTTAAAATGATAAAGTATTCGTAGATCGCCTGCAACACGGCGTAGGTGACGCCCGCGTGACCATCCAGAAATCCGCGACGCCAGATCGCCAGATAAAACCATTTGATGAGCGGGCGACCGGGCAGTTTGTAAAAGATGCCTTTCTGGTGATACCGGCGTTCGCTGAAATCCTTGCTAAAAGCCGCCTTATGAAGCGAAAACGACGTACCGGCGTTCATATCCACCATTCGCATGGCGGCTTCCATATCCGCATACCCCAAATGCCGCTGCCACCAGAACCGGAAGCCTTTGCTGAACGGAAAATGATCCAGAAATCCCCCGATCCGGGCGACTTTTCCGTCCGGAATCGAAACCGGATTCACCAGCCGCTTGTACTGCATTTTGTCGGGCCGAAACAGCCGCAGGTAGAAGGGCGACATTTGCGCGTGTTTCAGCCACCGGCCATTCCAGGCAAAGTCGCGCCGTTGAATTTCGTAGGCCACCACCTCATCGGCGCCGGGTACGAACGTTGCCAGCACCTCTTTCAGTTGTTCGGAAACCCGCTCATCCGCATCGATGTACAACACCCACCGGTGTTTGAAAGGAATGTTGGCCAATCCCCAGTTCTGGTGGGCCGACCAGTTATCGAATTTACGCTGGGTAATGGTAGCACCGGCGGCCTGGGCAATTTCCACCGTTTTGTCCTCACTGAAGGAGTCAAAAACGTGGATGTCGTCGCACCAGGATACGGATTTTAAACAGGACGGCAAATCCTGTTCTTCATTTTTGGTAAGTATGAGTACTGAAATCATTTTGTTTGCAGAATACGGCCCTGAGCCATCAACTTACGACCTTACTAACGCCTTTAACCTCTCTTTTCCGAACGATTCGGGCGGGATTTCCAGCCACAATATCGAATGGACGTACGTCTTTCGTTACCACGCTGCAAGCCCCGACAATGGCCTGGGCACCCACCGTAACACCCGGCATGACAAACGCCCGGGCACCGATAAAAGCGTGGGCACCGATGACAATAGGGGCGGTTATTAAATTTCGGGCCGGCTCGTCGAATGCGTGCGTTCCAGTGCAGAGATAGGCTTCCTGCGCCACCGTGGCGTGTTCGTGAATTTCGATCCGGTCCAGGGAATACGCATTGGCGCCATCGCCTAAACAGGCGCGATCATGAAGCACCAGGTTCCACGGAATCTGAATGCGGGCGTTTTGGTGAACAAACGGTTTTCCGGTTAGCTGCGCCCCAAAAACACGCAGCCAGAACAGGCGCCATGGGTTGGCGGGTTTGGGCGTCCAGGAACAGAATACCGTCCAGACCAGTTGCCAGCTTATCATTTTTATGCGCTGCGCTACCGTCCAGGGGCTGTCATACGCTGACGCTTGCTGATGGGTTTTTATCATTTTGGGGAACTGGATAAATCTTCCTGAAATCGTCGACAAACCGCCTGGCTATCACGGGAATGGCATATTCGGTATTGACCTTGATGGCTTGTTTCGAGAGCCACTTTAAACGGGTTTCGTCATTCATTAGCGCGGCAAGTGCCTGCGCAAGCGCCCCGACCTGATCGTCGGCGGTGTGGTCATAATAGACACCGTTCTCCCCGTTTTGAATGAAATCCTGAAAACAGCCGAGACCCGACACCACCGGCACGGCGCCATACGCCATGGCCTCGCGCGGAGCCACCGGAGCCGCATCACCACTGCCGTCCTGGGCGGGATAACAGAAAATACCGGCTTCGGCGTAGTACTTGATCAGCACATCATCGTTGAAAACCGGCCCGATCCATTCCACATTCATCCCGGTTGAAAGCTGTTGAAGTTCCTGGTAATAGGCCGCCCCACCGCCCCCCTCTTCAAAAGACGAAGGCCCGATAATTTTCAGTTTCCAACCCGATACCTGCTCTTTGGCGAGCAACCGAAAGGCATTTAACAAGACGTGAACGCCTTTTTCGGGGTGCAGCCTACCCACAAAGAGCAGCGTTTTTTCGCGCCGGATCGGGAGCGTCTTGATTTCAAACGGAACCGGATTGGGAACGTAGGAAATCAGGTGATGGAATTCCGGCGCAACCTCCTTGATGATGGCCTCACAGATGGCGGGTGAACAGCCCCTTAAAACGCCTACATGGCGGTAAAATTTCATCTGGCCTTTCGGCACCCGCTGCACATCGACGTAGACTTTTTTTCCGCGTTCACCGCGCAATAAAAAGGGCGACCAGAATGTATTGGTAACGATAATATCGACCTTGTCAGGCAGGGCTTTAATGGCCCGAATCGAGTAGATTAAATCCAGAAATTTGAGTTTAAGAAGGGATGATGGCGTTTCGTAGCCCGGAATCCGTACGTAGCTTACGCCGTTCACGTTTTCTTTGGCGGGAAAATCGGCATGAGACCGGCTGATGTGGACCACTTCGTGCCCCATCGCAGCAAATTCCTGCCCCATCCGATACCATATCTTTTCGACCGCTCCGCCCCGAACCGGCGGTACCGGCAAAAATGCCCCTTGTATAATGGCAATACGCATAGTAAAATTAGTTACGGTTTAATGCACGCAGCATCCGATGGGAAGCCTGTGACATGGTGAAATGCGTCTCGAAAGCGGTTTTGGCCCGCAACGCCATCTGCTGTTTTTGGTCACCCGGCAGGGCCGTCCAGCGTTGGAGCAGCGTATAGGTGCCGTTTTCCGTGTCATTTTCGATCATCCCGGCTTTTTCGAGTTCGATTTCCTTCCATATGTTAATTTGATCTGAAATAAGAACCGGTTTGGAACAGGCGAGTGCTTCGACAACGGCGATGCCAAAATTTTCCTGATGGCTGGGCAGAACAAACGCTTCGCAGGTGTAAAAACCGCCCCATTTCGCGTTGCCTTCGAGCATACCGGGGAACAGAATGTCGGTATCTCCACCGGCTCGTTGCTGCATTTCCTGTCCATAAGTGGTTTCCAGACCCGGACCGGCAATCACCAGTTGCGGCAATTGAATGCCCTCAGCCTTCAGTCTCCGGTACGCATCGATCAGCAAATCGACCCCTTTTTTAACGTGAATCCGGCTGATAAACAGAATAAATTCCCGGCTGAGTCCCACGCATTTTTCCTGAAAAGCCAGTGCCATGGCCGGTGTAAAAGCGGGAGGAGATTCGACGCCCAGACTCACGACGTTTTCTGTCTTGGGTGAGTAGGGCCGAAACGGGATTTCTGCCAGCGTCTTCTCCATTTCACAGGTAAACAGCAACCCGTCGGCTTGATTGACCAGTTTATTTTCGATGAATTGCCAGAAAATCCAGTTCCGAATGGCCTTTAGTTTACGTCCGGCGGCCCGTTGAAACCAGGGGTCCAGCATCCCGTGGGGCATGACGTAGAGTTTGGGCTTTTTCGTTTTTAATTGTGCCAGGGCTTTGTGGGTCGCATAAGTATGGTATTGCCAAAGACCGTGAACAATCACCCAATCATACTGCGTAATGTGCTCCTTCATCCAGGGCAAAAAATCAGCACTATACTGCCAGGCGCTTTTGGCGGGTCCCGTTGCGAAAACCGGGAACGTTACATGCTGCAAATAAACCGCTTGAGGATCGTCCAGCGTCACTACGGTATTTTGAACCGAAAGCTGCGATAACCCTTTGATCATCGTCTGCAAGGCCTGGCTTACTCCGCCTGCTTTTGGATCGATTCCCGAAACGACATGAAGAATGTGCATACGTACGACTGGAATTATACGAGTGAATGAGTTTGCCCGGCAAAATGATACGTACCAAGGATTGTTTTGTAGGCATCCTCAATCTGATCGGTCGCGTTTTCGATCGTAAATTTTTTAACATTCATCAATCCTTCGTTAATCCATTCCCGGCGTTTTTCAGCCGATTCATTCAGGATCTGCTGAATACGAACGGCGCCCTCGTCCGCCCAAAGCTGGCTATCGAGCTCATCGAGGGGCCGACGCCGGAGTAAGGTGGCCGCTGTGCCGGCCACTTCCGTCATGGGGGCCTCGCTGGTGGTCAGCACCCGGCATCCGCACGCCATGGCTTCGGCGATCGGCCAGCCAAAGCCTTCGGCCAGAGACGGAAACAAGAACACCTGAGCGCCCCGGTACGCGTGAACCACGTGCTGATCGTCAACGCCCGTCAGAAAATGAATATCTTTTTGAAACGCCGACGTCTGCGCCAGTTCCGACAGCTCCGCGGTGGGCTCTTCACCGATCATTAGCAGCGGAATAGACTGTGAATAGGCTTTTCGCCAGGCATCATACATCTCCAGCACGCCTTTGCGGTTTTTGTACCACTGATTACCGCCGACGTGTACGAGGTAACCGGACGATAGATCGATGCCAAACCGGGCGCTCAATACCGAGCGGGATTCCGCTGCCTGACCCGGCGTATAATTGGGATTAACGCCGTTGTAGATCACCTCTGAAAAGGACGGAGATGCTTTTAAAAACGAATGAAGATCGCCCTGCGTTTTATTGGAAACCGAAATAAAATTTCTGCCCTTTCGGTATCCTTTCCGGATATACGCCTGATACAATTTCCCGGTCCAGCCCGTCTGATTTTCCGGAATTTCGCCCAGAGCCGATCGCTGCGCCAGAAAGTCGTGGCAGTGAATGACATGCGGCCGATCCGCGACCAACGGCACCCAGGGTCCGAGGGCTTGATCGGCAAAGACAAACAAGGTCTGCTTCGGCAGTCCATTGATGCGTTGCCGAACCTGAATCGGGAATAAAATATACTGATCGATGTAGCCCAGCCATTTTTTTAAAGCCTCCGGAACGGGCAGCGTATAAAAGAACGGTTTCGGTTGCCACGACTCCACCTCATGCCCGCGTGCCTGCATGCCACTGGCCAGCCAGCGGGCATAGCGCGGCATGCTTTGCGAACCGGGAAAGGACGGGTGACAAAAAATAACGATCCGCATGTTAGATGGCCTGATTGCGTTTTAGCTCTTCAATGATTCGGGTGCAGATGTCTTCGTTGCCCACCTTATTTTCCCGGACTCTCCGCATACCGGCCCGGCGTATCGATTCTCTTTTGGGTTCATTCCCCAGCAGGTCCCGGCAGATCAGCATGCATTCGTCCACATCGTTCCAGAAAACCGCTTCTTCATTTTCCCGGTACATTTCCGTGTGTTCGGAAGTGCGTTCAGCGCAGAACAAACCGCCGATAAACGGGATTTCGAGCGAGCGCTGGGTGTGTAAATCCCGGTTTCCTTTCGAGAGCATCCCGATACAGAGTTTTGCCCCCTGAATGGCGGCCACGTAATCCCGGCCTCCCAGAGCTCCGCCCCGGTAATGGGCTTTCAATGCGTTCCAGTGCGGTGATTTCTGCCAGCGGTCGCCCCAGATCGCCACCGGCAAACCGTTCTGGATCAATTTCAGTAAGAAATCGTCTCTTTTTTCATACCGCATCCAGGTGCCGATGAAGGCGATTTCCGACCGGAATTGCGTCGGAATTTCTGCCAGCGTCTCATACGGTTTATGGGCTTCTTCGTCGTAACTCCGGTAGACCAGCAAGACGTTGGACGCGCCGAGTTCACGGCACTCTTTTTCAGATTCGGTGCGCACCACGACGACTAAATCATAAAAGGGCAGCGCTTTCAGGAGGGATTTAAACCGGCCGCCGTCCCGTTTTCCCGTGGGGTCATCGACGTTGTAAAGAACCACCGGAGCACCAGCGGTTTTTAAGGTTTCCAGCGCCGATTTACCGATTAATTCTCCACTATCTACCCAGATTAAATCAACGTTTTTTTGTTTTTCGAGTACCGTCGAAAGCCATTTCCGGATCCGGTTTTGCAGAAATTGATAGCCGGTACGAAAATGAACTTTAGAACCTAAAAACCCCTGCAATTGCTCTTTACACGCATCCTGCGGGTTATAAATCGTTACCAGATGTCCCAATCGTTTCAGCGCCCGAAACCGGTGAAAGGAGGTAGAGGACGGGTTGTCGTCACCAATGTATACAATCGTCATACGACCTTAAAAAAGACGGAGCTTGCGAAGAACCAACAGGATAAACCAGTAGAGAAGGGCATCCTGAATCCAGCCCCGCATTAAAAAAGAATAAATGTTAACGACGCTTTCCGAAAAATTAGAAACCGAAAATAAGGTAAAGAAGAAGTTCATTTGAATGAGCCCGGCCAGACTTAAACAGGTCGTCATCGCGGCCCCCTGCTGGTAATACATGACAAATAAATCAACCAGTAAAAACAGAGGAATGATGCCAACGCCCATCAACAAAAGATACCACCACCCAAAAGTTGCCATGCCGGTTCCGGCAAAATGGCCCGTTCGAAAACCGCCTAATCCTCCTTTTCCGCCCGATCGATCGTACAAATAATCGCCATAGGAGGACGCATTGACCGTGAGTTTATCCACTTTGATGTGGAAAAAATTTAGAACCGGCAACGGCAAAATAGCCCAGAATTTATCGATGGAATAACTGAGCATATCGTCGTTCGGCTTGCCCATTTTATACGCCAGTTCCAGGCTGGCATCGTTGTATTTCAGGTTGCAGAATCTCGACAGGAAGATGTTATCAAAATACGTCTCATCCCAATCCCGAACTTCAATCACCGTATTCATGGCTCTGAACTGCTTGATGGCTTTTTTATTCTGCATTACCTCGAGCGTTTTCAGAACCAGTTCCGTACTGGTCAGATTGCTTCTCTGCGCCCTGACAATCACCATGGACGTGCCCAAATCCGCGAGCGGACCGGTTATAATCCAGAGTCCTAAACCGGCCAAAAGAGCATTTTTAAAATTGAAGATGTTGTGGTCGAATTTGCCTAACAAAAGCCCAATCAGATACGCAATTCCCACCGCACTGATGCCGGTCATGAAAAGTCCGCGGCTGTTTCCGCCCATACCGACAAACAACAGCATGGCAGCAAAAATCAGGACTTTAAGCGTCGGCGGTTTAACGAAAGGCGGTCTTTTTAGCGAAAACAGGGGCCTTAACAAAAGGAATAAGGGCGTATACGCATACGGTACCAATCCCTGGAAAAATTTCGCCACCGTTCCTCTTTCTTCGGCGGTTCCATCAAAATGGCTCCCACTGAGGTACGTGACGGCCATACCGGCTAATCCCACGAAGCCAATGATCCAGATTTGCAGATCGGAGGGTGTTGCAAAAAAATAATTCCGCTTTAAAACCAGACTCAGTTTATAATACAGTCTGCCAGCAAGCCCTTCGCGCCATTTTTTATAAAGGTGATGGGACGTAATAAAGACCACCAGCGCCAGTAAAGAATGAATAAAAACGCTGTACGGAAATTTAAGATTATAGGTGATCGGTTTTCCTTCAAGCAGTGTAAAGATCAGCGGCAAAACATACTGGGTGAGTGAAAAACCCAGGATGATGACGGTTGAAAACGTGTATTTTGATAAGTTAAAAGCGGTGAGGATAAATTTATCGGCTAATCCCCACGCGAAGAGGACAAAAACCACCGCAAACAGATTGGCAGGGCTAAAGAAAAACAGACTTTGCAGCAGCGCGGCCACAAAAACCGCCATCCAGATCCACCGTTTGAACAGCCCTAAAAAAATAAAGCGCGGCTGAACCGGCAGGACAGGTGTCTGCGGTACGGATGTGAGAGGCTGTTTCTGACTGGCTACCATGCTCATTTTTCTTCGACCAGGGCTAGTAGTGTTTCCCGAAAACCTTCGCCGTAACGATCCCACCCGCCCATGCTTTTCACGCACTCGATGGCTGCCACCGACATGCGATTCCGCAAGGCCGGGTCATCAGCCAACTGTACTAATTTTTCGGTCATAATCGCCGGATTCCGAATGGGTACGATAAAGCCTTCCTGACCGTCTTTAAATAAATCTTCCGATCCCGAATTCACACTGGCAATTACCGGACAACCACACGCCAACGCTTCTCCCTGCACCATGGCCAATCCTTCTTCTAAACTCGGGATGATAAATACGCTGGCGGTGCTGTACATGCGGGGGAGTTGAACGTTCGGGATAAGGCCTAAAAAAAACACCTTGTCCAGGTTTTGTCCGATCAGCAATTGTTTTATTTCCGCTTCAACCGTTCCGATGACGACAAATTCCTTGTTGGGATGCCGGAGATTCTGGAAGGCATGCAAGGCATACATGAACCCTTTCCGAAGGCACACATTGCCCACCCAGAGTACTTTAAATTTGTCCGTGTCGGGTTCGGCCACTTTATAAAACCGCTCCAGCCGGGCACCGTACGGTATTTTAGAAAGCTTGCTTTCGGGAACGCCCTGATCGATAAATGTTTTCTTTACGAACTCAGAAGGAATCGTAATCCGGTCGGCCTGTTCATATTCAATTTCTTCCTTTTCGATCACCCGCGGGTCGACTCCCCGAAACGTAAATCCCCAGCGGGCGTATTCTTCGCGCAGGATTTGATCCTGAAACCGGATGTGGGATGAGCCCCGGTCGCAGATGAAATAACCGTTGTTGTCTTTCGCTTTTTTACCGGCGTGCAACCCGTTCCCCGACAAAGCAATCAGGATGGTCGGATGGTCGATTTTCCCGGCTACATATTTATCAATCACCTGTTTATCGATCCATTCCCATTCTTCCGATAACCACTCCCAGTACTGAATTCCAATCAACCCTCTTTTCATGTAGGGCGTATGAATCCACGGAAACGTTTTTACTTTATCCTTGGGAATACCCTGCTCATCTTTTAATTTAAATTTAGGAAAGCCCGTGTATATCCTTTCCAGCAGTCCTAATCTTTCTAATTGTCTTGCGAGGTGGAAATGATGAAACCTTCCGATCGCCAACTGGGTAACCTTCATGATTGAATTAGGCTGTTTTGCTGTAACAGTACTTGCCAATAACGGGCAGACGACTTAATAATAACAAGGTTTTCTCCACCCCAATCCTCGAAAACAGCTCCCAATATTTCTTTATATTCCAGCATAACGCCACAAAAGATACGGCCAGATACAACAGATAATAGTCCGGGAATGCACTCATCATGATCATGCCAAAAGCCGCTATCAGGACGGATCGGATCGCGATACCGTACGATTGGTTCGGCCAGCGCATGTGATGCAACTGAAGCCACTTTCTGGCGTAATACCGGAACCCAATAGCGGCTGCAATTTCGGCGGTTAATAGCGAGATGCCGGCGCCGACGATGCTGATTTGGGGAACGAGGAAAAAGATACCGGCGATAACGATCAGTGACGATACCAGCGAAATACCCATTTGTAATTTGAGCAAATTATTCCCGGTGACGATTGCGGTGGCCGGTTGGGCGATCCCATACACCAGCACACTCAACGACAGCGTAGCGAACAGATAAGGATCGTAGATGATCTGGCCTTTCGTCCACATCGTAAACAGGAAAGGCGCAATGGCATGGATCACCAGCACGGAAGGAGCCAGAACAGCCACCACCACCAGCCAGATGCTGTCGAAAGCGACCTGCATACGTTCCTGATCCTTCGTGTGCAGAAACCGCATCAGCTCCGGCATCAACGGGTTGGTAATGGTAGAAAGCCCCTGCAAGGCTACATTGGCACCGGTTCGCATCGTTACAAAAGCCGCCAGACTGGCTGCGCCCACCAGCGGAGACAGCAACAGCCGAACGCCCTGTTGTTTGAAATTTTCCAGAAAATACCGGCCCGACAACGTAATGGAGGTAACGTACTTTTCGAAGCCCATCCGCACGGAAGCCGTCGTGATTTGAATGCTTTCCCGCTTTAACAGCGTGTTGGTATCCAGAAATTGAATGAACATGATCGCCATTGACCCGACGGATGCCGCGATGTTAACCCCCAGTAAATCGGCACCATTTATGATAAAGACCACCGTAATAAGTGAAGTAAGAATGGACGAAATCACGTTCCACCATTCCATCCGGGGGTAGTAGCCGAAGGGGTTTAATGCTCTAAAAAACAGACCGATAATGTTGGAGGCTATCCACGTAACCCATTGCAGCATGAGCGACCAGCCAACCTGATTTCTAAAGTCCGGATTGTTGACGCTTTTTTCGTTGAATAAAAACTCGATGTTGCTGTAAAAAGCGATGTAATATAAAATGGAGAGTTCCAGAACGCTCAGGATCAGAATGACACTGACCCCGGACCAAAGCAGGGAGGCAATTTGGGGTCGGTTGGTGGTGCCAAATTTCAAAAATTCAAATTGTAAATAATCGCTGTAGCCTCTCCCCAAGGTATTTAAAACGTTGATCAGTGCCTGAATGGCAATGTATACCCCGTAGGTTTGAATGTCCCAATAGCTCAGAAAGATGGGAACAAGAGCCACCTGAGTGAGCATGGTAACCCCAATCCTTGCCCAGGAAGCCGCTGTACCTGAAATCAATCGTTTAGTGGTTGACATAAATGGGATTGCTCATCATGGATTAAACTCAAAAACTTCTTCTATCACGCCTTCTTTACAGCTTTAATTCCGACTGAATGATGGGCAATAAATCTTTCGCTAATGCTTTTTGTCCCTTGCTGTTCAAATGAATTTCATCATTGAACATGTCGAACGCCATGCGGTTGATGCGCATCGGGATCTGATTTCTTTTGCAAAATTCTTCGATCACCAAGCCGCCCCGGTCGACCGTATTTTTCGTCAGTTCCGACTGGGAGCGGTGCAAATACAGAAAGAACGGTATATTTAACTGCCTGGAAATACTGTCTAAATCGGCAAACCCTTTGACCAGATTTTCGGGTTCTTCAGCGTTTTTTTCCTCCTTCGTAGCGGGCTCTTCGGATCTGAAGTAGCGATCTTCTACGGTTGCCCACGCTTTTACGACCAATTTGGGCCAGGCAAATGCGTCATTCTTATCCGGATGCGTTGACGTTACGCCTACAATGGGCTGAAAAGTCATCGGGTCGAATGCGTCACCACTATTGGCCACCATCAGAATCATATCGGCACCGAACACCCCGAATTTCTTTAAATAAGCCACCACATTATCGGGCGACCAGGTCTTGTCACTGATGTTTAATACGCGTACTTTTTTACCGTATTGACGAAGCAATTCTTTCTCTACAAGGGTGCTGGCCAGGCTATCCTGATCGATGGAATTACCGCCGTTGATGATCGAATCGCCCACCAATAAAACCACGAGTGTATCGGTTTTGGCAACAGGTGCACTGCGCATGGAGAATTCATTGGTGGTAAATCGATTCCGGTAAATCCTGACATCCTGATTGGGTTTTAGCAGGTATTCATACTCGCTACTGGCGTCGTAGAGGGGATAGCTGGTTAATCCGTAATAGCGACCGCCCAGCTCCACCAGCAGCAGAAAGAGACAAAAAATAAAGGTCGCCAGAGCGATTTTTTTCATGAATTGACAGACTAATTTGAGCGTCGTTTCTCGCCCGTTATCCGGTTTTTTTCGCGTAAACGTTCCGGAATTAAGAATTATCGGCTGGTTTTGATACGGCTTCGCCCTTTCAGTCCCAGGTTGGACCTAACTTGCAGTACTTTCGGGTAGTCAGAAATTGCAGGTGCGCAAACGTGGCCTTCAAGCCGCAACCAGCGTCTTCGATAAATCAACTTTTATAACCATTTGCAGCGTATCGATAAACACTTGCAGTGTTTTCCCCTGCTGGTTCATTACGTTGCCTTCCAGATCCTGAAAACAGCCGGATTTTATTTTGATGCGGTCGGATGATGAAAAGGCCTCAACCTGAATGTGGTTGTTATCGGTTTCTTGCAGCATTCGCCGGATGATCTCGATCTCGGAGTCCCGAACCACGGCCGGTTTGTTCATCCAGAACAGGTAGCGAACAATACCGGGCACCCCAAATACCCGGTCGCGTTGCTGTTCTTCCAGATTCACAAAGCAGTAGGACCGGAAAAGTGGTTCTTCAACGGTTTTCATTCGGTCCGACCACTTTCGTTTTGTTTTAACCAGTGGACAATACACTTCGATCCCGCGCTCTTTCAACTTGTCGGCCACCGCCTTTTCGGTTCGGGACTTCGTATACAATACGTACCAGGACATAGGCTTGCAAAAGATTATCCCGTTACCAGGCGTTTTTATTTTCACCAACCATGGCCTTCACCGTCAGCCAGCAAATCCAGAGATCGAATAGAATGGATTTTTTGCGGTTGTAGAAGCGGTCATATCTGACCCGGTGGCGCATTTTCATCACATGGTCGATTTCGCCCCGGTACCCATTGATCTGGGCCAGTCCAGTGATCCCCGGTTTCACGCGGTAGCGTTTCCGGTATTCAGGCATTGTATTCCAGAATTGTGCACTGTGCTGAATGGCGTGGGGCCGGGGGCCAACAATGCTCATGTCGCCGATGAGCACATTGAGGAATTGCGGCATTTCGTCCAGATTGGTTTTTCGCAGGAACCGCCCGATCGGCGTGATCCGCTCATCGTTCCGCTTTGCCTGTTTGAAGGAAGCCGCCGGATTGTGCGTCATCGTTCTGAATTTCAAACAATTGAAAGAAGTACCACGATACCCGGTACGCTTTTGAATGAACAGGATGGGGCCGGGTGAGCCCAACTTGATCAACAGGCCTACCAATGGAATCATCCAGATCAGGATACACACGGTAACCAGAAAACTCAGGCAAATATCGAAGGCACGCTTTCCAAAATACCGGTATGTAAAATCACTGCGTCGGTTCCGTTCCTCCGCATAGACATAAAGGGTTTGGTATTGTGAGTTAAGGCTTAGCATATTGCTTTTAACTGTCTAATTCGGGTTCGTTACAGGTGAATGACGGTCAGGAAATCCGTCGAAGCTTGGTATCAGGCGATCAACAGAGCCTGTTGGTGATTTACTTGCTTAAAAAGGCCGTCGGATCAGGTTTTTCGGTGTTTTCCTTTTCCCCCCTGCTGATTGGGATCCGAACCCCCATAATATTCGCCATAGCCATAATTATAATAGTGCGAATCGCCTTCACCAATGGCATTCAGAACAATGCTCAAATTCTGGAATCGCTGTTCTTTGTAGAGAGCGTCCACCATTTTCAGGTGGTTTTTAGGCGTATGGTCGTGCCGGATCATAAACAGGGTAACGTCGGCGAACGGCGCAATCACCTGTGAGTCGGTTACGAGCCCAACGGGTGGTGAGTCCACCAGAATGTAGTCGAACCGTTGCCGCAATTCCCGAAAAAGCTGGCCCAGACGGGGCGAACTCAACAACTCCGCCGGGTTCGACAGGAGTGGCCCCGCCGTAATGATGAAGTAGTTGTTGTATCCCATGATGGGCTGGAGCAGTTCATCGATCGTCGCTTCTCCCAGCAGGTAATTGCTGATGCCGGCGAGGTTTTCCATGTGCAGGCTCTTGTGCAGTTGCGGTTTCCGCAGGTCCATCTCCAGAATAACCGTCGTCCGTTCCACCATGGCCAGACTGGCCCCCAGGTTGAGGGAAATGAACGATTTGCCCTCCCCACTGATGCAGGAAGTGAATAGCAGAACCTGGCTGCGCTGTTCTTCTCCCTTCAGAAAATGCAGATTTGTCCGTAAGGCCCGAATCTGCTCCCCAATCACGGAGCGCATTCTCGGTTTGAAAACCAGGTTGTCGCTGGACATTTTACTGCCCTTCACAATCTCGCCCAAAATGGGAACCTGCGTGAATTCTTCCACGTCGGAACGGCGCATCACCCGGTCATTGAGAGCCGATTTCAGTTCAATAAAACCAATGGGCAACACCAGGCCGATGCAACCGAAGATCAAAAAGATGGACGTTTTCACCGGAGCAATCGGCCCTTCGTCCGTGCGGGCTGCGTCCACAATCCGGCTGTCGGAAACCGTCGAAGCCGCCGACAAGGCGGTTTCTTCCCGTTTTTGAAGCAGGTAGGTATACAGCCCGTTTTTAATGACCTGCTGCCGGGTAATGTTAAGCAGCGTCCGCTCCTTCCCCGGAACGGTCCGGATCATGCCTTCCATCCGCCGGTTATTCGCCAGCAGGTGGTTGCGGCTGCTGGTCAACTGCTGCCGCATTGTCTGAATGTTTTCGTTGATGCTGCCTTTAATGGTTCTGATCTGGCTGTCGATCGACTGGAGCATGGGGCTGTTGCTGGCCATCATGCGCGACATTTCATCGCGTTTCAGTTCGAGTTCCGATACTTTCGTGAGCAAGCCGTTCAGGGTCGGGTCGTTCAGTCCGATGGTGGCGGGAGCAACACTCTTGTCACCAATCTGTTTGGCCACGTAGCGTTCAATGTCTGCCAAACCGCTCAACCGCATATTTACTTCATTCAACTGGGCATCATTTTCCTTGACAGTCATCAGGAAGGTCTGGGCCTGGATGCTCAGATCCGTAATGCCTTCGGTCGATTTGTAGGTTTCGACTTCCTGTTCCACTTTCGATAGCTCACCGGCAATCAGGCTCAGCCGTTCTTCAATGAAGTGGAGCATGTTATTGGCGTCTTTGTTTTTATCAAAAACCGCTTCCTTGCTGTAGGCATTGACCAGTTGGTTCAGGATCGCTTCCGCTTTGTCCGGCACGGTTTCCTCCATGCTAAGCTCCAGCACATTGGACTCCTTGGCTGCCGGTTCAACGCTCAGTTTATTCAGATAGCTGTTGACGGCTCTCGAGTGCGTCGCCACCGACACCAGCACGGGTGGTGTGCTGGCCGAAATAGGCTTGAGGGCAAATACGCGAAGCAACCCGTAAGGCGTTTTGATATTTTGGTTAAACGGGTAGGAGTAGCCATTTAACAGGAATGTTTTTTCATCCACGAATGTAAACGCCAACTCGCTGGAAAACAGGCTTGGATGCTCTTTTTCAACCAGCAACCGGATGGGCGACTCTCCGTAGATTTCCTTGTTGTACGTTTTGGTAGGGTGATAGTACTGAACGTCGAGTCCCAGACTTTTCACCACCCGGTCCATGAGGGTGTAGGACTTAAGAATCTCGATCTGGTCGTCGATGCTGACGTTCTTAGTAAAAAGCGAGAGTTCCTTCATCAGGTTCTCGGCGGCAACGCCCCCTTTCTTTTCGTCTTTGATCAGCAAACTGGCGTGTACCCGGAAAACCGGCGGCTGATACAGCAGGTACGCATAAGCGGCTCCAAGCATGAGCGCGATGGAAAGCATAAACCACGGCCAGAAGCGTAAATACCGCATGAGGGTGGCCCGTAGATTTGGCTGTGGTGCTATTTCATAGGCCTGATAAGGCGTGTATGAGTTATTTACCATAGTATTAACGCGTTACAACAATGGCTATGATCGAAAGCGCACTGAGGATAATGGGTACTAACTGATAATTCCGGTCTGCATTGGCAATTCGGGCCTTACCGGGTTCAACATACACGATATCGTTAGGATGCAGGTAATAGAATGGCGAACGAAACAAATCCCGCCGGGTTAAGTCAACGCGGTTAAACGTCCGTTGCCCATTTTCTTCGCGAATGACCAGAATGTTCGTACGCTGTCCGAAAATGGTAATATCACCCGCCAGCCCCAGGGCTTCGGGCAACGTAACGCGCTCATTGGGAATGGTGAAGAGGGAGGGCCGGGCCACTTCTCCCGTGACTGAAATCTGAAAGCTCTGGTTTCTGACATTCACCGTTGGTTCTTTCAGGTAATCGAGCAGTTTCTGCCGGATCTGTTTGGACGCCTGGCTGCTGGTGAGTCCCTGGACGGTCACTTTGCCGATCAAAGGCAATTCAATCTGCCCTTCTTCGCTAACCAGGTAACCGGTCACATAGGGCATGGGGGTTGTGGCGGAACTCTGCCCGGCCATGGCTGTGATGGAGGTATAGGGATTGAACAGAGCCGTGGCCTCCGGGCTAAAACTGCTCACCTGAACAGACAACACATCACCCACTTTGATGGTCGCAATATACCGTGGAGAAAGCGCAATGGTGTCTTTATCGTTCCCGCTTTTCTGATACAGCACCAATTTCTTGCTTGATATACAACTCGTCAGAAAAGCACACAGGCCCAACACCCAAATCGCCCCCCGAACACCCAGTTTACGTTGATTCATACCGTCACTTTAATAAAATAATGATACTGACTCTGCAAATAACCGGACTGCTACTGCCAGACTAACTCATCCACTTCGCTAACAAGTCATTGCCCTTGTCAAAAAGTTTTGCAAGTTAAGTAAAATTACTCAATTCAAAAAACGAAAACAATTTACACGGCCTGACGTTTCGGGGTACTGATCGGGTTGCATGATCCTTGCGGTAAACTCTCTGGATGCCATTACCGCTCCTGATGGAAGCAACTGTATTACAAAAATAATACTTATAAATTGAATAAAAATAGAATTTAATTTCGCAAATACGTTAAGTAATTCCGCAATCTCTTTTATCAGACACATGACTTACGAATTCCTTACGACTTTGATCGCAGAATCGACTACCATTCCGGAAACGGTAAAAAATCAGACATTACTCAAGTTTTTACGGGAATATAATTTCTACAAATTGTGCTAACCCTGCGTAGGTATGTAGTATTTATAACCATTTTATTTGCTTGTACAATAATAGATCATTACCTTGTATCGTATTGAGTAACCATCCTATTTAACAGACAAAGAAATCCAATGAATTTTATTCATTGAATTTCCCTTACTTTATTATATGGCGGTGATTTTTATGTGCGATAATTCAAACCGGGCGCGAGTAGCAGGTCTTCCGGCGCAAACGCATCCTCCCTGAAGCACGAAGTGGCCGGATCAAATGGAGCGTTTACAGAATAGGAGAAGGAAGGGGTTTCGGGTCGGCATACCTTCCCGGTTTACGCTTCGCTGGTAAACTGAAAATATTTTTGATGAAGAAAGGAAACGAAAAGACGGCCACGGCCTGATCTGAAAATCGGGCGGTTGCTGCCAATCCAGATACCGGATTGCCTCAGTTGGCCTTCAGCACCCGTACGGTTTTGACTTGGCTGGCCGTGCTGACCCGGAGCCACAGAAGCCCCGCCGGCTGACCGGCAATCAACACCGTCTGCCGCTCAACGGCACCGGCCCGTTCTACCCGATGCTGGGTGACCAGTCGGCCCTGCACATCCGATAATTGCCAGTGAACCGGCTGGTCTTCGGCGCCCCGAATCTCAATTTCCAGCGCATCCCCCATAATCGGATTTCCCAGCACAGTCAGGCTGAGATCCATTGTTTCTTCGGCTGATAAACGCGCATTCGCACACTGATAGGCTTTAGGCGACCCTTTCAAAAGGTATGTACTGCCCAGCACCCTGGCCCGAACCATCGCGCCGTTTTTTAAACCTGCCGGAGGTGAAAAGTTGTACGCATGAACCCCGTTTCCCTTCCCAGCCGTCTTTAAATCTGTCCGGTAAATGTTGGCCTCCGTGCGCCCTAAAATCGTAGTAACAGCCGGCGAACCGGTTTCAAGGTAGAACTCAACCGTCAAGGGTGTGTTCGGTTTGTTGCGATCCCAGACCCACCCCCGGATGCTTCCGCATTCCAGTTTATCCAGAAAACCCTCAAAATTCCCGGTTACGACGGGAGCGACGGCGGCAGGCTTAACGATCAAATCAAAACTGACCTGACTCGTTGCCCCTTGCTCATCGGTGGCCGAATATGTCAGCTTGTAGGTCCCTTCTTTGACCGGCGTACCGGTAATAATGTGATTGAACGCCGTTGCGCTCAGACTTCGGTTGCCGGTATTCGTACTCAATCCGCCCGGTAATTCGCTTAATCCATACGTCAGGGTTCCGCCTTCGGGATCGGTGAAAGCCACCAGCGTGCCCGAGAAAGGCACCCCCACCTGGGCCGTCAGCGGGGCAATCAATACGGTAGGAGAAGGCGGCTGCGGAGGTTTATTGGCCGCAGGCGTCGGGCTGGGTTTAACGCACAAAACCGTTGCCACCGCAGCGTGGCTAACCCGATCAAACCGGTCGTCCCGAATCACGTTCGGTGAATTCTCCAGCTTCAGGTTGCAAACCAACGTGTTGTAGGAACCGCTGTTGACATACAGCGCATTGTTGCAATTGATGGCCGTGTTGTTCTCGAAAATGCTCCCCAGAATCGCCGGAACCTGCTCATCCTGATAAAACGCCACGGGATGATATTCCAGGTAATTGAGGTAGCCTTCCGGATAT
Source organism: Larkinella fluvii (assembly GCF_051857545.1). Taxonomy (NCBI): domain Bacteria; kingdom Pseudomonadati; phylum Bacteroidota; class Cytophagia; order Cytophagales; family Spirosomataceae; genus Larkinella; species Larkinella fluvii. Next base: position 570,493 of record NZ_JBPZHB010000001.1, on the reverse strand, counting down.
TCCGCATCCACCACCGCCGGGATGTTCGGAACCCCCGCCCGCAGCGTGTTGCCCCGCACCTCCAGCCCCACCACCGACGTACCGAAGGTTTTTTCCTGGGCGTGCTGCACGGGATGGACACCAATAAACACGCCATTGGCCCCATTCGTGTTCGAAACGGTGTTGCCCACAATCTGGGTGTTATACATCGGCATAAACTGCTGACGACCGTCCGACTGCTGCTGAATCGGCGTCAGGTCGATCGAACCGCTGTTGAGCAAGGTGTTGTTGACTATCGCTACCTGCGTTGTCGATGTGTGGTACAGCGTGATGCCGCGGTGATTACCCGACAAGCGGTTGCCCTGAATCAGCCAGTTGCGTGCCCCCCAGTTGAAAACCGCATACCGGCTCCCCGCGCCCGGAATAACGTCCCAGGCGCGGTCCAATTGCAGTGTCGAGCCGCTCCGGCTGGTGATCCGGCGCCATTGTCCCATCCCTTTTCCGCTCACAATGGCCACCACCGGCTGCCGCCGGAAACTACCCCAGGTTTTGCTCTGGTCCTGCAGGGTCGTGGCCGTGGCTCCACTCACCGTTCCGGCATCCTCATCAATGCGGTCGCCCCCTCCCCCCTCACTAATGATCGTTTCGCCGTCTCTGCCGTTCTGGGCCGGGCCGTTGACGACCTTGAATTCGTTCTTAAGCACCGCTACATTCTGCGCAAAATTCATGATCAGAACGTGGTGAATTGTATTGGTTGGATACCGGGCCGAGCCATCGCGGATGACTACATTGTTTTCAAAAACCCCGTCGCGGGTTTTGTCCAGATTGAGCCCATCGACAGCGTAAGTAAAGGTATTTCCCCGGAGTACAAAATGGCTGCATCCGTCCAGTTGCAGCGGCCCCCGGTAGCTAAAACGGCTGTCGACGCCCTGGCTCAGGTCGGTGTTGGCAATCACCAGCTTGTCGCTGTTGGCCAGCCACAGCCAGTCGCTGCGTTTAAGATCGAACCGAACCCGCTGCAGAAAAATCTCCGTGCCCTGACCCCGGCTGCTGTTCAGCCGTTCGCTACCCGTTTCGTCGATGTTTAGCAGTGACAAATCTGCCAGACCCGCCTGCCGGGTGATTTCCGGCCAGAGAACCCCCAGATGAGAAACGCCGGTTTCGTAGCCAAACTGGATGATGGTCTGCCCCTTCCCCGCCCCCTGAATCACCACCCGGTTGCGCATCCGCAGGTATTCGAAATGTTGATAGAGCAATTTGTAGGTTCCGGCGGGCAGGTAGACAATACCACCCCCATCGGCGGCTGCCCGGTCGATGGCCTGTTGCAGGGCAGGCTGGTCATTGGCGACCCCATTGCCCACTGCTTTCAGAGGCAGGCGCGTATCGGTTTTGACGTTGTAGACGTTGCGGTAAAAGTCCAGTTTGGCCGCCCAGCCAACCCCGAGTTGGAAATAATCCTGACCGGGCGTAACGGCGGTTAATTTGGATTCCATGCGGGTTTCGCCGGCGGTGCCACCCAGACCGTTGGTGATCAAAACCGTGTAGGCGACTCCGGCCTGCAGGCTGGCGGGCAGTTTCAGACTCAGTTGGTAGGCGTCGCTCTGCTCGGCATTCACCACCGCTTCGTGAACGGTGTTGGAACCATCCGCCAGCAGGCGAACGCGGGGATTTGCCCCGGCCAGTTTCAGATTCCGGCCAAAGATGCGAACCGTGCCGTTGGCGTAAATCTCCGGTGAGTCGAAATGATGCCCCAGCGCCTGGTTAACGAATACACTGGGACTACGCTGTCCCTGATCTTCCACCCAGATTTCGTAAAGATCCAGACCGGTTTGGGCAGGAATCTGAACCGTAAGCTGGTTGGCACTCTGCACCTGGATGGGCAAAGCCGTGGGCGTTGTGGCGGTTCCTTTGTTGAAATAAGCCCGGGCCGAGGCCCCGAAAGATCCCTGCAGGCCGACGGTTTCGCCGGGTTGGGCCGAGGGGCTGGCATTGAAAAGGCGGGGTTGGGCAGTAGCGGTTTGTAAACTACAGAGGCTAATAAAAAGGAAGAATAGCAGGTAACGATGGATCATGTCTTTATTTTTTTACAGATTACGCATCGTATCCAACCGCACATTCCTGCTTCACCAATGTGTAGTCACAGAACTAACATCGCCTTTATTGGCTCGTTATTCTTCCGCTAAATCTGTGCCAATTCGACCCGGTTTACAGGAGTTTACAAAAAAGGAAGTGAACGGACGGTTTACCCCAGCGGAACGGCTGGTTGAAAAGAGGGAATGGTAATCTGGAGAAAATTTTGACCAGGATACACGTCTGGCCTTCGGTTGTAGAATAGACCGACTGGTTTTTAGCCAAACTGGTACGTTTCAAAAGCAATCAGACCGGGCTCGATGGGTTGGTTGCCCGCAACAAAACTGCAATACCCGTTCCACTGCTCCAGTTCAGCCACATACCAACGGCTTTCGCCCAGCATGGCAACGGCTGATTCAATCGAAATGGTGGCAAGCGGCAGTCCGATTCCACGGCCGTCGGCTTTGGCAATGGCTTCTTTGACAGTCCAGTGACGCCAGAATTCCAGAAGTGGCTCTTCCGATCCCGTGATCTTCTGCCATTGCGCCGGCGACATTACGGATTCAAAATCAGAGAAATCAATGGGTCGGATCAATTCGATGTCTATTCCGACGGCAATATCCCGGCTGGCCACGCAAACAATCCGGTCGGCGGAATGGGCAATATTGAAGTGAAAACCGGAGTCGATAAACGGTTTTCCGTATCGGCCGATGGTAAGCCGCTCCAGCGTTTCAGCAGGAAAACCATACTGACGCAGAAGTTTCGCCAGCAATAACCGGCCAATCAGGGAACGCTGCCGGTCCTGCCAGTTCCGGTAGGCATTCAATTTGGCGTGGAAACCGGTTGGTATGGGTTGCAGATAATGCCGGTAAAGTGCGTCCGGCCAGCAATCGCCCAGCGGAGCCGAAGCAATGGATACCCGAGGTTCTTCGTTCCAGCTATACATTGACCCTGCCCGGGATATGATTTGTGTTCAAATTTGAATTGAAAAGAAAGGAAATGTTAAATATAAAATGATGAACACTCAATGTAAAAGTATTTTCCAATACGGCACTTTTATATTTAGCATTCGTCATTTTTAGTTTACTATTCTTTTCCAAAAAAGCACAAAACAGCTGACAATCAACAATTTAACACCGAATGAATTGTTAATATTTTATAAAGCATTCACTCACGACGCCCCCCTGGTCGGGCTGAACCTGCAACACATAGGGGCCAACGGGAAGACGCCGTACGTCCAGATTTGCTTCGGAGGTTGCCGTTCGGGTATCCATAAACAAGGCCCCGGCCAATGAATAGACTTTTAATTGCGCCCCGGCGGCAGACAACTGGACGTGCAGTTCGGTGGTTGCCGGATTGGGATAAATCTTTACAACAAGCTGCGACTCATCATTGCCGGTAATCAGGCACAACGAAGTAGACACCGAAGCATGGCTGACCCGGTCCAGCCGGTCGTCCCGAATCGCATTGGGTGAATTCTCCAGCTTCAGGTTACAAACCAGCGTGTTGTAGGAACCGCTGTTGACATACAGCGCATTGTTGCAATTAATGGCCGTGTTGTTTTCGAAAATACTTCCCAGAACGGCCGGAATCCGCTCGTCCTGATAAAACGTCACCGGATTGTATTCCAAATAATTGAGATAGCCTTCCGGGAATTCGGCATCCACCACCGCCGGGATGTTCGGAACCCCCGCCCGCAGCGTGTTGCCCCGCACCTCCAGCCCCACCACCGACGTGCCAAAAGTCCGCTCTTGGCGGTGCTGCACGGCATGGACGCCGATAAAAACGCCATTCGACCCGTCCGTGTTCGAAACCGTATTGCCTACAATCTGGGTGTTATAGACCGGGATAAACTGCTGCCGACCGTTATACAGTTGCTGAACCGGCGTCAGGTCGATCGAACCGCTGTTGAGCAGGGTGTTGTTGACAATCGCTACCTGCGTTGTGGCCGTGTGATAGAGCGTGATGCCCCGGCGGTTTCCTTCCATGCGATTGTTCAGCACCAGCCAGTTTTCGGCTCCCCAGTTAAAAATTGCATAGTGACTTCCGGCCTCCGGAATGACGTCCCAGGCCCGGTCCAATTGCAGCGTCGAACCGCTCCGGCTGGTGATCCGGCGCCATTGTCCCATTCCTCTGCCGCTCACAATGGCCACCACCGGCTGCCGCCGGAAACTACCCCAGGTTTTGCTCTGGTCCTGCAGGGTCGTGGCCGTGGCTCCGCTCACCGTTCCGGCTTCCTCATCGATGCGGTCAGCGCCCCCGCCTTCGCTCAGGATCGTTTCGCCATCGTTGCCATTCTGGGCCGGGCCGTTGATTACATTGAATTCATTGTTAAGCATCGCGACATTCCGGGCAAAACTCAGGATCAGAACGTGGTGGATCGTATTGGCTGGATACCGGGCCGAACCGTCACGGTTTACCACATTGTTCTCAAAAACCCCGTCTTGCGTCTCGTTCAGGTTCAGGCCGTCAACGGCATAGTTGAACGTGTTGTCCCGGAGCACAAAATTGCGGCACCCGTTCAATTGCAAAGGCCCGCGGTAGTCATACTGACTATCGACGCCCTGACTCAGATCGGTATTGGCAATCACCAGCTTGTCGCTGTTGGCCAGCCACAGCCAGTCGCTGCGGTTAAGATCGAACCGAACCCGCTGTAGAAAAATCTCCGTGCCCTGACCCCGGCTGCTGCTCAGTTGTCCACTCCCCGTTTCGTCGATGTTCAACAGCGACAAATCCGCCAGACCCGCCTGCCGGGTGATCTCGGGCCAACTGACGCCCAGGTGGGAAACGCCCGGTTCGTAGCCAAACTGGATGATGGTCTGCCCCTTCCCCGCTCCCTGAATCACCACCCGGTTGCGCATCCGCAGGTATTCGAAGTTAGGTGTCAGGAGCTTATAGGTTCCGGCGGGCAGGTAGACAATACCACCCCCGTCGGCGGCCACGCGGTTGATAGCCTGTTGCAGGGCAGGCTGGTCATTGGCGACCCCATTGCCCACCGCTTTCAGAGGCAGGCGCGTATCGGTTTTGACGTTGTAGACGTTGCGGTAAAAGTCCAGTTTGGCCGCCCAGCCAACCCCGAGTTGGAAATAATCCTGACCGGGGGCAATGCCCATCAGCCGAAGATCCATCCGGGTTTCACCGGCGGTGCCACCCAGACCGTTGGTGATCAAAACCGTGTAGGCGACTCCGGCCTGCAGGCTGGCGGGCAGTTTCAGACTCAGTTGGTAGGCGTCGCTCTGCTCGGCATTCACCACCGCTTCGTGAACGGTGTTGGAACCATCCGCCAGCAGGCGAACGCGGGGATTTGCCCCGGCCAGTTTCAGATTCCGGCCAAAGATGCGAACCGTACCGTCGGCGTAGACCTCCGGTGAGTCGAAATGATGCCCCAGCGCCTGGTTAACGAATACACTGGGACTACGCTGTCCCTGATCTTCCACCCAGATTTCGTAAAGGTCCAGACCGGTTTGGGCAGGAATCTGAACCGTAAGCTGGTTGGCACTCTGCACCTGGATGGGCAAAGCCGTGGGCGTCGTGGCGGTTCCTTTGTTGAAATAAGCCCGGGCCGAAGCCCCGAAAGATCCCTGCAGGCCGACGGTTTCGCCGGGTTGGGCCGAGAGGCTGGCATTGAATATAACCGGTTGGGCTCTGGCGATTGGTGAACCAAGAACGTTACCCAGCAGAACAGAAAGCCAAAAAAGAAATCGGTACATCGTTACGTCAAATTTTATACCTGCCATGCCTGCTTACCGGCCCAATGCGGTGATAAAAGTACTTCGAAATCATCAACAAACCACCAAAAAATCCCCGCTAAAACCGGGATTTCGACGCGATGTCCACCGTGCCGCCGACTGGCCGAACGGATGAAAACCCAAAAAGCCCCCTGCGTATACGACCCGGAGTCTCCTTCATTTAACCGGTCCCGGTGTGACAATTACTGTGCCAAATAAGCGCAAATGGCCTTGATTCCGGCGGAGTGATTTTACGGTATTGGATTCAGATGACAGGATCATAAATAATTTACCTTTTCAACAAATTTTTATGAATTGAACTATAAACCGCACAAAATGGCACTGAAATTGGATGAATATGCATGAACTTATACTCTCACAAGTTTTTACTCATCTGAGCGATTCTCCGGAATCCACTAGGGTGGCTATGCAAGTGAGTTATCAACTACCTGAAATGTCTTTCTGGTTTACTCAACGCCACCGCTTTCAAACTGAAGTTGCAGAGTCTCCAAACCGGGTTGTTCCATCAACCGGGTCGGATGAGACGGAGATCCCTCTGGAGGACCTTCTGAATCATTTCCAGGTTTGGGAACAGCAACGGCTTTCGTTATCACAAATTATGGCAAAGGCACGCTGGTTTGTCCTGTGGCACCAGCCGTCCGGTGATTCAACACCGTATGGTTTTGCCGTTCTGGCCGAGTGTCCGAATGCCATCTATGGCTACAGTTTGTGGGCGCGTCAGAGTGGTCGGATTCAACGGATTGCAACGGCGACTGACAAAACGATGCTGGATCATTTCTTACAGGCAGAACGGTGTGAATTAACCACAGAAGCGGTTCGGGTTCGTTTATTTCTGCAAAACGTCACCCACCAATTGACGACTTCTTCATGATGCAGCAGCAAGCGGGCTCTCTACAACTAAGAGGATATAAAGTACCCCTGTCGCTCTCCGATCTCATCTGGTTGGAGGGCAATAGCAATTACAGCCTGTTGCACCGCAGTAATGCCCCCAACCTGATGACTGCCCGAACGCTGGTTCGCTGGCAGAAAATGCTTCCCGAGTTCATCCGCATCAGCCGGGGCGCCCTCGTCAACCCCACGCACATCGCCCGCCTTCACCGGATTTCCACCTACCAGGTCGAACTCACCCTGACCAATGGCACGGTTTTGCTGGTAGCCCGCCGACGCATCGCCGAAGTCTTCAGAGCCGTTAAATCGGCCAATAACTAAGCCCCATCCCGAATTGCTTCGTTTTTCCGTGTCCGTCTGAAAACCGGCGGGGTTCTACTCATTGCTAACTGGCGTACTTCAAATACAGAATATGGGGCAAAATCCGCAGTTTGCAGGCCACCCAGATCGGCAGACGCAGCAGCCGGATCAGCGGCAGATACGTCTTGAAATCCTTGTGTGACCGGGGAGCGCGGTGGTAAACCCTTTCCCATTCTTCGAGCGTCCACCCCAATTTTGCCACGGCGTAGATCACCACCGACCGGTCGTACCGGTAAGCACTGGCTTCCAGCTCCGCAATGGCTTCTTCCCGTGTTTTCTGCCCGGACCGAACCAGTGCCGACAACTCCGTTTTGCGCTTATCGATATTGAATTTATTCGGCAAAAGAAACGACTGAAAAAACTTGGTATACAGGTTCTTGTGGTGGTACCCGCCGTAATATACCCAGCCCAGGTCGTGAGCCAGAATTTCGTCCACTTTATTCTTGTTGTAATCGATGTATTCCAGCAACCTTACCTCCCGAATGCGTTTTACGAAACTGTAATAAAGCAGGTAGGGCAACATCATGATTTTGAAACTCCGGATAACCCCACTGCCAAACCGCCGGTGAACATTTTTGATATACCGCCCGTCCATGTAAGTCCAGCTAATGGGCGAGGTGCCTTCGGTCCGGAATGAGTGCCCGTGCAGAATATAGCCAATGCCCTGTTTGGCGGCCGTTTCATACAATACGGAGTGGATGGCGTAAACCGTCGGGATGTCAGCGTCGGGTACGGACGCTTTGAGAAAAGCCCGCTGCAAATCTTTGAACTCTTCCAGATCTGCCAATACCGTATGCAGATCCACCCGCAACAGGTCGGTTGCTTTCCGGATGTTCGAAACGGCAATTTCGGTGTTCCAGCCGTTGTCGAAATAAACCGCCAAAGGTCGGAGGCCCAGTTTGCGCGCCAGAAAAAGGGTGTAGATGCTATCACGACCGCCACTCACGCCCACAATGCAGTCGTAGGTTTTGTTCCGGCCGGCTTTTTTGATCCGTTTCACAATCCGCTGCAAATCCTCCTCCATGTTTTTCAACGGATGGAGCCGCTCCATTTCGTCGTGGATGTAGCAGTATTTGCAGACGCCCGCGTCATCGAACCAGATATCGGAAACGGTCGTATCCAGCACACACCGGCTACAGCGCCGGAAATCGTCAACTTTCGTGAATTTCAACGAATCGGCCGCTGCGCTTCGGTCCCGGGAATGCCTGTGTCTACGCTCCGACCGGGAAAACGCCAGTTTTTTTTCCGACGGTTCGTTTTTCCATTTCGCAAGAAAATCTTTTGGTACGGTAATCATGCCCGGCTTTTCAGATCGTTCATCCACCCGTCCATTGTATCAAAGCGGACGAGCTTCCGTTTCAGTGCAGCAAATATTTTCGCAACAGATTGGGCTTGTCATTGCCCGACTTCCGGTAGTAGTAATACCGGTAATCGTACGAGTATTTATTTTTGACGGAATTCAGCACAACATTCAGTTTAGGAAACCGCTTCTCCTGATACAGCAAATCCACCAGTTTGAGATAACTCCGGTTGGTAATATTATGGCGTATGGCATAAAGCGTCACATCCACAAACGGCCCGATCAACTGCGCATCGGTCACCAGACCGATTGGCGGAGAATCGATGATGATGTTGTCAAACCGCGTACGGGCTTCTTCAATCAGCTCACGCAGACGCGGGCCGCTGAGCAATTCAGATGGGTTGAGCGGAATGGGGCCGCAGGAAATAATGAACAGATTATCGAATCCGGGTACCTGCTGCAGCACTTCGTCCAGCGTGGCCTCGCCCGTCAGGTAGCTGCTGCTGCCGCGAAAATTGAGCATGTTCAGCGCCTTGTGCAATTTGGGCCGGCGCAAATCCATATCCATAATCAGCGTTGGACGACCCACCAGCGCCATGCTCACGGCCACGTTGAGCGACAGGAACGACTTGCCTTCTCCGCTCAGGCTGGACGTAAACAGCAACACCTGGCTATCGTTCGGGTTTTCGCGCAAAAACTGGAGATTCGTCCGCAGGGCCCGAATCTGTTCGGCTGCCACCGAGCGTTTCCGGCCGTTTACCACCACCGGAAATTCGTGTCTGACGTAGGCAATCTCCCCAATCACGGGGGCCTTGGTGGCCTGATTGATTTCAGCGCGCCCGGAAACCCGCTCGTTAAAAAACCGTTTGATCCGGATCACAACGATGGGAATGAGCAGCCCGACAGTTCCGAACAGCAACAGAATCAGCCACTTGATGGGTTTTACCGGTTCAAGACTCCCGCTGGCAGCATCAATCACCTGACTATTGGATGCGACGGAAGCAAACGAGAGGGCGGTTTCTTCCTGTTTCTGAAGCAAATAGTTATACAGGTTGTTCTTGATGGCCTGCTGCCGGGTGATGTTCATCAGCGCCCGCTCTTTCCCCGGTATAACGCCAATCCGGGCTTCAAGCCGTTTGTTGGCTGCCAGCAACTGGCTGCGCGTATTGGTCAGGATGCCGCGGAGCGTGGCCAGCGTTTCGCTGATGCTGGCCCGGGTGGCAAGAATCTGGTCGTCGAGCGAACGCAATACCGGACTTGGTTCCGGCGAATTCCGAAGCAGCACCGTCCGCTGTGTTTCGAGTTCCGTCAATTTACCAATCAAAGCGGTTAAGGTGGGATCGCTGAATTTCAGCGTTGTCGGCAGCCCACCCCGGTTTTCGCCTTTGCTGCGAACGTATCTTTCCACATCGCCCAGCGTACTGAGTTGAATGGCAACCCGGTTGAGTTGCGCGTCGTTGCTCTGCAAACTGCTCAGCAGCGACTGGGCTCCCGAGCCGATGCCCGAAATACCATTCACCGCTTTATAGGTTTCGATCGACTTCTCCAGCGTGGCCAATTCCGCAGAAACGAGCTTCAGGCGCGTCTGAATAAAGCTAAGGGTATTGGCTACAGCCCGGTTTTTTTCGGTGGTAGAAGCCGAACTGTAATTGGCAATCATCTGATTGAGAATGGCCTCCCCTTTGGTCGAAACGGCATCCTCGATGGTCAGCACCAACACCGTCGACTCTTTGCCGCTGGGCGCAACGGTGAGTTTACTCTGGTAATAGCGAATGGTCTGGGCCTGCGACATGACCTGCACCACCAGTGGTTCGTTGGTGTAGACCACGGGCTGCTTGATAAAGATTTGTAACCGCCCAAAAGGCGTGTTGATGATCTGGTTGGCCGGATAGACCCAATCGTTGAGCCGCACCGTAGTCGGGCTGATGATACCAATTTCCAGATCAGCCCGGTAGAGATTGGGCGTTGGATCGGTCAGGACAATCCGGATTGGGGCTTCTTCATAAATTTCCCGTTTGCCGAAGGGCGTGCTGCGAAAATAGCGGATGTTCAACCCCAGCGAGTCGACTACCTTCTTCATCAACGAACTCGACTTCAGGATTTCAATTTCGTTTTCGATGACTTTTCCGGGGCTATAAGTCGTCAGGTCTTTCAGGATGCCGTCGCCCGAGACCCCACTCTTCGGCGGCTCGTCTTTCACCAGCAAACTCGCCTGAACCCGGTAGATGGGTTCAGTAAACCAGATATAAACGAAACCGGCCACGATGAGTGTGATCAGCGAAATCAAAAACCACTTCCAGTGTTTCAGATAGTCCTTCAATGTTCCCTGTCCGTCCGAGGAGTTAATCTCGCCCTGAGGATACATAGGATAACTATACATATTCGATGACTTCATGAGCAACCGGCTTTGAAACGAAAAAAGTGAAATTCGGACCCGTCATCCCAAAGGACGGTTTATAACGTGTTTAGTATGAAGTTCGTATTGAGGAGGTTGTATGCATCAGGACGCCATTCATACGGAGGAAGTCTTTGAAATTTCATAACTTCCTTCTTCTTCAGAATTATCCGAAAAATGGTTTTCGCCATTTTTTTTACAATATTAACTCAAAAAAAGTTTTCCGGCTCATTATAAATACTTAAGTATTTACTCTTACCCCCCAATGCGCCTTGAGAACCGATTTTTCCGTCATTAAACAGACAGATATTTTAATGATAAAGAGACGTTTTCAGCCAAAAACAAGGCAATTTTACTCTATAGTAACCAAAATACACATTTTATTCACTACAAATCTACGTTAATCAAATTTTATCTTACAAAATACAAATTGCAAATTTATTATATGGTGGCAGAAATAATTTACCAATCTTTTTTTGCTTGTCTATACATATGAAAATAAATGTCTTGTAACCAGTCGAGTCTATTTTTTATCCCATTTTCGGAAAAATGCACCCCAAACAACACTATAACTATCAGAAAAACAACTAATTAAATCAAATTTTAGAAGAAAATACCGGATACCTCAACAGCATCATACAACGTTGAATATCCTCCGGATAACTGTCCGACAATTAAAACCGTAACGCCGTAAATTCCGGGCTCATTCTACCTCAAAACAGATGAGCAGAATTCTTCACGGTCCGGTTTCTATTTTCCCGACCAAATCGCGGCAGTTGCGTGTGTCTGTTACTTGCAAACCTTTTGCCTTTTTCAGGGCCAATTTTGATGGAAATGTTGCCTAACTGCCGTAAAGCGGGTAATTTGGGGCCATTCTCCAACGATCAAACTGCCTACGAATGGATCAATTGTTCTCCGCCGAAAACATTGTTAGTCTGCTGACGCTGACATTTCTGGAAATTGTATTAGGGATCGATAACATCATTTTTATTTCCATTGCCGCCAACAAACTCGCTCCGGCCGACCAGCCCAAAGCCCGCAACATCGGCCTGCTGCTGGCCATGATTTTCCGGGTCGCGCTCCTGTTCGGTATTTCGGTACTGATTTCGCTCAGCAAACCGTTTATGCATTACGAAAGCCGTTGGTTAAGCGCTGCTTTTACGGGACAAAGCGTCATTCTGATCATTGGGGGGCTTTTTCTATTGTATAAAGCCACTTCGGAGATTCATCATAAACTGGAGGGAAGTTCGAATGAGGAGGAAGAAACCGCAGGTTCCCCGGTTAAGGCCAGCATCTCCGGCGTAGTGGCGCAAATTGCGATCATCAACGTCGTTTTTTCAATCGACTCCATTCTGACGGCGGTGGGACTAACTCAGAATGTGACGGTTATGATTATTGCCGTCGTCCTTTCCGTGCTGATCATGATGTTTTTTGCGGGCCCTGTCGGCAAATTCGTCAATGAACACCCGAGTATTCAAATGCTGGGCCTGGCCTTCCTCATCATGATCGGATTCATGCTCATTGCCGAGGGAGCCCACCTGGCCGAGTTTGTTTTCTTTGAGGCCGAAATCGGTGCCGTTCCGAAAGGATACCTCTACTTTGCCATTGCGTTCTCGCTGCTGGTCGAATTCCTCAACATGCGCCTGCGCAAGAAACAAAAACCGGTTCAGCTACACGGCTACGAAGAACGCGCCAAACAAGAAGGCGTTATTTGAGAAATAGAAGAGAGAGGTGAGACAAGAGAAGCGAGACGGGTACTGTAAATCTCACTTCTCTTGTCTCACCTCTCTCCTCTATTTCGCATTATAACTTTCCAGCAGCGTAATCAGGTTGTTTTCTTCGCTCAGGTTCAGGTCCTGCGCTTTGATCAGTTTTTCGACGCGGTCTTTCTGGTCGGTCAACGCTGCCAGCACCGACTTCTTGTTTTTCTGAATGCGCTGCATCGTGCCGTCCGGTTTGGCAATAAAATACAGATCCTGCTTCTGAAACTCCTTCGTCACCGTTGCCGAGTTGAACGGCTTATTTTCGACAATATTCACTTTCGTATGCTTCAGTAGCTTCGTCGGGCCATCGACCAGCACCTGGTAAAATGTAGCCGGAGTGTTGTTGTTCACGGCGGAAAACCCGTTCCGAAAGAGCAGCGCGTCGTTATCCATAATCCGAAATTCCTTGATCGCCGACGGGCTTAACCGGTACGTCTGGTTATTTTGCAGATACTCCAGTTCGCCCGCAAAAACGTCATAACGTACTTTCAGGTTCGGATACGACTTGTTCCCGGCCGTCATTACCGCCCCTTCTTTCCAGGCTTCGTTCAGATACGGCGACCCCTGCACATCTACGTATTTACTGGCTCTGAGCACCTGCCCGTTGACATCGGTCAAAAAAACACCCTGCGCACTGGCAACGGTGGTCAGGCCGGCGACAAACAGGCCCAAAATCAGCATTCTTTTCATGGGAAGAGTTCCGTTTAAATGGTTGGTTGAAAACCGGCATGGCATTCCTTGCGACAAGATAACGAACCAACCCCAAAACCAGTACGCTTTTTTTGTACCTTTACCGCCATCAAAATCTGCCTATTTGTCTGCGCTTTGCAACTCATTGATCAACTGAATGATAGTATACGGAGCTTATCCGGTTTCTGGCCGGAACTGGCGCTGGTCTTTGCCATTGCGATTCTCGTCGTAACCGATTTGGTATTGCTCACCCGTTCAAAGCGCCCATCATCGGGTCAGGATTCCGTTCAGGCGCAAGCTCTTTCCAAAAACCGTTCTGTTCTTTACGGTCTTGCGCTGCTGGCGGTGACCGTGGCCGGAGCGTTCGTAATCGGGCAGGAATCACAGCAAAAAGGCTTTCTTTTTAATTCCGTTCTGCTGCTCGACAACCAGGCGGTTTTTTATAAGCTGGTGGTGACGCTGGCGGCTTTTTTCGCCATTCTTCACGCCTGGACGGTTGTTAAAACACCCAATCCCCTGCCCCTCGACTGGCTTCCCATTCTGCTGGCCCTGCTCCTCGGCCTGTATCTGATGACGATGTCGGTCAACCTGCTAACGATTTACCTCAGCATCGAACTCGTTTCCATCAGTTCATACCTGTTGACGGGGCTTTCGGCCAGCCGCAAAGCGTCGGAAGGCAGTTTGAAATACCTGCTTTTCGGAGCCGTCAGTTCAGCCATCATGCTGTATGGCATGTCGTTGCTCTACGGCTTGACCGGAACCCTGGCCTTGTCTGAATCGGTCGAACAACTGGCTCAAAACGATTCATTTGTCATTTATGTAGCCGGTTTTCTGACGCTGGGCGGTATTCTGTTTAAACTGTCGCTTGTGCCTTTCCACGTCTGGACGCCCGATGTCTACGAAGCTGCTCCAACGCCCGTTGTCGCTTTCTTTTCGGTGGCTCCCAAGGCGGCTGCGTTGCTGGTGTTGATGCGCGTCCTGACGGCCTTACCGGCTAATTTCCAGACACCGATGGCGGTTATTGCACTGGCCAGCATTACCCTCGGCAACCTCTCGGCACTCTGGCAAACCGACGCCAAACGGCTGCTGGCGTATTCGTCCATTGCCCACGCCGGTTTTTTGCTGGTGGGCGTCGTGGCTTTCAACGAAACGGGTTTCGAAGCCGCCACCTTTTACGTGGCCACCTATGTGTTCATCAACCTGGCGGCTTTTCTGCTCATCGACCTGTTGGCGCAGGCTAATAACGGCAGTCTAACCATTCAGGATTTCAGTGGCTTAGGTGCCCGCCAGCCGCTTCTCAGCGCGGCCCTCACGACTGTTATGATTGCCCTGACCGGTTTGCCGCCAACGGTGGGGTTCACTGCCAAATTCCTGGTCTTTTCGGCACTACTGGAAGCCTATCAGACGAACGCAAATCCGTGGGTGCTGGCCCTTTTTGCCATCGGTTTGCTGAACGCCGTCATTTCCCTTTTTTACTACCTCCGCATTCCGTTTTTACTGTATTTCCGTCCCGCTTCCACGGTCAATTTGTCAGACATTCACATCAGTCGTCCGCAACTAATTTTAGCCACCGTTCTCACGGTTCCCGTGCTGATGCTATTTTTCAAACCCGACTGGATTTTGCGCTGGATCGGCGGTTTGTAACGGAAAAATCGGATGCCCGCTTCAACCTTTTATTCCACATGCTATGAAAATCTCTTCCCTCAAACACGGTTTACTGGTCTGTTTCCTGCTGTTCTATCAGTGGTCCATGGCCCAGATTCCGGTCGACAGCCTGCTGCCCGTTCGTGGTTTTTGCATTGGCGCTCCCCAACCCAGCCGCGTGGATGAGTTTGTGCAGTTTATCGAAAAAGAACTGGCTCCCCGACAGGTGAACACGCTGATTCTGCGGGTCGATTTTAACTACGAATTCAAAAGCCATCCCGAATTGCGCGATAGCGTGGCGTTGTCGCGACGGGAAGTGAAACGGATGGTGAACGCCTGTCAGAAACACCACATCCGGCTCATTCCGCAAATCAACCTGCTGGGCCATCAGTCGTGGGCGGCCAAAACCACCAATCTGCTGCGGGTTTATCCCCAATTCGACGAAACGCCCCACGTCAACATGCCGGAGAAATACCAGTGGCCAAACGCCGACGGTCTGTATTGCAAGAGTTACTGCCCGCTGCACCCGGAGGTTCATAAAGTGGTTTTTGAGCTGGTGGATGAGATTTGTGACGTTTTTGAAGCTGACGCCTTTCATGCGGGCATGGATGAAGTGTTTTACATCGGCGACGATAAGTGTCCGCGCTGTTCGGGACGCGATAAAGCCGAGCTGTTTGCCGGTGAGGTGAAAACCATCCGGGATCACCTGGCACAAAACGGACGGACGTTGTGGATTTGGGGTGACCGGCTGCTGGACGGAAAAACCACCGGTCTGGGCATGTGGGAAGCCAGCATGAACAACACCCACCGCGCCATTGATCTGATTCCGAAAGATGTGCTGATCTGCGACTGGCACTACGAGCGTCCGGATCAGACGCCGGTTTATTTTGCTATGAAGGGCCTGAAGGTGATGACCTGTCCGTGGCGAATGCCGAAAAATGCGGTTTTGCAGGCACAGGATATGGTCAAGTTCCGGGCAACGGCGACCAAAGCAATGAAAGACCGGTTTCACGGCATGATTCAAACCGTCTGGTCGGACGCCGGTTCGTTTTTGGATGAATATTACGGCCGTAAGAAGACGGATGAGTCCGGCAATACGGCATCTAATTGCTTCCGGGCGCTGTACGAAGAGATCGGAAAAATCGCTCCCAACTAATCCATTACCAAAGCAATCCAGCCGGTATGAAGCAATTTCGTGGGGAAAGTTTCAGGCATACAAATTGTCAATTGGATACCAGGTACGACTAATAGGCTATTTTTTTCACACGCTTATTTTAGAACTTTCGACCGGCCCACGAACCTCGCAAGAAAAAAGTCTTGTTAACGGTAGAGAATCCGCTTTGTCCTTTTCGTAACTTTGCCTTAACTTCATCTGAACGAAAAGCAACCTTCGGAAGTTACCTTCATAACAACCTAAAACACCAGGCATGAGCGACGCCATAAAGCACGAGTGCGGTATTGCCCTGATAAGGCTCCGCAAGCCGTACCAATATTATATCGATAAGTACGGCACTCATTTATACGGCATCAATAAACTGTACCTGCTGATGGAAAAACAGGTAAACCGGGGCCAAGATGGCGCCGGGGTTGCCAACATCAAAATTGACGTGCCGCCCGGCCACCGCTACATCAGCCGCTACCGCTCGGTAGCCAGCCAGCCGGTCGCTGACATCTTCCAGAAGATCAACAAAAAATTCCGCAAAGCACTGAAAAACAACAAGGAGAAAGCCCGCGATGCCCGCTGGCTTCAGGAAAACCTTGCGTTTACGGGTGAAGTGTGGATGGGTCACCTGCGATACGGGACACACGGAGCGAACGAAATTGAGAACTGTCACCCGATGCTCCGCCAGAACAACTGGCGCAGTCGCAACCTCGTGATGGCCGGCAATTTCAACATGACCAACGTCGAAGAACTCTTCGACAAACTGGTTTCGTTGGGTCAACACCCGAAAGATGAGGTTGATACGGTGACGGTGATGGAAAAAATCGGGCACTTTCTGGACGAAGAAAACCAGCGCGTGTTCGATCGGTTCAAAGGCATTTACGAAAATCCTGACCTGTCGGACATCATCGAGGATAACATGGACCTGCAACGGGTGTTGCACCGCTCCTGCCGGGATTTCGACGGCGGGTATTCGATGGTTGGTATGACGGGTTTCGGCGCTGCGTTTGTTGCCCGCGATCCGGCCGGTATTCGTCCGGCGTATTATTATGCCGATGACGAAGTGGTGGTGGTAGCTTCCGAAAAACCGGCCATCAAAACCGCTTTCAACGTCGAGTACAACCAGATTCAGGAGGTGAAGCCCGGACACGCGCTGATCATCGACAAGTATGGCGAATACGACGAGTACGAATTCATCAAGCCCATCGAAAAACGGTCGTGTAGCTTCGAGCGAATTTATTTCTCCCGCGCTTCTGATCCCGATATTTATAACGAGCGTAAAATGCTCGGAAAACTGTTGATTCCCCAGATTTTGCAGGAAATCGATTACGATCTGGAGAATACGGTTTTCTCGTACATTCCCAACACCGCCGAAACGTCATTCTTCGGCATGGTCGAAGGCTTGGAGGAATACCTGGCCAAACAGCGCAAGAAAGCCATCATGGACGGTATTCTGTTTGAACAGGATCTCGACCGGCTGCTCTCGTTCCGCCCCCGGATCGAGAAGCTCGTGTCGAAAGATGTCAAACTCCGGACGTTCATCACCGACGACTCCCAACGGGACGAGATGGTGGCGCATGTGTATGACACGACCTTCGAAGTGATTCGAAAAGGCGTTGACAATGTGGTGGTTATCGACGACTCCATCGTTCGGGGAACGACGCTTGAAAAGAGCATTCTGAAAATGCTAGACCGGCTCGGTCCCAAGAAAATCATCATTGTTTCGTCGGCTCCCCAGATTCGATTCCCCGATTGCTACGGCATCGACATGTCGAAAATGAAGGAGTTTGTGGCTTTCCGGGCCACCTTGCAACTGCTGAAAGAAAGCGGTCTGGAAAACCGGGTCGATGAGGTATACGCGCAGTGTGTAGCCGCCATCGAATCCGGAAACGCATCCAACGTAAACTACGTCAAAGCCTTATACGATCCGTTTACGCACGATCAGATTTCTGATAAAGTCGCCGAAATTGTGACCCCGAAGGATCTGAAGGCCGATGTAGCGGTTATTTTCCAAACCGTCGAAAACCTCCGCAAGGCGTGTGCCAACCACTCCGGTGACTGGTACTTCACCGGAAATTACCCGACGCCGGGCGGCAACAAAGTCGTTAACAAAGCCTTCGTCAATTTTATGGAAGGCAAAGGCGTACGGGCTTATTGAGTTAAGAATTAAGAGTTAAGAGTTGAGAATTAAGAGTTGGCTGACGCAAGCTTGAAACAGATGCGTCAGCCAACTCTTAACTCTTAACTCTTAATTCTTAACTCTTAATTCCTTTATTTTTTCCAACGTAGGCTGTTTACATTTTTTCCAATTTCCTTTCCGGTCGTCAAACCGGTTTCGTTGTCCTGCCGGGTGTGAATACCGCCCAGATAACGCGAGTAGGCCGACTCCTCAGCGGCTTGCCAAAATGAGGTAAAACTCCGCGCTTTAAAATCCGTGTTGCGCTTCAGGTCCCGAACGCGGCTGACGTGTGAGTCATCCGTAAATGAAAACGAATCCCCGTAGATACCACCCAGAACCGTGGCCGCAGCCGCCGATTGCGTGGCATGTCCGGAGGTGTAGCCCGGAAAAGGCGGAGCGGGCCAGAACGGAATCCAGGCCGGATCGATGGCCCGGCGAACGAACGTGTAGGGCCGCTCATTGTTGAACCGATACTTGCACTTCCAGCAAACCGTAAAGGCATCAGCCACGGCAAGGCCGGTGCGGGCGAGCGTTTCGGCGGCTTTCCCCAGATCGGTTTTGGCAGTCTGAATGGCAATGCGCGCCAGGTTATACGAATGACCGGGGGGCGTAAAGGTTTCGCTTGGATCGTCCGCCCACCAGATTGAAATTTCTTTCTCCGTCTGCGTCAGGGATTTGTTTTTGGTATACACTTCCAGGTACTGCGCAAAATACTGTGATTTGACGTCCGCCGAAATCGGGAGCGGTTTCGGCATGGGCAGGTTCGCATTCGCGGCCACAAACGTCCGGTTGTTGCCCCAGTAGGGTTGCATCGGAATCTTCCGCCCGTTCTCCGTAGTCTGCCACGAACCGTTGAAGAGCGGCACCTTGAAATCGGCGGGGAAATTGCGGTTGTAGCCTTCGTGTCCACCGTCAGTTTTCGACCATTCAAAAATCGCGTCGGCGATTTGCCGACCAAAGGTCACCGAGCGATCCACGACCTCACTGCTGCCGGTTTCGGTTTTCAATTCCGTCAGCGTCAGAATCTCCAGCGAATCGATTTTCGCTTTGTTCGCATCACTGGTATTGGCGAAGAGATTCCGCAGGATCTGAGCCTCCGCAGCGTTGGCCGAAACCGCCCAGTCATATGCGGCTTTGGGGTCTGCCTGTGGCAAACGCGTCAGACCGGTGAGTTGTCCTGCCAGCGATCGATGTGTTGGTAAACCGGGTACAAGGGCTTCGTAGAGGGCTAATCCACCGTAGCCCAACGCCCGGGAAGCTACCGGCGGAGTGAACCCCGCTGTATTTCGGAGCAGGTACAGGCTCATCCCCGACCATCGCAAGGCCACTTCCGCGCTGTACTGGTTTGCGGTTTTGGACTGCGGACTTACCGGATCATCCTGCGTGCTTTTCGTACAATTGGTCACGGTAATCAGCAGAAAAACACCAATAAGAATTTGACTTGCTTGTCGAATCAAATTTAACATCATTAGATTTATCCATTTCAGAGGCATAGCCGTAAGCGGTTGAAGGTAAAAAGGGAGGAGATCGGGGGGGCTTCCCGACAACTCATATTAGCAAAAACGTTGCCAAAACCGGGTGGAGTTACGTACCTTTGAGTTATGCGTATTCCTGAGGAAACCATCGACCGAATCCGTCAGACCGCGGATATTATCGACGTGGTTAGTGACTATGTCTCGCTCAAAAAGCGGGGCCAGAACTGGATTGCCTGCTGCCCGTTTCACAACGAAAAGACGCCGTCGTTCAACGTTTCGCCCGTACGTCAGATCTACAAATGCTTCGGCTGCGGCAAAGCGGGTGATCCGGTGCGGTTTGTGATGGACATTGAAAACATCGGTTATCCGGAAGCCCTGCGGCATCTGGCCAAAAAATACGGCATCGAAGTCGCCGAAGAACAACTGACGCCCGATGAGCTGATTCGGCAAAATGAGTGGGAGAGCCTGTTCATTGTCCTGAATTTTGCCAAAGACTTTTACCATTCGCACTTATTGAAGTCGGACGAGGGCCAGAGCATTGGTCTGAGTTATTTCCGCGAGCGGGGGTTTCTGGACAATACCGTTCAATCGTTCGAACTGGGCTATAGTTCCGACCAGTGGGACGCGCTGCTCCAGGAAGCCACCCGCCGGGGCTATCGCGCGGAACTGCTCGAAAAAGCGGGCCTGGTGTTATCGAAAGAAGGCGGCAAAACGTATGACCGGTTTCGGGGGCGGGTGATCTTTCCGATCCACAACGTCGCCGGTCGGGTGATTGCATTTGGGGCGCGAATTCTGAAGACGGATAAAAACCAGCCGAAGTACATCAACTCGCCTGAGACGGAAGTTTACCACAAAAGCCAGGTTCTGTACGGTATTTTTCAGGCTAAGAATGCCATTCGGCAGGAAGACATTTGTTACCTAACGGAGGGTTATACGGATGTACTGTCATTGCACCAGGCGGGGATCAAAAATGTGGTGGCTTCGTCGGGTACGTCGCTAACCATCGAGCAGATTCGACTGATCAGCCGGTTTACCCAAAATGTGACTATTCTGTATGACGGCGATGCCGCGGGTATCAAAGCCGCCCTGCGCGGGCTGGATATGGTGCTGGAAGAGGGCCTGAACGTGAGCGTGGCGACGTTTCCCGACGGCGACGACCCGGACAGCTACGTTCGGAAAGTAGGGGCTGAAACCTTTAAAAAATACCTCAGCCAGCACTCCAACGATTTCATTACGTTCAAGACCGACATTCTCCTGAAAGACGCGGGGGATAATCCGTTCAAGCGGGCGGAGATCATTTCGGAAGTAATCCAGAGCATTTCCAAAATACCGGATCCGATCAAGCGGCAGGTGTTTTTTCAGAAAACCGCCCGCCAGCTCCAGGTCGATGAGCAGACGCTGATTTCGGAAAGTAACCGGATGGTGCTTAGCCAGCAGAAACAGCAACTGAAGCAACAGCAGGACAAAGCGACGTCGCCCGGCAGAACCGCCGGCCCGGCATCCATGCCCGAAGAACTGACGGAGATTCTGAACGATTTTTCGGTGGAAGCTCCTTCGGTCGAGCGACGGGCTGTTGATCCGCTGAATCCCAAAACCCGCTCTTCCCTCTCCTACCAGGAAGAAGAATGCGTTCGGCTACTGGTCAATTATGGCGCTCATGAACTGGAACCCGATATATCGGTTTGCCATTACATGCTGAGTGAATTGGGAGATATGGAATTTGTGACGCCGGTTTTTAACGAAATGCTGCGGGAAATTCGGGAGGGATTTGTGGCCAATGAAATCCGAACGGCCGACTATTTTCTGAAACATCAGAACCAGGAATACCAGCACCAGGTTATTGGTCTGGTTACGTTTCGGCATCAGCTCAGTGAAAACTGGCTCAAACACGAAATTTACGTTCCGACAGAAGTGGATAAATTAGCCGATGCCGCTTTCTCCAATATTTTACGATTGAAGAAGCTGGTGGCCGAGCAACGGATGCGCGACATCAAACAACAGATCGTTCAGGCAACCGACCCGGCAGAAAGCGACCGACTGATGGTAGAATACATGCACTACAAAAAAGTAGATATCGAGATCGGTCGACTATTGGGAACCGTTATATCGTAACATATGTGAACAGTTGGCAACAGACCTGGAGGAGCCTTTACCAACTGTTCACTTTATAGCAATGATATTCAGGCAGCCATGCTGTCTATTCTCGATATTTTCTTTACAAAGCGACGAAGAGTATCCTGACTAACAGGCTTCGGCAGTTGGTGATTGATTTGTTGCAGAGCCTGACGGGGTTCTTTCGGAAACGTCATCATGGCCTGAATCACTTTTTCAACATGCTGCTGATCGTCGGGATTCAATTTTGGTTTTAAACCGCGGCCGGGTTTGTCCATTAAGCCCTGAACACCGTCTTCCTGCCAGCGATTCATCCAATTGTAGATGCTGCGACGATCTACCGCGAACATATCCATCAATTCGCTAACCGTCAGGCCGTAGTAGCTATACAGTACACACTGGCAACGTTTCTTCAAAACGTTGTTTTGGCTCTCACGAATCGTCTGACGGAGTTGCTCCACTTGTTGTCCAGTTAAATTCTTAACGTTCCGCATTGTTATTGATATTAGTAGTTCAATCCTTGTTTTCGTGTGAATTACAAGTGAAAACTACGTCATCAATTTCGATCAAAAAAGTCATTTCGTACGGAATAACTACTTTTTCGCGTGAAATAACCAAATTTACCGTATCTAGCGTTTGATTCTCTCTGTCGATTCCCGCGCGTTTACGAATTGCATCAATGACTACGAAGAGGTGGAAAGGCCGGTTCTCTATTTTGGTCATTTCACACAAAAAAGTATTGATTTCGATTGACCCAATGAATCAATTCGGCTAATTAAATTGTAGCTTCAAACGCAGGCTACTATCGCTTTACCATGAACAACACTAATTCAAAACCAGAATCGTCTTCTTCTTCGTTTTCATTGAAGCGAAAGGACTTTTCTATCCTAGTAGCCCAGGCTGAACTATTCAATTGTGAGGTACTTTGCCAGGTACTCAAGCAGCAGGGGTACAATGTGGTTGGGAAAGCCATCGAAATGGAGGATACACTTCAGCAGATTCGGGTCAAGCAACCGCAATGCGTCATTTTGGAATCAGAAATTTCCGGACGGCGTAGTGTAGATATCGTTCAGCAGGCCCGGACGAATAACCATAAAACCAAATTCATTCTGTATACCAGCAAACCGGATTTAAAACTGGTTGCCAATGCCATGCAGCAGGGGTTCTACGGTTTTTTATACGCGAATGACGGATTGGACGAACTCTATAAGTGTTTTCAGACTATCAGTACGGGTGGATATTATTATAGCCCCGGTTTTTTACTTTTGCTAAAAAACTACGGGATGAACGTCATGACCGATGAGACGAAAGAGCAACTGGGCCGCCTGACGGGCCGGGAGCTTGAAATCCTTCGGTTGGTGGCGCAGGGGACAACCGGTCATGAAATTGCGGATCAGCTACACATCAGTTACCGAACGCTGGCGAATCATAAAACCAATATCGCGCAGAAGCTGGAGTTGGGGAGTTGCCGGAATCTGGCTCGTTACGGAATTTCCGTAAAAGAGTACCTTTAAAAATGCGCCGTGGCGAGTAAGAACGATAAAATCCGGACTTTCCTGTGTTCTGTAAAGTTTACTAGATAATTTCGCTCTTTGGAGGGAGGTATTCGACCTCCTGGGCGGAGAAACGTACCAGACGGTTTTTAAAATCCTGCAGCCGGGCTCGCGGCATGTCGGTTTCGTCGTTATTGGGGGTTTGCATGCGAATGCTGTATTTACCATTCTCCCAATACGCATAACTGGCAACGAAGCTGAGGTTGATAATGCAATTCCGTTTGGTTCGGAAAAACAGTTCGGGGTTCAGTTCCGCTTCCAGTTCGTTCATGGTTTTGGTAATGGAGAACCGGCCGGTGGGGTGAATGGCGTAGTAGTAGCGGTCTTCGGTTTCAAACCAGAAGCAATCCTGAACGGCCAAGATGGTTTCGCCAAAATTGTTTTTGCCTTTCAGATGCGTCAGGAAAGTACCAGGCTGGGGAACGAGCGACTGAAAGGGGTCGGACGCTTCGCTGCTGCGTTTCCGTTGTCGGCGTTGTTCGAGAATATCGACCAGCAGCGACCCGTTGACGGCACCATAGCCCATGATCAAAACCGGAATCAGGTAAAAGGAATAATATTTTAGGCTATATGTACCCTGGATGTAATTACCCAGGTACAATTCGAGGTCATAATTAGGGAAGTTCACCAACAGATAACGCACGGTTTGCGTCACCGGGTTAAACAGGAAAAAAGCGACCAGCATGACGGGTAAAATTTTTACCTCGTAGTTGAGTATGTTTCGGGGGGTCAGTTCGATCTTTTTAATTCGGCAGGCTTCGTGGTAAATATTCAACAGCATCAGCAGGATGACCAGGGTTGAAATTTCCGGCAGGATTCCGCCACGCAGGAAAATCCAGAGATACCCTAGTAAACCGCCGTATTCTTCCACTTTCACTAATTTCTTTTCAAACGCAAAGAGCCAGTTGAAGGCTTCGAACGTAAATACAGCCAATAGCAGAATACTGAGACTCTTGAAGGGTCTTCTTATATACTTCAGATTTAGCGGTACTTCGGTCATTGCTACCCCAATCATGTTCTCACTTCTTGAACTGTGCTAAATTACTAACAATAAATAGTAACTAGTTACTAAAGCCGCATAATATTTTAGCCAAAAGTTGCCATTCTTTTGCCTATGCCGACCCGGTACTTTTGTATCAGTCAATCGGCCAAATAATCCCGGGCAAAACAGACCGATTGATGACTGACAATTTAATCACTCTAACAGCATCTATCGCCATGAAAAAGAACTTTGTTATCAACTCAGCTAAGCAATTATTGAATTCTGCTACTACCAACCTGAACGTAATCGCCAAAAATGAAACCAGCGACCGCATCCTTTTAGCCGGTAAGGCCGACAAAGATGGTGAAGTTTGCTGCAACTGGTGGCCTTCCTTCCACGGTCTGCAACCAAACGCGACGGATCAACTGGCTCTTTCTTAATCTTACTTTACCATGAGCAACTTCGTGCATCAATATCAGCGGGAATTGGATCGTTGTCGTCAACAGTTCGAATCCCTGGATCTCCGGAAAGAAAAAGGGTATCTCTTCAAATTTACTACGTTCTCGGCCAGTGTCCAGAACATTCTGCCTGAGATTCCGATAGAAAAGCACGAAGACCTTTTTCAGAAATTGTTACTTCAACAGGTTTACACCACCTTCGATCAGCAATTTTTGACCGCCAATGACCTGGTTCAAACGAAAGGGCCGATTCGGAAACTGGTAAACAGCCAACAACCGAATATATACTGCACTTTCCACCTGGGTTCTTACCGCCTGCTGACCACGTATTTGTATCGAAACGGCATTGATGTGGCCCTCCTGGTCAGCAGGGGCACTTATCAGGAACAGGGTAAAGACATCTGGGCCACCATCAAAGGTCTTCAGAAAAAGCACAATTTAACCAACTCGTTCCAAATTCTGGACGCTGAACAGACGTCATCGACGCTGCAGGTCATCCGTGAATTGCGGGCAGGAACCTCCCTGGTCATCTTTATCGACGGCGTTACCAGTACGACTGGGCTGAACCGTCAGGAAGATAAAGAAGTTCAGGTGCGCTTTGGAGCCAAAAATGTGTGGGCCCGCAAAGGGGTTGGATTCCTGTCTTATGTGACCAAGACGCCCATTGTTCCGGTGATCAGTTACCGGGAAAAAAATCTGAACAACGTATTATCATTTCTCGATCCTATTGTTCCGGAAGCTGATTGTGACCGCGAAACGTACTGTCGATTGAGCCTTCAACACCTCTACGATTCTTTCTGGCAGTACTTGACCAGGTATCCGGAACAGTGGGAAGGATGGAATTACATTCATAAATTCCTCGATCAGCACGAATTGGAACAACAGGCCGATTCGTATCAGCCACCCAGGCCGCGACCCAAAAAGCGGGTCGCCTTCAATCAGGAGCGGTATTCTATCTGCGATTTAGAAGATTCACCCATCCTGTTTGACCGCCGGTTGTACGTCACTTACGAAATTTCAACCGACCTCCGTGACTTTTTGCTTCAGGTTGGCACCATCGAGACCCCTGAAGAAGTGCTGGGCACGGACATGTATCTCGACTTGCTTTCCAAGCAAATTATTGCCTGAGTACCCGTACAATATTAGTTTAGTCTTTTCTTGTTTTCAATCGTAAAAGTCGGATCTGCGGACATCTGTTCAGATCCGACTTTTTTATTGAACTATCCTAACAATCCACTAGACTAAAATAATGCTGGCACAAATTTTGTAACCATTTAACTACAAAATTATCGATTTGTTTGTCTGCTAATTAACAGTATTCCAGACCAGCAATTCTTTAATTATATAGTGGTTAAATAATAAAAATCCTATTTAACATTTATTTTACGTGTAAAACTCTTGCTTTATAACAATTCTCATTATATTTGAATAATTGTTCGTTAAAGACAAGCGTCGAGAATGGTTCAGAATTGTGACTGATAATTCTCTTTTGCACAGTGTAGAAATACCGAATAATCCATAAAGAGGTTTTAGTCTGCCTCCTGAGTACCCAGTAAATCAATTGCCGACTTCATACCCTGAAGTTACTACTCTCTGTCAATCATACCTCTATTTCAACGGCTGTTGAAATACTCAAAAATCACTGTTTGTTTCCGTCTTTAGAGAAGTACGGTAACCTTCGACATGATTGGTGAGCAGGCACAATGTGCCTGACTAACTAACGGTTGAAAGGTTCTGTTCCGAGGTAATCGGCGTATAACTCTCTGCGGCAGTAATAGCGGGAAAGCTCAATTGCAAAAGAGTCAGAATCTTTGCGAGCGTCCCGTCACGCTGCCAGCGACGAAAGCGATCATAGATGGTTTTCCAGGAGCCGTATCGTTCGGGCAGATCGCGCCAGGGCGCACCGGAATTCAAAATCCAAAGGATCCCATTAATGGATTGGCGATGAGACCGCCACGGACGACCGGGACGATTGTTGGAGGGCATCATGTCCTTTAATTTCTCCCACTGTGAGTCGGTCAATTCATACTTACGCATGGCAATAGGAACAAGAGATAGAGATTAAAACAGGTTGATTTAACTAAGTAACTGCAAAAATAAATTCATGTTTCAAAAAATATCGGAGCGTAATCGTACGACCAATGACCTGGTAAAAAACCATCAGGAAGTCTGATAACTAATTCGATGTCGAAAAATGAGAAAATATTTTTGCATTTCCTAAATTCATCCGTCAAAAATTTAGGATACGGTAGGTATTTTATGGATAAAGAGATAAAAAATATGCGAAATTATTTCTGCTGTTCTCCCTGGTTTTCTGCACAAAGCAAGCTGTAGCGGGGTATTTGGCAGCAATTGCATATCGGTTTAGGGTCTTTTCTGTCGGACAACTCGACAAATACAGTAAGTACTTAATTTATTGATCGAAAATCACAACGTATGAAGAATTGGAATTCTCTGGCACTCTGTTTCATGATCATTGCTTTCTCGTCCTGCATCTCACAAAAACAGATCACCTATTTTCAAAGCCCGGTAGCTGACAGCACGGCAGTGGCTGAAGAAATCACCAACAAATATATCCCCACCATTCAACCCAATGATTTATTAGGCATCAACGTCAACAGCCTGAACCCCGAAGCCAGCAGTTTTTTCAATCCGTACGCCGGTGCTGAGCGGGTTTCAAACTTCCAAACGGTGAACGGCCAGGTTCCGGTCACGGCGGTGGTGGGCTATCTGGTTGACACCCAGGGACAGGTGCAACTGCCGCTGGTGGGTAAAATAAAAGTACTGGGACTCACCTCCGCCGGTGCGCAGGAATTGATTCAGGAGAAGCTGAAGAATTACCTCAAAGAACCCACGGTGGCCGTCCGGTTTCTGAATTTTAAAGTATCGGTGCTGGGTGAAGTAACCCGACCGTCGATGTTCAGCGTTCCGAATGAGCAAATGACCCTGACGGAAGCCTTGAGCCTCGCCGGTGATATTACCATCTACGGCCGCCGGGACAATGTCATGGTGATTCGGGAAACCAACGGAAAACGGGAATTTGGCCGGGTCAATATGAATCAACGTGATCTGTTCAAGTCGCCTTTTTACTATTTGCATCCGAACGATGTCATTTACGTAGAACCGGGGAAAGCCCGTCTGGCCTATGCCGATCGCTTTTACACCATTCTGCCATCCATCATCGGCGCGCTATCCCTGATCGCAGTGATCATCCGCCGGTAAAAAGTAACGCATACCCCGAGCAGCCAGCCCGATTTGGGTCAACTGCCAAACGATAATACCTAATTACTCAACAACGTTATGATCACAACTCCGTATGTTTACCACCAGCAGGAGGAAAAAGAACCTGACCTTCGGCTGATCATCTTCCGGTATCTGAAAAACTGGAAATGGTTTTTGCTTTCGCTCGTCGTCGCGCTGGCCATCGGGTATGCGTACCTGCAATACCAGGTTCCGATCTACAAGGTACAAAGCAGCATTTTGATCAAGGACGAGAAGAAAGGGATTTCGGCCGACAACATCATGAAAGAGATGGATCTTTTCACAGATTCAAAAGTGGTGGAGAACGAAATCGAAATTCTGAAGTCTTACACGATCATGGAGAAGGTAAACGACGCGCTGGCGCTGGATGTTTCCTATTTCCACGACACGCCGGTTGGCGAGCGGGAAATTTACAAAGACTCTCCATTCCGTCTGGTGGTCGAACAACCCAAACCACTGCTGTACGAAGATGGCTTTAAAGTGGAGTTTGTGGGTCCTGCCACGGTTAAAATTGGTGAAAAGAAATATGCGGTTAACCAAAGCCTGAACACCGATTTTGGCCGGATCCGGATTTTCCCAAAAGTGGGTGCCAAGCTCGACAAAGAACCCGTTATTGTTCACGTCGCTCCCAAACAGGAAGTCATTCAAAAGTTTGTTGAAGATCTGAAAGTAGAAGCTACCAGCAAGCAGTCAACGGTTCTGATTTTGAGCATGGAAACGGCGGTACCGGAAAAAGGGCGCAATATCCTTGACAAAATTGTTGAAGAGTACAATGATGCCGCTCTGAAAGATAAAAACCTGGTGGCGGCCAATACGCTGGATTTCATCGAAGAACGGTTGAAACTCATCTCCGGAGAATTGGCAACCGTGGAACGGGATGTAGAAAGTTACAAATCGGCGGAGGGTATTACGGATATCAGCACCGAATCGCAGATCTTTCTGCAGAATGTGCAGCAGAACGACGCGCAGTTGAGCCAGGTTAACATTCAGTTGGGTGCCTTGGAAGACGTCGAAAAATACGTTCGCAGCAAAACGGGTGAGCGGGGTGCTGCCCCTTCGACCCTCGGACTGAGCGATCCTACCCTGCTGGGTCTGATTGCGAAAGTATCGGAACTGGAGTTGCAACGCGAAACGCTGGTGAAAACTACCTCGGAAAATAACCCTCTTCTGCGTTCACTGGATGAGCAGATCCGGACCACCAAATCGAACATCAGCGATAACATCCAGACGATGAAGAACATCATGACGGGCACCCGCCAGAAATTGATGGCTCACAATCGCAAGTTTGAATCCATGATCCGGTCGGTGCCGCGCAAAGAACGGGCGCTGCTCGACATCACGCGCCAACAGGCCATCAAGAACAACCTCTATACCTACCTGCTGGCCAAACGCGAAGAAACCGCACTTTCCTATGCGTCGGCCATTGCCGACAGCCGAACCATCGACATCGCCCGGAGTGGCAGCAAGCCTATCAAGCCTAAAAAACCGCTTGTATTTCTTTTGTTCGGAGCACTAGGCCTATTGATCCCGATTGGTGCTTTTGCCACCCGCGACATGCTGAACAATCGGATTGGCAAGCGTTCGGACATCGAAGAACTGACGAGCGCGCCCATTGTCGGTGAAATAGCCTATGCCAAGCATAAATTCCCGCTGGTGGTTACCTCCAGCAGCCGATCGATTGTGGCGGAGCAAATCCGGGCCTTGCGAACCAATTTGCAATTCCTAAGATCCAACAACGAAAGCCTAGCGATTCTGTTTACGTCCAGCATCAGTGGGGAAGGAAAATCGTTCATCTCGCTGAACCTCGGTGCCAGTCTGGCCCTCATCGACCGTCCGACGGTTATTCTGGAAATGGACTTACGCCGTCCGAAACTGCATTCCATGCTGGACATGCCCAACACCGTCGGGATCAGCAACTTCCTCGTGGGTCAGGTAACCCTGGATGAAATTCTGCAACCCGTACCCGGCATGCAAAACTATTTCATCCTGACCAGCGGCCCCATTCCGCCTAACCCGGCGGAGTTGCTGGTAAGTGACAAAGTCGATGATTTGTTCCACCAACTTCGCGAACGCTTCCAGTATATTATCGTGGATTCGCCCCCCGTTGGCCTAGTTACGGATGCCCAGATTCTGGCCGATAAAACCGATGCCACCATGTATGTTGTTCGCCATGATGTTACGCCCAAGCAACACTTGAAAATGGTGGACGTCATGTACAAGGAACAACGCTTCCGGAAGTTGAGCCTGATTCTGAATTCGATCAACGAAGGAACGGGTTACGGATATGGCTACGGATATGGCTACGGCTACGGATATGGTGCCGGTGGTTACTACGAACAAGATTCCGATAAGAAAAAGCTGCCATTTTACAAAAGGTTATTACCTGGCGGCAGTAAACCGGCTTAATCACTGCAGACCACCCACTTTTAATGGCACGTACCAACCGGGTTTGAAACCCGGTTGGTGAGACCATTGTCTCTACAGTTCTTACTCAACCTGGAAACGTTATGATTAACTTGTTACAACCCGACTCCTCGTATTATGTCGTCAGTGAGACGACTGCGGGGAAATCGCAGCCCGTGGCAAAACGAGTCTTCGACATCACCGTCTCTTTGCTGGTTGCCATCTTCATTCTTTCCTGGTTCGTTCCGCTGATCGGTCTTTTGATCAGAATGGAATCGCGGGGGCCTATTCTGTTCGTTCAACTGCGCTCAGGGCGGAATGGTCGTCCATTCCCTTGTCTGAAATTTCGGACAATGAAATACCAGCGAAACGCTTCCTTCAAACAAGCTACTCACAACGATATGCGGATTACCCGGATTGGTCGAATTCTGCGAAAAACCAACCTGGACGAATTGCCGCAGGTTCTGAATGTCATTGCGGGTCACATGAGCATCGTTGGTCCCAGACCGCACCCCATTCCACTCGATGTCCAGTATATGCCGCTTATACCGGAATACAAACACCGGTTTGCAGTGAAACCGGGGATAACTGGTCTGGCCCAGTCGAAAGGGTTACGGGGCGAAACATCGGAAATTAGTCAAATGCGGCACCGGGTTCGCTATGATGTCTGGTATACTAAATATTCCACACTTACACTTGATGTAAAAATCTGTTGGTGGACGGTAGAGAAGATGGTGAAAGGCGATAAAAACGCCTGGTAAACCAGTACAATAGAGGATATACTCCTTCCAGATTGCCAATGAAAGAAACAATATTATATACAATAGCAAGGTTTACGCCTTCTGTAGCAAACTTTCTTACACTATCAGTATTCAGCTATCTTTTAATTCCGGAAGAATTGGGTACGTACAATGTAGTTTTTGCTGGGGTAATGTTGAGTAATTCATTGTTATTTCAATGGCTTCGCGTAACTCTTGCCCGTTATATTCATAAATATGATGAAAGCCGGAAAAAAGATTTCACAAATACGATCTTGTATTTTGGACGAATTATCCTAGTCTCTACATTAGCCGTAATTTCAATAATCCTATACTATAATCCAGGCGAGATCTATGTATATTTGTTAGGTTTCATTTGGCTCATTATATATTCTATTTATGATATTAACCTTGAATTACAAAGAGCATCATTGAAAGCCGTCAATTATGCAAAATCAGAGCTAATACGGTCTATTATATTCATAGTAATTTCAATTGGATTAACTTATTACTATAGAAGTTATTCCGCAATTGTCATATCATATATACTGTCACAACTGGTACCATTAGTAATTTACAGAGATAAATACCTGTTAGTATCTGGCAGCGTATTTAACAAAGAAGATTCACTATCGATCCTAAAATATGGAATCCCGCTAGCTTTAATGCTATCTTCCAGTTTTATCAATAATGTTATAGACAAGCTGTTAATTGCAGAATTCTTAGGAAATAAAGAGGCAGGATTATACTCAGTCGGATATGACTTGTATCGACAAGCGATATGGGTTCCCTTTCTCATTATAAATTTAACAAATTTTCCAGTTCTTGTAAAATTGTATGAAGACAAAAATAAGGAAACGTTACTGAAGAAACTAAAAGAAAATGGGAATACATTGCTAATTGTGGCAACAATAATTTGTTCAATATTGTTTATATCTTCTCAAGAAATTGCGAATCTTTTCATAGGAAAGCCTTATCGAAACAGTGCGATTATGATTATGCCATACATTTTGGTAAGCACTATACTTTATGGAATATCAATATTTCACTATAATAACTCCTTTCAATTTAAAGGGCGAACCGATAAGCTAGCCTATATTTATGTAACAGGTTCAGTCTTGAAAATTGGAATAAATATCTTTTTTCTCCAAAAATACGGTATTATAGTCGCTGCATATTCAACTGTCATTACGTACGCCATTATATTAATATTTAGTGTATATTTTGGAAAAAAAGAGTACCATATACCACACCCAAACTATTCGTATATGCTCTATATTTTGCTGATAAGTGGCTTATTATACTGGGTATTTATAAATATACATATAAAAAATACCTACTTATCACTTCTATTGAAATTAATACTTTGCTCTGTATTCTATTCAGCATTTTTGATTAAGGCTAATATTATTCGAATTGCTATCCCAAATGGGAAGCTAAAATATTCAGAGCTTATTAAAAAAATAAACGTATGAATACAAGTGCCCAAATAGAGACCGCCTACCCTCCTACCTATTTCACTAACATTGAAAGGGTAAAAAAAATTAGCTCATCGACATATATAATAAATTCATTCCTATTATATATGTTAAGCGGAGCGCTTTTGTATTTAGTCGCTGATGAACAAGATATCCAAAATAATAGCGCAGCCGCAAGCGCCGTAAAGTACTTTTGGCTAATGTTGTATGCGGTAATGATATATTACTTCACAAAGAAGTATTATGTATTATTCAAAAACATAAGAAAAAACTCTTTCCTGATATTATTAAGTGTTGTAGCTGTTCTATCGATTGTGTGGTCACAAGCGCCTGAAGTAACGTCAAGACGTCTCGTTTCATTTATTGCTAGTTTGCTATATGCGTTTTACATAAGTGAATATTTTAAGCAGCAAAATATTCTAAAGTTATTCTTTTATTTGACATGTATGATTGTTATTTCCAGTTATATTATGATCATTTTAGTACCTGAACATGGCATTGCAACAGGTGTTCACCAAGGTGCCTGGCAGGGAGTTTATTTTCACAAAAATGGCTTAGGACGAATTGCAGGGCTTTGTCTGATTTCAACTATACTTTATTACAAACAGGTAAGTGGGAACAAATTTTTTATCGCAGTCATTGGCATACTTTGCCTGATTTTGCTAATGATGTCCAAATCGACAACCACCCAAATTGCTTTTTTGGTAATGCTTCCCGCATATATTGTTCTGAATTGGGCCTACAAAAACTATCAGAAGTCCAGATTAGTAATCCTTATCATTGTTGGAATAATAGTTACTCAATTTTTAATATCTTTTATAATTGAAGGCAGCGAAACTGCCTATAGTGCCATTGGCAAGGATGATTCTTTTACGGGACGACTTCCTCTATGGGTAATGCTTATAGATTACATTAACCAATCGCCAATGGTTGGATACGGGTATAGTGCATTCTGGATTCCCAAATTTTTATCAAAAACGCTTTGGGTGGATTCCGACTGGAATCCAGAACAAGGACACAATGGTTTCATCGATATAACCTTGGAACTAGGTCTTATAGGTTTGACATTATTCTCAGTTGTGCTACTCAAAGCATACAAGCGTTCTCTGAATTTTATCAAAAACACTACACAATATCATTCTTATTGGTACATACTCATACTTATATTCCTTACCATTGTAAGTTTTACAGAAAGTTTTTTATTAAAGTATAATAATGTGTATTGGGTTATGTTTTTAATATGCTCGATAAGTATAGCCCCTTCCTCAAAAAATAGTCATTTTAAAAATGAATCGTAAATGCCACGATATAATTTGGCTTAATCTAAGCATAACGTCATGAAAATTTTACTAGTATATCGCGATTTAACGCAGGGGGGAGTACAACGAATCATAGTACATGTAGCTAATTATTTAGCGATCAGAGGCTATGAAGTAACTTTATTATTGGGTGTTGTGAAAGGTCCTTATTTAGATTTATTAAATGAAAACATTAAAATAATATCTCCAGACACAAAAAATCGATTTTATTTATTAAGGTATTTAATAAGTTATTTACGATCTAACAAATCCGATATTCTTTTCACAGGTGTCCCCAGTTTTAATATTTTAGCTATAATTGCTAAATACTGGTCTGCAACTGATACAAAAGTCGTCATATCTGAACATAGCAATACGATCGAGGAATTCAGGATGCTACCCTGGTCAATATATAAATTAAGTTTTCTGTTCATCCCTATCTTTTATCGCTTTGCAGATTCTATTATTTCAGTCTCGTCGGGCGTAGCTAATGACTTAAGCAAATTTGCTAAAATTCCTTTAAAGAAAATTTCTGTCATTTATAATCCCGCATATAACGACCATTTATTATCGGAAGCGGAGCAAAATGTAGAAGAAATATGGCTCACTTCAAAAGATTACCCTGTAATAATGGGTGTAGGTAGGCTCACTGATCAAAAAAACTTTTCAGCATTAATAGATGCCGTATATAATGTATCTCTAAGAAGAAAAGTTAAATTAATAATTGTGGGCGAAGGACATTTACATGACGAACTTTTGTACAGAATTAATTCTTATAAAATGGGTTCAATTGCAAAATTAATCGGTTTTAAAAAAAACCCAGTGGCATGGATTAATAAAGCTGATGTATTTGTCCTATCTTCTAAATGGGAAGGGTTTGGAGTGATTCTGGTCGAAGCTTTAGCTGCTGGAACAACAATAGTATCTACCGATTGTAAGAGTGGCCCGGCTGAAATTCTGCAGAATGGAAAACTGGGTTACATTGTACCCGCTTCAGATATAGACGCGCTAGCCAAAAAGATCGAATTTGCAATCGACAATCCTATATCAAAAGATCTACTCATCGAAGGAGCTAAACAGTATGATGAGAATAAAATTATGAAATGTTATGAAGAAATTTTTAACAAATTAAATCCCAAGTCAGTTGCCTTTACTGACCTAACTGTTAGTTAATTTATCAATCAATAATAGTATGAATAAGCGATTTCACGTTTTGGATGGGTTCAGGGGTATTTTCGCACTCGTTGTTGCTTTGTACCATTTTAAACCGGGACCTGGTATTATCGGCCATACCGCATTAATATCACATGGTTGGTTATTTGTCGATTTCTTCTTTACTTTAAGTGGATTCGTCATATATTACAATTATCAGAAAATTCAAACAATTAGTCAGCAGAAAGATTTTCTAATTAAACGATTTATTAGACTCTATCCATTGCATTTTTGCTTATTGATAGTTTTTCTACTTTTTGAAACTTTTAAAATATTTTTATATAAATATGATCTTTTCAACTATCCTCCATTCTATAATCATAGATTTGTGGGTTTTGTAGCTAATATATTCCTAGTTCAAACGTACGGCTTGCCAATTAAAGGACTAGAATATCTTTCATGGAATACATCAAGCTGGTCGATCAGTGCAGAAATTTTCGCTTACATTATATTTTGTTTTTCAATCGTCTATATAAATCGCTTCTCTTCCTTCATAAAGATTCTAATATTTCTCGCATTTTCTGTAATTTCTCTTGTTATTATTTACTATGTAAATGGCGGCAATCTTTCATTAAAAATTGGTATTCCTGGAATATGGCGATGTACATACAGCTTTTTTTTGGGATGCATCGCTTCAGAGGTATATTCTATATTGAATAAAAAATATACCTCGCTGAGTAGTCAAAATCAGTCAATGTTTTATCTGTTTACCTTCCTAGAGTTCCTGACTTTGTCTGTTTCACTTTGGTCTGTTGCTTACTGGAGTGATATAAGTTTTGTATCACCTTTATTTTTTCTTTTAACAATTGTAACTTTCTCTTTTGAATTAGGTTGGATCTCTAAGAAAATGGACACTCCCTTTTTCAAAGAATTGGGCGTTTTATCATACTCTATTTATATGAACAATGCTTTGATTAAAACTTTTTTCGATATTATAATTCTAAGATTCTGGAAAGTTGACTCAGCTTGGTACGACTTAACTATAATACCTTATGTTGCTATTTTATATTATATTTCCAGATATACATATCAATATTTTGAAGTATATCCTAGAAAACTCTTAGAATCATATTATTACAAAAAACCGCTGACTACTCAGGTTAAATGATTAGATATGAGCTTAAAACATTTTTTTTGAATAGACTTACTGCCATTACAATTCTAATTATATTCTATTATGCGGTTTAAGGTGTTAGATACTTTTCGTGGCATTGCGGCAATTATGGTGATATTTTTTCACATGAAATCATTTGGAATTCATTTTGCAAATACAA
Organism: Larkinella fluvii; assembly: GCF_051857545.1. NCBI lineage: Bacteria > Pseudomonadati > Bacteroidota > Cytophagia > Cytophagales > Spirosomataceae > Larkinella > Larkinella fluvii. The sequence continues at coordinate 534,050 of NZ_JBPZHB010000001.1, read as the reverse complement.
ATAAATTTATAGGTCAGAGTGATATATTCGTTGATTTCTTTTTTGTATTGTCAGGATTTGTAATTTCATACAGTAATCTGGCAAGGTTAAACTATTATTCAGATATTGCTCTATTTTTAAAGAAGCGGTTCTTTAGGTTATATCCTTTGCACCTATTTACTCTATTTCTTGCGCTTGGCTATGAATTATTCCGATTTGGCATTGACCGCTATGTTGTTAAAATTGAGGATCCAATTTTTGTAAAAGAAAACCTACTTACCTTTATTGGTAATTTAACATTGACACAGGCTTTGGGCATTTTTGCCTATGTTTCTTGGAATGTACCTAGTTGGAGTATTAGTGCCGAATTCTACGTGTATTTAGTTTGGGCGGTATTCCTGGTTATTCTCCGAAAAAATATTATTGTACTAAGCTTTCTATTCTTTCCTATTATTTTTTATTTCATATGGCTGCACAATGGAAACATTATATATACTTATGATTACGGATTAATCCGCTGTTTATATGGCTTTTTAGTTGGGATGATTACTTACAAAATATATAATCTCACACCATTCACTTTTATTAAATCACACTATTATTCATTCATCGAATTAACATCTCTTGTCTTAACTTTATATTTTGTAATAAATTATTCAGCATTTAATAACTGGTTAATGCCTTTATGGTTTGCGACGGTGATCGTCATTTTTTCAAATGAAAAGGGCATTGTTTCTGTTTTTTTATCCAAGGGCACATTTGATTTTTTGGGTCGATACTCGTATTCGTATTATTTAAATCATTATCTTGTTTTGCGAGTTGTTAATTTGATAATATTTAAATTAATAAAAATCCCTCATACATTAACTAATGAGTTAGTCTATTCTATAATTTGTTTATCTATTATTCATTTTATGTCTACATTGACGTATTATCACATTGAACTTAAGTTTCAAACTTTATACAAAAGTAAACCTTCAAAAATTTTATTGCCGCTTAGCTAACGGTGCCTTATAATTGTAGCTTACTTAAATTTTAGAAAATGTGAAAATATTAAGCATACATAATGAGTATCTTATCAAAGGCGGTGAAGATGAATCACGTAAAGCTGAAGTAGCTATTCTGGAAGAATTCGGAAATTCAGTTACGTCTTTCATTGAAAACAATGCAAAAGTTTCCCAACTTTCCAAAGTCTCTGTTGCTTTACGTACCCTGTGGTCGCAGGATTCATACAAGTATGTGAAACAATTATTGCGAAGTCAGAAACATGATGTAATGCACGTTCAGAATTTTTTCCCACTTATATCTCCTTCGGTTTATTACGCAGCTAAATCCGAAAATGTACCCGTTGTTCAAGCTGTGCGAAATTATCGCTTAATCTGCCCGAGCGCCACAATGTATCGAGATGGTCAAGTTTGCGACACCTGTGTGAGCAAATCTCTAAAGACTCCCGCCATTCTGCACAAGTGCTATCGGGACAATCGAGGAGCAACGACGACCGTTACCACTATGCTTGCAATACATAAACTTCTTCCTACTTGGAAGCAGGTCGATGCATTCATATGTATTTCACAATTCATTCGACAAAAAATGATAGATGGCGGATTCCCAGTTGAGAAAATTTACGTTAAACCCAATTTTGTTTATCCTGATCCCGGTCTATCTATAGTTAAAGAAGATTACGTTGTCTATGTTGGGCGTCTACAAACTGAAAAAGGTATTGAACATTTGCTTGAAGCACATTCTCTTATTGGTTCTACAGTTCATTTAAAGATAATTGGTGAAGGTCCGTTGGCTCCTGAAGTAATCAGTTATTCTAAAAAAAACAATGTTGAATATTTAGGAAAGTTATCTTTATTAGACACCTATGATGTTATTGGCAAAGCGCGAATCTTAGTTATTCCTTCTGTCTGGCATGAGCCATTTGGCCGGGTTGTTGTTGAAGCTTATGCAAAAGGTACCGCCGTTATAGGTTCTCGCATGGGTGGAATTCCGGAATTAATTGAAGATGGTGTTACTGGATATACTTATGAGGGTGGAAATGCTGAAGATCTGGCAAAAAAAATAGAATTTCTCTATCAAAACCCGCAGCTTGCAATAGATATGGGTTTAGAAGGTCGTAAAGAATACCTTAAGAAATACACTCCGAAATCAAATTATGATATGATGATGGCGATTTATAGCGATGTGATCCAAAGCTAACTAAATAGCTTATTTCAGCCCAGAAAGCAAACCATAATAGGCTGGCTTTTTTCTATATTTTTTATCGAATATGTTTGGTATATCGTGCTGTTTTTTGTTGATTACATACCAGCTATCTGCATCACTAAAATCCCATAAAGTAATTCCATACTGCTGCGCTACCGGTATGTTTTTTTTATAGAGTATTGCGACTGTTTCATACTTGTTACGTTGCTGACTCAAAAATTGGTTCGAAAAAATAATGGCAGAGGCATTTTTCGGATTCATCTGAATATCCAGCTCGGAAATATGGACTTGAAGACCTGTAGAAGCTAACTCTTGCAGCGAATTCTCTATTCCTTTATTATTTGCATTGAACGTAATATGCATTTGTGTACCAATTCCGTGAATTGGGGTTCCACTTCGTTTAAAATCAGCGACTAATTGAAGAACCGCTTGTACTTTTTTCGGGTAATACTCTAAGCTAAAATCGTTGTAAAATAATAGAGCATTAGGGTCGGCTTCGTGGGCCCATTGAAAACAACGCTTTACAAATGACAAATAATCTTGATCGTTATCGTAGTATTTTCGAAAAATAGTAGAGCGGATAGATCCTGAATTATAGGCAAACATTTCGTTTATAACATCCCAGCTTTTGATCTTCCCCCGATAACGTCCTACGGTTTTTCGAATATGATTTTCAATTGCTTTTTCAAATCCATCCCGGTCTTTCCCAAACTTCTGCCACCACGTCGGGGCACTTATATGGTAGATCAGACAATGTCCATGCAACCGAATTGGATGTAATTTTGCAAAATCAACCCAATAATCCGGCTCTTTGAATTTGAACTGGTCCGGTAAAGGCTCAATGTTCATGTAAGTATGAACAGTTTTAGAATTAAATTCTTCCAGAAATAATTTATAGTTTTCTGGATTATTGGCGATAATAGCCGAATTAAATGCTACGCCGATCGGGAAACTTGAAACCGATTTCAACGTCATTGTGCTATCAATCGTATTCTGGATGCTATTGATAGTCGTATAATCCTTTCCTGAATAGTAAGGTGTATCCTGTTTAAGTTGAGAAAACACGAAAAATATAAGAAGTGAAGTAGCAAACAGCTTAAGGTGAATATATTTGGAATATTTAAAGTGCATGAGTCAAAAAGTATACTATTTTATCTAATAAATAGCCTTTAACTTAAATTAAAAAAACCGGTGTTTATAATCTTTTTATTTATTCCCCCAAACTTTTTTCAAACTTATCCATCCTCCCAGTGCCTTATCATAAAGTGCTCCCTGATCCATTGAAACCGCCGTATTCAGCTCCGATCCACCAAGCCATTTTACGGGCCATTTTAACCAAATTACGCCTGAAAATTGGTTTAGAGACTTACCAAAAGGACTTCGATAGGTACCATAATTCTTACTTAGTGATAAACGACTTGACAGTTGTACTCCTGAATAAAATCCGCCTTCCATTCCAAAATGAAAAACCTGGACACGGTTATTCACAATCGTTAATTTATACTCCCCTGGCACATTCTGCCATTGTGGTTTCACCTCCTGTCGACGTGTGATAAATGGTGTCCCTAAGACAAGCTGCGAATGTGCCCAACCGTCCTTATATTGGAAATTGTTAAAATAATCGTCAATTCCCTGATACATTGTATACTTCGTTTGGATTGTGCTACCACTCTGATCCATCGTAGTCAGGTGTTCCATCAGCAAACGGTTAATTTGAAAGAAAGACCCGGAAATGGCCGCTCTTCGCTTCAATTGCAATCCATACAATCCATCCGGTAAATTCATAAACGCTATCCCCGATTTGTCTTCAAATGGATGTTGATAATAGGCCAGCGCATCCCATTTAGCAAGGGTAATTTCTGCTCCAACATCGATTGAACCTACATGATTTCCAAATTGGTTGACACGGTCATGATACGATATGTCGTTGGTCTGACTAGGTTGTTTTGATACAATCACATGCAGGTAATCCTTAAAGGAGGAGGGTAATTGTCCTTTAATGGAATTTCCCGTTCCTAAATAATCAGAACGTCCACCCCATTGCGCCTGGTGGAGAATACCGCCGTATAATTTTATTTTCCAGTTTGGCTTACCAATTCGGCCATAAACGGCTTTTTGATGCAAAAATGAATTTCTCATCGAATCCGTATTGGCAAACCAGCCATGAGCAAAGAATGCATTGATGGCAATCAAATCGCCCGTAAAGTGTAGGGGAGCAAATCCACGCGTACCAATCTGGATCTTCGGAATTGGCAAAGCATTACCCGACCACGAATAGGAACCGGATGAAAGCGTGCTATCGACTAACCCAATGATTTCTCGTCTTCGTCCGGCCACCAATTCGAAATACCCTTTGCCAACTTTCACGTACGCTTCTGGAAGGAGTGCCCGGCTTGTGGGCCCCACATTACCAACTAGTTCGGCTCCATAGCCAAAAAACCAGCCGCTACACGTGCTGTCTTTGTAAAAAAGACCCGAACTACCCAGGCGAATAGTGCCAAACGGAGCTGTAAAGGGCACAGTTCCAAACTGATTGGCTCTAAACCAAAAAGGGGTTCGACGCGCGGACGACGCCATTCCGCCGATTTCGCCTGAAAACTGAACAGTCGATGCCCGCTGATTTTGGGCATCGACTGTATATCCGGCCAGACAAATACAAATTAACGTAAATACGTAGGTTCGCATAGTATTTCTGTACGTTTCAACTACTGCTGCATTTTTGTTTCATACGGCGGATGCTAATTCCCCTTCACCAATTGCTTCATCAAATACCAGGTATACAAACTATTCGTAACCGCATACCGTTTGAACAACCGTTTGGGTTCCTGCGCAAACCGAAACAACCACTCCAGGCCCGCCCGCTGCATCCAGTCGGGTGACCGTTTCACATCACCAGCCAAAACCGGCAACGCTCCGCCAATCCCCAGCAACACGGCGGGTATCCGTCCGCGCATTTTGCCCATCCAGACTTCCTGTTTGGGACAGCCCAGAGAGACGAATACCAAACCGGCTCCCGACCGCGTGATCTGTTCGACGACTTCTTCGTCTTCTTCAGGTGTCAATGCCCGGAAAGGTGGAGACAGCGTACCCGCAACCGTCAGTTTCGGGTGTTTTTTGCGACACACGTCAACGGTTTGTTGCAGAATTTCGGGCGTTGATCCATAGAAAAACACAGACACGCCGGTTTCTTCCGCTTTTTGCAACAGATCGGGCAGCATATCCAGCCCGGTAGCCCGGTTCTGCTTTACTCCATGCAGCCACCGCAGACTCCACAACAGCGGGACACCGTCACACAGGACCCAGTCGGCCCCGTTGACTGCCTGGGCAATGTGCGAGTTAAACTTTGACTCAACCGTCATGTGGACATTGGCGAAACAAACGGAACCCGCCTGTTTCGCTTTTGCCGCCGTTATGATTTCCTCCCGAAATTGCTGGTAATTACCCAGCGAGAGGTTGAGGCTAATAACCGTTGCGCGTTGTTTTGAGGTCGTTGACATAGAATTTACCGGTTTTCGAACCGCACCGATGTTGGTTTACTCAAAATAATTCATCACCAAATGCCCGCCTTCAGCCAGCAACTGATCGCGACGGAACAAGTCGATGTCAGCCGTCATCATGTCTTTTACCAGCGCGGCCAGGTCATATTTGGGCTGCCAGTTCAGTTGGGTCATGGCCTTCGTCGGATCACCCAGCAGCAGATCCACTTCCGTCGGGCGGAAATACCGCTCGTCGATGCTCAATACTTCTTTGCCGACTTCGACCGGGTAATCCGGGTTCGATGCACGCACCACAAACGCCCGCTCGGCCACACCTTCGCCCCGGAATTCCAGTTCGACGCCAATCTCGGCAAATGCCATCCGGACAAAATCACGGATTGAGGTGGTGACACCGGTGGCAATCACGAAATCTTCCGGTTTCTCCTGTTGCAGAATCAGCCACATGGCTTCTACGTAGTCCTTGGCATGGCCCCAGTCGCGCAGCGAGTCAATGTTTCCCAGGAATACTTTGTCCTGCAAACCCAGACCGATCCGGGCCACAGCACGGGTAATTTTGCGCGTTACGAACGTTTCGCCCCGCAGCGGTGATTCGTGGTTAAACAAAATACCGTTGCAGGCATACATGCCGTACGCTTCACGGTAGTTGACCGTAATCCAGTAGCCATACAGTTTGGCAACGGCATAGGGCGAACGCGGGTAAAATGGCGTCAATTCCGACTGCGCGTGTCCCTGCACCCCACCGTATAATTCGGAGGTGGATGCCTGATAAATGCGGGTTTTCTCGATCAAACCCAACAGCCGGACGGCTTCCAGAATGCGGAGCGTACCAATGCCGTCGACCTGGGCGGTATATTCCGGCTCATCGAAACTCACCCGCACATGCGACATCGCACCGAGGTTATAAATTTCGTCGGGCTGCACTTCCTGAATAATCCGGATGATATTGGTCGAATCGGAGAGATCGCCAAAGTGAAGCTTGAACCGCACATTTTTTTCGTGTGGGTCTTCGTATAAATTATCGATACGCTGCGTATTGAATAAGGAACTCCGGCGTTTGATACCGTGTACTTCATATCCTTTTTCTAATAATAATTCGGCCAGATAAGCGCCGTCCTGTCCTGTAATACCGGTAATAAGTGCTTTCTTCATACGTGAGTAATTAGCTGTATTCTAAGGTTTTAATTTGGTTAGACGTAAACTTCCTGGTGATTCAGAAAATCCTGATAGGTCGTGGTAATACCGGTTTTCAAATCGGTTTGGTGTTTCCAGCCCAGGGCATGCAGTCGTGAAACATCCATGAGTTTGCGGGGCGTACCGTCCGGTTTGTCGGTATTCCAGCGAAGTTCGCCTTCAAAGCCAACGGTTTCTTTCACCAGTTCGGCCAGTTCGCGAATTGTGACGTCCTCGCCTGTCCCGATGTTGACAAACAATTCATCGTTGTAGGTTTCCATCAGAAACACGCAGGCATCGGCCAGGTCATCGGCGTGCAAAAATTCCCGGCGGGGCGAACCCGTTCCCCAGACCTCAACGAAGGGCTGGTTGCTAATTTTCGCTTCGTGGAATTTCCGAATCAAGGCCGGCAACACGTGCGACCCCTGAAGATCGTAGTTATCATTCGGGCCGTAGAGGTTGGTCGGCATCGCCGAAATGAAATTGCAGCCGTACTGGCTCCGATACGCTTCGCAGAGCTTGATGCCGGTAATTTTAGCAATCGCATACGGTTCGTTGGTCGCTTCCAGATAACCGCTGAGCAGGTATTCTTCTTTCAACGGCTGCGGAGCCAGCTTGGGATAAATGCAGGAGGAACCCAGAAACAGCAGTTTTTCGACACTGTTTTGGTAGGCACTATGAATAATGTTGGCTTCGATCAGCAGGTTATCGTACAGAAAATCAGCCCGGTATGTATTATTGGCCCAAATACCGCCGACTTTGGCAGCCGCTAAAAAAACATAATCCGGTTTTTCGTCGGCAAAAAAATCAGCGACGGCCGCCTGGTTGCGCAGGTCCAGTTCCGACGAGGTGCGGGTGATCATATTCTGGTAGCCTTTGGCTACCAAACTACGCACCAGAGCCGACCCCACCATACCCCGGTGTCCGGCAACGTAGATTTTTGAGTTTTTATTCACAGTTGAGGAGGTTGCATTACAATGTATACCCGTTTCCGGCAGGCCAAATCAAACCGCTTGTTCCACCGCCTGCGAGATGGTCTCGCGACCAACGCTGTAGTAGGTATAGCCCAATTCTTTCATCTGGTCCAGTTCGTAAAGATTCCGTCCGTCGAAGATGACTTTGTTTTTCAGCAGCAGGTTCATTTTGCTGAATTCCGGCGTCCGGAACATGGGCCATTCGGTCATGATCACCAGCGCATCGGCATCGTCCAGCGCGGCATACGAGGTGTGGGCGTACGTAATTTTGCTGCCAAATACGTTTTTCACATTATCCATCGCTTCCGGGTCGTAGGCCGTCACTTTCGCGCCGGCATCCAGCAGCGCCTGGATGTTTTCCAGCGCCGGAGCTTCCCGGATGTCGTCGGTATACGGTTTGAACGCCAGCCCCCATACGGCAATGGTTTTTCCTTTCAGATCGCCGTTGAAGTGCTGGTTGATAATCGGAAGGAGTTTGGTTTTCTGCTTCGCATTGACGTCCATCACCGATTTCAGAATCTGGAAATCGTAGTCATACTCCTGGGCGGTTTTCGCCAGTGCCTGCACATCTTTCGGGAAGCAGCTTCCGCCGTAGCCGATACCGGCGAACAAAAACCGCTTGCCGATGCGGCTGTCGGTTCCAATTCCTTTCCGGATGTCGTCGACGTTGGCCCCTGCTTTTTCGCAGAGGTTGGCAATTTCGTTCATGAACGAAATCTTGACGGCCAGGAATGCGTTGGCGGCATATTTGGTCATTTCGGCCGAACGTTCGTCCATGAAAATCACCGGATTACCCTGACGAACCAGGGGCGCATACAGTTTGCTCATCACGGCTTTCGCGCGTTCTGACTTGGTGCCGATCACCACCCGGTCGGGTTTCATGAAGTCTTCGATGGCAACGCCTTCGCGGAGAAATTCGGGATTCGATACGACGTCGAACTCCACCTGTGCAGCCAGCGAGATGTAATCGTGTACTTTTTCGGCAGTTCCCACCGGCACGGTGCTTTTGTCGACAATCACGGCATACTCTTTCAGCAATTGCCCCAGATCACCGGCTACCTTCAGGATGTATTTCAGATCGGCAGAACCGTCTTCGCCCGGAGGAGTGGGCAGGGCCAGAAAAATAACCTCGGCGCCTTCGATGCCTTCGGCCAGGCTGGTTGTGAATTTTAGACGGCCTTCGGCGGTGTTGCGGTTAAATAACACGTCCAGACCCGGTTCGTAGATGGGGATGATGCCGTTGATGAGCTTTTGAACTTTGCGCTCGTCAATGTCGACACAGGTGACCTGGTTGCCGGTTTCGGCAAAGCAGGTTCCGGTTACGAGTCCAACGTAACCGGTTCCAACAACAGCAATTTTCATAACGTTGAGTAAATAGAATAATAAGTAAAAAAATGTGGGTTTCCGACAGAAAGATGTCTGATTAAACGAAACGAAAGGTCGTGGTGAGCTACGTTTCAGGGCGATCTGTAAAGATACTTACCTTCAAAATCAGACAAACTACTACTAGCTTTTTTTAGATATTACCTTCTAAATATAAAAGGGAGAAATGAAATTACCTAAGCAATCTTCAATGTTTTTAAGAGAATACGGTATAAAATCTTCAAAAAGTTCAACAAAAAGTTTTTTACGGAATACTATTTTTCTGTATTTTAAAAATATCCGCAAAGTTTTTTTCCTATTTATCAGACAATAGACAAAAAGTATGCCGCAGAATCTTCCTGCCAAAAAAATCGACACAATGGAACCCCGCCTGATTGGATGTAACTCGGCAGCTTTCCGCAACGAGCCTAAAAAAGGCCTTTTAGAGTAGGGAGGCATTCAGAAAGGTGTGCGAATCGAGGAGCGCCAGTTCTTTGGACTGAAGCAGTAGCCCCAGCTTTTCGGCGTCGCGGGGCCGGTGCAGATCGGAACCCACAAAATCGACCATCGAATCCTCGAGCAACTGCTTGGCCTGCTGCTGCACGCGCCCGCCATACTGCCCCACGAGCGAGAGCAGATTCAGTTGAAACAGACAGCCCTGCACCCGCAGTTTATGAAACCGCTCGGTCTGGTCCTTCAGATACAAATACCGTTCGGGATGGGCCAGAATGGGTTGGTAGCCTTTCGTCTGAATTTGAAAAATGATTTCGTCCAGGTTCAGGGGCGGATTGGCAAACGACAGTTCGACCAGCAGATAATTGGGTCCGAACGTCAGGAGATCGTTGGCTTTGAGTAGCGTTACGAAATGGTCGTCGATGAGGTATTCCGCGGCCGCTTCAACCTGAATCGTCAGGTCTGTTTCGGCCATGGCTTCGCGGAGTTCATCAAGACCGCGCCGGATGGTATCGCTGCTGTTGGGATAATAATCGCGCAACACGTGGGGGGTGGTAACCACTTTCTTATAACCCAGTTCCTCAAAAGCCCGCAGACAGGTCAGGGCCGTTTCGAGGTCGGGTACGCCATCGTCAATCCCCGGAATCAGGTGTGAATGAATATCGACTCCCAAAAATCCGAAATCCGAAAAAGCGGATTGTTCCTGGCGACGCTTAAAAAATGAGAACATAGTGTAGTATAAAGTCGTAAGCCCGGCAATTATCAGCTTTCCGGAGACAAATCGGACCGACGACTAACGTGTGAGAGACTGATGACTCTTTTTTTACCCGCAACCTGTTCAAGTTCCTCCCGAAGCAGGTCGCTGGTTTCCTGTAACAAAGCTACACGTTCGTTTAACTGAAACAAAAGAAACTCCATATTTCGCAGCCGCTCATCTAACGTCATGGCAGACAGGGGCGTTTGCGGTAAGGTGCGAAACATGAGCCCTTCGCCCCGCAGCAGCCAGTCGGCATTGACCGTGGGATAAGCCCCTAAAATTTTTTGTAACGTTTCGTAGCGCGGTTTCAGACGACCGTGTAAAATATGGTATACTTTCTCACCCCGCTTCTCCCCCAATTGTCGGGCAAACTCCAGGACGCTGATGTCTAACGCATCGATCAGTTGCTGCAAACGGGCTCCAATGGGCATGAGAAAAGGGCTTTTTTACACAGAACCATGTAAATTCTAGTCTTGCATTCTGTCGTCTAATGTAGAATAAATTCAGATTCTTCGAAATAGACCAGGCTCACAAAACCTAAAATAAGGGCAAAAAGGCGGTTTTCAGGGTGTATGGGCAGCTACTCTATTTTTTTAGTAAACTTTTTATGTATCGTTTTGTATTATACATAATAGTGTGTATATTTAAACTCAAATACAAACCCCCTGAAAAGGCAAAAGGGATCGCATAGCGGTCCCCCTGTCCGAACAGTAAACAACAAATACTAATGAACACACAAAAAAACAACACCGGCACAACAAATCAAAATGGTTTGGAAGTGAAACTTTATCAGAAGGTTAACGAATCGACGGGTGAAGTCATCCCTAATCCAGATACGAGTCACTTCAAATATTTGGAGGGACATCCCCGCCAATACCGTTTCGACGCCAAGGAGGGCATCTTTAACATCAATGGCACCGAAAAACTGGGTGGGCCGACGAACGGCCGCACGCTGACATTCCAGCCGATTGCGTGGCGCATCTTTACCGACAATATTTTGAACATGGGAACCAAGAACTGGGCCGAAATCTTTTTTATCGATGAAAAGAATTGTGTTTCGGCGGTCCTGTTCCACGGTTATTCGGTCGACAACATCTTCCGGCTCATCGAACCCCTGTTCTACGACGACCTGACGCTGGCCGATGTCGTGATTACCGCCGTAGCGGAGAAGAAGGAAAATACCAAGATCCAACCCAAAGGCGTCTATTACATTGCCACCTTCAGCTACAAACTGGCCGATCCGGAAGAAACCAAAGTACTGAAATCATTTGGTCAGGCCAATCGAATTTTTCGCCAGGAGACCCTGACCGACATCGCCAACATCAAAACCGCTTACAATTACTTCAATCCGTTTCTCAATCCGACGGAAGAACTGCTGGTTGAGAATGGTATTCATTTGCTGAATTAGTCTCTGTAGAAATCCCTGAAGCGGATTTAGGGATTTCTATCTTACTTCATCAAAAACCCAATCCAGTCATGATTACCGAATTGATCGACTACCGCTCCATCCCGCGGGTCTCGAATTCCGATTTGACCCGGTTGAAGGAAGAATGTTTGGGCTATACCTCGCCGGGACGGCTCGTTCCGCAGCGGGCCATGCAGTTCGGGCGGGCTTTTCACTCGCATCTGCTGGAACCGGAGCGCATCGGCGGCATTATCGAGCAGTTGCTGCCCGACATGAAACCAATCGAGTCGGGTCGGCTGGAACACCTTACCGAGCAGGTCCGGCGCGATTCGTTCTGCAACCGGTATCTCCGGAAATCGGAACGCGAACGGGTGGTTCTCTTTACCGACCCGATCACCGAACTGGGTTGCAAAGCCCGGCTGGATATGGTCTATACCAGTCCCAAACGGCGGAGTGCGCTCATTCTGGATTTCAAAACCACCTCGGCGCGCACGCAGAGCCAGTTTCTGCAAAGCTGCTACGACTACGACTACGACCGGCAGGCGGCTTTCTACATCGACAGCCTTCGCTCCGCCGACAGCCAGGAATGGGAACAAACGCGCCAGATCCGCTTTGTGCTGATCGGCGTTCAGAAACAGAAACCGCACCGGCTTTTTGCCGTCGATGCCACGTCGATCCCGGATTTTGTTGAATACGGACGGAAAAAATACCGCTTCTGGCTCCGCAAATGGAAGGAACAACAACAGGAAGACACCGGTTTCTGGCTGCGGCAGGCTTCCTGAGTTTGTAAACATACGGTTAACCTTCACTCCTACAAATTGCCCCTAAATCCTCTAAAGGGGACTTTTAGAACCCGGAAGGTTCGCGTCCAAGTCCCCTTTAGAGGATTTAGGGGCTAATTCTTTATCATCATGACGAACGACCTAATGATAACCGAACCCGCCAGCCGGGCGTCTTCCGCTCCGCTCTTCGATTGGGGCATCGACGGTCTGGTGATCTGGCTGGAAGAACTGGACGGTTTTGGCAGTCTGATGGCCTACATCAATGAAGCCCTGGCGCAGATTGCTTTTGCCATTGAGCTGCAAACCGGCTGGGATCACCGCACCGACGGCCATACGTATCATCCGCTGTATGGCTACCGGCTGCTGCTTCGCGATGCGACCAGTTTGTGGTATGCCATCCGCATGGACGAAGCAGGCCGGTTTGCCGACTTTATCCCGCTGGAGGAATTCGATTACGATACCGCCTACGACAAAGCCCTGTGGCTTCCCTGAAGAGGTAAAAAATCAAAAATGTAAAATGCTCAATATCAAATGTAAAAGTGTTAAACGAGCGTGTTTCCTCTCACTTTTACATTCGATATTGAGCATTTTACATTTTTGATTCCTTCCTGGTTCCGTGCAACCTTTACCGACGTATTTTCATCCTTAGGGAAACTCTCATCTTTCCCGTATGAAAACGATCCTCACTACCCTCCTCCTCATTGCTACCACCTTGCCAGCCGTTTGGGCTCAACGCACGGTCGATGCCAAAGAAATTTTGGCTAAAATCAACCGGAAAGAGGTGGTTTCCTACGAAAACGCCACCATTACCGGCGATCTCGACCTGACGGAGCTGGCCAATAAAAAACGCGTCACCAAAAACCTCTGGGCCGAAAACGAAGCCTACGAAAGCACCGTCGAAAGGCCGGTCACGTTTCGGAACTGCACCTTCAGAGGTAATTTCCTGGCGTACAAAAACGTCAAAACCGAAGGGCGCTTTCTGAACGGCAATGGAATCATGTTTGCTACACATTTTACCGAACCCGTAACGTTTGAAAATTGCACCTTCGAAAAAGCTTCCGAATTCAAATATTCCGACTTCAACCAGCGGGCGTCCTTTATCGGCACCGGTTTTCGGGAAGAAGCCAATTTCAAATACGCGAAATTCAGGGCATTAGCCGATTTCACAGACGCCCGGTTCGCGAAAACCGGTAATTTTAAATACACGAGTTTTAAGGAAGCAATCGCTTTCCGAAAAGCCCGTTTCGATCAGTACGCCGATTTTAAATACACCAAATTTGACGAAGGAGTCAATTTTAACAGCACGCGTTTCGACGGAACCGCTGATTTTAAATACACCCATTTAACCCGCAATTCCAGCTTCGACGAAACGGTATTTGACGGTCCCACCGATTTTAAATACGCCACCCTGAACGGCCGGAAATTTTCGCCCAGCCGTCGCTAATCCAACGGGCCGACGGACAAACGTCCGTCGACCCGCATAACTCTTCGGCTGATTTTCAGTTCTATAAGCAACATCAACGCTTGTTGCTTTGAAACGATCCACAAAAATTATCCTGGCGATTGTCGTTGTTCTCGTGGCCGCCAGACTCCTGTTGCCGTATTTTGTACTACGCTACCTCAATAAATTGATGGCCGACATGGGTTCGTATACCGGACACGTGGATGATGTCGATATTGCGCTCGTAACCGGTTCGTATCAGATCAAAGACCTGCGCATCCGGAAAATTAACGGTAAAATCAAAGAGCCTTTCCTCTACGTTCCTAAAATCGATCTTTCCGTCGAATGGCCATCGCTGTTTAAGGGCGCCCTCGTCGGAGAGGTCGAGTGTTACCGGCCCGAACTCAATTTTGCTTTCAGCAACAATGAACAGGCCAGCCAGACCGGCCGGGAACTCGACTGGACCAAGCTGGTGAAGGATATTCTGCCCATCCAAATCAACCGGTTTGCGGCATATGACGGCAAAATCGATCTGGTCAATATCTTCGAAGCCACCAAAACAGATCTTTCGCTGGAAAAAGTTGCCCTCGACATCCGCAATATCCGCAACGTCGAAGACAAGGAAACCCGCTTGCCCTCTCCCGTTACGGCAACGGGTGATGTACCGGGCTGGGGCGGCACGATGAAGTTTGGGGCAGGAATGTACTTGCTGAAACCGATCCCGGATTTCAATTACAACCTCAGCTTCGACAACCTCCAACTGGCGAAACTCAACGATCTGGCGCGCAAATACGGCAACGTCGATTTCGAAGGTGGAACCATCAGCGTCGTCAGCGAAATGGCCATGTACGACGGTCGGCTGGTGGGCTATTTCAAACCACTGACCAAAAACATGAAGATTTTCAAGCTCAAGGAACCGGGCGAGGATCGGAAAGTCGGCCGGTTTTTCACGGAGCTGCTGGCCGAAGGTGGTGCTGCCATTCTCAAAAACCAGAAGCGCGACCAGGTGGCCACCCGGATTCCACTGCGGGGAACAGTCGAGAAAACACAGACGGAAGTCTGGCCCATCATCATCGGTGTGCTGCGGAATGCCTACGTTGAAGCCTTCACCACCGAATTTGACAATACCGTCACCTTCAAGGATGCCGTCGAGAATCTGAAAGAGGATTACAAGGAAAAACGCCAGGAGAAAAAAGCCGAACGGAAAGAAGAACGTCAGCAGCGAAAAGAAGAGCGGAAACAGAAACGCGAGGAACGA
Source organism: Larkinella fluvii (assembly GCF_051857545.1). Classification (NCBI taxonomy): domain Bacteria; kingdom Pseudomonadati; phylum Bacteroidota; class Cytophagia; order Cytophagales; family Spirosomataceae; genus Larkinella; species Larkinella fluvii. Next base: position 518,764 of record NZ_JBPZHB010000001.1, on the reverse strand, counting down.
AAAGAAGCCCGAAAAAAAGAGAAGGATGGTTGAGGAAGGCAGCAAAAACCGTAGTTTCGCGACAACACGAAGCCGTTGTGACCAATCAATCTGTACCTTTCGCCATGCCCCAACCCAAATACGCCCGCGAGTCTCTGGTCACCATGACCGAGATGGTCTTACCCAACGACACCAACACCCTGAACAATCTGATGGGTGGCCGATTGCTGCACTGGATGGACATCTGTGCCGCCATTTCGGCCCAGAAACACTCCAACCGCATTGTCGTCACGGCTTCGGTAGATAATGTCTCGTTTTCGGAACCCATCAAGCTCGGCAACATCGTGACAATGCAGGCCAAGGTCACGCGGGGATTCAACTCGTCGATGGAAGTCAACATTGAAGTGTGGGCGGAAGATATTCCGGCCGGAACCCGGGTCAGCACCAACCGCGCGTTTTACACCTTCGTGGCCGTCGACCAAAATGGCCGTCCCATTGAAGTACCGCCAGTCACGCCCGAAACCGAGGCCGAACACGACTTGTACGCGAGTGCGCTGCGCCGTCGTCAATTGCGTCTGGTGCTAGCCGGACGTATGAAACCGAACGACGCCAAGGAGTTACGGGCGCTGTTTGGTGTTGAAAGCTAGTTTACGGTTTTCAGTTTACGGTGGGCTGACGCATTCAGGATAACGCGTCAGCCCACCGTAAACTGAAAACCGTAAACCCTACTACTGCACTTTCACTTTCGCTAAACCGACCACAGGCCGGCCATCGGTCGTAATGCCCTGCACCACAACGCGGATGGTGCGAACGACGTCCGACAGCGGGAACGCCAGATTCGATGTTCCTTTGGAATCGGTCTGAACCACCGGTTTCCAGTACAACACATCCCGGCGGTCGATGGGGGCATTCTGTTCGGCCAAAACCGCCCCCGGCGTGTCTTCATACCGCGGGACGTAGAACTCCCGGTGGGCCGAAAAACCGATGAAGGACAGTTGGTTAAGTCCAACGCTGGGTTCTGCTTTTTTTGCTTTGGAAGACCCGCGTTTGGTATATAAAGCGATCACGCCGTTGCCCCCGCGCGCGCCGTAAATGGCCGACGTAGCCGCATTTTTCAAGACTTCGATGCGCTCGATGTCATTCGGATTCAGGCCCATCAACGCATTTCCTTCGGGCGTTTCGGTCAGATAAGAACCGTCCAGAAGATACAAGGGGGCCTGAACTTGCATGGAATTTCCGACGCCAAACGAAATAGCGTTTCGGATGTTGACCGTATAACCGTTCATGGTTTGCTTCACCTGAACCCCCGCCACCCGGCCCCGAATCATTTCATAGACATTCGAAAACTGCGGAGATCGTTCATCGAACAGAATCACCGCATCGGGCGTGCCATGCAGACTCATTCGCTCCACCGATTCGGGACGCTCGGCGGGTCGATAACCTTTGATGGTTACTTCTTTCAGAACTTTAGCCTGTTTATCCCGGTACAATCCCGGATCGGATTCCTGACGCAGCCGCGCCACGTCGAGTTGCTGTTGAAACCGTCGCCAGTCCGGAGACGGCTCGGCCACCACTTTTACCGACGACCAGACGCTCCCGGCCGTATCCGTTTCAACGATTGCCTTGATGGATTTAAACTGCGTATTCATTACCTGAACCAGCAGTTGCAAGGTATCCGTGATGCCCAGACCCGCCATCCGAAACCGCCCGTAGCGGTTGGTACCGATGGAGTGCGGAATGGCTTGCGATGAACCGGGAGCCGCCACGAGCAACTCCGCAAACGGAATCGGGTTGCGTCTTTCGTCCACCACCCGGCCACTGAACACAATCCCGCCCAGCGTATCCGACGGCGACTCTGGTTTGCGCAACCCGATCCGTCGCCAGCCCTGCGTCAATAGCAGATCATCGAGCGCCCGGCGGGTGGCCTCCGTCGTGTCTTTGAAGAAAAAACCGGGTTGCTCGACGCGTCCGCGCAAATCGCCGGTCAGCAACAAATGGGTTCGAATGTCCGCAGCCAGGGAGTCTTCCGGAACCTGATCGGCATCGGTTACAGCCGCCGACAGCGTGGCCACCATCGACATTTCCGGCTGAGCGTTCACTTTGAGATTCAGAACGACGCGTTCCCGGGGCGTGTAGCGGGGTTTGTCCGCCGTCACCGAGATCTCAACCGGCGGAATCTGTTCCGAAATAAAGAGCATTCGCTCCGCGCGGGGCTGACCATAGGCATCATACAGCGTTACCTGACAGAGTCCGGGCGGAAAAACGGCCATCGGCAAGGTCAACCGGGCTTTCCCGTCCTGCAACTTCATTTTGGTCCGTTGCACCAACTGCCCGTAGCTTTGGAAGGTCAGATAAATAACCGGATCAGGTTGTGGCACGTTGGCCAGGATGCGAATGCTCAAATTGGCGGTATCGCTGACCATATCGGCCATCAATACGAACCCATCCGGTTCCAGCTTCGGCAAGGCAACCCGCAGGCTTTTGCCATTGTGCTGTATTTCAGCCTGGTAAGCCTGGTCGGTTTTCGGATCGAGCAACACGCTTCCCATACCAAAGCGGTTGCTGGCAAACCGGGTCATTTCCCGCCCCTGCTCATCCAGAATCCGGCCCGACACGGTTTTTCCGCGACCATCCTTTCCAACGGCTTTAAACCCCATCCGCGTCGGCAGATTTGCTACCCAGCGGCCGCCTTCCGGCAAAAACTGAACGTCCAGTTCCTCCTCAACCCCGACGGATCGTTGGCCGGGGCCGTTCAACACGTTGTAGACCGTTATGCTTCGTTCAAAAGCCGGACGGGTGGCAGCATAATCTTCATCCGTATAGGCCCTCAGCCGATATATGCCGGTCGCCAGCGTATCCGAAAGCCGGAAGTCGCCCGTTGCCCGGCCGTCGTTGATGCGAAGCCACTGGTGTTGCACCAGCTTCCCACCCGGTGTCAGTAGATCGGCGTGCAGGGCACCCTCGCCGAACATCAGTTGCGTGGTAACCGGCTCCATAACGTACGCGCTGAGCCAGATCCGGTCGCCGGTCAGATAAAACGGTTTATCGATATGGACGAAAGCCGATGGGGCCTGATACGGATGGGCCAGTTTCCAATGCCGTAGCATCGAATCGAGCCGGTAATCGGCCGCCAGAATCTGGCCTTCGATCGGCGACGCCATCACGGAATCCGGTTGGCTGGAGGCCGCACTTGGTTCCCAGTTGGCGGGCAGTAGCAACGAAAACCGGTCGTTGCCCAGATAGCCCATCGCCAGCATGCCCAGCGGGAGCGTCACCCGGCCATCGACGGTGATCTCGCTCATGCCCTGTGGAAACCGGAACTCGGTATAGGCATACGGCGCATCCCGGTAGGGCGAATACGCCGAGAAAATCCGGTTATAAAATACTTTGAGCGGAGTCGCCGTAACCAGTTTTCGCTCAAACGACAACCGCCCCGGCTTAATCAGCGAGTCGGTGACGACCGGCAACAAATGGCGGTTAATGTCCTGAAACAAACTTACACCGCCCGTTCGTTCGGGGTAGCCGGGGTTTACCTGGTACACCAGAAAGCCTTCTTTTTCGTAGGTTCCGGCCACCAGACTGGCCATCAGGTGGCGGGTTGAGCCGAGGTAGGCGCGTTGCCGGTTGTTTCGCCAGCGGTCGGCCTGGCGGGTGTCCTTCGGTTTCAGTTCTTCAAACCGGGTGGCTCCGGCAAAATACATCGCCCCGTTCGTCTCCACTTCAAAATACTGCATATCATACTGAATGCGGTAGCCAAACGCCCGGTTTTCGATCACCAGCGGTTCGCGGGCCGTCGCTTTCAGGATGCTTTTCTGGTAGGTAAACTGAAGCACATCCGGATTCATGATTTCGCACTGGCTCCGAAAAGGCGTTTTTCCGAGCAATTCCCGTTCAAATTCCCGGTAATGCCGCTCCCAGGTTTTGTCCCTTTTGGCCTTCACCGTAACATCGGCAAGGGTGAAGCCCGTACTTTTCAACGCCAGATTGATGATGCGGGGCTGGCTGTTTTCAAGCCGAACCGACTGCCGGGCGGGCTGATAGCCCAGATAGGAAGCCACGAGTTCGATGGTGCCGAGTGGCACGTTGGTGAGCCGGAACCGGCCTTTTTCGTCGGTCGTGGTGCCTTGCGTGGTGTTGTTGAGGTAGACGTTGGCAAACGGCAGGGGCTGGCCAGTTTGCGATTCGGTCACCCGCCCGGTGATCGTTGTGGTGGTTTCCTGAGCCTGAACGCCGGTATACGCCATGAACACCCCGAGCCAGCCGACCAGCAGTTTACGAAAACGATCGGCGCGAAAAGCATTCATAGGATTTGAAAAATAGCTTTCTTAAAAATACGAAATTCTTAGCAAAATACCATATCAAACCTGAAAAGGCATATTTATAATTCCCACTCCATCAATCCGTTACTTCATCTACTTTCTCAACCGAAAATGCCGTTGCACGATCAGCAAACAACCGTTTTGTAGCCGCCCAGGTGGTATTAAACAGCTCCGAACGGCGGTAGTGCTCTAATGCTTCGGGGGTTTCCCAATGGCTGTAAGTCACGTAAACCGTAGGCTGATCGAGGTCACGGAGCAATTCGAGGTGAAGGCAACCGGGAAACGTGCGGATTTTCTGTTTTGATGCCTCGAAAATCGCCAGGAAATCCGCGGTTTTCGTTTCCTGAAACGTCATGCGAACGATACGAACTAACATTATTTAGTAAAGAGTTAGGAGTTAAGAATGATGAGTTAAGAGTGATGAGTTAAGAATTAAGAGTTAAAAGTAGTCGCGAATAATTACTTTTAACTCTTAATTCTTAACTCATCACTCTTAACTATACTATGAAGTACCGTACTTTTGGCCGAACCGGCTGGCAGGTAAGTGAAATTGGCTACGGCATGTGGGGACTGGCCGGCTGGACGGGCTCCGAACGGCAGGAAGTGGATCAGGCGCTCGACCGTTCCGTTGAATTGGGTTGTAATTTCTTCGATACCGCCTGGGGGTACGGCGAAGGCCTGAGCGAGCGGATTCTGGGCGATTTGCTCAAACGATTCAGTGACAAACGGTTGTATGTGGCCACCAAAATTCCACCCAAAAACCGCCAGTGGCCTTCCAAACCCGAGTTTGCCCTTAAGGATGTTTTTCCGGCCGACTACATCGTCGAATACACCGAAAAAAGCCTGAAAAATCTGGGCGTCGAAAGCATTGATTTGCAGCAGTTTCACGTCTGGGAAGATGGCTGGGCCGAGCAGGATGAGTGGAAAGAAGCCATCACGAAACTGACGCAGCAGGGGAAAGTGCAGGCTTGGGGAATTTCGGTAAACCGCTGGGAACCGGACAATTGCCTGAACACCCTGCGAACCAACCTCATCGACGCCGTGCAGGTGATCTACAACATTTTCGATCAGGCTCCGGAAGACAATCTGTTTCCGCTTTGCCGCGAACTGAACATCGGCGTCATTGCGCGCGTACCGTTTGATGAAGGAACCCTGACCGGCACCTTGACGAAGGAATCCACCTTCCCGGCCGACGACTGGCGTTCGACCTATTTCGTACCGGAAAACCTGAATTCCAGCGTCGACCATGCCGACGCGCTAAAACCGCTGATTCCGGCCGGCATGACCCTGCCCGAAATGGCATTGCGCTTCATTCTGGAAAACCCGGACGTGGCCACCACCATCCCCGGTATGCGCAAACTCCGCAACGTGGAAGCCAACATGGCCACCAGCGACGGCAAAACACTGAATCCAGAACTCATCAAAGAACTGAAAGGCCACCGCTGGGACCGCACACCAACGGAGTGGAGCCAGTAGGGAAGTAGGAGTTAAAAATTAAGAGTTAAGAGTTGAATGCGTCTGCCAACTCTTAACTCTTAATTTTTAACTCTCTTAATATGAGTACCGCAGCGTTACGCCGTAGGTACGCTGGTCGCCCACGATACCGGCGTATTGTCCGGCACTTCCGGGTGCAGCCAGGAGTTGCTCGTAATAATCCGTGTTGAAAAGATTTCTGCCCCAGAGGAAGAATGAAAGACCGTTGGAGGCCCGGAAACCAAGCCGCCCGTTGGTCAGTGCGTAACCGTCAATATTTAGATACTGCGAAGGAGACGGACTTGACGAGAATTCGGAGCGGTAAAAGACATCGACACCCAGAAAGTAATTTCCCTTGAGTCCGGTGAAGGTTCCTTTGGTGGTGACTTCACCTCCCACGGAGCCCGACCATTTGGAGATGCCGGGTAGCCGTCCCCCCGAAACATCCTTGAAAGCCTGCGCCCCTCCTACTTCTTCCAAGGGCACGGGAGCATTGACGAAGCTCACGTATTTACCATCCGTATAGGCCACTGCAGCATTCAGGGTCAGGTTGGTAAAGCGGACATTCCCGTCCAGTTCGGCTCCCTGCACCCGTACTTTTTCCGCATTCGCTAAATACCCCCGGTTTACACCCGGTTCCGGCGTTTGCACCTGGGTTTGGTAATCTCTGATATCCGAGCGATAGACCGTTAGGTTCAACACCGAATTGCCCGACGGTTTGGTTTTGACGCCAAACTCCTTGTGATCCACGTATTCGGGTTTCACATTGGCCAGATCAATCAAAATCTGCCCGTTTGCCGTTGGCAAACCGCCCACGTTCACTCCAATTGGCTTATAACCAATGGCATAGGTAGCGTAAGCATTCAACTGGCTGGTGGCTTTGTATTGCAGAGACAGTTGCCCGGAGAAGTTTCCCTGCGAATAATCCGTGTTAAAAGCCTGGTTGGTATAGACCCCATTTTTCAAAGCAATCAGGGCAGCGTCCGTAGTTTGCAAACCGCCGTAGGTCACCCGGCTGTAATCCACCACCTTTTTGTCGTAGTTGTAGCGCACACCTGGCAAAACGTGGATCTTGTCGGTCACGGCCCAGTCAACCTGCCCGAACACCGCCAAACTTGTGCTCTTGATTTCGTTGGTGGTGCGAATGCCGAAGTTGTCGAACAAACCGGGCGTTTTCCAGAGCGCGCTGGTTGAGCTTTGCGCAAACCGCCATTGGGCCGAACCGGCTTCTTCCGTCTGCACCGGATCGGATTTCAGGTCCTGCCAAAGGCCAAATACGCCAATTACGCCACTCAGTCTGGGTGAAATTTTCCCGGAATACCGGATTTCCTGCGACCACTGGTTGTGTTTCGAGTTGCCGGAAGAAATTGTAAAGACGGGCAGCCCAATGTAATCCCGGTCATTCAGTGGCACCCATTTCCAGTAGCGCCAGGCCGATGTACTGGTTAGCGTTCCGTTCCCGATTTTGATATCGGCATTAACCGAAACACCCCCTAACTGGTTATCGGCTTTGGAGGGCGTATCCAAATCGAGTTTGCGTTCAAAGGCACTCTTGTAGGGAAGGGTGTATCCCAAATCAGCGATAATGGCATTGAATTGCCGGTAAGCCGCTCTTTTTGTCGGTACAACGCCAGCCACCGGCCATCCGTAACCCGTCGGTTTTTGGTCCGAAATGTCCCCGATCACGGTAATATTTACATTTTCGCTGGGCGTATAGAGGATCTGCCCGCGTACGCCGATGTTGTTAATATCGTTGATCGGCAATTGCGTATGAACGTTAAAAAACGTGCCGTTTCGCTGCGTCCCCGTAAAGGAAAGACGGGTGGCCAGTTTCTTGCTCAACGCGCCGGTCAGCGACGCCTTGGCCTGAACAAAACCTAGGTTGCCATAGCTCAGTTCAAGGTTGGCTCCCGGCGTAAAGCTGGCCGCCCGCGTGGTAATGTTGAAAGCCCCTGCCGTTGTGTTTTTTCCGAAAAGCGTTCCCTGGGGTCCGCGCAACACCTCGACGCGTTCGATGTCGATAAAATCGAGGGCCGTGGCCGCCGGACGCGCGTAGTAAACACCGTCCACGTAAAAACCCACACCCGGGTCAACGCCGTCGTTGGTCAATCCGTAGGTGGACCCCAACCCGCGAATGTTGAGCGTTGTATTGCGGGCATTGGAAGCATATAATTGTACGGTAGGCACCAGTTCTTTGAGACGGTTCACGTTAAAAGCACCGGCGTCTTCGGCCCTGACGCCCCCGATCACGGAAATGGGAATCGGCACTTCCTGCGCGGATTCCTGACGACGGCGGGAGGAAATCACGACGTCGTCCAACTGGGTCGTATTTGCATCAAGCTTGATTTCAACCTTGCTTTCATTGATGACAACCTCTTTTTTGAGATAGCCTACGTAAGAGACGATCAGCGTGAAGGGCAGCCGCTGGCCGGTGATCAGGCTGAATTCACCGTTTGCGTCCGTTGCACTGCCATTGGTCGTTCCTTTGATGGAAACCGTTGCGCCAATGAGCGGTTCGTTGGTGCGGGAGTCGATCACTTTCCCGGAAATGGTCGAATTGACGATGGGAGTATTCTGGGCAGACAGAAACAGAGGGGAGAGAATGATCCCAATTAGAAAAAATACGCTTAAAACTCGTTGCATTGTGGTGGTTGATTGTTTCAATTTACTATTCCTATAGAATTACTAGGAAAAATTTCAAATAGTTAACTTCAGTTTATGAAGGAAATTACTGGAAGGGGGAAGAATGACCAGAAGCTTGGGCAAGCGGCATCAGCAACATCGCTGTAACAAGCGGGAAGAATGTACTGGTTTTTTCATGCGTTTCGGATTAATAGATATAACTACCCTTGTAGATAGACTATACGGATTACTATCCTTTATAATCTATTGATTTAGTAGTTTTTTGCACAAAAAAAGAGTGCCACGCTGCGAAATGCAACAAATGGCACTAAAAATTTTCTCTAAAACCGCAAATTCTTTAAAAAATCACATTTAATCGAAGATTCGGGTTAAAATCAAGCTACTTTTTTCACCGGTGTCCGGCGGGTGGGCCGAAGCGCATCGCTTTTGGCACTTTCCAATACGGTGTCGGAAATAATTTCCAGTTGGTGCGCCCGCTTCAAGACAAGCTCGAATGGCAGGTTGAAGTAGTTGGAAACATCCATGCGGAAGCTATCCGGGAAGCGCGAAAGTCGCACCCCGAAGAAACTCCGGATTTCGGTTTCGGGCAATAAAGCCGCCAGGGCCACGCGCTCGGCTTCGGCCAGCAGTTCGTTGCGGTTGGTATACAAATGCTCCAGACCGATGGCCGCCGTCAGAATGTGCAGATAAAGCTGCTTGTAGGCTCCCGACAGTTCGTTCGGCAGAATCACCCAGCCCTGCTCACGGAATTTGGCGGCAAAACCGGTCAGGCCGGGAATGCCCCGCAGATCGCCCGCGATGACCTCTTCGGGAAACTGCAAGCGGTCGTCGGATTTCGACAACCGATAAACCAGCGCTTCCACCGGGCTTTTCTGAAACAGCAGGTCAGCCGGGAGTTGACGGTTATTTTCCCACTGGTCGCTCAGTTTGACAAAAATCGTCTCGTTGACGGGAGAGCTTTGTGAATCCCCCAAACTGACGAGCATACGCCGAAACGCAGCCAGAAAGTCGATCTGAAATTGATTCGGATTAAATTTTGTGCGTCTCATAGCGTATTTTCCTCAGGCTACTTGTTCGCCGGAATTCGTGAATGTCAAGGGTTTACTACCCGAAAAGGCCTATAAAGATACAAAATACCGGAAGTATTTGCAATACGTTCTCTAACGCCGGATCAGCCCATCTGGTTCTAACTTCCGGACTTCCACCGCAGGGTTTTGAGCAAATGCAACACATCTTTCCGCAGGTAGTCAATCACCGGTGCCAGCGAATCATTGCGGGTAGCGACGTTGAAATAAACCGCTCCCCGCAGGAAATGCGTCGTCGTATCGGTCGTAAAAAACTGCAGTTGGCTGGGCACTTCACCCGTTATGGAAAGCACATCGGCCTTCAAACCGCCCGGAAGCTGAATCAACTCTTCCTTAAAAGCATAGGCTTTTTCGTTGTGCATGGCCGCCAGTTTATAGGAATCGCCAATCATGCCCGCCAGCCGCTTTTCGTTGTGCAACACCGGATGATAGGTCAACTGAACGCTCGCTTTGAACGCGGGGTAATGGATAAAAATCCAGTGGGGCTGGGCACCCCGAAACGTATCGGGCAAAATCCGGGCCTGTCTGGAATATTCGAATGTGTACGGATGGGCTTCTTTCAGCGCCTGATACTGATGCGATGGCAAGTCGATGCGGTTATAGCCTTTGGGTTTCGGAACATAATTGTCGGCATCGCGACTGCCACAAGCCGTCAGCAGAACCGCCAGAAAAACGAAAACTGATTTTATCACAGGCAAGGAGATGTTACACCAGAAAGGAAACGAAAAAGCCCGGCGTTTTCGTGCCGGGCGAACTCACACCTGTCAGGTTTTCAAAACCTGACAGGTGTGTTGGTGTATTACGAATTAATCATTTCCAGTTCTTCCTGCCGTACCGGCTGGCCGAGCAGCGTTCGGAACCGGTTGATGTTGAAGGTCGGTTCAAACCAGACTTCGCCCAAAACCGGGTGACGCACCGGCACGTCCGGATTCTGGATTTCGCCCAGCAACACGCCCGTCTCGCCGTTGGTATGGCGTTTCACCATCCGAACCGTATACATCTGATCTTCCTTGGGCGTTTTGACCCCGAACTCCGCATAAAAAGCCAGCACCGGAGCCGGAAAATTCTCGTTTACGCAAATGATTTCCATACTCTATATCTCGATATGCTATTTAACTCCTTCTAAAATTTAAGCAGCCAAAACTGCCTTGTAGCTTACTAAATGGTCGGGCTGTGATGTATTGGTTCCTATAAACTCCTGAATAGGATACACATTATCGTCATCCGCAAACATAAGGACAGTTCCATCGGCAATGTGATACTGCTTTCGTTGGTGACCATTCAACCGGGCGATTGACGGGAATCGGCTCAATGGCACATACAAAATCCGCCCGTCCTCCAAAAACAACGATAAATAACCTTGTTTACGAAACGAGATTCGATCAATGATTGGCTGTTCTGTCTTAAAACCTTCCGTTTTCATGACAGATGCAAAACATTTATCTTCCCTTCCGTTGCAAATTCTGTAATTCTTTTTGCAATCTGAGGGCCGTATTTTTCCAACAACTTTACTGCCGTATTAATTTCCTTAGACGTTAAACTTCCCTGCTCGAACACCTCCAGCGTATCCAGCCAGCTCTTGGCGGATTTGCCTTTGCGACTTTTTGTATTGGAGACATGAACGTGCATTCGTTCCGACAAATCATAGGCATACAGAAATAATACCAATGCTTTGTAAATCGCCAGTTTCGGCACGATTAATCCTCAAACAATTTCCCTAAACCGCCCAGCACTGAACCCCCTTCTTTGTTAGCCTGTCCGCCCCCGGCCGACAATCGATCCACCAGCTTGGAGATCGGCATCGACTGAATCCAGACTTTTCCGGTTCCGCGCAAAGTGGCCAGAAAAATACCTTCTCCGCCAAAAATCATGGATTTCAACCCGCCGGAACGTTGAATATCGAAGCTGATGGAAGGCTCGAAACCCACCACACAGCCCGTATCGACCCGCAGTGTTTCGTTGTTCAGTTGCCGCTCCATTACCACGCCCCCGGCGTGAATGAAGGCCATGCCGTCGCCCTGAATCCGTTGGAGAATGAACCCTTCTCCGCCGAACAAACCCGTTCCGATCCGCTGGTTGAAGTGAATGGCAATCTGGGTTCCCATGGCGGCACACAAAAAAGCATCTTTCTGAACAATCAGTTGATTGCCATAGATTTTGGCCAGATCAATCGGCATCACCGTTCCCGGATACGGAGCCGCAAACGCCACTTTCCGCTTGCCGTAGCCGCGGTTGGTGAAGTGCGTCATAAACAGGGATTCGCCCGTCAGCAACCGCGAACCAGCCTGAAACAGCTTGCCCATGATGCTTTGGGTAGCCTGCGAGCCGTCGCCCATTTTGGTTTCAAACTGAATACCATCCTCCATGAATAACATGGCACCGGCTTCGGCAATGACGGTTTCGTTCGGGTCCAGTTCAATTTCAACGACCTGAATGTCTTCGCCGATGATCTTGTAGTCGATTTCGTGAGAACGCATGAAAATCTATGAATTACAGATTAAAAATTACGGATTGTACCTGGACTGGCGTACGTACCTATTCCTCCTCTCCATCTTCATACTCCTCCCCGTCGCCCTTCTCACCGTCTTTCAGGTCCTTCCGGTTCCGGAGCTTTTTATCATCGACGGTTTTGTTCAGAAACGCGTTGATCTTGTCAATATCATAGCTGTTCGTAATCTCGCCGAACGTATTGATTTTGATGTCAAAACCTTCCAGTTCTTTATGAACACGCGGTTTTTCGTTCGGCTGGTCTTCGGGTTTCGTGACTTTCTTCGCCATTTGGGAATTAAGAGTTATGAGTTAAGAATGAAGAGTTAAAAGTGAAGAGATGGACCGAACGCGGCAGCCAACTCATAACTCCTAACTCATAATTCATAACTCTGTTAAGGCTTTCTGCAACCGGTCGATCGCGTCCTGTTTACCGATTATCTCCAGCGTCATCATCAGGTCCGGACCGGCCCCGACGCCGGTGATGGCCAGCCGGAGTGCCTGCATGATTTTGCCCTGTTTAACCCCGGCAGCGGCCGTTGCAGTGGCCAGCGTAGCCTTCGCCAGATCAACCGTCAGCGGTTCCTCAACCGAAGTTAATGCATCTTTTAATGCGGTCAAAGCCCGCACGGCTTCATCGTTCCATTTGGCCGCGACAATGGCCGGATCATACTGCTGCGGTTCCCGGAAAAAGATCGCCGACTCGGCATAGATCTCGCTGGCGAAGTTCACCCGCTCTTTGAGCAAACCCGCTATTTTGGCCGCCTTTTCCGGTGTGCAGTCAATCCCGTCGGCAGCCGCCTGAGCCACAATGGCCTCGGCCAGTTCTTCATTCGGTTGTTGCCGCAAATATTCGTGGTTGAACCACTTCGCTTTCTGAATATCGAACCGCGCCCCGGCTTTGTTGATCTGTTCCAGACTAAACGCCTGAATCAGTTCGTCCATCGTAAACATTTCCTGCTCCGTGCCGGGATTCCAGCCCAGAAACGCCAGAAAATTGACCAGGGCTTCGGGCAAATACCCGTCTTCGCGGAAACCACGGGCGACGGTATCGGAAAACGGATCTTTCCATTCGAGCGGAAAAACCGGAAAACCGCCCAGATCGGCGTCCCGCTTGCTGAGTTTGCCGTTGCCGTCGGGCTTCAGCAAAAGCGGCAGGTGGGCAAACTGTGGCATCGTACTTTCCCAGCCTAAAAACCGGTACAGCAACACGTGCAGCGGAGCCGACGGCAACCACTCTTCGCCCCGAATGACGTGCGTAATGCCCATCAAATGATCGTCTACGATGTTGGCGAGGTGATAGGTCGGCATGCCATCCGATTTCAACAACACCTTGTCATCGATCTGCGACGAATGCACCACCACCCAGCCGCGAATCAAATCGTTCAGCCGGACGTCTTCCTTGCGCGGCACTTTCAGCCGAATCACATACGGACTGCCCGACTCCATCAAAGCGGTGACTTCCTCCGGTTTCAGCGTCAGGGAGTTTTTCATCTGAAGCCGCGTAATGGAGTTGTACTGAGCCGCCGGGGCGTTGGCTTCCTCCATCCGTTTGCGCATCGCATCCAGTTCTTCGGACGTATCGAAGGCATAATAGGCTTTGCCTTCCGACACGAGTCGTTCGGCGTATTCACGGTAAATGGCTTTGCGCTCCGACTGGCGATAGGGCGCATGAGGACCACCAGCGGTCAACCCTTCATCAATTTCAATACCGACCCATTTCAGGGCTTCGACAATGTAGTCTTCGGCACCGGGGACAAAGCGGTTTTGGTCCGTGTCCTCGATGCGGAGCAGCATTTTGCCGCCATGTTTGCGGGCAAACAGGTAATTATACAGGGCAGTTCGCACACCCCCAATGTGAAGCGGCCCGGTTGGGCTGGGCGCAAAACGAACGCGTATTTCGGTTGACATAAAAGAAAAAAAGGGAGGAAAAGGCCAGACGGAAAAAGCGGTAGTTACTCACTTCTTCCATCTGGCCCTTTCCATTATTTAAAGTACGGCAATAACGGATATTTCTACATTGACATCTTTCGGCAAACGCGCCACTTCCACCGTCTCACGAGCGGGCGGATCGGCCGTAAAAAAGCTGCCGTATACTTCGTTGATGGCCCCGAAGTTGTTGAGGTCTTTGACAAAGATGGTGGCCTTCACAACGTTCTCGAACGTGAGTTCGGCAACCTTCAAAATAGCACCGATGTTTTCCATTACCTTACGGGTTTCGGCCTGAATATCACCGGATGAAGCGACATCTAGGGCAATCTGGCCGGAAACATACAAGGTTCCGTTTACCATAACTGCCTGGTTATAAGGACCAATTGGCGCGGGGGCGTCGGGGGAGAATATGATTTTTTTCGTTGACATAATACGCAGAATAGTTTCGGCACTGCCGCAGGCGGTGTTCACAGGAAAACGTTGCGAGGTCGTACCGGATAAAAATTTCGTGGCGCAAAGTTAGCAATCAAAACCGTCGGATGGCAGAAATCTGTCGATCAACTTTCTATTCGGCTTGGTTGTCCGCAATTTAACCATTTTTAACACCCCAATCTGTACGGGTTTGAGTGACATTGAACCGGGTTCTTCGTCAAATACCAAAAGACTTCTTATGAAGAAAAGACACTTTGTATTTCTGCTGCTCTTCCTTTGTGCAACAAAATCGATTTGTCAGGCCCAGGTTTTTGACCGAAGCAAGCATACTACCGGCTGGTACCCAACGGACACAACCGAACGATTCCGGCCCTGCAACAAGGATTGGGGGGTTTATCAATACTTTTCCCTGCACAAAAAATACCCCGAAAGCTCCATGATGCTTTTGAAAAAAGTCAGAAGCATTTACCAAAAACCGGAAAACTGCACCCAAAGCGGTTTCATCACCTTCCGTTTCATCGTCAATTGCCGGTCCGAAACGGGTTGGTATCACACCTACGAAATTGACGAGCGATATCAGGCCCGAACTTTTGATCCCCAAATTGCCTCCCAACTGCTCACCTTCGTTCAATCGCTGACCGACTGGCCCGTCGGAATGGTAGAAGGAGAAGCCGTTGATTATTTCACCTATTTTACGTTCAAAATCAAACATGGCGAAATCGACAATTTGGTGCCTTAGTCTATCGCTGCTGGTTTTCAGCTTACAGGCCCATGCGCAAACGGATTCGGAAAAGAAGAAAATGCTGCGCGATAGTGCCGACCGGTATTTTGACAAAAAGACGGAGCATCTAAATTATATGTCATACCGCCTGCAATTGTATGCAGACTCTGCCCTGCGGATTGATTCGACATACGCACACCTCTGGCGAATGAAGGGTTTCCCGTATCTGCAAGTTGGCGATATCGAATATACACTTCGGTATTACGACAAAGCCGTTGAGTTGGAGCCCCAACGCTGGCTGGCCTACCGGGCGTTTTGCAAAACGGTTTTCCTGAAGGATTATGAATCAGGTCTTCAGGATTTTCTGAAAGCCGACAGCGACCCGGCCATTCCAAAATATGAAATGGACCATAGCTTTGCCTTTTGGAAAGGCATCTGCTACCTGGAATTGGGTGATTATAAGCAGGCAAAAGCTCTTTTTGAAGAATCCATTCAGGAGCAAACCGGTCGTTTGAGTGCTGCTAAAGTTCACCACTTAGACCTGTTTTATCTAGGGATGACCCATGCCCATCTCAAGGAATACGACCGGGCGATTGATTGCTTAAAAAATAGTCTGACGAAGTATCCCAAGTTTTCGGATGTGTTCTATCATTTGGCCAATATCCACCATCAACTGAACTTAGACAAACAGGCTCTGGACTATATTTATTGGGCAGAATTTTACCAATTGGAAGGTTTAAAACTCAATGAAACCAACGAAATCTATGTCAATTTTCCGGAGCAGATTGCCATCGGTGACATTCGGGAGTTAATGCAGCAGTTGACAAAAAAATAGGATGTTGAGAAAACACCGAAAACACCTGTCAGGTTTTCAAAACCTGACAGGTGTTTTCTCAACATCCCGTCCTTTATTCCACCGTCACCGACTTCGCCAGATTACGCGGCTGGTCGACGTTGCGGCCCCGCATCACGGCAATGTAATACGACAGCAGTTGCAACGGGATCACCGAAACCAGCGGCATCAGGATGTCGTGAACTTTCGGAATTTCAATTACAAAATCGACCATTTCCCGAATCTGGGTATCGCCCTCGGTCACCACGGCAATGACGCGGCCTTTGCGGGCTTTGACTTCCTGAATGTTCGAGACGACTTTTTCGTAGGAACTGTCCTTCGTTGCAATCACCACCACCGGCATGTCTTCGTCGATGAGCGCAATCGGGCCGTGTTTCATTTCGGCCGCCGGATAGCCCTCGGCGTGGATGTACGAGATTTCTTTCAGTTTTAGCGCCCCTTCCAGTGCTACGGGGAAATTCAGCCCCCGGCCCAGGTAGATGAAATTCTTGGCATACGTGAAAATATACGCGATTTCCTTCACCTTCTCAGCGTTTTGCAGCACTTTATCGACCAGCGCGGGAATACGCTCCAGTTCGGCCAGCAACTGCCGGAAAAGCGTTTCTGAAATTGTACCTTTCTTTTGAGCCGCAGCGATGGCCATAAGCGTCAAAACCGTCACCTGGGCCGTGAACGCCTTGGTGCTCGCCACCCCGATTTCCGGCCCGGCGTGGGTGTAAGCGCCTGCGTGCGTGGCCCGCGCAATCGACGAACCCACCACGTTACAAACACCAAAAATGGTTGCTCCTTTCGACTTCGCCAGTTCAATAGCCGCCAGCGTATCCGCCGTCTCGCCCGACTGCGAAATCGCAATCACAATGTCTCGTTCAGCGATAATCGGATTGCGGTAGCGAAACTCCGACGCGTATTCCACCTCGACCGGAATGCGAGCCAGTTCTTCAAAAATATACTCAGCCACCAGCCCGGCATGCCAGGATGTTCCGCAGCCGACAATCACAATCCGCTTCGAAGCGGCCAGTTGATCCAGGTAATCGCGCAAACCGCCGAGTTGCAGGTGACCGTCGTCGGCCCGCACCCGACCGCGCATGCTGTCGGCAATGGAACGGGGCTGCTCGAAGATCTCTTTCAGCATGAAATGCTCAAAACCGCCTTTTTCGATGGCTTCCAGTTCCATTTCCACTTTCTGGATATACGGCGTGGTCTGCGTGTTGTCGAGGTTGATCACCTTCAGTTCCCCGGCGCGGACAACGGCAATTTCGAGATCGTTCAGGTAAATGACGTCTTTGGTGTATTCGATGATCGGCGTGGCATCCGACGCAAAAAAATACTCGTTCTCCCCTACCCCAATCACCAGCGGACTGCCTTTCCGGGCGGCAATGAGTTGCGTCGGATCTTCCTCCGAAATGATGACGATGGCATAAGCACCGACCACTTCCAGCAAGGCCTGCCGGACGGCCTCTTCCAGCGACGACCCGGTTTCTTTCCGAATGTCTTCAATGAACTGAATCAGCACTTCCGAATCGGTTTCGGAGCGAAAAACGTGGCCTTTCCGAATCAGGTTTTGCCTGATTGTCGCGTAATTTTCAATAATCCCGTTGTGGATAATCGCCAGCTTCCGGTCGTGCGACTCGTGCGGGTGGGCATTCACGTCGTTCGGTGCCCCGTGGGTGGCCCAGCGGGTGTGTCCGATCCCGATTTTGGCATGCAACGCCTTGCCCGCCAGTTCGTGCTCCAGATCAACCACTTTTCCTTTTTTCTTGTATACCTTTAATCCCGACGATCCGGGTTCTTCAACGTCGAGCAGGGCGATTCCCGCGCTGTCATACCCCCGGTATTCCAACCGTTTCAACCCTTTCAGAACCAACGGAGCCGCATCGCGATGACCGACATAGGCGACAATTCCACACATAAGCTTTTCAATTTAAATGGTGTTGTACAAACTACTTTTTAAAATATTTAAGAAAGTGATCTTTCATTCCTAAATTGTTAACAAAACCGCCCTTCTTTCTGGGAAAGATACCAATAAAACCGCTGATTCACGCGATTTATAACCGGAAAGTACAGAAACAAAAAAGCCAGCCCCTGAAAGAAGCTGGCTCCGTTTTTGTCGTCTAAGTTTACGGCGTGTACGTATAAAAAACCACCAGTTTAGCATTCATCGGCGCGTTTAAAATGGCTCCGTTTAACTGATTATTGAGGTATGGCTGAGCCAAAAAACTCGGTGCTCCCGTCGTTTGGCTGGTCGTAATCAAGGAGGTGTTGGTGGCCGGCAGCAGTGCTAAACCGTTGTTGGCCTGATAACCCACCAGAATAGCCTGCAAATACGTCGTAACGTCGAACGTGTAAGTCTTTTGACGGCTGCTGTAGCCAACAATCTGCGGATAATACCATTTATTGGCCGTCTGAAACGTGCCCGACTGGGTCTGGAGCAAGTGCAGCAGCCGGGTGCCGGTACTGACTTCCGGCGTATATAGAAGCCGGTTGTTGGCATCGGTCTGGGCCAGTGTCATGACCGAAGGAACGGGCCCACCGGGGCTGCTCCCTTTCACGAAAAAGCTCAGTTCAGCCCGGTTGATGGCAATTCGCCCACTTTCTTTTTTCAGGTTCTCAATGGTCGGGAAGTTCACTTTCGTTGTCACACCGGCAGCACTTTGAACGAACATCTCACCACCCGTGTCGGCTCCCGTCAGCGATTTCGTGAGGCTCAAAGCCGCCAGTTTCGTTCCCGAACGATCGACCTTGACCTGACTGAAAGAGGGCAAACCAGCCGTCGTGAAAAAGTCGATGCTCAGCACTTTGGTCGTATCCGCCGATTTGTGGTAATACAACTCGATAAACATGTTGTTGGAAAACCCAAAAACCGTCGTATTCGTAGCACCCGGAACCACGGCAATGCCTTTGAAAATTTTCCGGAAGTCCGCCTGAACAATGCCGGAACCTTTGGAAAGTTCCAGCAACTCACGACCCAGTGCATCGGGCAGACGGGCATAACCGGCCCCTCCGACGGCGGTTGGTGTCAGCTTGATTTTGGCCAGTGGTTCGGTGGCATACGCGACCGACGACGCATTGGTATACCGTTTGGTAGAATCCAGATCCTCCGTCAGCCGGTGAACCAGAATCTCCTGCGCCCGGGTGGTATCGCCATACACATACGAATAACCAACCAGCACGCGCAGGGAATCGTAGACGATTTCACCTTCGGTTTTGAAACTGCCACCTTCGACATACAACTGACCGAACGTTTTGGCAACAACTTTACCAAAAACCGGGTCGGTATATTGCCCCACCAGCAACCGGCTGTTGCGGTCGGTCACAACCGAGTCGAGCAGAATGGTGGACGTTTTGACGGTCAGCGTATCGGTATACAGCACGCCAATGGCCGTGGGTGGTGCCAGGCCAATGTCTTTCGGCTCTTCGCAGGCCACCAACGCCGACACCAGCACGAGCATACCGGCCATCAGACTGAGTTGAATCGTGCTAACGGCCCGGCGGTCCCGATTAGCCCGCCAGTTCCGTATAAAGGTTGTAGTATTGATCAGCAACTTCCTGGCCTTCTTCGGCGAGTTCAAATTTCTTGTCGGACAAATCATTCAAAATAGTATTTAAACTCTCGCTATAATCTTCGTCGGCTTTTACAACCACATCGGCATAGGTACATCCCATCCGGATAAAACCGTCATAATCAGCCGATTTCAAATATTTCAACATCTCTTCATCCACATCCATGGCCTTGGCTTTTTCAACCAGGCCATCGTCGAAACGGTACGAGAACGAGTTGTTGTAGACCGAGAATACCGACTTGGTATCCTTAAACATGGGGTCGTTTTTGTAGGTTGTTTTCAGATACAGCGGGATCAGGGCCGTCATCCAGTCATTGCAGTGGACAATATCGGGTGACCAGCCTAATTTCTTCACGGTTTCCAGTACGCCTTTGCAGAAGAAAATAGTCCGCTCGTCGTTGTCTTCGTAGAATCGGTCATCTTTGTCAAGAAAAACGTGTTTACGCTGAAAATAGTCTTCATTGTCAATAAAATACACCTGAAGCTTGGCATTGGGAATGGAGGCCACCTTGATAATCAGCGGCTTTTCTTCATCGCCCACCGTAATGTTGATACCCGATAAACGGACCACCTCGTGTAGCCGGTTCTTTCGCTCGTTGATCAGCCCGAAACGTGGCACCAGGATGCGAATTTCCATGCCGCGTTCCTGCATCGCCTGTGGCAGTTTCCGAACAAAATCGGCCACCGCTGAAGTCTGGAGGAAAGGGTTGATTTCACTGGCAACGTAGAGAATCCGAAGTTTGCTCATAACACGATTGGGGGGCTTTAGTGAAATACACCGCCGTAGCGGAACAAATTAAAAATCTGCAAAATTATACAATTTTTTCTGGTATTTCAATAGAATTCCGCCAGAAAAACTCCTGTTTTGTCAACATAAACCGCGCGTCGCCGAATTCCCGCTTCGGCCAAATCCGGCGGCTGACCAACTCAATTTCTTAAAAAGTCACTATGCAACTCTACGAAACCATCGCCGGTATACGGCAAGCACTTGATTTTCAACGCCGGACCGTCCACTCCATCGGGCTGGTCCCGACCATGGGCGCGCTGCATGCGGGACATCTGACTCTGGTCGAGGCCAGTAAAGCCCAGAATGACCTCACGGTTTGCAGCATCTTCGTCAACCCGACGCAGTTCAACAACCCCGACGACCTCGCCCGGTATCCGCACACGCTCGAAGCCGACTGTCAACTGCTGGAAGAAGCCGGTTGTGACCTGGTTTTTGCGCCGTCAGTAGACGAAATATACCCGACCAATCCCCTGATGAAACTGAATTTTGGCGAACTCGAAACCGTGCTGGAAGGGGCCTTCCGGCCGGGGCATTTCAACGGCGTCGGCATTGTGGTTTCCAAGCTCTTCAACATCATCCAGCCAGACCGGGCGTATTTCGGCCAGAAAGACCTGCAACAGGTGGCGGTGGTGAAACGGCTGATCCGCGACCTGGGTTTTCAACTGGAACTGGTGCGGATGCCCATCGTGCGGGAAGACGACGGCCTGGCGATGTCGTCGCGCAACCGCAACCTGTCGTCCGCCGAACGGCAGGAAGCCCCCGTTCTCTTCCAGGCATTGACCCAGGCACAGGACATTTTGCGCAACGACGGCACACTTGATACCGCCAAAACCGCCGTAGAAGGCTATTTACAGAACCATCCCGCTTTTCGGCTGGAGTATTTCGAAATCGCCAATGCCGACACGCTCCAGCCCGTTGAACAACTCCAGGCACCGGGCGCAACGGCCTTGTGCATTGCCGCGCATCTGGGGAAAACCCGGCTGATCGACAACCTTATCCTGTGACAAACCGGCGTCTGAACTAACTCTTTTCGCGGGCTGTTTTTGCGGTAACTGCTTCGGGTGGACGGTTTTTCACTACTTTTGACCGTCCGTTTGAACCGGGCAGTCACTACAACTATGTTTATTACCGTAATGAAATCCAAGATCCACCGGGTCCGGGTAACGCAGGCTGAACTGAATTATGTCGGCAGCATTACCATTGACGAGGATCTGATGGATGCGGCCGGATTGCTTGAAAATGAGCAGGTGCATATTGTCAACAACAACAATGGCGAACGTTTGGTCACCTACGTGATCAAGGGAGAACGTGGTTCCGGCATTATTTGCCTCAACGGGGCAGCCGCCCGGCGCGCGCAGGTCGGCGACATCATCATCATTATTGCCTACGGCATGATGACCACCGATGAAGCCAAAACCTACAAGCCGCTGGTGGTTTTTCCCGACAACAATAATCACCTGGTTTAAATGGTTTTGATGGTTGAAGGATGGTTAAAAATGGTTGAATGGCTTACCTTAATTTTAACCATCTAACCATATTTAACCATTAAAAACCATTTAACCATTTTTAACCATCAAACCATTTTTCAACCATCCTTCAGCCATCAAACCATCCAATCGTCTTGAAAAACATTCTAAAATACGGCATTTCGCTCAGCATTGCCGCCGGATTGCTCTGGTACGTGTTCAAGGACATCGACCGGGCGGCCATGTTCGACGCGTTCAGCAAAGCCGACTACACCTGGATTGCCGTGTCGGGCTTGCTGACGGTGGTGGCCCACTGGAGCCGGGCCTATCGCTGGAGTCTGCTGTTGGAACCGGTGGTGGGCTACCGACCCGCGATTGTCAACACGACTCTCGGCGTTCTAACCGGTTATTTTGCCAATCTGGTGGTTCCGCGCATGGGCGAAGTGACCCGCTGCGGCACGCTCAACCGGCTGGAAGGCGTTCCCGTCAATGTCAGTTTCGGTACCGTTGTGGCCGAGCGGATTATCGATGTCGTGGTGCTGTTTCTCCTCCTCGGTGCTACGTTTTTGATCGAATTCAACCGGCTCAGCACGTTCCTGATGGACTTTTTCGCATCTAAATTCAACATGGCCGGTCTGCGCGACAACACCTGGTTGCTGGTCATTCTGGTTGGCTGTCTACTTGGTTTTGCGGTGATGATCTGGTTTTTCTACACCCGTTACAAGGAAGTGCTCCGCCAGAAACCGTTCTACCAACGCGTTGAAAAGTTTGTGGTCGGCCTGCTCGAAGGCTTGCTGAGTGTCCGCAAGTTGAAAAACCCCTGGGCATTCATTTTTCACACGGTGTTGATCTGGACAATGTACTATTTCATGTCGTTCGTGCTGTTTTCGGCCATGCCCCAAACCGCCGACCTCGGTTGGCGCGCGGGTCTGACGATTCTGATCATGGGTGCGTTGGGAATGGCCGCTCCCGTTCAGGGCGGTGCCGGAACGTTCAACATTCTGGTCGGGGCGGCCTTGGCGCTTTACGGGATCAGCAATCAGGATGGGGCCACGCTGGCCACGCTGATGCTATTCACACAGTGGTTCTACGTCGTGGTGCTGGGTGCACTGAGTTTCCTGATTGTGATGCTGAAAGGCCGAAATCCGCAACAGGTAGTTGGGGCGGAGTGATGATAAAATAAAGAATGGTTAAACGGTTGAAGGATGGTTGGATGGTTAAAAATGGTTGTTTAAAAACAAGCCATTCAACCATTTTAACCATTCAACCATTTTAACCATCCAACCATCCTTCAACCGTTTAAAACAAAATGACCGAATCCAAAATCCTCAGCCGGGATCAGGCCGTTGCGTTAGCCGAACAGTGGCACGCTGAGGGCCGGCAACTGGTTTTTACCAACGGCTGTTTCGATATTTTGCACCTGGGTCATGTCGATTACCTGGAAAAAGCCCGTCAATTCGGCGACAAATTGATTCTGGGTTTGAATACCGATGCGTCCGTCAGTTGCATCAAAGGGCCGCTGCGCCCCGTTATCAACGAATACGCCCGCGCCCGGCTGATGGCTTCGCTGGCGTTTGTCGATGCGGTTGTCCTCTTCGGCGAGCCCACACCGCTTGACTTGATTCAGGCGTTGAAACCGGATGTGCTGGTCAAAGGCGACGACTACGCCGTCAGTGCCATCGTGGGTGCCGATTTTGTGCTGGAAAACGGCGGCCGGGTGCAAACCATTCCGCTCGTG
Organism: Larkinella fluvii; assembly: GCF_051857545.1. NCBI lineage: Bacteria > Pseudomonadati > Bacteroidota > Cytophagia > Cytophagales > Spirosomataceae > Larkinella > Larkinella fluvii. The sequence continues at coordinate 495,289 of NZ_JBPZHB010000001.1, read as the reverse complement.
GCGGGTTATTCCACCACGGCACTCATTGAAAAAATCCGCAACGCCTATCCGTCGCAGGGATGATTTTCCCAAAACCGTGATCAACGGTTGCAGGTATTGATAAACAATGAACCGTTTTTTTGGTGATATTTGTTAAGTTAGTATAGTGATCCACACTACCGTTTAACCACGTACTCTTAATCGCACCGGCGACCCCGGTCTTTGTTGAATTATGCCTGGAATCTGGATTATTTTCATCATTTTCGCTCTCCTGAGTGCCGGTATTAGCTGGCGTCTGCGGAGCAAGTTTAACGAGTATTCACAAATCGGACTGAGCAATGGTCTGAGTGGCAAGGAGATTGCCGAGCGAATGCTCCACGAAAACAACATTTTCGACGTTCGCGTCCTCTCGGTGGAAGGAATGCTGACCGACCACTATAACCCGCAGGACAAAACCGTCAACCTGAGCGCCGACGTCTACTACGGGCGAAGCGTGTCGGCTGCGGCTGTGGCAGCTCACGAATGCGGTCACGCCGTGCAACACGCGACGGCTTATGGTCCGCTTAAATTCCGTTCGGCAATGGTGCCGTTCCTGACGGTTTCGTCGAGTTACCTGCAATGGATCATCCTGATCGGTATTTTACTGATCAACACCACTCCCATTCCGCTGGCGGTTGGGGTAGCGTTGTTTGCCGTGACGACGCTGTTCAGTTTTGTCACGCTGCCCGTCGAATTCGACGCCAGCCGCCGGGCCCTGGCCTGGGTGCAAAGCCGGAACATCGTCAACCAGCGGGAATACGGTTTTGCCAAAGATGCTCTCTGGTGGGCGGCCATGACCTACGTGGTAGCCGCACTCGGTTCACTGGCCACGCTGCTGTATTACGCCAGCCTGTTGATGGGCGGTCGCCGGAGCGACTAAGTTCGACCTTGTTTTCTAGTGAAGAGGTGCTACGAAGAAACCGTAGCACCTCTTTTTTTGTATAATAGCCCCTAAATCTCCTGAAGGGCGGGGCTGTTAAGTTCTTCCGCTTTTCGCCCCCAACCCCCTAAAGGGGGCTTCAAAATCCGGATGTTTTAGCCCCCCTTAGGGGGTTGGGGGCGAAAAGCCCCGTTCCCCGCCATAAAAAAGCCCATAGGGAGACCCTATAGGCTTTCTGCATTATTGCGAGATGTAAAGATTAATTCCAATCGGAAAACCGCTTAAACCGTTAATAGACCGCCACGATTTCCGGGTCACAAGATAGTATTAATTATTATTGCCTGTACAATCAATCCATAAATTATTGCATTATTTTTCTATTCAGGGTTTGAAAACCGTCCTTTACGAAGCGGTTTCGGCAGCCAGTTTGCTTTTCCGGTAGCCGTACGAAAAGTAGATTACCAGACCGATGACCAGCCAAACCACAAAAATGGCCCAGTTGCTGATGCCCAGTTCGGTCATCAGATAGAGGTTGGTCAGAATGCCCAAAACCGGGAGGAGGGAAAAATTGTACCGAAACGAGAGGACAGAAAACAGCGCCCAGGTAAGCCAGAAAAACGCCAGCAACGGTTTTTCCTGAATCCCACTCAACAGACCGCCCGCCCGCAAAACCAGCACCATCGCTACGACCAGCGCCAGGCCGACGATGTATTTGCCGTTAATATAAGGCACTTTGAATTTAGAATGTTTGGAAAGGCCCTTGGCGTCCAGAAACAAAATACCGGCGCAAACCAGGATAAAAGCAAAGAAGGTTCCGACACTCGTGAGGTCGATAAAAAATTGCATATCCAGAAACAACGACGGAATGGCAACCAGAAAACCGGTTACGATGGTGGCAAACGAAGGCGTCCGGTAGCGCGGATGAATTTTGGAGAAACGCGGCCACAGCAAACCGTCGCGGCTCATGGTCATCCAAATGCGGGGCTGGCCCAGTTGATACACCAGCAACGCGCTGGTGATGGCAACAACGGCACTAACCGAAATCACCCCCGCAATCGCGTCGAGTCCCACTTTCTGGAAAACATACGCCAGTGGATCATCGACGCCCAGTTCCTTATAATTTACCATCCCGGTCAACACCAGCGTAATCAGCACGTACAAAACCGTACAGATAATCAGACAGTAAATCATCGCCCGGGGCAAATCGCGCTGCGGATTTTTGCACTCTTCCGCCGTAGTCGAGATGGAATCGAAACCGATGAAGGCAAAGAACACCGAAGCCACTCCGCTTAACACCCCCGCAACGCCATTGGGCGCAAACGGTGACCAGTTCGCCGGTTTGACGTAAAAGGCTCCGGCGGCAATGACCAGGCCGATGACGGCTAGTTTCAGAACCACCAGCAGGTTGCTGGCAGCCCGGGATTCCTTTATACCGACGTAGACCAAAGCCGTAATCAAAACCGTGACAAAACCAGCGGGCAAGTCGGCAATGAATTTCAAACTTCCGAGTGCCGGAGCATCCTGAAAAGCCTGCGCCAGTTCCCGCGTATTCTCGGGGAGAGTGGCGGGGGCAGCACTGGCCTGCACGAGCGCATAGGCTTTGGCCGCCGATCCGTAGTCAGTTGCCCAATACGACGGAAAATGGACTCCGAACCCTTCGAGCATCGACGTAAAATATTCGGACCATGAAATAGCTACAACCATGTTGCTGACGGCATATTCCAGAATGAGCGCCCAACCGATGATCCAGGCGAAAATCTCCCCAAACGACACGTACGCGTAGGTATACGCACTTCCACTGACCGGCACGGTGGAGGCAAACTGGGCGTAACTGAGGGCCGTAAAGACGCAGGCAATGGCCGTAAAGACAAACAGCAGCGAAACCGCCGGACCGCCGTTGACACTGGCCCGTCCGATGGTGCTGAAAATACCGGCTCCAATGATGGCCGCAATTCCAAACGAAGTCAGGTCGCGGACGCCCAGCACCTTGTTCATGTGTGACGCATGCCCTTCGTCCACATCGGCGATGGCTTTTACAACCGATTTTTTCCGGAATACAGAGTCACTCATAAGGCTGGCGTCTATTGTCTAAGTTTTCGTTCGGCTACTAGTTCTTTTAATTCGGTAATCCGGCTCAGGGTGGTGGCTTCCTTGCAATTGGCAATCACCATCAGCAACGCGGAACCACCTTCGTACATTTTCTCGTAAATCTTGCAGTGGGCATCGCGGTAAACGATCCACTGCCGCTGGGCTTCCATCACGATGGCTTTCTCGTCTTTCGAAACCAGCCCAATCAACTGTTTGTAAACGGCATTCAATTCGTGGTCGGCTTTCTGAAACCGCATCTGGGCGCATAAATTCATCTCCGTCTGCGTTTGGGCACTGTCACAGTTGGTGAGGACATCCGGCGGATGACTGAGAATATCGATGTGTTCCAGTGCGGGACTTTGGGTCGCCGGTCGCTGCGCCCAGGTACTGATGGCCATCAGGCAACCCACTACCATGCCGATGTACTTCGTTCTCATTGCAGTTGTTTCAACCCGTTTCAGGTTGAACGGAAGGCTAAAAATAAAAATTGTTTTTGGTATTAAAAGCGGTTTTCCAAAATCGCCGTTAATAGAGGGACTTCGCATTGTTTTTTTACCTTGCACGCTGTCTCTTTGCATTTTTGTATTGACCGATGTCTATTCTGGTACAAAACCTGACCAAACTCTACGCCCGAACCGGCGAAGCGGCCCAGCGCGCGGTCGATGAGATTTCCTTTTCCGTTCAGCCGGGTGAGATCGTGGGATTTCTGGGACCCAATGGGGCAGGCAAGTCCACGACGATGAAAATTGCGACAGCGTATCTGCCCCCTACCGAAGGCACGGTTGTCGTGAATGGTTTTGACGTTCGAACGAATTCAATCGATGTACGGCGAAGTTTGGGCTATCTGCCGGAGCATAATCCGCTCTACCTCGACATGTACGTGAAGGAGTTTCTGCACTTCGCGGGATCGCTCCACGGTTTGCGGGGTTCTGTATTGAACCAGCGGGTGACGGAAATGATCGGGCTGGTGGGGCTGGAACTGGAGCAACGCAAGAAAATCGGCCAGTTGTCGAAAGGCTACCGGCAGCGCGTCGGGCTGGCGCAGGCGCTGATTCACAACCCGCCCGTTCTGATTCTGGACGAACCCACCACGGGACTCGACCCCAATCAGCTTACGGAAATCCGCCAGGTGATCCGGGAAGTGGGCCGCGAAAAAACCGTGTTGTTTTCAACCCACATCATGCAGGAAGTCGAAGCCCTCTGCGAGCGGGTCATCATCATCAACCGGGGCCGGATTGTGGCAGATGGGCAATTGAGTCAGTTGCGGGAAACATCCGACGGTTCGGTCGCCGTCGTGGCCGAATTCGAGCGGGATCTGGAGGATGTTTCGGTCCTGAACACGCTTCCCGGTATTCTGCGCATCGAGGCACTGGGCGAAAACCGCTATCGGCTGACGGCCCACCAAGACAGCGACCTGCGAGCGGCTGTTTTCCGGTTAGCCGCCGATAAAAACCTGACCCTCGTCGGCCTGAAACAGCAGGAAAGCAATCTGGAGGGGGTGTTTAAACAGTTGACAACACCGACCAATCAATAACGAATACTGAACGCTGAATAGCGAATAACGAAGTGGCGTTGCCTCCTTATTTCGTTATTCGCTATTCAGCGTTCAATATTCATTATTCAATTTTCACTAGTTAACTCTTACTTCACTTTCGGGCAGACGCCATCAGCGGATACTGATCGAAGATGGATCGGACAATGCCCTTGAAATAATTATTCTTGAAGTTCGGATTTCGGGTTACCCTCGACGCGTACCCTTTCCAGATGACCTGATAGGTATCGGCATCGATCAATGAAATCATCAGCGTTCCTTCGTCGAGGTTGTAGTCGATGCGCTTGTACGTTGCGTCGCCGTCTTCACTCACCACCCAATCCTTGATAACCGGTTGCTGGTAGCCTCTGAAACGCAGGTCGTTGCGGAAAATGTTGTAGGAAATCAGCAAATTGGGACCCCGGTTGGCCACTTTATAGCCCCGTGCTTCCATCTGGTGACGAATGGCTTCCTGGATGTCCGAGCAGAGCAGAGTAGAGTCGATGTACTCACATTCCAGAAAGTTAAAAGATTCATAGTTTTTAAAATGCCCTTCGTAGCTGTAATCGTGCTCAACGAATAATTTCCCAGGCATGCATCCGGCCAGCGAAACCACAGCCAGTAACACAAGAACGCCGATAAAATGTTTCATAAACGGACTGTTTAACAGGGTTGTAAATTTGAATCGTATAGACAAACTGGTTAAAAATGAATGGTACTATTGGTATAGTAAGTGTCTAGCTATAAGGTTCAAAAAACCGCGTGAACGGCCCTGCTTACAGACTAGTTTAGGTTCGATAGTAATCCAATGCCCGGCGCATTTCTGCTTTCGTCACCAGCACATCGTAGGTGCAACTTCCCGGTCCGTCCAGCAAGGCCATCCGAACCTCGCCGTTGCGGTTTTTCTTGTCCTGCAACGTCAGCTTCAACACCGGCTCCAGGTCGGCATCCGTCAGTTTGACCCGGCCGTAGATGGAAAACAGGTACTCTTCAATCTGTTCCAGCAACCCGGTTTCGATCAGCCCTTTGCGTTTGGCAATAAAAGCTTCGGCAATCATTCCGGCGGCAATGGCTTCGCCATGCAGCAACCGGCGTTTGGGATCGGCCAGGAAATGGGTTTCGAGCGCATGTCCCAGCGTGTGACCGAAGTTTAATACTTTACGGATTCCCTTCTCGTTTGGATCTTGCCCGACAATATTTTTTTTCACGCCCACCGAATGCGCCACCAGATCATTCCAGTCCTGCTGGTGCAGATCCCGGCGACGAATGACGTTCCACTTGGCCGCGTCGGCAATCAGACAATGTTTGATGATTTCGGCAAAACCCGACCGCAACTCCAACTCCGGTAAGGTTTGAAAGAAAATGGTGTCGATCAGAACGGTTTCCGGTAGTTTGAAGACCCCAATATGGTTTTTAAATCCGTGAAAGTCAATACCTAACTTTCCGCCCACACTCGCATCCACCTGCGACAATAAGGTGGTCGGAATCTGAATAAAATCGATGCCCCGCTTGTAGGTAGCGGCACAAAAACCGCCTAAATCCCCAATTACGCCCCCTCCGAGATCAATCAGCAGGGCGTGACGGTCAAATTGGGCGTCCGTCAGGGCCTGCCAAACGGTTTCGCAAGTCGCTAAATTCTTGAATTCTTCCCCCGCCCGAACCGTAATAATCTTATGTTTCGGTAAAAAATTTTTTATCGCCGGATAGCAAAGACGCTTCGTATTTGCATCGGCCAGAACCGCAATGGCCGAATAATTGTGCTGCTTTAGAAAAGCCGGCAAGCTTTCGGCCAGAGATGAAATGTGAACGGACATAGGTGGTTATATAGAAATCGCTCCCAAAGGTAAGCCTTCGGAAGCGATTTCATGGTACGAAAGTCCGTGAGGACTTACGAAATAACTTTCAGCGCATCGGCGAAGTATTTCATTTGATCCATCGTCCCGAGGCTCACACGGCACCAGAACTGACCGTCAAATTTCCACTGCCGAACGCTCACGCCATTTTCCATCATTTTCTTGGTGAAATCGTCGCCCTTCATCCGGATCGGGAACAACACGAAGTTGGTGCCGGATGGCAGGTAAGTGTAGCCGTTCTGCTTCAGCGTGGCATACAAAAACTCACGGGCTTCCAGTCCTTTGCCCAGTGAATATTTGATAAATTCTTCGTCTTTGTAACACGCCAGCGCAGCCCGCAACGTGGTCATGCTCAGGTTACCGGCTCCTCCGCCCCACTTCGAGATGGCTTTCAGTGTATCCGGCTGGCCCACCATGTATCCCATCCGCAAACCGGCCATGCCGTAGATTTTCGAGAACGTCTTGGCCACCATTACATTCTGGCCTTTTTTGATGTTTTCGATCACCGTGTACTTCTTCGGATCGCCGGTGTAATGAATGTAGGCTTCATCCACAAATACCGGTTTTTTCGCCGAAACGCGGTCCACAAACGCCCGCAGGCTTTCCGGATTGATCGTAACGCCCGTCGGGTTGTTGGGGTTACAGATGTATACCAGACCGGTTTTGTCGTTGACCTTCTTCTCCATTTCTTCCAGATTGTGGTCGTATGAACCGCTGGTCAGGGGTACTTTGTCCCACGTCATGCCGTGCATCACAGCCGCCCGAACGAGTTGTTCGTAGGTAGGGTCGGCCGACAGAACGCTGCTGCCCGGACTGGCATAGGCATACTGCAAAGCCGTTGCGTGCAGCAGTGCGCCCGAACCCGCCGAAAGCAGAATTTGCTCCGGTGCCACCCCTTCCTCATCCGCAATCATTTTCTGCAATTGCGCGCCGTAAGAAAACGGATACAAAAAGCCATCCGAAGCGGCTTCGTTAATCGCTTTCAACGCCTTTGGCGATGGACCATACGGATTTTCGTTGGCCGACAGACGTGCTTTTAGCGCACCTTTGGGAGCCGTTGGCGGTAAGGCACCGGCTGGTGCAGCCTTGTCCAGCCAGGGTTCACAATACGCGGCCGGGGCTGCGGCTAAACCGACACCCGCGAGCAATCCGGACCGGAGCCATTCACGACGATTAAGAGACATAATAAAGAAGTGGTTAGATATTTGTTTTCGTTTAATTTACCCCTTGAACCCGCGACAACCGGGAAAACGCCTGGCCTTTGTATTCGCCCGTCCAGGTCAGCGACACACTGCTGCCGACGGCGGGCGCTGCAATACCGAGTTCCGCCCAGGTTTTGGTTAAAGTGGCCTTTCCGGTGGCATCGGTTTTCAGATCGGCAATCGCCGTCATGACGGTCGCCGTGCCTTTCACCTCCCGTTTCATCAGCTTGACAGTTAATGACGCTACCGGAATGGAGTCGATGCCCACCTTATAGTCCAGAATACCGCTTTTGTCCAGTTCCAGAATTTTCACGGTCATCACGACCGGTGCGGTGATTTTCTGCGTCACCACCGGTTCGGCGGTTTGTCCACCGCCGTCGGAGGCCCCATCGACCAGCACCAAAACCGGCGCAACGACGCGATCGACAAAGGGATCTTCCGTTCTTTCACACCCGGCGAGCAGGCTGCTCACGACCGTTAAGCCACTTAAAATAAGGTATTTATAGCTCTTCATACGCATCTTCATGGTTAATTATAATTATTTCTCAACCCACCACAATTTAGACTTCATATCATCCGCTCCACCGAGCAGGGATATGCCTTTATCCAGACTCACTTTGTTCAGGGAATACTCCGAAGTGGGGTATTTCAGGCGGGTTGGCAAAACGCCATCGTTCGAGAAAACCGACCGGGAATCTTTCGCAGGCAGCACCGGCAATCCCGTCCGGCGGTATTCCGTCCAGGCTTCGATGGCTTGTCCGAACAACGAAATCCATTTCTGCTCCATGATGGTCGTTTTGGTAGCGGTTCCTACTTTGGCCAGATACCCGGCGGGTACCGTCAAGCCGTATTGTTCGAAGGAAGCGGTGATGCCTTTTTCCAGATACGTCTGTGCACTGCCCGTGATGTCGCCATCCGCAGCGGCTTCGGCCAGAATCAGGTTCAGTTCCGAAAATGTCATGATGACGGCCGGAGCCGTCGGGGCCGTAAAGTACGTTCCCAGTAAGGAACTCGTTCCAAGATAAGCCGTAGCAACCGCATCGGGCAATCCGTTGGCATGACCTTCGTATTTTCCGGCTTTGTTGGGCTGGGCATAGACCGTAATCCGGCTGTCACCCAGTTCATTCAGCCGGTCGGCCAGTGTTTTGCTGATGTTCCAGTCGGTCCGGCCGTCCTGAATCATCACCTGGTGCCACTCGTTGTTGCTGGGCAATACGGCGGAGTTAGTCAGTTTGGCGTTGTCGGCGTTGCTCGTAAAAACCGGATACGTCGTTGCATTACCCAGAATCTCGGCCATAACGGCTTTCGACTCCGCCGATTTTTTCACGGCCTGACGGTTTGCCAGCCGCAACCGCAGTGAGTTGGCAAACTTCTTCCATTTCAGAATATCACCACCGTACAGAATATCACCGGCAATGCCCGGGCCCGTCACGCTCAACTTTTCGTTGGCGGTTTTCAGGTCTTTCAGCAAACCGGCATACACCGTTTCGACCGGATCATAAACCGGCGTGTAGTTCGGCGATTCAGCCGTGCCTTTCAGCGCTTCGGTATACGGAATGGGGCCGTAGACATCGGCCAGCAACGAAAATACCCACGACCGCATCACCAGCGCCACGCCTTCGTAATTGGCATTTTCGAATTTGCCGCCCGGCCCGGCCAGCGTAATAATCCGCTGGTAGTTTACCTGAGCGTCGTTGAAAAATCCCTTCCAGTTGTTGGTGTAAAAACCAACCGAAACTTCGTAGTTATCTCCCTCGTTCGAGTAGATGTTGCGGGTCAGATACTGCATCCAGCACATGGCCCCATCCAGATTCAAACGCTCGAAACGGGTCCGGACGCCCCAATAGCGATCAACGGACGCTTCGAGGGCATAGGGCAACAGATACTGGGGGCTGATGGCGGTCGGATCGTTCGGGCTGACGTTCATTTCGTCAAACTCCGACGTGCAGGAACCCGCCAGCGTCATCAAACCGATACTCACAAAAAGTGCTTTTATGATCTTCATAGTCAAATCGTTTGGTCGGAATTAAAATGACAGACTCAGGTTGGCACCGATGCTGCGCGAGCTGGGCAATTCGCCGTAGGCAAAGCCCTGCTGGTTAGCCCCGAACCGGTCCACTTCAGGATCGACGTGGGTGGTGTTTTTGAACAGCATCGCCAGGTTGCGGCCCACCAGAGAGATCTTGGCCGAGCGGATTTTGACCCGGTTCAGGAAACCCGCCGGTAGCTGGTAGCCAATCGTAGCTTCGCGGAGTTTGATGTAGCTGCCGTCGTAAATCGACGCTTCGTGGTAGCTGCGCGGGTTGTTGTAAGCAATGAGGGTTCTAGCCGGTACAATCACCGTGTTGGGGACGTAGTTCGGTGCTTCGGCCGTTCCGGCGTTGTAGACGCCTTTGCCAATCACCCCTTCTTCGCGACCCACGGCCGTTTCTTCGTACTGACCCGTCCAGCGGGCGGTTCCGGTGCCTTCGTCGAAGAAGTCACCACCCCATTTCACATCCACCAGGGCCGAAACCGAGAAGCCTTTAAAGGTCAGGCTATTCAACCAGCCACCCGTCCATTTTGGCTGCACGTTGCCCAGCGTGCGGGGCGTGGTCGAAATTACCGGCAAGCCATTGGCATTGTAAATCCGCTGTCCATCGGGGGCTTTTTCAAACCCGGTTCCGAAGAAGCTGCCGTACGGCTGTCCTACCCGCGCTTCCGTGATCAATCCCTGCCGGGTGGCCAGGGTGTAGGTCGTCAGCCCTTCGGCCAGTTCCAGCACTTTGTTGCGGTTGCGGGAGAAGTTCAGGGTCGTTTCCCAGCTAAAACCGGTGGCGGTTTTGACGGGCGTACCGGTCAGCACCACTTCAAGACCTTTGTTGGAGATTTTACCGGCGTTCAAGACGCGGGAGTTGTAACCGCTTGATTTCGAGATCTCAACGGCCAGAATCTGATCGCGGGAGAGCTGATCGTAATACGTTACGTCCAGGCCAATCCGACCTTTCAGGAAGCGGACGTCAAGCCCCAGCTCGGTTCCGGTCGTAATTTCCGGCCGCAGCGTGGAGTTGGCAATCTGGGTGTTTTCGTAAAACTCCGGCGTCGATCCCGCCCAGGAAGTTCCGGCTCGGAACGTTTGCAGCAACTGGTAGGGCAACGCATCGTTTCCAACCTGCGCCCAGCTTGCCCGAATCTTACCGAACGAAATAATATTGCTCTGCACATTCAGAAGATCGGTGATCACCGCACTCCCCGAGATGGACGGGTAGAAATACGAGCGGTTGTTTGAGGGTAGCGTGCTCGACCAGTCGTTGCGGGCCGTGGCGTTCAGAAAGAGCGCGTTTTTGTAGCTTACTTCCAGCGATCCGAATACGCTGTTGACCTGCGACTTTTCAATCGCGCTCTGAGCCGTGTTCCGGCTGGGGTTGGCGTTGGAGGCATTGTAGAGCCCGTCGACCACCAGTTCACCCACGGCGAGCGAATTGCGTTTGTAATAGTTTGTCCGGGAGATCGCACCGACCTGAATATTGGTCGAAAAATCCGAATTCAGGGCTTTGTTGAACGTCAGGATGGCGTCGTGGTTGGTTTCCTGGCGACGCAGAATTTCTTCCGTGAAAGCACCGGGCGTCCGGTTTCCGTTCCGAACCCGCTCGAAATTGTTGACACTGATCCGCGTATCGGTCCAGACGTCGGTTCCACTCCGGACCATCAGACTCAGCGACGGCAGGATTTTGTAGTTCAGCGCGATGTTGCCCACCAGCCGGTCTTTTTCGTTGTTAGACGGCAGCAACTCCGAAGAATAATACGGATTGGTGAAGAACGTGTGCTGCCAGTTCGGGGGATCGGTATCGGCGGGTTTGCCGGGAAGGGCCCGCTGGATGTGAACATCGGTGTAATCCCGCCAGTTGCGTAATTTGGTGTAATCCGTTTGCCGGTGTGCCCAGATAAACTCCTGACCGCTGCTGTAGCTCCGGTTACCACCCGATTTGATGTATTCCGCCGAAACCGTTGCACTAAATGCCGGGGTGAAGTTATAGGCGGAATTAAATTTGAAGTTATTCCGGTAGAAGTCGTTGTAGTAAATCAGTCCTTTTTGATCGAGCCGACCGGCCGACAAACGGAAGCTTCCTTTGTCATTCCCGCCCGAAACCGCGACGCTGTTCGTAATGGTCTGGCCGGTTTGCCAAAAATCTTCCCAATTGTTGGGGTTGGGTGTCAGCGGAGCCACTTCCTTGCCCGACCACCAGTGCCGAACCAGCCGACCGTCCATCGGGCCGCCCCAGCTTTCGTCGGTACCTTCGGTGCCGGTCAGGGGAGCCGTTGGATAAGCCGCCCGGTATTGCTGAATTTCGAGTGGATCAGTAATGGCACCCGACCAACCGTCGTTATACCAGGTGCGGTAGCCATTTCCCCCACCGTATGTGTTCTGGAATTGGGGTTTGATCCACGGGCGTTCGAACGTGACGTTGGAGTTGATTTCAACACCGATGCCTTTTGTTCCCGATCCATTTTTGGTCGTAATCAGAATGACCCCGTTAGCCGCCCGTGAGCCATAGAGAGCAGCCGCATTCGGGCCTTTCAAAATACTCATTTCCTTGATGTTATCCGGATTGACTTCGGAAATTCCGGAACCGTACGTTTTATCGAAGGATTGCTGAATCGGTACGCCATCGACCACAATCAGCGGCTGGTTATTACCCGAAACCGATGAGGCACCCCGAATCTGGATGGTGGAACCGCTGCCCGGACCGCCGTTGGAGCTAACCCGCAAACCGGCCACTTTACCGGACAAGGCGTTGACGACGTTGGATGAACGCGCTTCGGTGAGTGCCGTACCTTTGATTTCCTGCACCCCGTAGCCGAGTGATTTCACTTCTTTCTCCACCCCAAAAGCCGTTACAACGACCTCAGACAGCGATTTGACGTCCGTTTTAAGGGTTAAATCAAGCGTAGAGCGATTGCCGATGGCGATTTCTTCGGTCAGAAAACCGATGGAGCTAATGATAATGGTTGCGTTTTCGGAGGGAACTTTCAGGGTGAACTTGCCCTCATTGTCGGTGGTCGTTCCGGTCGTACTGCCTTTCACGACGACATTGGCCCCGGGGAGAGGTCCTTCTTCTGCCGCCAGAATGGTACCGGTAAGCGTACGTGTCTGGGCCGTAGCAACCACTACCGACAACCAGATCATCCCTACTAGTAATAGTAGCGTTTTCCTCATAATTAGCTAGGTTAACAAAGTGCATTAAAGATGGATAGTTGAACGCGTCCACTGTCATGCAAACCCGGAGCGTTGGACGGCCGGACACTGGCCGCTTCGCCGAACCGCCCTCCGCAACCGGGCGCATGACAATGACTGACAATTCGGATTGGCTCTGGATTCAGTGCTTTGTCCGAACTTTCTGGTGCTGTTTTGGTCCGAATGGACAAAGCAAAACCGTGCCGGCCAGATTGTCGGTAATTGGTTTGATTAAGGCTAAACGGAATGATCGAGCTGCGCTGAATTGCTCAGGCAGTGAACCCGGACCCTCCCTGCTCCATGCAGGAAATGCTTGATCCGGTCAGGGCTTTCCGGTAGTGCGGCCAGCGGATTGCCCTATAGAAAGAAAGAAGTCACTGTGGTTTGTCGATATACCAAAAGTAAGCAAAACAATATATTTGCCAAATTAAATTGTCACTTTTTTAAGTATATACGTACAAAATTTTCAAAAAAATATCATTTGCCAAATGTAACCATTGGTAACGTAAAATTATTTCTCCTTAAAATCCAATAGATAGGAACGCGGATTGAACGGATGCAACGGATTTCCACGGATAAAATCTGTTTCAATCCGCTGCATCCGTTCAATCCGCGCTCCTATCTATTGCCGGTTGTTCTTTTCGCCGATATACCGCTCGAAGAACTCGTAAATCCGCAGCATCCGGTCAATCCGCTGCCGAACGTTTCCGGTTCGGCTCATCTCGTGCGTACCGCCGGGCATTCGAACGTATTCGACCGGGCGACCCAGTATTTTCAGACTCTTGTAAAGCATTTCACTCTGGATGACGCCCGTCCGCAGATCGTTTTCACCGTGTTTGATCAACAGGGGCGTTTTGATGTTTTCGACAAACGTGTACGGCGAATTGGCTTCCAGCGTTTCTGCAACCTGCTTTTGCCACGGATAGCCCCCGAAATAGTTCGGAACCAGCCGCCACGCATTGCCTTCGCCCATGAAGGTCGTGAGGTCATACACCCCGCGCTGCGAAAAAGCCGCCTTGAAACGGTTGTCGTGGGCCACAATCCAGGCCGTCAGATAGCCCGCATACGAACCGCCCGTAATCACCTGCCGACTCGTATCGACCCAGGCTTCCCTGGCGGCATCGGTCGCGGCTGCCAGCACGTCTTCAGTCGGGCCGGTCCCCCAGTCTTTGACGTTGGCGCGTTGAAAATCAATCCCGTAGCCGCCCGATCCCCGTGGATTGGCATACACTACGCCGTAGCCCTGCGAACAGAAATACTGAAATTCGTGCCACATCGACGCTTCGCCGGGTCCCCACATCGCCGTCGGACCACCGTGCATGTTGAGCAGTAAGGGGTATCTTTTCGTGGAAGCGGACGCTTCGTTTGCGGCCACTGCCGTGGGCTTCATAATCCAGTACTCGACCGTCTGCCCTTTCGAATTTTTATAGGTCCGTTTTTCCGGAAAACTCAACGCTTTTCCGGCCACCCAGTCGTTGTGATTGCTCAGTTTAACCGCATTGGCGGTAAGCGGTTTTTGCGTCGTAGCACCCGTATAAGCTGCCATGTACAGTTCCGATGGATTGGCGACGGCGGTTTTGGCAAACACCATCTGATCGCCCGCCAGATCGAACGCACTGATTCCACTGTCAAAATCCGACAGTTGCGTCACCTGCTTCGTAGCCGGGTCAAGCCGGTAGAGCGGCACCCCACCGTTCGATGAGGCCGTAAAAAATACCGCATAAGCTGTTGTTGAGGTGCCTTTTCTCTTTTTCGAACCCGCCACCGACACCGCTCCCCATTTCAGGTTGCCGGCCGCCCGGTCGAAGGCAACCACCTTTAAATCAGAAACCGACGTACCGTTCAGGGCGGCCATGGCAAGCTGCCCGGCATTAACGCCCTGCGCCGAATTGGTCAGCAAAACCAACTGGCGACCATCGGGCGAAACCGAGGGCGAGAAATACGTTTTCCCGGCTTCCGACAACAGGCTGATCCGTTTGCCCGACCCATCGGCGGCCAGCCAGATCAGCGCGGCATCCTGCTCACGGTCGGGGTGCCGGAGCGTGTCGCGGTCGGTTACGGCCAGAATACCCTGCCCGTCGGGCATCCAGACCGGGGCCTGAAACGAATAAAAACCGTGCGTCAACGGTTTCGGCGTCGCATTCTCCTTAACCTCGACCGCATACAGGTGCGTAAAACTCAACTCGGGTTCGGTGGTCGATTCGCCCTGAAAATTGAGCCGGTTGATGACTTTTGCTTTTTTATCCTCCACATCCTTGTTCAGATAGGCCCGGATTTCGGCCAACGATCCGTCGGGATTCGCCTTCACGGTTTTGTCCGGTTTGATAAATTCATTGGTAGCAAAACCCGGTTTTTCCAACGACCAGGCCGGTACGGTTTTCCCCCGGTTCAGCAGCGAGTCTTTCAGAATGTCGGACAACGAAGCACTCGCTGTAAACAGAATCCGTTTGCCATCCGGCGACCATTGCGGACTGGAGGCCCCGTAGCTCAGTTTGGTCAACTGCCAGGCTTCGCCCCCATCGAGCGGCATCACAAAAATCTGCGATTTACCTTTCACCGTCCGCGCAAACGCAATCGACTTGCCATCGGGCGACCAGTCGGGCTGCCGGGCGCTTTCGCTGCCGTTGGTCAGCGGTTTTGGATCACCGGGCTTTAAGCCGGTTAGGAAGATATGGGTCTTATACTCGTATTCGTCTTTTTTCTCGGCATCCGGTTCAATCGTCGTCAGTGTATAAACCGCGTGTTTACCATCGGGTGAGGTTTTGACGCCCCCAACCTGCCGGATGCGGGTCAGGTCGGTCACGGTAATCTTCTGTTTGCCGGTTTGGGCGTGGGCGTGCGGAAACAACAGCCCGAAAGCGGCTGTGAGGAGGAGAAGTTTCTTCATGAGTTTGTTTCTGAATGACTCCCGAAGATAACAAAAAGCCGATCTCTACCAACCACCCAAAGCCTGAAAGGCTTACATCACTAGCCCCGGATAACATCCGGGGAAGGCGTTACCCCGACGGGGTTATACCATCGGGGAGGGCGTTATCCCGACGGGGTTATACCATCGGGGACGGCATTATCCCAACGGGGAGGGCATTACCCCAACGGGGAGGGCGTTACCCCGACGGAGTTATACCATCGGGACATGATTCAACCCTTTCAGGGTTGGGACGCATTCGGAACGTGGCGGATGGCCCCGGCTTAAATCCGGGGTTAATGATATAAGCCTTTCAGGCTTCACGTTGCTGGCCAAAATTGCAATTCGGAGAGACTACAACCCAACGTGGTAATCATACCCGCGTTCGGCCCAGAAGTCGCGGGGGCGTTCGTCGCTGAACCAGAGGCTGCCGATGCGTTTCAGGTTTTTGACGCCGTATTTCACCGGAATAATCAGACGCAGGGGCGCACCGTGCGGATCAGTAAGCGGCTCGCCATTCATTTCGTAAGCCAGAATCGTTTGCGGATGCAGGGCGCTGGGCGTGTCGATGCCAACGTAATAGCCACCATCGGGCGTTTTCATGCCGACGTAGGGATACCACGCTTCCGAGCCGTCTTTCTGCCCCAACTGGTATTTTTTGGCAAAATCGGCAAAGTTCACCCCGCCCCAGTGCTGAATCTGACTCCAGCCTTCGATACACTTGAACTCAAAAATAATCTCCTGCTTCGGTAAAGCTTTTAGCTCATCGAGCGAAATCAATAGGGCTTTCCGGCCTGGTTGCTCCACTTTCAGCCGCCAGGCATCTTTGTCGATCGCGCTCCGCAAACCGTCCCGGCCATTCACCCGTACGTTTTTGACCGCCCAGTCTTTCGGAAAAGTCGGAGCCAGATTTGCGTTGCTGAAATAGCCATTGGCCACCTCTTCATTCACCTTCAGCACCTCGCGAAACACCTTCGGCAACCCGGCTTCTTTGGGTTGGATTTTGATCCATTTCCAGAGGCTAAAGGGAATAACACCGGCCAGACCGAACAACGCAAACGCTTTCAGGGTCCGACGCCGGATCTGCTGCTCGGAGGTCAACTCTTCGCGATGCGGCTTTTTTTCGGGAAGCTTTTCCTCGATATCATCAACAGTAGCCATAGTGGTTCAGGATTAGTCAGGCCGGGGTGGTCGGGGCCGGTGGTGTTTTTTCGGGCAACTTCTTTTCCACTTCAAAACCGGTCACCATCGCCTGAAAATTGTTCCAGCCCGCCCGGGCGACCTGCAATAGATGGATCACGAAAAACAGAACGTAGCCGATGGTCAGAATGAAATGCCACATCCGGGCGTTCTCGTAGCCGCCCGTTAAAGTCGTCAGCCCCGAAAACTGTGTGGGTTTGTAAATCGCTAAACCGGTTAGCAGCGAACCAATGCCCATTAGCAAAATGGCCGTGTACGCAATCCGCTGCGCGCCGTTGTATTTCACCTGCGGAGGGGCGGTTTTACGAATGCCCAGATCGTGCAATATTACCTGCCAGGCTTCCCGAAACGACCGTCGGTTGGGCAGCAGAAACCGCCATTCGCCCGAAATAAAGGTATAGAGAACGTACAGAGCCCCGTTGATCGTGAACAGCCACATGAAAACGAAATGCCATGACATGCCCTCGGCCAGCCGCCGACGCAGGTTTAGGGCCTGAATAAACCAGTTCGGAAAAAATTTAAACAGAACGGTATCGCCGATCTGGATTTTGTAGGGCTGATAAGCCCAGTAAATCAGCAGGCCGCTCCAGATCATGATGACCAGAATCGGGAAGTTGATCCAGTGAAACCAGCGGATCGCCAGCGGGTGTTTGTGGATGATGCGCTTCATTTTCCGACGAGTTCTTTCACCAGCCGATCCGCTTTGTAGATGTAGCGCATCGCTGCCACAATAGCTCCGGTATTGACCGAAACCGTGCGGTTTTTATCGGGAACAAAAATGAAACTTCCCGGCAGGCTTTCCATGTTGCCGTCGAAAGCCAGCCCCACGGCTTCGCGGTTTTTGTTGATCAGCGGACTGCCCGAATTTCCACCAATGATGTCATTCGTAGATACAAAACACATCGACTGACGCAGCAATTCGGCCGGGGGAGCCAGCCAGCGTTTGGGCAAGGCCCACGGAAATTTGCCGTTGAAGGAGTAATACCGGTCATACAAACCGGCAAAAGTGGTTTGATACGGTGCAACGGTTCCGTTGTACGGAAATCCTTTTACAATGCCATCGTTGATCCGCAGCGAGAACGTCGCGTCGGGCGGAATTCCGGTTCCGTAGACCTCATACAACAGCCGCCCCAGGTTACTCCGCAACACTGTCTGCCGACCGGTAATGGCCTTTACGGCGGCTGATGCCTGCTGGTAGCGCGGCACTGAAATCCGTGAAAGCGCCAGTAACGGATCGTTGTCGGCGCTAATGGCCGCCGGGCCTTTCGTCACCAGATCGTTCACGTAGCCCTGGTCGTTCAGTTTCGTATTGTTCATCAAATAGGCAGCCGCTTCTTTGGGCGATTTGCCATTCAGGGCCGCTTTGATGTAGGGGTCATCGTTGCCCAAAGCCGCCTGGGCTTCGGTCAGGTGAGCCGCCAGATAGGCTTCTTCCAGCGCCCGGTCGGTGAGTTTGGGCGTTTCCAGCAGGTTCTTGATCTGTTCCGCCCGGCCGGGATTCTGGCGGGCCGCGTCGGCATACGTAATCAGCAAATGGGCAAACACCAGCAAATCACCCCGCGCCAGTTCGCTGGGCGACAGGTAGGTATTGTCCTTGTAGTATTTCCGTAGATCGCCCACGTTGGTGGCAATGTTGTCCCAGAGCTTCAGGTTGATATCGACCTTCGACCCGGCAGCGCCATTGGCCGCGTCGCTCTTCTGGCCGGAACCCGTACTCACTTTCGCCTGTCCGCGTCCGCCTTCCAGCCGCTGGGCATCGGCTTTGAACTGCTGCTCGAAAGCACCTTTCCGGGCCAGCAAATACGGATCGCGCAGGCCTTCCAACTGGCCGCCGTAGGCTTTCAGACTGTTTTCAAAACTGAAAATTTCGTTCTGGATGCTGTCGCTTTTCGCCGTGGCATTGTAAATCTGCAACGCATCGGCGCGGTTGCGGAGCAGTTGCAGGATGTACGGGATTTTCAGGTCGCGGTCGAATTCCAGTTCGGCCACGGTTTTCAGTCGCTCGGTGCTACCCGGATTTCCGGTTACAAAAACCGGTTCGTTTTCCTTGATCCCGTTGGGATTGAACTTGAAAAAGTGCGTCGTTTTCAGCGGTTTTCCGTTGTCGTAGACCCGGAAAAACGAGAAATCCAGCGCATAGCGCGGATAGGTGAAGTTGTCGGGATCACCACCAAAAAAACCGAGTTGCAATTCGGGCATCAACACCAGCCGGACGTCATTGTAGCGTTTGAAACCGTAGAGCGAATACCGCCCGCCGTTGTAGAACGTAATCGTTTGCAGTTCAAGCCCTTTCCATTCCGGCTGGCTGCCAAATTCCTGTTTGATGGTCGCAAATTCCCGCTCGCGCATCTGCAATTGCTCGGCTTCGGATTTTCCCAACGCCATCGCGGCTTGTACGCGGGTGGTGATGTCTTCGATTTTCAGCAACTGATCGACGTACAGATTCTCCACTTTCCGTTCTTCGGCGAAGGTTTTGGCAAAAAAACCGGTGCTGTTCAGATCTTCGCCTTTCCGCTGCACCCCCGTTCCCGACTCCCGCGCGCAGTGGTGGTTGGTCATTACCAGGCCATTCGCCGAAACGAACGACGCCGAGCAGTAATCGGCAAACCGCAGCGATGCCAGCCGCACCTCGTCAAACCATTTCTGATCGGGTGTAAAACCGTATGTTTTCTGGAAATACTCCTGAGGTGGATTATCAAACGTCCACATCTTGCCCATATCGAACAGCCCGGCTTTCACCGTATCGGGGTTGAGCGTAGGTTGGGCAGAAGCCGTAAGTGAGCTAACGACCAAAAAAGAAGCCAGCAGAATTCTAACAGAAGAATTTATCATAGTCAATCATTGAAATCACGGGAATCATAGTAAGGCAATGTTAACCGATTTCATTCTTCATTACAAACTCTTCAGCGTCTTTGTCTTCTTTTCTGACAAAAGGTCTGATGATCAGCCGGGTACCGCGTTCGTAGGTAAACAGGCGATAAATCCAGTTGCTCAGAACGACCAGTTTACTCCGAAAACCGATGAGGTAGTAAATATGGACAAAAAGCCACGCCACCCACGCCACAAAACCGCTGAGGTGCAGGTTGCCCGGCAAATCGGCGACGGCCCGAACCCGGCCGATAATTGCCAAGGAGCCTTTGTCAAAATAATCAAATGGGGTCATTTCCTCCTTGCGAATCAGTCGGCGCAGGTTTTTCGCCAGGTGCTGTCCCTGTTGAATGGCCGGTTGCGCCACGCCCGGATGCCCGTTCGGCCATTTTTCGCTTTTCATGAAAGCAATGTCGCCGATGGCAAAAATATCGCTGTATCCTTCCACCTGATTGAATGCATTGACCGTTACCCGGCCACCGCGCACAATGCTTTCTTTCGGCAAACCGTCGATGAGCGCGCCCGTGACGCCAGCCGCCCACACGACCGTCTGCGACCGGATTTGCTCACCGGTTTTGAGCGTCACCACGTCGCCGTCGTAGGAATCGACCAGGCTTTTCAGCTTGATGATCACGCCCATGTCTTCCAGGTATTTCTGCGTTTTGGCACTGGCTTCCGGCGACATCGGCGGCAAAACCCGCTCCAGCCCTTCCACCAGATAGATGTTCATCTTGCTGAAATCCAGCCCCGGATAATCGCCCGGCAGAACGTGTTTGCGCATTTCGGCCAGCGAACCCGCCATCTCAACGCCCGTTGGCCCGGCCCCGACAATTACGAAATTCAGTAAACTTTCCCGGTTTTCGGGATCGACCGTAATGCTGGCCTGCTCAAACGACTGCAGCAACTGGCTGCGGAGGTTCAGCGCTTCCGGAATGGTTTTGAGCGAAAAGGAGTATTTCTGAACCTGCTCATTCCCGAAAAAATTAGCCTTCGTTCCCGTCGCAATGACCAGATAATCGTAATGAAGATCGCCGATCAACGTCTTCACGGTTTTCGCCACCGGATCGACGCCCAGAACGCGCACCAGCCGGAAGTGAAAATCCTCGTACTCTTCGTCGAACATCTTGCGGATGGGTTCGGCAATGGCGTCAGGCTCCAGCCCGGCGGTAGCCACCTGGTAGAGCAGCGGCCAGAAACCGTGGTAGTTCTGTTTATCAAACATCACAATCTGAAAGTCTTTGCCGTTCAGCTTTTTCACCAGATTGAGCCCGCCAAAACCGCCACCGATGACGACCACCCGCGGTTTGGTTGTTTCGGGAATATTGAGTGAAAGTTTATCAAAATTCAGCATCATCGTATGAGTCTATCGAGTTGTTACCTTGGTAACTCTTCACCAGCGAAACTGTTAACTTCAGTCTCTGTTATACTTTTTGAATGCCTTCTATCGTACTAACAAAGAATAAGCTCATTGAATGCCTGAATGAAGTACTTCTTCCTGTTTTATTTTGTGTTTTTGATGGGCGGTTTTATCGCCCTCGCCCAGCCTTCTTCCCGGTCCGTCGCGACGGTGAGCGGCTATGTGCGCGAAAAAGGGAGCAGCGAAGCCCTCATCGGCGTCAATGTCTACCTGCCCGGCACCTCGACTGGCACCGTTACCAACACCTACGGTTTCTATTCGCTGACCATTCCCGTTCAGGACAGCCTGACGCTGTCGTTCTCGTTTGTCGGTTACGAAAGCATACAGGAAACCCTCCCCTTCCGGAAAAATACCGTACTCGACGTTCAGTTGACGCCCGGTCGTTTGCTGTCGGAAGTGGTCGTTACCGGCAATCGCAGTGAGGAAAAAGTGAGCGAAAGTCCGCAGATGAGTAAAATCGATGTTCCGGTGGCCCAAATCAAGAAAATACCGGCTTTTCTGGGCGAAAAAGACGTCCTGAAAGTGCTACAACTCATGCCGGGCGTTCAGAAAGGCTCCGAAGGCAGCACCGGGATTTACGTCCGCGGGGGCGGCCCCGACCAGAATCTGATCATTGTCGATGACGCCATCGTGTACAACGCCAATCACTTGTTTGGCTTTTTTTCGGTTTTCAACGGCGATGCCCTCAAGAGCGTGGAGCTGATCAAAGGCGGTTTTCCGGCGCGGTATGGCGGACGGCTGTCGTCGGTGATTGAGATGAACATGAAGGAAGGCAACAAGGAAAAGCTCCACGGCGAAGGCGGCATTGGCCTGATTGCCTCCCGGCTGACGCTCGAAGGGCCGCTGACCAAGAAGAAATCGGGGGCGGGGTCGTCGTCGTTTCTGGTGTCGGCCCGCCGGACGTACCTGGATTTTGTGGCCCGGCCCCTCATCAAACAGCAAACCGACGGACAGGTTGTGGCCGGATATTACTTCTACGATCTGAACGCCAAAGCCAATTACGACTTCGGACCCAAAAACAAGTTGTACCTGAGCGGTTATTTCGGCCAGGACCGGTTTTATGTCGACGATCAGGAAACCGCCACCAAAATCAACCTCGACTGGGGCAACAGCACGGCGACGCTCCGCTGGAATCACCTGTTTTCGCAACGGCTCTTTTCCAACCTCTCGCTGATTTTCAGCAATTACAAATTCCAGATTTCGTCGGACGAGCAGGATTTGCAAACGGCCGACCAGTTTTCGCTACGCTACAGTTCCGGCATTCGGGATTTTTCGCTGAAATACGATGTCGATTATTACCCGTCGCCCCGGCATTCGATCCGGTTTGGCGTCCAGACCATTGCCCACCGGTTTACGCCCAGCGCGGTGGTTTTGCAAAATACGCTAATCAATCAGTTTACCACCCGAATCGACGCCATCGACGTTGTGGAATCCGGTTTGTATGCCGAAGACAATTGGCGGCCCAACGAACACTGGCGCATCAACGCCGGGATTCGGCTGAGTCATTTCATCCAGAAACAGGTGAATTACGTCCGGCCCGAACCGCGCATTTCGGCGGCATACGTCATCAAACCCTCGCTGTCGGTCAAGGCGTCGTATGCGCTAATGAACCAGTATGTGCATCTGCTGTCCAATACCGGAATCGGTTTGCCGACCGACCTCTGGGTGCCGACCACCGATCAGGTAAAACCGCAGCAATCGCAGCAGGTGGCCGTCGGCATCGCCAAAGATTTTGCCGACAAAGGGGCTACGCGCGGACTGACGCTGACCGTGGAAGGCTATTACAAGACGATGAACAACATCATCAACTACCGCGAAGGGGCCAGTTTTCTGCTGATCAACAGTCCGGAATCGGCCAATCAGGTGCGTTGGGAAGATAACGTCACGGCGGGCAAAGGCTGGTCGTATGGCGCGGAGGTTTTGTTGCAGAAGAAACTGGGGCGGTTTACGGGCTGGACCGGCTACACGCTGTCCTGGACGCAGTGGCAGTTTCCGGAACTGAATTTTGGGAAGAAGTTTTACCCCCGTTACGACCGGCGGCACGACATTTCAGTGGTTGGCATTTACGAAATCAATCCGCGCATCACGCTTTCGGGCACCTGGGTCTACGGCACCGGCAATGCGCTGACGGTTCCGCTGGCGAAATACCAGGCCGCAACACACCAGGTCAATCCGATTGTCAACAACGACAACTCGTTCATCAACCAGTTTTTCAGCTACGGCCGGGCCGTGAACGACTACAGCGAGAAGAACAGTTTTCGGGCCGAGGCTTACCACCGCATGGATATTGGTATCCAGTTTCACAAGAAAAAACGGCACCACGAGCGTACCTGGGAGGTCAGCGTCTATAATCTCTACAACCGCCGAAATCCGTTTTTCTACCAACTGAACACGGTGACGAACGAACAGACCAACCAGCCGACCAAGACGGTTTTTCAACGCTATTCCGTATTTCCGATTGTTCCATCGGTTACCTACGGCTTTAAATTTTAACCGGTTATGATGCTTCGTTTGTCATCTTTGTCTGTGCTGCTGCTGCTGGTTATGATGGCCTGTCAGAATCTGGTTGCCGAAATTGACCCCAGCAAACTGCCGCCCATCGACCGCAAGCTGGTGGTGAACGGTTATTTGTCGCCCCAGGATACGGTGCTGGCGGTTTCGGTTTCGAGTTCGCAGACGGTTTTGGGCGACATCGTCACCGACTCGGTCAATACGGTTCGGGAAGCCACCGTTCGTATAGCCAGTGAAGAAAAAACCGTGACCCTGGTTTTCGATCCGGCGTTGCGGGTATATACCGCCGACGTGCGGCAGTTGCCGGTTTTGGTGGGAAAAACGTACATGCTTCAAGTCGAAGCACCGGGTTTTGAAACCGTCTCCAGTTCCTGTACGATTCCGGCCAACATACCGGTTTCGGAACTAAGACTCGATTCCTCCCAATCCTACGTTGGGCCGGGTCTTGCCCCCATCTGGCAATACAACGTCCGGGCGATCTGGCAGGACCCGGCGGGTCAGACCAATTATTACCGGGTGGCTGGTTACGGCGAGTGCCTCAATTGGCCGCCCCGCTTCCCGGAAGCCCACATTGACACCACCGGGTCCAAAGTGCTGATGCGGGGACTCATCGGTTTTGGCCGACAGGATCAATACATTTCCGACCAGAATCAGGATGGGCAATTGCTGCTGTCGGTGCGGGGCGACGTGCCGCTGAACTTCGATTATTCGTACTATGACAGCACCCGAGAGATGACGTACGCCGGAAGCTATGCATTTTCAAAACCGCTGACCATTCGGGTGTCGGTTTTGCAAGTGGATGAAAATTATTTCACCTACCACCGGGCGCGCCAGCAGCAACGCCAATCGCAGAACAACCCGTTTGCCGAGCCGGTGTTGATGCCCACCAACATTCAGGGCGGTCTGGGCTGCTTCGGGGCATACAACCGTTCGACGTTAGTGAAGATTGTGAAATGATAGGAACGCGGATTGAACAGATTTGTACAGATAAAATCCGTTTTGATCCGTTCCATCCGCCGAATCCGCGTTCCTATCCAAAACCGTGTCCTTAAAAAGAGTTAATTTCCAACCTTTCCACACTATTTTATCTCCTTCATCGTATACGAATCGAAGCATCTTCATTTGTATACCGAACGATGAAACACACGCTACTCTCTCTATTTCTTTTCTTCTTGTCTGAGTTACCGGCCTGGGCGCAAAAACCGACCAATCGTTTCACCGTCAGCGGCTATGTCCGTGAAAAAGGGAGTCAGGAAGCCCTGATCGGCGTTAACATTTATCTGCCCGGCACCTCGACCGGCACCGTCACCAACACCTACGGTTTTTACTCCCTGACCCTTCCGGCGGAGGACAGCGTCACGCTGGCTTTTTCGTTCGTCGGCTACGAATCCGTGCAGCAAACCGTTGCTTTCCGGCGAAATCTCGACTTGAACATTCAGTTGACGCCCGGTCGGCTGCTGTCGGAAGTGACCGTTACCGGCAATCGCACGGGCGAGGAGAAAGTCAGTGAAAGCGCCCGGATGAGCACCATTGATGTGCCGATTAACCAGATCAAGAAAATACCGGCTTTTTTGGGCGAAAAAGACGTCCTGAAAGTGCTGCAACTGATGCCGGGCGTGCAGAAAGGCTCCGAAGGCAGCACCGGCATATACGTGCGTGGGGGCGGCCCCGACCAGAATCTGGTGATCATGGACGATGCCGTGGTCTACAACGCCAATCACCTGTTCGGTTTCTTCTCGGTTTTCAACGGCGATGCGCTCAAGAGTGTGGAACTGATCAAAGGCGGTTTTCCGGCGCGCTACGGCGGGCGGCTGTCGTCGGTCATCGAGATGAACATGAAGGAAGGCAACAAGGAAAAGCTCCACGGCGAAGGCGGCATTGGCCTGATTGCCTCCCGGCTGACGCTCGAAGGGCCATTGACCAAAAAGAAATCGGGGGCGGGGTCGTCGTCGTTTCTGGTGTCGGCCCGCCGGACGTACCTGGACTTTGTCGCCCGGCCCATCATCAAGCAACAATCCAACGGGGAAACGATGGCGGGTTATTACTTCTATGATCTGAATGCCAAAGCCAATTACGATTTCGGGCCGAAAAATAAACTCTATCTGAGCGGTTATTTCGGCCAGGACCGGTTTTACGTCAACGACAAAAAAGAAGGGACTAACATTGGGCTGAACTGGGGGAATGCTACAGCTACCTTGCGGTGGAATCATCTTATTTCCGAAAAAGCCTTCTCCAACACTTCGCTCATTTTCAGCAATTACAAATTTCAGATTTCCTCTGATGAATTAAATTTTCAGGATCAGGAAGCCTTTTCGCTACGCTACAGTTCGGGTATCCGGGACTTCTCGATCAAGCACGACGTCGATTTTTATCCGTCTCCCCAGCACTCGTTGCGGTTCGGTGTCCAGAGCACGTTTCACCGGTTTACGCCCAGCGCCGTGGTGTTGAAAAATACGGACATCAACCAGTTTAAACAGGAAGTGGACGCCATCGATGTCCTGGAGTCGGGACTGTACGCGGAAGATAGCTGGCGACCAAACAGCCGCTGGCGAATCAACGGGGGGCTGCGACTGAGCCATTTTGTGCAGAAACAGGTGAATTATTTCCGGCCCGAACCGCGCATTTCGGCGGCTTACATCCTCAAGCCCAGTTTGTCGGTCAAGGCATCGTATGCGCTCATGAACCAGTATGTGCATTTGCTTTCCAACACCGGAATCGGGTTGCCGACCGATTTGTGGGTGCCGACCACGGATCGCGTTAAACCGCAGCAGTCGGAACAAATCGCGGTTGGAATTGCCAAAGATTTTTCGGATAAAGGCGCCACCCGGGGGCTGACCCTGACCGTGGAAGGCTATTACAAAACGATGAACAACATCATCAACTACCGCGAAGGAGCCAGCTTTTTATTACTCAATGACCCCACCTCGGCCGAAAAAGTGCGGTGGGAAGATAACGTAACCCGTGGAAAAGGATGGTCGTACGGAGCGGAAGTGTTGTTACAGAAGAAGGTCGGTCGGTTTTCAGGCTGGGTGGGCTATACCTTGTCGTGGACACAGTGGCAGTTTGCTGAATTGAACTTTGGCCAGAAATTCTTCCCCCGTTACGACCGTCGACACGATGCATCTATCGTTGGAATTTATGAAATCAGTCCCCGCATTACGCTATCCGGAACCTGGGTGTATGGCACCGGCCAGGCCCTGACTGTGCCCACCAGCGAATACCAGGCCGCAACCCACCAGCCCCTGTATGATTCCTACTACAGCAGTAATACACCTTATTTGAACTTATGGAATCAGGTTGAAGCATACGGTACCCAGAAGAACAGTTTTCGGGCCGAACCGTATCACCGCATGGATTTGAGTGTTCAGTTTCACAAAAAGAAAAAGCACCACGAACGCACCTGGGAATTCAGCGTGTATAATCTCTACAACCGCCGAAACCCGTTCTTTTACGGGCTGGATACCAAGGATCAGGGACAAGGGAAACCCAGCAAAACCGTCTTGTACCGGTATTCCGTTTTCCCCGTTGTGCCATCGATCAGTTACAACTTCAAGTTCTGAAAACCGTATGAAAAACTGTATCGCTGTTTTGTGTTGCCTGAGCGGCCTGATGGCCTGCGAAAGTCTGAAGCAGGAAGTGGACCCGGCACTGATCAATGCCGAAACCGAGAAGATCGTCGTAGCCTGCTTTATTGCTCCGCAGGATACGGTATTGACGGCGGAGGTTTCTCTGTCGAAACCGGTTCTGGGTGAAAATAGTGGTTACGACAAGCGGGTGAGCAACGCAACCATTACCCTTTCGGATGGCGTTCGCTCGATTGTTTTTGATCGCCGTGACGGACAATACCAGGGGCAATACTATTACGGAGCCGATCCGAAGAAGTTCCCGGTTGTCGCTGGTCAACGCTATACGCTGACCGTCCAAATCCCCGACGGGCGGAAAGTTGAAGCGGTTTGCACGGTTCCAAAGGCGGTTGTTCCCCGAGAAGTGGTACTGGATTCGATCCCAACATTCGAGAATGGATTTTCCGGTAAAGACTATTTTGTGCGCTTAAACTGGCAGGACCCCGCGGGTGAAGAAAATTTTTACCGGGTTGCCGGCGTGTACAATTATTTGCCGCTCCAGTCTACTTATCCGAACGCGCCAACGCCCAACTGGGTCCGCAACTTAATCGATTACCGGCCTAACGGCGATGACCGTGACCTGGTTGACGACCGGCAGCGCGACGGTGAAATCCTGAACTCACCGCGTGGTTTTTTGCGGTTCTATGGATTTAGCCAGCAAACGCTGTTTGAACGCGTTCAACGTCTCAATTGCGTCATCGATCTGCTCCACGTCGATGCCAATTATTATCAGTATCAGGAAGCTGTTCTACGCCAGAGCCAAACCGGTGGCAATCCGTTTGCCGAACCGGTTCTGGTTCCCACTAACATCCAGGGCGGTCTGGGCTGCTTCGGGGCCTACAACCGCTCGACGATTACGGCTATCCTAAAATAAGCACGGCTACGCATCCAAAACCAGCCCGTTTTCGTACACAGCAATACGAGGTAATATCATCGACATTGTCCGATAAATCGTATCTTGTATAACCAATTTACCATCAATGTGCTGCCGGATGAAACGCCTGCTTAGCGTGCTGTGCCTGCTAGTTTCCGGCTTCAGCAGTCCGGGACAGGATCGGCACACCATTAGCGGGGCGGTTTTTGAAGAAAGCCGGGGAAATCCGCTGGCTGGTGTCAACGTTTATACGTCCGACAAAACCGCCGGTACAACAACCGATCCAAACGGTTTTTTCACCCTGACCCTTCCGGGTAATGACAGTCTGACGCTGGTTTTTTCTTTCGTAGGCTATCAAACCGTAACAAAAACCGTCTCTTCCCGAAGTCCGCAGCCGCTCGTGGTCTTTCTACCGGTTGGGCAAACGCTCCGCGAATTGACGGTGCTTTCATCAGCGAGTCAGCCCCTCATCAGCCGCATTCCGCAAATGAGCCAGCTCAGCATTTCGGGTCGTCAAATTGAAAAAATACCGGCTTTGCTGGGTGAGAAAGACGTTTTGCGGGTTCTACAACTCCTGCCGGGCGTCCAGAAAGGCTCCGAAGGCACGACCGGAATTTACGTGCGCGGGGGTGGCCCCGACCAGAATCTGATTCTCCTCGACGATGCGGTAATCTACAATTCCGGCCATTTGCTGGGCTTTTTTTCGGCGTTCAACGGCAGCGTGGTCCGGAACGTCGAACTGACCAAAGGCGGTTTTCCGGCGCGGTATGGCGGGCGGCTTTCATCCGTCATCGAAGTGACGACGAAGGAGGGCAATGCGGAAAAACGAGCTGGAGAGGCCAGTCTGGGGCTGGTGGCTTCGCGCCTACTGCTGGAAGGGCCGCTCGGCAAAAAACAGTCGGCGAAACACCCGGCCACCTTCCTGATTGCAGGTCGGCGAACCTACATCGATCTCGTCACCCGCCCGTTTGCCGCTTCCTCCCGATCGCAATCGCCCCGGAACACCACCTATTTTTACGATTTGAATGCCCGGTTGAACTACCGATTGAACCGCAAAGACCAGTTGTTTCTGAGCGGTTATTGGGGCCGGGATGCGTTTTCCAACCGCCAGCAGTCTGGCAATAGCCCGTTGCAGGGAAGCCTTACTTGGCGCAACGCAACGGGAACACTCCGCTGGAATCATGTAGCTTCGGAACGCTGGCTGGCCAATTTGTCGCTCGTTTACAATCAATACCGCCTGACCGTTGCCAATGAAAGCGGCAGTCGAGATACGTCGGCCCTGCGGTATTCACTGCGCTACCGCTCCGGGATTCGGGATCTGTCACTGAAATACGCTGTCGAATACTTCCCGGAAAATCACCAGCTTTGGTTCGGATTCCAAAGCACGCAACACCGGTTTACACCCGGAGCCGTGGTAACAACCGGCGATGTGGACCCGGCCACGCCCCGGCTTTTCATCGACGTGCTGGAATCGGGGCTGTATGCCGAAGATACCTGGAAACCGGCTTCCCGCTGGAATTTGAATGCCGGTTTTCGGCTCAGCCATTTCCTGCTGCTCCGAACGGGTTCGGTTGGCGGACAGTCGGTCGAGCGACCCGAAATTCCCGGACAGCGCACGGGCCGACCGGTTCAGTATTTTCGCCCCGAACCCCGGCTGTCGATGGCGTATCAGATCGATAGCACCACCTCGCTAAAAGTGTCGTACGCGCTGATGACGCAGTATACGCATCTGTTGTCGAACAACGGCACCGGTTTGCCCGCTGACCTCTGGATTCCGACCACCGACCGGATTCGTCCGCAACAGGCCCAACAGCTAGCGGTCGGTTTTGCAAAAGACTTTATTCATCCCGAAAAACCCACCCGAAACCTGACGCTGACGCTCGAAGGCTATTACAAACGCCTGAAAAACAGCATCAGTTACACCGAAGGGGCGAGTTTTCTGACCACCGAACCCGCGCAGACCGCCGAGGCCAAACCCTGGGAAAGCAACATTACGGCCGGCCGGGGCTGGGCCTACGGGAGTGAAGTGCTTTTGCAGAAAAAAAACGGGCGGTTTTCCGGCTGGGCGGGCTACACGCTTTCCTGGACGTGGGGGCAGTTTCCGGCCCTGAATGGGGGCGTGAAATTCCACCCACGCTACGACCGTCGCCACGATGCCTCGCTGGTGGGTCTCTATGAACTCAAACCTGGTATTACACTTTCGGGAACCTGGGTCTACGGAACCGGACAGGCACTGACGTTGCCCATTTCCCGGTTTTCCGGTTACGAAAACCGCCCAACTTCCGCGTTGAACTCCGGCAATCCGCAACAGCAGTTGTTCGGAACGGCACCCAACGTCAAGGAATACGGCCCGCGAAACGGGTTTCGGGCGGAAGCTTATCACCGGCTGGATGTCGGTTGTCGATTTTATAAACAGCGAAAACACCACGCCCGAACCTGGGAAGTAGGGGTCTACAACCTGTATAACCGCCGGAATCCCTTTTACTATTCGCTGGAAGGCAAAGACCAGGGGGCGGGCAAGCATTCCAAAAGCGTTCTGTATAAATATTCACTCTTCCCGGCGGTGCCGTCGGTCAGTTATACGGTTTCATTTTGAAGACAAGGGTATGAAAAAGTTTGGATGGCTTATTGGTATTTTGGGGTTGGTTTCCTGCCAGAATCTGCGGCAGGAAGTGCAACCTCAGCAACTGGCGGAGCAGCCGGTCAAACTGCTGGTGGCCTGTTTTATTTCGCCCCAGGACACCGTGCTGGCGGCCAAAGTGGCCCGTTCCCGCCCCATTCTGGACGATGAAACCGTGACCAATCTGGAGATCACCAACGCGACCGTAACGCTGCAAACCGGCTCCCGTAGCATCGTCTTGACCTATCATCCCCGGCTCCGCTATTACCGGGCTTCTCCGAACCAGTTTCCGATTCGAGCCGGAGAGACTTACCAGTTAAGCGTACAAACGCCGGATGGACAATCGGTGGAAGCCCGCACCACCGTACCCGAAGCGGTTTCGTTGCAGCAGGTCCGGCTGGATTCGGAAGTGGTTCTGGAAAACGATCAGGTGCGAAAACGTTTTTTTACTCGGTATGCCTGGTCCGGCCGAACCGGTTATTACCAAACGACAGGAATCGTCACCTATCGCTGTTCCGGCTGTTCTCCCGACAAGACGATTCACGAACCGGTTCAGTTTGTTGGGCAACAGGGTTTGTATACCGATCGGGAAAGCAAGGGCGGGCGAACGGTTTCTGATCCCGGCTACATCGGCGCTTCGATTCCGTCCAACCAGCCTTTTTTTTCGACGCTGTTCAGCAAACCGTTTGTGCTGACGGCCGATTTACGTCATGTCAATGAGGATTTTTACCGGTATCACCAGGCGTTGGGACAACAGCAGCAAGTTGAAAGCAATCCGTTTGCAGAACCTGTGCCGATTCCGACCAACATCCGGGGCGGTCTGGGTTGCTTCGGCGCTTACAGCCGCTCGACCCTGACGGTTCGGCTGGAGTAAAAAGCCAAAACACCAATAATATAATACCTGTCAGGTTTTCAAAACCTGACAGGTATTATATTATTGGTGTTTTGGCTTTTTACTCTCGCAGCGTTACGCGCTCTGCTCGTTGCTGTTCATCACTTCCGTCTGCTTCCGGATCGACTCCATGTGGATAATCTTGAAGATTTCTTCCACGAGTTCCGGATACAGGCCCATTTTCTGGCCCTGTTTTGCGCGCGTTTCGTGTACTTCCTTCCAACGATCGGGCTGGAAGACGGTTACGTTGTTTTCGCGTTTGTATTCGGCCAGCTTCTCGACGAGGGCCATGCGGGCGGCCAGCATCTCAACCAGTTGCCGGTCGACGTTGTCAATTTTGCTCCGGATTTGCTCCATAGCACCCTGGAACTCGATGTTTTGCGAATCCACTTTGCGGATGTGCAGGTGCTCCAGCATTTGGCCAAAAGCCGCCGGCGTCAATTGCTGAGCGGCATCGCTCCACGCATTGTCCGGATCGATGTGCGACTCGACGATCAGACCGTCGTAGTTCAAATCCATCTGCATCTGTGCCAGTTCCTGCAAATACGCGCGCTTACCGGCCATGTGGCTCGGATCGCCGATGATGGGCAGGTTCGGGAACATCGATTTCAGTTCGATCGCGATTTGCCACAGCGGAATGTTGCGGTATTTCGAAGCCTCACCGGTAGAGAAGCCGCGATGGATAGCGCCCAGTTTGGTGATTCCCGCTCCGGCAATCCGTTCAAAGGCCCCAATCCAGAGTGCCAGATCCGGGTTAATTGGATTTTTTACCAAAACCGGTACGTCGACACCCCGTAGGGCGTCCGCAATTTCCTGCACATTAAAAGGGTTTACCGTCGTGCGGGCACCAACCCACAGGATGTCAACACCGTATTTCAACGCCAGTTCGATGTGCTCGGGGGTGGCGACTTCCACCGCAAACGGCAACCCGGTTTCGGCTTTGGCGCGCTGAATCCACGGCAAAGCCGCTTCTCCCATGCCTTCAAAGCTGCCAGGGCGTGTGCGGGGCTTCCATACACCGGCACGAATGACATGAACCGCACCCAATTGAGCCAACTGGCGGGCGGTTTCAACTAATTGCTCTTCGGTTTCGGCGCTGCACGGCCCCGATATAATGAGCGGTTTTCCGTTCGTCTCTATCCAGCTATTCAGCGGCAGGACTTCTAAACTTGGCTTCATACTCGTACTCAATCGTTTAATACTCCTATTACTCTACCGGGAACTTTTTATTAAAAAATTTTAGTATATTAGCTGTAGATACAGGCGTTTTCAGTTAACTTTACATCCCTTTTGCGCTGACAACAAAACGATGTTAAAACAAGTTTACAGGTCAGTGTTAGGAATACCGAAAACAAGTTTTAACTTTCGGATCACAAGTTGGTGCATCAGACAGTGATTATGTCAAACCGAAGTTCTTCTTCTATGCCAACGATCGTTCAGCGGGCCACAACCACCAAGTCCGTCTCGTTTGAAGACACATCGATTGCCTTCTCTTCCCAGTCTAACGGGAAACTTCGTAAAACGTATTGGTTATTTGCGTTGATGAATCAAGGTTGGCTGGTAAATTTAGGCACTTTTTTTATCAAACTGGCATTCAAACTTCAACTTCCCGTAAAAAAACTCATTAAGAGTACGATTTTTGAGCAGTTCTGTGGGGGCGAAACCATCCGCGATTGTGAAAAAACCATCCAAAAACTGCACAGCGGGCGCGTTGGCACTATTTTGGATTATTCCGTTGAAGGAGAAGACAACGAAGCCTCTTTCGACGAAACGGTTCTGGAAATTCTGCGAACCATCGAGCGCGCCAGTGAATCGAACGACATTCCGTTTTGCGTTTTCAAAGTTACCGGAATCGGTTCTACCGACCTGCTGGAAAAAGCCCAGTCCGGAACAGAATTGAGTGAGGAAGAACAGGATGCCTACGAACGAATTCGGCAACGGGTCGATGTCCTTTGTAAAAGAGCCAGCGAGCGCAGCGTCCGGATTTTTATCGACGCCGAAGAAAGCTGGATTCAGGATACCATCGACAAGCTGGCCTACGAAATGATGGACCGGTATAACCATCAGCAGTGTATTGTTTACAATACCTACCAGTTGTATCGCTCCGATAGTTTCGATAACCTGAAAAAAAGCACGCAGACAGCCCGTTCCAAAGGCTACTTTCTGGGTGCTAAGCTCGTCCGGGGTGCCTACATTGAGAAGGAACGCATTCAGGCCCACGAAGGAGAATACCTCGACCCGATCCACCATACGAAAGCCGAAACCGACCGCGATTTTAACCAGTCCGTCGAGTTTTGCCTCGATAACCGTGATACCGTGTCGATTTGCCTCGGGACTCACAATGAATACAGTTGCCATTATTGCATCAACCGGATGCAGGAACTCCGGATTGCACCCAATGATACGCACATCTGGTTTGCCCAGTTGCTGGGAATGAGTGATAATATTTCGTACAATCTGGCGTATGCCGGCTACAATGTAGCCAAATACGTTCCCTACGGCCCCGTTGAAGCCGTAATGCCCTACTTATTCCGCCGGGCCGCCGAAAACAAGTCGATTGCCGGACAAAGCAGCCGTGAGTACCTCCTCGTGAAGAATGAGTTGAAACGTCGGAAAAGCTGTCAAAAATAAGTAGATAGACCGATTTTAGGAGCTTTACACTCCAAAACCGTCACCCGGCTGGCCGCTGACCAAGTCTGACCAACCGGGTGATTTTTATGTTATAAGTCATGGTAAAGAAAAGTCCGCTTAAGTTTTTTTTATTAAGTCTGTTGTTAATCGCAATCGATCAATCTTCCAAACTCCTGGTGCATTTCAATATGGAACCGGGGTTTGCGGGGCAAATCCGATTGGTTGGTGACTGGCTTAAATTGCATTACGTTCTGAATCCAGGCATGGCCTTTGGCATGCAGTTGGGCCACGAATACGGTAAGTTGCTGCTGAGTCTGTTCCGGTTGGTGGCCATGGCCGGCATTGGCTGGTATCTGGTTCATCTGGCACACCGGGGCGCTCCCAACGGGCTTTTGTGGGCCATGGCAATGATTCTGGCCGGTGCCGTGGGCAACGTCATCGACAGCACATTCTACGGCGTTTTTCTCGACAATGCCCCCTATGGCTCCACCACGCCCTGGTTTCACGGGCAGGTCATCGACATGGTTTTTGTGGATGTCTGGGAGGGTTTTTTGCCCGAATGGATACCGATCTGGGGCGGTCAGTACTATTCGACCCCGATCTTTAACATTGCGGATTCCTGCATCTTCGTTGGCGTCTGTATCATCCTATTTTTTCAACGCCGGTTTTTCCGGGAGCAGCACGAAGAAGATGGCCTGCTGCCCGACGATCTGTCGCCCGATACGGCGTCGGTACTTCCCGCCAGCGAGTTTGACGAAACCACGCCCACCGATTCGGATGCAACGGAAAAAGATCCCGACCCGGTTTCAACCGACGATCCGCAATCCAGCCCGCAACGTCCCAGAAACTCGCCGGAAGACAGTTCCCACGGACTTTAATCCATATGATTTTGGAACAATAAAGATTAAACGGACTAACTGATTTAAACAAAATAACCGCCGGATTCACATTTTGGCTTATTAGCCCACTGTTTTAGCTGTGGGCTGATAAACATTTACTTCGGCGGTTATTTTGTAAGTCCGTGAGTACGTTATTGGCGGCTGCTGGTTTGTTTCTCTTCCAGCGGTGTGAAGTCCTTGAACATTTGCTTCAGGGCTTTGTCGCTTGCTTCCGACTTGCTTCTCCAGGCGGCATCCAACTCCAGGGCAACCAGCCCAGAAAGGCTTAGGGCCGCGCGAAAATCGTCCAGTTTCCGCACAAAATCCTGGTTCCGGCGCGTGGCCTTCAACGCAAACTCCCGCGCAAAGACATCGCCTTTATTCTGTAGCTCACTTTTTTTGCTCATCACGTAATTAAACCGATCGAGCAGATCTTTCATCGATTTTCCAATTACTTCCGTAGCCTCCAGCGTTCCCATCGTCAAAACCGCCGTTCCGCCCACCGCCGAAACATACCGTAAATTGGTTTGCACCGTCGTGCTTTTGTTGTTGGCAATAACGGCGGGCGTTACCCCCGTTACGGCCCCCAGCGATGCATTGGCGACCGAGCGGTTCCGCTTCCCTTTTTTGGCACGCCGGTAGCTTTTTTTCAGTTCTTCTTCTTTCTCACCCAACTGCTCCAGTAAATTCCAGGCTGTCACCAAAGCCTGACGGTATTGTGCGTAAAAATAGCGGTCTTTTTCATCTTCGTTCACCGCATTGTAGATCGTAAAATTGATTTTACGCTCCGCCCGGTTCTGGCCTTTATCCAGGGCAAAAAACACGATCTGAAACGCCAGTGAATCAAACGGGTCCTTGACGAAATCATAACCGGGTTTCCAGATGAACTCGTAGTTGGTCTCAGTATTTTTCCGCAACGCGCTCTTCGGTACCTCCTGGCTTTCCGACAGAAAGTCGAAGGTGGTGATGTCGTCGTCGCCGTTGGGGTCGCCCAGGTAAAATTTCAGGTTGACCGTCGCATTTTCCTTGATTTTCACCCGCGGTTCTTCCGGGATCAGAGTAATTTCCGGCGGCACATCCATCTGGGTCACTTCCACTTTCAAACGCCCTTTCGTCCGTGATTTGGCGGGTTGATCTTCGACCCAAAACTCAATGTATTGCCCCTTGTTGGCCCTCAAATGGTTGAACTGGTTGAGAGATAACTGCCACGTAAATTCGCCCTGCGCCGTCAGTTTCGAACTCTCCGGCATCTGGTCGGCAATGGGAATAAAAACCACGGGATCATTGTCTTCGTCGCGAACGGCGGCCGCGTCAATTTTATAAACATTCTGCGTTTTGTTGCGAACATAAAAAGGCCGCAAATCGCCAATTATCGGTGGCCGATTGACGTGCTGCACCTTGATATCGACCGATTGCGTGGCGGTTTCGCCCTGCTTGTTGCGAATTTCGAAAATCAGCGGAACGCTTTTGGTTGTATTGATCCGGTCGGCTAGGTCGAAACCCGGCGTCCACCGGAAGTGGCCCGTGGAGTCCAGCGTCATTCCTTCCATCTGTCCCTGCTTAATGGCATAGGTCACCGAATCGGCCTTGCTGCCCCCGGCTCTGATCAGCACATCGATGGTCTGGCCTTCTGAGACGACATTCCAGTTCGCGTTTTGCCGGTCCAACTGATGAGGTAGGATTATTTGAAGAGATTTAGCTTCCTGCGCTAAAGCGGTCAGTCTGGTTAAGATTACGAATAAAGTAACTATACTCCCTATTTTTTGAAACATGAGGAATCGTCACCGATGGTTTGTAAGTGTAACGTAAAAATAATAGATAGATTTCATGGAAACCGTAAACACAACGTATAATTGACAAAACGAATCTCAAACAATCAATTATTTTGTATTTATTTAAGAAAAACTTGGCGTACTGTTTTCTGTATGCAAGTTCTGTAGCTGGCTGATAAACAAAAAGCCGCCCATTGCTGGACGGCTTCCATTCTCTTTACAAAATCTATTAGTTTTTCTTCGGAGCGGGAGTCGTCGGTTTCGCCGTCGTTGGGTTGGCTGCAGGCTGAGCCGCGGCCTGTTTCGACGGAAGCGCAACGCCCATCTTTTTAAACACCAGTTCGGTTACATCGTTTTCCTCGGGGGCATAGAGCAGAACCGGAATCGTACCGGAACCCGCATCGAGGTTAAAAATGAACGTAAAACCGCTCTCTTTGGCCACCGCGTCGATGTTCTTCTGGATTTTCTGCATCACCGGGTTGACCAACTGGTTGTATTTCGTTTGCAACTGGGTCGACGAGTTCGCCTGGAACTCCTGAATCCGTTGCTGCAGTCCCTGCAATTCCTTTTCTTTATCCGCTTTGATCAAATCAGACATCTGGGCCTGACCCTTCTCGTAAGCAGCCAGTTTGTCCTGAAATTCTTTGGACATTTCCTGGTAATTTTTCTCCAACTGCGTACGCTGAATGGTAATCTGGTTCTGAATATCTTTGCTTTCCGGCATATTTTGCAGGATGTATTCCATATTCGTATAACCAATCTTCACAGAAGCCGTCGGGGCCGCTGTCGTGGCCGGTTGTTGCGCCTGTGCCCACACCTGGCTACCTCCTAATAGCAGAGTTACTGCCAGTGCAATGAGTTTGTTTTTCATTTCTACCTTGTTATTTTGGTTGTTTTGTAGGTTTACTGGTATTAGATTTAGAATTGCCCGCCGGGTTTAATTCCTTCTCCGGCGGATTGGTACTCACGGGTTCGGACGCCGGGGCATTTTTGGCTTTCTGATCGGCCGTCAACCCCAACTCTTCCATGACGTAGTCGGTGTAATCGTGCTTCGGATTGGTAAAAAGCAGGACAACGCCTTCGCTGGCTTTATCGAGTACCATATCCAGCCGTTTCTGAGCCGCCACTTTGTCGATGGCCCGGATCACGGTTTCGGTCACGGGTTTCATCAGGTCTTTCTTTTTCTCAAACAACAAGCCCTCGTACCCAAACACTTTATTGTTATACTCCCGTGCTTCGCGCTCTTTATCGCTAATGATCCGTAACCGATCCCGCTTCATGTCTTCTGTCAGCAGGATTTCTTCGGCCTGGTAGGTCTTTTGCAATTTGTCGATCTCCAAATATTTATCCTGAATATCCTTCGACCACTTCTCGGCAAATTTGTCGATCTCCGTCAGCGCTTTCTGGTAAGCCGGCATTTTACTCGTAATAAACTCCGAGTCAACATACCCAATTTTTTGCGCCTGTACCGACCCAAAAGCCGAAAAGGAGAGCAAAGTTACAAAAATAAGTCCTTTTTTCATGACATTTTTTGAAACAAAACCAGTGTACTTCGACATTATTTTATTCTGCATGAACCCATTACGGTCAACGAGTCACCTGTTTTGCATCTCCTAATAACGTCTCAAAGCCCGATTTCTTATCTGATCTGCTGCCCGATTGTGAAGTGGAATTGGCCACCCGGCCCGACGCGGGTCGGAGATCCCGGCATCCGGTCGAAACCGTAACCGTAGTCGATGCCGATCAACCCGAAGGCAGGCATAAAGATCCGTGCCCCCGCACCCACCGAGCGTTTCAGGTCAAACGGATTGTAGCTTTTGAAGCTTCCCCAGTTGTTTCCAGCCTCCAGGAAGGTCAGCACAAAAATCGTTGCCGACGGGTTCAGTGAGACCGGATACCGGAGTTCCATCACATATTTGCTGAACGCCAAACCGCCCTGCGACCGTTCCAGGGGGGTGGGCGAAACACCGTTTAGACCCGTGTAGACATCGCGGTCGTTGTAACCGCGCAACCCGATAATGTCCTGGGCGAGGGCAAACTGTCCCGTACCGGCCAAACCTGAACCACCTAATACAAACCGCTCAAAGGGACTGAAAACCGTCCGGTTGTTATACCGACCCAGGAAGCCCATGTGGGCACGGGCATTCAGAACCAGTTTACCGGTTACGGTGGCAAACCAACTGGCATCGAACATCCACTTGTGGTATTCAACCCACTTATACCGGTCTTTCACGTCCACATTCGCATTCGTCGTTTTGTTCGAGAACGCCGAGTAAGGCGGGGTGAACGTGGCCAGCAGGGAGATTGATGAACCCGACCGGGGGAACTGTGGATTATCGATGCTATTCCGGGCCAGGGTGCTGTTGAACGTAATGCTGTTGGATGTACCGTCGCGCAGACCGATGCCAAAAATATCGTAGTTGTTCAATTCATACCGCTGGTAGGTCAGCGAATTGCTCAACTGGAAAAAGTCATCCGGGAAACGCAACCGGCGGCCCAGACCCAGAGAAATCATGGTGTTTCCGTAGGAACCCAGGAAGTTTTTACCGTAAGCGCTCGGATTGGTATACAACTGGTTATAATCCGAAATGCGGTAAACCGTCCGCGACAAACTGACCGAGAACGAGTTAGGCCGTTTTCCACCCAGCCACGGTTCGGTAAACGTCAGGGAGTAGGTCTGGAACTGCCGCCCGTTGGCCTGAAAACGCAGGGCCAGTTTCTGCCCGTCACCCGCCGGCAACGGCCGCCAGGCTTTCATGTTGGTGATGTTGCGCGCCGAGAAGTTGTTGAACACCAGACCCAGCGTACCGACAAACCCGACGTAACCACCCCAGCCACCGGACAATTCAATCTGATCACTCGGTTTTTCTTCTACCGTATATTCAATGTCTACCGTGCCGTCGGGCTGCGGAACCGGGTTGATACCGATCTTTTCCGGATCGAAATACCCGAGTGTCGACAATTCGCGCTGTGTCCGGATGATGTCGGTTTTACTGAACTTCTGACCGGGCAGCGTCCGGATTTCCCGCAACACGACGTGGTCACTGGTTTTGGTATTTCCGTTCAGGATGATCCGGTTAATCGTGGCCTGCTTGCCTTCAAAAATCCGGAATTCAATGTCGAGCGAATCGCCTTCCACGCTTTTGATCACGTCTTCGGCGTTGAAATACAGATACCCGCGGTCCATGTAAGCCGAACTCAGGTCACTACCGGGAATCCCGTTTTTCTTTTTCTCGATGTCCTCTTTGCTATAGACATCGCCTTTTTTCAGCCCCAGAACCTGCGTTAACTGTTCATCGGTATACAGGTAATTGCCTTCCCAGCTAATGGTGCGGACGTAGTATTTCTGCCCCTCGTCAATGTTCATGATGATATTGACAGTCCGGTCGTCGTGGGCGTAAACCGAGTCGAAGGTGACAGCCGCATCGCGGTACCCTTCCTTGTTATAATATTCGACGATCTTCTGTTTGTCTTCTTCAAATTTCTTCGGAACAAATTTGGAAGGCGTAAACAGGCGGCCAAACCGCATCTGCTTGGTGCCTTTCATTTTCATCCGGATTTTCGACTCTTCCACGAGTTCCCGGCCGCGAATCTCGATGTTGTTAATCTTGACCTTGCTTCCCTTATCGATCGACACGCGCATGGTAGCCTGGTTGCGGGTGCTGTCGGTCGGCACCGACAGGATCTTGACTTTCGTGTTCAGGTAGCCTTTCTCAACAAAATACTTCTTGACACTCAGTTGCGTATTTTTGATTAACGTATTGGAAATCAGACGACCCAAGTTCAGTTTTATCTTGTCTTTGAGCGCGTCCTGTTCTGATTTTTTAATCCCGACGAACGTTACTTTATACAGACGGGGTTGCTCTTTGATCGATACATTGAGGGTTACCTGCGAACCGTCGACTTTGGTGGCCAGGATCTCGACATCTTCGAGCAGTCCCTGTCCCATCAAGCGTTTGATGGCCCCGTTGATGGCTTCGCCCGGAATCCGGATTTTGTCACCGACTTTCAAACCCGTCAGCGAGAGCAGGGAGTTGGGATCGAGGTATTTGTTTCCGGTTACGGTCAGCCCTTCAATTTCGTACTCTTTCGGATCGGCGTAGTTCAGATCGATGAGGGAAGGCGTTGAGGAGATTGGCGACTGGCCCGTTGTAATGCGTCCGCCCCCGAATCCCGGCCGAACCTGCGCCTGCGCCGACAGCGCGATGAACAGCGTCAGCGAGACCACTCCCGCCAAAAATCGTTTCCTGCTCAAAAATACCAAGGTGGTAGGAGTTCCTTTCATACGTCACTTTACGAGTTGTTCACTGGTTTTTCCAAAACGCCGTTCACGGTTCTGATAGGTTAGAATCGCTTCCCACAAATGTGGTTTACGGAAATCGGGCCACAACACGTCATTAATAATATAGAGTTCTGCGTAAGCCAATTGCCAGAGCATAAAATTGCTGATGCGGTGATCACCACCCGTCCGGATCATCAGATCGACCTCATCGATGCCTTCGGTTGCCAGTGCGCCGGCAAACACGTCTTCATTAATCTGGTCGGGCGTCAGGGTTCCGTCCTGTACCTGTCGGGCCAGCTTTTTGGTAGCCTCCAGAATATCCCATTTGCCGCTGTAACTCAACGCGAGATTCAAATTCAGGCCGTCGTTATTCTCCGTCAACCGCATGGCTTCGGTCAGTTCCGACCGGCAATCTTTGGGTAACGTACTAATGCTGCCAATGGCCGTTAACCGAACGTTGTTTTCCATCAAGGTAGGAACTTCGCCCCGGATGGTGTGCACCAGCAAGTGCATCAGCGCATCGATTTCCATCTTGGGACGGCTCCAGTTTTCGGTGGAAAAGGTATAGAGTGTCAGGTACTTCACGCCCAATTCTGCACATCCTTCGGTTACTTCCCTGACGGCTTTGATTGCATTCCGATGGCCGAACACCCGTGCAGCTCCCTGCTTTTTGGCCCAGCGTCCATTTCCGTCCATGATAACGGCGATGTGTCGGGGCAGATTGCTCAGGTCAATGAGTTCTTTCATTCAGCCGGATTCGTTTTAACAAACTTTAACATAAAGACGGCCCGACGAGGTGGGCCGATCAAAATCAGGCTGCAAGTTACTAAAAAGCACACGGTTTTAAAAGGCATGAGGGAGCGAAGGAACGAGGGAGTGATTTATATTTTCACGCCGTCGATCTTTCACTCCCTC
Source organism: Larkinella fluvii (assembly GCF_051857545.1). NCBI lineage: Bacteria > Pseudomonadati > Bacteroidota > Cytophagia > Cytophagales > Spirosomataceae > Larkinella > Larkinella fluvii. Next base: position 453,114 of record NZ_JBPZHB010000001.1, on the reverse strand, counting down.
ATGCCTTTAGGCCTTCCTGCGGATAATGTCGGAGCAAGCAATGCCGCAACGGGTGTCAGGCGTCGCTTTTTTTGCCAAGCAATCCCAGGAAACCCTGAAACCGCTCCCGGTAGGCTGCTCCCAGCGGGATTTGCTGGCTTCCAACAGAGATACTCCGATAGGAATAACTGGTAATTTTAGACAGATTGACAATATAGGATTTATGAACCCGCAGAAATTGCTGACGGGGAAGGACGTTTTCCAGGTTGGAAATGGTATCGTTAACGGCAACGATTTTTTGCTGTCCGGCAATTTTACAGTAAATCCCGTAGGCCTGCACATAGTCGATGTCCGCATAATCGAACCGCTGAAAAGTGTGACCGGTTTTCAGGAAGATGAAGGGATAACCAGTCTGGCTTCCGGGCGTAAGCCGAACACTCAGCGCCCGGTTGACGGCCCGTGTAAAGCGCAGAAAAGTGAAAGGCTTGAGCACATAATCGACAATGCCCAGATCGAAACTGTCGACCGCATACTCCGCATTGGTCGAGGTCACAATAACCGGAACGTGTTTTGAAAAGGAGCCAATCAAATCGAATCCGTTCAGACCCGGCCGGTGCATGTCCAGACACACCAGGTTGTATGACTTTTGACGAAGCAATCCCAGGGCTTCGGTCACGGAATGGCATACGTCGGGTGGCAAAAAAAACGGCAGTTGGGTGATGTAGTCTCTCAACTCCGTCCCGGCCTTGGCCGAGTCATCCACAATGAGGCACTTTTGCAGATTCATAGTCATTCGCAGTGGACTGAAATTCAGGTTTGAAAACCGTTATCAATAATCCTGTTTCTTTGTGTTTTAGCAAGATGCGCCGTATTTCCTCCATTCAAACCTTTGCAGCCCGTTGAAAGCCGACGGCAGGGGCGGAAATTTCCGGGGTTCCCCAAAGGGCATCAATTCAACCAATAGTGTATTGAACTGAACGATTTAGTACACAAACGTGAAAAAAAACCACACAAAACCGCTACTCCGGCCAACTCCAAACAACGACCACCATTCAAAAAGGGCTATCTTTAAATCCTTCTTACGGCAGGATTGCGGAAAGGGTAATCACCACTGAACCGGGTGAGTCTCTCTTGCTGAACGTTGACGCAAAGGACGGGCAGAAAAACATGGGATTCCTGCCAAAATACTGGGACAATCCTGCCAAAGAGACTAAATAACGTGTTTGGAAAGGTGTTTTTATCGACAAAGCAGGATGGTGAAGACAAAACTGGGGGCAAGTGGGCGAAATTGGACTTTAGTACGTTGGTGCTGTTTACGGATCTGTCTTGTGCTGGCGGGCGGGTTTTCTGGGCTACATCCTGTCGGCGCGGACACGCCTTACATCGTCAAAGTACAACATTACTCCGTGGCAGAGGGATTACCCAACCGGATCGTGATGACCATCGGGCAGGATCATCAGGGCTTCGCCTGGGTCGGTACCATGAATAATGCGTATCGATTCGATGGCCACACGTTTAAGGCGCTTCCGTCCGAACAATCTGCCAGGAAAAGCGCATTGGCATCCGTAGTTCATACCATTCGTACCGATTCGGAACGGAATTTATGGTTTTTTAAGGCCTGGTCTTCCAGCGATCATGAACAGATTGAAATCCTGGCTCCGGGGCAACAGAAACCCATTTCATTTGAAGCTTTTTTTCACCGAAAGCTTCCCTTTAAGGCCGATGAGATGATCGAAATTGGTTCGCAGGAAAGTGCAGCCCGTCAGTCGTCGGAATCTTTCCTAGTACCTCTCCGAAACGGCGATATCTGGCGGTATGAAGGAAAAGGCCATTTTAAACAGTTGTACCACCATACCGTATCGTCCAATAAACTCGTTTCTTCGTCCGACAAACTCATTAATCTGCACGTAACGCCTACCGGAACCATTTTGCTGGTTTTCTCCCGGGAACCCACACGTCACCCCACCACTGAAACCCCCTTCCTGAACGAGTTGGTTGAACTTTTACCCAATGGAGCAGTCCGTCGGCGGCACCCTCTACCGAATCGGCTGTTCCCGGTCTGGATGGATCCGCAGGGAACGATTTACCTGAACAACGAAAAATTCTTTTCCCCTGGTAACCAGGCACACGACTCCCCCCATCTAACCGAACACCAGGCCGATCGGCTGCTCTATCAACTCACGACAGACAGCAGACTGATCAATGTGCCGATTACTTTTCCGACCAACCCGTTTCCTAACCCCGGTCAATATAGTTTCACGGGCAAGGGTTGTAAAATGACCTATGACTCAAGGCACCAGTTGTTCTGGATTATTGGAAAAAGCGTTCTGTTCGCCTGGAGTCCCAAACACGGTATCGTTTTCGATTTGGCGGGATCAGGCTTTCCGTTTGCCAGCCTGGACGAATTCAACCAATTATTCGTTGACCGAACCGGTGCCGTTTGGATCGGAACGAACAATGGTTTTTTTTTAATGACCGTCGAACCGAACCATTTTCAACGGCATTTTTACACCTCCGACAAAGAAACGACGACGCCTAACCTGAGCACCCGGGGCATCACTCAGGTTGGCAATTGGCTCTGGATCAATGCAAACTGGCCTTATTTTGGCACCAGTCAGTTACTGAATCTGAAAACCGGACAAAGTCCGCAAGTGGTTTTGGGAACCTACGGCCCCGCCATCCAGGGTCATGATCGGGCGATTTGGGCCCCGGCAACCGGCCACTTTCTGGCCCGGGTCAATCCGATAACGCTGGAGATCCAGAAATATCCCCTAACAAACCCGGCAAGCCTCTGCTGGGCGCTCTGGCAGGATGGCCGGCATAATTTCTGGATGGGCTTCGATGAAGGTCTTTCGTATTTTGACAACCACCGGAAACAAAACCACCCGTTCAGGCAGTATAATCAGTACCGGGAGCTGGCGACAAACCGGGTCAATGGTTTCTTCCCGGACTCCTCCGCCGGTGGCCTCTGGGTGGCCGCTTCGTCGGGTCTGTATCTGCTCGACACACTCCGGGGCATAACAGCCCGCTACAGTTCGCAGGACGCTGCTCCCCATCATCTTCCCTTCGACCACCTTACGTTTGTTCATCCCGACCGCACCCAACCCGGTATCTACTGGCTGGCCACACGCGGAGGAGGGCTAATCCGGTGGGAGCGCCGAACCGGTCACTGGCAACAATTTACGCGGGAAACCGGGCTTTCCAACAATGAAATCTATTCGATTCACGAAGACCGCCAGGGACGGCTCTGGTTACCCAGCAGCTACGGTTTGATGCGGTTCCAGAAGAAAACCCACCAAACCCAGGTCTTTCTGCCCCAGGATGGCATTGCGCACGAAGAATTTAACCTGACTTCGCATTTCCAGACTTCGGACGGACAACTCTTTCTGGGTGGCTTGAACGGCGTGACGGCTTTCTGGCCCGACCGGCAAGTGGCCGACAAACCGGTCGTCGTTCCCCTCATGGTGACGGGTTATGAGCAGCTTAATGCCAGCACCGGCCAGCGCACGGATCATCTTGCCAATTTCAACCAGGACCAACGGATTACCATTCCTACCCAAAACCGGTCATTTTCTCTGACTTTTGCGCTGCTCGATTACCGCTACGGCCGACAATTCCGGCTATCCTACCGCATTATCGGCTGGCAGGATTACTGGACATCCCAACTCCGGCGGGATGTAGCGATCAATGGGCTGCCCCCCGGCCAATACCAACTCCAGGTGCGGGCGCAAAACCCCAATGGGCAGTGGGTATCCGAAACACTCACGATTCCCATTACGGTTTTGACCCCGTTTTATCAACAAACGTGGTTCGTGATCCTGTGTCTCCTGAGCTTACTCTGGCTGATCGTTGGTATTTTCCGGTGGCGAAACGAGCGGTTAATCCGGGAAACCAAACGGCTGGAAGCGGAAGTGACCCGCCGAACCGCACAAATTGAAAACGACAAGGCCCTGATTCAGCAACAGGCCACCGATTTACAGGCCAGTGCCACACTGAAAGCCCGGTTTTTCGCCAACATTTCCCACGAATTCCGGACGCCCCTGACCCTGCTCCTGGGGCCGCTGGCGTATTTGTCTAAACGCACTACCGAGCCGGTTACCACCCGGTTGCTGGCCGGAATGGACCGCAATGCCCGGCAGTTGCTGGCTATGATCAACGACTTGCTCGACCTTTCCAAACTGGATGTCAACCCGGTGCAGTTGGCCCAACAGCCCGCCGACCTATCCGCACTCATCCACCGCACAGTCGCATCTTTTGCTCCCCAGGCCGACTATACCGGTATCCAACTAATCATCGAGGGATCAACGTCCCCCCTTTGGCTGTCCCTGGATGTGGCCAAAATGGAGACGGTTTTGAAAAACCTGCTGGCCAATGCGCTCCATTTTACCTCCACCGGCGGCTCGGTTACCGTTCGGCTCCACAAACCAACGGAATGGATCCGAATGGAGGTGATCGACACCGGCAGCGGTATTCACCCGAACGACTTACCCCATATTTTCGAACGGTATTACCAATCGCAGCAGCCCAACGCTCCGCTGCGGGGAGGAACCGGAATCGGGCTGGCCTTATCGATGGAGTATTGTAAACTCTGGGGTGGTGACTTAACGGTCGACAGCACCCTGGGGAAAGGCAGCACGTTTGCCCTCACCTGCCCCTACCAGCCGACTGCTCCGCAGGAAGAAACAAAACCGGTACCGGAATCCAAAAGCCCGGAGCCAGTTTTGGCCGAAGCAAAAAAACACAATTTGTCTACCCGAATTTTACTGGTCGAAGACAATCCCGACATGGCGGAGTATCTGGAAACGATTTTAAGTCCCTATTACCTTCTCCACGTGACGCGAAACGGCCGGGAAGCCTGGCAGTGGCTGAGTGCCCTGCCGGTGGCCGACCAGCCCAACCTGATTGTTACCGACCTGATGATGCCGGATATGGACGGATTGGCCCTGGTCAACCAGATTCGCCAGCAACCGACAGTTCGCGCGATCCCGGTGCTGATGCTGACCGCCCGAACCAGCCAGGACGTCAAACTCGAAGCCCTCCGCCTGGGCGTTGCCGATTACGTCACCAAACCGTTCGACCAGGATGAGTTAATCACCCGCATCGGTAATCTGCTCGAACGCTCGCAGGAAAGAACCGCCTGGCAGCAGCAGCTTCCGGCCGAAACCGCCGGTTCGTCGGTTCCGATGGACGATGAATGGCTCCTGCAGATTGAACAACTGGTCCTGAAAAACCTGACCAATACCCAGTTTCAGGTTCATTCGATTGCCGACGCCGTTCACAGCAGCGAGCGGCAGTTATACCGGCGACTGAAGAAACTGACCGGTTTTTCGCCCAATCAGTTTATGCAGGAAATCCGGCTTCAAACCGCCCGCGAATGGCTCGAAAACCAGCAGTATGGCACGGTTAAAGAAGTGTGCTACGCCGTTGGCTTTCAGGATGTCGTCTATTTTTCGCGGCTGTTTCTGAATCGCTTTGGCCGCTATCCGGCAACCTATCTCCGGACGGCGGAAGTATCGTAGCCGACCCTATAACTCCATCAGGCTTTTCAGCTTATCGTGAAAACTACTTCCGGTTAATAGCTGAGTGGCTTTTTTATCCCGCATGATAACCGCATACTTTCCGTTAAAATGCCGCTGAATTTCCTGAATATGGCGGGAGTTCAGGAGCGTCGAGCGGCTGATCCGGGTGAACGAATCCGGCAATTTTTCTTCCAGCGTCGAAATGGTATGATTGGTCAAAAACTGCTGTCCGTCAACGGTATGAAGAAACACGTATTTGTCTTCCGCTTCAAAATAGGCAATATTGGCGAGCGGAATCAGCAAAATGCGGTCGCCGGTTTTGACCGAAATGGAATGCAGTTCTTTTTTGGGTTTCAGCATCTCCAGAACGTGCCGTAAATCCGGGCTGGCCCCCATCGGTGCCGAATGCGATTTGCGGATGCGCCCGACGGTTTTTTCCAGACGCTCCGGTTCGATGGGTTTCAGGAGGTAGTCGATGGAGTTTTCTTCAAAGGCCCGCACGGCATAATCGTCGTAGGCTGTGGCAAAAACCACAATCGGCAGATACGGCAGTTTCGCCAGCATTTCGAAACCATTCAGGCCCGGCATTTCAATATCCAGAAAAATAAGATCCGGTTTGAGGGCTTCCACGGCTTTCAGGCCTTCCAGCCCATTCCCCGCTTCACCCACAATCTCGAACGTGTCACCATACGCACCCAACAAACGCCGGAGCCGGTTGATGGCCAGGGGTTCGTCGTCTACCAACAAGGTTCGGAGGGGAAATTCGGTAGCCACTTTCATGATTGAATCGGTTGGTTTTCAACAAATAGTGTTTTTCGAATCGCATCCGGAGGGTTATTCAGCCGTTCTTTTTTTATCTGCACTACCACTTCTTTACGCGGTTTATTTTCAACGATCAGACGGGCATCGTTGCCATACAGCAGTTTCAGCTTGTCCTGAATGCTTTGCAGTCCGTAGCCGGCCACGAGTTCTTCCGGAAAAACCGGCCCGTTGTCGTGAATCCGGCAACTGAGCCAACCGTCTTCTTCCGTAATGCGAAGAATAATGGCGCCCGGCCCGGCCACTTTCGAAATTCCGTGTTTGATGGCATTCTCGACCAGCGGTTGCAGCAAAAACTGCGGAATCTGAACCTCGTTCAAAGCCGGATTGAGCAAATCGATGCGGTAGGTCAGCCGGTCGCCGAAGCGCACCTGCTCCACGTCCAGATACGTCCGAACCATCTCCAGCTCGTCGGCAATGGGATTGAAATACCGGTTTTTCATGCCGGTCGTATACCGAAACAGTTTCGACAGCAGCACCACCATGCGTTCGGCCCGGTCGGGTTCGTCGTGAACGAGACTGGCAATGGAATTCAGGGCGTTATACAGAAAATGCGGATTGATTTTAGCTTGCAGGGCTTCCAGTTCGGCCCGGGTTTTCAGTTGTTCCAGGTGCAGCAGCTGGTATTCCTGTTCGGTAATTTTGCGCGTCACGTTACGGGCCTGGCTCTGGAAATAATACAACAGATTTCCCACAATGGGCGACGGTAACACGTAAAAAATGCTGACCCAACCCGGAATACCGGAAGCATTTTTAACGGAATTGCCCAGAAGTGCATACAGGATAATGCTTTCGATCATCGACACCGCCACAATCGTGGCCGTAAGCAGCACATGGCGAACCCATACTTTCTGAATTCGGTCTTCGATCCGCAGAAACCCCAGACTGATCACCACGACGAACAAGGCATCACACAAATTATTCGCCACCACAAACAGCGTCGGCGCATTTTCGTCCGGCGTATCAGCCGCTAGCTGGGTGGTAAAGTAAACAATGGCACTCATGCCATAGACGCCCATCACGCAGACCAACAAAGCCATTAGGATGCCCGTTGGGCTGCGCTGCGATAGCTGACGAATGATGCTCATGTAACCTGAAGAATAGACCGCCCGTTTTTTTACTTACCACACTGGCTCAGCAAATACTGATTCGTCTCCACGCCCCAACTGGGGTGAATGGTCGATGCCGGTTTGAAAGTAGCGAATTTTTCGGCGGCTTGTTTCAACAACGGGCAGGCCACGGCTTTTCCCCCGCCATATTGCTCGGGTGTATAAAACAGCGATTGCGCCTGAAGCGCATAAATACGCGGATTTTCGGCATTCTTTGCTTTGGCTTTCCCTAAGGCCGCTTCAAATTCCGGCACGTATTGCTGCCAGCGGTTTTCCGGGTCGATGGCCAGCCGGGCACTGGCCAGTTGAGCCGCCAACACCATCGTCTCGTCGTTATCCGGCTGTTTTTGCGCGACGTTCCGGTAAAATGCAGCAGCCTTGTCGAGCAGCGCATCTTTTTTAGCGGCATCCGTTTCCTTGAACGAGAGCAGCGCGTAGGTATAAGCCGCCCAATAAGCCGGTAGCCATTCTGCGGCTTCGGCATTGGCGATGCGCTCGAACTGCCCGGCGGTTCGCTGCAATTCCGGGGTGGGCGTCATAAATTTCACGGTAGCAATCGCGCCTTCCATCGCTTTCGTGTACTTCTCATTTTGCGCGTGGGCATTGGCACCAATTCCCAGGGCGAGGGTCAGAAAAAGAACAGTTTTTTTCATGGTTTTAGATGGTTAGAAATGGTTGAAAGAAATGGTTTTGTTGGTTGAAGTCAGTGGGTACGTTATGGATTACTAATCAGTTCAGGATCAATCGGTTTCCGGGTCAGGCTCAACACGGCTCCGAGGAAGAAAAACCGGTAAAACGGCGGCACGACCGCAAACTTCTGGCTGCCGTCGGGCGTGTAACGATAGCCATAGTTGTTTTTCGTTCCGAGCACATTTTCCACCGATGCGTAAAGGACCAGAAATTTTCGCGGCAGAATTTTGATGTAACTCATGTTCAGGCTCAAACTGCTGTAGGGTCGGGTTCTGTCACTCAAAAACTGATCGCTGCCTGGATTGTAATAAGGCCGACCGCTGGCGAGCGAATACGTGGCCCCGGTATTGATGCCCAAAGCCGGAATATATTTCTTGAAAACGAGGTTCAACGTGTGCGTGGCCGCGAAGGTCGGCATGGCTTCAACCGGATAATTCCGGAATAGGCGTTTGGTATCCAGAAACGAATACGAAACCCAGTAATCGACGTTTTTCATCGACCGTTTGTCGCGCCAGAACACGTCAAATCCCTGCGCATAGCCGAAACCGCTGTTGTTGGTTCGGCTGGTTGGAAACCGGTATGGGTTCGGGTCATAAAAACCGTTGGTGTTTTCCCGTACCAGATGCCGGTAGTCTTTGTAGAAGGTTTCGATCCGGAACGTCCGGTTATCCCGAATGCGCTGGTAGTTCAGAATCAGGTGATTGGCCTGCTCGAACCGCAGCCTCGGATTGATCAGCAGGTAGGTCGGGTCGGGTGTTTGGTAAAACTGACCGGCGGCCAGCGAGACCTGTCCGTAGGAATCGGTTTTGTACGCCATCGACAGCCGGGGCGACACATTCGCCCGGCCAATGACCGACGTCCGCTCTCCACGTAACCCCGCCCGAACGGCCAGTTTTCGGGTAAAAAACACTTCGGTTTCGACAAAAACCGCTGAATACCAGTCCGTCAGCGAACCGCCCCAGATTCCGTAGCGGTTCTGGTACGTATACCGATGGAGTTCGGCCCCGGCCAGCAACGAAACCTGGTCGCTTAAGGATCGCGTCAACACCACCCGCCCCTGCATCCGCTGTTCCTGCGTCCGGGCCTGAACGGTATCGATGCCCAGCCGGTCGCGGTTGTAGTTGTAGCTCACGCCCGTTTGCAGGCCCCAGCGGCCCTCGTCCCAGGTCGTTTGAAAGGTCGTCATCGAAAGCGCGTTGTGGTTCCGAACCGTGAAGGGTGACGCCCGGAAATCGCCCGTAAAATTCCGGAATGAGAGGGACTGGTGGCTGGCCGACACGTCGGTGTAGTGTTTCAGCAACCCGCGTTTGCCGATGGGCTGCGTCAGGATGACCGACGTGCCGCCCGCTTCGGGTGCGTGAATCCAGTTGATGTTCTGTTTCAGGACGTTGAATAGCGGATTCAGGTTGGTATAATTCACCGAAAACGTTATCCGTTCTTTTTTGAAAGCCGACAAAGTGACCCCGGCGGCATTGAGTCCGACGCTGATGCCGTCGTTGTCTTCAGCCCGGTCTTTGGTGTTCAGCGACAAAACCGACGAAAGCGCCTGACCGTATTGCGCCGAATAACCGCCCGTACTGAACGCCGTTCCTTTGAACAGAAAAGGCGAAAACCGGCTCCGCTGCGACACATCCGGCCCGCCACTCGTAAACGGATTCTGAACCACCAGACCGTCGATGATCGTGCGGGTTTCGGAAGCCGACCCACCCCGCACGAACAAACCGGTTTGGTCGCCGACGCGCTGCGCACCGGGCAGCAACTGCATCACCGCCGGAATGTCGGCCCCCCCGCTGGCGGTCGTCACAATGTCGAGCGGTTTCAAAACCGTCTGGCGTTTTTCGTCGCTGGCTTCGAAGGCCCCCGCTGTGATGACGACGGTATTGAGCATCGTGGCGGTTTCCTGCAATTTTGCGGTGAAGAGAATGGTGGGTTGACTCAGCCGGAGCTTTTGTTGGAACGGTTCGTAGCCGACAAAACTCACCGCGATGGTGGCCGTGTCTGGCTGGCTGGTCTGGAAGCTGAACGCGCCGGTGGCATCGGTATTAGCGCCATCGTAGGAACCGGCGATGAAGACGTTGGCACCCGGCAAGCCATTGCCTTTGCGGTCGGTTATTTTACCAGTGATCGTCGTTTGAGCCCAGGCGAAGGACGGAAAAAACAGGGCGCAACAGCAGAGTAATGGTTGTTTCATGGCGGATCACTTCGAATACGGTTTCAAAGCTATCCGACCGGAACCCGGAATTGAAGCGGTTTCCGACGAAGAACAATTTTGGAGGAATAAACCGGGGGAAACGGGCGATGATTGAGCCTAAGAATCCTATTTTGTAAAAAAATTTAAGAAGTAAGCCGCATTTCTGGCCTTTCCGCCATATATTATTTCAGATTTCTAAAATTACCCCAAAAATAATTTCACTAAAAAGAGTATTGACTACCGGTTACTGCATCTTTAGCTCAAATCTGCCATATTATACGGTTTTCAGTTTACGGTATTTGGTTTACGGTGGCTGGCGCGTTAGCCACTGTAAATGCACCAACAACCCTAAAAAATTACTAACCTAACGATCCTGTAGACAAAAAATACGGAAGCCTATGAAGAAACTTCATTGCTGACTATTTAATAAAGCCGATAATGTGACACCATTATCGGTCAGTTGATCCCCTTCGCTTTTAAGCTCATTTTGCTACATCCCCAGCGGATGGATTGGGAATCAGTGTGCCGAATTTTAACCGACAAGACCAACATTATGTCAAGACTCCTACATGTTCATCCTGTTTTACAGACGATTATGCGCGTTGCTCTGTATCAATCCCTACTGTCTCTATTCATTATTTTAACTCCGCTGGCCCACGCCCATGACGTACGGGGTCAGAAAGTGCTGGAACAAAAAGTAACGCTGCTGTTAACCAATGTCGATGTCGAGAAGGCGCTGGAGAAAATTGAGAAGATGACGAAAGTCAAATTCATGTACAATCCCCAGGTTTTCAGCAATCAGAAATACACCTTCCGGTTTCAGGACGAAGCGCTTTCGGAAGTACTGGAAAAAATACTGACCCCGCACAAAGTGGTTTACGAAGTCGTGCAGGACAAAATCATCCTGAAACGCGCTCCGGGTCCGGTCGAAGTCGCACCAGCTAGTGTCAAAGAAGCACCCAAACGCAATGTAACGGGGAAGGTTTCGGACGAAAATGGCGTCGGACTCCCCGGCGTCAGCGTTCTGGTGAAAGGCACCCAGCGGGGAACCTCTTCCGACGCTGAAGGCCAGTACAAACTGGAAATCCCGGATGCAGAAGTTCAGACGGCGGTTCTGATTTTCAGCTTCGTAGGCTATACCTCCAAAGAAGTAACGGTTGGCAATCAGACGACGCTTTCGGTGCAATTGGCCCCGGAGGCCAAGTCACTGAACGAAGTGGTCGTAACCGCCCTCGGGATTGCCCGGGAGAAAAAAGCCCTGGCCTATTCCGTTTCGGAAGTGAAAGGCAGTGAATTTACGCAAGCCCGCGAAAACAACGTCGCCAACGCCCTGACCGGGAAAATTGCCGGGGTGAACGCAACCGGCATGGCCACCGGCCCCGGTGGTTCGAGCCGGATCATTATCCGTGGAAACGGTTCGCTGAATGGCAACAACCAGCCTTTGTATGTGATCAACGGGATGCCGATGGACAACAGCATTCCGGGCGGTGGTACGGCTTCGGACGGCAACGGGATGAACGTCGACCGGGGTGACGGCATTGGCGGGATCAACCCCGACGACATCGAGTCCATCAGCGTTTTGAAAGGTGGCCCCGCAGCGGCTCTTTACGGTGCCCGGGCTTCCAACGGGGTGATTTTGATCACGACCAAAAAAGGCCGTGGGCAAAAAGGAATTGGGGTGGAAATCAACAGCAACACGACGTTTGAAGACATCGCCGTGATTCCGAACTGGCAGTATGAATTCGGTCAGGGCCTGGACGGCAAAAAACCGACCACGCTGACCGAGGCCAAAAGTACGGGACGCCTGTCGTACGGAGCGCGGATGGACGGCCAGCCCACCATTCAGGTCGACGGCCAGTTGCACCCGTATTCGCCCCAGAAAGACAACCTGAAAAACTTCTACCGCACCGGAAGCAACTACATCAACTCGGTGGCTTTCACGGGCGGCAACGAATCGGTCAATTTCCGCCTGGGTCTGAACAACACCAGCGCCAACAGCATCGTGCCGAACTCGTCGTTCACCCGCCGAATCGCCAATTTGAATCTGAACGCCTTTTTGGGTAAGAAGCTGAGCATCGAAACCGTGTTCCAGTATAACCTGGAAGAAGGCAAAAACCGCCCCAAAGTAGGATATGCCGACATGAACCCGCACTGGGCGACGTATCTGGTGGCCAACGTGGTTGACATCCGCAGCCTTTCGCCGGGGTATGACCCTTTGACGGGCAAAGAAGTAGAGTGGAACCCGGTTCCAGCCGCCCCGAACCCCTATTTTGTGGTCAACAAGTTCAAAAACGACGACACCAAAAACCGGTTTCTGAGTCAGGGAAGCATTCGTTACGACATTCTGGACAACCTGTATCTGAAAGGCAGCGTGAGCCAGGATTATTACAGCTTCTCGTCGGAATACGTACAGCCGACCAACAACGCCTACCAGCCGCTGGGAACGTATGAAGCCCGGAAAACGACGTCGTCGGAAACCAACGGCATGTTGACGCTGAACTATAACACCACGTTTTTCAAGGAATTGAGTTTCACGGCGATGTTGGGAGCCAATTCACAACGCGCCATTTACGACCAGACAGTGATCGCGGGCAGCGAGTTTACGGTGCCTTATTTCTACAGCTACACCAACCTGGCCGCATCGACGACCACGCCGACGTATCTGAAAAGTGCGATCAATTCCGTGTTTGGTTCGGTCGATTTTGGCTACAAAGGGCTGGCGTACCTGACGGTTTCCGGTCGGCAGGACTGGTTTTCGGTTCTGAACCCGAAGAGCAACAGCATTTTCTACCCGTCGATCGGTGGCTCGCTGATTCTGTCGGATGCGTTCCGGTTGCCGAAAGCCATCAGCTTTGCCAAACTGCGGGCTTCGTGGGCGCAGGTGGGCGGTGCCACGGTGAATGCCTACCAGATTTACCAGTATTATTCGATGCAGCAGGGTGGTCACAATGGTCGTCCGGTGCAGGTGTTGTCGTCGTCGCAGGTGCCCAACCCGGATCTGAAACCGCTGACATCCACCACCTACGAAGGCGGTCTTGAGGCCAAATTCCTGAACAACCGTCTGGGCATCGACCTGACGTTTTACAACCGGAAAACCACGGACGACATCGTAACGTCCAACATCGCCCTGTCGTCGGGCTACACCTCGGCCCTGCTGAACGTGGGTGAGTTGAGCAACAAAGGCGTTGAGCTACTGCTGACCGGCACGCCCGTTAGCCAGGGTGCTTTCGGCTGGGATGTCAGCTTCAACATGGCCTACAACAAGAGCAAGATCGAGCGACTGGCCGAAGGATTGACCGGTATCGACGTTGGCAGCGGTGTGGGTGGCGGTCTGGTGCGAAACGTCCTGAACCGGCCATATGGAACGGTTTGGGGGTATAATAAGAAAACCGATGCCAACGGCAATGTGGTTTTCAACACCGCCAGCGGTTATGCGGTTCGGGGCGATCTGCAGGAAATCGGGCAGGGCACTCCTCCGCTCACGATGGGGATTACCAACAATTTCCGGTATAAAAACTTCTCGCTCAATTTCCTGATCGACGGCAAGTTCGGCAGCATCGTGTATTCGAACCTGTACCAGTATGCCTACCGGTTTGGTTTGCCGCAGGAAACGCTGCCGGGTCGGGAAACCGGTGTCACCGTAACCGGTGTCACCCCCGAAGGCAATCCGTTTACCAAAACCTGGAAAAAAGAAGAGGTGGATACCTACTACGACAACGACAAGAATTACACCGCCATGTTCATGTTCAACAACGACTTCGTAAAGCTTCGTCAGGTGGTTTTGAGCTACAACCTGCCCGTCAGCAAGTTGTCGTTCCTGAAACTGCAATCGGCTTCGATTTCCCTCGTGGCGCGTAACCTCGCGATTCTGTACAAGGACAAAAAGAACCAGTATTTCGATCCTGAATCGGGCTATACGAGCACCAACGCCCAGGGTTTGGAAGCCTTTGGGGTGCCCAGAACCCGCAGTCTTGGTGTGAATTTAATGGTGAAATTCTAATTAAAACTATCTCACGATGAAGCGTCTGATCCAAAAAATACTGTGTGCGGCTCCGTTGTTCCTCCTGTTGTCTTCCTGCGACAAGGGTTTTGAGGAAATGAACGTAGACCCCAATAAATATTCCGAAGTCATTCCCGAATACATGTTCACCCGCGCCTTGCTGGACGGCGTAAGCACCAACTTTACGGGGGCGGCTTACCTGACCATCGGGCAGTCGATGCAGCACTTTGCTACCTACAAGGAGGTCCCGGCGGCTGGTGACAAATACTTTAACTTCGGGTATTCGACCGGCAACTGGAATGCCTACGCCGGAACCGGTGCCGGGCAGGGAGCGGTCGTTTCCATCCGTCAGGTGATCGATGCGGTTTCGACCAATCCGGCCAGCGTGAACAAACTGTCGGCGGCCCGCATCTGGAAAGCGTACGTGTTCCACCGGCTAACGGATTTGTACGGTGACATTCCATATTTCGAGGCTGGAAAGGCCCTTTCTGACAAGAATTACGGCCCTAAATACGACACCCAGCAGGCGATTTACGCCGATTTGCTGAAAGAACTAGAACAGTCGATTGCGGCTTTTGACGCGACCAAAGCGACCTTCGGCTCAGCCGACCTGATGTTTGGGGGCGACGTGGTAAAATGGAAAAAATTCGCCTACTCGCTGATGCTGCGGCTGGGCATGCGCCTGACCGAAGTGGATGCGGCTACGGCCAAAACCTGGGTTGAAAAAGCCATCGCCGGGGGTGTGATTCTGGAGGATGCCGACCGGGCCGTCATTGCCTACGTGGACGGTTCACAAACCGCCAGCCGCAATTTCATTGCCAACGGTTTGCTCAGCACCGATTACATCACACCCGGTGGCGACAATGTGGAAGGCGGCAAATTTGCCAAAACGCTGATCGATTATTTGAAAAACACCAAAGATCCGCGTCTGAACGTGATTTCCATTGTCTGGACGTCTGCCGACGGCAAAACGTTTACGGCTGATACCACAACGGCTTTGCAAAGCGGAATGCCCAACGCAGCTTTCAACAACCTGCCAGCCAACTTCAACACGTTTTCTGAACCCAATCCGAACACGCTGCTGAAATACAGTGCGCCCCTGATCGTGTTTGGCAATGCCGAAACGAACCTCTTGCTGGCGGAAGCTTCCGTACGCGGCTGGGCCAGCGGAACAACGGCGGCAACGGCGTATGCCAATGCCGTTAGAGCCGGGATGCGGCAATGGTCGCTGTTCGGAACCGGTGGGGTAATTTCCGAGGCCAAGATCAACGCGTATCTGGCCCTCAATCCGTATAAAACCGGCGGAACCGTAGCGCAGCAAATGGAACAGATCCAGACCCAAAAGTGGGTGTCGCTTTTCCTGGAAGACGAATACGAGATTTTTGCCAACTGGCGCCGGACCGGCTATCCGGTGCTGACGCCGACCAATTATCCGGGCAACCTGACGGGCGGAAAAATCCCAACCCGCTTTGTGGTTCCCGATTCGGAAGAAACGTACAACAAAACCAATTTCATCGAAGCACGAACACGGCAGGGCGGCACCAACACGCTCTCCAGCGTTGTCTGGTGGGATAAATAGGCAACGATAGATCGTTTTCGAGTACCGATTAAATTGACAAACAAAATAGCACCGGGATCTTCCTGGTGCTATTTTTTTGGGTTGGTGTTATGGATGGCCGGTTATTCCTTCTTTTTAGCATAAACGATGTCGAGTGCGGCTCCGGCATCCCCCTGTTGTTTCATCCAGGTTTCCAGTTTCTGCCGGTATTGTCTAATCTGGTTTTGGTGAGTCGGGTCCGTGGCCAGATTGGTAAGCTCCCAGGGGTCTTTCTGGGTATCGTAAAATTCGATGGCGGGCCTTTTCACAACCCGGTCCGTGATCCGTTTGGCATTCGGATCGTTCGGTGCCTGGTCGATCCAGGAGAACCAGACCGAATTGCGGTCTTTTTGCTTCGCGTTCATCATAAATCGGTTGTAATACTCCTCATCGGGTGTCAGGTTCAGAATCAGCTTGTAGCGGGTGTCGCGGATGCTGCGAATCGGGTAGGGATTTCCTTCGGGGATGTTGTTGTGGATTCCGTAGGCATACGGTCGCGCGGTCGGGCTTTTTCCCAGCAAAACCGGCAGAAAGCTTTTGCCGTCCAGCCCGGCAATGGGTTTGCCACCCGCCAGATTCACGAGGGTTGGGGTAATGTCTTCGTATTGAACCAGCGCGTCGGTTTCGGTGCGGGCTTTGACGGTTCCGGGCCATTTGACCACCATCGAACTTTTCTGCCCCACATCCCACAGGTTCCATTTTGCGCCCGGGAACTGCGCACCCTGTTCACCCAGAAACACGACAATGGTGTTCTTGTCCTGACCGGTTTCTCTCAACAAGCGGGTAATTTCGCCCACCTGCTCGTCCAGTCGCCGAACTTCAGCCAGGTATTTGACAAACTGTCGGCGCGTGACCGGCGTATCGATCCAATTGGCGGGCAGAATCAATTTATCCGCATCAAACTCGGTGGTATCGCCCACCGTCCAGGGCGTATGCGGATTGATGCTCATGACGAACAGACAATACGGCTGATCCGTCCGGGTGATGAATTTCCGGACATCGTTCAACTGGTAGTCGTCCGTCGGGGCCACGCAATTGGGTTCAAAACCGGTGATGATCTCGAACGGAAAGACGGTTTTGGGTTTGGTGCTGTGGTCTTTGCCCGTCAGTCCGACGCGGTAGCCCAAATCTGCCAGGTAATGGCCAACGCTTTTCAGGGTATCGTAAACCGGCTTGTGGTTCTGGAATGATCCGTGCCGCACCGGATACAAGCCCGTAAAAAGTGAAGCCCGCGTCGGCACACACATGGCTTCGGAGGCATAGATGTGATTAAATTTCAAGCCTTCGTTCGCCAGCGCATCGATGTGGGTCGTTTTCAGGTTTTTTCCGCCGTAACAACTCAACTGCCGACTGTCTAGGTCATCGGCCATGATGATGATGATGTTGGGTTTGGTGGCCACAGGGGAGGGCGTTAGGGCGAGCCCCAGCCAACCGCTGCCAAGTAAGATCAAACCGAGTAAAAGTCGATTCCGGGAAGTCATCATAGACGCTGTTTTTAGATTTTTCAGAAATTTCACGGTACGGAATAGCGCAGGCCGGAGACCGGAATGGGTCAGCCGCGAGTTGGTAAAACCGCCTTACTCCAGCGGCAGAATCACATTCGTCAGCTTCCAGTCGAACCAGTCGCGTGTGAGCACAAAACGAATTTCATTCCCGTCTTTGTGGGGAACATAGGCCGAAAACGTATTGAAGGAATTGAACCGAAAGCGCACTTTACCGAACGGTTCGGTCGTTCCCCCGGTGGATTTCTTCAGGGGATTCACTTTTTGCCCCCGCATCATCGTCGCCAGACCGACCGGTGTTACCATCCGGTCGACTACTGCACCGGCAAAGAGCCCGGTCAATCCTTTCACCATGGCTGTAGCCGGGCTGTTGTTAGGGTCGTTGACGGCATTGGCAGCCTGTGCGTTGAGCTGATCTTTGAGATTCTGGCGCAACCGGGTAAAGTCCACCTGATCAGCAATCGCTTCCGCATCGTTGGCCTTCACACCCGTTTTGAGTTGATAAACCGTATAGTAAGGCCCCACCCAGATGATGCCCAGAACGGCAAGGACGGCGATGGCAATGTAGTGACGCGGTTTCATGACGGGTTTATTTTTTTGTAAAGCTACAAGAAGTACAATACGACCCAAAGCGTTGTTTCGCGGCCACAGGTTGTCCGTGAGCGGAGCAACAACCGCCAGGTATACTTCGCCTAAAATAACCCGTATGGCTGTTATTTACCCTTAATTGTACATACTCCCCAGATTGTTCACTATCTTCGTCAAAAGCAAAGAGACTGTTTAGATTCTGAAACCGGGTTTTAAACTAATTTTAAAACTGTAATAAAGTTATAAACGCAGTTTTATTGAAAGTATCGTATGAAGTGTCGTATCTGCGGAAGTGAAAAGGAAAAAAAATATTTCAAAGCAAAAGAAATGATGCTTGGCACACGGGAAGAATTTACCTACTTCCAGTGCGGCCAATGCCATTGTTTACAAATAGAAGACATTCCCGGCAATTTATCGAAATATTATCCCGAAGGTTACAACGGATTCGAGTCTCCTGAAAAGGATATATTCGGAGGAGTAAGAGGCACCATTAGGAAGTACAAATATAAAGCATCTTTATTCCCAAAAACCGATTCTTTAGGCTTTCTAAACGCGTTCTTTCAGGCAAAGCAATACGACATACTGGGTTCTTTGTCGCTGACCATGCAGTCTAAAATACTGGATGTAGGCAGTGGTGAGGGCGCTTTTTTATACCCCTTATACGAATTAGGAATGAAGCAGGTGCAAGGCGTAGATCCCTTTATAAAGGAAACTATCGTCTATCCAAACGGCTATAAAGTTGTTAAGAATCAAATCTATACGGTTACAGGAAAATGGGACATTATCCTTTATAACCATTCCTTTGAGCATGTTCCGGACCCTTTAGAACATTTACTGGCGGTTTCTAAGTTGTTAAAGCCCGGCGGAATTTGTGTTATCCGGATTCCAACGGTTACTTCATACGCCTGGGAACATTACGGAACCGATTGGTTTCAACTGGATGCGCCCAGACATTTATTTCTTCACTCGGTAGAAAGCATGAAGTTACTTATTTCAAAGGCTGGGCTAAAACTGGAAGATATTATTTATGATTCTACCCATGCGCAATTTACAAACAGCGAAAAATATAAAAATAACATCGGGCTTTACGAGGACTCAAAAAGCCTGTATTCAAATTACATAGACCGGAAACTTAAAAAAGAAAAATACAAACGGCTTGCCCGGCAATTAAACAAAAAACACAGAGGTGATCAGGCCGCTTTTATCATTAAAAATTAAAGAGATGTATACGCATCAGGCAAGCGATTGCTACCCTACAAAATAGCTGATTCAAAACCTTTTCCACGTTGTCACTTGCTGTAAGCAAGTGACAACGTGGTCGTTCCTTCGTTTACAGCGGTTTCAGTTCCAGGTTTTTCCAGCGCACTTTAATACCGCCCCCATCGTGGATCTGCAAGGCCACTCCGCCTTCGCCTTTCCCGATTTTTTCGTCCTTCAGATCCACCATTTGCTGGCCATTGAGCCAGGTCTGCACGCGGTCGCCCTCGGCCCGAATCCGCAGTTTGTTCCACTGCTCCGGCTTCAGGATGTTCTCTTTTTCGTCGGGAATCTGGATCAGCCAGCCCCGGCCGTAGGATTCGTAAATACCGCCCGTATCGTGGTTCGGGGGCGCCACCTCGACCTGCCAGCCGCTCACTTTCGTTCCTTCTACCGTCGACCGGATGAAAACGCCACTGTTGCCGTTGGCCTCCTGTTTGAACTCCAGCGACAGATCAAAGTTTTTATAGAATTTATCGGTCGCCAGATATCCGTAGCCTTTGTCGGGGCCACTCTCGCAGACCAGTTCACCATCCGCCACATACCATTTTTCGGTACCGTAGATTTTCCAGCCCGTCAAATCTTTTCCGTTGAATAGCCGGACTTTTTTGGTTGGTGCCATAAAACCAACCGACACCACAACCAGGAGAACCAATACGAGCAATTTTTCTTTCATGGGTTATCAAAAAAGTAAGTTTAACAAAGGATTTGGTAGTTTTGTAACGTAGTTGTAACCGGTTGGTTTTGTCCAATAAACATACTACCGGTTTCGTTTTGAACTGTACCGGCATAAAGATAGCAAGCCGATCCATCTGTCCGACCTGATTGTCCACTTAATCTTATTCATCCATCGCTTTTCCATGAAAAAAACACGTTTGTCCACACCCCGGTCCCGGGCCTTGCTGCTGGCGGTTTTAGCCGCTCTTTTTACATTTACCACCAGTTGTGACAAAGAGGAAGATACGGCATCTGCGCAACCCAAAACCGTTGCTGATCTGATCGTTGAAAGCAGCGACTTCACCATTCTGGAAGCGGCTATTCTCCAGGCGGGTCAGCTCGATGCATTCAAGAATCCAAACCTGACGGTTTTTGCCCCCAACGATGCGGCTTTCCGCGCTTCGGGGGTTGCGGATGCGACCTCACTGACGGCCCTGACCAAAGAACAGTTGACCGGCATTCTGCAATACCATGTTCTGAAAGCCGCCGTGGCCTCCTCCGGTTTTCCGATGGAAAAGAACAAGGCCGTTCAAACCTCATTGAGCATCAACAACCAGGCGGTTGTCGCCTACGTTACCAACGGAACCAGCGGTTTATTCATCAACGGCGCCAAAGTGATCACGCCCGACGTAAAGGCCGCAAACGGCATCATGCACGTCATCGACCGCATCCTGTTGCCACCCCCAACCGGCAGCGGAGGCAGTCTGGTGGGCGTGGTTCAGGCCGATACGAGCCTGTCGTTGCTGGGGGTTGCCGCCCTGCGGATTGCTGCCGTCAACCCAACGCTGGCGGCCGTTTTGACCGGGACGCAGCCTTACACCACCTTTGCGCCCACCAACAACGCGTTTCGGGCGTTGAAACTCAGTACGGCCGATACGATCAATAAAGTGCCGGTGACAGCCCTGACCGCCATTCTGGCCAA
The DNA here is from genome assembly GCF_051857545.1 of Larkinella fluvii. Classification (NCBI taxonomy): domain Bacteria; kingdom Pseudomonadati; phylum Bacteroidota; class Cytophagia; order Cytophagales; family Spirosomataceae; genus Larkinella; species Larkinella fluvii. Next base: position 432,224 of record NZ_JBPZHB010000001.1, on the reverse strand, counting down.
CCATGTCGTAGCGGGTCGTCTCTATTCCAATGATCTGACCACGGGTGAGGTGACGGCGTACAGCACCGGCAAACTGACGGTGACCGCGACTGGCACGACGGTGACCGTGAAGAGCAAAGGCCTGACGTCGCCGGCCACTGTCACCAGCGCCAACAGAACCGCAACCAACGGCGTTGTTCACAAGATCGACAAGGTGTTGCTGTAATCTGCCCACCGTATGGTCCCGAAAATTTTACTGGGTTTACTGGTCTTTATCGTCGTTGCCGTCGCCGTTCTTCTCACGATTGGTTATTTGATTTCCGCACCCGGATACAAAGGACCGGTTACCGACCATTTCGATGGGAAACAATTCCATAATTACAACGGCGCGAGAGCCAAAGGCTTGATGGAAGCCCTCGAGTGGATGTTGTCGGGCAGCGACAAAAAACCGTGGGGTGCTTTCCGCAACGAACCGCCCGGTCCTCGCCCACCCGGTCGCGTTGGCGGCTCTCCGGTGCGCGTCACGTTTGTCAATCACTCGACGGTTTTGCTCCAGTTCGACAGTCTGAACGTGCTGACGGACCCGGTTTGGTATGAGCGCACCAGCCCTTTTCAGTGGGTTGGTCCGGCGCGAAATCGCCCACCCGGCATTCGTTTCGAGGATATTCCCAAAATCGATATTCTGCTGTTGAGTCACAATCACTGGGATCACCTGGACATTGAGACGGTTCAGAAACTTTGTCGGCGCGACCAGCCCAAAGTCTATTGCCCGCTGGGTGTGAAAGCTTTTCTGGAAGAAAAGGGTTGCCAGAACGTGACCGAAATGGACTGGAACGACTCGCTGGCCTACAACGACAGCACCAAGATCCACTGCGTTCCGGCACAGCATTTCTCCGGGCGGGGCATGTTCGATCGTGACGCCACACTCTGGTGCGGTTTTCTGATCGATAGCCAGGCCGCCGGAAAGTTGTATTTTGTCGGAGATACGGGTTACGGTCCGTTTTTCAGGAAAATCGGGGAGCAGTTCGGTCCCATCCGGCTTGCGCTGATTCCGATTGGTGCCTTTCGGCCGACCTGGTTCATGTCACCCATTCACTGCTCGCCCGCCGAGGCCGTCCGGATTCACGACGACATTCGGTCGCAACAGAGCGTGGCCATTCATTACGGCACCTTTCCGCTGGCCGACGACGGGGAAAACGAACCCGTCGAGGAATTGCGTAAAGCCCTCACCACCAGGCCCGAACTAGCCACGCGTTTTTGGACTTTACGGGAAGGGGAAGGCCGGTTGGTACCGTAATTTTTGCCGGCCGTTGCAACGGTTTTTCAAAAGGTGGGGTCATGGATACAGTTACACCTTATCAATTCAATTTTAATTGCGAGCATGAATTCTAAACATCTGAGTGCGCTTATTGCCTTGTTTCTGGCGGTCGGACTGGTTTCCTGTATGAATAATCTCAATGATCCGAGTGCCGGCACGGTGGAACAAAACATCCAGCAGATCAAGGATCATTTGACGGCTAACCAGTTACAGGATCAGGTAACGTCAACCCTTTCAGGGCTGTATTACATTATTACGCCCACGCCCTCGACCGCCAAAGCTGCGACGCCAAACGAAGAACTGGAGTTTACCTATACGCTGTCTTACATCGATCCGACCACGAAAAAGGCGGTTTTGATAGATAGCGCCAACAAAACCAAACCGGCGTATATCCCTTTTCTGGCCGGTGTGGTCGTTCCAGGCCTGGAAGAGGGTTTCATATTGATGAAAGAAGGCCAGACGGGTCGTTTTTTTATGCCTAACAACCTGGCCTTTGGCAGCAATACCCGCGAAAATAAAATGCCGGAGTACAGTGCGGTTATTTTTGACGTCAAGCTCAATCGCTCCCGCTCACAAATTCAGCAGATGGGCGATTATGCTGCGCTTAAAAAGCTACCGCGTCCTGATACTACGGCATTAGCCCAAGGCACCGATAGCGTCCGGGTCTACCGGCTTTCCAAAGGAACCGGAGCGCGGATCACAGCCGGACAAACCGTTACCGTCGCCTATACCGCTAACACCCTGCGAGGAACGGCTCCTTTTGATAAAAGTGACTCCCTGACGATCAAACTGGGTTCCGGCCAATACATCGTTGGTTTTGACAAGGGGATTTCGCTGCTTTCGGTTGGCGACAAAGCCCTGCTGGTTTTCCCGTCCGGAATCGGTTATGGCGCGCAGGGTAGCTCCGATTCCAAAGGCTATTACGTCGTTCCTCCCTATGCGCCACTGGCATTTGAAATAACCGTTAAATCGGCCAAGTAAATTGACGGTTTACGGTGTTCAGTTTACGGTTTACGGTATTCGGTTTACGGTATTTGGTTTACGGTCGCTGACGCACGCTTATGCCATTTAATGCGTCAGCTACCGTAAACCAAATACCGTAAACCGAATACCGTAAACCGGTTTTACCCATTCTTCTGCCCTTCAACCGCCAGTAAATACAACTGCATGGATTCACCGGTGGTGGCAACCCACCGGTCATAGTCTTCAATGGCGGCCGTTCGGCCTTCTTCCGAAATATACCCGTCTTTCACCAGTTGCGGTCCGCGCAGATGGGCCACCTCCGACCAGATTCGGCTCGTTTCCACAAAGATCGGCTCGCTTTTTTGGCTGATTTCAAATTGCGGCTCAATCGTTATTTTTTCGAAACCAATCCGCAGAAACGAGTCCTTCAGATGGTCGGCAATGGCATTGTCGAAACCGGCTTCCTGCCGCCATTTCAGAAACGCCCCGTAGAATTTCTTCATGGTTTCGGGCGGTTCGGGCGTCCATTCCACCTTTTCGTGATTGTAGTCGAGCACGGCCAGCACCCCACCCGGTTTCACCCATTTTGCCATCCGGGCCAGGGCCTCTTCCGGGCGGGCGAGCCATTGCAGCACCCGGGCGCAAGTGACCAAATCGAACTGTTCGTCGGTTTCAAAATCGTAGACATCCGCCGTTTGAAACGTGAGTTGGGGCAATTCGCCAGCCTGTTGGCGGGCCTGTAAAAGCAGGGTTTCGCTGGGATCGATGCCCACCACGCGCCCCTGCGACCCCACCCGTTCGGCCATGCCGCGCGTGATGGCTCCGGAACCGCAGCCCACATCCAGTACCGACAGGCCCGGTTTCAGGTGTTTTAATAAATTTCGGTTGGCATTTTCAACGGTTCTGCGATCCAGAATCGGGTTGGCAGCCTTTGGCATTTCAGCCCGGCTGGCAGCAGTTTGGTTTGACATAGAGTCGAAAGTACGGATTGATTTTTATGGTAGATACATGAACTGATAAAATACAAAATAATACTTGATTACTACAATAAAAGTCTATATCTTCATCCTATACCATTCCCCGATACGATCATGAAAAAGCTTCTGGTTTTATGCGTCGTCATGGTTGGCACGGTTCTTCCCGGATGGGGACAGAACGATCAGGTAGCCATCAAAAAGGTTCTTTACGATGAAACGGAGGGTTTCTTTAAAAGAGACAAAGAAAAATGGGCGGATTGCTGGGCACACACACCTTACATCTATTTTGCGGCTAATTTATACGGCGGAGATTTTACCCTGATCAAAGGGTGGGACAACATGGAAAAGCAGTTCAAGAGCCAGTTCAACAGCTCCAGACCGGCCGACAGCGTGTCCATCTACAACACGAACTACGAGATTCATCAGAACGGAAAAATGGCATTTGTGTGGTATGACCAGATGCTGATCGACAGCCACGGCAAAACCACCTCGAAAGAATCGCGGGTGGTTGAAAAAATCGGCGGAAAATGGAAGATTATTCACGTCTGTGCCCTCACCAATCTGAACAATCAAACGGCGCAATCCGGTAAATAAAGTCAAAACCGTCCCTGGTAAAACTTCCTGACGAATCGCGGTGTTATGCTTTTGCCGGTGTCTCTTTTGCCCGGCAACGGGTATGAGCAACGCAGCAAACACGACACAAAACGAATCATTTCATGATATTATCCGGGGCGACACGCCCGTGCTGGTCGATTTTTATGCCGACTGGTGCGGGCCTTGCAAAGTATTGGCCCCCACGCTGAAACAACTCGCCGAAAAAACCGGCGACAAACTACGCATCATCAAAGTGGATGTCGACAAAAGCCGCTGGGCTTCCGGCACCTACCAGATTCAGAGCGTTCCGACAATGATCTTGTTCCACAAAGGGAAAATCATCTGGCGGCAATCGGGGGTGCTGCCGCTTCAGAAACTGGAAGCGATGGTGCGGCAGGTTACGGGTTAACCGTCCGCCGGAAGGTGATGGCAATACCGAGCAGAATGATGATTCCGCCCAGAATCATCTGAAACGTTATTTTCTCTTCGATAAACAGCCAGGCTAGAAAACCGGTCACGATAGCCTGGCTGAGCAGACTCAGCGAAACCCGTTGCGCATCGATTTTCTGGAGCGCATGACTGACCGCAATCCAGCCCAAAAGCTGGCAAACCACCGCCTGAACCACCAGAGAGCCCCAAATCCGGGGTTCGAAGCCCCACAGCGGCTCGCCCAATACGACGCACAGCAGCACCAGATACAGACTCGACACTGTCATGCTCGAAGCCATAAAGTTCAGAATCGGGACTTTATCCAAAACCGTCTTGCTGACGACAATATACCCGGCATAAAACAGCCCGGACAGAACGGCCAGGAAAAATGCCCGATCAAATTGCATGGTCAGGAACACCTCGACGCCCATCAAAAGAATCAGCCCAAGCAGCGCCGTCGCCGTACCGATCCAGAAGTATTTCGTCGGTTTGTCGGGAAAAAACAGGAACGTGCCGATTCCCACCCAGATGGGCGACAGGTTGGTGAGCAAACTCGCCTGTGTGGCTGTCGATTCCTGAATGGATAAGTTCCAGACGACGATATCGGACGCAAAAAACAGCCCGCACACCAGAATGTGTTTCCAGTAGTGTATCGTTTTAGCCTGCCATTTTCCACTCAAAAGTACGTAAGGCCAGATCAGAACCGTGGCAATGCTCATGCGGTAGAACGCATCGCTGATGCCGGAAATCGGTGTGACCCGGATGAGAACCGGAAAAATACTGATGCACAGAATGCCAATAATCAGACTCAGGCGGGAAGACATTACCGGTTTGGGGATAATTTCAGAGGAACGGCAAAGGTAGTCATCGGATTCCGCTCCGGCAATCGAACCCGCTGTCACGGCTGCCTATTCTCTAAAAACCGTCATTGGTCAGGCTTTCTGCACCAATTCCATCGAAGCGTTCCGAACGTTGATTTTATGGAGGAAAAACAACTTCATCGTCCGTTCGAGGAGCAGGCTGGGGCTGGGTGTAATCAGGTAATCGCTGGTGGTTTTGATGGCGATAACGATGCCTTCGGCCAGGTGGTCGTCGATGAGTTGCTGGAGCGGCACGCCCTCGTAATCTTTCGATAACGTGCCAATTTCCATGACGTCGACAATGGAGCCGCTCTCGGCGTATCCCGTCAGATATTCCAGGAAATCCATCACATCGGGGCGGCTCACGATACTGGCCATGTGGGCGCCCCCGATTTTGTCCGGCATCACAACCTTGTTGGCCCCGGCTTTCCGCAATTTATTCAGCGCCGAGTGCTGCGACGCCCGGCTGATGATGGTCAGTTTCTCATTCAGACTCCGGGCGCTCAACACGATAAAAACGTTATCGGCGTCGGTGGGCAGGGCGGTCAGCAAGGCCTTCGCCCGGTCGATGCCGGCTTTCTGGAGCGTTTCATCTTCGGTCGCATTGCCGATCAGATACAGCAGCGATGCGTTTTTGGCCATATACGACCGGACGCGCTCTTCGTTTTGCTCAATGACTACAAACGGCACTTTGTTCTGACGCAGCGTGATAGCCGCTTCCTGCCCGTTTCGCCCCAGCCCGCAAAGAATCACATGGTTGGTGAGTTCATCAATCTGTTTGACCATTTTCCGTTGTCTAAAATAGTTGATCAATTCGCCACTGGCGACGTATTGCGTAATGAGTGCCAGGGCATAAGCGAACGTGGTAAAACTGGAAATCAGCAAAAGAACCGTAAAAAGCCGTCCGTTGGGCGACAACGGTTTTACCTCCGTGTAGCCCACGGTAGTAATCGAAATAACCGTCATGTACAAGGCATCAATGAAGTTGTACTCTTCGATGTACATATACCCGCCAATCCCCATGAACGAAATGGCAATAATGATCAGAAAGGGGAAGAGAAGGGAATACCGCTGACGGCCGTTGAACATACTATCCGACAAAATAGATAATTCCAAAAATACTAATTATTACAGAATATCAGCAACACTAATCTACAGTTTATAAAATTATATTTTGATAAAAGTAACCAATACCAACAGTATAGCTACTTAACAAGTTGCCATGGCATCAGGCAACTTTTTTTTAAGAATTCCCCCTAAACTGCTATATTTCGCCCCATCCCCGTAACCTTAAAACCATCATGCTTGCCTACCTCTTTGCGGTCCTCACGACCGTATTTTTCATCGGCCTAACCTTATTTACGGCTTCCAAACCATCGCTGGTTGGCGAAAACGCCATGGGTTACGGGCTGGGCCTGTTCTTTTGGGGAGCCGGTTTTGTCCTGACCAGTTTGATTTTAACGATTACCCTAAACGTCCGGGGCGGGTTTGATTGGGTTGCCCAGGCAGGCAGCACCCGGACTCCGCTGGTTTTCTTTGCCTGGCTGGTGGTGGCGTTGACCACGTTTTTTTCTGCGGTATTCAAATGGGAGTGGCACACCGATACGCTCTATCCGGCTTTTTTACACGGGTTGGCCGTCCGGCAGGGGCAGTTCTGGATACCGCTCTTCTGGCTGGTACCGTGTCTTCTCTCGCTCCAGTCCGCTGGTTCTTCCCTGGTTCCGGTCACCGTTCTTAAGGGTTCGTTTTGGGTGGGGATGGGCCTCAGTGCCGTATTTTCCGGCGGTTTGCTGGTGGGATACTTTCGCGAATCTGCCCGGTCGGCGGAGGTCGAAATGGCCCAGCGAGCCGAGCAGGAAGACCGCCTGCACCGGGAGAATCTGGAGACCATTGCGGCCCAAAAAGTCGACGACCCGATTGTCACCCTGCTGGGGTATTCCAGCCGGTATCAGCCCGACGATGTCAAGCAGGCGGCTCTCGCCAAAATCAAAGCGCATCCGAACTGGGAAGCCGAACTGATTGCGTTGCTGGATAGTGATTGGCGGTATAAGGAGGTTTATTATTTTCTGGATGGCAACCCGGTGGAGCATCCCGCGCAGTTTGTCGCCCCCCTGAACGCGAGCATCGGCCGGCTATCGGACAGCATTCGGGCGAATATCAAAGACAGCAACAACCTGCAGCACTGGAGCTTCGATATGTACGGCATCGACCAGCTTCTGCGCGCCCTCGACGGGCAATTCCTGAACCGGAGCGCTGATTTTTACCCCAGCATCGTCAAGCTCCAGCAAGCCCTGAATACGCCCAAGCCCGAGCGGTTTAAAGACGTCCGGTTTTCGATCACCGGCACCGTGGACCGGTGGCTGGCAACGCATAAGCCGGTTGGGAAATAACCATTCGGTTGCCTTCTCTTTCGGCGGGTTAAAACCCACCGCTACAAAATGCTTCATCCCTCCGGGATTTTGGATTTGATAATCCCGGAGGGATGAAGCATTTTGTAGCCCCCGGTTGGAACCGGGGGTAAAAGTGAACCGGGAAGGATTTAAAATCCCGTAGGGATGACCGATCGAATGCCTTGAAACAAAAAACAATCGTAGGTTTCAGGAAAGAAAAATAGGAACCGTTGAAACGGTTTCGTCTATGCGGATTCGATTTTTGCAACCCACGGTTAAAACCGTGGGCTATCAACCGTTATGCTCAAAGTCCCCTGAAGTGGATCTGATGGATTTAGCTGCGGTTTTCATAATCCTTTACAATTAGCCAAGATGACGCAAAACGGTTCTGTTCAGTTTCGCTATCAGTAAGTGAACGGAATTACCATAAAAGCAAAGCCGGTCCTAAACGTTGTTAGAACCGGCTTTGATTACTTCAGAAGAATAGTATCCTCAACTCCCACAAGCCTCACAATCATCCTTGTTGTCGATCGAGCACACCATCGCGGCATAGGCGGTTTCGGCGTCGCTGACCAGTTGCGGATGAGCGGCTGCTCCTTCCTGGGCGTATTTTTCGTAGTTCAACGGTTTTTCCATCGTTTCAGCCAACACCGGCTCCAGTTGCGACTCGGCCTGCTTCTCCACCGTAAACTGGATGGCGTCGGCAGCGGCTTTCGTGCGGAGGTAATACATACCGGTTTTCAGTCCGCGCTTCCAGGCGTGGAAGTGCATCGACGTCAACTTGCCGAAGTTGGCATCCACCATGTGAATGTTCAACGACTGCGACTGGCAGATGAACGCACCCCGGTCGGCAGCCATGTCGATGACGGTTTTCTGCTTGATCTCCCAAACGGTTTTATACAATTCCTTGATGTTCTGAGGAATACCCGGAATGTTCTGCACCGAGCCGTTGGCGGCAATCAGCATATTTTTCATCCGGTCGTTCCACATGCCAAGTTTCACGAGGTCGCGCAGCAAATACTTGTTGACCACCACGAACTCACCCGACAACACACGACGGACGTAAATATTGGACGTAAACGGTTCGAAACATTCGTTGTTGCCCAAAATCTGGCTGGTCGAAGCCGTTGGCATTGGCGCCAGCAACAGCGAGTTGCGAACCCCGTGCTGAACCACTTCCTTGCGCAGCGATTCCCAATCCCAGCGACCCGAATCCGGCGTAACCCCCCACATGTCGAACTGGAAGATGCCCTGCGAAATCGGCGAGCCTTTCCAGGTTTCATACGGGCCGTTCACTTTCGCCAGTTCCATCGACGCCGTCATGGCGGCAAAGTAAATCGTCTCAAAAATATCCTTGTTCAACTGCTTCGCTTCCTCCGATTCGAACGGCATCCGCAGCATGATGAACGCATCGGCCAGCCCCTGAACGCCCAGCCCGATGGGGCGGTGGCGCATGTTCGACCGACGGGCTTCTTCAACCGGATAATAGTTGATGTCGATGATCTTGTTGAGGTTCTTGGTCGCAACCCGCGTGATGTCGTACAGTTTCTGGTGATCGAAACGCGAAATCCCGTCGGCCCCTTTCACAATGTACTTCGGCAACGCAATGGAAGCCAGGTTACAAACCGCCACTTCGTCCGGTGCCGTGTACTCGATGATCTCGGTGCAAAGGTTCGACGACCTGATCGTACCCAGGTTTTTCTGGTTCGATTTGGCATTGGCCGCATCCTTGAACAGCATGTACGGCGTTCCGGTTTCGGTTTGCGATTCCAGAATTTCGTACCACAAATCCTGCGCTTTTACCTGCCGGCGATACCGGCCTTCGCGTTCGTATTGCTCGTAGAGTTCCACAAAAGCCTCACCGTGGGTATCCGCCAGGCCGGGGCATTCGTGTGGGCACATCAGCGACCAGACGTCGTTGTCTTCCACGCGTTTCATAAACAAATCCGGCACCCAGAGGGCGTAGAACAGGTCACGGGCGCGGTTTTCTTCCTTGCCGTGGTTTTTCTTCAGTTGCAGGAAATCAAAAATATCGGCGTGCCAGGGTTCCAGGTAAACCGCAAAGGAACCTTTGCGCTTTCCACCGCCCTGATCGACGTAGCGGGCCGTGTCGTTGAACACGCGGAGCATCGGGATAATCCCGTTCGACGTTCCGTTCGTTCCTTTAATATACGTACCCGTTGCGCGGATGTTGTGAATACTCAGACCAATACCGCCCGCCGACTGCGAAATCTTGGCGGTTTGTTTCAGGGTGTCGTAAATGCCCTCGATGCTGTCGTCTTTCATCGACAACAGGAAGCAGCTCGACATCTGCGGTTTCGGCGTTCCGGCGTTGAACAGCGTCGGCGTCGCGTGCGTAAACCACTTTTCCGACAGCAGGTTGTAGGTTTCAACGGCCGCTTCGACGTCGGCCATGTGAATGCCAACGGCCACGCGCATCAGCATGTGCTGCGGACGTTCGGCAATTTTGCCTTCCATCTTCAGCAGATACGATTTTTCGAGCGTTTTGTACCCAAAATAATCGTAGCCGTAATCCCGGTCATAAATGATCGTAGAATCAAGCAGAGCGGCATTTTTCCGAACCACGTCATACACTTCCTTGGAAATCAGGGCTGCGTTTTCACCGGTTTTGGGGTCAACGTAGTTGTACAGCCGCTTGATGGTGCCCGAGAAGGACTTGTTGGTTTCTTTGTGCAGGTTGGAGATCGCCATGCGGGCGGCCAGAATCGCGTAATCCGGGTGGCGGGTGGTCATCGAAGCCGCTGTCTCAGCCGCCAGATTGTCCAGTTCCGTCGTTTTAACGCCGTCATAGATCCCGTTCACCACTTTCATCGATACCTCGATCGGCTGAACGTAGGCCGGATCTAAACCGTAACACAGTTTTTCGATCCGGGCGGTGATTTTGTCGAGCTTGACCGATTCCCTGCGGCCATCACGCTTGAGTACGTACATAATATGATATGGAATGTTGTAAAGTAGATATAATAGGATATGATGTCTCTCGATTGGTTGCTTAAAGGTACTAAGCAGTACTACAACAAAGCAAAGCGGAATGTTCACTCTTGCCCTGCGAACTTGGAATTATTAAAACAGGTGGCTGTGTTAAGAAACTGTTAAGACCTTACGCAGAATAACTTATCGAAAGCCTATCGAAAATAGGGTCTAAAAAAGTTGATAGGCTAAATTTAGCGAACGGTATAGACCCTGTGCTAAAACTCTGATTGTTACTGAATTGTTACCCAAATTACCGAAAAAGCACTAAAAAATCAATCAAGAGTAACATACTTTTTTTGATTTAAACAAAAGCGGGCGAAGTGGTTGGAATCCAGTTGGAAACTCTTTACCTTTGCACTCCTTAAATCTACCGACACGTCCTAACTGTGCTGGTGGTGAGACCGTTCCAGAACTGATTTATTTTATAATATTACCATTGTCATGAAAAAAGGCATCCATCCGGAATATAGAGACGTCGTATTCTGGGATCTGACCAGCGATCACAAATTCCTGAGTCGCTCGACCATTCAAACGAAGGAAACCATCGAATACGAAGGCAACACCTACCCGGTTGTGAAAGTCGAAGTAAGTTCGGAATCACACCCGTTTTATACCGGCAAGAACGTTCTGCTCGACACCGCGGGTCGCGTTGATAAATTCCTGAAACGGTACGGTAAGAAGTAATCCTATCGACACCTGAAAAAGCCGCCATCAGACCCTTCTGATGGCGGCTTTTTTGTTTTCTTTACACGTAACTTAGCGGTACGATGAAAATATTGATACTCGGTGCCACGGGTCGCACGGGAAAAGAATTGCTCGATCAGGCTTTGAAAGCCGGTATTTCCGTTCACGCGCTGGTTCGGGATATCGATAAAGTGAAAATGACGTCCCGCAACCTCAAGCTGTTCGAAAGCAAGAAGCTCGACCGAACGGCGCTCCGTCTCGCCATGCTCGGCTGCGATGCGGTTTTGAGTACGCTGAACATCTCCCGAACCTCCGATTTTCCGTGGAGCAGTTTGCGATCCCCGAAGGACTTTCTTTCCAACACGATGCGAAACGTGCTGGAGGTCGCCAACGAACTGCACATCAAACGGATTATTATCACCACCGCCTGGGGCGTCAATGAAACCAAAAAGGACATCCCCGCCTGGTTTCGCTTCGTCATCAACTACAGCAACGTGGGCGTCGCCTACCGCGATCACGAGCGTCAGGAGCATTTACTGGCCGCTTCGCCGAGCGACTGGACGGCGGTTCGCCCCGTCGGGCTGACGAATTCAAAGAAGCCGAGACAAGTCCGGATTACGATTAACAATGAGCCGAAACCCAATCTGACCATCAGCCGCTCCAACGTCGCCCGGTTTATGGTCGAGATTTACAAAACCGGTGATTATCTGAAAGAAGCCGTTACGATTTCGGAGGTGTAAGAACTCGTACCCCACGAATCAGAGTTCCGGGCTACCTGCGCCTTTGATGCCGGTGTTTTTAACCACGAACAGATAACCCGCCAGCGGTTGTTCGGCCAGTTCCTGCTGACTTAATCCGGTTTTGGCGGAGGTGATGTACAAATCGTCCAGCGACGCCCCCCCGAACGTACAGGACGTAATCCGGGCGGCAGGCAGGTCGATCTGCTGAAGCCGTTCGCCGGTGTTGGGGTTGCACCGAACCACTTTCCAGCCGTCCCACAGGGCAATCCAGAGCATGCCTTTTTCGTCGATGGTCATGCCATCCGGAAAACCGTCTGCTTCCTCAAACTGAATGACCACCCGCTTGTTGGTAATCGTACCGGCATGTACGTCATAGTCGTAGGCCACCACCTGCCGGGTTGGCGAGTCAATGTAATACAGCAGCCGGTGGTCGAGGCTCCACGCCAGCCCGTTGGAACAGGTGACGTTGTCGACCTTGACCGAAACCGAATGATTTTGATCCAGCATGTACAACGCTCCGGCACCGGGTTCGTCCGTAATCGACATGGTGCCCGCCCAAAACCGCCCGGCGGGGTCGCATTTTCCGTCATTAAACCGGTTTCCGGGCAAATGAACTTCCGGATCGGCAATCGGAATGACGGTTTCATTTTCCAGCGAAATGGCATGGAAACCGTGCTGAAGCGCGGCAATCAAATCGCCGGCGGGTTGAATGGCAATGGCTCCCACCATCTGCCCGGTTTTAAAAACACGGTGTTCTCTGCTGACCGGGTCGAAGGAATGGATTTCGCCCGGCAGAATGTCCACCCATAAAATTCGTTGCTTTTCCGCATCCCAAACCGGGCCTTCGCCCAATTGGCAGGAATGATCGAGGACGGTTTCCCAGTTGTTCTGATTCATATTTTCGTTCGGTTTACGTTTTTTTGGGTTTACGGTTTTCAGTATTCGGTTTACGCCGGGCCGTCGCTACGGTGGCTGACGCGTGCTTTTTAGGCTTGCGTCAGCCACCGTAGCGACGGCCCGGCGTAAACCGAATACTGAAAACCGTAAACTATTTGCCGTAAACTATTTTAAGCATACCGGATGTAAAAGTACAGAACCATCGCGGTAACTATCGCCCACCAGATAAAAGGATTTCGCAAACCGCGCTGCTGGTCGCGTTCGGCGGGGAGCAGTGAAAGGCTTTCTTTGTTCCAGATCAGGCCCACCAGTTCGGCTTCGGGCTTGGGTTTAGTCACCAGACTAACCAGCACGCAGAGCAACATGCAGGTCCAGAAAACGATGCCGGTGCGGTTGAAAAACGGCATCGTCGGGAAGATCATTTCGAGGGCAATGGAAAGCGGAATGGTCAGAATACCAGCGGTTAGTGCGCCCGCGTGGGTGGTGCGTTTCCAGAGAATACCGAGCAGGAACATCACTGCAATGCCGGGGGTGAACAACCCGTAGGCATTCATCAGATACAGAAAAACCGGTTTGTCGGACTGGGTCATGAACAAACCCGTACAGAGGATGCCCAGCACGATGATCGTTGCCCCGGCAATTCGGCCAAACCGCACCGCCTGGGCGTCCGACGCGTCTTTTCGGAAATAGGTCAGGTACACATCCACCGTCAGAATCGTGGTGCAGGAGTTGATAGCCCCGGAAAGGTGCGACATTACCGCCGAAATCAGACCCGCCATCACCAGCCCGACCAGGCCCGCCGGGAGCAGATTCTCGACCAGTGTGGGAAAGAGCAGATCCGGTTTTTCGAGGTTCGGGAACAGTTTGGGCGCCACCAGTGCCGGAACCGTAATGATGATCGGGATGAGAAATTTCAGGTAATCGCCAAAGACGACGCCCATCCGCGCGTGCCACTCGTTTTTGGCCGCCAGCACCCGTTGCACGATAAACTGGTTGGTCGCACAGTAGAAAATACTGATGCACAACGTGCCGCCCAGGTACATTGTCCACGGAAAATCCGGGTCGTTGGCGGGTAGAATGAGATCCCAGTCTTTGGACGTTTCCATGACGGCATCAATCCCACCAGCCGCGTTGACCGTGGCAACCGTCAGCGCCACCCCGCCCAGTACGAGGACGATTAGTTGCAGCATTTCGGTCCAGATTACCGCCCGTAAACCGCCCGCGATGGTGTAGATACCGGTAAAAACCGCTAAGACCAGGATGCTGGCAATGACCGGAATCCCCAAAAGCGAGTGCAGGGAAAGGGCTCCCAGATAGAGAACGGCCGCAATTTCCACGAAAACATACGTCAAGAGAATCAGCGTTGCGTACGTGGTTCGGGCGGCCGCGCCGAACCGCTTTTGTAAAAATTCGGGGATCGTATAAAAACCGTTGCGGATGTAAAACGGGAGAAAAATCCAGAGCAAGGCGTTGAATCCGATCAGGATGGCCCCCCACTCCATGGCAATGGCGACAAAGCCCCGGCTGTAGGCCACGCCCATCGCGCCCACCAAATGGTGACTGCTGATGTTGGAAGCAATGATGCTGCCGCCGATCATCCACCAGGGCAATTTGTCGCCCGCCAGAAAATAATCACGCTTGGTTTGTTTGCCCTTGCGGGAGGCATAAATGCCCAATGAAATAACGCCCAGGATGTAAACGCCAAAAATAATCAGGTCAAGCGTCGATAGATTCATGTTGGAGTAATGAACGGGTAATACGAGTGGCTTTTTCGGTCAGCAGTTCCAGCGAACCTTTTTCGAAAGGCGATTGCCAGACGGGATAAATATCTTCGGCATACAGATTTTCGGGGGGCAAATAACCGGTCGAGCCATTTACGATGTTCATCACGGCAACGGCATTCGGGGCCAGTTCTGCCCGCAGTTGCTGCTGGAATTCAGAATAGGCTTCGTTGGGCTGCCCCACCAGCACAGAATCGCCCAGCCGCCAGACCCAAAGCGGCATGTGGGTCGTGTCGCCATCGCCGACGGTTTTCCGGATGCCGCGTCTTCGCCAGATCCGTTCCTTCAGAACATTATCCTCGCATTCGGCCCATTCCGTTTCAATTTCCACCAGCGACGGCAGCGGTTTTAAGGGCAGTTCCACCTCGATCATCTCAACCGAAAGAGCCGTAGAAGGCTCATAAGGCTCTTTTTTCCAGACCGCCAAGGGCGCGCCCGACTCGACGATGCCTGCAAACGAAAGTTGTTTTTTGGGTGGCAAAATCGCTTCCAATGTAGACAAAACCGCATACCCCAACTGCCGTCCGTAGGCATCGGCAATGCTAACATCGCCGACGTATTGCTCGCGCGGTGCCAGTTCTCCGCAAGCACCCAGCAGGAACAACATCGGCGCGTCGGTGGTCTTCTGCACCACTTCCCGCAGGGCACCGATGTAGTCGGGCGAAATCAGGCGATTTTTCCAGGCCAGTGTTGTCGGATGGCAGGCATAATTGACGAGCGTTCCCAGCGCTTGGCCCTGCTCATTGGCGATTTGTCCGACAAGCAGTGTGTCGTCGGCACTTTTTTCAGGGTTCCAACCGCAGATAAATCGATCTTGATCGGCGTCCGGCAAATCCCGGTTGCTGGCCAGATTGCATTTCCCATAACCCCAGGTCAGCGTGGCCGGTTCTGCATTGGACAAGGCCGTTTGGATGGCTTGAATCGCCTTTGTCTGAATAAACCGGAGGTACGGTTCCACGAGGTGACCGCCCTCTTTCGACGCGTCATCGCGGCTGAGACTCGGCCCGGCGTGCGTGTGTGACAGGCAGAACATCAGCCGCGACGGATCGAGCGACACGGCTTCCAGAATCCCGTTCCGCAAAAACCGCTCGTCGTCGGAACTGCGCCACCACCCCAGATCCGCGCCGATCAACACGAGCGGTTCGGCTTCGCTAGCGGTTTGAAACGTCACGCAGGTCAGTATCAGCGGCCGGTGAATGCCCTCGGCAGCTTCGTGCGTGGCGGCTCCCCAGTTGCGGGCGTAAATGCCCACCGGCGGGGTTATATCCGTCTGGGAAACACCAATAAAACCGGTGAACGACGGTTGTTTAAAGGCGGGGTATTTTTGAGATTCCATTCTCCAGGTAGTTAATGGTTTTATAATTACCAGCCCACGGTTTCAACCGTGGGGCCAGAAATATGATTTGCGAATTACCGACAACCGTTTTAACGGTTTTAAAATCCTGAAACCGTTAAAACGGTTGCCACATTTGGTTTTCTTTTCGCGTAATCCCAGAGTTAAAACCGTGGGTAATCCTTTGATTATTCGTACTATAATCAGGTTTTACGGATTAATAACCGTTCGATATCTTCCAACGATTTCCCTTTCGTTTCGGGAACCGTCAGGAGTATGAATACGAAATATATCAGGAGCAAAAACGCGTAAATTCCAAAGGTAAGCGGCATTCCAAACTGCGATTTCATGACCGGAAACGAACCGATTACGACAAAGTTGGCCATCCACAGCGACAGAGTTGCCAGCGACATCGCGCTGCCCCGGATGCGGTTGGGAAAGATTTCGGAAAGAATCACCCACGTAACCGGACCGATGGTGGCAGCATAACCGGCAATGAACAGCAGAATAAAAAGTAACGCCCAAAAGCCGGGAAGCTGGAAATAAAAGGCGAAAGCCAGGGCCAGGATATCGGCGGCCAAAAAAGCGGATCCAATCAGCAGCAGTTTTTTACGACCCACTTTGTCGATGGTCGCAATCGCGACAAAGGTGAATACACACAGAATAATGCCCAACAAAACCGATTGCAGAAAAGCCGAATCTTCGGCGATCCCGACTTGCTTAAACACTTCGGGTGCGTAGGCAACGAGCGGCCCACCAATCTGGGAAAAGAACGCAACAACGATTCCAATCAGGACAATAACAAAAACGTCTTTTCGGAATAAAAAGCGGAGATCTTCCTTCCTGATCGCAGAAAAACTTGTGCGGATGTTTTTACCTTCGGCTTCAGCATACGCACTGCCGCCAATCTGGGTCAGCACCGTCCGGGCTTCGTTTTCCCGGTTTTTACTAATCAACCAGCGCGGGCTTTCGGACACGAAAAACAACCCGAGAAAAAACAATAAGGCAGGTACGGACTGCGATGAAAACATCCAGCGCCAGTTATCATCACCCGTATAAAGCAGCAGGTAATTGGCGAGATAAGCCAGCAAAACGCCGAGCGTAACAGCCAGTTGATAGAACGAAACCAGCCGCCCGCGCCAGGGAGCCGGGGCCATTTCGGCAATGTAGATCGGGCAGACCAGAGCGGCACAGCCGATGGCGATCCCGCTTGCGATTCGGAAAGCGACAAAAACCGGAAAGGTCGTGGCCCAGCCGGTGCCGACGCCGGTGATGGCAAACAGGAACGCACTGACTAACAGCATCCTTTTCCGCCCTACCAGATCGCTCAATCGCCCGGAAACCAACGCTCCGATGGCGGCCCCAACGCTGATGCATCCCACCGCCCAGCCGGTTTGCAGGTCGTTCAGTTGAAAATGCTGACTGAAAAAATGAATTGTCCCCGAAATGATGGCCGTATCGAACCCGAACAGAATTCCACCCAAAGCCGCTATCGCATTAATCCGGTAGATATAGGCTTTATTATACGCAAAATCGCCGGAAGAAAACGCGTCGGTTGCCGTGAGTACCAAAGCCATCTGTCGTGTCTAGTTTATGGTTTATCGTCTGTGGTTTTCGCGGTTTTTCTCCAAACCAGACTAATTAATTTTTCGCCTTGGCACTTTCTACGCTCAGAAATTGCGTCGTATTTTCGAGAATACCGGACGCGTCATCGTGGAGAAGCAAAGCATCGTCCGGCACCGTTTGCAAAGGCGTAATGCTGGAAGGTGTTTCGGTGATATAAGGCGGATTGGTCTGCCGGTTGTAGGCCGAAATGAGCGACCAGCGGGCGGTATCGGACAGATTGGCTTCTGACCGGTGGAGAATATTGCTGTGAAAAAAGAGCAGATCGCCCGGTTTTAATTTGACGTAAACTAACTCCATGGTTTGCAAAGCGAACTCGACGTATTGCATGGAAGCCCCGACCTGTTCGCCGGAAAAACCGTGTTCGACCCGGCCCATTTTATGCGACTTTTTAATGACCTGCAAGCAGCCATTTTCTTTCGTCGCTTCCGTAACCGCCACCATCACCGAAATCATCTGATCCGGAAATAAGTAGCCGTTCTTGTACCAGTAGCCGTAATCCTGGTGCCATTCCCAGGCACCACCGACTTTCGGTTCTTTCTGCATCAGTTTGGAATGAAAATGACAAACCGGTGCCTTTCCGTCGAGCAGTTTATGCACCGAATCGATCATGCGTTCGCTGCGGGTCAGCAAGCCGTAGACATCATTTCCGGGCGTAAACCACAAGGCCAGTTTCGTTTTTTTACCGGCTTTATCGTCCAGATCAAAACTGTTTTTTCGGATCGCTTCATCTTCTATGGCAACCCGATAGAGTTTCGCCACTTCGTCGGCGTTTATAAAACCGGGAATGATCAAATAGCCATTTTCATGATACGATTCAACCTGCTTATTGGTTAGACTAAAGGCCATAGTGGTAGGGTTTAAGTCAATAAGGAAAGTCCGCCATCCATCAGCAATGTACTGCCCGTCATGTGCTCATTATCCGGGTGGCAAAGCTGAACAATCTGTCTGGCAACTGCTTCGGCACTGATCAGTTTTTTGATCGGAACCTGATTTCGGGCCACCTCGCTCGACGCCGGGTCTTCTTCCCAAAACCGCGCACTCAAACCGGCATTGACGTAACCGGGCGCGATTTCGTTTACCAGAATCTGGTGCGGAGCCAGTTCCAGCGCCAGACACTGGCAGAGCATCCGGAGACCGGCTTTGGAAACACAGTAGGCCGGAATGTGCGGATGCACCGCGTGGGCGGCCCAACTCCCGACGAACACCACCCGCCCCGGAAGCTGGTGGGCCAGCAACCGGGCGGTGGCACTTTGGGTTAGGTAAAAAGCTCCGTTCAGATTGATATTCAGTTCGTTGGCCCACTGCTCCGGCGTAATCTCGTGAATACCGGCTGGTGTAACCGTGGCAGCATTGGCAATGATGATATCCGCCACCCCGAGCGTATGTTCGACCGCCAGCACCCAGTCCTGCACGGCGCTGGCGTCCGTCACATCGACCTGCGTGTAGTGGCTGGCTACGTCAAATTGCTTCAGTTCGGCCAGAAATGCTTCCGCCTTTGTCGGTGGAGCGATGTCGCCGATGGCAATGGCGGCCCCGTTCCGGGCAAACTCCAGCGCAGTAGCCCGACCAATGTCGCCCAGTCCGCCACTGACCAGGACGGTTCGGTTTGTAAATAAGTTGTCCACGCTACCTACGGTTTAAATCTTTCACGTAACGTCATGCTTTCATTCGGGTAACCCTGTCTGTGTTTGTTTACCCCGGAGGGGTAGCCTGTTAATAGCTGAATGGAGTTAAGCCACCAAATTTAAGCCCCGGCAGGGGCGCTCTAAAGGGATTCTTATATGTATTTAGGACGCCCCTGCCGGGGCTTAGATAGCGCCTTGTAAACGATTTTCTATTAACAGGCTACCCCTCCGGGGTAAAACAAAAGCATATAGGGTTCTCCTATCCTACAAGATTGCCTTTGGAAATTTCAGGGCGGTCAATTTTTACCAATCACCCACACTGCCGTCTTTGTAAAAAGTCCGCTGCAACACTTCCTGCTGGAACGGATGTTTTTTTACTTCGTCTTCGTCGATTTCGATACCCAGCCCCGGACGCTGATTCGGAAAGACAATCCGGCCTTTTTCCTGAACGGTGAACCCTTCGCTGACCACATCGACCCGCCAGGGAACGTCGTTGTGGACACTTTCGCAAATGATGTAGGATGGTGTGGAAAAGCCGAATTCGATGGAGGCTGCGGTGCTGACCGGCCCTTGTGGATTGTGCGGGGCGATGGAAACCCGGTAGGCTTCGGCCAAGGCCGCAATCCGGCGCACTTCGCTCAGTCCTCCGCAGTGCGTAATATCGGGCTGAATAACGCTAACGGCCCGTTTTTCGAGCATTTCGCGGAACGCATGAACGCCAATAAGCCGTTCACCGCTGGCAATCGGCGTTTTGACGGCGCGTTGAATGAGCGCAATATCGTCCATCGTTTCCGGCCAGCATGGTTCTTCGAAAAAGTATAACCCGTAGGTTTCCAAGGCTTTGGCAAACTGCATGCCCATGCGCGGAGAAGGACGGGCGTGGCAATCGACCATGATGTCGATTTCGCTGCCGACGGCTTCGCGCATGGCTCTGACGCAGGCTTCGGCGTAATGAATGGGCTGCAAACCTTCCAGCGACATGGTTTCAGGAACGGCCATCGACTTGAACGCCGTAAAACCGTCGGCCACGGCCTGTTGCGCCAGCTCGCCAAACCGGTTGGCGTCGTCGGGTTTGGTCTGGTAGAAATCTTCCATTTTTCCGCCCCCCAGGTGGCAATACAGCCGGATGTAGTCCCGAACGCGACCACCCCAGAGTTCATGACACGGAACCCCGTGGATTTTGCCTAGAATATCCCAGAGCGCAATGTCGATGCCGCTAATCGCCGTGCCGCGCACAATGCCGTTTCCGTGCCAGAAATGCTGGCGATACATCATCTGCCAGAGGTGTTCGATGCGCCGGGGATCTTCGCCGATCAGCAGTTGCGACAGGTCTTCAATCGCTCCCACCACCGAACGCGTATGCCACTCGAGCGTCGCTTCGCCCCAGCCCCACAAACCGGGTTGATCGGTAATCACTTTCACAAAAATCCAATTCCGCATTCGGGCATGGCAAACCTGTGTTTCAATGGCCGTAATCTTCATTTTATTCGGTACTTTTAATCAGGCGATTTGGGTGGACAGCGTTTTTTTGAACAGGTGGTTGACCACATCTTCGGTTCTTTCCAGGGTTTCCTCAATATCCTGAACCGTGTGGGCAAACGAGATGCTGCCCTGTTTGATTGGCAGGGGGAAATTAAAAACACCTTTTTCGATCAGTTTCACGCGGTAGGTTTTATCCAGCACGAAATCGTGGTGTTCGGCAATATCGTGAAAATCGACGGGCGCGTGATCCATGAAATACAGACAGTATGCCGAACCCTGCCGCGCCAAGTGGAAAGGCCGCCCGGTCGATGAAAAGATGGTTTTCAGCCCATCTTCCAGCATCTGACCAAGTGCGTTGACGTGTTCGTAGACGTTATGCACCGGCGAAAGCAGTTTTTTAAGAGTGGCAATGGCGGCAACGGTGGTCAGCGGGAAAGCGTTATACGTTCCCGCAATCAACACGCGTTTGGCTTTGTCGGGATGAACAAAATAGTCCAGGTATTCTTTTTTTCCACCGATCACGCCCAGCGGATAGCCATTGGCGACGGCTTTTCCGAACGTACTTAAATCAGGTTGTATGCCACAAATGCTCTGGTAACCGCCAATGGCGTGGCGAAAACCGGTTTTTACTTCGTCAAAAATGAGCAGAAAACCGGCCTCGTTGGCCAGTTGCCGCAGTCCTTCCAGATAACCGGGTTGCGGTTTTACAATGCCCACATTCTGCAAAATGGGTTCAATAATCAGACAGGCGACCGGATGTCGCTTCAACACGTACCGGACGGAGTCGAGGTCGTTGTAGTTAATGATGTGAACGAGCGATTTATGAACCTCCGGAATTCCGGCCGAAAGCGCATCGAACGGATACTCACCGGGACTGACGCGCGGCCCCACATCGGCGAGGCTGCTGATGACGTTGCAGGCCACGTCGTTGTGCCAGCCGTTGTAGCCGCCCTGGATCACGATGACGTGATCGCGGCCCGTCACGGCGCGGGCGATGCGCATGGCGTGGTAGGTAGCTTCGGAGCCGGTTGACGTAATCTGGAGACTTTCGACGGAAGGCACGCTGTTGCAGAACAACTCCGCAAACTGCCCTTCCAGATCGGTCGGTCCCGCACCCATCAAAACCGTCTGTTCGCCCAGCGCCTGCCGAACGGCTTCATTAATATCCGGATCGTTGTGGCCGAGGAACGTAGCCGCAAAACCAGCCTGATAATCAATGTATTCATTTCCTTCAATATCCCACACCCGGCTACCTGATCCTTTTGTGAAGCAGATATTGGGATCCGATTTCCGGTTGAGCGATACGACCCCACCGGGTATCCATTGCTCATTGGTTTTGAGAATTTCCTGCGATTTCGGCCACTTGTTCATTGTTAATTCAGGTTGATACAGTTGATGTTTTTATATTTACGGTTTTCGGTATTCGGTTTACAGTTTACGGTTGGCTGACGCACGAATATAGACGTGTCACTAAGCAGGCGTCAGCCACCGAAAACCGTATACTGAAAACCGTAAACCTCTTAATCGAAACTCGGGATTTTCAAATATTCGCCGTCTTTCAATGCCGATTGGTGGGCGACGATTCCGGGCGCGGTATAGGCCAGGGCTTCGTGAATGTTGACCAACGGCTGACGGTTGTTGACGATGGCGTCGATGAACTCGTGGGTGATGAACGTGTGCGAACCGCCGTGGCCGCTGTCGTGCCGCATGGGGGCCGGTAGCATGTCGGTTTCCCACCACTTTGGCTGTTTAAACGTCTCGGTGGTGTTTTTAGCCACCTGAAACCCGCCGTGATCCAGCCCTTCCTTGGCATCCGACCGCACGATAATCGATTCACCGGGTTCAGCCTGAGGCATGAAAAAGCTCATTTTTTCGCCCCGCCATTCGCCCCGCTCCACATTCCGCAACGCTCCGCGCCAGTTGACTTCCACCCGAAACGGCGTATTCTTATTGGTCTTGAAAAAGGCGGTTTCGTTCCAGAACGGGTTTTTGTACGGATTTCCTTTCAGAACCGGGCTGTTGTCGCCCCAGCCCATGCCGCTGACGTGCGTCAGGCG
This sequence comes from Larkinella fluvii, assembly GCF_051857545.1. Taxonomy (NCBI): domain Bacteria; kingdom Pseudomonadati; phylum Bacteroidota; class Cytophagia; order Cytophagales; family Spirosomataceae; genus Larkinella; species Larkinella fluvii. The sequence continues at coordinate 409,495 of NZ_JBPZHB010000001.1, read as the reverse complement.
TTCGCCCGTGACCGAAATCAAAAACGAGGTACAGTGCGTCGGATACAACATGGGCGGCAAACCGTGGCGCCAGGTCGGTTTTCCGTTTTCAAAATAAAGCACCTCCAGACCGGGGTGATTGTATTCGGCAGCCGCGCTAAACAAGGTTCCAAACTCCCCGGCTTTGTACATTTTCCGAACCGAAATCGTGCTCTGCATGAAGGCGCTGGTTTCAGCCATCATGTAGGTCAGCCCGGATTTCTTGACGGCATCCCGCAGTTTGGCGCAATCTTCCAGGTTCAAAGCCGCCGGAACGGCGCAGAGAACGTGTTTCCCGGCTTTCAGCGATGCCAGCACGTGACTGGCGTGATCGGGTGCGGGTGTGGCCAGAAAAACCGCTTCGACTTTAGGGTCTTGCAGCAGCTTGTCGAGCGATTCGTAGCTTTTCGTACACTTGTACGTCTTCATCAGGGCGTCCCGGCGGTCGGAACGCAGGTCGCTGACGGCTTCGACGGTGCAATTCGGATGTTCGTGGAAATAAAAACCGAGGCCAAACCGACCGCCGACAATGCCAATCCGCACTTTCCGATCAGCCGCCAAATTCCCTGCAAACGCAAACCGGGAAGACACCGACAGCGCGGCTGCCGATACACCGGCCATACTCAGAAAGTCGCGACGATTGAGGGAAGGCTTTGTTACTTTGCTATTCATACTATAAGGTTATTTAGCCCCTAAATCCCCTAAAGAGGACTTTCAAATCCGGATGTTTCGACGTCCAAGTCCCCTTTAGGGGATTTAGGGGCGTTAAGGGTTAGGATTAGTCAAACTTTACACATTCCACAGTTTATACTGCGGAATCTTCAGCGTCTCGCCGTTTTTCAGGGCCGACTGGTGGGCGACGATGCCCGAAACCGTCAGGTTCAGCGCCATGACGATGTTGACAAGCGGATGTCGATCCTGCAAAATGGCCGTCAGAAATTCGTCCGTCAGCCGTCCGTGCGAGCCACCGTGACCGCCCGATTCGACCCCGGGGGGCAGGGCGGGCCGAATCAGATCGGGCAGGTTTTTCTCCAGCCCTTCGTATTTGCCGTAGAACGATCCTTTCTGTCCGCGAACACGGCCCCGTTCACCGTGGTCGCCCGGCGTGTCCCAACTCACCGCCATCCGTGACGAACCGCCTTCACTGGTGCGGAACATCGCAATTTCGGAGCCAAACGGGTTGTTGTACCGGTTGCTGCCGGGTTGCATTTGCTTGGAAATACTCGGTATACCCAGACAGGAAACTTCGGTGAAACTGCCGTTGGTGACGCCCACATAATACGCGTTGGAGTGGGTCGGATAGTATTGCGGAGGCAAACCGACGCGCCATTCTTTGTAGGATGGCAGCGGATCGTCCATGTAGTGATAATATTCGCCTTCCGAATAAACGAGTTTGCCCAAACCGCCCGCGTTGTAAATCTGGCGCATGGCGTACAGATCCTCGTGAAAACAGGACGTTTCGAACATCATGTATTTTTTGCCGCTGGCTTTCACCGCTTCATACAGCCGGTCGGCATCTTCCAGTGATCCAAAAACCGCCGGAACCGCCGTGGCCACGTGTTTGCCGTGTTGCAGCGCCAGGATCGCGTGTTTAGCGTGGCTCGGCGCGTCGGTAGCGATAAAAACCGCTTCAATCGTATCGTCTTTCACCATTTCTTCGAGCGACGGATACGTTTTCGTGCACTTGCAGGCTTTGGCCAACTGGGCGCAACGGTCGGGAAACAGATCGCTCACCGCCACAATCTCGACGTTGGGATGGTTCTGGAAACCAAACTCCGCCCCGAATTTACAAAGACCGTAGCCGACAATGCCGACCCGGATTTTGCGATCCGAAACCGGCACCCACTTTTTGGCCGCGCTGGCGGTTTCCTGCGTCCGTTCAAAGCCCTGAATGGCCGGTTTTCCGGCAGCGGCCTGTGCGGGTTGCTTTCCGGTCGAACAGCCCGGCAAAACGCCCAGGGCGGTAACACCCAGCCCAAGCGATTGCAGAAACGAACGGCGGTTGAAAGGACTGGTTTCCTTTGGGTTCAGTGGCGTCCCGTCCGATTCTCCGGACGAAGCCTGCGGGTTGCTGTTGGAGTTAGTCATAGCGGAAATAGTCAGAATAAATCAGATTCAATACCCCGGATTTTGTTTGAGTGTCGGCTTCCCTTCCGTGGTGCTCAAATCAATCTGAGCCTGCGGAATGGGATAAAGTTCGTTCTTTCCTTTCGTGAAAAAAGCGCCTTTCATGTAATCCTGATTAAAGTACTTGGGAACGGCCGCTTCGTACTTCAGGTAGTTGTTCAAAAGCGTCGCCATATACCCGGTGCCGTTGTCGTAGCGTTGCAGATCGAAAAACCGGTGGTGTTCGAGCGCCAGTTCGAGTTTCCGTTCAAACCGGACGGCTTCCCGGGCAAACTCCTTGCCTTTCTGAACAAACTGGCCGGTATAGAGTCCCACCTTGTAGTTCGCTGCCGGTTCGTTGGTGAACCCTTTCAACGGGGCCGCATTGTCGATGTATTTCTTCACAAAACCCGCCGGATTGGCCGCCCGCGCCCGAATCTGGTTGACGTAGGCTTCCGCCTGTGCCAGACTCCCGATCTCCACTTCGACCTCAGCCGCCCAGAGCAATACATCCGCAAAACGAATCAGGCTGTAAGGATTGTTGGTGTTCGCATTTTCGCGATCGGTGGCAATGCGGGCCTGCCAGGCAATGTTTTTGATGACGCTATACGGCCCACCGGTATTCTGCTGCCGAATCCAGGCCATGCCCGGATGAATGCCCCAATCCAGATACGGTATGCCCCGGCGACCCACCACCCAGTCCAGCCGGGCGTCGAGCGTACCGGCATAAGGTGTAAACGCTGCCGACGATTGCAACCCCTGATCGTTGGTAACCAGGTTTTTATTGTACGAATCGATCAGCGGCAACCCGTTGGCATCAGTTTGGTAGGCATTCACCAGGTCGAACGAGGGCTGCAACCAGCCATAGCAACACGATGGCGGACCACCAAACGGGCCGTTATACATATCGGCGGCATTCCCGTTGGAACCATTGGCTCCGTCATAAACCGACATCTGAACGGTAAAAACCGCTTCGGGTCCGTGCTTTTTGTCGGTTCTGAAATTGTCGAAATACTGTTCCGCCAGCGCATATTTTTTCCCGTTGGACGTTACGCCACTGGCGATGATTTCAGCCAGCAACGGTTTGGCTTCGGTGAATTTTTGCTGGAACATATACACCTTTGCCAGAAAAGCTTTGGCGGCCCATTTGTTGGCCCGACCGACGTCGGATTTAGTCGGCGTCAGGTTGTCAGCCGCGTATTTGAAATCCGCTTCAATTTTGGGCCAGATGGGGTCGGTATTCGAAACGTTGTAATTCCCGGCATCATAGCCAATCGACTCATCCACGAACGGTACATTGCGCCACAGTTTGGCCGCTTCAAAATGATAAACGCCCCGCAGAAAGATGGCTTCGGCCTTGGTTTGGGCCGCTTCGTCGGCCGTTAATTCGGTAACCTTGGGTAGTAAACGCAGGACATCGTTGGTTCGCTGAACGGCGGCATACAGAAACTGCCAGCGTTCGTTGGTCGACGAACTGGTCGGATCGTGGGTATAAGCTTCGTAGGAAGCCAGCAAACCGTTCGGCTCCGTTCCCACGTGCGCATCGTCGGACGCCATACTCGACAAAACCGTCGGGCTGCTCCAGAAACTTCCGCCCGTGGCGCCTACGCCATCGAGTAGTGAGTAGGCCCCGATCAGAACCCCTTTAATGCCGGACTTATTCGCCAGGGTACTTTCGCTGATCGAACCGATGGGTTGTTTTTCCAGATACTCTTCCGTACAGGCTGACAACGACAAAAGCGATACCAGACAGCCTGTTAAAACCGGTTTTAGATAACTTCTTTTCATGATTTCTATTTTTTAACAGGAGGTGTTTTAAAAGGATAGATTAACGCCGAAAAGAAAATTCCGCTGGTTGTTCGGATAATTCCCAAAGTCGACCCCAAAAGCCGAGCTGCTACCGCCTAACTCCGGATCCAGTCCGGTGTATTTGGTAATCGTAAACAGGTTAGCCGCCTGCGCATAGACCCTCAGTTTACCAATGCCCGCTTTTTGTAAAAGCGTTGGTTTTAGCGTATAACCGAGAATTAAGGACCGCATTCGCAGGTAAGAACCGTCCTCCACAAAGTAAGAATTCAAGGCACCGGATGTGCTTAACGATGTACCGGTTTCAATGACCGGGACGGTTGTATTCGTATTTGTCGGTGTCCACGCATTCAGCAAAACATTACTTTTATTTCCAACATAACCCGCATAAAAATGGGTATAAGACCGAATGGTATTGACGATTTCATTCCCCTGCGATCCGTAAAAAATAGTGGACAGATCAAATCCTTTGTAATTTAATCCGAGGTTAATTCCGTACGTAAAATCCGGATTCGGACTACCCAAAAAAGTGCGATCAGCGGGCGTAATCACGCCATCGCCGTTGACATCGCGGTATTTAAAACGGCCCGGAGCGGCACCACTTTGCGCGGGCGATTCGGACACTTCGCTCGCCGAATTGAACAGGCCGAGAACGTCATAGCCAAAGAATGAACTAACGGCCTGCCCTTCCTGATTCCGGACCAGATTGCCCATGCCCTGCAAACTCGACACCTCGAAATAGCCCGGATTCGGAATATCGACCACGAGATTTTTATACGAGGTAATGTTGGCTCCAACCGAAAACTGTAGTGCGTTGGCAATCGTCCCGCGGTAGGTCAAGGACGCGTCGACCCCCTTGTTTTGGATATCGCCAATATTGACCACGGGTGCTGTTGCACCGCCAACCGTGGCTGGCAGCGGCTGCGTGAACAACAATCCATTGATGGATTTCTTGTAATATTCAACCGAAACGTCCAGTTTGTTGTTGAACAGACTGGCGTCAAAGCCCAGGTTAGAGACGATGTTTTCCTCCCAGCCCGCATTCGGATTACCAATCCGGGTTTGGATAAATCCTTGTTGAACGGTATTGCTGGTTCCGGCGATGTCGTAATACGCCGTGCCATAACCACCCCCGTACAAGCTGAAGGCATTTTCGGGTGCCACGTTGTTCTGAGAACCCAGAATACCGTAACTTCCCCTGATTTTCAGGTCACTCAGCCAGCTTATGTCTTTCATGAAGGCTTCGTTGGAAACCCGCCAGCCCAGCGAAACCGACGGAAAGACACCATACCGTTTTTCGCTACCGAAGCGGGAAGAACCGTCCCGGCGAATGGTGGCACCAATCAAATACTTGTCGTTGTAGGCGTAATCAACCCGGCCGAAAATTGAAAACAGGCTGTTGATGTAGGCATTGCTGAAATTGGTAACGCCCGTGGTTCCATTCCCCAGAACCAGGTAGTCATAATTCGTGGAGAAAAACCGCTGCGAACTCCCGCCAACACCCCGACCGGAGCTTTTAATGGCTTCCGAACCGATCAACGCCTGAATTGAATGTTTACCAAGCTGGGTCTCGTATTTGAGCGTGTTGGTCCACGTTAGTGTGCTGTTAAAACTGGCATTCTCCGAATAACTGTTCGGACTGCTGTTTCCCTGTTTATTCTCGTATTGTGTAAAATTAAAACTCTGGCCGTAGTTGTTATCGATCGTCGCACCAAAGCTCGTACGTGCCGTAAAATTTTTCAGAAAATCCACTTCGGCATACGCATTACCGACGATATTCCAGGAATTGGACCGGTTGTTAATGTTCCGCTTTTGCATCGCTACCGGATTCTGGTTACTTCCCAGTCCCGGCCCGGCAAATGTACCTCCGTAATTCCCTTTAATGTCGTAAACCGGGATGATGGGCATCATTTTATAAACCGCCGAGAGCGTACCAAATTCGGACTGATTTCCAAAACCGGGGCTGTCCCGGTAAAATACGTTGGCATTCTGCCCGATCCTGATATTTTTTCCCACTTTAAAAGCCGTATTGACCCGCGCCGAATAGCGTTTCATATACGTTTCGATCAGGGTTCCCTGCTGGTTGATATAGCCCAGCGAAAGCAAATAATTGGACTTATCGGTTCCTCCGCTGGCGGTCAGGTTATGACTCGTCATGGGTGCGGGTTTAAAAAGCTCCTGAAACCAGTTGGTACCGGTTTTATTGACTTGCTGAATCAGATAATTATTGGCGGTATTGATCGGATCGTAACTATATCTGGCTGGATCAACTGCCGGATCCCCGGCTTTGGCAACCCCAGCAACGCCCGGTCCTGCATACAAATAATCCGGCATTCCGTTAGCAAAAAGAATGTTATTGGGTGTGGCAATTTTCACCACTTTCATAAAATCTTCGGAGTTCAACAGGTCAAATGGATTGCCGGGCAAGGGCATCTGCATGCCGTAATAGGCATCGTACGTAATGGTGGGCTTGCCGGATTTGCCCTTTTTCGTGGTCACGATCAACACCCCGTTGGAACCCCGAACGCCATAAATAGCGGCCGCACCGGCGTCCTTCAACACCTGAATCGACTCGACATCGTCGGCGCTGATGTTGTTCAGATCGGCCTGAATACCATCGACCAGTACCAGCGGCTGCGTATTGCCGAAGGACGTAACACCCCGAACGAAGATGTTACTGCTCGCCCCCGGAACCCCCGACGTGATCACATTGACCCCGGCAGCCTGTCCCTGCAGCGCCTGAACCGCCGAACCGGCCGGAAATGATTTCACGGCTTTCATGTCGACCACCGCCACCGAACCCGTGATGTCTTTCTTCCGCTGGCTCGAATATCCAGTAACGACCACCTCGTTAAGCAACTGCAAATCAGACGTTAAACTAACATTAATAGTAGTTTGCGAATTCACCGTAACCTCTTTGGTCACGTAGCCGATAAACGAAAAAATCAGGACGTCGCTCGGCTTGGCGCTGATGGTAAACTGCCCGTTGGCACCCGTGGCCGTTCCCCGGCTGGTTCCTTTGATCACGACGTTAACACCGGGCAAGGTCGCCTGACCATTATTGTCCACGACTGTTCCCTGGATTTCCCGGGCGTCCTGAGCGGACAACTGCCCGTGTGTACCGAGGAAAAGGGCAAACAGCAGGACAAAGCACGGCCCTATCTGGTAAAACTTTCTTCTTTTCATACACCAATACGTTTTGAGGTTGATTAAGAGGTCTTGACTCACTACTTAGCAATCGTACGCGGGGAAACTCACGAGCTCAGGCCCTTTTTCAGGAACTGAATAATGGATACAGACTTACTTCGAAAAGAGAATCGTAAACAAATCCCGAATCAGACGATTCCGGCTTGGTGTAAAGTCGATGGCTTTAACGGGCTCTTATGCTCTGGTAGTTCACCTTCATCCAATCAGGGCAGAACATAAAAGAAACGTGCATTCGGTTTATTAGAACTCATTCAGGAAACGAGCCGAGGTATTAAACACCTTAATTATGCTTACAAATATATAGTCAATTTGTTAACAAAAAAATATTCTATTCTTTTTTTTCAGTTTATACGAATTGTGCAGAACTGCCGGATCGATACGCCGGATTTTCGAAGCGAAGCGTTCAGTGGCAGGCGTGTGGAATATGGACTATAGAAGGGGCAGAATCGCTAAAGGGAGCGGTTATTGACAAAACGAAGCAGTCGGAGGAGAGAGGGGGTAATCAGGAGATAAAAAAATAGACCTCAATCGAGGTCCAGGGTAGCGACTTCACCACGGATGAGGTGCCGGGTGAGCGTTTCTTCAGCGAGTTTGAGGTCTTTTTCTTTGAGGGCTTTCAGGATCTGCCGGTGTTCCATGTCCGTGAGTTCATAGTCGTCCATGTGGGTCTGGGCCTGGCCTAACTTCTGATGAAAAAGGGGAATATTGCCGGATTGGTACAGATTCCGGAGTTTTTCGTTGTCGGCACTGTCGATTAACGTTTCGTGGAATTTCACATCGGCTTCGCAGGCCCCGCCGAAATAACCACGCTGAATCATAGACGTAAAGTCCTCACAAATTCGCTCCAGCTCGTCGATGTGTTGCTGATCTATTTTCTGGATGGCCAACCGGATTGCGCCCAGTTCCAGAATTTCCCGCAACTCCCGAATTTGCTGAATGTCGGCAGCGATGAGGGACTTTACAAAAAAACCGCCTTTTTCGCCCAGAACCACCAACTGCTCGCCCAGAAGCCGGGTGAGTGCTTCCCGAATGGCCATGCGATTTACTTCCAGTTTGCTGGCCCAGACATCTTCTTTGAGCCGCATTCCGGATACCAGTTGGTTAGACAGGATTTTTCTTCTTAGTTCAGTATACGCTTTATTGGCTAGTGAATCCTCTTTCATCCGATTAGTAATGTAAACGAGATCAGTACTCTCAAGTAAACAAAAATCCATTTACTGTAAAGTTAATTAATAATTTGAGTGCCGCAAAAAAGATAAAAGAAAGGCCTGAAAGAGCAAATGAAGAGACGTCAGAGCCCTATCCAGGAACTCAATGCTGACTTAACCATTTAAAATAGTCTTTTTCGACGGCAGCGCCGTTGTAAACTTTATCAATCACCTTGCCACCGGAATCGTAGGTCAATTTGTGGAACGTATGGTCGTGGTTCGGATAAACCCGGAGCGTCAGGTTGGTCTTACCCCGCCGGGCAAACGCCAGCGGCAACACATCGTTGGAAGTTGCCCCCACGTCGGCGGTGCCATAGAGAATGCAGATCGGGATGGTCAAAGTCAGTAAAAAATCCGGATTGTGTCCGTGGGAAAACGAGTACATCGTCCGGTTCGGATCGCCTTCCACTGCGCTGGTGTTCAGGGAATCCCGGCACAGGGCCGCCCATTCGTTTTGCAGGGCTTCGACCCGGTGCTGCGCTTCTTCCTGCGTGTATTCTCCCGTATACCCTTTCATTCGTTCGGCGCGCAAAATGGATTGAAACCGCCCCTCCAGATTGCCCGAAAAGCCAATCAGATGTGTTACCTGTGGGTTGGTATAAGCGGTTTTGATGGCCACATGATAGCCTTCCGAACCACCGGCAATAACGACCCGTTTCGGATCGGCCCAAGGCTGACTCAAGACAAACCGCAGCACAGCGTTCGTCTGATCGACGTAATAATCAAGGTAATTGCGTGACTGATAGGCCTTCGGATACATCCCGGTTTTGGGAGCCGACCGGCTGCTGAACAAGGTATCCAAATACGAATCATTAACAACCAGTGGAATACCGGGTTTGGCAACCATGATGCTGTAATACTCCGCTTCGTGGTCGTAGCAGGTCTTGGGCAGTTCTGTCAAAGCCGGTCGGTTCGTTTTCGGATTGATCGTAAACAGGGGAATGGGTAACGACCCCTGCCGAAACAGAAAAATGGGCTTGCGCTGGGTCAGTTCTCCCTTCTTAGCGACTACGGCAAACGTGATGGAATCGCCTTGAAAAGGAATGGTGAAAACCGTGTAGTCGCCCAGAGCGCGTTGCGAAGGTTGGGAAAATACGGGATCAGTCAGGGTGCTCACGAACAGAATAGCGAGGAGAAATTTCACTGTCAAGATAGTTATCAGTATGCCGGTAAAGGTAAATGAACCGGCTGGCCTTCTCCAAGTTAAGGTTTGTTAAATAAGGGGTTGGGTGACCGCCAGTAAAAAGCCCCGCCGGATTATACCAACGGGGCCAGGGTGAGGAAGTAGTCAGGAAAAATCAAAAACCGGCGTTTTGCACCAGATTGCGGTTGTTGTCGATCTCGCGCTTCGGAATCGGCAGCAGCAGTTGATTGGCGGTGAAGGTTTTGCCGTACACCGTCGTATGGCCCACAAAATTGTCCCAGGCTTTGGTTACATCGTTGCGCACTTTCCGCGTCCGGATCATATCGAACCAGATTTTGCTCTCGAACGCCAGTTCGTAATACCGCTCCGCCCAAACCGCCTGCTCGAACGCATCCACGCCCGTTGCCGTTACCGGAGCCAGTTTCGCCCGCGCCCGAACATCGTTGAGTGCCTTCCGCGCCTGGGCGTTGGGGCTGCCTTCGGCCCGGTTGGCAGCCTCGGCATACATCAGCATGACATCGGCCAGCCGGTAAATGGTGTAGTTGATGTTGGCCTTGGCATCGCTATCGACGGCCTGTTTGTCAAAGTACTTGTATACATAATAACCGCCCAGTTCGAGTTTGTCGCGACGCGGGTCGCCCAGCGGATAATCCGACGGATGACCTTTGTAGAACGTGTAATAGAACTGCTTTTCTTCCGTCCGTTTGTCACCCTTTTCGTAGCTTTCGACAAACTCCTTCCGCGGAATCAGCCCGCCGTATTCATCGGCATAGGCCGCAATGCCCCGAAACGCCGGCAGAGTTACGGGCGTCATGCCGTTGTGGCGGATGTCTTTCTCGTGCTGCACCTGCAAAATGAACTCCTTCTGGTTGCGGTTGGCCGGGATAATCATGTCTGTATACTCCGTAAACAAGGTATAGGTGCCATTGTCGAGGATTTCTTTGGACCGTTTGGCCGACTCGGCATACGCCTGCGTACCCGCTCTGACCGGGAAACCGGCATACGTCAGATAGACGTCGGCCAGAATGGCTTTGACGGCTCCCATCGATATTTTGCCTTCCGTGTCGCGCCAGGGCAAGGTCGATTTTTCGGCTTCCAGCAGGTCCGGAATGATGATTTCGTCGTAAATCTCCTTGACCGGCGAACGGTTCGTCTGCACCTGACTCAATTCCGTAATTTGTGAGGTTATTTTAGGAATATCGCCAAACATGCGCACCAGCTGAAAATAATACAACGCCCGCATGGTTTTGGCTTCCGCAATCATGTTGGTTTTGGTGGCCGCAGGCAGGGTCGTAAATTCGCCGATCTTCTGAATGGCCAGGTTGGCGCGGGCAATACCGGCATACAAACCCGACCACCAGTTGTCGATGTAAAACGCCCGGGCGTCGTATTCCAGGTTGTAGAATTTGAACGCTTCGGTCTGGGAATTGCCGTCGGCTTTGCCCGTCATAAACTCCAGCAGGGAAGCGTTGTTGCCGCCCCAGCCTCCGCCCCCGTTGTTCCAGGTACCGATCGTGGAATAGGCGCCATTGACAAAAGCCCGGGCAATTTCGGGGCTGGAAACCGACGACGAGGTGGTCAGTGCCCCCGTGGGTTCTTCTTTCAGAAAGTCCTCGCAGGACGTCAGGGTCAAACCGAGTGCCGCCAGGGTATACATGAGTTGCTTTTTCATGATTTCAGGTTCGGGGATTAAAACTGGACATTCAAACCGACGCTAAACGTACGGGGTCGGGGATACTGGAAAAACTCAATATTCTGAATCAATGGCCCGCCAAATGCCGTCAGGGCTTCCGGATCGTAGCCCGAATAGTCGGAGACCAGGAAGAAGTTCTGTGCGCTGGCATACACCCGCAAACGCTGGAAATTGACCTTGCCGATTTTGGTGGGCAGCGAATACCCCAGCACCAGATTCTGCCCCCGAATGAACGAGCCGTCTTCCATCCACCAGTCGTCCATAGCCGTATCGTACCCGGCGTTGTAGTGACGGATTTCGGCAATCATGCTGTTCTGGTTTTCCGGCGTCCAGGCCCCCAGAACCGTCCGTGAACTGCTGGCGATGGCTTGCCGGTCTTCCACCGAGTGCTTCGTGGCATTCACGGTGTTGACGCCCATCACAAACCGGATGTCGAACGACAGGTCAAACTTGCCGAACTGGAACGTATTGCCCACGTTCAGGTTCCACTTGGGATAAGCCCGGCCGATGATGGTTTCGTCCGAACCGTCGATTTTCCCGTCGTTGTTCAGATCCGCCCACTTGATATCGCCCGGCAGGCGGTTGTATTTGGCCGCCAGATCGGCCTCCGAAGTGCTGAAGGTTCCCAGCCGTTTACGCCCCCAGAACGACCCGATCGGTTGCCCGACCCGCAGGATGTTGGTTTGACCGAGGAACCACGGTCCCGGAAAAATGTCGTCGTTGTTGGCCCCCAGTTTCAGGATTTTGTTTTTGTTGGTCGAAAACGCGAGGTTCGTCGTCCAGGAAAAGTTGCTCGTGGCCACATTCCGGGTGTTGATCCCGATTTCCAGCCCTTTGTTTTCCACCGAACCGATGTTTTGGGTAATCACACTCAAGCCCGTCGACCACGGAATCGGGGCATCCAGCAGCAGGTCTTTCGTAATTTTGTGGTAGTAATCCACCGTCAGATCGACGCGGTTGTTGAACAACCCGATGTCGGCACCGATGTCCAACTGGTTCGTATATTCCCAGCGCAGATCCGGGTTTCCGAACGAACTGCGCCAGATGCCGGTTTGCCGCACACCACCCAGCAACACATCGCCCGTGCCGAGAAACTGCTGTGAGCGGTATTGCCCGATTTCCTGGTTACCGGTTTTTCCGTAGCTGGCGCGTAGTTTCAGGTTCGACAGCCACGAAACCGGCTTCAGAAACTCCTCCTGACTCACGTTCCAGGCAATGGCCGCCGAGGGGAAAAACGCATATTTGTTGTTGGCCCCAAACTTCGACGCTCCGTCGTAACGCCCGGTAACCGTAAACAGATAACGGTCTTTGAAGTTGTAGTTCAATCGCGCAAAGTAGGAATTCAACGACCATTCCTGATCTTCGGAAGACGGTTTTACCAAACTGGTTCCAACGCCAAGGTTGTGGTACCCCCAGAAATCATCGATGAAATTCTGGGCTGCGGCAAAATACCGTTCCCAGGAGCGTTTCTGCCACGACAACCCGGCCAGGGCCGAAATGGTGTGGTCATTTCCGATGGTCTTGTTGTAGTTCAGGTAGTTTTCAAACTGCCAGTAGTATTCCTGATTGCTCCAGATATCGGCGGTTCCTTTCTGATCGGCCGACAACGCGTTCAGGTCACGGCCCGAATAGAAGTTGTTTTTCTCAAACTTCAGTTCATACCCGAAGTTGGTGCGCAGCGTCAGGTCCGGCGTAAAGGTCAGCAACGAATAAATTTGCCCCAGCATCTGGTTTTTGGGGTTAATGCGCATGCGCTGATTCGCAATCCGGACCGGATTTTCGCCCCCTTCCATCCCCGGCCAGTCTTTGTTGCGCCCCCAGCTTCCGTCGGGATACTGGATCGGCAGAATGGGTACGGCTTCCATCACCATCCGCGGAACGTTCAAACCACCCGACGCATCATCTACTTCGCGCTGATTGGTCCGGTTCAGGAACATGCTCCCGCCCAGTTTCAACCATTTCTTCACGTCGGTGTCCAGCGTAAACTTGGCCGAATACCGTTTAAACCAGGAGTTCAGCATCAAACCGCCCTGATCGGTGTAGCCCAGCGCCAGGCTATACGACGTTTTTTCACTTCCGCCCCGAACACCCAATTCGTGGTTTTGCGCCCAGGTCGGTTTGTAGATTTCCCGCTCCCAATCCGTGTTATACAAAGGTCTGCCGTTGCTATCGAACAGATTTGGGAAGTTTTTTGGATCATTTCGCACGTATTTCCCGCTGGCAAACCCTTCGGGATCATACTTCTGGGCGTTATCATACGCTTTGTTATAGACGGACATGAATTCGTCCGACGACAGGACGCCGATGTATTTGGCGGGTGTGATGTACGAACCCCAGGTATCATACGAAACCTGCGTCGCTCCGGATTTACCCCGTTTGGTCGTAATAATAATGACCCCATTGGCACCCCGCGCGCCGTAAATGGCCGTTGCCGACGCATCTTTCAAGACCTCCAGCGACTCAATGTCGTTGGGATTGATCAGGTTGGCATTGGTTACGCCGATAATCCCGTCGACCACATACAGCGGTTCCAGACTCGAATTGATCGAACCGACCCCCCGAATCCGAACGCGTGGTTGATACCCGGGGGCCGACGACATCACGGCCACATCGACGCCCGGAATACGGCCCTGCAAGGCTTGGCCGATGTTTGTGGCCTGGCGGTCGAGCAGTTTTTCACCCTTGATGGCCCCTACGGAACCGGTTAGGTCACTTTTCTTGACCGTTCCGTACCCGATCACCACCACTTCTTCCAGACTCCGGTCGTCCGACACCAGACTCACTTCCATCGTGCTTTGGTTGCCAACTGGCACTTCTTTTTTGCTGTACCCGATGGAACTGAAAACCAATGTGGCATTTCCGTCCGTCACATCGAGCTGAAAAGCCCCGTTGGCGTCGGTGTTGGTTCCGCGGGTCGTGCCTTTTTCAACGACATTGACCCCCGGCAAGGGAGTTCCGCTGGCTTCTTTCACCACCCCGCGTACCGAAAAAACCACCGATTGCGGTTGACTGACCTCCGTCGTTTCTTCATTCGAGGTTGCTGCGGGTTCGGCTGCAGGGGTTTCTTTTTTAGACAATACAATCTGGTTATCAACTAGTTCGTAAGCAATTCCGAGGGGCATGAGCAATTTATCCAGCACCTCGGCCAGCCGGTCGTTGTGGGTTTGAAAGCTCACCCGCTGCTCCTGGATGATGCGGCTGCTGTACACAAACTTGATGTTGGCTTTCCGCTCAATTTGCATCAGGACCTCGCGCAAAGGGGCATTTTCGACTTTCAGGGCTACTTTCCGGCTGAGTTCGTCCTGGCCGGACCGATCACCGGCGAAGGTGGCCGATGACACGAAAACCACCAAAAGCAGGTGGAAGAACATCAACCGAAACGGCCATGCCCTGCCGCCTGGCGGGACGTAAAAAGGATTCTTCATAGTTTTACTAGTGAAACAGGTTTGGAATTAGGTTATCAGAAAAGCACATTAAGGACAGCCCGCGCCATCGAGCTCAATCGTCTGGCCATCGAGCGTATAGGTTGCATCGGTTGTTTTGCAGAGTACATTCAGGATAACGGGCAGACGCATGTTCGAAAAGTCAGCCCGGAGTTTGCAATGCTGAAGCGCCGGGTTGCGGAAGTGAATCCGGACGCCAAATGAGTCTTCGAGCGCATCGGCCACCTGCCGAAGCGACGCCCATTCGAAGGCAATCGTGGTGGGTTCCCACAGTTTCGGTTTGGCCGAGCGGGGCAATCCGGTTTTGGCGAGCGATTCGGCTTTGGGATTAAAAACCGCCTGTTGACGCGCCGTTAGCAAAACCGCCTGCTGATTGGCGACACTCACGGCCACTTTTCCCGTCACGACCGACACCTCAAACCGGGGGCTGTTGCGATACGCCCGAACGTTAAAAGTCGTGCCCAGCACCTCCGTTTTCAGTTTCCCCGACTGAATGACAAACGGGCGGGTGGTGTCCCGGCGAACCTCAAAAAAAGCTTCGCCTTCCAACTGAACGGCCCGCAACGACGGGGCAAACGTCTTCGGATACCGCAATCGGGTGGCCGGACTCAGCCAAACAACACTTCCATCGGTTAGCTGGTGACGCTGAATGGTTTTGCTGGTATTCTCCAGCAACGCCATTTCCAGCCGCTCCGATTCGCCGGATGCGGTTTTTTCGCCCGTTTCGACGCCCCGAAACGGCCAGAGGCCAACAGTTAACAGCAGCAGTGCAGCCGCCACACCACTAAGCGCCCAGAAACCGTTTCGACCCCAAAGCAGCCTACGCACCGCTTTCGGTTCGGCTTCTTCTATTCGCTGGCGGATTTGTTGCAGAATTTTCCGGGAATAAGCAGGCTGCTGCGTTTGCGGATACGCCTGCGCCAGATCCGGCTGGTTTTCAAACGAGTCGTACCATTGCTCGACCTGCCGGGCTTCGTCGGGCGAGCAATGGCCGGCGAGGTATTTTTCCAGTAATTCGGGAGAGGGGTAGCGGTTGTCCATTCTATCCAGGATACTAGATTAAGACGGTAAAATCCAATCCATTTCCTCTAAGACGAACAAGTGGGGGGAAAACCTTAGTCGGTTTCTGTTATTTTTTCGAAATTTTCAAAACGAGATCATCAAGGCCACGGCAACAGCGGAGTAGTCTTTCAGCAACTCCCGCAGCGTGTGCTGGGCTTTGAGCAGGTGGCTTTCCACGGTTTTGGGCGCAATCTGAAGTTCATGGGCAATATCGGCCACCGACCGCCCCTGCTGATGAAGGGCATATACCTGCCGGCATTTTTCCGGAAGCCGCCCGACGGTCGATTCGTACGCCTGCTGCAAATCGGCGTAAAGAATCTGCTGCTCGGTAGCATTGACGGTTTGCCGATCCGGCTGGGCCAGCATCTCGGCCGCAAAACCATTCTGCCGGGCCTGCGCCCGAAACCAGTCGATCACGGCATGGCGGAGCAACGTTTGCAGATAGCTTTCGGGAATTTTCAGATCCGGAAGCCGGTGGCGCTTCAGCCAGAGATTCACGAACAGTTCCTGCACAATCTCTTCCGTCGTTTCCCGATCCTGAAGGCGTTTGAAAGCCGTATTGGATAGTTTCAGAAAGTAGCGGTTGTAAATCGCTTCGAACGCCCGCGCATCGTCCTGCTTCATACGCTGAAATAGCCCGATATCCTCTTCATTCTGATCGCCCCTTTGCATCGTTGAGTCTTTCTTACCGCTTGGCGTGCTAGTAAATTTGATGCCAAAATATAATTTTTTTCAGTAATAAGCCTATCTCTTTACGAAGAAAACCCGGTATAATCAGACGAAAAAGGAAAGCATCGCCCCTAAATCAGGTGAGTATACGGTAGTTGATAATCCGGGGCTTTATTTCTACCTTACCCATTCCGATTCAACGGGAAACTGTCTATTCCTAACCTGCTGCTTGTTTATGCAAAGTCGTACCGGCGAAATTCAACATCCACGTCCTGCTTCCACGCTCTACAGCGAAGACCTGGCTCCCATTCCGGTGGACAAACGCACCTGGACGACCTGGAATTACGCGGCACTGTGGATCAGCATGAGCTTATGCATTCCAACCTACATGCTCGCCAGCTCGCTTATCGAAGGCGGCATGAACTGGTGGCAGGCCATTCTGACCATTTTCCTGGGCAATACCATTGTACTCGTTCCGATGGTATTAAACGGACACGCGGGCGCCAAATACGGGATTCCTTTCCCGGTGCTGGCGCGCGCCAGTTTCGGCACCAGCGGAGCCAACATCCCGGCCCTGCTCCGCGCCATCGTGGCCTGTGGCTGGTTCGGCATTCAAACCTGGATCGGCGGTTTTGCGCTCTACCAGATGTTCCGGCTCTGGATACCGGCCCTGGAAACGCTGCCCCCGGTTTTTCCGGCCTCTTTCGGACTGCAAACCGGCCCCGCGATCTGCTTCTTTCTGTTCTGGCTGCTCAATATGTACGTTATTTACCTCGGCGTCGAAAGCATCAAAAAGCTGCTCGTCTTCAAAGCATTCTTTCTCCCCGTGGCCGCGCTGGCGTTGTTATTCTGGGCGATTTCGGCCGGAAACGGGTTAGGGCCTATTCTGGAACAGCCTTCCAAATTTGCCAATACCGCCGATTTTTTCGCCTTTTTCTTCCCGGCTTTAACCGGTATGGTCGGTTTCTGGGCTACCCTATCGCTGAATATTCCCGATTTTACCCGCTATGCCAAAAGCCAGCAGGCGCAGATCAAGGGCCAGATTATCGGACTGCCGCCGTCCATGACGCTGTTCTCGTTCATCGGCGTCGTGGTCACTTCGGCCACGACGATTATTTACGGCACCACGATCTGGGACCCGCTCGTACTGGCCGGAAAATTCGAGAACAAACTCATCGTCAGCCTCGCCATGATTGCGGTAGCGATTTCGACCCTGGCCACCAACATTGCCGCCAACATGGTCAGTCCTGCCAACGATTTTGCGAACCTCGCTCCTGCCAAAATCAACTTCCGAACCGGTGGTTACATCACCGGCGTCATCGGGATTCTGATTTTCCCGTGGAAACTCATCGCCGATCCGAGCGGCTATATTTTTACCTGGCTGGTCGGTTATTCGAGTCTGCTCGGGCCGGTTGGCGGCATCATGATTGCGGATTATTTCTTTGTTCGAAAACAGCAATTAATCACTTCCGAATTGTACAGCGCGACCGGTATGTATAGCTTTAAAAACGGTTTTAATCCGGCGGCTCTGGTCGCTTTACTGCTGGGCATTCTGCCCAACGTACCTGGTTTTCTGACCACGATCCAACTGATTCCGGCCGACAGCGTTCCGGCCTGGATTTCGCACCTGTACAATTACGCCTGGTTTGTCGGTTTTCTGGTCAGCGGTCTGGTTTATCTGGTCATGATGCGTTCGTATCAACCTCTCCCTTCTAACGAACTCCCGCATGTCGCTTTTGATTAAGAACGGACGGATTATCACGGCGACCGACGCGTATGTCGCTGATATTCTGGTGGAAGGTGAAACCATTCGCGCCATCGGAAAAGACTTGTCGCTTCATGCCGATGAAACCATCGACGCCACCGGTCTGCTGGTTTTTCCCGGCGGCATCGACCCGCACGTTCACTTGGACATGCCGTTCATGGGCACGTTTTCGAGCGACACCCACGAAACCGGAACCCGGGCGGCACTCCACGGCGGCACCACGACCGTCATCGATTTTGTTCTGCAAAAACAGGGGCATTCCCTGAAAGACGCCCTGGCCGACTGGAATTCGAGAGCACGCGGAACCGCCGTGGGCGACTACAGTTTCCACATGGCCGTCACTGATTTCAACGAAAACACCCGCGCTGAAATCAAGCACATGATTGAAAATGAAGGCATTACATCATTCAAAACCTTCATGGCGTACAAAGGTGCGTTGATGATCGACGACCGGCAAATGGTAGCGCTGATGCAGGAAGTGAAAAAGCAAGGGGGGATGGTAACCGTTCACGCGACCAACGGCGACGTCATCGACTACCTCGTGGCCAAACACCGGGCGGAAGGCAAACTCGCCCCGCTCTACCACTACCTTTCGCAGCCGGAAATGACCGAAGCCGAAGCCAGCGGCCGCTTCGCCGATATGGCCGACTACACCGGTTGTCCCGCTTACATCGTTCACCTGACCTGCGAGGGCGCGCTGAATGCCGTTCGGAATGCTACTCGCCGGAATCAGAAACTGTTTGTGGAAACCTGTATTCAGTACCTGATTCTGGACGCATCGCTCTATGAGGATGATTTTGAGGGGGCCAAGTGGGTGATGAGTCCGCCCCTGCGGGAGAAAAAAGACCAGACGACGCTCTGGGCCGGTATCAATCAGGGGCTGGTGCAGGTCGTGGCGACGGATCATTGCCCGTTTATGTGGGAACAGAAGTTGATGGGCAAAGACGACTTTTCAAAAATTCCCAACGGCCATCCCGCCATCGAAAACCGCCTGGAATTGCTCTACAGCGAGGGAGTTCATACCGGAAAAATTACGCTGAATAAATACGTTGAAGTGGCCTGCACCAATCCGGCCAAAATCTTCGGACTTTTTCCGAAAAAAGGCACGATTGCCGTTGGAAGTGATGCCGATCTGGTCCTTTTCGACCCTGCCGAAAAGCATATGCTTTCGGCAAAAACGCACCACATGAATGTCGATTATTCAGCGTATGAAGGCTGGGAAATAACCGGGAAAGTAAAAACCGTCCTGCTGCGTGGGAAAGTCGTTATCGACAACGGGGACTGTCTCGTTGAAAAAGGATACGGAAAATTCATCAAACGAAATAAAGTCAGCGGAACGATTTAATCCATACCACTATGCCACGAATGATCCGATCGGGATTGATCCAGATGAGTCTGCCGCTGACGGAAGGCGAAGGCACGATTGCGGAAATTAAAGAAGCGATGGTGCAAAAACACCTGCCGCTGATCGACGAAGCCGGGCAAAAAGGCGTTCAGATTCTTTGCCTTCAGGAAATCTTCAATACGCCCTATTTCTGTCCCGGACAAGACCGGGAATGGTATAAATCGGCGGAAACCATTCCGGGGCCGACCATCGACCAAATGGCCGAGTACGCCAAAAAATACAGCATGGTGATGATCGTTCCCATTTTCGAAAAAGAGCAGGCCGGTGTGCTGTACAACACGGCGGCTGTGATCGACGCCGATGGAACGTATCTGGGCAAATACCGCAAGAACCACATTCCGCATACCTCCGGTTTTTGGGAGAAATTCTTCTTTAAACCCGGTAATCTGGGCTATCCGGTTTTCCAGACCCGCTACGCAAAAGTTGGCGTTTACATCTGCTACGACCGTCATTTTCCCGACGGCGCGCGGTGTCTGGGATTAAATGGCGCAGAAATTGTATACAATCCTTCGGCAACGGTGGCCGGTCTTTCTCAATATCTCTGGAAGCTCGAACAACCCGCCCACGCGGCTGCCAACGGCTATTTTATGGGCTGCATCAACCGGGTAGGTGAAGAAAAACCGTGGAACCTCGGCCGGTTCTACGGCTCGTCGTATTTCGTGGATCCGCGCGGGCAAATCTTCGCGACGGCCTCGGAAGATAAAGATGAACTGCTGATTGCAGATTTTGACCTCGATCTGATCGAAGAAGTCCGCAGCGTCTGGCAGTTCTTCCGCGACCGACGACCGGAGACGTACAACAAATTGGTTGAACCCTAATTAGTTAAGAGTTATGAGTTAAGAATTAAGACGATACGGCATCGGCCACCGGCGGTTGCGTTGTCTCTTTAATTTTTAACTCTTAATTCTTAACTCATAACTCTTAATTATGGCTCTTGTCAATAATCGCTTAACGGCAGAACAGTACGGGGAGAATTTCAGTGACATTCATCCGCCGTTTGAAACACGCGACGCGGCTTTGGTGGAAGCCAACCGCTGCCTGTTTTGTTACGATGCACCGTGTATTAAAAGCTGTCCGACAAGTATCGATATTCCGAAATTTATCCGGCAGATTACGACCGATAACCCCAAAGGATCGGCCCATACCATTCTCAGTGCCAACATTCTGGGTGGTGGCTGCTCAAAAGTCTGCCCGGTCGAGAAGTTATGTGAGGGTTCGTGCGTCTATAACTTGATGGACGAACCGCCGATTCCGATTGCCAAACTCCAACGGTTTTCTACCGAAAAAGCCATTGCGGAAAAGTGGCCGCTGTTTCAGCGAAAACCGTCTACAACCAAGCGAGTCGCCGTGGTTGGCGCGGGACCAGCGGGTTTGAGTTGCGCCCACGTACTGAGTCGCGAAGGCATTGACGTGACGGTTTACGAAAAGGAAAGCAAAGGCGGGGGGCTGATGACGTACGGCATTGCGGCTTATAAAGTAACCCCTCAGTTCTGCGAGGATGAGGTCAATTTCATCACCTCACTGGGCGGAATTGCGATTAACTATAATGCCGAACTGGGTAAAACCGTCTCGCTGGTCGACTTGCAGCAAACCTACGATGCGGTTTATCTGGGCGTCGGCGTCGGGCTGGCCCGGCAACTGGACATTCCTGGCGAAAATCTCAACGGCGTCGAAGATGCGATCCGGTTTATTTACGACATCCGGACCAATGGGTATTCTTCCGTACTGGTGGGGGATAAAGTGGCCGTGATTGGACTGGGCATGACGGCCATTGATGCCGCAACGCAAGCCAAACGACTGGGAGCCAGCGAAGTAACCATCGTCTACCGCCGAACCCAGGCCGAAATGCCCTGCACGGAAACCGAACTGAATCTGGCGAAACTGGATGGCTGTCGGATCATGTGGCTGGCCGCTCCGCAGGAAATCATCGGCGAAAACGGGCAGGTTACCCAACTGATTTGCAGCCTGATGCAATTGGGCGAACCCGACGCCAGTGGTCGCCGATCGCCCGTAGAAACCGGTGAAACGATGACGCTGGACGTCGATATGGTCATCAAAGCCGCCGGTCAAATGCCGTTTGAAGAATTAGTCAGCGAGAATCACCTGGAGAACTGGAAAGGCAAAATTACCATCAACGACGCGTGTGCCACCAACCTCCGGGGTGTTTTTGCGGGCGGTGACTGCGTCAATGGCGGAAAAGAAGTCGTCGACGCGGTTCAGGCCGGAAAAGACGGGGCCAAGGCGATTCTGGAATTCTTAAAATAGTTTACGGTTTTCCGTATTCGGTTTACGGCGGCTGATGCGCGCTTTCCAACAGATTATCATTGCGTTCGCTGGAATGCGTCAGCCACCGCAAACCGAATACGGAAAACCGTAAACCCATAAACTCAACCAACTCCTTTCATGGCGGATTTATCGGCAAATTTCCTCGGCATCAAATCGCCCAATCCGTACTGGCTGGCGAGCGCTCCACCGACGGACAAAAAATACAACGTGCTGCGGGCGTTTGAAGCCGGCTGGGGTGGCGTGGTGTGGAAAACATTGGGAAGCCAGATTAAAAACGTGTCGTCGCGCTATTCCTCCGTCGATTACAACGGCAACCGAATGATGGGTTTCAACAACATCGAACTGATTTCGGACCGGCCGCTGGCCATCAACCTCCGCGAAATTGCGGAGTGCGTGCGCCTGTTTCCTGACCGGGCGATGGTGGTTTCGCTCATGGCCGACAACAGCCGGGAAAAATGGCACGAGCTGATTGCGCAGGTGGAAGATACCGGCGCCCACGGCCTGGAGCTTAATTTTGGTTGTCCGCACGGCATGAACGAACGCGGCATGGGCGCGGCCGTTGGGCAGGACCCCGAAATTGCCCGGATGGTGGTGGAATGGGTGATGGAAAAAGCCACGATTCCGGTCATCACAAAGCTGACGCCCAACGTCCATTCGGTGGTGCCGTCGGGCCGGGCGTCGGTGGAGGGCGGCACCAAAGGGCTTTCGCTGATCAACACGATTCAATCGATCACCGGCGTCGATCTCGACACGCTGGTGCCCAATCCCTACGTCGCGGGACAATCCGTTTTTGGCGGCTATTGCGGACCGGCGATCAAACCGATTGCGTTAAAGATGCTTACGACCATCAGCCAGGATCCCATCACCTCGCGGGTGCCGGTTTCGGGCATTGGTGGCATCAGCACCTGGAAAGATGCCGCCGAGTTTCTGTTGCTGGGTGCCACCACGGTGCAGGTCTGCACGGCGGTGATGAAACACGGTTTTCGGATCATCGAAGACCTGTGCGAAGGGCTCAACAACTGGATGGACGAAAAAGGCTTCAAAACTTTGAATGACTTTATTGGCAAATCCGTACCCACCGTCACGCATTGGGAAGATCTCGACATCAACTACCACATCGTCGCTAAAATCAACCCCGATAAGTGCATCCACTGCGGGCTGTGTTACATCGCCTGCGAGGATACGTCCCACCAGTCGATCAACCTGCTGCATGGCAAACCGTACAATACGTATTCCGTCATCGAGGAAGAATGTGTCGGCTGCAACCTGTGCAAACTGGTTTGCCCCGTCGACGATTGCATCACGATGGTGGAGCAACGGAAGGGGGAGGAATACGTCAACTGGAAAGAATTTCAACGGCGCGGCCTCCCGTTGAACGATCATTGAGGACTAAAAAGGGAAATATTTTGCCAAAAAATAATCCAATAGCTGTCGCTACAAACCCCTTAGAACCGCCTTGGACACTTTTTTTTCACACTTTGCATATTTTTTTACCTTCAGAGTGAAAACTACCGGGAAGAAACCGTTACTTTACAACTCAATTTTTATTCTTGAAAATCATGCCAACGGGTACAGTTAAGTTTTTTAATGAGAACAAAGGATTCGGGTTTATTGTACCTGATGACTCAAGTGGAGACATTTTCGTTCACGTGTCTGCCTGCCAGGACCAACTGCGGGAGCAAGACAAAGTCACTTACGAAGTAGAGCGCGGCCCGAAAGGGTTGAATGCAACGAACGTTAAGCGGGCCCGGTAACCAACGGCCGGTTAGCTTTCAGGGATTATTATTTTTAAAGGCTAACCGGCTTTCTCTTTTTCTTTCCAGCAAAGTGGCACACAAGCATTCATTGCTTTCGTATCTCCTTGTGTCTACTCCCACCAAAATCATTTAGCGGTTTTCAATAGCTTTCAGCGCAGTTTTTACGTTGGACGAATCGGTATGTCCATTCTTTTTTCTTCCGAATCGAATGGCTTAGGGCTACAAGATGATTCATCCCTACGGGATTTTAGGCCTACCTTATTCTATCCCCTACAATACGGTTCATTCCTACGGGATTTTAAGCCTACCTTATTCTATCCCCTACAAGATGATTCATCCCTACAGGACGGATGATCGAATCCAACAATCCCGTAGGGATGAATCATGTTGTAGGTGAAGAAGGATTATCAATTCCAATAATCCCGTAAGGATGGCCGATCTAATGCAAAAAACGATGGGTCGCCATCAGGCCGTTGTCCGGCTCACCTTCGACTTGATGAATTGGAAAATAATCGGAGCAATCGACAAACCGATGATGCCAAAAATGACCAGCTCGAAGTTGTTTTTTATAACCGGCAAATTACCAAACAGATAGCCGAGCATACTCACGCCTACGACCCATAAAATGGCACCGGCTACACAATAGCTGATGTATTTGCCATAATTCATACTTCCTGCACCAGCGACGAATGGCGCGATCGTGCGAACGATGGGAATAAACCGGGCCATGATGACGGTTTTTCCGCCGTGTTTCTGGTAAAAATTCTCGGTTTCTGTGATGTATTCCCGCTTGAAGAAGAGAATTCGTTCCCGCATTTTGATCTGATTACCGAGGACTTTACCGACGAAATAATTGACGTTATCGCCCAGTAAAGCCGCCACAATCAGCAACGGAATCATGATTTTCATGTCCAGCGAACCGGTCGAAGCCGCGAGGGCTCCGGCAGCAAACAGCAGCGAGTCGCCCGGCAGCAGCGGCATGACGATCAATCCGGTTTCCACAAAAATGATCAGAAACAGAATCGCATAGGTCAACGTGCCGTACTCATTGATGATGTCGGCCAGGTGTTTGTCCAAATGCAAAAAAAAGTCGAGAACCGACTGAAGGAATTCCATAGGGGTGATTTCTTGGTTGATTAATGTGACGGTTCCTGGCCGGTTTTCAGCCCGAGTCCGTTCAGAAAATGAGAAAAGGTATCCCCACGAAGGCCTAATCGAATGGTTTCCAATGGAATGGCTTCATTGGGGGAAATATTGCCAAGATTGACATTGGCACCCAGCAGCTTCACAAACCACACCTGCTGTTCTTTCTGGGGAGCTTCCCAGATGATTCGGTCGGATGGAATCTGCGTCAGGATTTCTTCCACCAATCCCTGCCGAACTTCCCCGCTGGCCCGAAATAGGCCGACGGTGCCGCCTTCGCGGGCTTCACCGATTACCTTCCAGGCACCTGCTTCCAGTTCGGCCCGCATCAACTGAATCCATTTGTAGGGCGGGATGATCTTGGCTTCGTCTTTTGAACCTACTTCCGACAAAACCGTCACCTGGGTAGCCAACTGACGAATGTACTCACATTTGTCGTCCTGGTTCATCTCGACGGAGCCATCTGATACTTCGGCATACTGTAAGTCGAAGGTATCGAGCAATCGTCGGTAGTCGTTGAACTGGTTCCGGATCACGAAAGCTTCAAACAGCGTTCCGCCAAAATAGGCCGGGATGCCGGCATCTTTATAAACCTGCAGTTTCTCTTTCAGATTGGGCGTTACGAATGACGTGGCCCAGCCTAACTTCACAATGTCGACGTGGGCGGCCGATGTGGACAAAAAATCTTCGACCTGTCTGATACTAAGCCCCTTGTCCATAACCATCGTCAGGCCGTCCTGCCGGGGTTTTACGGTCCGTTCCGGAATGTGGGAAAGCGTATAATTCATTTTGAGGGGAAAAGCGTGTTAGCGCAAAAAACGCCCAAAAGTAACACAAGTCCGGCTACCTCCCAAGAAAATCCACGGAATATAGTTCATTAAACCGTTTTCTACTTGGTTAAATGCTATTTTTGTAAAAATAGTCCCGCTTATGTCTACTCCCGAAACCAACCCCCGGCTGCAATTCTTCCGCTCCATGATCGGCCAGGCCATGGCCCAAAGCCCGTCGCCCCTGGGTCGCTGGTTAAATGGCAGGCTGCTGGCGGCCGAAGAAGGATCGCTAACGGTCGAATATGAAGTTCGGGAGGACATGACCAATCCGATGCGAATTCTACACGGTGGAGCCGCTGCGGCCATCATCGACGAGCTGATTGGCACGACGGTTTATGCCCTGGGCCGGGAACATCTGTACACGTCGGTGAATCTGAACGTCGATTTTCTGCACAGCGCCCGGCTGGGCGAAACCGTCACGGCCCGGACGCAGGTGGTGCGGGCGGGTAAAAACATCGTGCATGCCGAATGCCAGATCACGGCGGCCGATGGCAAAATCATCGCCAAAGCATCTTCGAATTTGATTCAGACCTCGATCAGGCATTAAGTTCATTGTTCATTTCGTTATTCGTTGTTCAATATTCAGTATTCGATATTTATGGATTTTAATATCGAATACTGAATATTGAACAACGAATAACGAACACCCTAAACTACACCGGCAGCGGATTCAGATCCGGGTTTTTGCGCTGGTGCCAATACGGATAAATCGGCTCCTTGTTGCTGGCAGCATCCAGCCGGGCCACCTGCTCCTTCGATAGGTTCCAGCCAACAGCCCCCAGATTCTGAGTCAGTTGTTCTTCGGTTCGGGCACCGATCACGATGCTCGAAACCGTTGGGCGTTGCAGCAACCAGTTCAGGGCCACCTGGGCGACGGTTTTACCGGTTTCGGCCGCCAGTTCGTCCAGCGTATCGACAATCGTAAACCAGTAGTCTTCCGGAATCACCGGGCCTTCGCCCCCTCCCTGCGCAATCCGGCTGTCGGCGGGTGCCGGATTGCTCCGACGGTATTTGCCGCCCAATCGTCCGGCCGCCAGCGGACTCCAGACCACCGTTCCAACGTTCTGATCCAGTGCAAGCGGCATCAATTCCCACTCAAATTCGCGGCTCAGCAGCGAGTAATACGCCTGGTGTGTCACGTATTTCGCCCAGCCGTAGCGTTCGGAAACCGACAGCGATTTCATCAAATGCCAGCCCGAGAAGTTGGAACAGCCGATGTAGCGCACTTTTCCGCTCTGCACCAGATTGTTCAGCGCACTCAGCGTTTCCTCTACGGGCGTGTTGCCGTCAAAACCGTGCATGTAATAGATGTCGATGTAATCGGTTTTTAACCGGCGCAGGCTGTCTTCGCAGGATTTGACCAGGTGAAACCTTGAAGAACCAAAATCATTCGGGCCGTCGCTCATTTTAAAGGTTGCCTTTGTCGAAATCAGGGCTTTATCGCGTAAACCGGTCAGGGCCTTGCCGAGAATTTCTTCGGACATTCCCTTTGAATACACATCGGCGGTATCGAACAGCGTCAGACCAGCATCCAGACAAAGATTAACCATCCGGGTCGCTTCATCGACCTGTGTGCTGCCCCAGGCTTTAAAAAATTCCGTGCCGCCCCCAAACGTGCCCGTTCCAAAACTCAACACCGGAACCTTTAGCCCCGACGCACCTAATTGTCTGTATTCCATAGCAATGAACAATTTAATAAATAAAGGTTATTTCGCGGAGATCAGCAGAGGAAAAGGAGTTAAGCGGAGTATATGAAGAATCTCTGCTTGACTCCCTGTTTTATCTGCTGATCTCCGCGAAATAACGATTCCCATTCCGTCAATTTAATGACCGGGACAAATATATCACGATTTACATCACCCGGTTTCCTGCCCACAACGGCTGTCTTATAAATAGAAATTGTAAGTCTACCCCGGAACGCTTAATTTGAGGAGCCAAACCACCCTTTGCCCCACTGCTGCCCGATCTCTATGGAAATAGCTTCTTTTCTGATTGTCTTTTTTATGGTGCGGTACATCCGGACCTCACTCCAGACAGCCGTGCGGTTTCCGGAATGGGAAAGAATCCTGGTTATCGTCCAGTACGCGGCATCCGGTTTATTGGCCGCCGATGTTTTTCTCGATTCCAGCATTACCAAATGGCTCTGGCACCTACTGTTGCTCGGCATGGTTGGGGCGGCTTATCTCCTGAAAGATTTTCGACCGGTTCGCAACGTCTGGCTGGCGGTTGGCCCCTACATCCTGGTTTCGCTGTTCAAAGACATCGCGAAGTTGATCGACTCGGATTTTTACGAAACCATCAGTACGGTTGTCGAGATCGCCGAAATCTTTACACTGGTGTGGCTGATTGCGATCTGGGTCAGTACGCAACGGCAGCAGAAAGCACTCGAAAAAGAACGCCTGAAACGACTCCAGGAAGAAGAACAAAGTCGGATTATTGCCGGTCAGAACGTGATGCTCGAACAGCTTGTGGCGGAACGGACGGCCGAATTGACCCGCCAGAAAGAAGAACTTGAACAAACCCTGACCGAACTGAAAGCCACACAAGATCAACTGATTCAACGCGAAAAAATGGCCTCGCTCGGGGAGCTAACCGCCGGTATCGCCCACGAAATTCAGAATCCGCTCAACTTCGTCAACAACTTTTCGGAGGTGTCGGTAGAATTGATCGAAGAGTTGAAGGAAGAACGCAGACGGGAAGACCGGGACATTGAACTGGAAGAAGAACTGCTGACCGACCTTACACAGAACCTGCAAAAAATTACGCACCACGGCAAACGCGCCGACTCGATTGTGAAGGGGATGCTGCAACATTCGCGCACCAGCACGCCCCAGCGGGAACCCACCGATCTGAACAACCTGGCCGATGAATACCTGCGGCTGGCATACCACGGTTTGCGGGCCAGCGATAAGTCCTTCAATGCCACCTTGATCATGGATTTCGACGAGCACCTGGGCAAGGTTTCCGTGGTGCCGCAGGACATGGGCCGGGTGCTGCTCAATCTGTTTACGAACGCCTTTTATGCCACGGAACAAAAACGAAAAACCGGTCTGGCGAGCTATCAACCCACGGTGCAGGTCAGCACGAAACGCCTTTCCGACGAGCAGATTGAAATCCGGGTGCGCGACAATGGCTGCGGGATTCCGAAAACCGTCCTGAACAAAATTTACCAGCCGTTTTTTACGACCAAACCGACGGGACAGGGAACCGGTCTGGGCCTGTCGCTGAGCTACGACATCGTTACCAAGGGCCACAGCGGAGCGCTGACCGTCGAAACCGAAGAAGGTGAGTTTACGGAGTTCATCATTCAGTTACCTACATAAAGGCCGAGTTTGCGTACCTTTGAGAAAGAACCCTTTTTATTTTTTTACTAAATAAGCCTGAGATGAAAGTATTGGTGGTAGATGACGAAACGGACGTACAGATACTTTTTGAACAACGCTTTCGGCGCGAGATCCGCGCGGGTGAACTCATTTTCGCCTTTGCCCATTCGGGCGAGAAAGCCCTCGCTTACCTGAACGAACATCCTTCTGAATATGTACTGATTCTGTCGGACATCAACATGCCCGGCATGAGCGGTCTGGAATTGTTGCGCCTGATTAAAACCACGTATCCGGCCCCTCCGCCCGTCGTCATGATGATCACAGCGTATGGCGATAGCGAAAGCTACGACCAGGCGATGCAGCTGGGAGCCGACGCGTTTCTGACCAAACCGCTTGACTTTAACAACCTGAAAGAAAAACTCAAAAGCGCCCTATGAAGTCTAAAATTCTGGTCGTGGATGACGAAACCGATCTGGAACTGCTGATCCGGCAAAAGTTTCGCCGGCAAATCCGCGAACTGCAATATGAGTTTGTTTTTGCTTTCAATGGCGTCGATGCGCTGGTCAAACTCCAGCAGCATCCCGACATCGATGTCGTGCTGAGTGATATCAACATGCCCGAAATGGATGGTTTGACGCTGCTGGAAAAACTCGGCGAGGTCAGCCCGCTGACCAAAACCGTGATCGTTTCGGCGTATAGCGACATGGCCAACATCCGGACGGCCATGAACCGGGGCGCGTTCGACTTTATCTGTAAACCGGTCAATTTTGAAGACCTGGACGTGACGATGCAGAAAACCATCCGGCACGTGGCCCAACTGCGGGAAACGCTGAAGGCCATCAAGGAAAACAACATTCTGAGGATGTACGTCGATGAATCGGTGCTCAATTTCATGGATCGTCGGGAGTTTGAATCGTCGCTAATGGTGAATGAAACGGTTCAGGCCACGGCGGTCTTTATCGACATCTGCGGATTTACGGCCATTACGGAGCGCGAAAGTGCCGATACCGTTGTGAAGTTGATCAACCTGTATTTCGACGTGATGGTGAAGGAAATCATCGCCCAGGGCGGTTTTGTCGATAAATTCATGGGTGACGCGATCATGGCCGTTTTCCGGGGCGACTACCACCTTGACCGGGCCATCGAAGCCGCCCTGGCCGTCCGGAACCACATCGAATCGATGGAGGAAACGCTTCCCGACGAACCCATTTATACCCCCAAAGTGGCCATCGGCATCAATACCGGCGAAGTGATTTCGGGCAACATTGGCTCGGCCACGCTCCGGCGGCTCGATTACACCGTCATCGGCGATGTAGTCAATACGGCCCAGCGCCTGCAGTCGTATGCCCAGGAAGGGCAGATCATCATCAGCGATGCCGCTTACCAGTTGGTCAAAAACTCCTTCCGTTGTGAACCGCTGGGCGAGGTTTTGCTAAAAAACAAAGCGAATCCGGTGGCGGTTTATGCGGTGATCGAATAACTGCGAATTTTATTCACGTCGATTTTTCTCCGGTTGGCACCTGGATTCTAACCATTCATCCCCTTTTTTTATACCGTTTGATAAACAGTACTTGTTTACTAAACAGTGTTCAGTACATTTGTAACGTTAATTAACAACTATGGGAATTGTTGAGCGGAAAGAGCGCGAGAAAGAGGAAATGCGGAAACTGATTCTGGAAGCAGCTCAAAAGCTATTTTTAGAAACCGGTTTCGAAAAAGTAAGCATTCGGAATATTGCGGATGCGATTGAATACAGTCCGGCGACGATTTATCTGTATTTCAAGGATAAAAATGACCTGCTGTATGCCATTCATAACATCGGTTTTCAGAAAATGATCGAAGAGTTTCAGCCAGCACTTCGTCTGGCCGACCCCTTTGATCGACTGGTTGAAATGGGCCGCCGGTATTTTCGGTTTGCGTTCGAAAATCCGGAGTTTTTTGACCTGATGTTTATTATGACAGCCCCAATTGAAGCGATGGCCTGCCGCGACGATATTTGGGATGAAGGAAAAATAGCCTTTGGGCTAGTCGTGAAATGCGTTCAGGATTGCATCGATACGGGTGTATTTAAAACCCGGGATGCTGAAGTTGCCTCCATGATGATCTGGAGCATGGTGCACGGGAATACGGCACTTTTCCTGCGGAAACGCCTGGAAATGTTTGAGGAAGACCGGCGGAAAGAAATAATGGAAGAAGCCTTTAACCTCTTTGTCGAAACAATCCGGAAGGGACTATAAAAAAATTTGCCAATCTGGTGAACAGTGTTAATTATATAATATATGGTCAAAAAAATACGAATCGGCTACCTGCTGACTCTCATTCTGACAACCACTTCGCTGCTCAGTTCTGCCCAGACGGCAGAAATCCCTTCGGCCATTCTGAACGCTTACATTCAGGAAGGCTTACAAAGCAACCTCGCGCTGAAACAGGAATCCCTGGAAATCAGCCGGGTAACGGAATCGATTACCCAGGCAAAAGCCCTCTTTTATCCCCGGCTGACGTTTAACCCGACGTATTCGCTGGCGGCTGGCGGTCGGCGGTTGCAATTTCCGGTCGGCGATTTGCTCAATCCGGTGTATGCCACGCTCAATCAGCTCGCCGGTTCCGACCGCTTTCCCACCAACATTCCGAACGTCAACGAACTGCTGGCTCCCAACAATTTCCACGACACCAAGCTCAGCGTTCAGTACGCGGTTTTCAATACCGACATTCAATATAATTACCTGATTCAGAAAGATTTACTTTCCGCCCAGGAAGCCCGCAAGCGCGTAGTCGAAAACGAATTGCGGTATACCATCGCTACGGCGTACTACCAGTATTTACAAACACTCGACGCGTTCCGGATCTACGACAACAACCGCGCGGTGTTGCGCGAACTGGGACGGCTGAACGAAAAGCTGGTCGCCAATAATGTGGCCACCAAGGACGTCGTGACCTCGACCCGCTACGAAATCAGCAAGATCGATCAGCAACTTGCCATTGCCGATAAAAACCGCCAGAGCGCCAAAGCCTATTTCAATTTTCTGCTCAACCGCGATCTGACCGCCGACATTCAGGTCGATTCCCTGCTGACCAGAATCTTGCCACCGGCCCCTCCCGCGCTGGGTGAGTTGCAGCAAACCGCCCTGCAAAGCCGCCAGGAATTGAAGCAATTGGGTGGCTCACTCCGGGCTTCGCAAAATGCCATTAAAATGAACGAAGCGTCACTCAAATTACCAAACGTATACGTTGGCGGGAATGCTGGTTTTCAGGGCTTTGGCTACACCTTCAGTAATCAGGCGTATGTGGTTGGGCAGGTGGGCCTGTCCTGGGATTTATTCAAAGGGTACGAAAAACGCTCGAAAGTACAGCAGGCCAAAATCCAGACCGAACTCGTGCAAACGAAGCTAACCGAAGTTGAGAAACAGATTCAGTTGCAGGTCTTGCAGGCGTATTATGAACTGGATGCGGCCAACGAAAGTCTGAATGCCACCCAAACCGGACTTGCCAATGCCGAGCAAACTTTCCGGCTTGTCGATAGCAAATACCGCAACGGCCAGGCGCTGCTGGTGGAATACCTGCGGTTCCAGAACGACCGGCTAACGGCTCAGATTCAGCAGGTTCTGACGCGCTATGATGTCTTGTTAAAACGGGCCGCGCTGGATCGCGTGACGGCCATTCAGTAACACCCGCTTTACCTTCCTATGCGTCATTTACACGATTAACTGCACTGATTATAAACTAATTATTCCAATGAAAGTCATTCAGTATTTTCTAATCATGCTTCTGGCGGGCGGGCTGTGGGCCTGCGGCACCAAAGCCGAAGAAAGCCAGGAAAAAAAACCGACGGCACAAACCGACGATACGGCCATACCGGTCAAATTAACCAAAGTTGAATCGGTGGTTCGCTCAGAACCGGTGGTGGCATCGGGGCTGGTGTCGTCGTCGGAAGAAGCCAAACTGTCGTTCAAAATTGGCGGTATTATTCAAAAAACGTACGTCGATGAAGGCCAGACCGTCCGAAAAGGGCAACTGCTGGCAACGCTCAACCTGACGGAAATCAACGCCCAGGTGAGCCAGGCGCAGTTTTCGAACGAAAAAGCCGAACGCGACCTCAACCGCGTCAAAGCCTTGTATGCCGACACAGCCGCTACCCTCGAACAGTTGCAGAATGCCACGACGGGCCACGAAGTTGCCAAACAGAACCTGACCATCGCGCAGTTCAACCAGAACTATGCCCAAATCCGGTCGACGGTGGATGGTACGGTGACGCGGAAACTGATGAATGAAGGCGAATTTGCGTCGGCGGGTGGGGCGGTTTTCATGATCTCGTCGACCCGGAAAAACGACTGGATCGTGCGAGTGGGCGTGGCCGACAAGGACTGGGCGCGGCTGAAAGTGGGCAACCGCGCCACCATCACGCTGGAAGCCTATCCAGACCAGACGTTTGTGGGCACCGTGAGTGAACTGGCCCAGGCCGCCGATCCACAAAACAAGCTCTACGACGTGGAGATCCGCATCAACCCCGGCGCGGTCAAGTTTGCACCCGGTTTATTTGCCAAAGTGAGCCTGCAACCCGCCCAGAGCCGCAGTTACGCGCTGGTTCCGATTGAAGCCATCGTGGAAGGAAATGGCAAAGACGGTTTCGTTTTTGTGTTGACTGAGGACCAGAAGCGTGTCCGCAAAATACCGGTGCAGATCGGCTTCATCGACAACGACAAAGTCCTGCTAACGAACGGCTTATCGGGAATATCAAATGTGGTAACGGCCGGTTCAGCCTATCTGACCGAAACGTCAACCGTCGTTCTCCAATAACCCCTCTGATCAACTCTGATTTCCTCTGATCAACTCTGTGTAACAGCAAAATTATTACACAGAGTTGATCAGAGATCATCGGAGGTTATCGGAGAAAACACTTCCACTATGAACTTATCCGAATTTTCCGTCAAAAACTGGCAGTTCATGCTGGTGCTGTTCATCGCCGTGGTGGCGTTGGGCGTCAACTCGCTGTTCAACATGCCCCGGGGCGAAGACCCCGAATTTACGGCTCCCTCCTTTGCCGTGGTGATCGTGTATCCCGGCACCGACGCGCAGGATATGGAAGAACTGGTGGTCGATCCGGCCGAAGCGCGTTTCAACTCCCTGGACGACATCAGCCACGTCATCACCACCATCGACGACGGTCTGGCGGTTTTGCGGGTGGAGTATGACTACAGCGTCGATCCGGATGAGAAATACCAGGAGATGGTGCGCGAAGTCAATGCGCTCCGGGCGCAACTGCCAACGGACATTTTCAACATCGAAATCCGCAAATTTTCACCAACCGACGTCAGTATCGTTCAGGTGGCTTTGCAGTCGGAAGTGGCATCCAACAAAGAGCTGGGCGACTATGCCGACGCGCTGAAAGAACGGCTGGAAAAAGTCAAAAGTCTGAAAGGCGTCGAAGACTGGGGCTACCCGGCCAGCACCGTCCGCATTTCGCTGAACATTGAGCGGATGGCGCAGGAAGGCATTGCGGTGAATCGGCTGATTGGCGCGTTGCAGGCCGAAAACCTGAACATTCCGGGCGGCAGCATTCAGGCCGGTACGCGGAAATTCAACGTCAAAACCAGCGGGGATTACCAGTCCCTCGATGAAATCAAAAATACCGTGGTTTCGACCAACGGGCAAAAAATCATTTACCTCCGCGACATTGCCGACGTGGATTTCAATTACGAAGACGAAACCCACATCACCCGCCTGAACGGACACCGGGCGGTTTTGGTGACGGCCGGTCAGAAACTGGGCGAAAACATTGCCAAAGTGGGGGAGCAATTGAACCCGGTCATCGAGGATTTCGCGAAAACCCTGCCGCCCCACATCAAGCTCGTCAAAAACTTCGACCAGGCCGCCAGCGTGAACGCCCGGCTGAGCCGGTTTGCCAAAGATTTCGGCATCGCCATTTTGCTGGTTGCCCTAACGCTGCTACCGCTTGGCATCCGGGCAGCCATCGTCGTCATGATTTCGATTCCGCTTTCGTTGTCCATCGGCCTTTCGCTGCTGAACATGTTCGGCTTCAGCATCAACCAGTTAAGCATTGTCGGATTGATCGTCGCGCTGGGCATTCTGGTCGATGATTCGATTGTGGTGGTCGAGAACATCGAGCGGTATCTGCGCGACGGTTTTTCCCGACGGGAAGCCGCGATCAAGGCAACCAAACAGATTACGCTGGCCGTCATTGGCTGTACGGTTACGTTGATTCTGGCTTTTCTGCCACTCATGTTTTTGCCCGAAGCATCCGGCGATTTCATCCGTTCGCTACCCACCGCCGTGGTTACCACCATCTTGGCATCGCTACTGGTTTCGCTGACCATCGTTCCGTTTCTCTCCAGCCGGATTTTGAAAGAAGAACACAATCCGGAAGGCAACATTTTCATGCGGGCCTTGAAAAAACTCATCAGCGGATCCTACAGCCGCCTGTTGCACACGGCCTTGCGTCATCCGGTTATCACGCTGCTGGGCGCGCTGGCGATTTTTGGTGGTGCTCTGTCGCTGGTTCCGAAAGTTGGTTTCGCGCTGTTTCCGGCGTCCGAAAAACCGCAATTTCTGATTAACATCGAAACGCCCGAAGGCACCAGTTTGCAGGAAACCAACCGCGTGGCCCGCTACGTCGAGAGCCAGTTGGGGAACGAACCGGACGTCAAGTATTTCACAACCAACGTCGGCAAGGGCAATCCGCGGATTTATTACAACATCATTCAGCGGAACGAGGCTACCAATTTCTCCCAGTTTTTTGTTCAACTGCACGATATGCCGCCGGTTCAAAAACGCCAGTTGATTGACAAGCTGCGGGAGAAATTCAAGTTCTACGCCAATGCCAAAATTGAGGTTAAGGACTTTGAGCAGGGCCCCGACCAGGAAGCGCCGGTGGCCATCCGGGTGTTTGGCGAAAACCTGGATACGCTCCGAACCGTGGCCGCCGATGTGGAGAAAGTACTAAAAACCACGCCCGGTTTAATTTACATCAACAATCCGCTGGCAACCCGTAAAACTGACCTGCGTGTCAAAATCAATAAGGAGAAAGCCGGGATGCTGGGCATGTCTGTGGCCGACATCAATCGCACCATCCGGCTGGCCATTGCGGGCTTGAATGTGGGCGTGTTCAAAGACGAAGCGGGAGACGATTTCTTGATCAACGTCACGTTGCCCAAAGGAAAGGTGGCGGATTTGCGGGTTCTCGATAACCTCTATGTCAATACGCTAACGGGTGGCTCGGTCCCCTTGCGCCAGATTGCCGACCTGCAATTCGAGACCTCGACCAACCAGATCCGGCACTACGACAAGGACCGTTACGTCACGGTTACCGGTTTCGTCAAGAGCGGTTATCTGGTCGATAACGTCTACAATGAAGTCATTAAAAAGCTCGACGCGCTGAAGTTTCCCAGCGATTTTCGCTACAAAGCCGCCGGTGAACTGGAGAGCCGGGAAAAATCATTCGGTGGTTTGGGAACGATCATTCTGATTACGGTTTTCGGTTTTCTGGCGGTGTTGATTCTGGAATTCGGCACGTTCAAAAGTACGCTGATTGTACTGTCGGTGATTCCTCTGGGCATCATTGGGGCCATTGCGGCCCTGCTGTTGTCGGGCAATCCGTTCTCGTTTGTGGCCGTCATCGGTTTGATTGCACTGATCGGTATTGAGGTCAAAAATTCCATTCTGCTGGTCGATTTCACCAACCAACTCCGGGAACAGGGAATGCCGCTGATCGAAGCCATTGAGCAGGCCGGTGAGATCCGCTTCGTGCCGATTGTGCTGACCTCGCTCACGGCCATTGGCGGTCTGATTCCGCTGGCCATCGAGGGAAATCCGCTTTATTCGCCCCTGGCTTTGGTGCTGATTGGCGGGTTAATTAGCTCAACCCTTCTCTCGCGGATTGTGACACCGGTATTATACAAATTGTTACCGCCCCGGGTCGATTTAAAATTACCCGCGGTTGCAGCAGAGCCAGAATTAATTTAATAATTAACCAACCAGAAAAAGAAGTAACATTTCTGTTTTAATATAGCAAAAAGGCAAATAAGGTAAACATTAAGTTACCTTATTTGCCTTTTTGCTATTAAAAGCGGAATTTTAAATTGTTTTTGAAAGAATTTTTGCGAGAATTATGAAAATATTTTTGCGACTTTATTGCAGTTCACGGATCATTTACTAATCTTTGTTATAGCCAATTGGATTTATCAGAAAAATAAAGACTATCACCAGTAGTGATAGTCTTTACGACCTTTGTAGTTATTACTTTAAACACCTTGATTAAAAAAAATGAGGCTGTCATATTTTATTTAATCTAAGTGGAGCAAATATACACATCACTCATTTATTTAGAGTTGCTAAAAAGCAATTGTTTCTTATCAGGCAAGTTTTTTTGAGCTGGTTTATTCCAGCAAACCGGTTTTTATTTTCTGTCCCCTCACTCGGCTCAGGGTAAACCGGGATAGCCCCAGGTAAGAAGCAATATGCTTCAGGGGCATTCTCGCGCAGATTGTCGGGTATTGTTTACAAAAATGATAATAGCGTTCTTCAGCGTTCAGCATCCTCAGAGACCGGATTCGCTCGTCAAAAATAACAAGGTATTTTTCACAAATAATCCTTCCGATCACGTTCGTAACCGGATATTTATAATACAGGCGCTGTAAATCGGGATACGACAAAAAAAGAAGTTCCGAATCTTCCATTAATTCGATCGTCTCTGAGGATGGAATTTGGTTTAAAAAACTTGAAATCGACAACACCATGTCGCCCTCAGCCGCAACGCCGGATGTTACTTCTTTTCCATCTAAGTAATAATATCTTCGCACCAGTCCTTTACCGACGTAAAATAGTTTATCGGCCGTTTTCCCGATCGACACCAGATGCGTTCCCTTCGGAAATTTTTTCACCAGTAGGTATTGCCGGATAAAGCGTATTATTTCGTCATTTATCGGGCAGGCTTCCAGTAAAGACGCAATAAATCGGTCGTAGAGTTCTTCTTTCATGGAGCCAGGAAGTAACAGTAAAAACATCACTCGTTGGAGAAGTAGACGTAAGTACGGGAATGAAGTCACACGTTTCTTAAGAAAAAATGGCTCATATTCTAGAATTATTGAGTATTCGGTCATATAAATATTCATCTGAAATTAAACGGTAACAATTCTCTGCTCCTTTTTCAGCAAGACACGAAACAAGGCTCCAGAATTTACGTTAACTAGAAAATCAAATTACCCACTGCATGTTCCTTTTTTTTGCACTCCGGTTCCTGGTATTTCATTCTTTTTCAGCGGAAACGAAACTGGTGGTCGATGTTCAGAATATCAGACAACATACCGGACAAATCCGGGTCGGCCTCTACAAACCCTGCTCCGACTTCCCGACCGGCTGCAAACCCCTGATCAGTCATCTGGTTGACGTGACCGGAAACACCGCCCGCATCACGTTTAGCGTGAAACCCGGCGACTATGCCGTTGCCCTTTTCCACGATGTAAACGGCAATGGCCAGTTGGATAAAAAGATGTTTGGCATCCCGAAAGAGCCGTATGGGTTTAGCAACAATTTCCGCCCCACCCTGTCAGGACCCGCATTTGACGACTGCCGGGTGCGTGTCGAAGAGTCGGAAAAAAAGATTTCAATAAAATTAATCTGAGTTCGGAAGATTTTTTTAGTAACTTTACCCGGCAAATAACCTATCGTGTTTATTTGCTATGAGCTTAGACTCCTCGAAATTCCTCTACGAAGCGCTTACTTACGACGACGTTCTTCTTTTGCCTGCTTTTTCGGAGGTTCTCCCCCGCGATACACAGACAACTACCCAACTTACCCGCAACATCCGGCTGAACATTCCGCTCATTTCGGCGGCCATGGACACCGTTACGGAATCGGACCTCGCCATTGCGATGGCGCAGGAAGGCGGCATCGGGATCATTCACAAAAACATGAGCATCGAGCTGCAGGCGGAGCAGGTTCGGAAAGTAAAACGCTCGGAAAGTGGCATGATTATCGACCCGATCACGCTCATGGAAGGGGCCACGCTCGCCGATGCCCACCAGATTATGCGTGAATTCAAAATCGGTGGCATTCCCGTCGTCGATGCGTCCAATAAACTCATCGGGATCCTGACCAACCGTGATCTGCGCTTCCAAACGGAGCTGTCGAAGCCCGTTACGGATATTATGACCCGGGAAACCCTGATTACGGCCCGGGAAAAAATCACGCTCGAAGAAGCCGAAAGCATTCTGCAACAGTACAAGATCGAGAAATTGCCGATCATCGACGATCAGAACCACCTCGTCGGCCTGATTACCTACAAGGATATTCTGAAAAAGAAAAGCCACCCCAATGCCTGCAAAGACGAACTGGGACGGTTGCGCGTGGGAGCAGCCGTAGGCGTCACGCACGATCTGATCAAGCGCATCGAGGCCCTGGTAAAAGCGGGTGTGGATGTCATCAGTGTCGATACGGCGCACGGTCATTCACAGGGCGTTATCGACGCGGTCCGGGGCATCAAAGAACGGTTTCCGAAACTGGAAGTGATTGCGGGCAATGTGGCTACGGGCGCGGGTGCCAAAGCGCTGGCCGATGCCGGTGCCGATGCCGTTAAAGTGGGCGTTGGGCCGGGGAGTATCTGCACGACCCGGATTATTGCCGGTATCGGAATGCCACAGTTGACGGCGGTTTATGAATCGGCGAAAGCGTTGAAAGGCACCGGCGTTCCGGTGATTGCCGATGGCGGTATTCGCTTTTCGGGTGATATTACGAAGGCCATTGCGGGTGGTGCCTACACCGTCATGGTGGGTTCGCTGCTGGCCGGCACCGAAGAGGCTCCGGGCGAAGTGGTGCTGTACGAAGGACGCCGGTTTAAAACCTACCGCGGCATGGGTTCCGTTGAAGCCATGGAAGAAGGGTCGAAAGACCGGTATTTTCAGGATGCCGAAGACGACATCAAGAAGCTCGTGCCGGAAGGCATCGTGGGTCGGGTTCCCATCAAAGGCCGGGTGGCCGAAATCATCTACCAACTGGTGGGTGGTTTGAAAGCCGGTATGGGCTACTGCGGAGCGAAAGACATCGAAACCCTGCAGGATGCCAAGTTCGTCAAAATCACGTCGGCCGGGGTTCGTGAAAGCCACCCGCACGACATTCAGATTCAGAAAGAAGCACCAAATTATTCATCCCGGTAAGCATTGCCCCTATGGACACCGAGTCTGTAGGGGCTTTTTTTGAAATACTCTCCCGCAGTTTTTCAAGGCCGACAATAAAAACCGGGTTCGCCCGTTATGAGAAAACAATCCCAGACGATCTACGAAGTCACGATTCTGTATATTGGCTCCCTCAATGCGCTCCGCCAGCGCGAACCTTTCATCGTTTTCTTCTCCAATCTTAAAAAAGCCGTTGAAACCATCATTGGTCAATTAGCCCTGAATGGCTGGCCGATCAAGGTGAATTATACCGCCGTTTACCGCAGCCTGAAGCAACGCGGCAGTTATCAGTGTGATTTCGACGTGGCCGGAGCCAAAGTATTCCGCATCCGCATTGTACCCCAGACCCTGAATCCGGTGTTGACAACCATGGGGATTGACGAAAAACCGGCTGAACCCACGCGCAAAAAGTAGTGCTGATCACAGCCAAGACACCTGTATCAGGCGAATAGAAAGGATAATCTGACCCTAAATTAGTGAATGACGGGTCGGCTTTCGTTCCGGGCAAAAAACCGTCTGTGGTGCCGTTAAGCTACTTTATACGTTAATAGAGTCGCTTTTCCGAAAACTCCCGGTTCATCGCAATGAAACTGATTCAGAAATTGTTACTATTCTATGGCGCAAACCCCTAATTTTGCATTACGTATTGAAACATTCGTTTAATAGACATTTAGAATGATTAACCTCATAACCAAGAGCATTACGAAACTCTTCGGTACCAAGTCGGATCGGGACATGCGCGACCTGCTCCCGTATGTCGACAAGGTGAACGCCGAGTTTCAGAAATTACAGTCTTTATCCAACGACGAACTCCGGAATGTGACCACTGAGCTGAAGCAGATCATCGCGCAGCGGTTGCAGCCTATCGATACCCAGCTAGCCGATCTTCATCAGCAGGTTACAGACCAGCCCGACCTGGACGTCGATGCAAAACAACGCATCTTCAACCAGGTCGACAAGCTGGAAACCGACCGGAACAAGGAACTGGAAGTGGTGCTGCTCGATATTCTCCCACAAGCGTTTGCCGTTGTGAAAGAAACCGCCAAGCGGTTGAAAGAAAACGAACAACTGGAAGTAACGGCCACGGAGTTCGACCGTGAATTTGCTACCCGCAAAAAACACATTACCATTCAGGGCGACAAAGCCTACTGGGCCAATAGCTGGGATGCGGCCGGAACGCTCGTGAAGTGGGACATGGTTCACTACGATGTGCAGATCATCGGGGGGACGGTTTTGCACCAGGGAAAAATTTCGGAAATGGCTACGGGGGAAGGAAAAACGCTGGTCGCTACCTTCCCGGCTTATCTGAACGCCCTCGCCGGACGCGGGGTACACATCGTAACGGTCAACGATTACTTGGCTAAACGTGACTCCGAGTGGATGGCGCCCCTGTTCGAATTCCACGGCATGCGCGTCGATTGCATCGATAAACACCAACCCAATTCCTTCTCGCGGAAACAAGCCTATCTGGCTGATATTACGTACGGTACCAACAACGAATTTGGCTTCGATTACCTGCGCGACAACATGGCACGCGGTACCGACGAACTGGTTCAGCGCAAGCACCACTACGCGATGGTCGATGAGGTCGATTCGGTGTTGATCGATGATGCCCGGACGCCGTTGATTATTTCCGGCCCGGTGCCGCGCGGTGACGAACAGGATTTTGCCGAACTGAAACCGCGCGTGGCCCGCGTGGCCGAGGTGCAGCGGAAACTGGTGCAGGACTTTTTGAACGAAGCGAAGAAGAAAATTGCCGCCGGTGACGAAAAAGAAGGCGGTCTGGCCCTCTTCCGCGCCCACCGGGGTCTGCCCAAATACAAACCGCTGATCAAATACCTCAGCGAAACCGGTATCAAGGCGGTTTTGCAGAAAACCGAATCGATTTACCTGGCTGAAAACCAGAAATTGATGCCCGAAGCGGATAAACCGTTGTATTTCACGATCGACGAACGGCACAACAGCATCGACCTGACGGAGAAAGGTATCGATTATATCACCGGTTCCGGCGAAGATCCCAACTTCTTCATCCTGCCCGACTTGTCGATTGACATCAACAACATCGAGAAAAGTACGGAACTGGATGAGAAGGAAAAGATTCTCCATAAAGAAGCGCTGATTCGCGATTATTCGGTCAAAACCCAGCGGATCAATACCGTCAACCAGTTGCTGAAAGCATACAGTCTGTTTGAAATCAACGTCGATTACGTCATCATGGATGGCAAAATCAAGATTGTCGATGAGCAGACGGGCCGGATCATGGAAGGACGGCGGTGGTCGGACGGTTTACACCAGGCCGTTGAAGCCAAGGAAGGTGTAAAAGTAGAAGACGCTACCCAGACCTACGCGACGGTTACGCTCCAGAATTACTTCCGGATGTATCACAAGCTGGC
The DNA here is from genome assembly GCF_051857545.1 of Larkinella fluvii. NCBI lineage: Bacteria > Pseudomonadati > Bacteroidota > Cytophagia > Cytophagales > Spirosomataceae > Larkinella > Larkinella fluvii. The sequence goes on along the minus strand of NZ_JBPZHB010000001.1, from coordinate 367,054 downwards.
CGGGATGACCGGTACGGCCGAAACCGAAGCGTCGGAATTCTGGACGATCTACAAACTGGACGTGGTGGTGATTCCGACGAACCGGAACATCGTTCGGAAAGATGAAGAAGATAAAGTCTACCGTTCGGTTCGGGAAAAATACAACGCGGTGGTCGATGAGATCGTCGCACTCGTTGAAAAAGGCCGCCCGGTGCTGGTCGGTACGACCTCGGTTGAAAACTCGGAGTTGTTAAGCCGGATGCTGTCGCTGCGCAAAATTGCGCACCAGGTTCTGAACGCCAAGCAACACCAGCGGGAAGCCGAAATCGTGGCCGAAGCCGGAAAACCGGGAACCGTAACGATTGCCACCAACATGGCCGGTCGGGGAACGGATATCAAGCTGACGCCGGAGTCTCGCGCGGCAGGCGGTTTGGCCATCGTCGGTACGGAACGGCACGAATCCCGGCGCGTCGACCGCCAGTTGCGCGGTCGTTCAGGTCGTCAGGGCGATCCCGGAACCACGCAGTTCTTTGTGTCGCTGGAAGACAGCCTGATGCGGCTTTTCGGCTCCGACCGGATTGCCAAGGTGATGGACCGGATGGGTCTGGAAGAAGGTGAAGTGATTCAACACTCGATGATTACGAAGTCCATCGAACGGGCGCAGAAGAAAGTTGAAGAAAACAACTTCGGGATTCGGAAGCGGTTGCTGGAATACGATGACGTGATGAACTACCAACGCGAGGCCATTTACAAACGCCGTCGGAACGCCCTGTTTGGCGACCGGCTGGCGCTGGACATTGCCAACACGATGTATGACGTCTGCGAAGATCTGGCCAACAACACCGAAGGCAACTACGACGAACTGGCCCTGCAAACACTGACGGCACTCGGTTTTGAGATCAGCATGAGCCGCGAAGAGTTCAGCCGGCTGAAACCGAAGGACTTGGCGCAGAAGCTATACGAAGAAGCCGACAAGCATTACCACGAAAAAAACAACGCCATTCGGCAGAAAGCGCAGCCGGTTCTGCAATCCATTCTGGCCGAGCGGGGTGCCACCATTCAGGACATTGTGGTGCCGTTCTCCGACGGTCTGCGCGAACTGACGGTGGTCAACAACCTCCGCCGAACCGTTGAAACGGAAGGTCGCGAGCTGATCACGGAAATGGAAAAAGCGGTTTCGCTGTCCATCATCGATCAGGAATGGAAAGAACACCTGCGCGAAATGGACGACCTGAAGCAGTCGGTACAGAACGCGGTTTTTGAACAGAAAGACCCGTTGCTGGTCTACAAATTTGAGTCGGTCGAGCTGTTCAAGCGGTTTTTGAGCAAGGTCAATTTCGACACGATCAGTTTCCTGACGAAAACCGACATTCCGGGTCAGGAAGCCGAAGAGGTACAGCAGGAAGTTCGGCAGGCGCCCAAAAACCCGCGTCCGGAACCGCAGCCGGAACTGCACACCAACAAAGAAGAGCACGAAGAACCCGTAGCCGGAGGGCCGGAAGAATACGCCCGCAAGATGGCAACGGCGGAGAAACAGGCACCGGTTCGAGCCGTAAAAATTGCCAACCGCAACGAGAAAGTGAGCGTTCAGTACATGGACGGCACCATCAAGCGGGATGTCAAATACAAGGTAGTCGAAAACGACGTGCAAAGCGGCCGGGCGGTTTTGATTGAGTAAACGTTTACGGTTTTGAGTTTACGGTTTTCAGTGGCTGACGCATTCATAAACGTGCGTCAGCCACTGAAAACCGTAAACTGAGAACTGAATACCGTAAATCTGAAAACCATGTTAGCCCAGCCAAAACCGTATTGCACACCGGAAAACTATCTTGAACTTGAACGCAAAGCCGCGTACAAGAGCGAATATTTCAAAGGTGAGATATTTGCGATGGCAGGTGCATCCCGCAATCACAATCGGATTAAGGAAAATCTGTCGATTGGAATAGGTTCCTATTTGAAAGGAAAACGCTGTCAGAGTTTTTCATCCGACATGCGGCTTCACATTCCTTCGAACTCACTGTATACGTATCCTGATCTGGTCATTGTCTGTGGAGAACCGGAACTGCTGGATTCTACATTTGATACGCTGCTGAACCCCACCATTCTGGTTGAAGTTTTGTCGGAAAGCACGAAGGACTACGACCGGGGCGGAAAATTCATGCTTTACCGCAATATTCCCACTTTTCAGGAATACATTCTGGTGGATTCCGAACAGATTCGGGTAGAAGCCTGGTATAAACCGGAAAAAGGCTTCTGGACGTTGCGGAAGGAAACCGGCGAGGTCGATGACTCTCTGACGATTCAGACACTCGATTTGACACTCCCACTGCGGGACATTTACGAACAAACCGTTGGCTTGCTGAGTTAAGAATACCGCCGGATGGACGCTTTTCAGACCCAAATTCGTGTAGTTACAATAAACTTTTAAAATATTTTACAAAACCAATAAAGAAAGAAAGATTTTGTAGTATTGTTCCAATTTTCAATACTACGCTTTCCCGGAAATACTTAATTTTCGGTGTGGAATCGCTAAAGTTGATTCCCTTCTTTACTTTCGTATGATGTATATTCATGCAGTTAGTCATTACTTTCCCAGCGAAGTAGTTGGCAACGAACACTTTACCCGGCTCAATGGATTATCGAGCGAGTGGATTACCGAACGTACCGGCATTCGGGAACGTCGCAAAGCGGCACCCGACGAGAATACAAACACGATGGCCCTGGAAGCCGTCCGGCGGCTGTTCGACCAAACGGCGATTGACCCTTCTCAAATAGACCTCATTGTAGGTGCGACTTATACGCCATACGATACCATCGTCACCCTGGCTCACGTTGTCCAGCACAATCTGGGAGTTCCCGATATTCCGGTTATTTCGGTATCGACGGCCTGCTCCTCGCTGATCAACGCCGTTGAGGTTGTTGAGGGTTATTTTGCAATGAATAAAGCGACGCTGGCCGTGGTGGTGGTTTCGGAACACAATACGGCTTACAACAACGAAACGGATACCGTATCGGGGCATTTGTGGGGCGATGGTGCAGCCGCTTTGTTGATCTCGAAAGAACGAATCAGCGACGAGGATATGACAATCCACACCATCATTACGGGCGGAGCAGCCACCAGCGGCAAAGCAACGACCGGCGTGATGCTGAAACCGCTCGAACAGGGCGTCCTGATGCCCCACGGTCGTGACGTCTTCATCAATGCCTGCCTGTATATGCCCAAAGTCAGTTTGCAGGTGCTGGAGAAACACAACCTGACCATCGACGATGTGGATTACCTGATTCCGCATCAGGCCAATCTTCGCATTAGCCTGAACGTCATCAATACCCTGAAACTCCCCGAAACAAAGCTGCTTTCCAACATTCAGAAACTGGGCAATACCGGCTGTGCGGGTTGCGCCATCGCGCTATCCGAAAACCGGTCCCTATTCAAAAAAGGGCAAAACATTGTGCTGACCGTCTTCGGAGGAGGCTACTCGTTCGGCGCCATGCTGGTGGAAGTGTAGTAAGGGGAATGATAAATTTTAAATGATGAATATTAAATATAAAAGTGCTGGCTTGGCGATTCCTTTTACATTTAACATTCATCATTTAAAATTTATCATTCCTTCCCCTCTCCTAATTCGCCGTTGAAGACGAGGGAGCCGAGGTGTTTTTCCAGGTATTGTTCTGTGGATTAATATCCGGCAGTTGCTCATCGGGGTCAATGGTCACCGAGCGGATGGGAGACGTGGTCGGTTGTTTGAAACTCCAGGTACCACCGCGCTGCCAGATTTCGACCGGTAGATTGACCCGTGTTTTCTTGCCGCCCACTTCTTCTACTTCAATAATAACCGGCATAGCCCACTTTTCCAGGTTTTCGATGGTGATTACCGAGCCTTTCTGCGGGTCCTGCTCCACATACCGAACGTCTTTCACCGACTGATCCAGCTTCCAGTTTTCGTAAAAATACCCGCGCCAGAACCAGCCCAAATCTTCCCCGGACGCATCCTCCATGGTTCGGAAAAAATCATAGGGTGTCGGGTGCTTGAAGGCCCAGCGGTGTACGTAGGTTTTAAAGGCATAATCGAAACGCTTCGGCCCCAGCACCACATCGCGCAGCAGTTTCAGGCCCATCCCCGGTTTATAATAGCCCATAATGCCCAGACTCATCGGTTGCAGTACATCGGGCGTGGTCATAATCGGCTCGTCGATGTTGAACAAGGCTGGTGCAATGTCGTGCATCGTTCCTTTCGGGCGGTTATATTCTCCCTTGTTGAATTTTTCAGTGGAGAGCATATTGATGAAGGTATCGAATCCTTCGTCCATCCAGGCAAACTTCCGCTCGTTGTTGCCCACGATCATCGGAAACCAGTTATGCCCGAATTCATGGTCGGTAACGCCCCAGAGGGCATCTTTCCGGTCGCGCCGGTCGCAGAAAATAATACCGGGATACTCCATTCCGCCCACAATACCGGCAACGTTGGTGGCCACCGGATATGAGTACTCAAAGAGGTAATCCGAATAAAACTCAATACTGCCTTTGACGTATTCCGTCGAACGGTTCCAGGAATCGTCAGTGGCGCTTTCAACGGGGTAAACCGACATAGCCAGGGCTTTTTTTCCACTCGGCAGATTGATCCGGGCAGCATCCCACACAAACGCCTTTGAGGTTGCCCAAGCCACATCCCGGGCGTTCTGGCAGCGGAACCGCCACGTCAGGCGACCCGTTTGCTTCGGCCGGCTTTGCGGGTCGTTCACCTCGTCTTTCGACCGCAACAAGACGGTTTTGTCACTGTTCCGGGCCTGCGTCATTCGTCGCTGCTGATCGGACGTCAACACTTCCTGCGCGTTCAGCAACTCGCCGGAACCGACCACGATGTGGTTCCATGGCACGTCGATGGCGTATTCGTAATCTCCGTATTCTAGGTAAAACTCCCCGGCCCCGAGGTAGGGCAGCACATTCCAGCCTTCGATGTCGTCATACACGCACATCCGCGGATACCACTGCGCCATTTCGTAAATCAACCCATTCCGGGTCGGCTGCGTACCCATGCGGTCGGAACCATAGGCCGGAATTTTGAAGGAATACTCAATTTTGATTTTCACCACATCGCCACCGGGTTTCAGCGGTTCGGCCAGCCGAACCTGCATCCGCGTGTCGGTAATCAGATAATCGACGGTTTTGGTTTTTCCCTGATCGATCGTGACGGACTGAATGGCATACCCGCCGGAGAAGCCGGCATTTCCGTAGCGACCACCGCGCAAGGGCGTCGTTTTGGCGGCCCGGGACGTGTCCGAAAACGCGTTCTGATCGAGCTGAAGCCAGAGGAACGGCAGCGCTTCAGGACTGTTGTTTTTGTAGGTAATTTCGACTTCGCCACTCAGAACGTTCTTCTCATCGTCCAGACGAACGTTGATTTTATAATCGGCCCGGTTTTGCCAGTAGCGCGGACCGGGCGCTCCACTCCCGGCGCGGTAATCGTTTCCGGGCTGCATGTTGAATAGCGGATGAAAGAGTTCGTGGGCGTCGTAAGTTGAATTTGTCTTCGACTGGGCATAGACTTCTCCAATCGAAATCAGGATGCCAATAAAAAGAAGGAGTTTGTTCATGAAGTTGATTCGAATGTGTTCCCGGCTTTCGCAGTAACACGGGGTAATAGATGGTAACGAAACGAGTGCCACAATCCTGTTGCGCTTTCCGATATTAATTCTCCAACAAGGCCGAAACCGTCGGTGGTTTCGACAGCAATTCCGGGCGAACCAGCAAATAACTGCCCGGCTCCGGGGCTTCCAGACGAACAAACTGATTGGCATCCTCTCCTGACATGAAGGCGGCAAAACCGCGATCGCCGTCAAAATACGCTTGCATATCTTTTGTCATCAGGATGAAATTGACGTTCTTCTCGTTTAAAAACTGTCCAAAGTCGGTATTAGGTTGGTACGATTCTACCGGAACCCAGCGCGGTTTCTGTTCCTGGCTATACAGAAACACCCGATACCAGTCCCGTTCCAGCGTTGATACCGGCCCATTCATCGAAAGCGCCTGAATAAACCGGATGTTGTCAGCCACCGGCGTAGGGCGGAGTTCTTCCTGCTGCCGGACAGTCTGGTAAATCACCCAGATCATCATCAGGCTCGCCAGACTTCCCATCCAGACCGATGACTGAACGATGCGTAATTTGAGGTATCCGAATAGAAAAGCAACGATGATAATCAAGCCGAAGGCGTGGAAATACAGGTAATGATTTCGCGGAAAAACCAGCACCACGGATGCTATCGAAGGGAAAAGCAAAATAAAAAGAGCCAGTTCCTTGCTGTTCAGCCGGATGGATTTGGTAGCCAGTCGCCGGAACGTGCCCGACAAATCGAGCAGACCGAATACAACAATCACCAGCAAACCCAACAACCACCATTTCCGGTAGGGCGAGTTCAGGTTCATCAAGGGTGTTTTGAAAAACAAACCGTTCAAAATTCGGAACTCCGCGGTCGCCGTGTTGACAACATTCGTCCATAAATGCCTCAGAACCAAGTCGGGATGGACAAAAAAAGCCGCACTCATCGACTTGACATCACGCCCGAACACATTGGCAACCAACTTGAACTGATCCGGAATCGGAATGTCGATGGGCCGGTTATTCCAGGTGTTGTAATTGATGCTGAAGTGCTGAACGAACGCGTCGAAACTGCGGTTAGTACCTTCCTGGCTCTGCCCCAAAGGATTACCAAACAGCAATCGCATGGCGATTACCAGCACAGCGAAGCTCAACAGGCCGGAAAAAGAATTCAGGGTCAGCTCCCGGCTGCGGTATTTCCGGGGAAAATACGTTTCAATGGCCACGACAACCGCGGTCATCATGGAAATATAAAACTCCGGCCGAACATAGGAACATACGAGAGCTGTTAGGGCAGTAATCAGCAATACATTCCTCGTCGACCACTCCCAGGCCTGCACCACACACAAGCCTCCCATAATCAGACAGAGCGTAAAAGCCGAAATACGGGGATCAAGCTGTACATTCAGGGCTGAAAACTGAAAGCAGAGCGCACAGAAAAGACTGACGATAAATCCCGACTTCCGCAGGTAAAGATACAAAAACAGCAAGGACCCGGTCATGAGGATCAACAACCGCCAGTTGAGGTAAAACAAGACCAGGGTGTCATTGGTAAACGCCTGCAGGGCCTTCAGCCAGGCCGCATAAAAGGATCCCCACTGCGCCAGATAGGGCGCAGGCGGAAAGGTGTAGGTCAGGCTGGAAGCCAGGTAAGTCATTTCGTCGCCGAAGGTTACATCATACCGCAACGGCAGGTCGTAGGTAAGCGCCAGACCGGAACCAATCATCAGGAAAATCCCCGTCAACGGCCACAGGAATCGATTTTTCATGACTTCATCGCTAAAGCTTCGTAGAGTATTTCGGCCGGATGTTTGGCCTTGCGCCCCGTTCCATCCTTGATCTGGTGGCGGCAACTGGTTCCGGCTGCGGCAATGATGACCTCCTCTGCTTGCTGACGAACTGTTGGAAACAAGACCAGTTCTCCGATTTTCATCGATACGTCGTAATGCTCCGCTTCGTAACCGAACGCCCCGGCCATGCCGCAACAGCCCGACGGAATCAGGTGTACGGTATAATTCTCGGGCAGCGACAGCATTTTCTTCGACGGTACCAGCGACGATACCGCTTTCTGCTGACAGTGTCCGTGCAGTTTGATCAACCGTTTTTCAGTCGTAAACGCACTTTTCGAAATAGCGCCCTTGTCGATTTCGCGGGCAATAAACTCCTCAAAAGTCAGCACACTTTCGGCAATCCGCCGGGCATCGGCCACCATCGACTCATCGACCAGATCCGGGTATTCATCCCGAAACGTCAGAATTGCCGACGGTTCGATCCCCACCAAGGGGGTTTCAATCGTAATCAACGCCTTCAGCAGCTCAACGTTCTTTTCGGCCAGCCGCTTAGCCTGCCGCAACAAGCCTTTCGACAGAGCCGCCCGTCCGCTTTCGCCGTGTTCGGGAATGACCACCTCATAGCCCAGTTTTTTCAACAGCAAAACCGCTTTTTTGCCTACTTCTACATCGTTGTAGTTCGTAAATTCATCGCAGAAAAGGTAAACCCGTCCAGCGGTTCCGGCGCCTTTTTCACTGCCTTTCGCCCACTTCCGCAACGTTGTGCTGTGCAACAGCGGCATCGTCCGGTCGGGGTGGAACCCGATCACCCGATTGGCCACCCGCCGAAGCGATTCGGTGCCCAGCACCGCGTTATACGCCCACGGCACCAGCGATGCCAGCCCCGACAAACTCGCAAAATTGGCAATCAGCCGGCTGCGCACCGGCACGCCGTTGGCATCGTGGTAATGCTGGAGAAACTCCATTTTCAGTTTGGCCACATCCACATTCGACGGACATTCGGCCTTGCAGCCTTTACAGGCCAGACAGAGGTCATACACCTCTTTAATCTCTTCGTTGTCGAAGCGGTTTTCTTTCGGCGACAGCGTCAGCATTTCCCGCAGGATATTAGCCCGCGCCCGGGTGGTTTCCTTTTCGTTGCGGGTTGCCATGTAGCTCGGACACATCGTTCCGCCCGAGATTTCGGTTTTACGGCAATCGCCGGAGCCGTTGCACTGTTCGGCGTGTTGCAGAATGGTCTGATCCTGAAACCGGAAAAATGTCTTGAAATCCGGGGTTTGTTGCCCGGCTTCATACCGCAGGAACGTATCCATCGGGGGTGTTTCCACGATTTTGCCGGGATTGAAAATACCGTACGGGTCCCAGGCCTGCTTGAGTTCCCGCATCAGCTCGTAGTTTTTCGGCCCCACCATGAGCGGAATAAACTCGCCCCGGAGTCGTCCGTCGCCGTGTTCGCCCGAGAGCGAGCCGTCGTATTTTTTCACCAGCCGGGCAATTTCTTCGGCAATCATCCGGTATTGCCGGTGACCTTCTTCGGTTTTGAGGTTGATGATGGGGCGCAGGTGAATTTCGCCCGAACCGGCGTGGGCGTAATGCACCGCCGACATACTGTGTTTGGTTAGAATCTCGTTGAAATCACGGATGTAGTCGGGCAGATCGTGTACGTCGATGGCCGTATCTTCGATCACGGCAACGGCTTTGGCATCGCCCGGCAGGTTCGCCAGCAACCCCAGCCCCGCCTTCCGCAAGGTCCAGATTTTTTTACCATCCTCGCCGTACAATACCGGGAAATGATAGCCTAAACCGGCTGCCCGCATTTCCGCTTCCATTTCGACCGCGCGCTGCGCAATCTCTTCCCGATTGGTCGCACCCAGTTCCACCACCAGAATGGCGCCCGGATCGCCCTGAACGAAGAAGCGGTTTTTGCGTTGCTCGATGTTGTCTTTCGTACACTCCAGAATGTAATGATCGATCAGTTCGACGGCGCGGGGCTGGTATTTGAGCGCAATCAGATTAGCCCGCAACGACTCATCTACGTTGTTGAAATGCACGCACACCAGTCCCAGTTCTTTGGGAGGCAGCGGCACCACATTCAGCTTGATTTCGGTCAGAAAGCAAAGGGTTCCTTCCGAACCGGCAATGAGTTTGCAGAAGTTGAACGGCTCGGTACCTTCTGTAAAGGGGGCCGTTTCCAGCAGTTCGTCCAGCGCATAACCCGTGTTTCGCCGTTCGATGCTGCGTTTGGGAAACTGCCGCCGGATTTCGGACTGGTTGTCCGGATTCGCCAGGATTTCGTTGGTTTTCAGGTAAATTTTATCCAGCAGCGACGCACTGCCATTTTTGTGCCTACCCGCGTCGATCTGCTGGGCAAACGCAGCGGTTTCCAAAGCGCCAAATTCGGCTTCGCTCCCATCGGCCAGCAGCGCTTTGACGGACAGGACATGCTCCCGCGTCGAGCGATACACAACCGAGTTGGAGCCACAGGAATTATTCCCGACCATGCCCCCGATCATCGCCCGGTTGGCCGTCGAGGTTTCCGGTCCGAAAAACAGGCCATACGGTTTTAGAAAGAAATTCAATTCATCGCGAACCACGCCCGGCTGCACGCGCACCCAGCGTTCCTGCTCGTTGATTTCGAGGATTTTAGTAAAGTTTTTGGAAACATCGACGATAATTCCGTTGCCGACCACCTGCCCGGCCAGCGAGGTACCGGCCGTACGCGGAATGAGCGAGGTACGGTTTTCACGGGCAAACGCAATCAGCGTTTTCAGGTCATCGATCGACTTTGGAATGGCGACCGCCAGCGGCATTTCGCGGTAGGCCGACGCATCGGTTGCATATAACGTCCGTTGGGTGGAATCGGTGTAAAATTCACCATCTAACTGGGCAGAAAGTTGTTGTAGCGTCTCCTGATTGACCATAAGAGTCTTCGTCCAGGACCGGATCAAAGTTTGTTTGCAAAAAATATCGGGTTCCTGACCTTAAAGGTACAAATTTTTCCAGTATCCAGTCCAAAACCAGCAAATACCAGACAGCAATCTGTATTTAAATAATGCTATTTTATCTCTCCCCAACCCTAAGCCGAAGCCTTTCATAACGAGGATTTTAGCTTGTCCAACTGCTTATTGCTATGCCATTTAGAATACCGTCCGGTCGCTCCCCCCTCCAAACCTCTTTCTTTTTTTAATTACAACCCGTATTCATTAAATAATTTTAAGCCGATCACCATTGTATTATAAATATTATTTATTGTAATTTGTTCAATCAGTTCAGAAATATGTTCTATAAAATCTCATCACGGTACTATTATACGCAAAAAAAGACAGAGACCCGGTCGAACAGTAACCCTACTGATTGATTGGGTTTTCCTCATTTGTACTGTGCTGAAATTTCATTGTATCATGGTTCTGCATCTGCTTACCAATTTCAGTTCACCTATTCTAATTTGTTAACCTATGATGGATCACTTTATCAGATTCAATCATGAACGTAAAGAAGTAAACGGCCCGCGCCAATACCGGGTGTTTCAAGTCAGAAAGAAAGCGTTGCTCCCAGCCTTTCTGTTGTCATTTGCGTTCATTCTCAGCCTGGGCTTCAGCCAGGCATTTGCTCAGGAGCGGACGGTCACCGGAACCGTTACATCGTCGGAAGACAAGGTTTCACTACCCGGTGTTACTGTTCAAATCAAAGGAACAACCCGCGGCACCAATACCGACGCCGACGGGAAATATTCCCTCACCAACGTTCCTGACAACGCCACGCTGGTTTTTAGCTTCATCGGACTGCAAAACCAGGAAATCGCGGTGGGCAACCGCACCGTTGTCGACGCCGTTCTGACCTCCGACACCAAATCGCTGGAAGAAGTCGTCGTCGTCGGATACGGTACGGCCAAACGCAAAGACCTGACCGGCTCGGTACAGCAGGTAACCGCCAAGGAGTTCAACCCTGGTATTGTTCCCAACCCGCTGCAGGCCATTCAGGGTAAAGTAGCCGGTTTGGTGATTACGATGCCTTCGGGTGACCCCAACCAGGCACCGACCGTTCGTTTGCGGGGCTACACCTCGCTGGCGGGTGGCAGCGATCCGCTGTATGTGGTCGACGGCGTGATCGGCGTTCCCATTCAGACGGTTTCTCCGACCGATATCGAGTCGATGGACGTCCTGAAAGATGCTTCCGCAGCCGCTATTTACGGTTCACGGGCAGCCAATGGCGTCATTATCGTGACGACCAAACGCGGAAAATCCGGCAAAACCACGATCACCTTCAACAACTACATCGGCGTTGAAACCATCTCGAACCAACTGGATTTGCTGGATGGCCCCGGTTATCGGGCCGCCGTCAGTACCCTGAAAGGAGACTCCACACTGAGTCTGGACCGGCTCCGCTTTCCGGCCGGCAACTACAACACCGACTGGGTGAAGGAAATTACCCGGATGGGCGTGACGACCAACCACGATCTGGCCATTTCGGGGGGGTCACCCGCCTTCAGTTACCGGGGTTCTCTCAACTACATTGGCCGCGACGGGATCATCAAAAACACGGGTTTTGATCGGGTAACGGCCCGAATCAACCTGGATCAGAAGGCGCTCGATAACCGCCTGAACATCCAGTATAATCTGTCGGTAACCAACACCAACTCCAAACTGAACGACGATGCCATCATCGCCCGGGCGGTTACGTTCCTGCCAACCCTGCCCATTACCGATCCGACGGGCGCCAACAACGTGGGCGGTTATTACGAAGTAGGCGGCAGTTTCGACCTATTCAACCCCGTTGCCATGCTCAACAACCAGCGCTTCGATCAGCAAAAGCGGTTATTGATCGGTGGGGTCAACCTGCGCTACGAGATCATCGACGGGCTGACGCTGGGCGTAAACGGCGCATTCCAGAATGAGAATACCGACGAAAGCCGCTCGCGCGACCGCAGCATCAAGGCCTTCCAGACGACCAATGGCGAAGCCTACCGGAAGATGGATCAGGTCAACAACAAGCTGCTGGAACTGACCGCGACGTATACCAAAGCCTTTGGCCAAAACAACAGCAACTTCAATGTACTGGGCGGTTACTCCTACCAGAACATTGTTTATGACGGTTTTCAGGCCCGTAACGCCCAGTTTCTGACCAATACGCTCTCGTATGACAATCTGGGGCTGGGGGCCGGTACGCTGTTGAGTCCGGCGTCCAACTATGCGACCTCCTACCGGAATGCCACCACGCTCGCTTCTTTCTTCGCCCGGGCCACGGTGAACATGAACGACAAGTACAACCTGACGGCAACGGTACGGCGCGATGGAAGTTCGAAATTTGGGGCCAACAACAAATGGGGACTTTTCCCATCGGTGGGCGCAGGCTGGACGCTGACGAACGAAGATTTCTTCCCGAAATCGACCACCCTGAACTACCTGAAGCTGCGCGTTGGCTGGGGACAAACCGGGAACTCGGAAGGCTTGAAACCGTACCAGTCGCTCCAGTTGTATGGCCAGAAAGGCACTTACTACGATGGTGGGGTGGCCGACTTCCTGCCGGGCTACGGGATTACCCAGAATGCCAATCCGAACCTGAAATGGGAAGTGCTGACGACCTCCAACCTGGGGCTGGATTTTCAGTTGCTGAATGGCCGTTTCTCAGGTACACTGGAGTTTTACAGCAAGACGACCAAAGACATGCTGTACCGGTATTCGGTGCCGGCCGATGGGGTTAAGTACTTCACTAACTTCATCTGGGCCAACGTAGGCACCATGCGAAACCGGGGTATCGAGCTGTCGTTCGGGGGCGACCTCATTCAGAAAGAAAACTTTAGCTGGACTTCCCGCATCGTTGGAGCCTATAATAAGAACACGATTGTCAACCTGAAAAGCGACGAGTTCGACTCCGGTCTGATCCGTTTCAACGCGTTTGGTGGCCGTGGTCTGTCGGATGTGTTTGCATCCTACCTCTGGCCGGGTCGTCCGCTGGGTGAATTCAACAACGTGCCAACGTTTGTGGATTATACCGCCGATGGCAAAGTGCTGCTGAAACCAGGGACGGGCGACCAGCCGACTACCTCTGTGAGTGATGCCGATGCCGCAGCCGGGATTGCCAGTCAAAATCCCGTCGCTCAGGGCAACCCGCAACCGTTCCTGACCGGTTCGTTCATCAATACGTTTACGTACAAAGGATTCGACCTGAACTTCCAGATTCGGGGTTCATTTGGTAACAAAATCCTGAACAACCTGCGCTCGAACCTCCTGATTCCGGGGTCGATCCTGGAAACCAACATGCTGCAAGGCGTAGCGGATCTTCCGAGTGGATATAGCACCAACGTGTTGTCGACTTACTGGCTCGAAAACGGAACCTACGCCCGTCTGGATAACTGGCAAATTGGGTACAACATCCGGACTGGCGGCAAATACCTGTCGGCCGCCCGGGTCTACCTCGGTGGCAACAACCTGTTCACGCTGACGAGCTACAAAGGGGTCGATCCTGAACTTCAGGTGAAAGCGGATTTGCAGAACGAAAGCCAGGCACCCAACAACATCGGGATGGACTTTAGCAATATCTATCCCAAAACCCGTTCGTTCCAACTGGGCCTTAACCTGACGTTTTGACCGTTGTTAATCAACTAACTACCAACTACGAAGATGTTTAATTCAACCATACGAGTTTGGGGCGTCTGCCTGGTTCTGCTGCTGGCAGGCCAGGCCTGTACGGACCTCGACGAAAAAACCTACGACGTCATTCCGACCGACCAGTTTGGCCAGACAGCAGCCCAGCAAGCCGCGCTGATCGGTCCACTCTACAGCGGTTTGGCCGATTATTACGGCAACAGTGCCGGTTTGAACGCCGTGACGGACGAACAAATTGTTCCGACGCGGGGTGGTGACTGGAAAGACGGCGATAACTGGAAACGGCTCTATCAGCATACCTGGGACCCGACGACCGACAACGGCCAGTTCAACGGCCCCTGGACCTGGTGTTACAACAACATCACGTCCATCAACCAGCAACTGGGTTCCATTACGGACGAAAACGTGAAAGCCGAGCTTCGGGCATTGCGGGCTTTCTTCCACTACAAGGCGATGGATATGTTCGGCAATGTGATCATCGCCGATCAGGTGGGAACCTCCACACCGGCTCAGAAAACCCGGACCGAGGTGTTTAACTGGATCGAGAAGGAATTGCTGGAGGTGTATCCCAAATTGAGTTCAACCGTGGGCGGTGCCTATTATGGCCGTTTCAATAAACCGGTGGTCAACATGATTCTGGCGAAGATGTATCTGAACGCGCAGGTCTATACCGGTACGGCTCGCTGGGCGGATGCGGTTACCCGTTGTGATAGCATTATTATGTCGGGTAAGTTTTCCCTGACGGCTGATTTGCTGGACAACTTCAAAGTGCAGAACCAGAACTCACCGGAAATTATCCTGGCTACGCCTTTCGATAACTCGAAACGGGGTGGATTCAATGTCCATATGGCGACCCTGCACTACAAGCACCAGTTGACTTATAACCTCCCGGCTTCTCCCTGGAATGGCTATGCAACCGTGGTTGAGTTTTACAACTCGTTCACGGCGCAGGATTTGCGCAAGAAAATGTGGATCGTTGGACAGCAGTATGACGCAACCGGCGCACCCATGGACGACGATGGCATCCCGATGGTGATCACCCCCGAAATCCCGGCTTTCGAAATGCCGGCGGGTCCCGCGGGTCGTCTGGCCGGAGCCCGGAGCCAGAAATACGAGATTCAGCGAAACAACACCACCAATGACATGAGTAACGACTTCGTTATTTTCAGGTTGGGTGATGTCTATCTGATGCGCGGAGAAGCCAATTTCCGGCTGGGCAGAACGGCCAATGCGCTGGCGGATTTCAACGTGATCCGGAAACGGGCGGGCGTTCCCGACTACACAGCCGCCCAACTCACGCTGGATGAAATTCTGGCCGAGCGGGGCCGCGAACTGGCCTGGGAATACCACCGCCGTCAGGATTTGATCCGGTTTGGGCAGTTCACCAAAGCATGGCGTTTCAAACCCGCTTCGGAAAAATACCGGGAGTTGTTCCCCATTCCGAGGGATCAGATTTCGCTGAATCCCAACTTAAAGCAAAATCCAGGTTACAATTAGTGAAAAGCCTTTTCCTGTAAAAAGCCCGGGGTTTCCGGGCTTTTTCTGTTTTAATCCATTCCCGGAGTATTGGCGTTCAATAGGATAAAACCGCCAACCAAAAGCAATTTATTGAGTATCTTTAAGACCTCATTCGACAGTTCGCTACGGTTCATGCGCTATCTGGTTTTCTTTTTAGTAATAGGTTTTCTTGTCGGTTGTGGTGCTGCGGATACGCCATCGGAAGAGCGGCTTTTTGAAAAACTATCGCCGGAAACAACCCACATCAATTTCACCAATTCGGTCGTCGACGACCCGGAGTTCAACATTTTTAACTACCGGAATTTTTACAACGGCGGGGGCGTCGCCATCGGGGATGTCAACAACGACGGTTATCCGGACGTCTTCCTGATCGCCAACATGGGCGAAAACCGCCTGTATCTCAACCAGGGAAAACCGGGTGCCACTTCGCTGGCATTTGAGGACATTACGGCCCAAGCCGGTGTCGCCGGCAAACGCGCCTGGAGCACCGGCGCGACCTTTGCCGATGTCAACGGCGACGGCTGGCTCGATCTGTACGTCTGCAACGCCGGTATCCGCCCCGGCGACGACCGGGGCAATGAGCTCTTTATCAACAACGGGATTGGCAAAAATGGCATGGTGACCTTCACCGAAAAAGCCGCCGACTACGGCCTGAATGACCACGGTTTTTCGACCCACGCAGCCTTTTTCGATTACGACCGCGACGGCGATCTGGACATGTATCTGCTCAACAACAGCTTCATGCCCGTCGGGAAATTGGGCTACGCCAACATTCGTTCCGAACGCGATTCACTGGGTGGTCATAAGTTGTTTCGGAACGACGGTGTGCGGTTTGCCGATGTCAGCGAGAAAGCCGGGATTTACGGCAGCCTGATCGGTTTTGGCCTCGGCATCACCATCGGCGATGTGAACGACGACAACTGGCTGGACATTTACATTTCGAATGATTTTTACGAACGGGATTACCTCTACCTCAACAACCACGACGGCACCTTTCGGGAGTCGGTGAAAGACGCCATGCCGCACCTGAGCCTGTCGTCGATGGGTGCCGACGTGGCCGACATCAACAACGACGGCCGGCTGGATATTTTCGTGACCGATATGCTGCCGGGCAACGATGTTCGCTTGAAAAAGAATTCGTCCTTCGAGAATTACGACCTGCAGGAAATCAAACTGTCGCGGGATTTCCATTACCAGTACATGCAGAACATGCTGCATCTGAACCAGGGCAACGAACCCGCAAAAAGCGGAAAAACCGCCACTCCAATGTTCAGCGACATCGCCCGGTTTTCGGGCGTTCATGCGACCGACTGGAGTTGGGGCGCCTTGATTTTCGACATGGATAATGACGGCCGGAAAGACATCTTTGTCGCCAACGGCATTGCTAAAGAGGTGACCGATCAGGATTTTATTCATTTCCTGGCCGACCGGGAAAACATGGCCCAGATTGCCCGTCAGCGCGCTTTCAACTTCAAGGAGTTTCTGGATAAAGCGCCCTCCGAACCCATTCCCAATTACGCCTTCCGAAACGATGGCAACCTGAACTTTTCCAACCAAGCCAACAGTTGGGGACTGGGCGAACCGAATTTCTCGAACGGCGCGGCTTACGGCGATCTCGACAACGACGGCGATCTGGATTTGGTGGTCAACAACGTCAACTCCCCGGTATCGGTTTTCAAAAATTTATCGGTCGAGAACCACAAAAGCAATTTCCTGCGGGTCAAACTGGTGGGTGAGGCCAAAAACCGCAATGCCATCGGTGCGAAAGTGTTCTTGTACCAGAAAGACCAGATGCAGGTGTTGCAACAAATGCCCAACCGCGGTTTTCAGTCGTCCGTTGATCTGAATCTACTGTTTGGGTTGGGTACCGACAACGTGATCGATTCCGTAACGGTGGTCTGGCCGAACGACCGAATGCAAACCCTCCACCAGCCCAAAGCCAATCAGTTGCTGACGCTGAAGCAGCAGGAAGCTACTGCGACTTGGAAAGCCAAAGTACCCTCACCGGCTCTTTTTCAGGATATTACCACGGTTTCCGGCCTGGATTATACCCACGAGGAAAGTCCGTTTGTGGATTATAACCGCGACCCATTATTGAAACAAATGCTCTCGACCGGTGGCCCGGCCATGGCGACGGGCGACGTCAACGGCGACGGGCTGGATGATGTGTTTTTTGGCGGGGCCTTCGGAAAACCGCATCATCTGTTTTATCAACAGCCCAACGGTCGATTTGTGGATAAAACCCCGGCGGTATTGCGACAGGACTTGACCTACGAAGCCGTCGATGCGGTTTTCTTCGATGCCGATGGCGATAAAGACCTTGACTTATATGTTGTTTCGGGCAGCAACGAGTTTGAAGCCGAAGCCGACGAATTGCTCGACCGACTGTATTTGAACGACGGCAAAGGCGGTTTTGTCCGCGACGACCGTTTGCCGAATCTGAAAGCCAGCGGTTCCTGCGTCGCGGCTGCCGATTATGACCGCGATGGCGACATCGATCTGTTTGTTGGCACCCGGTTGATTCCGGGAAAATACGGTTTCAATCCGGCGAGTTATCTGTTGACCAACGACGGCACCGGCAATTTCAAGAACTACACCCGGCGCTACCTGCCGAACGCTGATCAGTTGGGTATGGTGACCGATGCTAGTTGGGCTGATCTGAACGGCGACGGTTATCCCGAACTGATCGTGGTCGGCGACTGGATGCCGATTACGGTTTTTCAAAACCAGCGCGGGAAACTTGCCACTTCTGAAACGCCGAAACTGGCGGATTCGACTACCCCGGCTTCCGGCTGGTGGAATTGCGTCAAAGCCGGGGATGTCGATGGCGATGGTGATATTGATCTTGTGGTCGGCAATCTGGGACTTAATTCCCGGATCAAGGCAACGTCCAAAATCCCGGCGGAACTCTACACGGCCGATTTTGACCAAAATGGCAGCCTGGAGCAAATCATCAATTGCGCCGACGAAACCGGAACCTTGTATCCGATGGTGTTGAAGCAGGATTTGCAGAAAGAAATGCCTTCTATTAAAAAGAAATACCTCAAGTTTACGGATTACGCAGGCAAGAAACTGAACGAAATTCTGGACGAAAAACAGTTGCAGAGTGCTGTGGTGCAACGGGCGTACACGGGCGAATCGGTAGTTATGCTAAACGATGGAAAAGGAAAATTCACCATTCAGACCCTGCCGAAAGAAGCGCAGTTCTCGCCGGTTTGCGGTATTGAAATCGCGGATGTCGATGGCGACAAAAAGATGGATTTAGTATTAACCGGAAATTTTTACGACGTTCTGCCGGAAATTGGCCGGTATGATGCCAGTTACGGATTGGTGCTGCTCGGAAAAGGCAACGGCATTTGGAAGCCCCTCGACCCGGCGGTTTCCGGCTTCATTGTCCACGGGCAGGTACGGCAACTCGTGCGTCTGAAACAGGGACAGTTTGTGTTGGGGAAAAATAAGGATAAAGTGCAAGTATTTAATCGGGATTAAGCTGATTTTTCTGATTAATCCCGGTTCAGAAATCAACCTATGAAACGAATTAGTATCTTTTTTGCGGCCGTAACATTGTTCTTTACGGGCTGTAAACAACTGAATAGTTCTTCCGAAAAACCGCTGTTCCAGGTTCTGGATTCGACCCGGACGGGCATCGGTTTTGTCAATCAGGTCCGCAATACGGACCAGTTCAACATCATCGACTACCTGTATTTTTACAACGGGGCGGGTGTGGCGGCTGGCGACCTCAACAACGATGGCCTGACGGATTTGTATTTCGTTTCGAATCAGGGGAAGAATAAGCTATACCAGAATAAGGGGGGCGGGCTAAAATTTGAAGATATTACCGACAAAGCTGGTGTCGAGGGTTTTTCGGACTGGCAAACCGGCGTAACGATGGCGGATGTCAACGGCGATGGCTGGCTGGACATTTACGTGTGCGCGGTCGGCAACTTCAAAGGACTGGAAGGCTCCAATGAACTGTATATCAATAATCAGGACGGCACCTTTACCGAGAAAGCCGCCGAATACGGTTTGGACTTTACCGGTTTTTCGACCCAGGCGGCTTTCTTTGATTACGACCACGACGGCGATCTGGACCTGTATTTACTCAACCACGCCGTGCATACCTCCCGCAGTTACGACCGCGTCACGGCCCGGAATTTGCGGCAAAACGAATCGGGCGATTACCTGTACCGGAATGAACTGGTTAGCAATGGCACAAAAAATCCGAAGGCTCGTTTTACCAACATCAGCGAGCAAGCCGGGATTTTCGGCGCGGCTATGGGCTACGGCCTGGGCATCTCGGTGGCGGATCTCAACAACGACGGCTGGGAAGACATTTACGTTTCCAACGATTTTCACGAAGACGATTACTATTACCTCAACAACGGCAAAGGCGGTTTTACGGAAAGCATCCGAAAAGCATTTGCCCACGCCAGCCGGTTTTCGATGGGGAACGATGTGGCGGATGTCAACAATGATGGCTACCCGGATGTGGTCACACTCGACATGTATCCCGAAGATGAACGGGTCGAAAAAATGTCGCTGGGTGAAGATCCGCTGGACATTTACCTCTACAAATTGAGTTTTGGATACATGAATCAGTATAGCCGCAACTGTTTGCAAATCAGCCAGTCGGGCCAGAAATTCATGGAAATCGGGGCGATGGCCGGGATCGCTGCCACCGACTGGAGCTGGTCGCCCCTGCTGGCCGATTACGACAACGACGGCATCAAGGACCTGTTCATCTCCAACGGCATCGTCCGGCGGCCCAACGACCTCGACTACGTGAAATATGCCTCCGACGATTCGCTGCGGTATGCGATGGAAACGTCCAAAGCCATCGATCAAAAAGCAATTTCGCTAATGCCCGAAGGCAAGGTACATAATTACCTGTATCAGGGGTCGAAAGAGCTAAAATTTGCGGATAAATCGCTGGCGTGGGGGTTCGAAAAACCGACGTTTTCGAGTGGCGCGGTATATGCCGATCTGGACAACGACGGCGATCTAGATCTGGTAACCAACGACATCAACGATCCGGCGGGAGTCTATCAGAATCAGGCGAATGAAGTATTTCCAACCCACACCTATCTGAAAATCAAGCTTCAGGGCGAGTCAGCGAACACTTTTGGCGTGGGTGCCAAAGTCGTCTTGAAAACAAAAACCGGTCTGCAACTCCAGCAATTGATGCCTACGCGCGGTTTTCAATCGTCCGTGGAGCCGGTATTGACGTTCGGACTGGGCGAAACCGCCACGGTTGACTCGCTGATCGTGATCTGGCCGAACCAGAAGATGGAAATTCAAACCGGCGTGAAATCCAACCAAACGCTGACGCTGAAGCAATCGGCGGCTCAGCAGGACGTTGGCAGTTTCCGGTTCACGGCTCCCGATCCAAAACCCTTATTTGAAGACATCACCAGCCAGTCGCCGATGGCGTACCAACACCAGGAAAACACGTATTTTGATTTTGTTCGGGAATCGCTGATGCCGTTCAAGGTGTCGATGGAAGGGCCGAAGCTGGCGGTCGGCGATGTCAATGGCGACGGCCTGGACGATTTTTACGCGGCTGGTGCCAAATGGCAGGCCGGCAGTTTGCAGATTCAGCAGCCCGGTGGACGGTTTTTGCCAAGTAACCAACCGGCATTTCGGGTCGATTCGACGTACGAGGATGTCGATGCGGTTTTCTTCGACGCCGATGGCGACAAGGATCTGGATTTATACGTGGTTTCGGGCGGCAATGAGTTTTTCGAGAAAATGCCCGAACAGTTCGACCGGCTGTATCTGAACGATGGCAAGGGAAACTTCACCCGCTCGAACGGATTGCCGCCCATGTACACCAACAAAAGCTGCGTTCGTCCGGTCGATCTGGATCAGGATGGCGATCTGGATCTGTTCGTGGGGGGGCGGGTTATTCCTTTTGCCTACGGGAAAATTCCGAATTCGTATCTTTTGATCAACGATGGCAAGGGGCGTTTTACGGACAAAACCGACCAGCTTGCGCCCGAACTCCGCCAAGCCGGGATGGTGACCGACGCCCTCTGGATGGATTATGATCAGGATAAAGACCTCGACCTGGTGGTGGCTGGCGACTGGATGCCGATTCGGGTGTTCGCCAATCAGAACGGTAAATTGGAAGCGGTTCAACGCATTGCCGACGAGAAGACGTCCCTGAACGGTTTCTGGCAGTGCTTGACTGCCGCTGACTTCGACCGCGATGGTGATCTGGATCTGGTGGCCGGAAATTTGGGGCTGAACACCAAATTCATCAAACAGGCCGAACCCCGACTCAAAATGTGGGTGAAGGATTTTGACAATAACAGCAGCATTGAGCAGCTTCTGGCCTACCAGCGCGACGGAAAAGGCTGGTATCCCGTCAATTTCAAGGATGAACTGGGCAAACAGATGCCCGGCATTATCAACAAACGGTTTACCAATTACACCTCGTTTGCCGGAAAACCGGTTGAGGATTTGTTCGAGAAAAAAGAACTGGACGGAGCCGACGAATACGAAGTCAACCAGTTTGCCTCGGTGTATCTGGAAAACACCGGTGACGGGCGTTTTGTGGTTCACCCACTGCCGATGCTGGCGCAGGTTTCCAAACTGTTTGCGCTCCGAAGCGATGACATTGACAACGACGGCTACCCCGACATCCTGGCAGGTGGTAATTTTTACGGCGTCAGCACCTATCAGGGTCGTTACGATGCCAACTACGGATTAATTCTCAAAAACAAAGGCAAGACGACCAGCAATACCGCCCGATTTACCGCGCTTTCACCGGTTGTCAGCGGTTTTTGGCTCGACGGCGAAGTGCGCGATATCAAACCGATTCGGGCAGCGGGGACGCTACGCTGGCTGGTGGCCCGCAACGATACGACGATTCAGGTATTCTATAAGAAATGATGGATTATGAATGATGGACGATGAATTACTTGCGCCAGCTCATTCATCGTCCATCATTGAAGAGACGGAAATCATAGGTCTGCGCATCAGATATACTTTTTTTAAGGTAAATTTGTAGTCCTCTTGTACCATTAATTGCCAGCGTTCTTTATGAAAAATCGAATCCTGTGGGTTTTATTTCTTGGTAGCCTATGGAGTTTTGCCGGTTGCCAACCCAATGCCACTCCAGAAGAATACAATGCCAAAGCCGCTGAACCGGAGCGTTATCACCAGTGTGTCAAGCAATTGACCGACGTGATCATTCACGATATTTTCTCACCACCGGTCGCCAGCCGGATTTATGGGTATGCCAACCTGGCCGGTTACGAAGCCATGTTACCGGGCCAGCCGGGTTATGAATCGCTGGCGGGCAAACTCCGGAAATTTACCGCCCCTCCCAAACCGGAACCGGGTCAGGAATACTGCTTTCCGCTGGCCAGCACCCGGGCTTTTCTGACGGTCGGTCGGAACCTGACATTTTCCGGGGACATGTTCGACGGTTTTGAAAAAGACTTTTACGAGCAATACAAAGCCATGGGCATTCCCGACGACGTGATGGAACGTTCGATGGCGTATGGCGAAGCGGTGGCCAAACACATCATGGAGTTTGCGGGCAAGGACTCGTACAAGCAAACGCGCGGATTCAAGCATACCGTGACCAATGCCGAAGGAACCTGGGTGCCGACGCCCCCGGCCTATATGGAAGCCGCCGAGCCGAAGTGGATGCAGATTCGCTGCTGGGTGATGGATACCTGCTCGCAGTTTATTCCTCCACCGGCCATTCCGTACAACATGACGAAAGGGAGTCCTTTTTATAAACTGGCCGATGAAGTCTACCAAATGAGCCTTCGCCAAACCGAGGAAGAACGGAAAATTGCTTTTTTCTGGGACGATAACGCCTTCGTGATGAACGTCGCCGGTCACGTTTCGTATGCATCCAAAAAAATGACGCCGGGCGGTCACTGGCTGGCCATCGCAGCCACGGCATCCCGTCAGCAAAAGGCCAATTTTGCCCAAACGGTACAAGCCTATACGTTAACGTCCTTTGCGTTAGCCGACGGTTTTATCAGTTGCTGGGACGAAAAATACCGCAGCAACCGCATCCGGCCCGAAACTGTCATCAACAAATTTATCGATCCGAAGTGGACGCCGTATCTGCAAACGCCCCCTTTTCCGGAATATACCAGCGGACACAGTGTTATTTCGGCCGCAGCCGCCGAGGTGCTGACGATTCTCTACGGCGACAACATCGCGTTCACCGATTCGACCGAAAATCCGTACGGCCACGGCGTTCGTTCGTTTAAATCGTTCCGGGAAGCCGCCGTGGAAGCCTCTTATAGCCGGTTATACGGCGGTATTCACTTCCGGGATGCGCTGGAACTCGGTAACATCCAGGGGCGAAAAGTGGGTGAATACGTGGTGGAAAAACTGACTTCGAAGAAAGAGGTGGCGGTGGCGCCTAAGTAACCGGGAATCTATGCTCACCGTCCGGAATTTCCGTAAAGAATACCACAACCGGCTGGTGCTGGCGATTCCGCAGGCGGATTTCCCTCCGGGCATTCACTGGCTGAAGGGTCGCAATGGCTCCGGAAAAACGACCTTTTTTCGGTCGGTAGCCGGGTTACTGCCCTTCGACGGAAGTCTGGTTCTAGGGGGAAAGTATGACATTCGGCAGCAACCAGTCGACTACCGGCTTCGGGTCAATTACGGGGAAGCCGAACCGCTGTATCCTCAATTTCTGACGGCCTGGGAATTGATCCGCTGGGTGGCAACGACCAAACAAGCGCCGACGCAACAAATTGATGAATTGATCGACCTGTTCAGAATCCGGGATTTCATCAAAACCCCCATCGGAACCTATTCAAGCGGCATGCTCAAAAAGACGTCGCTGGTGCTGGCCTTTCTGGGAAAACCCAGCCTGATTTTGCTCGACGAACCATTGATTACCCTCGATCATGCGACCACCAAAGCCGTGATCGACCGCATTCGGCAAAGCCGGGAACAAGGCATCAGCTTTCTACTGTCATCGCACCAGGACGTCGATGCTGCTGAACTGCCGGTCGATTCCGTGTGGGTTGTTCAGAATCAGACACTGGAATCCATCACCCAGCCCGCCGGTTTATGAGTGCTTTGTGGAACGTACCGGAAAAGCTGATTGTCAGGCAATTCTATTTGCAAAACACCGGTCTGTTTCTGGTCGTGATGATGCTGGCCTTCGGATTTCTGAGTTCATCCGAACACATTGCACTGGCGAGTTACGCCTTACACGACCGGGCCTTTCTGGCCGCTTACGGCATTATTTGGGCAATCTATTCGGTTTACACGATCCGGTTCAGTTTACAGGTTTTCCAGAAAACCGATCTACTCCAGCTTTTCTGGCTTGTTCCGTCTTTCAAACGGGTCGCCATTCTGTATTTCCTGCACCTTCAGTTGCTGGCTCCCGTCGTTTTCTATGGCGGTTTTATGCTCTGGGTTGGCCATCAGCAGGGTACAACAACCGCCAATGCCGGGCTAATCGTGTTCCTTGGCCTGCTGTCGGTTTTGCCACTTCCGTTTGTGGAACGGGCGTTGCGACATCCCAATCCGGAGCAGTTTGCGGGCCACATTGGTGCCTGGCTTCGGCAACGGTTCACCACGCCCTACGTCCTCTTTTTTATCCGCTATCTTTTCCGCGAACAACCGGCCACGCTGTTTCTAACCAAGGTTGGCTCCTGTCTGGTGACGATTGGTGTACTGGCTGTGTATCCTACCGACGAGTACGACATCCGGTTGCTGTCGTTGGGAATGTTGCTGTCAGCGGCTTTACACGCCGGAATTATCTTCGAACTATACCAGTTTGAAGCCACCCAATTGCTGCTGCTCCGGAATGTACCATTCTCTCTTTCCAGCCGGTTTCTACGGTATACAGGAATTCTTGCTTTGGTAATCAGCCCGGAAGCGGTTTTGCTGCTGAAAAATCACCCGGCTGACGTCACGATTCTGGCGATACTTGGCGTGTGGCTTTGGGGCCTCAGTCTGCTTTTCCTGCAATATGCCGCACTGCTGTCCCGCCATCAGCCCCGCGACCGGTTTATGTCGCAGCTCTTCTGGCCCCTCATCGGGTGCTTCCTCCTGATCATGTATCGGTTACCCATATGGGGATTGGCCGCCACCAGTTTGGTGACGGCTGCGGTTTTGTTCATTCGCTCGTATTACCGTTCGTCCTGGGAAGATTAACGCACCTATATGTCCAAGAAACGTTCAATCGATTATCCCTACGGGATTCGCTGACTTGATCGTACCCTTTCGGCGGGTTAAAAACCTCTACAAGGATGATCCATCCCTACGGGATTCGGTGGGTTTGACAACCCTTTCGGCAGGTTCTAACCCTACTACAAAATGATTCATCCCTACGGGATTCGGTGGACTTGCCCCCCCTTTCGGCGGGTTAAAATTCACCCCTATAAAATGATCTGTCCCTACGGGATTCGTATCTTGATAATCCCGTAGGGATGAATCATTTTGTAGCCCTGGTTTCAACCGGGGATGATTTAAAATCCCGTAGGGATGACGCATCTTGTAGCCCCTAGTTTCAACTGGGGTGAATCTACGTATTACCAGAAATTAGTAGGAATGCCGGTTTGATGCACCTCGAGCGACACTTTTTCTGATTGAACCGCCATCCGGTTCAGAGCTGTATAGATCACCCGTACGGCATCCTCAACCCGATTCCAGCCCTCTTCGGTGGCCAAATTGATGCCAACAATGGTACGGTTATTTTTTGACAGCAACGTCAGATACGACATCGCGCCGGCCATGATGGCCGAAACCGCCTGGTAGTCGGCTCCTTTGATGTACGCCAGTTGCCCTACCATACGCGACAGCTCTTCATCGTAAGCCGCACTGGCTTCGTCAGCCATTGGACTGGTTTCGGCCACGGTTGCTTTCAATACCTGAAAAGCCGCCGGAAATTGCCGGAAAAACCGGTAGGTATGGATGAGCTGTTTGTACCAGAGTTTGGATAAATCATTTTCATGAACCGGGCGCAGTTGCTCCAGCGTAGCCGGACTGAGTAACGGGAATAAGCGACCCATTTTGATGTAATGCGTTAGCAAGCCATCTAACCCACCAAAATAGCGGTAGATCAGTACTTTGCTGACACCCGCTTTTTCGGAAATCCGGTTGATTCCGATTCCGTCAATGCCTTTTTCAGCGATAACATCTTCCAGGGCATTGATGATTCTCTGCGAAGTCTGCGCACGATTGCGTTTGATTTTTTCCATTGGTAAAGATTGTTAGCTTTCAGTCACTAATCAGACGCAGGACGTCGGGAAAAGTCACATAGTAGTTACAGAAATCTTCCGATCCGACTAAAATAAGCCGATCAGCTATTCTGTCTACTTTTGAAGAAAGCCACAATACCCAGAATTACCAGCGCTCCCAGAAAAGCCGTCAGGATACGGGCAAGCAGGTCGGGCAGGCCGAACATGACCTGCAAGTCATCGCCCAACACCCAACTGCCGACAAAACTCCCGGCGATACCAATTAAAATCTGGAGCCAGATTGAAAACGAAAACCGTTTGAAAACCAGGTCGGCCAGCCAGCCGGCAACGGCACCCACTAAAATTGTAACGAGGATTCCCATGACTTCAGAGCGATGTGTATAGTTACGGTGAATTGCTTGCGGCCACTCCGTTAAGTGGCTTGTTTAATCCAGACGCAGAATACCTTCTGAAGTCACATATCATGTTATAATTTACCTGAATTGGTAACAAAAAACGCCCGACCATGATGGCCGGGCGTTTGAATTTTGCTTTTAAATCGAAATCTACGCGTTATTCGAAGCCAGTTTGGCGCCCAGGTATTCGCGGTTCAGACGGGCAATGTGATCCAATGAAATCGATTTCGGACATTCCACCGAGCAGGCGCCCGTGAATGAACAGGCTCCAAATCCTTCGGCATCCATCTGCGCGACCATGCGCTCAGCGCGCAACTGGTGTTCGGCCTGGCCTTGTGGCAAAACCGCCAGGTGCGACACTTTCGCGGCTACGAACAACATGGCCGACGCATTTTTACAGGCCGCTACGCAGGCTCCGCAACCAATGCACTGGGCCGCATCCATGGCTTCGTCAGCCACTTCGCGCGGAATCAGAATCTCGTTGGCATCCGGGGCCGAACCCGTGTTGACCGACACATAGCCGCCAGCCTGCACAATGCGGTCGAAGGCGTCGCGATCCACAATCAGGTCTTTCAGAACCGGGAAAGCCCGCGCCCGCCAGGGTTCCACCACAATGGTGTCGCCGTCGTTGAAGCTCCGCATGTGCAACTGACAGGTCGTGGTGCCGGTTTGCGGACCATGTGGCCGACCGTTGATGTACATGGAACAGGATCCGCAGATTCCTTCCCGACAATCATGATCGAACGCAACCGGTTCTTCGCCTTTGTGCGACAGGTCTTCGTTCAACACATCGAACATTTCCAAGAAAGACATATCCGGCGAAATATCCGACAATTTATAGTCCACCATTTTGCCTGGTGTTTGGCTATTTTTTTGTCTCCAGACTTTTAAGGCAATATCCATTTCTTTTTATGTCTGAGGTTTAAGGTTTAACGTTTAAAGAGGATGCCTGCCGGATCGATCTTTAAACGTTAAACCCCAAACGTTAAACCCTTATTTATAACTCCGCTGTGTCAGCTTGACGGTTTCAAACTTCAGCTCTTCCTTGTGCAGTTTTTCGGGCTGACCCGGGCCTTTGTATTCCCAGGCGGCTACATACGTGTAATTTTCATCATCACGCTTGGCTTCACCGTCTTCAGTCGAGTATTCTTCCCGGAAGTGTCCTCCGCAGGATTCGTTCCGGTTCAATGCATCGTCGACCATCAGTTCCCCCAGTTCGATGAAATCAGCCACGCGGGAAGCCTGTTCCAGCGCCGGATTCAGTTCCAGATCGGTGCCGGTGACGCGCAGATTGCTCCAGAACTCTTTTTTCAGCTCCTGAATCATCTTCTTGGCCTTTTTCAATCCTTCGGCATTCCGCGCCATTCCGCAGTATTCCCACATGATGTGGCCCAACTGACGGTGGAATTCCTCGGCGGTTTTCTCACCTTTAATGGCCAGCATACGGGCAATCGTTTCCTGCACATTCTGCTCCGCTTCTTTGAAAGCCGGGTGCGTGACCGCGATTTTGTCCGCCGGACCGATCGTCGCCAGGTAATCGCCCAGGGTATACGGAATAACGAAATAACCGTCGGCCAGTCCCTGCATCAGCGCCGATGCGCCCAGACGGTTGGCACCGTGATCGGAGAAGTTGGCTTCGCCCAGGGCGTAGAGGCCCGGAACGTTCGTCATCAGGTTGTAATCGACCCACAAACCGCCCATCGTATAGTGAACGGCGGGGTAAATTTTCATCGGCGTTTCGTACGGATCGTCATCCACGATTTTCTCGTACATCTCAAACAGGTTACCGTATTTGGCTTCAATCACCTTCCGACCGTCCCGTTTGATCGCATCGGCAAAATCGAGGTAAACCGCCAGCCCCGTCGGTGCAACGCCCCGTCCTTCGTCGCAGACGGTTTTCGCGTTGCGGGAAGCGACGTCGCGCGGCACGAGGTTTCCGAACGACGGATACCGGCGTTCCAGAAAATAGTCGCGGTCTTCTTCCTTGATATCTTTCGCCTTGATTTCGCCCTTCCGGACTTTCTCGGCAATCTCTTTCGTTTTGGGCACCCAAACCCGGCCGTCGTTCCGCAGTGATTCCGACATCAGCGTCAGTTTCGACTGGTAGTTTCCTTTCACCGGAATACAGGTCGGGTGAATCTGGGTGAAACACGGATTGGCCATCAACGCGCCCTTTTTGTGGGCCCGCCAGGCTGCCGTTACGTTGGAACCCATGGCATTGGTCGACAGATAGAAGACGTTGCCATAGCCCCCTGTACAGAGCAAAACCGCGTGCGCTGAATGCGATTCGATTTTGCCCGTAACCAGATTCCGGGTGATGATTCCGCGCGCTTTACCGCCTTCAATCACCAGATCGAGCATTTCGGTACGCGGATACAGTTTCACTTTTCCGTTGGCTACCTGCCGACTCAGGGCGCTGTAGGCACCCAGCAGCAATTGTTGGCCGGTTTGGCCCCGCGCGTAGAACGTCCGGGACACCTGCGAACCACCGAAGGAGCGGTTGGCCAGGGCGCCACCGTATTCGCGGGCGAAGGGGACACCCTGCGCCACGCACTGGTCGATGATGCTGACACTGACTTCGGCCAGCCGGTGAACGTTGCCTTCGCGGGCGCGGTAGTCACCGCCTTTGATGGTGTCGTAGAACAGCCGGAAAACGCTGTCACCGTCGTTCTGGTAGTTTTTAGCCGCGTTGATACCGCCCTGGGCCGCAATACTGTGCGCCCGGCGGGGGCTGTCCTGGAAGCAAAACGCCTTGACGTTGTAGCCCAGTTCGGCGAGTGCAGCCGCTGCTGAGGCTCCGGCTAGCCCGGTGCCGACCACGATGACCTCGTATTTTCGTTTGTTGGCCGGATTGACCAGCTTCAGATTAAATTTATGCTTCGCCCACTTTTCAGCGAGGGGGCCTTCCGGAACCTTAGACTCCAGCTTCGTCCCGGTTTCTTTCTCTTCTAATACGTCTAACATAGACAGATACGGTTCAATACTTGTACGATAAAACCCTGTTCTGATTAAAAAAGAATATGGTGCGCTTTCAGATAAATGTAAACCGGCATGGCGGCAAACAAAGCCGGAATGACGATCCCAAATCCGTACGTACCCAAAAATTCAATAAGCGGAGAATATTTCTTGTGGCGAAGGCCCAGCGTCTGGAAACCACTTTGAAAACCGTGTACCAGGTGAAACGACAGGGCGATCATCGATACCACATACAGCGCGACATACCACAGGTAGGAAAAGGCAAAGACGGTCACGGCGTAGAGATCCTTGATGGGTTCGCCGTCGTACGTTACCTGCGGAATGCTTCCGGCCGTAATCGTTTCGCCGTTCAACACCACCGGCCCGAAATGCATCGTGTACCAGAACGTCCGCATGTGGATGATGATGAAAACCAGAATGATCGTTCCCAGAATACCCATGTTGCGGGAGGTCCAGGGGCTGTTGGCTTCCGGTTTTGCGTAGGCATACTTAACGGGGCGAGAAGCCTGGTTGTGGCGCGTCAGCACCAGCGCCATCAGGGCATGAACGATGATCGAACTGTACAGTAAGTAAGAAATGGTCTTTATGATCGGATTGTGGGTCATAAAGTAGCTGTACTCATTGAAGGCCCGGCCTTCGTCGCCTTTGAACAATTGCAGGTTCCCAACCAAATGGACAATCAGGAACGAGCACAAAAACAGCCCCGTCAGCGACATGACAACTTTGCGACCGAGGGTGCTGGAAAGTGTTGTTGTTACCCAAGACATATAGCGTGTAAAGAAATTTTTGTTTAGTAAACCGGCTTGAAAATTAACCGATTCGTAGAGGTCAAAACTACAGCACAAAGCGATTCGAACCAAAAAAACCCCGTATTTTTACGCTTATTTGGAATTAATAAAAGGTCGTTGTTCCGTTTCTCCGGCTAACGGGTTGTAAACCGATTTTGTTTTGTTATTCGACGATCCGAATAGGATTATTTTAAGCCTTCAAAACGTATAGACTCTTTCTGTACAGCGTATATTCCTTGAATATTCCTCCTGCCCTCTTCTTTAATTTTGAACTTTTTCGATTGCCCGATTCCTTCCCGCTCCGGCGGTAAAGGCGCGGCTTTTGGAATAATTACCGGAAGGCTGTTACTTTTGTCCTGAGCTGGATTGCATAGATTAAAAAGGATAAGCAGAATACTTGACAAACCGTTCAATCCTCTGAATCCTCCACTCTCTGCCAATACAATTCAAGACGACCTTATTCGATCATGAAAAAAGCATACATTTTCCCCGGCCAGGGGGCACAATTCTCCGGAATGGGACTGGGTCTATACCAGCAATCCGAAAAAGCAAAATACCTGTTCGAGCAGGCCAACCACATTCTGGGTTTCGAGATTACGAAGATTATGTTTGAAGGCACCGACGAGGAGCTGAAACAAACGAACGTGACCCAACCCGCCATTTTTCTGCACTCCGTCATTCTGGCCCAAACCGTCGGGGATTTTGCCCCGGATATGGTGGCCGGGCATTCGCTGGGCGAATTTTCGGCTCTGGTTGCCGCTGGTGGTCTGTCCTTCGAAGATGGTTTGCGGCTGGTTTCGCAGCGGGCGAGTGCCATGCAGAAAGCGTGTGAACTCCAGCCGTCGACGATGGCCGCCGTGCTGGGGCTCGACGATGCCACCATCGAACGGATCTGTCTGGACGTGGCCGCCGGGTCCGGATTTAAGGAAGTGGTGATTCCGGCGAATTACAACTGCCCCGGTCAGGTCGTCATCTCGGGTTCGCTCGAGGGCGTCCGGCTCGCGAGCGAAAAGCTAAAAGAAGCCGGAGCCAAACGGGTACTGCCGTTGCAGGTGGGCGGAGCATTTCACTCGCCCCTGATGGAACCGGCCCGCGAAGAACTGGCCCAAGCCATTCAGACGACGCCGTTCAGCCAGCCGCGCTGCCCGATTTACCAGAACGTCAATGCCAAACCGGCCACGGATGTGGAAACGATCAAAGCCAACCTCATCGCCCAGTTGACGGCCCCCGTCCGCTGGACGCAATCGGTTGAAGCCATGAGTGCCGATGGTGCCACGGTTTTCGTGGAGTGCGGCCCCGGCAAAGTGCTTCAGGGTTTGGTGAAGAAAATTATTCCAACCGCCGAAACTCAAGGCGTAACTAGTTAAGAATTAAGAGTGAAGAGTTAAGAATTAAAAAAGCGCGTCAGCCCACTCTTCATTCTTAACTCATAACTCTTAACTTTTTTCAGAACCTTCTTGCTTTTTTAAGTGCAGAACCGCTATCTTTGCACTCGCAATTGCCGGGTCGTCTAAGGGTAGGACGACAGATTTTGGTTCTGTTTGTGAGGGTTCGAATCCTTCCCCGGCAACTGACAATAAATGTAGACCGCTAACGATCATCCCGTTAGCGGTCTTTTTATTTTTGCGTTGACGAAATGGTGAACGAGATTGGATTTACCCCGCAATTATCTTTCCCTTGCCTGATTTGTGATTTCCACCGGAACCCAGCCGATCAACCCGTCCAACCTAACTCCGTACACGTTGTTTACCATCTGCCAACGGGAGTAGCTACGTTCGATCTTAACTGGGCTCAGGGGGATACTTTCTCACCGACCGGATCCTTATTCCTGCTAAAAGGCTACCGAAACGGTTCAAAAGATTTTAGGTATTCAGCACCCCAGGACCTTGGAACGAAATTATCTGCTCATCTGTAGTGAGTTGGCCAATGAGAATATGACCGAATAATAAGTTAGCATAACCAACTGATATCGAGGAGCGTTCTATACCCTAAGACCTGCCTGGTAAACGTGTACCAGCCAGCTTACACTTGTGGTACAGATTGTGGAAGAGAAGATAAACCGGAAACCGAAAATACTCATTGTTGATGACGATGCAACGTACCGCCAGCTCCTAACGCTTCACCTATCCAAGGCAGGTTACGAGGTCTTTCTGGCCAGGGATGGATACGAAGCCTTGAATTGGCTTCGACCGGAACAGCAACCCGACTTGATTTTGCTGGATCTGCTAATGCCCCGTTTTAGTGGTGTAGATGTTCTGACGAAACTAAAGACGTCAACCAGCAAGACGCCAGTTATCTTAATCTCAGGTGCCGAATGGCCGATTGCCCGCCAGGGGGCCAATGAATCTTCCCCTGATGCGTTTCTGATGAAGCCATTTGCCATGAAGTCATTATTGGAAAAAATAGAATCCTTGTTATCTCCCGCATCCCAGGCAGACCCTGTTTGATATGGCCTGAACGGACCGGTAGCGGCATTCTTGATCAGACTTTGCCGGCCGGGTGCTATCAGAGAAAACCATCCACTTTTCACAAAACATCTTCGTACAACAGCCTTGAATTCAGCGGTTGGACAGGCCGGGCATTGTGATCATAATGTGCTTTAAACTGATCAATTTGTGCACTTGAAACCTCAATCGGTGTTTTTACAATAAAAAACATTACCCCTTGTGAACAAGGCGGAGTGGTCAGTGACCCCATGTAGGTGTAGTAGCGTTTATCGGAGGGCAGTAGGCTATTCAGGTCAATAGAGGTAGTTATACTCACCTCCGTTTCTTTTTGTTTTGGCCAATTACTCAACACGGATTCGAAGAGCGAATTAGTAACTCCTTTTTTAAGAAAAAAACCCACTACCAGTAGCGCCCCGGAGGAGGGGTCCTGATGCACCAGATGTAGTTCCATATCGCTGGCTACGCCATCAAGCAAGTGTTCGCTGTGGTAATGCAAATGAAACTGCTTGAAGTCATACGTTTTTTTATTGTAAACAACTCGATTGGTACCGTTATTATTGACTTGAAGCGTATGACCATTGTCTATTATTTTAATTGGAAAAGCGCTGTAGTTAAAATCCAGATTGGGCAGATCCACTTTAATGGTGCTATTCGTTTGAATATCCACCGGCGATTGAATCGGGCCTGCGCATTCCGAAAATCCCTGTGTTTGCCAATCAGGGTGTTCGTAATTCCAATGGATAACATCGGGCTTTACGATATCTTCGGTTTTAGAACACGATCCTACAGCGATCGCCAGCATAATAATAAATACTTTGATAATGGAAAACTGATTCATAAGCTCTTAAGGGTTAAAAGATTAGGAAGTTCACTTAAGAGAAAATGCAACAATTATTATGCCTATACGCCCGAAGTAGTGACTACGTTAGCAAAATGAGCCAATTGATTTTTTACCGTCTATGTGCACCGGGTAAAAAACTGACACTAATTAACCCCATCGAAAAAACGCCCACGTCGGCAAATGACCGCAGCACCTGAGCGTGTTCAGCAAAGCGTGTCAAGTTGGTAGATTGGGCCCGTTTTCTGGGAGGAGGTTACATTGAATCAGGGTGCTTTTTTTGTGGATTGACGAATTGGGAAAAAAGAACAAGCCCAAAATTCGTTACGCTTTAATCAGGTGCTGGTCATACCCGGCGGCAACCAGGTCTTCATAGGCATCCCAAACGTCTTGTGGTATCTCCTGCGGAATCTGAAATCCCTTCTGAGGATATTCCCTGATTCGTTGTAAATCCCCCACCATGATGTGGATCACCTGCTCCGCCGACAGCTCGGGATTCGAGTACGTTTCCAGGTATTCCTCGTAGGAAGCCTGCGGGGACGTAACGCGCACCTGTTTTTGGGGCCAAACCTTCCGAAACGTAGCGTAGCTCCGGCGTTCCATGTACGGTTTTTGAACCAGCAGAAAATGAGTGGGGTCGAGGTTGCGCTCTGCAAGCCGTTGTTGGGTAAACAGGACATTCTCCCCGGTATTGGTGGATTGGTTTTCAATCAGCATGGCCTCATCCGGAACACCCATGTTCCGGGCAATTTCGGCAAACTGATCCGCTTCGGGTTCGGTCCACAGGTTTCGGGTAATCACGCCCAGGCCACCGGAAAAGATCAGGAGCGGGGCCCAGCCGTCCAGCCAAAGCTGCGCCCCCCGTTCTGCGACCCGTTTATCGTAGCTACAAAGAACGAAAATGGCGTCGGCAGGCTGGAGAGGCTGGTTAAGCCGGTGGTAATCCCATAATCTTTTAGCCAGACGATGAATGGATGCAGGAACTTGATTCATAAAAAGGATTTATTGTGTCCAGGTCTCTTTAGATGAACGGGACAATTTACAAGCAGAATACCAAACTTCGTTTCAGGGCTTGATACCGAGCATTAAATTGGCCGATCCCGTCGAGGTGGTGGGGAGCTTTCCATCCCATTTTTCAATCCACTGCTGCTGAATCAGCATGGGCGTCAAGGTACGCTGTTTCAGCGTGTTGGCTTCGGATTCGGCTTGCGCGTTGATCAGCCGGGCGCGGGCGGCTCCGGTTGCGCGGGTAATCGCAATTTCGGCCTGGGCCTTTTCCGACTCAATTTTGTTCCGAAGGGCCATGGCCGTTTGAACGGCGGTATTTTTGGCATCGATCGCAGCCTGAAGAGAAGGCGGTGGGGTGACTGCGGAAGTCAACCGTTCGTAAATAAAACCGTCTTCCTTGAGCGATTTACGCAACTCGGCTTCTACTTTCGCTTCGAAACGCGCCCGTTGCCCCACCAGGCTATCGGACTTAAACTCGTTGGTAGTCAGTCGGTAAGCATCGAATACCATGTTTCGAATAATGGTTTGCTCGAGTTGCGGCAACGGTCGGCGGTATTGCCGATAAATCTGGGGAACCTCCGCCGGATTGGGGTGGTACGTCAGCGTCGGGTCCACCGTGAAGGAAGCTCCATCATTGGTGTTCACGGTAAAAGATTGGTAATCGACCGTCTGGGTAAAGGTTGGGAATTCTTCGATTTTAGTCAGCCAGGGAATATACCACACAAAACCGGTCACCTCCGTAATGTCGCTCACGCCCCGATCCGACCCCGACATGTTAATCTTTAGCCCCACGTGCCCGGCATCGATCCGGGTGTAAAACCGGCCAATAAATGAGAAAAGGATCAGGAATACGACCACGGTTATACCGATGGTAACCAGACGTTTACGAGGGAGTGTTTCCATTGTCGTGTTTTCGATTTTTAAGAGGGAGTTTTGTAAAACCTTTTGTACCAACCACCAATAGAATCCAGGACGCGATTAGCAAAAAACCGGCGAAATTCAGGAACGAATTAGCCTGATTCAATAAGGCAAACGTTCCGTTCAGAATAAAGAACGTAGCAACCAGCACCAGCAAATAGCGGGTAATTGATCGAATATCCATTGCACATCAGGTTATGAGTTGAACACGGTTCGGACTTCTACGACCGATTGGGCCGTAATGTACCGATCGTTCAGATGACCGCGAGAATTGTTATGCAGGATACAGTTTTTGAATTACAAGCGGTTCTTTTTCAGGGTGAGATTCTGATCTATCGCGTTCAAATCCTGATGGTTACTGAATGTATGAGCGGAGTAATTTCTAATTTTTAACACCTTTGCCACTCTTTTTCACCGTCGACCAGGCGGTTTTTCTCAGTTGAGCGGCAAAATCGGCGGGAACCGATTCGGGAACGAATTTCAGGTCGACGGGTGATTCATTGAACAGAAAACCGTACCAGACCAGCGACCCCAAATAACAACCGGCGGTACTGGCGTGGTGTGAATCAAAACCCAGTTTGTTGTCTTTCCAGCCATAGCCCACGTGCAAAGAATGGTCCTGATTCGGCAAATTGGGCGCTTGCGGTTTAGCAAAATCATAGTCGGCGTCTTTCCGGTACGCCCACTTGGGATCTGAACTGATCCGCCAGAAGGCATCACCAACCGGAATGACGGACGCGCCCAGTTCGCGGGCGATGGTGTGGTAAGCCGCCCGTGATTTCTCCCACATTTCCTTTTCGCTCTGCGCCAGTTTTCCGGCGGCAATTTGCCCGAAACCGTCGGCATCGGAGCGATAGGCCCAGGTTTGATGAAACACGATTTTGGCCGAAGGCTGCAGCTTTCGAATGTAGTCGACCAGCTTTTTCGCGTACGGCTGGTAAGTGTCCACATCGCCCGACAGCATGGAATATTGTTGCAGCGTCACCACATCCCAGACGCCCTCCGCCAGCAGCATTTTCAGTGACTTGCCGTTATAGGCTTTTCCTTTCGGATCGTCCGGATTAGCCTCGGCGGCTTCCGCAATTTCCCAATGCCGTTGCAGCGAACAACCGCCTAATTCGGCCCGGCCCAGAGTCAACGCATGACCACCTTCTTCGCTTAGTTCCCGCAGGTATTTGGCCGCATTGCCCGAAAAACTGTTCCCGATGATGAACAGATGGAGCGGTTTTCCATTCTTTTTCGTGTCGGAAGACAACGCGGAGCCAGTTTGGGAAACGGCGACCCGACTGACGAAAAGCAGCAGAAAGAATACGAAGGCACGAACCCGGAATACGGCGGTATTGACAAGCATAACTGGCGGATTAAATAACCAAAAGCAAAGGTTCCGGTTCGCTTTACTCTCTTTGCAACCATCATTTATGCCATGAAAGCCCGCGGTCGGGCCAGCAAAGGCATTTTAAGAATAACAACCCTTATTTTCCGGGAAATAAATACTTGGTGACGATCACAAAAAAGGCGGTCACGTTAACCGTTGTAGAACCGATCAAGGCGATGGTGACGGCCTGCGGAATGTCCAGATAATGAAGCCCTTCGGCGATGATAATCCCCAGAATCACGACCAGCCAGAAAACCACCATCCAGAAAATCCATTGGGCGAATTTCTTCCGTTCCTGAATGTCTTGCGCCAGCCCTACCAGACGCGTCCGGCGTTCTTCCTTGTCATATTGCTCGAACTCGTTTTGGGAAAGTCCGCTGTTGAGCGGGTTGGCCGACGACGATTCGATCAGTTTCCGGAAGTTCTCTTTCGCCTTTTCGCTGCCTTCATTCTCCGACATCGCGTCTGATAATTTCGGTGAAATAGTCTTTAATCAAGTCGTTATCGATGGGTTCCTGCTCCAGTGTGCCATCCCCGTTGCGGCTAACCGACAGATACCAGGGTGATCCTTCGACGTGGGTCCAGTTGGAAAGCTGAATGGCGTTGTAATCTTTGGCAATGTCCCAGGCAAAATTGATGGAATCCTGCGCCTGCGGATCCAGTTCTTCGTCCCAGTCACTGGTCGGAATTGGGGTTGTAATCGGGTTATTTCCAAACCGTTTGAAGCGGGTATAGACGTCGGGAATCACGGGGCCATACGACCACGCCTGTACTTTTTCGGCAATCAGCGGTTTTTCGTGCCGGGCCAAATGCAGCCCGTGCGCCATGTAAATGAGCTTTTGCAGCTTCATCGGCGTCAGGGGACGGCCTTCGGCAACGCCCTTGTTTATAAACTGTCTGGCAATTAGCAATGCCGGGTACATAGATTCGTATTTATTGTTTACCTGGTAACCGGGTGCCGTTCATTTAATCGGCAAAGCAATCCTCATCTCCTGAAAATCAATTAGTAAAGATACAACGAAGCGGGTTAATTTCCATCCTTTTTTGGGGTGAATCAGTGCGGTTCGTCGTGTTCCAGAATTACTTTTTCCGCCAGTTTCCGCCCCCCTTTCATCTGCCGGGTCAGCGTATACGCACGACTCAGATAGGTGACAATATCGGTGCCATCGTCGCTCGGAAAATTCCCGCGCGAATGGTGCAGCGCATTGACAAACAGAACCGCCGTTACCTGATTGGGAAACGTCATCCAGACCGTGCGGACACCCTGGTATTGAGCCAGTTTCAGATACCACCACCCGTCGTGGTACTGGATGGCCCCGTCCGCGATCGTACCGGCATAAGTTCCCAGCCGGTGCGTCAGCAGCGTGTCTTTCCAGGCGGTGGTCAGCACGCTCTGGTCGGTAGTCGACAGAACCGTGGCAAACAATTTACCGGCTTCGGTGGGTGTCATATACCAGCCATACGCCCCAACCGTGTTGGTAAAATTTCCGGGGTTCCAGCCCGTTATGCCCGTCTTCAGGTAGGAGTACGTATACGTCGGATCACCGGTCGGATGGTTGGCCAGGATGTTGGTGAGACCAACTTTTTCAAACACATTTTTCTGGACGTAATCAATATACCGCTGCTGCGTTTGCAGATCGTCGGTGCCATCGTCGCCGGTAAATGAATAACCTAAAATGCCGGGAATTAGGACCCGAAACAAACCGAAGTTAGCGTTCTGGTAACAATAATTCCCCCGGTTGGCGGTTTTGACGCCCTGCTGCACGAGTTGTTTAAATCCCGACCAGATGTTTTCGGAAAAAGCCCCATTGACGCAATTGTTGCCCAACCCAATGATGCCACTGCGGTGCGTCATCAAATCCCGGAACGTAATCTGATCGATATGCTCGCCTTTCGGCCAGGACGGCGGCAGATAGGGGGCAATTTTATCGGTGGTTTTCAGTCCTTTCTCCGCGGCCAGGTGCAGAAAAGCCATCGTCGTGATGGTTTTGCTCATGCTGGCGATGTGCGTTTTGGTATCGAGTGTAAACGCTTTCTCCCCTTCCGACTCCGTGGTTCGGGACTTCAAGCCGCCACGGCCCGACGCCCGCACTTCACCTTTTTCCAGAATCACAAAACCGTAACCAATTTGTTTGGTTTTCAGTGAGTCATCGAGGGCTTTTGCAAACGTTTCAAACCAGGTCAGGGGTTTGTCCGGTGTAACGTCCTGATCGCCTTTCCGACAACCCGTTACCAGCAGACCCAGCAGCCCTAACCAACAGAAGCCTTTCATCCCATGTGTCATTCCGGTTCGTAGTAAAATCGATTGTTGAGCAAATCCGGTGTCAAAAATAACAGCATTGCGCGAACACTTCATTTTCAGAACGGGGTTTCGTGCTATCTTTGCAAATTCTACTGAAATACCATACCCTCTATGTTCCTCGCCGTCGACGCAGGCAATTCCGATACCGTCTTTGGTTTATACGATCAGCAGCAATGGCGACACGTCTGGCGGACGCGTTCGTTGCTCGAAGAACCCATGGCTTTTCACCTCAGTGACCGACCATTTGGCGATACGGATGCCGTTCCGGCTGAGCGCGACCGGTATGAACGACTGCTGCGTTTGTGGTTTCTGGAAGCCAATATTCCGCTTAGTACAATTCAGTCGATTGTCATTAGCAGCGTGGTGCCGGAACTTACCCCAACGCTGAAAACCACACTCGCCCGGCTTTTTGGCCTGGAACCGGTGGTGGTTGGCCCGGCGATCTACCACGCCTTGCCACTCCAGATTCTGCGGCCCTACGCCATCGGAACCGATCTGGTGGCCAACGCGCTGGCCGCTCACTTGCGTTACAAACAGAATTGTGTCGTCGTCGATTTCGGAACGGCGCTAACCTTCACGACGGTTTCGGCGGCCGGTCAAATGCTCGGCGTCGCCATTGCACCGGGGCTAAAAACCGCCGTGCGTTCGCTGTTTTCCACCACGGCGCAGTTGCCCGAAGTGCCGCTGGTGTTGCCCGAATCGGCCCTGGGCACCAGCACCGCCCACGCCATTCAGGCAGGTGTGGTCCTGGGCTACGAAGGCCTGGTCCGGTCGCTCCTCAACCGCATCCGGGCCGAACTAAACGGCGATTGTATTGCCATTGCCACGGGAGGCATGGCCACCGCCATACCGACTTTAGAGGCTGATTTTGTGGCTATTGTTCCGAATTTGACCCTGGACGGCATTCGGGAAGTGGGTTTGCGGGTTTAGTCCACCTCCGGATCGGCGTCGGAATTCGAGCCTTTTTTTCGTTTCTTCAATGCTTCATTGAGGATATACTCGATCTGCCCGTTCACACTGCGAAACTCTTCCTGCGCCCAGCGCTCGAGTTCCTTCAGCGTTTCGGGATTGATCCGTAACACAAATGCTTTTTTCTCCGCAGCCATTCTTTAGTGATGAATTAAGAGTTAAGAGTTAAGAGTTGGCTGTTGCAAGCAGAAAACAAGTGCGTCAGCCAACTCTTAACTCTTAACTCATCACTCTTAATTGTAAAGGGTTCCGGCGTTGACGACTGGGCTGACGGATTTTTCTCCGCACAGGACAACAAGTAAGTTGCTGACCATGGCGGCTTTCCGTTCTTCGTCCAGGTGTACAACCCCTTTTTCGGCCAGTCGCGCCAGGGCCATTTCAACCATGCCGACGGCTCCTTCCACAATCTGCTTCCGGGCCGATACGACCGCCGTAGCCTGCTGGCGTTGCAACATCGCTCCGGCAATTTCGGGCGCATAAGCCAGGTGGCTAATCCGGGCTTCAAGCACATCGACACCGGCCCGTTCCAGCCGTTCGTTCAGCTCCCGTTCCAGCAGGATGTTGATCTGGCCGGTGCTGTCGCGGAGCGTAACCGGTGCGTCTTCGTCTTCCATACTATCATACGAACAGGTACTGGCCAGGTGCCGGACAGCCGCTTCCGACTGA
This sequence comes from Larkinella fluvii, assembly GCF_051857545.1. Lineage (NCBI taxonomy): Bacteria > Pseudomonadati > Bacteroidota > Cytophagia > Cytophagales > Spirosomataceae > Larkinella > Larkinella fluvii. Next base: position 325,691 of record NZ_JBPZHB010000001.1, on the reverse strand, counting down.
ATCTGCACAAACAGCGTGTAATCATCCACTTCAAACAAGGCTTTGGCGCTGTCGGCCACCTGCCACACGACAACCGCGGCAATTTCGATGGGATTTCCCATTTTATCGTTCACTTTCAGCGTTTGGCCGTTCAGGTTGCGGGCGCGCAGGCTGATTTTTTTCTTGCTGTACAGCGGATTGACCCACCGAAGGCCGGTTTGTTTCATCGTTCCGGTGTAATCACCAAAAAACGTGGTGACAACGGCTTCTTTCGGATTGATCACGGCGAGTCCGCTCATCAGAACCATGGAAACAAAGAAGGAAAGACCACCAAGCCAAAACGCGCGTAAAAAAAATCCGTAGGCCGAGACGCCCAGCAGAATTAGGGCTATGAGCAGCAGAACATAGCCGGAAAGGGAAGTAAGGTTCTTTTCATTCATGGCAGTTTGTGATAGTATTTTGATATCACAATAGTAGCAATTATTTTGATTCTCAGCCAACGAATTTCGGATGTGCGGTAAATTTTTACGGGGAATGCGTTCTGAACCCGGATAAAGTAATCCGTTCGAATCGGTTCAATCCGCTGAATCCGTGTTCCAATCCCCTATATTTGCAAATCTTTTTTATTTCAAGATGATACTGAGCGAACAGGAGATAAACCGGCGCAACAAGCGCGAGGAACTGATGCGGATGGGCATTGACCCGTATCCTGCCGAATTATTCGAAGTCAACGTCACGGCGGCCGACATCCACAAAAACTACGAACGCAACAAAACCGACTATAAAAGCATTGCCATTGCCGGCCGATTGATGGGTTTCCGCATCATGGGTTCGGCTTCCTTCGCGGAGTTGCAGGACGCCACGGGCCGGATACAGTTGTATTTCCGGCGCGACGACCTCTGCCCCGACGACGACAAAACACTTTACAATACGGTTTTCAAAAAATTGCTGGACATCGGCGACATCATCGGCGTGCAAGGGTACGTGTTTACGACCCAAACCGGTGAGATCTCCATCCACGTAACGGCGTTCAAACTATTGACCAAATCGCTGCGGCCTTTGCCGGTAGTAAAAGAAGTCGTTGACGAACAGGGAAATAAGCAGACGTATGACGCATTCTCGGACCCGGAACAACGCTACCGGCAGCGGTACGTCGATCTGATTGTGAACCCCGAAGTTCGAAATGCCTTCGTTCAGCGGACGCAACTGGTCAATTCGATCCGGACGTTTCTGAGCAACCACGGCTATCTGGAAGTGGAAACCCCGATTCTGCAGCCCATTCACGGGGGCGCAGCGGCCCGACCTTTCCGAACGCACCACAATACGCTCGACATGACGCTGTATTTGCGGATTGCCAACGAGCTGTATCTGAAGCGGTTGATCGTGGGTGGGTACGACGGTGTGTTCGAGTTTGCGAAAGATTTCCGCAACGAAGGCATGAGCCGGTTTCACAACCCGGAGTTCACGCAGGTCGAGTTGTATGTCGCCTATAAAGACTACAACTGGATGATGGATCTGATCGAAGAGATGGTCGAGAAGATTGCGCTGGATCTCCACGGAAAAACCGAATTGCCGGTGGGCGACAAACTCATCAATTTCCAGCGCCCCTGGAAGCGGTTCACCATGTTTGAAGCCATTCAGGAATACACCGGCGTCGATGTGTCGGCGATGGGCGAAGACGAACTGCGGGCTGTGGCCGAAGGCCGGGGCATCAAAACCGACAGCACGATGGGCAAATCGAAGCTTATCGATGAGCTGTTCGGTGAGGCCGTGGAAGGCAACCTGATTCAGCCCACGTTCATCACGGATTACCCGGTCGAAATGTCGCCCCTGACCAAAAAACACCGGAGCAAACCGGGTCTGGTGGAACGGTTTGAAGCCATTTGCAACGGAAAAGAAATTGCCAACGCCTATTCGGAGCTGAACGATCCGCTCGACCAGCGCGCCCGGTTTGAGGAGCAACTAGAACTGGCGAAACGGGGCGATGAGGAAGCAATGGCGATGGACGAAGATTTTCTGCGTGCGCTCGAATACGGCATGCCCCCCACGGCGGGCGTCGGTTTGGGCATCGACCGGCTGGCCATGATCATGACCAACCAGCCGTCGATTCAGGATGTGTTGTTTTTCCCGCAAATGCGTCCCGAGAAAAAAATTGAGCTGTCGACCGACGCCGATTACGAACAGTTGGGCATTCCGGCGGGCTGGATTCCGGCCTTGCAGAAGATGGGTTTTCAGCACGTGAGTCAGTTGAATGGTGCCAATGCCAACAAGATTTTCAACGATCTGGGCGGAATGCGGAAAAAACTAAAACTGGACGTGACGATGCCGACGCTGGATCAGGTGAAAAGCTGGACGGGCCAATGATCCAAAACCGCCGATGATCGATTCCGCCACCCTCAAGCAAACGCTTTTTGACCATTGCCGCCAGTACGTAGAGCAGCGCATCGAAACGGCCAAAACCGCGATGGAAGCCGCACAGTCGGCCGCCAACGAGGAGTCGAAAAGCAGCGCGGGCGATAAATACGAAACCGGTCGGGCGATGGCGCAGATCGAGCGCGACCGCCACGCCCAGCAACTGGCCGAAGCCCGGAAACTGGAGCAGGAACTGGCGCGCATCGACGCGGGCAAAATCCATTCCATCGTTCAGCCGGGCAGTCTGGTGATGACGAGTCAGGGGAATTATTTCATCGCCATCAGCGCCGGAAAAATGACCGTGGACCAAACCGATTACTTCGCGGTTTCGGCCGCTTCGCCCATTGGCGTCCGACTGAATCACGCAAAAGCCGGCGACGAAGTGGTTTTCAACGGCAAGCCGATTCGGGTTGTTGCGGTAAGATGAAAGTGCGTAGACAAGAGATTGCACAGACAAGAGAATAAAGACTAAAATTATTACCCATCATCTTGTCTATATTCTCTTGTCTATGCTTTCACATCTCTCTTAAAACAACAAAAACCCCGGTCATACGACCGGGGTTTTTATGTTTGCAAAGGAGTGGTTTCTCAATAGGCTCCTTCAATTTTTTTAACTTTCACAGCATTAAGGCCTTTTTTCCCTTCGATTACTTCGAAAGAGACCCGGTCTGTTTCCCGAATAGTGGTACCATTCAGGCCAGTAATGTGTACGAAAATGTCACGGTTCGTATCATCTTCGACGATGAACCCGTAGCCTTTGCTCTCGTTGAAAAATTTGACAACACCTGTTTGCATAAAACTTAAAAAATTAAAAATAAAACATTACTGACTGGAGTATTCTTAACAAAAGTCTTCAAACAGGTTCCAGGTTAACACACGAAATGGGCGATACGGATGGAACACACCGTCTATGCATTGACTTTGTTGAATAGCAAAAAAAACTTAACTTTTATAAGACAACGCCTTAGTAAACACAAAGTAACAAAATTTGTTACGAATTTTTAAACAATTTTTTTCGATTTTAATTGCCTTATTTAAAGAGATAATTGTACGAAATGAGCTTACCGCTAAATAAGTAGCACAAACAATTCGTTACTGGAATTGTTGATGCAGTTGGTTCCGCGTATCTTTGGTAAACGAAGCAAGCTACGGAACGGGTTTAACAGGTACCCTTTTCTATTTCCAGCGAAGCACTGATTATCAGGAGCGTTACTACTATGAATAAACTCAGGTATTTCGTCGAAAGTCAGGCATTTGGCGTTTGCACCAAACTAGGTGAGAAGATGAACATCTCGGCTAGTAGCATTCGTCTCTATTTTATCTACACCTCGTGTCTCACGCTGGGTTCGCCCGTTGTGTTATATCTGATTATGGCTTTCTGGATGGAAATGAGCAAACACCTCCGGCGGCATAATCACCCGACTATCTGGGAATTATAATAAGCAGAAAAAAGAGGCTGGAAGAAAGAAAAGCGATCCCCCCCTGTCTTATTCATTGGTATTCCTTCCCTCCCAACAGCTCCCGAAAGGTTTTCCGGCCTTTTATGAAATACTGCCAGATGATGCTGTGCGGATATATCTGCGGGTGGGTAATCCGGTTCTTACGCAGATCGGCCAGCGCGTTCCGTTGTTTCCGAAGGTAGGGCAACCAACTGTAAAAAGTGAAGTGAGCCTGCAAAATCGCCAGCGTATCCCGCCAGTTTCCAGCCACCAAAAGCCTTACCCCGGATATCCCGTCTAAGACCAACCGGATCAGGATGTTGAGAAAGACGTGACCCGTCGGCAAATTCTTGTAAAGCATCGCCAGGCTGTTGCGGTAATTCAGGAAGGTCTTGCGCGGATTGGATTTGTGAAGGGTTCCGCCCCCGACGTGATACACCGTGGATTCGGGGCAATACCAAATCTGGTAACCGGCATTTTTGGCCCGCCAGCACCAGTCGATCTCTTCCATGTGGGCAAAAAACCGGGGATCAAACCCGCCCAAACGCAGAAAAACATCCGACCGGACGAGCAGGCACGCCCCCGTTGCCCAGAAAATTTCACGCGCATCGTCATACTGCTGCTGGTCTTCTTCGACCGTATCGAACACGCGGCCCCGGCAAAACGGATACCCCAGGTAATCGATGTAGCCCCCGGCAGCACCCGCATATTCAAACAAATGCGGTTTTTTGAAGGCGCGGATTTTGGGCTGACAGGCCGCAATCCGGGGATTGGCTTTCATTCGTTGCACGAGCGGTGCCAGCCAGCCCGGACTGACTTCCACGTCGGAATTGAGCAAAAGAAGATAGGTGGCGTCGATCTGCGTCAACGCCACGTTATAACCGCCCGCGTAACCGAAATTGGCCGCCAAACGAATCAGGTGGACAGACGGAAATTTCCCCTCCAGCAGTGCCAGCGAATCGTCGGTAGAATGATTGTCGGCAACGTAAACCGGGCAACCTTCCGAGTGCGTCAGAACGGAAGGTAAAAACTGCTCAAGAAAGGATTTTCCGTTGTAATTCAGAATCACGATGGCAACCTCGTCCATTCCTTACGACATCAGGTTGCCCAGGTCGAAACCGGGAATATTGGGCAACAACCCCTCGGTTGCTTTCTGAAGATGAGCCTTGATTTTCGGTTCCACGTTTTCGAGTGCCTTGTTGGTGGCGGCCACAACCAGATCCTGCAACATCTCCCGGTCGTCGGGACGAATCAAATCCTGGTCAATGTTCAGCCGCACAATTTGTTTCAGCCCGTTAACGGTCACACGGACCATTCCGGCACCTGATTCTCCCGATTCGGTAATGGTATTCAGGCTGGCCTGCGCTTCTTTCATACGGGCCTGAAATTCCTTTACCTTGCCGAACATATCCATCATATTGAACATAACTTACAAAAAAAGAAGTGAGAGACTAGACAAGAGAAAACCAACAACACAATGGGATTGTCTAAACAAAGGTAGCAAGGAATGAACAGTCTGCCCTGCTTTCCACATTCTTTTGTCTTTCTTCTGTGGTTTACCGAATCAGTAACACCTGACCGGTCTTTTCTGTTTTCAAACCGTTTTGATCGGTTGTACTGACCCGATAGGCATAGGTGCCGGCCGGAGCAGCCTGACCACTGATTTTCCCATCCCATCCTTCGCGGCTTTCGGAACGAAATACGACCTCCCCCCAGCGGTTGTAGACCGTTAGCTGAATCGACGCCAGATACGTACTGCCTTTTACTTCCAGCAGATCATTGACACCATCGTCGTTGGGCGTAAACGCATCGGGAACAAACACCCGGGAAGCCTGCACGAAGGTGTAGAAATTGGAATAACTGATGGAACCGGATTTGGAAACCGCCTTGACCCGAAACCGGAAACGCTGGCTATCCGGCTCGTTGGCAGGGCGGTAGGAGGTTTGCAGACCAACGGCCACTTCTTCCCAAACCACCCCGCTGTCGTCAATTTTTTCGATTACATAGCGGTCGATTGCTTCGTCCGCAAACGGCGAATCGGACGTCCAGTCGATGGTGGAAGCGGAATGGGAGTTCAGGAAAATCGTGCAGACCATTTTGGAGGGTTCCGACGATACTCCGCAGGCATTCTGATACACCAACTGGTAGCAGTACGACTGCTGCTGGGGCTGCACTCCGCCATCCTGGTGAATGTTCCGGTCGACTTCCTCGCCGGTTTGCACGAACGAACCGCCCGGATTGTCCCGGCGAAAAACGATCATTTTATAGCTCGGACTCTGCGAAGTCGGAACGGGCGGCAAACCCCGCAAATCGACCCGGTTATCACCATTGACCGATACCTGCACCGTTGAAAAAGCGGGTGGTATGGCCGACGAGCGAACGGTTACGCATTTCCGGTCGGAGATGATTTCGGTCGTGCCCACCAGCGCCGTTACCTGATAGCAGTATTCTTCGTTGCAATTCAGCCCTTCCGAATCCGTGACGGAACTGGTGCCGACGCTGGTGAACGTGCGGAAAACATCATCGTTTTTGGAAACGGTATATTTCTGAAAATTGGCCGGGCTTCCGGGAACTGTCCAGACTACGGCATTCTGCTGATCTTTCGCTTCTACCTCCAGCCCAATGCTGCACACTTCGTCCGACGCCACAGTGTTGCCGCAGCCATCCTGCGATACCACTTTGAAACAGGTCGGATGGCTGGTTACGTTGGTAATGCTGACCGAACCACTGCCGGTTCGGGTGGTGGTGGTGTTCTCGAACGTACCCGATGCGTTTTTTTTCTGGATGACAACCACCTGATTGGCCGCCACCTGAATTTGCAGGGCAACCGTGGTCCCGGTGGTTTTCAGACTGGATACGGTGGGTTGCATAATGGTGCCGCCGGGTGTTACCGACTGTTGGGTCATGCCCCCGCACGAAATGTCCCGGTAATTGCCCTGCACGTTGATCGTCCGGGTTGCCTGCGACGAATAGGTGTGAATAAGCCCGGAAATGGCGGTTTTCTGAACGGTTTGCCGAGGACTTCCATCCCCCCAGTCAATGATAAATTCGTCGTATTGGCTGGCCACCGCATCGTTGACGATATCGACCAGCACCCGGCGGTCGGAACAGGTAAAAGCCCGAAAATTGGGCGGTGTGGCATCTAGAACCTCTATTTCCTGACAGGCCACGGAGCCGGTTCCGACACTGCCCAACTGCAATATTTTATACTTTCCCGGTTTCGTAAAGGTGTAGGTCGTGGCGGCAACGCCGGATTTGGTGGCAACGGGATCGCCACCTTTGTAGTCGTATACGTAAAGAAAAATGTTATCCGGAATTCCGGTGGTATTACTCACCGTCACGGTCATGGGAGCGCACCCTTTCTTCGCTGACACATTAAAACTACCTTTCCCCGCATTGGTCGGGGGCGTTACACACCAGTCGATTGTTTGAGCAAACGTATGTAAACTCAGAACAAAACAGGCTCCCAGCAGGAAAAACCGGACCTGATGCCGGACCACTCCTACCAAACCGGCTGACCATTTCCTGACTGCTCTCACAAGGGTAAAGTTTTTTTCGTAACTACAGGTGCTATTTCAGATAAAAACGCGCAAAACACAAATTTAGCGTATCGAACGTATCTTTGTGGAACAATGTTCTAAAAGACGTGAGAATAAAGAAGTGAGACAAGAGACTAAAACCCTTAAATGGGCTCTTACTCCTTGTCTATAATCTCTTGTCTCACTTTTATTTTCTCAAGTCATTTCACTTTATGATGAGCAATAATAATACCAATCCCGGGAGTCTGCTGGATCGGATTGAAGACGCGATTCAGGATATTCGCGATGGAAAAATCATTATCGTCGTGGATGATGAAGACCGGGAAAATGAGGGCGACATGATCTGCGCTGCGGAGAAAATCACGCCCGAAATGGTCAATTTCATGGTCAAGGAAGGCCGGGGCCTGATGTGTGCTCCGCTAACCGAAGCACGCTGTCAGGAACTGGGCCTGGAAATGATGGTGGGCAACAACACCTCCGTTCATACGACGCCGTTTACGGTATCCGTCGATTTGCTGGGCAATGGCTGCACCACGGGCATCTCGGCCAGCGACCGCGCCAAAACGATCCGTGCGCTGGTCGATCCGGAAACCAAACCGGAAGATCTGGGCCGTCCGGGGCACATTTTTCCGCTGCGGGCCGTCGATGGGGGCGTTATCCGCCGGGCGGGGCATACCGAAGCCGCCATTGATTTCGCCCAACTCGCGGGTCTGCAACCGGCGGGCGTGCTGATCGAGGTGCTGAACGAAGACGGCACCATGGCGCGGCTTCCTGAACTGCGGACGATGGCCGACAAATTCGGTATGAGGCTGGTCAGTATTCAGGATTTGATCGAATACCGGCTGCAACAGGAAAGCCTGATCAAACGCGAAATTGGGGTGAACATGCCCACAACGTACGGCGATTTCGAACTGATTGCCTACAAACAACTCAACACCGACGACACACACCTGGCCCTGATCAAAGGCACCTGGGAGAAAAACGAACCCGTGCTGGTGCGCGTCCACTCGTCCTGTGTGACGGGCGATATCTTTGGCTCGTGCCGCTGCGATTGCGGGGAACAACTCCATGCCGCCATGAAAATGGTGGAACAGGAAGGCAAAGGCGTGGTGCTTTATATGTTTCAGGAAGGACGCGGCATTGGACTGATGAACAAACTGAAAGCGTATAAACTACAGGAAATGGGCCGCGATACCGTCGAAGCCAACCTGGAATTGGGCCTGCCGATGGATGCCCGGGACTATGGCGTGGGTGCGCAAATTCTGCGGGATTTGGGCATCACCAAGCTCCGCCTGATTTCCAATAATCCCAAAAAACGGGCGGGGCTGATGGGCTATGGTCTCGAAATTGTCGAAACCGTCCCCATCAATATACGTCCCAACCCGCATAACGAAGTGTATTTACGAACCAAGCGGGACAAAATGGGTCACGAACTCAGTCATTTTACCGATCAGGTCGGTTAACAATCCCCATCGTTTAGTGTAGCCCGTCAGTCATGACGGGCTTTTTTTTGCCCTTTTTTATCGGACACGCAACCCTTTCCCAGTCGCTGTCGTACTGCCATCGAATCGATTCGACAGGTACCATTTCTAATTCTAATCTTTCTATCTATTTGCTATGAAATCAAGATGGATTGCGACCCCTGTGGCCGCCCTGTTGCTTATTGTCGGTTCGCTCACCCAGTCCTGTGACAACGATTCGGAGGAGGCCACGCCAACGCCCCCGGAACCCGCCATTAACCTGACCAGCACCTCACTGGGCAACGTGATGACCGACGAAACCGGCCGGACGCTTTATTTCTTTTCCAACGACTACGACAGCACCGGCGCGTCGACCTGCACCGGCGGCTGTTTGACCAACTGGCCGGTGTTTTACCGCGCAACTCCCAAACTGGCTTCGGGCCTGACCGCCACCGATTTCGGTACCCTTACCCGGGCCGACGGCGCGAAACAGACCACCTACAAAGGATGGCCGCTCTACTACTTCAAAGATGACGCAAAAGCGGGCGATGTGAAAGGCGAAAACGTGAGCAACATCTGGTTTGTTGCCAAACCGAATTACTCCATCATGATCGCCAACGCCCAGTTGGTGGGCCACAATGGCAAATCGTATACGTCTGATTACAAGGAAGGCACCGGAAAAACGATTTATTTTACCGACGGCATGGGTCGAACGCTGTACGGTTTCAGAAACGACAAAAACATGAAGAACAACTTCACCAAATCCGACTTCAGCAACAATGCCGTCTGGCCTTTGTATGAAGAAACGCTGAAAGAAGTGCCTTCTACGATCGATAAAACGCTGTTTGGCAGCATTACGGTTTTCGGACGCCAGCAATTGACGTTCAAAGGCTGGCCCTTGTACTATTTTCAGCAGGACAACGGAAAGCGCGGTTTGAACAAAGGCATCAGTTTTCCACAACCCGGCGTGTGGCCCATCATCAATAAAGACACCCCGGTTGCTCCGGCGCCCTGATCGGTCATTTGCGGTCTTCGGTGAGTCAGTTCTCGCTTTTTTTGTATCTTGTTCTGTCCTGCCAATCTATGTGAAATGAGAACTGCTCACTGAAGACCGCCACTATTTTGCCCGATCGACGCAACCCATTTGCGCTGATCAGCGTATTGACGATTGAAAACCGACGTATGACCGTTCCCTCCCCAGATATCGCCGGACTCTTGAAGGAATGCCAGCAAGGCAATCGCAGAAGCCAGGAGCAGCTTTACCGGCAGTTCTATGGGTATGCGATGGGAATTTGTGTGCGGTATTCATATAGCCGGGACGAGGCTGTGGAGATTTTGAACGATGGCTTTATGAAAGTATTTACCCGCTCGGATCAATACCGGCCCGAAGTACCTTTCAAGATGTGGTTGCGCCGGATCATGATCAATACCGCTCTTGATTATTACCGGCTGAATCTGAAACACCGGTACCACGAAGACATTGATCAGGCGGGTCAATTACCAGACGTCGAAGCCAGCGCCCTCGACCAACTGAGCTATGAGGAATTGATGGAAGTCGTCCAGTTGCTGACGCCGGCCTACCGAATGGTTTTTAATTTATACGCCATTGATGGCTACACCCACGAGGAGATTGCCGGCCAGTTGAATATCTCGATGGGTACGTCCAAATCAAATCTGGCGCGTGCCCGTGAACAATTGAAACAATTATTAAAACGTAGATGCCATGGCGAGTTTGCAAGAACTTCCCGATGACGAACTGGATAAGCTCTTCCGGTCGTCAGCCGAGGAGTTTGAACCGCCTTACAATCCTGACGACTGGAACAGCCTGCGCCAACGTCTTGACGAAGACGACCGGTCGCGGTTTCTCTACCGGTTTATTTATTGGGGCCTGCCGCTGCTATTGCTGTTGCTGACCACGGTTTCACTGGTGGTGCAGCCGGACGACGTGCGACCACCCGCGTCAAAAACTACAATCCGGACGGAGTCGGTTTCAGCAACTGAACCCGGACGCCCCTCGGTGCCAGCCACTGACGCAGTAAATCCGGCAACGGCTGGTGATAAAACGCTATCTGAAAAACCGGCTGAAAAAATCGCTTCGGCCCGGGCGGAGTCTACGCCGGAAACCGGTGCGGGTTCCACGGTGAGGCCATCCGTTTCGGAAGTGTCCGGCAGCAAGGCAATTGAAACTTCATCTCTGAAGCCCACGAATGAAAACCGTTCTGTTCTGAAAAACCGGCCGCAGAAAACGGCCCGCGTAGTACGGAAACGATCTGGAGCAACGGTCTCGGGTAACCCAACGAACCCTGATGGGGCAGTTTCGACGCTTTCCGAAGACGAAAGCAAGAAGTTGACCCGCACCCGTTCACCCAAAACCGCCGGCTATGCCGCCGTTCCGTCCAGGTTAAAAAGTCGCCAAACCCAACCGGTTTCTGACTTGAATAGGCCGGTCTATTCGGCAGTCGTTCCCGGTGAATCGTTTTTGGCTCAGCCAACAGAAACCAGGGCACCGGTTTTGGAAAGCGAGCCGCTCGATTGGTTGGAGAACCTGGCCTACATCACAGCCCGGACACCGGCAAAACCGGTTTTGCCGTCGCTGCCGGAACTGGATCTTGAACCCGTTCGGCCACCGGTTGGGCCCAGAGTCGTTGCCCCGGCGGTTCCGGTCATCGGGTATCCCGCGCTATCGGTTCGGTTCGTTGCTGCTCCTGATCTGAATTTTGTGGGAAAAAGCCGTCAGGGAGCCAGGGATTTTCAAATGGGCATAATGGCCGAATACCGCTTTTTACGACGGTTTACAATCCAAAGTGGTGTCCTGCGATCCGTCAAAAAATACACGGCGTCGGCGTCTGATTATACCATGCCTGATACGATCTCCAAACACTGGTATGGCCCTAAGTATGAAAGCGTCGGTGCAGCTTGTACAGTTCTCGACATTCCGGTCAATCTTCGATTCGATGTGTTGTTGAACAACCGCCGACGGTGGTTTGTCAACGCCGGTGTATCCTCGTACATTATGCAAAAAGAAACGTACGTATACAATTACCCGCCTGGCAGCAAACCGTCAACTCAACAGAAGTACAAGGGATGGAGCGGCCAGACCGGTTTTCACCGATTTAGCCATTTGAATGTTTCCGTTGGCTACGAACGCAACTTCCGTTCCGACGGTCTGCTGCGCCGGTTTTCCTGGCAGGTTGAACCTTTCCTGAAAAGCCCGCTGTCCAAACTGGGCTACGGTAAAATCCGGTTGACGAGTACCGGCGTATTTTTCTCGTTGCGCTACCGGCTTTGATCAACACTTTTTGCGGTTGCCAAATCGTTAGTCGTAAATACTGTATGTACATTAATTAACAACCTACTCATTAATTTATGGAGACCAACCAACAAGAACCGATCAAACGAAGTGAGTTCCTTCGGAGCCTGGGATTGAGCAGTGCGGCATTGATGGCATTTTACTGCATGGGAACGCTGACTTCCTGTTCAAAAGGTTCTGACGATCCGGATCCAACGCCCACCCCCACCGGTAAAGTCGATTTTACGATTGACCTCAACAGCAGTACGTATGCGGATTTGAAGGATGCCACCAAGAAGTTTGTGTATAAAGACGATGTTCTGATTGCCCAGATCAAGACGGGTGACTACATTGCCCTCTCAAAAATCTGTACACACGAGGGAAATCTGGTTACATACCGTCCCACCGTTGATAATTTTTATTGCCCCAACCACGGTTCAGTGTTCGACACCACGGGTAAAGTTACCGTTCCGGCCGTAGCCAACCAGGCCAATCTGAAAAAGTATAGCACGACCCTGACCGGCACCAGTTTGCGCGTATTTGAAGCCTAATATATGAAGCATCTGTTGATTGTTTGCCTGCTTACCATTCTCTATTGCCCACTTTGGGCCCAGGACTCGACGCGCGTAAAAACGCCGGCTGATACCAGCATTAAACCGACCGACGCCAACGACCTGCTGGCAGAGTTGGGCGACAGTACAGCGGATGCACAGGAGTTGTTACCCAAAAAGATGGTTTTTACACAGCGGGCGTTTTGGGGGCCGAAGGGACTGCTTCGGCTTACCAACATCGCTCCGCTGTCGCCCCAGGGCCGTGAGAAAGAGTTGAAAATCCGCCGGGCGTTTCTGGTAAGTCATCAGGTTCTGGGGTTTGTCACGCTGGCGGGGTTTGTGGCCCAGGGCATTCTGGGTTCGAAACTCTACAACGCCAAAGGACTGGATTATTCCCGGATCAAGGAGCAGCACGAAACGATGGCTACGGTCATCAACTTTTCCTATGGCACCACGGCTTTGCTGTCGCTCACCTCGCCACCGGGTTTGCCTACCGCCAGCCGGAAACGTGGATTCAGTTCGATCAAGTTGCACCGCGCCCTGGCCGTTGTGCACCTGACGGGCATGGTGGCCACCAACATCCTGGCTCGTAAAGTAAGCAGCAATGCCGACCTAAAGCCCTACCACCGGGCGGCCGCCTACACCACGTTTGGAGCGTATGCGGCCGCTATCATCGCCATCAAACTCAAGTAAGTTCACTCATTTCACGCCGGATTACTACGATGACTGCTTTTTCATACCAAAAGCTGACGGGTTGGGTATTGCTCGTCAGCGCCGGACTGGTGGCGTTTCACCAACCGGACCATGCGCCTGCACCAGCCAAACGGAAGCTGATGGCCGACCGAACCAAATCGACGATTACCTACGCCATGTCGCACCCCATGCACAGTTTTGAAGGCGTCAGCCGCGATGTGGCCTGCGTGATGGTGATCGACGACGCCAACAAGATCGAGAGCGTAGCGGCTGCCACCAAAGTGTCCAGCTTCGACAGCGATAACACCAACCGCGACTCCCACGCGCTGGAAAAAATGGAAGCGTTGAAATACCCCAAAGTGACCTTCACCAGCAATGATGTACAGCAACAGGGGTCCAATCTGACCGTTAAAGGCAATCTGACTTTCCACGGCGTCACCAAACCGGTCGTTATTCTGGGAACCCGGCAAGATGACAATGCGCAGGTGACCATCAAAGGAGAATTCGACATCAATTTGTCCGATTACAAAGTGGAAAAACCGTCTCTGATGATGGTCCCGGTCGATGAAAAGGTCAAATTAAAACTGTTGATGGTTTTTAAAGGTACGGATTCGTGAAGCTGCGGTTCCGCTGGAAGGTTGCTTTTTTATCCCGTAGGGATAAATGGCCCCGTTCCTGGAAATCAGTCAGAGGGCCTGGAATTCTATTGAAGTTTTAAGTTCATGACGACTTTATTGATTCCAGACACCGGTGATTGCGGTTTTTCGGACGTATTCCGCAAAATCAGTAGGTTTCCGACCCAGCGCCCGCTCGACGCCATCGGCCAGACTGGCATTCCGCCCGTCCAGCACTTCGGTGAATAAATAGGTCAGCAGCGTCACAAACGCTTCCGGTATACCGTATTCCCTGAGCATGGCCGCATACGCGCTCATCGAAATGGACTCATACTGAATGGATTGGCCCGTTGTCCGGGCAATTTCTCCAACTGCTTCTTCAAACGTCAGCAACCGGGGGCCGGTCAGTTCGTAGAGTTGGCCGGTATGTTCATTTTCCGTCAGAGCAGCAACGGCCGCTTCTGCAATATCGTCCACATCGATGAACGGTTCAGCTATCTGACCAACCGGGAGGGTGACATACCCCGCCAGGATCGGCTCCAACAGGTAGCTTTCACTAAAGTTCTGGTTGAACCAACTGGCCCGCAGAATCGTCCAGTCAACTCCGGCGTTCATTACAATTTGCTCACAGGCTTCGGCTTCCGGTTCACCACGCCCCGACAACAACACGAGTTTCCGAACGCCGGTTTCCACGGCCGTTTCGACAAACGATTGAATGCTGGCAACCGCCCCCGGAACAGCCAGATCGGGCTGAAATGTGATGTAAACTGCATCGACGCCCTGAAGAACCGGCCCCCAAGTGGCTTCATCCAGCCAGTCGAAGGCGGGGGTCGCCGAGCGCGACCCGATGCGAACCGGCCAGCCGCATTCCGTTAATCTTTGGACAACCCGGCTGCCGGTCTTGCCTGTACCTCCCAGTACCAGCGTTTTCTGCGCTGGATTTTCAATGCCTTTGCTCATCATTTTGGTCTTTTTTTCGACAAAGCTAGGGCGACTGTCCAGCAAAAAATAGAACAAAACCGACAGCGGGCTAGTGAATCAACTGGGGGAAGTTTTCGACTAATTCGAACGACCGCTTTTGGAATTGATTGGGCGAAAAACCGGAAAATTCCTTGAAGGACCGGATAAAATGCGATTGGTCGGCATATAAATTATCGAAGGCGATGTCTGAGAGCCGATTGAAGGCATCGGCCCGAAATTGGCTAAGAGAAGCCTGAAACCGGCAAACCCGGGAAAAAAATTTTGGCGAAATCCCCACTTGCTGGTTGAACTTTCGTTCGAAGCTCCGTTCCGAGAGGTGGGCCGTTTTTTGTAGTTCTTTCAGTGAAACTGTTCCTTTCGACTGGATGATCCGGGCCACGGCATACGGAATCAAGGCATCCGGACGAGCCGTATTCCGGTTGATCTGGTCAACCAAATAGGCCGACAACCGCTCGATTTTACCCACCGCTGAACGGATCGCAACCAGTTGTTCCATCAAAGAAACGCCCTGCTCTTCGGCCCACGCATTCAGATCCAGGCAGGTGTCGGTAAACTCGCTGGCATTGAGCCCGAAAATGGAGTTCAGCGCATCGGGACGGAAATAAACGCCGATCATCCGCACGTTGCCGACCGAATACAGCTCGATGGTATTGACGGTTTGGCCGTAGACAAAAATACCGGGCAACTTCTGCTGCATCGGACCGTAAAAAGCGCCCCGGTCGGGTTCCTGAAACAGCAGACCCGGACAGCCGTCGGCCAGCGGCAGGAAAGTTTTTGGAGCCAGGTCGGTATCGCTGCTTTCCAGAATCCAGAAGTACCGGACGTAGTCTTTGAGGCAGGCTGGCGGCTGGATTCGTTCGAACTTCATGTACCGGTTTCAGATTTATACGCCGTGGTGATAGAGTAAAAACAGAAAAAGGCACAGCCACAGCACATCCACAAAATGCCAGAACAGCGTAAACAACCTGATTTTTAGCAGGTTGGGCGGATTAACGCTGTAGACAAAGGCTTCGACATACGGGATTCGGCGCATTGCTTCGGCAAACGCAATGGACAGAAAAATTAAGCCCACCACAATGTGTAGCAGATGCAGCCCGGACAACACAAAAAGGAAGCTGCCGGACGGGGTAGTTTGCAGATAAACACCCTTCAGCATCAACTCCCGCCAACCCAGCACCTGCAGCACCACGAACAGGGTACCCAGAAAAAGCGTCGTACCCAGATACAGCCGGTATTGGGTAAACCGCTCGTGTCGAAAAGCGCCGTTGGCAATGTGCAACGTCAGACTACTGGCCAGAATAACACCCGTGCTGGCCAGAAAAACCGTTGGCAAGGGAACATCACGCCAGTCGGAACTGACTTTGCGGGCGATGTAAGCCAGCAGCAGGACGGTGAAACTGAAAACACTGGCGGCAATGCATAGCCACAGCATGAAGCGCTTGGGCTCCCGGCGACGCGTCATAAAGTTATTCTGGCGACGGGTTTCCATCGAGCGACACCACCACGGTTTTAAGGTTTGTCTGCCAAACGCAAACCGGCCAAAAATGGTTTGGCGCGTTTGGCAGTTCGTAAAAATACAACACGATTCGGGATGGATAAAGTCCTTTACCATCCAATTTAAAGCATGTTACTACACTGCCATTAAATCGCTTACCAACCCATGAAAAAACCGTCTTTTATCTTTATAAAATCCATTAATACAACCAATTCCGGCTTAAAACATGATTATATTAAGGTGATTATGGATAACCGGATACTAAGTTAAAGTAACTTCAAGTTTTGCGGCCCAATTTTTGTTAACTATCTTTCCAAAATATTAAGATTCTTCTATTTGTCCCGCTTTCTGCCTGAGGTGCCTATTGGTATTTATTAACTCATCTTTCTATGCTCAACTCCTTTACTTCACGTACCTGTGCTGCTCTGATATTGTCTGTATTCCTGTCGCTGACCGGGTATGGGCAAGTGGGAATAAATATGGAAGACAAGGACTATATCAACTCCGTTACCCCTGCTCCGAATCCCGCTGTCAGTTTCAAAGCCGCCACCAATTTGGTCTTCGATAAGGCCGGCAACCTGTATGTTGCGTGCCGGTATGGACTGGTCTACCGGGTCAAAAGGGGCGAGACCAAAGCCACGGTTATTCTGGATATTCAGGAAGAAGTAGCGGGGTATGGCGATCATGGCCTGCTAGGGTTTACACTGGACCGCGATTTTTTAACGAATGGCCGGTTTTTCGTCTATTACACCGTCGATATCTACTGGTACGATAATGTCGGCAAGCCGGATTATCAGCCCAATAAATCAACGGATAATGTGGCAACCATCGGGCGGCTGGTCCGGTATACGGTCAATCCCAACAATGAGTACAAGGTCGATCCGGCCAGCCGGAAAATCCTGATTGGCGAAACCCTGGAGGACGGGATTCCGGTGGTTACCGCTTCGCACGCCGGCGGTGGGCTAACCACCGGAACCGATGGCAGTATTCTGCTGGGCACGGGCGATGCCGCCAGCTTTGTGGAGGTCGACATCGGCTGTAACAATACGACCTGGTATCTACAGGCCATCGACCGAAAAATCATTAAAACCATTCCGTCGGACGGATACGGGGGCTGTAACACCTATAGCCCGGATCGACTTACGGAGAACATCGGTGCTTATCGCTCACAGGCGCTGTTTTCACTTTGCGGTAAAATTCTGCGAATCAATCCGGAAAACGGAGAAGGGTACCCTTCAAATCCCTTTTACAAAGGCGCCGGTTCGGACCTGAAACTGGCCCAGAACCGGGTGTATGCGCTTGGTTTCCGGCAAGCCTTTAAAATGTCGGTACGGCCCAATACGGGCAATCCTGATCCATCCAGCGGCAATCCGGGCGTTCTCTACGTCGGCGATGTGGGCTTTTCGTCCTGGGAAGAGCTGAATGTGGTGTCGGCACCGGGCCAGAATTTTGGCTGGCCCTACTATGAAGGCCACGCTCAGGGCCGAATCGGTTATTGGAAAACGGAAGTTTTCAAACCGGCCAACCCCATCAAGCCCCGGATTCAGTACCGGGAAAATAAGAACACGGAAATCATTCAGGGCAACACCGTCGTTAGCGCCGACAAACGGCCGCTCGAAGGAAACTGCATCATCGGTGGAGTCTGGCACGAAGGTGGCGGAAATTACCCGAAAGAATTTCAGGACACGTATTACTTTGCCGATTACGGAACCGGCTGGATTGCGGGTGCCAAATTTGGGCATGACGAAAATCCGGAAGCGGGCAGCCTCTTCAAAATGGCCACGAAAATGACCGTTACGCCCTTCTCGGAACGGATTGTGGGCATGGCATTCAACCCCTACGACCGGAACATTTACTACGTTACACTGGGCGAAAAATCGCTGGTTCGTCAGTTTGCCTTTACCACCAACCAACCGCCAACGGCCGTCATCACCCAGGATAAAACGTTTGGTAACAGTCCATTGGTCGTTAATTTCTCCGCCAATGATTCGTATGACCCGGAAGGAACCGATCTGAGCTACGAATGGAACTTTGGCGATGGCAGTTCCAAGAACCTGACCAAAAACCCGCCGGCCAAAACCTTCACCTTTGGCGGCCAGAAGTCCTACAACGTTTCGCTGAAAGTGACGGATGCGCAGGGAAAAAGCAACACCACACAGACGGTTATTTCGCTCAACAACACACCCCCGACCATTCAAACCACCAGTGTCGACGGCTACAACTCGATTTCGCTGCCGCAGACGATCAATCTGAATGCGACGGCGACGGACAGCCAGACCCCGGCGGACCAGTTGAAATACCAATGGAACGTGTATCTCTACCACAATGACCACCGGCATTCAGTCTCTATCTTCAATGGCCCAACCGGAACAGTTACCCTGACGGAAGGCGACTGTGACGGCGAGGCCAGCTACTGGTATGGCCTGGTTCTGGACGTTACCGACGGGGGTGGTCTGACAACAACATACACCAAATACGTTTACCTGAACTGTTCGGGTCAGCAACAATCCATCACCTTTGATCCGATTGGCGACAAGGTTCCCACCGCCCCGACATTCAGGCCCCCGGTTTCGGCCACTTCCGGTTTGCCCATTTCCCTGTATGTGGCCGATGGCCCCGCCGTCATCGAAAATGGCCAGGTCCGGTTAACGGGCGGGATTGGCCGGGTAACGATCCGGGCCACCCAACACGGAAACGGTCAGTACAAATACGCGCAGCCGGTCGAGCGGTCTTTTATGGTGACCAACAATGCGCCTTCGACGCCGGATACACAGAACCCTTCGGCCCCCTCTGGTCTGGCTGTTTCCAACATCACCGCCACATCCCTGCAACTGAACTGGAACGCGTCTACGGATAATGTGGGCGTAACCGGCTATGATGTCTACCAGGGCGGTACAAAAATCAATACCAACCTGGTCTCGGGTACTACGTTTGCCGTTACGGGACTGAGCCCCAGCACCGCTTACGCCTTCCATGTGGTAGCGCGGGATGCCGCATCAAACAGTTCAGGCAACAGCAACACCGCCAATGCAACCACCGCGGCCGCGCCGTCCGGCAACCAGCCTCCGGTGGTTCCCGGCACGCTTTCGCTCAATGCGGCCACGCTGAATGTCCTTTATACGTCCAATGCGCTGCCAGCCTTTACCGATCCGGAAGGCGATGCGTTGACCCATTCGCTGGCGGGTTTACCCGGAACGTTGAATTTCAATACGGCCAACCGAACCATCACGGGCACCCCAACCGCTACCGGAACCTATTCGCTCACGTATTCGGCCTCGGATAACCAGCACCCGGCGGTGACGACCCTCGTCACGCTGACGGTCAATGGAACAGCCACCATTCCGACTGCGAACCTGGACGGGTATCTGACACAGGAAGTCAATTGCAGCACGCTTTCGGGCTGGGCCTGGGACCGTACGACGCCCAATGCCCCCGTTACGATCGAGTTTTTTGAGGGGGCTTCCATTGCCGCCGGTACTCCGCTGGGGTCTGTTGTGGCTAACGTCTTCCAGCAACATTTGAAAGATGCGGGCAAAGGAAACGGCGAACACTGGTACAACTTCCCAATCCCGGAAAGCGTTAAGACCAGCACGAACCGCACCATCTGGGCGCGGGTACAGAATTCAGGGTTCATTCTCAAGTGGGCACCTAAAACCATCAATTGTGCCGGTAGCGGAACACCACCCGCCAACCTGCCACCCACCCCGCCTTCGGTATCGTCTTTGTCGGCTTTCGTCAACACGCCCTTTACCTCCGCAGCCCTGGCCGCATTCACCGACCCCGAAAGCACCCCCCTGACCTATGAACTCCAGGGACTGCCCCAAAACCTGACCTTCAATGCCTCGACACGGGTCATCAACGGGACACCGGCCACCACCGGCACGTTTAGCCTGACCTATGCTGCCACCGATCAGCCGGGGGCTAAAACCAGCGTTGTCTTTTCGCTCATCATCAGCGAAACCAACAACCCGCCGGCCAATGTACCACCGGCCGCGCCGACGGTTTCACCCCTCTCGGCAACCGTCAACGCGGCTTATTCAATAACGCTACCGGTTTTCACGGATACCGATCCGCTCAGCTATACCCTCACCGGATTGCCGTCGGGACTCGGTTTCAACGCCGGCACCCGCGTCATTTCCGGAACCCCTACGCAGCAGGGTACGTTCTCACTGACGTACGCAGCCAACGATGGAAAAGTCACTGAAAGCACAACCATCAGCCTGGCCGTAGCCGCCGGAACCGGCAATCCGCCCCCGGTGGTCACCGGCAGCTTCGAAGGCTATCTCGATGTGGTCAACTGCTCCACTTTTTCCGGCTGGATCTGGGACCGCGATAAACCGAACACGCCCATTACCATCGAGTTTATGGACGGGCCAACCGTGGCCGGTTCAACGGTGATCGACCAGACGGTAGCCAATATTTTCCGGCAGGACCTGAAAAATGCCAACAAAGGTAATGGCGCTCACGGCTACAGCTTTGTGGTGCCGGAACGGCTCAAGGACAACCAGACGCACACGATCTGGGCGCGGGTGGTCGGGTCGGAGTTTATTCTCAAGTGGGCTCCCAAAACGATTACCTGTGTCGGAACCGGAACGCCACCCGCCAATGCGGCCCCGGTGGCCCCGGCGGTTTCGCCCCTGTCGGCGACGGTGAACGTGGGATTCACGGCCAGCGCGCTGCCGGTTTTCACGGATGCCGAGAACGATGCACTGACCTACACGCTGACGGGCTTACCCGACAACCTGTCGTTTGATGCCAATACGCGCGTGATTTCCGGAACGCCGACGCAACAGGGAACATTCTCACTGACGTATTCGGCGAAGGACAGCCAGCATGCCCCGGTGCCGACCACGCTGACACTGACCGTCAACGCGGGAGGAGGCACGCCACCGGCCAACGTTCCTCCGGCGGCTCCGGCGGTTTCGCCCCTGTCGGCCACCGTCAATGTCGCCTATTCGTCTACCCTACCGGCTTTCACCGATACCGATCCGCTTTCTTACACCCTCACCGGATTGCCATCGGGACTCGGTTTCAATGCCGGCACCCGCGTCATTTCCGGAACACCCACGCAACAGGGAACCTTCTCGCTGACGTATGCCGCCAACGATGGAAAAGTCACGGAAAGCATGACCATTGCGTTAACCGTTGCGGCAGGCGGCACCACGCCCCCACCACCGGCTCCGGCGGCTAATTTCGACGGGTATCTGGCGAAGGAGGTCAGTTGCAGCACAATTTCGGGTTGGGCCTGGGAACGAGCCAAAGGCAATGCGGTGGTCACGGTCGAGTTCTTCGTCGGCGCTTCGATTACCAACGGTACGTCACTAGGATCCATTCCCGCCGATGTTTTCAAACAGCACCTGCTGGATGCCGGCAAAGGAAACGGGATACACTGGTTTGATTTCCCGATGCCGGAAAGCATCAAAAATGGCCAGAACCAGACCATTTGGGCGCGGGTGGTCGGGTCCGAGTTTACCCTGAAAGATTCGCCCAAAATCATCAATTGTGCGGGAAGCGGAACACCGCCAGCGAATGCAGCTCCGGTGGCTCCCGCGAGCATCTCACCCCTGTCGGCCACCATCAGCGTTGCCTTCACGGCCAGTGCATTGCCCGCCTTCACCGATGCCGAAAACGATCCGTTGACCTACACCCTGACGGGTTTGCCCAACGGCGTCAACTTCGATGCCGGAACCCGGGTCATCTCCGGAACACCGACCGTCAGCGGCACCTTTACACTGACTTATTCGGCCAAAGACAGCCAGCACGCCCCGGTTTCCACCACGCTCACCCTGACGGTCAATACCGGTGGAGGCACGACTCCGCCCCCCACCAGTGGCGGCAGCGGCCCGGGCAATTACGAAGGGTACCTCGATGTGGTCAATTGCAGCAGCATTCAGGGCTGGATTTGGGATCGAAACCGCCCCAATACTCCGATTGCGCTTGAATTCCTGGATGGAAACACCGTAGTGGGTGCGGTCGATGCCAATATTTTCCGGCAGGATCTCAAGAACGCTGGAAAAGGCAACGGGATTCACGGGTATAACTTCACGGTGCCGGCTTCGCTCAAGGATGGGCAAAATCACTCGATCAGTGGCCGGGTGCCGGGGGGTAATTTCACCCTGAAATGGTCGCCCAAAATCCTGAATTGCCCGAATGGCAGTCGGCTGGGAACAGACGAGCGCGTCGAGTTAAGCATGGAACTCACGGTTAGCCCGAACCCCAGCCGGGGAAAGGTCGAAATCAGGTATCTGGTGGAAGCGGATCGCTGGGCTGATTTGCAGGTGGTGGACATGATGGGTCGTTCGATCTGGCAAAAACCCACCATCGGCACGGGCAAAGTGGAGCGCGAAACCGTCGATCTGAGTTCGGATGGAGCCAATTTGTACTTAATTCAGTTGCAGACTGCCAAGCAGATTGTTACCAGACGCTTGCTGATTAGCCGCTAAAGAATCAGCTTACTGCTAAAGTAAAGAACCCGCCGGTGCAAACCGGCGGGTTCTTTACTTTAGCATCGTTTTTGTTTTCAATAACCGCTCATATGGTTTTCTGCCAGACCTGGTAGGCATGGAAATAATCCGGTAACGATACCGCTTGCTCGAAAATACCGTAAATAGTGGAGCCCGAACCACTCATACTGGCATAGATAGCCCCCGCTTGGTATAGTTCTTGTTTCACTGTATTCAGAATCGGATAGACCGGAAAAAGGCTGGTTTCAAAATCATTCCGGATGGTATTTCGCCAGGTTCCAACCGGATTTTGCAACAACGCACGCAGCGATGCAAGGGGTTTTTGGGGTCGAACCCTGGCGTAGGCTTCGGCGGTTGAAATGGCCAGATTGGGATACACCAGTACGACGGTATACCCGCGGAGTGATACGTCAATATCCTGAAAGCGATCCCCCTTTTCGAAGCAATACAAGGGTCGATTCTGAATAAAAAACGCACAATCGCTGCCTAACTGCCGTGCATACGTTTCTAATTGCTCTATTGACAAGGCCAGGTTGAACTGCTCGTTCAGCAGACGCAGCGTAAAGGCGGCATCGGCCGAACCTCCGCCCAGACCTGCCCCGATCGGGATGAGTTTGTGCAAATACATCTGAACGGGTGGCAACTCAAAATCAACCTTTAGACGTTCGTAGGCCCGCAGACAAAGATTGGAAGCGGGGTCGCCCGGAATGTCGGTTCCACTGATTTCAAACGACGTTTTCGAAGCCGGAATGATTTCCAGCAGGTCATTCAGCGGAACCGGATAGAAGCACGATTCGAGATTATGAAAGCCGTCCGGCCGTTTCTCCGTGATCTGCAAACCGATGTTAATTTTGGCATTGGGGAAGAGTATCATTCAAAAGAGAGTATGACCTTTTAATAATTTAATCAAAGCAATTGACGCGCATCTATGTTACCGGTATTCTGATTATCAAAACATTAAGTTTACCGCTTAGTAAATTAGATTTCTACTAACATTGGACTTATTTGGATTTTTCTTATATTTCCATCCAGTTTCTCATCTGAAATTTTGAATTTCAGTGCCTAAATATACAGTACTTAGCGCTGCTAACTCCTTTTTATCGCCCTGAATGGATTTTTCCCATCTCATTTTATCCCAATTGTGAAGCACGATCTGCGCTGAATGACAACACTTAAGTAAATTTTAATGTATGACAAACCTCTGTACTAAACTCAACAACTTACTCCTGGCCCTTACACTGGTTACTGTTTTCATCTCGAACGGTTACAGCCAGTATAAGCCCGGCTTTTCAGAAGAAGTTTACGCCAGTGATCTGTCTGGTGCTGTTGGCTTCACTTTCGACAAAAACGGGGCCATGTACGTGTGGGGAATTGATGGCCGGATTACCCGGGTAGATCCCCAGACGAAGCAGAAAACGCAATTACTGGATATATCATCTGAAATAGGACGATATGATGATTACGGGTTGCTGGGGATGACGCTTGACAACAACTTTCTGACCAATGGCCGGTTTTATTTATTCTATGTCATCAAATATGCTTCCGTTAAATGGCAGGGGACCTACGCCCGGGTTACCCGCTACGAAGCCAACAAAGATGACGGTTTTAAATCGATCAAAGCCAATAGCCGTAAGGTACTGATTGGCGAACCTGACCCCAATAACCCGAGTAAAGGCGTTCCCGGCGACTGTATTCCGCTGACTTCCAGCTCACATGCCGGGGGTGGCATTACAATGGGCGAAGATGGCTCGCTGCTAATTCCAACCGGTGACGGAGCCGCGCCAGCCTTCGACCAGGGATCGTATTCTGAATCGTATTACAGCCAATCGATTCAGAACGGGTTTATCACGGCTGCGGAAAACATCGGCAGCTACCGTTCTCAGGTTGATTTTTCGTTGTCTGGTAAGATTCTTCGGATCAATCCGGAAAATGGCGACGGCATGCCGGGCAATCCCGACTATAACCCCAGTGCTCCGCGTTCGATCAAAAGCCGGATTTTTGCTTCCGGTCTTCGCCAGCCGTTTCGGTCTTCGGTTCGCCCCAACACGGGAAGTGGCGACATCAACGCCGGAAATCCGGGTGCCTTGTATGTGGGTGACGTTGGCTTTACGGACTGGGAAGAAATCAACGTGGTGAAGAAAGGTGCCAATTTCGGCTGGCCTTTTGAAGAAGGCCAATATGCTTCCAAGCGCGCCTACAACAAAACGGAATACAAACCGGCGGGTGTAACGTTTACCAAACCGGTGATTGCCTGGCGTTCAGGACCCGGGCAGGTGAACAACAACGGAACCCTGACCAATGTCAATGCAACACCAGCCAGCCTTTTGCCGGGCTATTGCGCCATTGGCGGTAGTTGGCATCCCGGTGGCGGAAACTACCCGGCCGAATACCAGAACTCGTATTATTTTGCCGATTTTAACGGGGGGTGGATTTCCAAAATGGCTTTCGACAGCGACAATCAGCCGCAACCGGCAACGCTGACCAAATTGCTGGATGGGGGTAGCTCGTACCAGTACATCACCTGCATCGCATTCAATCCGGCCGACAAAAACATGTATTACCTGCGCTATCCGGAGGATGGGGGAGAGCGCGTGCGCCGGGTCATTTACAACGGAGCGGCCGGTGGTAGCCCGCCGGTGGCCATCATTCTGTCGGATAAAAGCAATGGATCAAGCCCCCTGACGGTTAAATTTACCGGGAACACATCCTACGATCCGGAAGGAAAGGCTCTGACCTACGCCTGGGATTTTGGCGACAATACCAGCAGCACCTCTGCCAACCCGGAACATACTTTTACCACCACCTCAACCTCAACTACCTACACCGTCAAGCTGACGGTTACGGATCCTGACGGAAAAAGCCATCAGACCACCAAAGCAATCACCGTCAGTAGTGCCAATAATTCGGCACCGGTTATTGTCAGCACCAGTATCGATGGGCTGACCCAAATGAACCTGGATGAAATCCGGAACATTAACCTGTCGGCGGTGATCACCGATGAAACCCCCGCCAATCAGTTGAGCTACAAATGGACGGTTTCGTTATTTCACAACGATCACCAGCACGATGACTTTGTAACCACCAGCCAGACCTCTTCGGCTTCCCTGCCTCCGATTGGTTGCGATGGAACCCTGACTTTCTGGTACGGCGTGAAACTGGAAGTGACGGATGCGGGTGGCCTGAAAACGGAAACGATTCGGTATATCTATCCCGATTGTGCCGGAACATCACAAACCATTACACTCAACGACATTGCCGACCGGGCTCCTAATTCTGCGGCCTTCACGCCGGCAGCCTCTGCTTCGTCGGGAAAACCCATTGTTTTCTACGTCAT
This sequence comes from Larkinella fluvii, assembly GCF_051857545.1. Lineage (NCBI taxonomy): Bacteria > Pseudomonadati > Bacteroidota > Cytophagia > Cytophagales > Spirosomataceae > Larkinella > Larkinella fluvii. The sequence goes on along the minus strand of NZ_JBPZHB010000001.1, from coordinate 299,441 downwards.
TGCCGGACCCGCAGTGATTGCGGAAGGCAAAGTGTTTCTAACGGGCCGCCTGGGCAAAGTAACCATTCGGGCCGCACAACACGGTGGAGACGGTTTTAAACCGGCCCGTCCGGTGGAGAAATCGTTCAATGTCGTCTCCGATGCCGCCGATAAGCAACCGCCAACGGCTCCGACATCTCTGGCACTCAGCAACATTACGCAGAATTCCATGCGGTTAACCTGGAATGCATCGACGGATAATGCCAGCGTAGCCAGTTATGAAGTGTATCGAAACAACGTTAAAATTGGCGACGTCAATTCCGGCACCAGTTATAACGCAACGGGACTGACGGCGGGTACGGAATATTATTTCTTCGTTCGGGCCATCGACCCGACCGGTAACGTGTCGGCCAATAGCAACACGGCAACGGGTACGACCACCGGAACCACAACGCCACCGGCGAATTCGCCACCAACGGCCCCATCAGTCGGTGCCTTGACGGCCACCGTTAACACGAGCTTTACGTCGAGCCAGCTCCCGCCGTTTAACGATGTGGACGGGGATGCCCTGACCTACACCTTAACCGGCCTGCCCGGTACGTTGAACTTCAATGCCAGCACCCGCGTCATCAGCGGCACGCCAACCCAGGCGACTTCCTACAATCTGACTTACAGCGCAACGGATGGCAAGAGCAGCGCAGTCAATACGACGGTTACGCTGACAGTCAATACAGCCGGCACCGGCAATCCGCCCCCAACAGTGACCGGAAACTTTGAAGGCTATCTGGATGTGGTCAATTGCAACACGATTTCGGGCTGGGTATTCAACTATGATAGTCCAAATGCGCCGTATACCGTCGAGTTTCTGGCCGCAACCGGTTCCAATCCGTCGATCGAATCGGCCACTTCATTCGGCACCACGGTGGCCAGTAACTTCCGCCAGGATTTGCTGAATGCCGGAAAGGGAAATGGCGCGCATGGCTACAGCTTTACGGTACCGAACAGCATCAAAACCAACCAGCAACAGACCATTTGGGGCCGTGTTCAGGGGTCAACGTACGTGCTGATGTGGTCGCCCAAAACCCTGACCTGCGAAGGAACCGGAACCCCCGTGAATCCGCCCCCGGTCAAACCATCGGTGTCACCCTTATCGGCCACGGTTAATGTCGTGTATAATTCCGGCCCGCTCCCGGCTTTTACGGATAGCGAACCGCTCACCTACACCATGACCGGCTTGCCCTCCGGGCTGAATTTCGATGGCGGAACCCGCGTGATCTCCGGAACGCCCACCCAGCAGGGAACCTTTACGATTACGTACTCAGCCGCCGACAGTCAGAATAAAACCGACCTTTCCATTACCCTGGTGGTAGCGCCTGGCGGAACACCCGTGAATCCGCCCCCGGTCAAACCCTCGGTATCAGCACTGGCGGCTACCATGAACGTACCCTATACGTATACCCTACCGGTTTTCACGGACAGCGAACCCCTGACTTATACCCTGACCGGTCTGCCTAACAACCTCACGTTCAACCCGTCGACCCGGGTGATTAGCGGAACACCGACGCAGCAGGGAACGTTTGCCCTGACGTATTCGGCCAGTGACAGTCAGTCAAAATCCGATCTGGCGATTTCGCTGGTGGTTTCGGCGGGTGGCGTGGTGACCGGAAACTTTGAAGGTTATCTGGATGGCGTCAATTGTTCGACGTTTTCGGGATGGGCCTGGGATCGCGACAAGCCCAATACACCAATCACGGTCGAGTTTCTGGATGGAGCCACGGCCGCAACCGCGGTGTCCATCGGTTCGATTTCGGCCGACATTTTCCGCCAGGATCTGAAAAATGCCAACAAAGGCAATGGCGCCCACGGTTACGTTTTCACCGTTCCCGAAAGTGTGAAGGACAACCAGACGCACACCATCTGGGGCCGGGTTCAGGGATCAACGTACGTGCTCATGTGGTCACCCAAAACGATCAATTGCGTCGGAACCGGAACGCCCCCCGTCAACGCGGCCCCGGTGGCCCCCGCGAGCATCGCGCCCCTGTCGGCCACCATCAATGCCGCCTTCACGGCCAGTGCGCTGCCGGTCTTTACCGATGCCGAAAACGATCCACTGACGTATACCCTGACGGGACTGCCCAACGGCGTCAACTTCGATGCCGGAACCCGGGTCATCTCCGGAACACCGACCGTCAGCGGCACCTTCGTCCTGACTTACTCAGCGAAAGACAGCCAGCATTCGCCGGTTCCGACCACCCTGACGCTGACGGTTGCCAATCCGTCGACACCTCCGCCAACTGGTGCGTATGAAGGGTTTCTGGATGTGATCAACTGCGACGGTGATATTTTTGGGTGGGTTTGGGATGCCAATCAACCCAACACACCGGTGAATATTGAAATCCGGGAGGATGACAACCTCATTGCAACCATAACCGCTTCGCTGGCCCGGCCTGACCTGGTCAGTGCAGGGAAAGGAAACGGACAACACGGTTATTCTTTCATTATTCCGGCAACACTGAAAAACGGGCAGAACCACAGCATTAGCATGCGGGTTCAGGGAACGTCGTACGAATTGATGGGCTCTCCGAAAACGCTCAACTGCCCCGGAGACGGAAGTCCACTCCCGAACGATCCAGCCAATCAGCCTCCAACCGGCCCGACTTTGGCGATTCAAAACCGCGAAATCGGCGTAGCGACAACGTATACCATTCCCGAGTTTACCGATCCCGAAGCAGGGGCGTTAACCTATGCGCTCAACGGTTCGGTTCCGGGTCTGACCTACTCGGCGGCAAGCCGTACGCTGAGTGGTTCGCCCACAACGCTCGGGACGTTCACGACCAGCCTGATTGTGACGGACCCCAAAGGAAAAACAGCCTCGGCTCTGCTGACCTTCGTCATCACGAATGCTGGCCCACCGGCCAACGTTCCTCCGGCAGCCCCGGCTGTTTCGCCCCTGTCGGCCACGGTCAACGTCGCCTATTCGTCTACCTTACCAGCTTTCACCGATACCGATCCCCTGACCTATACCCTCAACGGGTTGCCGTCGGGACTGGGTTTTAATACCGGAACCCGCGTCATTTCGGGAACACCTACGCAGCAGGGTACGTTCTCATTGACGTATGCCGCTAATGACGGAAAAGCCACGGAAGACATGACGATTACGCTGACCGTGGCTGCTGGCGGCACCGCGCCCCCACCGGCTCCGGCGGGCAATTTCGACGGATACCTGACCCAGGAAGTCAATTGCAATACGCTTTCTGGCTGGGCCTATGACCGCACCAGTGTCAACCGGGTAGTCACCGTCGAGTTCTTTGATGGTGCTTCGATTGCAACGGGTCGGCTCATCGGGTCGATTGCGGCCGATGTCTTTAAACAACACTTGAAAGACGCCGGCAAAGGAAACGGGGTACACTGGTACGACTTCCCCATACCGGAAGAGATCAAAGACGGCCAGAACCACACGATCTGGGCGCGGGTGCAGGGATCGGAATTTACCCTCAAGTGGGCTCCTAAAACCATCCGATGTGTCGGTTCCGGAACGCCATCGAATGCGGCTCCGGTAGCTCCGGCCGTTTCTGGTCTGTCGGCGACTCTCAATGTTGCCTTCACGGCCAGTCCGTTGCCGGCCTTTACTGATGCCGAAAACGATCCGCTGACCTATACCCTGACGGGATTGCCCAATGGCGTCAACTTCGATGTCAATACGCGTGTGATCTCCGGAACACCGACCGTCAGCGGCACCTTTACACTGACCTACGCAGCCAAGGACAGCCAGCACGCACCGGTTTCGACCACCCTGACGCTAACCGTCGGCGGAGGAGGAACCCCAACGAATGCGGCCCCGGTGGCCCCCGCGAGCATCTCTCCCCTGTCGGCCACCATCAGCGTCGCCTTCACGGCCAGCGCATTGCCCGCCTTCACCGATGCCGAAAACGATCCGTTGACCTACACCCTGACGGGTTTGCCCAACGGCGTCAACTTCGATGCCGGAACCCGGGTCATCTCCGGAACACCGACCGTCAGCGGCACCTTCACGCTGACTTATTCGGCCAAGGACAGCCAGAATTCGCCGGTTTCGACCACGCTCACCCTGACGGTCAATACCGGTGGAGGCACGACTCCGCCCCCCACCAGTGGCGGCAGCGGCCCGGGCAATTACGAAGGGTACCTCGATGTGGTCAATTGCAGCAGCATTCAGGGCTGGGTTTGGGATCGAAACCGCCCCAATACCCCGATTGCGCTTGAATTCCTGGATGGAAACACCGTAGTGGGCGCAGTCGATGCCAATATTTTCCGGCAGGATCTCAAGAACGCCGGAAAAGGCAACGGGATTCACGGGTATAACTTCACGGTGCCGGCTTCGCTCAAGGATGGGCAAAACCACTCGATCAGTGGCCGGGTGCCGGGGGGTAATTTCACCCTGAAATGGTCGCCCAAAATCCTGAACTGCCCGAATGGTGGCCGTGAGGGAGTTGCCACGGCGGAATTCACCTCCGATCTGTCGGTCAGTCCGAACCCCAGCAGCGGCCGGGTAGTCATCAGCTTCCGGCTGGCGGCTCAAAAAACCGCCCAACTGCAGGTGGTGGATGTGCTGGGCCGGGTTACGTGGCAACAGGCCGTCATTGGCAATGGTAAAGTGCAGCACCAAACAGTAGATTTGAGCCAGGGCGGAACCGGTCTTCACTTCGTCCAGTTGAAATCCGGCGAGCAGCAACTCATTAAACGCCTGCTGATTACGCAGTAAAAAATAATTTTGAGTATGAAAAGCCGCAGATCGTTCGTCTGCGGCTTTTTGTTTCCTGTCTTACGAACAACTGGTCGTCCGACCGCCTGGATGCCGCTTTCACTTGATCGACAACACTTTGAATTCGGTCCGGCGGTTTCGCTGGTGTTCGGCTTCCGTACAATTCACTTCATTGGTGCAATTGTTGAGCAGGACCGATTCGCCATAACCGGCCGCGACCATTCGTTTGCGGCTAATCCCTTTTGACGCCAGGTAACTGACCACCGAATTGGCCCGCTGCGCCGACAGATACCGGTTGTAAGCCGCATCGCCCCGGCTGTCGGTGTGGGATCGGAGTTCGACCGTGAGCAAGGGGTATTTCTGCATGGTGGCCACCAGCTTATCCAGTTCCCTGGACGCGTCCGACCGGATCGTCCATTTGTCGAGGTCATAATAAATGTTGTCCAACTGAACAATGTCGCCCACCCGAAGCATGTTCAAATCTGCCGACAGCACTTTGGTGGTAGCCCTGGGTGTCAGCTTCTTAATCCGGTTTGTATTCGTCCCATACCGTTCTTTTGAGGCACTGAGGGTATAGTCGCAGCCTTCAGTGAGTTCAAATTCATACCGGCCATCGGCGCCGGTGGTGATTTGCCGGATGGCGCCGTCGCAGTCGTTTTTCAAATTGACAGTGACGCCTTCGATCGGTTTCCGGTCTTTTTCGCTCATGACAATACCCCGCACTTTGGCTTTCTGAGAATCGACAATATCCCAGCCATCATTCGCCGGTAACGGTATATACTGCACGGTATCAATAATTTTCGGGGGTTGATTCAGCGCAATTTCCAGCCGGGAAGGCGAGTCGTCAGTGAGTGAGTTGGTTGAAAAACCAACCGTGCTGGTCACGTAGCTATCTTTGGAAGCCCGAAAAATAAAATCGTTGTTGGATTCCAGACACAACTGCACCAAACCATCTTTTTTGGTCACCACCGTTCGGTCTTTGCGCCCTTCGCCCCGGGCTTTTATGTCGATCAGCACACTGTCGATGGGCAATTTCGTCAGCTCGTCGTAAAACCGAAGCGTCAGGTTCCGGCATCCGTAGAGCGAGCTTTCCCGAACAAACCGGAAAATATCGTCGTTGCCTTTTTGCCGGTTGGTGCTGAAATAACCGCCTTTGCGGTTTCCGTCCGTAATCATTCCAAAATCATCCTGATCGGAATTGATCGGCGCATCAAGGTGCTCGACCGGCCCTACGGGCGCCCCATTGACGAGCGGAGCGTAGTAAATATCGAGTCCGCCCAGCCCTTTTCGGCCGTCGGAGGCAAAATACAGATTGCCCCTTTCGTCGATAAACGGAAACAAGTCATTGCCCTTTGTATTGATTTCCTTCCCCAGATTGACCGGTTTCGACCACTTTCCGTTTTCATTTCGGGCAACGTACAAATCCGTACCACCAACGCCCCCCGGCATATCGGACGCAAAGAACAGCAAGCGGTCGTCTTTGCTCAGGGCCGGATGTCCGACCGAGTAATCGTCGCTGTTGAACGGCAATTCCTGAATATTGATCCAGGTGCCATTTTGCTGAACGGCGGTATACAGTTTGAGGTTCGTCACACCTTCCGTGCTTTGGCGTACCCGCCGACCGTCGTAGTTATTTCGGGTAAAAACGACCTGATAGCCGTCGTTGAAAAACGTCACCGGGCCTTCGTGGTAGCGGCTGTTGAGCGACCGGCTGAAAGGCTGAATGGTTTTCGAAAACCGCAATCCCTCCGAAATATTGATGCCGCCATCGTATCCGCCAATGGTGCGGGAATCGTTGGCCGAAGCGCGGCTGCGCGAATTGCCGCCGGACCGTTGGGCTTTGCGGGCTTTTACCGACACCGGTTTTGAAACCGTGCCATCGGCTTTGATAAGTTGGGTGGCCTTCAATTGCTGCCGGTCCTGAACGTAAAAGAGGTCGAGGTAACTGCCTCCCCCGCCTTTTCCGGCCGTTTCGATGGCGGCATTTGCCTTTTTTCCGGACACGAACACCAGCCCGTCCCGGTAATACATCGGACTAAATTCAGCGTTCGAGGTGTTGAGCGCGAGGACTTCCAGCCGGTAGCGGGTTGGTGTTTTTTTGCCGATCACACCCGTCGCCGGGTCTAAAAACGGCGAGGATTCTGCCTGGACAGCTTTTTCTTTCAGTTTATTGTATTGATCATACTGCTTTTGCGATTCACTGTATTTCCCGTTGGCAGCGAGGGTTTGGGCATAGTGGAGGTAAGTTTCAATCTGGTTTCCACTCAATTCGGTAGCTGTCGTCAGCTCTTGGTAAGCCCGTTCTGCTTTTTTTAGATCACCCGCCAGTTGATAGGAATGCGCCAGATTAGCCTGTGCCGTCGTGCGTTGTTCAGCCGTCAATTTGTCCGGCAAATCGGCCAATAATTGGGTGTAAATCTCAATGGCCCGCCCGTAGGCTTTCAGCGTATACTGCCGGTTAGCCTGCTGCAACAGCGTATCGGATTGCGCATAGCCGACAGCCACCGCATAGAAAAACAATCCACAGGTGAACCAGAACTTACGCCAACGTTTCAAAATACAAGTGCCCATACTTGATCGTGCCAAAACCATTTACTATGCCAAAGCCGTTCTTTTGAAAGAAACCGGATTTTATTGTTTGACAAAGCAACTAAAAATAAACGACGGATTCATTCCATCACGACGATTAGACCAATAAAACCCACGGATTGGTAACAAATCTGATGGTGCATAAATCATGCCAGCCAAAAACTGGCGGAGTTGATACCAATTTTCAGTTCGTTAGGAAAAGCAAACGCTTCCTACCAAATATTAGCTAAATTCGCTACCTCAATCCTGATCCTTTATTTTTATATTCCATGCCTTCCTTTTTCTATTTGATGCTGTACGGGTTTGCCATTCTCCTGACTGGCCCGGTCGCCGATTCCGGTCATCCACTCGCACCCGGCCATTTGCCGGTGGTGGTGGCCGAACCCAGCGGCAAGCTGCATCTGACTTTTGGCCAGGATTCGGCGATCTATTACGCGACCACATCCTCCAAAACTGCGTCATTTGGTACACCCACGCTGGTAGCGGTTTTGCCAAACCTGGTAGCAGGTGCCAAGCGAGGTCCCCAAATCGCCGTTACGGCCCAGTACGTCGTCATCAGTGCGGTCAACCGGGCGGGCGATCTTTTTGCCTATTCCCTGGATCGGGCAACAGGCCGGTGGTCATCCGCCGTTCGCATGAATGATGTGCCTCAGATTGCCAAAGAGGGTTTTCAGGCCGTTGCCGGGGCGTCGCGCGGAGTCTTTCATGCCGCCTGGCTCGACCTTCGGGACGATAAGAAGAACAAGATTGTAGGAACCACCTCCCGCGACGGGGGCCGAACCTGGTCGGCCAATCAGGTGATTTACCGCTCCCCCGACGGCACGGTTTGCGAATGCTGCAAGGTTTCGATGGCGGCTAAAAACAATGACGTGTACGTCCAGTTCCGCAACTGGCTCGACGGCTCCCGGAATTTATACCTGGCCCACTCGACCGACGGCGGAAAAACCTACGCTCCGGCTCAAAAACTGGGAACCGGCACCTGGCCACTAAAAGCCTGCCCGATGGACGGCGGTGCAGTGGCAATTTCGGCAACGGGCCAACCCTTCACCGCTTGGCGACGCGAAAACACGCTGTATACCTGCCAGCCCGGCGAACCGGAGCAAGCCATTGCCACTGGCCGCAACATAACGCTCACCGCCGGACCAACGGGGCCACTCCTGGCCTGGGACGATGCCGGGGTGGTTTGGGTGAAATCCGGGACCAAGCCGGCGGTTTCGGTCGGAAAGGGCCAGATGCCCAGTGTAGCCGTGGTGGGCAAAACCGCCGTCTGCGTCTGGGAATCGGATGGAAAGGTGATGACGGGGACGGTGGGGTTGTAGGATTGTTAATGGTATTCGGTTTGCTGTTGCCAGAAATGGCTGTAGATTTTCCCTTTGTTTACCAGTTCATGATGCGTCCCTTCTTCGACCAGTTTGCCATTTTCCAGGACCAGAATCTGATCGGCCTGACGAACGGTACTCAGCCGATGCGCGATGATCAGAATGGTTTTTCCAGCGTCACGAAGGCTGTGAATGGTTTGCTGGACATATTGCTCCGAAACCGAATCAAGGGCCGATGTTGCTTCATCAAAAATCAAAATTTCGGGATTTCGATACAAGGCACGGGCGATGGCAATTCGTTGTTTCTGACCGCCTGACAACATCGCTCCGTTTTCACCCAGGTAGGTATGGAAGCCGTTCGGTAGTTTTTCAATGAAATCAGCGATGCCCAACTGCTGACAAATAGCCAAAACATGTTTCATATCCGGTACCGACTCCCCTAATGCAATGTTGTCAATGATGTTTCCGGCAAACAGATCGATCTTCTGGGGTACGACGCTAACTACCTGCCGCAAACTGGCGGGATTGATGTGTTTGATATCGAAATTGCCAATGTAAATACTTCCTTTTTGCAGTGGATAAAGTCCCTGCAGCAGCGATAATAAGGTCGATTTACCGGATCCGCTTTCGCCCACAATGGCCGTAATTTTTCCGGCCTGAATAGTCAGCGACAAATCGTCAAAAACCGTTACACGGGAACCGTAGCGGAAGGACACGTTCCGGAAGGAAATTTCGCCGATCATATCGGACTTCAGACTAATGGTATTGTCAGAAGTTTCGCGTTCAAGATCCATGATTTCGAACAATCGGTCGGCCGCAATCAAGGCATCCTGAATGGTTCGGTTTGCACCGACCAAACTAGCTGCCGGGCCGGTAAAATAGCCAATCAAGGCATAAAACGACAAGAGTTCACCGGGCGTAATCTCATTATGAAGAACAAACCAACCACCTACCCACAGCAAAATAATGGTAAATAACCGGGAAATCAGTTCGGAAATGCTTCCAACGTAAATCGCACTACTGCCCGACTGGAAAATGGTTTGCAAGAGTTTCACAAACCGGGTTTCGGTTTTAGCTCCGGCATATTCCTCCAATCCAAACCGCTTGATCGTTGACATGGCATTGAGGGATTCCACCAATTGCGATTCCAGCTCGGCGGCATCTTCCATTAGGCGACGCTGATTTTTCCGATTAATGCGGTTCGTAATCCAATACAGCAAGGCATACATCGGAATAACCAGCAACAACACCAGGGCCAGTTTCCAATAGTAGGTGAACATCAGTCCGAACGAGAAAAAGATAATCAATACGTTGACAATCAGATTGAGAGCCGTATCGTTGATGAACGTCCGGATTTTAACCGCATCGTTGACCCGCGAGACAATCTCGCCAACACGCATGCTATCGAAAAAGGATTGGGGTAGTTTGAGCAGGTGCTTGTAGTAGCCCAGAATGAGGGCCGCATCCATGCGCTGACCGGTTTTGAAATTGAAAAAACTCTTGACTGTACCTATGAAGAGTTGCAACAGCAATAGCACGATCATCACCACACTGAGAAGATTCAGCAGATTCTGGTTGGCTTCCGGCAAAACATTGTCGACCAGTTTCTGCACATAAATCGAAGTGGTCAAACCCAGCAAGGTATACACAACGGCACCAAACAAAGCCTGAGCCAAAACCGCCCGGTGCGGACGGAGCAACTGACCGAAACGTTGTAAAACCGAGGCTTTGGAATTACCGGTTTCAAAGGTTTCATCCGGCAGTAACAGAACCAGTACCCCCGTCCATTCCTGCTTGAATTCGTCGTGTGTCTTTTTGTGGATGAGACCGTCGCCCGGATCCATGACCACAACGTGTTTTGGCGTTACGTCATAAATCACCACGTAGTGCTGCAAAACACCCTTCAACACCACGTGCGCAATGGCCGGTTTAGGGATTTTAGAGAGGCTTTCAAACGGCCCCTTCACCCCCTTCGCCTGAAAACCGAGTTTCTGTGCTGCTTCAATCAAACCCAGCACATTCGTTCCTTTCTGATCCGTAGAGGCCATTTGCCGAATCCGGGCAACGGGCAACAATAACCGGTGGTGCGCGGCTACGGATGCCAGACAAGCCGCCCCGCAGTCGGTAATGTCGCGTTGTTTAACTTTGATTCGGCTGTTCATGGTGTGGTGGGAAGGCGACACACGCCTAACGGATGCTACTGACGACGGACTGATTCACCGGATTCAGCCAGTCGTCGGCCTTGTCGTAGAGTAAATCGAACAGCGACCGGCGGGTAACAATAAACCGGGCGTGAACCGTCATACCTTTCTTGAGATTTCCACGGTACCCATTTTTCAGGCTTAGAAACGATTGGCTGAGCTGGCAGCGGACTTTAAAAACCGGCTGGTTTTCGACCAGAATAAAATCATTGGCAACGTCCAGAATCTGACCTTCCAGCAAACCCCACTGGTTGTAGTTGAATGCCGCAATCTGAAAGCGGGCTTTCTGTCCAACCCGCAACAGGCCGATGTCTTTGGGTGTGGCATAACATTCGACAATCAACGTAGAATCGGGTGATATGGAACCGACCACCTCTCCGGCCTGCACAAAACTGCCGACATAACGACCTGAAAGCTGGCTGATGGTACCGCCCACGGGCGCTTTGATTGTGGAGAAAGCCTGCTCCTGTTTGAGTTGACGCTCCTGAGCCATCAAATCGGTCAATTGCAAACGGTGTTCGGATAAAGCCGTTTGCCACTCACTCCGCTGACGTTCCACCAGCGTCTTGTATTGGGCCACGACGGTTTTGTAAGCAAATTCCTTGTCTTCAAACTCCAGCCGGGCAATGACTTTGTCGGAATACAACTGTCGGTTCACGTCTAACTCACGCTGGCGTTTCTGCTGGGTTTGCAGGTTTTCCTGCGCCAGATAGCGGAACTGCTCATATTGCTGGCGGTAGAGCGGGGAAGTTAGTCCGGTTGCCGAAAACAAGCGGTTATCCGTCAGCCGGGTTAATTGTTCCAAATCGTGGATATACGCCCGTTTCTGGGTTTGTTGCGTGGTCAGTAACCGGAGTTTCGTATCCGCAATATCGGTTTGCAACCGCAGCAATGGCTGACCGGCCCGTACCACCTGATTATCCTGTACCCACAAAACCGCCACCGTGCCGCTGGCTGTCGTTTTAACCTCACTCCGCTCCGCCACCGGTCGGATTAAACCGGATGCCTGAACCGACACATCGACGTAAATGAACGGGAGAGCGACAATGGCCGCTGTGATGGCTAGCAAAACGGAGGTGTATAGGAGTTGGCTTCGGACGGTGACGCGGGGGAGGTAAACCAGTAGCTCATGGTCGGATAATGACGTGTCAGCCATGTGTAAATAATTTAGGCCACGTTACAGAACCGTTGATTAAAATATGAAGTAGCACTGACCACAAAAATCCATTTTTCAACCTTATTATACCTAATATTACACCTAAAAAAAATTGAGGTAAAACATATATTAAATATATTGGGAGTAATATAAAATGGAAATTAGAAAAATTAAAGATATGAAATAAAGCAAATCCAAAAGAGCTAATTGCCAATAAAAAAAATTTATTTAATCTTAACAATTTGTCATTAAAAAAATCAGAAAAAGTATAAAAAAATATAAATATAAAAAAGCATATCAAAAGCCGAATAGTGGGAAAAGTACTTAAATACCAAACTGGTCCTGATATAAGAAAAAAAAATATTGTAGATGAAATTATTATATTTTTTTTAGTAGGATTTAAAATAAGTCTAAATGAAATTTCTTCAATTAATGGCCCAATTAATGTCACAATGATAGCACCAATAATTACACCATATTCTTCTAATAAGCTTGAACTTTCATGGTGATTTTCCAAGATAGAATTAACACTTATCAATGGCAAAAAAACTTTATCTACAACTAAGATCAATATTACACTTATTAATGTAAAAAAATAATGTAAAAAAAAGCCAACCGTAACACTTTTCAATTTATCCACCCACCTATTACCAAAATAGAGAGCTGTAGTATATGCAAATTTTTTCATAGTATATTACTTTGACTGGTAGCTGTTTCGCAACAACTACCAGTCAAATTTATCAACGGCCAGTAGCTTTACTAAACAGTAAACCTTCAACGAATCCTTTCAGTGTTTGATTCAATATCTCTACAGCATTTGTAGCATGTCCTACTAATTCTCCACAGATATATCCAAGGTCTTCTGCCCATTTACCTCCATCAATTTCAGAGATTGATTTGCAATCTAATTCAATGATTCCCCACTGGGATAATTGTTCATTTTCCATTTTTGTCAATAGCGTTAATATTAGTAAAAATGATTGTAAAAGAGTCTTATTTTACCTTCCTTGTCTTGCATTAGAGTAACCATCGCTGAAACCTGAGCAGAATTCATTCCAGGCACTTGAAACTAATGACGAGAAAGAAGCAGATCCCTGGTTGTGCCCTTCCCAATAACCATAACCACCATTAATTTTTCGCAGGTCATTTTCTTGTATTTCCTGAAAACCAAAATCTAGTATGTACTCTTGAGTCTTTTTCATTGTCGTTTATATTTTGTGGATTACCGTACTTTAATAGGGGAAGCCATTAGATTAGCTGCTGCATCTAATACATCCCAAAAAAAACTTGCTGCGGCCGCAGAACCCTGGTTATGACCTTCCCAGTAACCATATCCACCATTAATTTCCTGTAGATCGTTTTCAGTGATTTCCTACAGGGTAAGATTCAAACTAAGTTCATTCTCCATGTGATTGAAAAGTTTAGTTCTCCCAATCTCCCCGCCATCTCATCCTCCCGGGCTGGTGAGCAACAGTTATTGGTTGCACAAACCTAAAACCTGCCCAGCAATTATCCTGCCACTGGGAGTGGTAAAAATTCTACTCTCAGTGGGAATCCGACAACTATTTTACAAACGTCTGGCAATCTCTGCTTTTAAGGTGACTTTTTCGGTAACCGCACGTCTGAGCATAAAAACCTCATTCTATGCAACAGGATATCGACATAGCAAGAATACTCCGTAAATTACGTGATCTGTATGGATATACTCTGGAGGGCGTAGCAGATGGCCTGGGAAAAAGCACCGAAGGGTATCGGAAATATGAAGCGGGTCAGACTGATCCCACGTTCAAAACTCTTCAACAACTAGCTTGCTTCTATAGAATTACAGTCGTTCAATTGATTGCCTTTGATGAGGAGAGCATGATCCAGATCATGGTAAAAAACAGAACCCAGCAAAAGAAAAAGTAGGAGACGGTGGGGTTGTAGGATTAATCCTAGGTAATCAGTTTAGGCCATTCTACGGAACCATTAATCAGAATATGGAGCAAAACGGATCATATCAATCCGTTGTTAATTCGAATGGTGCTGGCAATCAAGCCCATGAAAAATTGGGGTAGGACGTAAATGGGATATAGATACCATACCGAGTAATGGATCGGATCAAAATTGGTAATGTGAGCCAGGCTGAAAATAGCAGAGGAAACAATTATCCAGCTTGAAGGGCTTACAGATGAATAAACTTCTAAAACTTTCTTGTCAAAGCGACGTATTACAAAAAAACAATTAGGCAAACCAGGATTCTGAGGTAGTAAGAAAAACCATCAATGTAGTAAACGTCACCTGTAAAGAAAAAAAGTAATAAAGCTACTGAAATAGCGATTGTAAAACCCGAAGGTTTCAAAAATAGCCTGAAAGATAATTCTTCAAAAATTGGAATCAGAATCGTAACCAGAAACACGCCATAAAATAGCCCTATCTCTTCAAGAAGGTCATCAATCTTATAATGCGTAGCATAAATCGAAGGCTCACCGATCCAAGGAAGAATTTCCTTATCAATGATTAAAATAAAAATGATGGATAATAAAGTAAAAAAAATATGGAGCAACCATCCTCTAAATACAGATTTAAAGTTATCCTTAGCACTCATACTTGCGTATAGAATTTCACTAAAAATATCTAATAATCTATACATTAGGACTTACGTCTGATAATTATTTACACTTTCGCTTTTTTAAAGTTAATAACTGAATCAATTTTAGGTTTATCTTTAAATGTGTTCAGTGTTTCGTACCCTCTGATAACAGTTCCAAAGCTTATAGTACCAGATACGTTTTCAATAATATCTTGCCTACTGTCAAGTAGCAATAAAATGAAACTTTATCTGGCAAACTCTTTTCCGATATCAAAAAAATACCTTAGAATCGCCAATGAAATCATACACATCCCTATCATACAGAGAAATAAATTGATATTCTCCTCTGTATCTGAATCTAAATGCTTCATCTGAATAACATTAAAAAATCAATCTGGATCAGACATTTTTAATACTAAAAACATAACGCACTACGCACATTTTCCATAATATCTACCTAAGAAATACGCCAGTTGGCCTGCCAGCAGAATAAAAAAGCAGAAAGCCATTACTAACATAGAGATTGTCTTGATATCTAACGTATCAGTGTCTAGTCCACGCTTCAGATCGCGTTTAATCAGTCTGTATAAATTGGCGATGGTTGTCATTTTCTTGAGCGTTATTCAAAGCGGTTTTTTCCCGAGACCTGGTAATGCGCTCCGTGGCATAGTCATACCCCAAATGAAACAACCTGATCAAGGTTAGTATTAACACCGTTAACCAAGCTAGTTTTACTAGTTTTGACGCGATACGCATTCGGCTTTTCTTACCTTAGACGCACCGAAGACCGGAAAGTAACGCTTACGCAACCGCTTTTTTCACAACTAAAAACGGGTAGGCTTGAAACAAAAAAACCGCCCTGATCCTCAGACCAGAGCGGTTTTGCAACGCTCTCTACAATCAATTGCCCGGCTTCACCTCCGCCACGACTTTGATCGTGTTGTAATACAAAGTCGTTAGCCCTTCGAAACCGGAGTCCGTGCCGACCAGCAACCACAACTCACCGGCATCGTTGGTTTTGGCCGTAATCGGCTGCGTGGTGCTGCGCTGGATGAGTTTATACTGCGTTGCATCGTTTCCGGCGCCAATGTTGCCCAGCACCGGCACGGCATCGCTGCCCGTAGCCTGGTTGCCTTTGTCGACGTTCAGGCGGTAGTCGTCGCCTTCCTTCACTTTCTTCGGTTCCGTGGCCAAAACCCCGGCTTTTAGATAGACGCTACCTCCCGGCGAACCGCCGATCCCGACGCTGTTGTCGCCGTATTTCGACGCTAATTCTACTTCAAAATCAATCGAATACGTCTGATTCGGCTTCAAACCCGTCACTTTCTTTTTCAGGAACATGAACAGATCATCGCTGCGGTTGTGCCCCGAAATCATGAACGACTTTTTGGAAACATCCAGCGGCTCGGGCAATGCCTTGTGGCCCGACTGAAACTCAATAATATCCTCCTGCGCCGTCGAATAATCCGTCACCTCGGCAACCCAACCATCGGTATTTGTTCGAAAATCAGAGTTGGTCAAGGTTACCGGGCCATTGGGATCCACTTCATTATCCTGACAAGCCGCGCCCATGAATAACCAGATGGCGGCAAACGTCCATTTTACAAACTTCATAACTCTAGCTTTTAATACACCCCTAAATCCCCTAAAGGGGACTTTTTTGCATTTGGTAGATTCTGCGTCCAAGTCCCCTTTAGGGGATTTAGGGGCTGATATGAAACAAAACAGTGTGGTAGCTACCGGTTGAATGACCCCGGTTTGGAAAGCACCGTTGGAACGTTCGTTTATTTTTCGACGGTTTTCTTCGCCACTTCCGACCCATTCGACAGAGAATGAGCCAGTTTCACCAACCGAATAAATTCACTCCGGTAGCCTTCCGGGTCACGACCGAGGGCCTTTTTCGCCAGCGTTTCGACCTGGCTATATTGCGCCTTCCCCTTAAATTCCGAGTCGCGGAGCAGCAGCCCGAATTCGGCGACGGAAGCCGAAAACCGGAAGTCGGCCGAGGTTTTGTCCCACGTTTGCGGCTGGTACGTTACGACCTGTTTCATCAACTGACTGGTTTCGTCATCCGGTTTTTTATAGCGGATTTTCAGCGTCAGCAATTCATTCGGGTTGCCCGTCGAAGTCGCCTGCCGCTGGTATTTCAGTGGATCCACTTTCTGCAAATACCGGCTTTCGACGCCCGCCGGAATGATTTCGTACAAAGCCGTCACGGTATGGCCCGACCCCATTTCACCGGCGTCCTTCCTGTCATCGTGAAAATCTTCGTTGTTCAGCATCCGGTTTTCGTAGCCGATCAGCCGATAGCCCTGCACCCGCGCCGGGTTGAATTCCAACTGGAGTTTCACATCTTTCGCAACCGTGAACAGCGTCCCCCCGAACTCTTTGCCAAACACTTTCTGCGCTTCCTGTAGATTATCGATGTACGCGTAATTCCCGTTGCCTTTGTCTGACAATACCTCCAGTTTGTTGTCTTTGTAATTGCCCATTCCGAAACCCAGCACGCTTAGGAAAACACCTGATTTCCGCTTTTCCTCCACCAGCCGCTGCATGTCGCCGTCGCTCGAAACGCCCACGTTGAAATCGCCGTCGGTGGCCAGGATCACGCGGTTATTGCCGTCTTTCCGGAAATTTTCCTGCGCAATCTGGTACGCCAGCCGGATGCCTTCGCCCCCCGCCGTGGAACCTCCCGCCGACAACTGACTGATCGCATCCTTGATTTTTTGCGGCTCATTGCCCGGTGTCGAAGGCAGCACCAGCCCGGCGGCTCCGGCATACACGACAATCGCCACCCGATCCTGCGGGCGGAGTTGGTCGACCAGCAAGCCCAGGGCGGTTTTAACCAGCGGCAGTTTGTTGTCAGATTCCATCGAGCCCGATACATCGATCAGAAAAACCAGGTTGGAGGCAGGCAGGTTGCCGGTCGGGATGCTTTTGGCCTGTAAACCAATACGAAGCAGTTGCAAACCCGGATTCCAGGGGGAGTCGGAAAACTCGGTTTTAACGGCCACCGGATCAGTCCCGGTCGGTTGCGGATCGTCGTATTCAAAATAATTGACCATTTCCTCGATCCGGACGGCATCTTTGGGCGGCAAGCTTCCGCCGTTCAAAAACCGCCGGATGTTGCCGTAAGCAGCCCGGTCTACATCGACCGAAAACGTGGTAACTGGCTGGCTCTGAGCCATTCGAAAGCCGGTTTCATCAATTTTGCTGTAATCTTCGGTGTTAAAAACAGGAACGACTACGTGTTCAACCGCGTAGGAAGTGGCCGACCGCATACCCACACCCATCGGCCTCGGCATACTTGGTTGATGAACCGTACCATATCCGACAACCACCGATTCCTGTAAGCCCCGGACATCGGTATTGAGTTTTACATCGACCACCGTTTGCGTCGTAATTTTCACTTCGGCTCGCTGAAAACCAATGGAGTTGAAAATGAGCAGTTGCGGACCATCCGGCACGGCGATGGTGTAGCGGCCGTCGGCGTTGGTGGTTGTCCCGGCCAGAGCGCCCCGGAAAGCGACATTCACGCCCGGCAGCGGCTGGTTCGTGAGGGCATCCGTCACACGGCCCGTAAGGGTCCGACTGGATCGAACGGTCGATACGAAGAGCAGTCCGAGCATCAGAATTGAAAAAATAGTGCGCATGGTCGTATGGAATTGAGGAGTCTTTTTTCTCCTATGGATGCAAACCGGTTTTGAATTCCATACGGCACCGAAACTTTTTTTTGTAAGTTGCACGGCAGCCGTATCCAGCGTATGTTTTTCAGGCAGTTCCGAAAATCTAAACCCGTTACCGACGCCGACTACCTTTCGGCTTATAAAACTACGGGCGATCTGGAACTGCTTGGGGCGTTGTATGAACGGTATATGGACCTCGTGTATGCGGTGTGTTACAAGTACTTGCGCGACGAAGACGAAAGCAAAGACGCGGTAATGCAGTTATTCGAACAACTGATTACGGATTTGCGGAAATACGAGATTCAGAACTTTAAAAGCTGGCTTCATTCGACCGCCCGCAACCACTGCCTGATGCAGTTGCGACAGCGGAAAATGATCGCGGGGGAGGTGAATGACGAGACCGAAAGCAGAGCAATGCCGCTGACGGTTTGGCCGGAAACCGACGGTCTGGAACTGGAAATGAAGTTGAACCAACTGGACGATTGCCTGAAAAAGCTGTCGGAGGAACAACGCACCAGCATTTCCCTGTTTTACCTGAACCAGAAAACCTATGCCGACATTGCCGAACTGACCGGCTACGATCCCAAGCACGTGAAAAGCCACCTGCAAAATGGCCGACGTAACCTGAAAATCTGCCTGGACCGGAACACCGACGCAACCCATGACTGATGCCAACCGACATAACGACCTCCTGACCGCCGACGACCTGCGCAACTACCGGGCCGGTACGCTTTCCGCTGCCGAACAGCACCGGGTGGAACGGCTGTTGCTGGAAAATCCGCTGTATGCCGACGCGCTGGAAGGACTGGAAGCCGCTGAACAGGAAGGCATTGCGCTTCATACGGCGTCGAATGCGTTGCGCGAACGGTTGCAAAACCGCATCGGCAACCCAAAAATCCGGCGATGGCCGGTTTGGATCCCGGCTGCTGCGGCTTCGGTGGTGCTGGCGTTGAGTATTGGTTTGTATTTGCGGTTACAGGAAAAACCGCAATCAGAGCGTATGGTCAGCTTACCAGCGCCGAAAATTTCAGCGACAGAAAAAACCGCTCCGCCGGTCTTTCCTACTGAAATCCCTCGTTCGGAACGAATTGCGAAAAAAGTTGCGCCACCGAAACCCGCACTGGCGAACCCAAAAGTGGCCCAGAATCCTTCCAAAGACAGCCTGATTTTTCCGAAGAATTATTTAATTGCCTCCTCGTCAGAACGGAGGGCAGCACCCGGGGCGTTTCGTTCAGCATCCGAAGAAATCGTGGTTTACAACACGACCGGTCTTGATAATCCGGGATTGAGCGGTCAAGTGACTGACGAAGCGAACCAACCCCTGGCGGGTGTTTCGATTGTTGCCAAAAAGGCCCGACGTAGCAGCAGTAGCGATTCGTTGGGACGGTTCCGGTTGGAAAATGTCGATCAAAAAGACTCCTTACAAATCATGTCCGTCGGTTTTGAAACGCAAACCGTTCGGGTGGCTGACCTTGAAACCACTAAAATCCAGCTAAAACCGGATTCGAAGGCCCTGTCAGAAGTCGTTGCGGTAGGATACGGTCAACAAACCCAGGCCAACAAGCCCGCAGCGAGACGGGAGTCCTCGCTGGCCCTGACGAATTCAGGTGCTCCCTCCGCCCCTGCCAACTTCAAAACCTACCTTGAAGAAAACCGCCGGATGCCGCCCGAAGCGAAGGCGAAAAGCGTTACCGGCACGGTGCGCGTCCGGTTTCAGGTCGCTGTCGACGGTTCTGTCAGCCAGTTCACGGTTGTGCAATCGCTGGGGTATGGTTGCGATGAAGAAGCGATCCGGCTCATCCGCGAAGGCCCGCGCTGGAAACCGGCTTTCCGGAATGGCAAACCACTCATCCAGTTTGTGGAACAGGACATTGCGTTCTGAAACCGTCTAACCGGTGGGGCTGTTTCCTGCGGAAATTCCCGGTAACTTGCCGTACGGATGTTCTACCCCAACCGGTCATCTGCTTCAGAAAAGACATGCTTCAATCCAAAATAAAGTCACAATTAGAAGCCGGTTACGGCAAACCCAAATCAGAATCGTTCGATTTTTTCAGGATTGAACAGTTCTTCGCCAATCGGCCGAAAGAAAGCATGCATCACCTGATTTCACAAAAGACCTATCAGGACCTGGACTTTGACGAGGTCTTTATGTTTGTAGACCGGACGGTTTCGAAAGTGGGCCAGCAATATTTATACGCCAGGCTGCGAACCATCGATTTTTTAGAGGCTAAAAACCAGTCCTTCGAACGTCTCATCAAAACCTTTCAGAATGTTGACGAATTACGGGAGGATGCAGGAATTCAGCTTTCCAGCCTTTCGCACCAGAACGCCTATTACATTCCGTCGTTGTTTTTAAAATCCCATCTTCAACCTCCGGACTGGTTTTGGATCGTGAAAGTGCTGCCCTTTATCAGCATTTTTCTACTGCTGCTGCTTCCTTTTTATCCGCCCGCATTTTTGTGGCTGTTTGGCATTTTAGCGATTAATTATGCCATTCATTACTGGAACAAAAATAATGTGTATCAATACATTGCTTCCATTCCGCAACTGCTTCGTTTAAACCAGGTTGCGAAAGAACTGCGCCAACACGAAGCGTTAAAACCGGAAACCGATGACGTCAATCAGGCGATTGAAATCCTCGATGAAATGGGCTATTCCATGTCTTTTTTCAAACTGGAGTCCAAATTGCAGAGCGAAGTGGGCATGATCGTGGAAGTGCTTACGGAGCTTTTCAAAGCGTTGTTTCTCATCGAACCGTTGTTACTGTTTCGGGTTCTCCACCAGATCGACGCAAAAAGGGCTCAGATCGACGCGGTTTTTCAATACGTCGGCAGAATCGATACGGCTCTTTCCATTGCTTCATTGCGAAAAGGTGTAACCCACTATTGCCAGCCAGAAATCACTGAAAAAGCGAAAAAACTCAGCGCGACGGATTTATATCATCCACTGATTCCCAATCCCGTTGCAAATTCCGTCACACTCGTCGATAAATCGGTTTTGCTGACCGGGTCGAACATGTCGGGAAAAACCACCTTTATCCGAACGATTGGGATCAATTGCATTCTGGCCCAAACCATCCATACCTGTTTCGCCAGTGCGTTTACGATACCTCCGATGCGCGTTTTGTCCGCTATTCGCATCGCCGACGATCTGCTTAGCGAGAAGAGTTATTATTTCGAGGAAGTGCTGACCATTAAAGGGATGATTGACGAAAGCCAGTCTGAAATCCAAACCTTATTTTTGCTGGATGAACTCTTCAAAGGAACCAATACCGTCGAGCGGATCGCGGCCGGAAAAGCCGTACTGACTTATCTGAACAAAGGACCACACCTGGTTTTTGTTTCTACGCACGACATCGAACTGACTGATTATCTAAAAGATACGTTTGATTTATACCACTTTACCGAGATTGTGGAG
This sequence comes from Larkinella fluvii, assembly GCF_051857545.1. Taxonomy (NCBI): domain Bacteria; kingdom Pseudomonadati; phylum Bacteroidota; class Cytophagia; order Cytophagales; family Spirosomataceae; genus Larkinella; species Larkinella fluvii. The sequence goes on along the minus strand of NZ_JBPZHB010000001.1, from coordinate 277,781 downwards.
GAAGACCGGATTGCTTTTGATTTCAAGCTCCGGGAAGGCAATCTCAAAACCCGGAACGCCATACGGATCCTGGAACTGAACGCTTATCCGGCGGAGGTGATCCGCGAAGCCAATGCTTTATCGGAGAAAATAAGCAATGCCGGCGGCTAAAATCCGTTGCCTTTTAAAAGCACCGCCGAAAACCGGGACAACCGCTACCCGTTTTCGGTCCGTGGATTCGGCCTCTTTAAAGCGGCACCGTTTTACGGAAACCTTTATCTTTGCGCCCTTCGAAAAAATGTCAAACATTTAACGACAGGAACAGTTGTAATGAATGCAAATCAAACTCACCTCACGCGAATGAATCGATTACATTGCACAATGAAAAGAAGTATAGTATTGGGAATGATGTTATTAGTAGCCAGCTCGTCTACCCTGCTGGCCCAGCAACGCTGGAGTGCCGGACCCCGTCTGGGCGTTAATATCTCGAGTCTGTATGGCAAGAGCAGTTATTATAATGCCAAAGTCGGTTTAGTAGCGGGTGGCTTTGTCAGCTACAGTTCGATCAATCACTTTGGTATTTCGGCGGACATTCTGTATTCGCAACGGGGTGGTAAATACGATCAGCCCAGCGACCGAAGCAGCCATACGCAGCACCTCAACTACCTGGAGATTCCGGTAGTTGCCCGGTATTATCTGAACCTGAGCGGCAATTTCCGCCCCAATCTGTTCATCGGACCCTCTTTGGGAATTTTGCTGAACTCCAAACGGACGAATTCTATTTATCAGGGGCAGTCTTTCCCCGATGCGAAAACCGACGAGGAGTTTGAACCCCTCGATCTGGGCGGAACGGCTGGTTTTCAGGCTAATTTCAAAGTCAAAAATCGCCAGCGTTTCCTGATCGATGCGCGGTATACCCTCGGCCTTACGAACGTCAGAACGAATCCATCGCCCTGGCTCGGTAATTCAACCGTAGCGCTCACCCTCGGTTACAGCTTCGGCATTGGCCGGAATTATTAAGCCCGTATCCAAGGGCCGCCTGTGCGGCCCTTGGATACGTATATCACTGTCCGTATAACGCTTTTGAAGCGGCTTCGTATTTATCACCGGCAACCCACTGCGGCCGGGCGGGTTTGTTGGCAATCAACCGGGCGGCATACGAAAAAGCCTGGCTGAACTTGAGCAAATAGCCGAAATCAATCGTTTCCGGGTTGTCGGCCGCTTGGTGGTAATACTTCATCAGCTCCTCATCGAACTTCTTGAAACCGGCTGAGAACGTCGGTGCCGGAACGCCTTTCACCGCAAAATTGACGTTATCAGAGCGATCGAACAGGTTTTGTTCGGGGGCCGGATCGGCAAAAACGCTCAATCCAAACGCTTTGCTGGCGGTTTCTATCTCGGTTTTTGCGCCCGTTCGCTCCAATCCTACCACCGAAACAAGCGTGGTGTCATTGTAGCCCGCACCATCGCTGTTCAGGTTAAAAACGGTTTGTTTCAACGGAATCAACGGGTGTTCGGCGTAATACCGACTGCCCAGTAATCCCATTTCTTCGGCCGTCAGTGCCAGAATCAGAATCGACCGTTTGGGCCGTTGCGCCTGCAAGGCCTTCGCCGACGCCAGAAGGGCCACCGTTCCAAAGGCGTTGTCCCGCGCTCCGTTGAAGATGCTGTCGGCCGACGTATACGGCTGACCGCCCTGCTTGCCAACGCCCACATGATCGAAATGGGCCGACAACAACACGTATTCTCCTTTCAATTTCGGATCGGTTCCTTCAATAACCCCCGCGACATTAACCGCATCGACAAGCTGCTGCAAACGGCCCGACGTCTGAACCGTCACCGTTTGAGCGGCCTCTTTCAGTCCGGCCAACTGGTTTTTTCCGTTATCAACCCAAAGGTGCAACAGCGTCGGCAATTCGGTGGACGTGGCCAGCGTCATTTGCTCGCCCTGAAACGCCCGGGTTACAATCGGCCACGGATACGTTCCGCTCGTGTAGAGTTCAATCAGCCCGGCGGCTCCTTTTTCGGCGGCTAGTTTCCGCTTCTGTTCCGAAGCCGCCAGCAAGGCGCGGTTGGTAGTGGCTTCCGGCGAACCAACCTGAGCCACCACAAGTTTACCCCGCACATCGCGTCCGTTGTAGCCATCAGCGGTTTCGGTAAGTCCGTAACCGACATACACTGTTTCCGCTTTCAGATTCGTTTCCCTCCCGCCAATCACCACGAACTGTTTTCCCGCTTGCAGCGAGTCGCTGCCAATTTGGAGCCGGGCGTAAGCGGCCGGTTTTGACCGGAGAAAGGGCACTTTCTGAAAATAATCCGCTTGCCCGGCTACCGGTTTTAGCCCCAGCGTCCGAAATTGTTCGGCAAGGTAGCGGGCGGCCACAAAATTGCCCGGATCGCCCGTCCGGCGACCCTGGAGTTCGTCGGCGGCCAGAAAACGCATGTGCGCTTCGAGTTCGGTGCGACTGAGTTTGGATTCGGGAAGTTTAGCCACCGGCTGCGCCACCGCAAGGGCGGAAAGGAAAAAACCGGTTAACAAAAAGCCGTACGATTTCTGCATGATTGTGAAGTGTATAATTTAATTGGTTTGTTCAAAACGGCTGTTCCCCTGTTCGGCCTTGTCACGCAGGTTTTGGGTGGGGCGAAACCGCTCTCCATAAGCATCGGCCAGCCGGTCCGCTTCCTGCACGAAGGTTTTTATGCCCACAAAATCGACAAACGACAGCGTGCCGCCCGTGTAGGCCGGAAATCCCCAGCCCAGAATGGAGCCAATGTCGGCGTCCAGTTGGGTTCGGATCACGCCTTCTTCAAAACAGCGTACGGTTTCGATTACCTGTCGGTACAAAAGCCGTTTTTTAACTTCATCAACCGACGGCTGTTGGTCGGCCAGCGGGAAGAGTTCCGACAGCCCCGGCCAGAGGTATTTCTTTTCGCCCTCGGGATAGTCGTAAAAACCGGCTTTCGATTTTTTTCCCAACCGACCGAGGGCCACAAATTTTCCGGCCACCTGGTACGCCGTATCGTCTTCGGTCATCATGCCGTCGTGGATGCTTTGGCCGGAAATTTTGCTGATCAAATCCAACGCGACTTCGTCGGAAACCGCCAGCGGTCCTACGGGCATCCCGGCATTTTTTCCGGCATTTTCGATCAAAACGGGATTCACACCTTCTTTCAGCAACTCCATTCCTTCCGACGTGTAGGTCGTAAACACCCGCGACGTGTAAAAACCGTGGGAGTCGTTGACCACAATCGGCGTTTTGCGGATCTTTTTCACAAAATCCAGGGCAAAAGCGAGCGCATAGTCCGACGTTTGTTTTCCCACGATCACCTCCACCAACTGCATCTTATCGACCGGCGAAAAGAAATGCAGACCAATGAAGTTTTCGGGTTTGGCCGATGCCTGCGCCAGCCCGCTGATCGGCAGGGTCGAGGTGTTCGACGCAAAAACGCCCGCTTCGGCCAGCATCGGTTCGGCTTCTTTCGTCACCTCCGCTTTCAGGTCGCGGTTTTCAAAAACCGCTTCAATAATCAGGTCGCAGCCCTGCAGATCAGTGGCATCGGCCGTGGTTTTGATCAGATTCAAGGTGGCTTCGGCCTTTTCGGGCGTTCCTTTCCCGCGCTCGATGGCCTTTTTGAAAACCGTCCGCGAATAGGCTTTCCCTTTTTCGGCAGCTTCGACCGACACATCTTTCAAAACCGTTTCGATACCGGCCAGCGCGGCTGCATACGCAATGCCCGAACCCATCATGCCGGCTCCCAGAATACCGACTTTTTTGACGTCTTTTGCCGGAATCGTCTTCGGACGACTGATGCCTTTGTTGACTTCGTTCAGCCCCAGAAACATCGTCTGGATCAACCCCTTGGCCACTTTCGAGGTCGCGACCTGCACGAAATACCGGGCTTCGATCACCAGCGCGCGGTCAATGTTGACCTGTAACCCTTCGTAAACACACGAAAGAATGGCGAGGGGGGCCGGGTAGTTTCCGCGCGTTTTTTCCATCAGCATCGCCGTTCCCGCACTGAACACCCGCGCTCCCGTCGGGCTTTGCACCGCTCCCCCCGGCACCTTGAAATGCTCTTTCCCGACAATCCGACCGGTTTTCCGGTCACGCTCATCCCACGGCTGCAAGGGTTCGGGATTGGCCGAAAGCCACGCAAACGCTTTTTCCAGCAGTTCGTCGCGGGAGGTCGCCAGCTCATCCACCAGACCCAGAGCCAGGGCTTCTTTCGGACTCCCGCGTTTGCCTTCCAGCAACAGCGGCAGGGCGGCTTCCATTCCGAGCATCCGGGGCAACCGCTGGGTTCCGCCCCCGCCGGGCAGCAAACCGAGTGTCACTTCGGGCAAACCAATGACGGCTTTCGGATTGTCGAGCGCAATGCGGTGGTGACAGGCCAGGCAGGCTTCGTAGCCCCCGCCCAGCGCCGTACCGTTGATGGCAGCGACAACCGGCTTTCCCGATGTTTCGATGGCCCGGAAAACCCGGTTCAGTTCCGCCGAAACCTTCAACATGTCGCCCGGCTCTTTGTCATTATTGCGGAGAATCATCTTCAGATCGGCACCGGCAATGAATTCATTTTTCTCCGACGTAATGATGATGCCTTTGACCTCCGCGTCGTCGTAAGCCCGTTGCAGCGCAGCCTCGAACGCCGGAATGGAGTCGTCGTTGAGCACGTTCATGGGCGCGCTGGTCATGTTCCAGCTCAGCATGGCGACGTTTCCGTCGATGGTGTAGTTAATCATGGTCAATGGCTTAGTTGATTCGTTCAAAAACCGTGGCAACGCCCATTCCTCCGCCCACGCAGAGCGTTGCCAGCCCCGTTTGCCGGCCGGTTCGTTCCAGTTCGTCCAGAAGTGTCGCCGAAAGAATGGCCCCGGTTGCGCCGAGCGGATGACCCAGTGCAATCGCTCCGCCGTTCACATTCAACCGGCTGTGATCGACGCCCAATTGATCCATATACAGCAGCGGAACAACCGCAAACGCTTCGTTCACTTCGAACAGGTCGATGTCACTCAGCTGCATACCGGCTTTTTTCAACACCTTCTGCGTGGCCGGAACCACCCCGGTGAGCATAATCGTCGGTTCGGTTCCAATAACGGCAAAAGCCCGGATGCGGGCGCGGGGTTTCAGACCGGTTTTTTCGCCAAATTCTTTCGAACCAATCAACAGTCCGGCGGCTCCATCGACAATTTGTGATGAATTACCGGCGTGATGAATGTGGTTAATCTGGGCCAGATCGGCGTATTTCAGTAGGGCCAGCGCATCGAAACCGGCTTTCCCGATGGCGTCAAAGGCAGGTTTCAGTTTCGACAAACTTTCGGCAGTGGTGCCCGGACGAACGCCTTCGTCGCGGTTGAGCAAGATAGTACCGAGTTCGTCTTTGATGGCAATTAGCGTTCGGCCAAACCGGTTTTCCTGCTGGGCCACCGTAGCGCGTCGGTAGGATTCGGCGGCAAACGCGTCGGCGTCGGCGCGGCTAAAACCGTATTTGGTTGCAATTAAATCGGCGGAAATGCCCTGCGGAACGATGTTGTGCCGGGCCACAATCTGCGGATTCATGAAGAGGGCACCTCCGTCGGACCCGATGGGAACGCGCGACATCGATTCCACACCACCGGCCACAACGGCCTCAAATTGCCCCGACAGGACATAAGCGGCCGCCATGTTGATGGCTTCGAGTCCGGACGAGCAAAAGCGGTTTAGTTGCACCCCGGCAACGGTTTCGGCGTAGCCTGCTTCAATGACGGCGGTACGGGCGATGTTGGCCCCCTGTTCGCCAATGGGCGTTACGCAGCCCATGATGACGTCGTCGAGAAGAGCGGTATCGAGCTGATTCCGGTTTTTGAGTTCGCGCAGAACGCTGGTCAGTAACTGAATGGGCTGGACGTCGTGGAGAGAGCCGTCACTTTTTCCCCGGCCACGGGGCGTTCGAACAGCGTCATAAATAAAGGCCTGGGTCATAGGAATGGTTGCTTATCGGATTTCACAACCGTATGCGGACATACGATCACCGAAAAACAAACTTACCGGTATGGCCAATAGGCCGCAAGCAAATGCTTTAAAATCGACGGGGCGAATCGGTTTTTTTCCTGAACTCGTGGACATTTACAGTTCAATCGCTTCCGGTTTTTGGGAATCCAGCGCGGTAAAAATGGAGTTTTTACTAATGTATTCCGGGATGACCAGTTTGATAATCCGCACCAGTTTCGTAGCGTCCCCTTCGACCAGGCGATACCGCAGTTCTTCCAGAACAGCTTTTATCTCGTTCACGTCCGGCGTATTGACCCGGGCAATCATGATTTTGGGATGGTGTGTCGGCAAGGTCTCTTCGTTGTTGTTCAAGAGCTCCTCAAACAATTTTTCGCCTGGACGTAACCCGCTATAAACCATTTGGATTTCTTTGCCCACAGTATAGCCGGAGAGGTGAATCATTTTTCGGGCCAGTTCGGCGATTCGTACGGGTTCGCCCATATCGAAAACGAACACTTCGCCCCCCTTGCCCATCGATCCGGCTTCCAGCACCAATTGGCAGGCTTCGGGAATGGTCATGAAATAGCGGATGATGTCCGGGTGCGTCACCGTTACCGGCCCACCGGCCTGGATTTGCTGCCGAAAAACCGTTACTACCGAACCATTGGAACCCAGCACGTTACCGAATCGCGTGGCAATAAACCGGGTCTGACGCAGCTTTCCAGGCTGCTGGTTCAGGCTTTGCACGTACATTTCGGCCAGGCGCTTGGTGGCTCCCATTACGTTGGTGGGGTTCACTGCCTTGTCGGTCGAAATCATGACAAATTTCCGAACACCGAATTGAAGCGACAAATCGGCCACGATTTGAGTACCCAACACATTGACCCGAACGGCTTCATAGGGGTGTTCTTCCATCAACGGAACGTGTTTGTAGGCAGCCGCGTGAAAGACGTAATCGGGTTTAACTTCCCGGAAAATATGGTGCATCCGTACTTCATCGGCCACATCACCAATTTTCAGGATCAGGTTTATGGTTGCCAGCACGGTTTTATACTCCCGGCGCAAATTAAATTCCAGATCGAACAAGGCCGACTCGGCCTGATCCAGCAATACAATCGTATGCGGTTTATGGCTGATCACCTGCCGAACCAGTTCGCTCCCAATGGAGCCGGCGGCTCCAGTAACGAGCACAACCTGATTGCGCAGTTGTTCGCCGGTAACCGGATTGACGACCTGAATGGGAGCCCGTCCCAGCAAATCCTCAATCCGAACGTCCCGAATCTGCGAAGATTTCAATTCGCCATCGATCCACTGTCCCACCGTCGGAATGGTTTTAACACTGACGTGATGCTGCAGAAAAAACTCGGTTATTTCGTTTTTCTGACGCAGATCGGCGGTTCCCATCGCCAAAATCACCTGCGGCAGAACGGCCTGATTCCGCACATACCGCTCGTAGGCTTCCTGGCGTGAGATAACCTTTATACCCTGAATTACTTTCTGGATTTTGTACGGATTATCGTCAATAAACGCCAGAATGGTGTAGCGCTGGATGGAATCCTGGGCTAATGCCTTGCGCGTCAACAGGCCGGTTTCACCCGCACCATAAATCAAAACCGGCGGCCGAACTCCTCCGTTTCCGGCCCGTAAGGTCCAATAAAACGCTTTGGCCATAAACCGGCTGACGGAGAGCAAAACAAGGCAGGAGAAATAGTCGATTAGTAAGATGGAAACCGGGATGTAAAAGGAAACCCGGCCGGTCCATTGCCAGAAAAGAAACGAACCCACCGCCGTGACGACTGCGCTGAGCGTAACGGCATAAACCAGCAAGGTGACATCTTCCAGACTCGTGTGCCGTATAATACCCTGATAGGGCCGAAACAGCAAAAAAAACAGAAATCGAATACCGACAATTACCTGCAAACAATATAAAAAGTCAGCCCGGTTAAGACCGCTGGTTTCAAAATTAAACCGCAAAAGATAAGCAACTGAAAACGATATAATGCAGATGATTACATCGATACTCAGCACGAGATAACTGGACACGAAGCGTGTTGCACTCGTTTTTAGTAGTTGTTCAATCATTTTTTCACAGGTCGATGAATACTGGTTATCTAATTGCCGGTTGTTTCTGCATGTATTTTGTAGATTGCTTTTACAAACAAGTATAAGAATATTAAAACTAATTTGCACTATCGATGTAAAATGACTAGGGTAACAGGTCCCGCAGGGCTGGCAACAAGTCTGGAAATTGATACTCAAATGTAGTTTCTTCCCGGATCCGTTTATTCAACACATAATTGCCTCCCAGTACGACAATAGCCATTTCACCAAAAAGCAATCGAATGGCAAAGGCCGGTACGCGGGGTAAAAGATGCGGCTTGTTGAGTAAATCTATTATTTGACGCGTAAAAGTCTCATTAGTCACAGGCTTGGCAGCAACAGCGTTATAAATTCCCCGCCAACGCTCATCGGTAACCGCCTGAACATACATCCGGCAGAGGTCGTCAATGTGAATCCACGACATGTATTGTTGCCCCGATCCCAACGGCGCACCGGCTCCCAGGCGAATGGGTTGCACGAGCTTGGGCAAAGCACCGCCCTCCATCGTCAGCACGATTCCCGTCCGGAGTTTAACGGTTCGAATGCCCAAGGCGGCCACTTCGTCGACGGAACGCTCCCAGGCCCGAACCACCTGCGCCAGAAAATCACTTCCGCCTTCGCTAATTTCGGTCAGCGGACGGTCGCCGGTATCTCCTCCATAATAGCCAATGGCCGAGGATGAGACAAAGGACTGAACGTGGTGTTTACCCGAACGCAGGGCATTGGCCAGTAATTGCGTGGATTTGGTGCGACTTTCGATGATTTGCTGTTTGCGCTGGTCGGTCCAGCGTTCGTCGGCAATACCGGTTCCGGCCAGGTGAATAATGTGGTCGGCCGTCAGGATGGCCTGCGGGTCGATATGCCCTTTGTCAATGTCCCACTGGTAAACCGTGACGTTTGGAACGTCTTTTTTTGCCGCTGAACGACTCAGCAACGATACCTGAAAGCCCTGCTGGAGTAACATTTGAGTAAGTCGGCGGCCGATGGTGCCGGTGCCGCCGGTAATCAGAATAGTTTTTGCCATGACGGATAGAGGATGGTCATGGTTTAACCAACCGTAGAATGAAAATGTTACCTCACCCGGCTTATTTCAAAGCCGATCATTGACCCAGGTTGGGCGCTAATGAACGAGCCGCTACGGTTTGCGGGGCGGCAAAAACCGCCTTGCCTTCATCCAGAAAACCGGCGAAATTATTGACATCCAGGTCATAATTCTTCGGCTTGACCAGCAGTTTTCCCGTCTGGTCGACGATGCAGTAATGAGGCTGGGCGTTGTTGTTATAACGCACAATCTGCAAATCGGCATTTTGTGCCCCGATGGTTTTCTTCTGCTTTTTGTCGTAGGTCGAAGTATACCAGGCGGATTCCGGCAATTCGGTTTTATCATCGACATACAAAGCCAGAATGACGTAATCGTTTTGCAACCGGCGCAGAATCGGCTCTTCCGACCACACGCGGGCTTCCATTTCCCGGCAGTTTACACAGCCGTGGCCCGTAAAATCAATGAAAACGGGTTTGTTCACTTTGGCCGCGTAGGCAAGGGCCTGATTGTAGTCGAAAAAGCCCTGAAGTCCGTGCGGTAACCGGAACAATTCGCTGTATTTCGGTTTTTCGCCCAACGTATTTTGTTCCGGTGTGGAATTGCTGGCACCCCGAAAGCCAAAATCCTGCGTCGTTTCGGGTGGCAGATAACCGGCCAGGGCTTTCAAGGGAGCGCCCCATAAACCGGGAATCATGTACACTACAAACGCAAACGTGACAATGGCCAGCAGCAAACGCGGCACACTAACGGTTTTGGTTTCACTGTCGTGCGGCAACCGGACTTTTCCGAGCAGGTAAAAACCGATGAGGGCAAAAATAACGATCCAGAAAGCCAGATACACTTCGCGGTCGAGCAGGTTCCAGTGATATACCTGGTCGGCAATGCTTAGAAATTTCAGCGCCAGCGCCAGTTCCAGAAAGCCCAGTACCACTTTCACGGAATTCAGCCAGCCACCCGATTTGGGCAGACTTTTGAGCCACTGTGGAAAGGCCGCAAACAGCGTAAACGGAATGGCAAAAGCCGCCGAAAAAGCCGCCATGCCAACGATCGGTTTCAAAACTTCGCCACCTGCGGAGGCAACCAGCAAACTGCCGACAATTGGCCCCGTGCAGGAAAACGACACCAGCACCAGCGTGAAGGCCATGAACAGAATCCCGGCAATACCGCCTTTTTCGGCTTTGGCATCGATGGAGTTGACCAGCGAATTCGGAAGAACAATTTCAAACAAGCCCAAAAACGACAGCCCAAAAATGAAGAAAATCGCGAAGAACAGGACGTTGGGAAGCCAGTGGGTACTGACGAAATTGGCAAATGCCGGGCCGTTGATCCGCGAAACCACGGTACCAATCAGCACGTAAATGAAAATAATGGACAAACCGTACAAAACCGCTTTCCACAATCCATGATCCTGTTTGGTAAAGTAGCTAACCGTCATCGGAATGATCGGAAACACGCAGGGCGTCAGCAAGGCCAGCAGACCCGACAGAAAAGCGGCAATCATAAACCCGATCAGCGATTCTTCCGGTTTTTCTGCCGATGCTTCGGTCAGTTGGGGTGTAGCGACCGGCGCTTCGGCAGTGGCTACGGTTTCCGAATCCGGGCTGGCGGCTCCGGTTGAAGGGGCAACGGCGACGCGGGAAGTGGTGTCTGGCGCACTCGAAGCAGATGCGGGTTCACCCGTTGCGACGGCTTCCGAAGTTGGTTTTACGGGCGTTGGTGCCGCAGCTACACCCCCGGTTTTTACCGATACTGAAAATTCGTGTTCGGCGGGCGGCAGGCAATTGGTCCCTGAACAGGTTTGGTATTCAATAGTACCGGCAATAACCGGATTGGCTTTCAGAATTTTAACCTTCTGGATTAGAGCCGCTTTGTTCTCAAAAAACCGTACTTTACTGTTCCAGACTTCTTCAAACTCCTCTTTCGGAGCCACTGAAACAAACGAGCCGACTTTTTCAAAGCTGCCGTTTTCCTTCAATTTCAAGGTTGTCGGAATCGGGCCGATATCCGGATTGAGGTCCGAAGCATACATGTGCCAGCCTTTGTCAATGGTCGCATTCATGCGGATCTCAATCACCTCACCGACTTTGGCTTCGGTTTTTGATGCGGTGAACGTCCAGTGCGTTGGATCGGGCTGAATTTGCGCTGCCGCCGTCAGCGTTACAAAAAATACCGTCAGAAAAGAGAAAAAATGACCAACTTGTTTCATATCAATGGCTTACTAAATTGCCCAACCTTACAACACGATTTCTGCAAAAATATCTCCAATCCACGCACAAATCATCCGGACACCAAAAAAAACACCCTGCCGGAGCTCCAGCGGGGTGTTCTGCACAACCAACCTATATTTTGTTTTAGTGAGGACGAAAGAGCAAAGACAAGAGAATAAAGAGGAACACCACCAGGCACTCAGTCTCTATTCTCTCGTCTATCCTCTCTAGTACTTTCGCTTTTGCCCCGTTCCCCTAAAGGGGACTTGGACGCAGCTTAATCCGGATGCTAAAAGTCCCCTTTAGGGGAACGGGGCAAAAGCGAAAGTACTAACTCTCTATTCTCTTTCAAACAGCAACGGATTCAGCTCACCTTCAGGCTTGCTACCAACGGGGTAGCTTCCCAGCCACGTCGTCCAGTCGGCTTCCTGATAGGTATTTTGGGGCTGCGTAATCGTTTGTTCGGCATCCATGTAAATCATCGTCATCACCTTACGCGGGGTGCTGGAGGTGTTGGGTCCCGCCCGGTGGAACGTCCAGCCGGCGTGGTAGCTCACCTCGCCCAGTTCGAAAGGCGTGTCGTTGATGGTAAAATTCTGGTTGGCCAGTTCCTCCGCCAGCAACCGCTCGCTTTCGTCGCTGATCTCGATATTGCGGCCAATTTCCACTTGCTGGCTCTGCTCAGCAAAGGCCAGCGGTCCCATTTCCATCGGTGTGTCCTGCAACGGAATCCAGACGGTGACGGTTTTGGGAGACGAAAGAGGCCAGTAGAACTGGTCGGCATGCCAGGGCGTAAAACCGCCCGACGGTTCTTTGTACAGCGCCTGGTCGTGGTAAAGCCGAACGGCATCGACGCCCATCAGGTCGGCCGCAATTTGGGCCATTCGACGGGAAAATACGAACTCTCTGGCGGTTTTGTCTTCCCGCCAGAGGTTCATAATCTGGAGGAACGCGCGCTCGTAGGTCGTACGTTCTTCCATGGATTTAGTCAAGGTGTTCAGCCTGATTACCAGATCGGTAATCACGTCTCCGTAGTGCTTGAGAACCTCCGGACTGAGCACATTTTTTAATTTGACGTAACCGTTTTTTTGATAAAACGCGATTGCTTCCGGACTGACGGTATAGGCTTCGTTCAGTTCGTGCAGCAAAGAAGTGTTGTCAACGGTCACTTGCATACAATTAACAGGTTTAGGAAAAATCAGTGACACAAAATTGGTTCAATTGTTTCTTGTAAAAATTTAATTATTATGCCAATAAGTGTATAATTGTGACTTTTTATTCCCCATATTACCCGTAGAGAGTAAAAATACTGCATGTTGTGAAAGCTTTATTTGAAAAAATTGAATTGGGAGATCATAATTCCCTGCGGGTTGTGCACGTCGACCTGCCGTATTTCGACGCGCCCTGGCATTTTCATCCCGAATACGAATTGACGTATATCGCCCGAAGCCATGGCAACCGGTTTGTCGGCGATCATGTCGAGCCCTTCGATTCCGGCGACCTGGTGTTGCTGGGGCCGGGGCTGCCGCACTTCTGGCGCAACGACGATGACTATTATCAGCCGGAGTCCGACCGCCGGGCCGAATCCATCGTGGTGCAGTTTTCCCAGTCACTGGGCGATACCCTGCTCCCCCAATTGCCGGAAACCCAGCCGCTGATGGCCTTGCTGAATCGTGCCCGATACGGCGTGCGGTTTGGGAAATCGAAAGTGGCCGAGGTGACACCCGCACTCGAAACCTTATTGAAATGCCAGGGACTCGAACGGTTGCTTCGCCTGCTCTTCCTGCTCCAGCAACTGGCCAACGACACCGACGCCGTGATGCTGGCCAGCGACAATTATGAACTGAAAGCCAGCGAAGCCGAAACCGAGCGCATGAAACGGGTGCTGGATTTTATGCTGGCCCATTTTCGGGAAGAAATCCGGGTCGACGATATGGCTTCCGTGGCCGGTATGGCACCAGCCGCTTTTTGCCGTTATTTCCGGAAGCGAACCCGCAAATCGTTTATCGAATACCTGAACGAACTGAGGATCAGCCACGCCCGCAAATTGCTGGTGCAGTCGGACCTCAGCATCAGCCAGGTTGGGCTGGAGTGCGGTTTCAATAATATCTCACATTTTCACCGGCAATTCAAGCTGCACAACGGCACTACGCCCCTGAAATACCAGTCCCTTCAACATAATAAGTAGAAGACAACAAGAATGCTGTTTTTCTCCGTACTTTTGTACCAGTATCGTTAATTTGTTATCCAACTACGAATAGCCATTCGCTCCGGCGAACCGTTTAGCATGTCGACACTAGTTACTCCCATCACCCGTGATACGCAGGTATTTGAGCTTATCGCCAAAGAACAGCACCGTCAGGAATCCGGTATCGAATTGATCGCTTCCGAAAACTTCGTTTCCAAACAAGTTATGGAAGCCGCCGGAACCGTATTGACCAACAAATACGCCGAAGGCTTACCGGGCAAACGGTATTACGGCGGTTGCGAAGTGGTGGATGAAATCGAGCAGTTGGCAATCGACCGCGTGAAGGAATTGTTTGGTGCTTCGTGGGCCAACGTGCAACCGCACTCCGGCGCACAGGCCAACACGGCGGTTTTTCTGGCCTGCCTGAAACCGGGGGATACCATTCTGGGTTTCGACCTGTCGCACGGCGGTCACCTGACCCACGGTTCAGCCGTGAACATTTCGGGAAAATATTTCCGGCCGACGTTTTACGGCGTTGAGCAGGAAACCGGCGTCATCAACTACGACAAGGTAGAAGAAACCGCCCAGCGCGAACGCCCGAAGCTGTTGATCTGTGGTGCTTCGGCCTACAGCCGCGACTGGGATTACGTCCGGCTCCGCGCCATTGCCGACTCGGTGGGTGCGCTGTTGCTGGCCGATATTTCGCACCCGGCTGGTTTGATTGCCAAAGGCTTGCTGAACGACCCGATGGACCATTGCCACATTGTGACCACGACGACGCACAAAACCCTGCGCGGCCCCCGTGGCGGAATGATCATGTTGCGGAACGATTTTGAAAACCCGTTTGGCATCAAAACGCCAAAAGGTGACCTCCGGATGATGTCGTCTTTGCTGGACTCGGGCGTTTTTCCGGGTACACAGGGCGGGCCGTTGGAACATATTATTGCCGCCAAAGCGATTGCGTTTGGGGAAGCGTTGTCCGACGAATTCGGTGACTATGCCAACCAGATCCAGCGGAATGCACAGGCGATGGCTGCGGCTTTTGTATCGCGCGGGTATAAAATCATTTCGGGCGGAACCGATAACCACCTGATGTTGATCGACTTGCGCTCGAAAGGATTGTCGGGAAAACTGGCGGAGAACACGCTTATCAAGGCCGACATTACCATCAACAAAAACATGGTTCCGTTCGACGACAAGTCGCCGATGGTGACGTCGGGGATGCGGGTTGGCACGGCGGCCGTCACAACGCGCGGCATGAAAGAATCTGATATGGAGCAAATTGTCGTATATATTGACGACGTGCTGATGAATCACGATAACGACGCCAAAATTCAGGTCGTAAAAGAAGAAATCAATTCCTGGATGAAAGCGTTTCCACTTTATAATTAATTGTGAATGAGTGAACGAGCGAATGAGTGAATAGGATCAAAGATCACGCTTTTAATCGCGGCAGCTATTCACTCATTCACTCATTCGCTCATTCACTCATTTACTTCAATGAAGCCCATAGACCAAGAGTTTGATAGCGAGAGTGAGGTTGAAGAAGCCGGGGAAATGACCTTCCTCGAGCATCTGGAGGAACTTCGGTGGCACCTGGTTCGGGCCATTGGATCGATTGCGGTATTTTCGCTCCTGAGTTTCATCTACATTCGTGAGATATACGACAAGGTGATTCTGGGACCGTCAAGCCCCACCTTCTGGACGTACCGGATGATGTGTAAGCTGTCGGAAAAAACCGGCTTCACGGACTTGTGTGTTGAAAAGCTGAATTTTACGCTCCAAAGTCGTGAGGTGGGTGGTCAGTTTACGATGGCACTGACAGCCTCGCTGATGATCGGGTTGCTGTTTGCCTTTCCTTATGCCTTCTGGGAACTGTGGCGGTTTATCATGCCGGGTTTGAAATCGTCAGAACGCCGGGCTGCGCGGGGTGCCGTTTTTTTTGTAACGTCGCTGTTTTTCTCAGGTGTTCTCTTCGGTTACTACATTGTTTCTCCTCTGGCGCTCAACTTTCTGGCCAATTTCCAGCTTGATCCGCGCATTGTCAATGAGTTCGACATTACTTCATACATTTCAACGCTCGCAACGCTGACGCTGGGCTGCGGTTTGACGTTCCAGATGCCGATTGCGGCTTTTGTCCTGTCTAAAATTGGTATTCTGACTCCCCAGTTCATGCGTGCCTACCGCCGTCATGCGCTGGTCGTTATTTTGGTGGTTGCGGCCATCATTACCCCCTCACCGGATGTGTACAGCCAGATTCTGGTGGCCATTCCGCTGGTGCTGCTCTACGAAGTCAGTATCTGGGTATCTGGCTACGTGCAACGGCTGCGGCTGAAAGAAGAGCAGGAACTGATGAAAAGCGACGGGTACGAAGATTAACCGGCCTATACGGTATGGGAGAGGAATGATAAATGTAAAATGATGAATATCAAATCTAAAAGTGCGTCGCGTTGAAACACTTTTAGATTTGATATTCATCATTTTACATTTATCATTCCTCTTTTTATTTCTAACGATTGAGTGACCTATCCGGAACGGACGGCCTTAGAATTTCCCGGTGATTCCCAATCGGATGGGTGATATTCCCAGGCCGACTTCAGCAAAACCGCCGATTTTCTGGCTAAACCGGTAGAAGCCACCGAGGTGAATGCCCGGGAAAATGCCTTTGGGGCGGGGTTTGAAATAGCCTGCATGGTCTGCCTTATCACGGCGCATGGTGCTGCGCGTGCCGACGGCCAAACCGGCATACGGATCAAATTTATCGTCTCCGATGGCCAGCAGGTTGGACAGGTGGTAGGAACTGCGGAGACCGATGCTGACAAACTGTGATTTCCACTGGCGGTCTCCAAATTTGGTGCCGTACAGGGCATAATCGAAAAAACCGCCCACGCTGACCTGATCCGTAAAGCCGAGTTCAAAAGAGGCTCCGTTACACAATCCCCCCAAAGCATACGTCTGCATCCCCAACCCCATGTTAAGCATGAGGTTCACTTTTCGGGCTATTTGCGAAAAGCCGGGCGTTGCCGCCGTGGAGAACCAGAGAAAGATATAGAGTATTTTTAGCTTCACAACGGGTTGATAGTTACGCTCTTCTAGTTGTTTACTGTTCCGGAAAGAGGTCATTCGCGCCTGCATCCATCACGATACGACAAAAGTGGTAACCAAACGACGGGAATCAAATCGGTAAAAGGCTCAACTGGGAAAACCACAAACTGAAACGTGTAAAACGGCCCTTCAGTGGTGAACGACGGTATTGGTTCAGCGGCAAACCTACAACGGAAAAAGCAGGATTAAATTTTACAGGCGAAGAAAGACCCACGACGGTTTACGTCTTTTTTCTATTGTCTTACTTCTTTTTTCTCAAAACGGTTTTTCGAAACCCTATGAAACCGCCCAGGGCATCCTCATACAACTGCCCCACATCGGCCGACAGAGCGGCTGTCAGATAGGATCCGCCAAGCCAGCGAAGCGGAAAACCAGCCTGCACCCAGGTCGATACCTGGGTGGGAGGTCCCGCCAGAAAAACTTCCGGAATCCCGTAATTGCGGCTGTAGGAAACCCGGGCACGCAGGTCGATCTGTCGGGCCACTGTCGCCCGCAGAGCCGCATGAAACACCTGAACCCGGTTGTTGACAAAGGCCCAGTCGCTGGTGTTTTGATAAGCCGCCTGAATGTCCTGCCGTCGGGTTAGAAAGGGCGTCCCGATCACCCGGTTCTGGTACGTCCAGCCTTCCCGGTATTGCGAATTATTGAAGTAATTATCGGCTCCTTTCCAGGCTTTATTAGTTTGGTACAAGGTGGGTCCGCTCTGGCTCAGGGTGGTGAGAAATTCCAGCAGCACCTCATTCAGTTGGAAACCTGAAGCACCCGGACGGTTGTTCCGCAGCCGAATCCCGCTCAATCCATCGGGAAGATTCTTAAAAAACATGCCCGTCACATCGTCGAAAGCATGTTGGTGATACACAAAAAGATCCACCGCCGGAAACCGGAGTTCTCCGGCAAAGTCGATGGAGCCCAAGTGATTACCGTATAAATTCACGTAGTCGAACGAGGTGAGCCGATCGTTGTTCAGGCCGTTGGTGCGGATGGCAAACAGCACGTTCGGGAAGTCCTCCAGGCGGCCGGGGAGTTTGCCATTGACGGCAAATTTCGGATCGATGTAGTCGGATTGTCCGCCCCATTGCGCATTGTGGTTGATTCCGGCATACAGCCGAAGCGTTGACGTGGGCTTGCCGATGCGGAAAATCAGCGATTTCTGGTGCAGAAACGAGTGCCGCAAATACCAGGTTTTGGCATACCAGCCGTGGGCAATAAAGCCGTTGATCGACAGCCAGCCCCGCCGTCCGAGCGGCACAAAACCGCGCGTTCCAAACTGCACCTTCGGAAGCGGCAGGGCGTTTCCCGACCAGGCATACGAACCCGACGAAAGCGTGGAATCCACCAGACCAATCACCTCGCGCCGACGACCCAGCACCAACTCGATACCCCGGTGTGCCAGTTTTACATAGGCTTCCGGCAACAGAAGCTGGCCCGATTTTCCGACATTGGCCACCGCTTCGGCCTGGTATTCCAACCGCCACGCCCGGTTGGGTCGAGCCTGGTAGCGGCCGGTTGTCGTATCACTGAGCAACACGGCTCCAGCCCCGCCAACCCGAAAGGTGCCGAATGGCGCTGTCAACGGTATAATTCCGTATTGATTGGATCGAAGCCAGAAAGGCGTTCGATCGGTGGAAGAGGCCAATGCGCCGATTTCCGCATAAATCCGATTTTGCGGTTGCGAAGGCGATTGAGCAAAAACCGGGTGAAAAGAAAAGAATCCGATCAGACTAATCAGGTAGCGTTGCTTCATGCAGGACGATATTGACAGATATACAGGTAAATATACTACGTAAATCCGTTATCTTTCGCACTGCTGCACCGATGGTAACAACTTGAAAAACAAAACCCCGGCAAGTACCGGGGCCTGTAATTCTAACCTTTTTATCTATACCTGACGATACGCGGTGGGGTCGGGAAGTGTTGCATAAAAACGGGGTATTTAAAGCTTCCTTCATTAATTTTACCTTCTGGTAATGTACATCTATTGTTCCCGCTTTGTCTGATGAGAAACCATTCCATCTGGGTCGGCCTATTGCTGCTCTCTCTTTCGCTGGTCGCGTGTAAAACAAGCCAAACCAGAACCGGGAAAACCGTTCCGGTTCTGCGTGCGTCAATTGAAACGGAAAACCTGCTGACCTGCTGCGATTCCGGCACGAAAATGCCCGACGGAAACCCGGTCTGGTGCGAGGCATCAGCGGTTTTGTTTGATAACGGAACGGTGTACGTCGCCAACGACAAAGACATGCCCGCCAATCTCAGTTCGGTGTTTACCAAACCCTGGAAAAGCTTTGCCGACACCACCGTTCGGCCCACGCCCCTGCTGGCAAACGCGTTTCGGGAAGCCCGGAAATACGAAGATTTTGCCACCAACGGCGACTACGTTTTTCTGACCACCGCCTTCGACCGGGTCAAAGCGGGTTCGACCGACTGGGATGGCTATAACACCATTCTGTACTGGAAAAAGGGCAACGAAGCGAATCCGCAGGTGCTGGCACCGCAGCGGGGGGCGAAAAACTCCGTGGCTTACCGGGAAAAACTCAGCAAACTCTTAGCCCAAAACCGCCCGGCTTTTCCGAACGGGATGCCTTATTTCAAAGTGGAAGGGCTGGCGGTGATGGATTCGCTGCTGCTGTTCGGAATTCGGGAGGAAGGCGAAAAATATGATAAGTTCGACTACCGGGTTCGCATCGTCACCGTGCCGTTTTTTGTGGAGAAAACCGCTGAAGGAGAACGGCTGGCGCTGCGCGACAACTGGCGCATCGTGGCCGACTTCGACCCGGCGACGGTGGCCGGTTTGCCCCAGCCGCTGGCTCTGTCGAGCATCGAATACGACCGCAACCGCAAGCTGTTCTGGCTGCTGACATCCATTGAAACCAACGGCCAGTTAGACGCGTATCTCTGGACGGCAACGACCGACGAATTGCTGAACAACCGACCCTTCAAACCGGTGCGCGATGCGGCTGGCCAGCCCATTCACTTCAATCACAAAGCCGAAGATCTGACGCTGATCGATGCTAACCACCTGCTCGTCATTCACGACGATGACCGCGCCAACACGACCTTAGGAACGAAAATCCGCCAGCCCAATCAGGCCGCGTATACGGTTCTGAAAATTAACTGAGATGTCCCATTCGTCCGCTCTGATAGTCAGAAACCGCCTGCCGGATTTCCTGTTCGGTGTTCATCACAAACGGGCCGTAGGACACGACGGGTTCATTAATCGGTTCGGCAGATCCCAGTAAAATGCGGGAATCTTCGGTTGCGCGGACCTCAAGTTCATCTCCGTCATGGTCAAAAACCACCAGCGTCCGGCCCGTAATTTCCTGACCGTTAACAACCACTGAACCGTTTAACAGATAAAACAGAATCGTGCGCGACGCTTCGATCCGGCGCGTAAACGAACCGCCCGGCAACAGGGTTACGTTCGCCAGTTCGACATCATAAACCGGCTGAACAGGTCCGGTCGTTTCTTCCCACACGCCTGACGTTATGGCCACCGACCCGTTGCCCCCTTCCAGCGTCACGACCGGAAGAGCCGCTTTCGGTAATCCGACATAATGCGGTTTTACCATTTTGAACCGGGCCGGCAAATTGGTCCAGAGTTGAATGAGTTCGACGGGGCCACCTTTTTCCCTGAATTCTGCGGAGGAGCTCTCCGAATGTACAAGGCCGCTACCGGTGGTCATCCATTGAATGCCACCACTTTGAATTGTGCTGGAAAAACCGCTGCTATCGCGGTGCTGCACATCGCCCTCATAGATAAAAGTCACGGTTTCAAAGCCCCGGTGCGGGTGAGGCCCGAACGGCAATCCGCTGTTGTGCGCCGGAAACACCGTTGGCCCGTGGTGGTGCAGCAGCAGAAACGGATCGAGTTGGTCGATGCCGCTGGCCGGCAGCGGCTGGTGCATGGTTAAAGGCCCCATTTTCTGGGCGTGTGGTTTGATAACGGTTTTTACGGATCGTTGTGCCATAGCTATTTCATGTCGATACATTTAAATTCATAAGGAAATTTAGCGGCAACAGGTTCCTTATTACTTATAGCTTTAGCCATTCCGCCCGCACCGGTTTTCCCCAGAACAGCCCGGCTTTCTGTTCAAATTCTTCCGCCGAATCCGTGGTATAAAAGTGCAGCGTCCGGCCTTTGCTGCATTGGGCGTCGATTTCCGGGTGACGCTGTAAGTAATCCTGCAAGCTATTGGCAACAATGTCGCCCTGACTCAAAATCGTCAGATTTTCAGGAACAAATTGCCGGATTTTGGGGAGTAAGAGCGGGTAATGCGTGCAGGCCAGCAAAAGCGTATCGATTTCCGGCGATTGTTGCAACAGCCGGTCAAGGTGTTTCTGAACGAAATAGTCGGCACCGGGGCCGTTGTGTTCGCCATTTTCGACCAGCGGCACCCACATCGGACAGGCTTCCTGATAGACCTTCAAGTCCGGAAAAAACTTTTCGATTTCGACCACATACGACTCCGACGTCACCGTTCCGCGCGTGGCCAGAATCCCGATGTGACCGGTTTTGGAATACGTTCCAATGACCTCCGTGGTGGGCCGGATGACGCCCAAAACCCGACGATCGGGCGCGAGGGTTGGCAAATCGAGCTGCTGAATGTTGCGCAACGCCTTGGCGGAAGCCGTATTACAGGCCAGAATTACCAGTCGACACCCTTTATCGAACAGGTGCTGAACGCATTCCAGCGTGTAGTGGTAAACGGTTTCGAACGAACGTGTGCCGTAGGGCGTGCGGGCGTTGTCGCCCAGATAAATGTAGTCGTACTGCGGCAGTTGCTGAACAATCGACTTCAGGACCGTCAGACCCCCGTAGCCGGAATCGAACACGCCAATGGGTTGGGTTGCTACCATGCCCTAAAGATACGGTTTCCGTCCCGTTACTTCCGCACGCTCGTATCGGGTGTAACGGTGGCGGCTGTTGCAGCCGCTTCTTTCTGTTTGGCCTGCTCTTTGGCCCGGCGCCGGAAAAAACCACGCAACAAAAAGTTGTGCTGCAAGGCTTCCAGGTTTTCGTCGAGTTTGTAGCTGCTGCTTTCCAGGTTTTGGATCGTATTTTTCAGGTTCTTATTCACGGCTTGGTCGTTGAGCAGAATTCCGATGGCGTTGTCGCTGCTGTTGAGTTTATCGCTCGCCCGCTTGACGTTCTCTGTCGCTTCAGCCGCCGTTCCCGACACCTGCCGCAGCTTGGCCGACGACATCCGCAGGTCGTGGAAAATAACCGTGTCGGACACCAGATCGCTGGCCAACGTTCCTTTCGTGTTCAGTTTACCGGCATACTGGTTCAGGGAGTTCGACACCTGGCTCAGCGATTTGGTGGCCTGAGCCGCCCCGCTCGAAGCTATCTGGAGATTAGCCATCGTATTTTTAAAGCGATTAGCCATCGTAGAATCCCGCAAAACCGCCCCTGCCATGCCTTTCCCTTTCAATACTTCGTCCAGAATTTTTTTGGCATCGGAGGTGACGCGCAGCAGGTTGTTATTGTTTTGCTGAAGCGTCGCCATGATTTCATCCGTATTCAGGGCGGCTTTGGCGTGCAGAATATCGCCATCCTCCACCGTTCCCGCCTTCATGCTGCCACCAACGATTTCCACAATTTTATTCCCAATCAACCCGTCGGTGCTCAGGGCGGCCAGTGCATCTTTGCGGATATACTGCTGACTCGATTCCTCGATGTTCATGGTCACTTCGACCTGCGAATTTCCATAGAACTGAATCCGGCGAACGGTGCCGATTTTCACACCGGAAAACCAGACATTCGCACCGGCCTGCAATCCGCCGACGTTGTCAAAAATCGCGTTCACACGAATGCTTTTGACAAACCGCTTCTGCTGTCCGCCCAGCACCATGATTCCCGTAACCAGAATCACAATGCCGATTAACACAAAAATCCCGACGGTGATGGCCCGCTTATTTTCTGCCGCTTTCATTTAATGTTTTTTTGAGGTATGGAGTATGTCTTTTTTTACCGATGTCCCTGGCTTATTAACCCCTAAATCCCCTAAAGGGGACTTGGACGCAACTAAACCCGGATTTTAAAGTCCCCTTTAGGGGATTTAGGGGTTTAATTAACAAAGTTGTATTCATAGAACTGTTTTGCGCGCTCATCGTTCGAATCTTCAAAAACTTCCTCGAACGTACCCTGCCGTTCAAACCGGCCATCGAGTAACATGGCAATGCGATCGCCGACGGTTTTGGCGCAGGTCAGATCGTGGGTGATGATGATCGATGAGGTATTGTGGCGCTCCTGCACCTCGTTGATGAGGTTGTTGATTTCGTTGGACGTAATGGGGTCCAGACCCGCCGTAGGTTCATCGTAGAGCATGATTTCCGGTTTCAGAATCAACGTCCGGGCAATGCCGATCCGCTTGCGCTGTCCGCCCGACAGTTGCGATGGCATCTGGTTGATGGTTTGGCTCAGTCCAACATCCTCCAGGGCTTCCTCAACGGCTTTGTCGATGTCGCTGCGACTCAGATTCCGCACATTCCGGATCAGCGGAAATTCGAGGTTCTCGCGAACGGTCATGCTGTCGTACAGGGCGCTGTTCTGAAAGGAAAATCCCAGCTTTAGCCGTAAAGCGTCCAGTTCCCGCTTGTTGAGTTTCGCCACGTCTTCGCCCAGCACATTCACCGATCCTTCATCCGGCTCCAGCAAACCGGCAATAATCTTGATCAGAACCGACTTGCCCGTTCCTGAGCGACCCAGTACTACCAGGTTTTCGCCCTGATACAAATCCAGATCGACCCCGCGCAGGACGTGCAAATCGCCGAACGAAATTTTCAGATCCCGAATCACAATGACGGACTCTTTCGGGTGATTAACCGATTTTTTCGTGTTCATGCGTTACGCAGCGCGAATGGCGTTGATGATTTGGAGGAACAACAGTTCTTCGATAAAAACCAGGAACATCGATGTAACCACCGAGGCATTGGCCGCTTTTCCGACCCCTTCCGTCCCTTTCGACGAATTGTAGCCTTTGTAACAGCCAACAATGCCGATGGTAAACCCGAAAATAAGGGCTTTCACAACGGTGGAGTTGATATCCAGAAAAGTAATCGAACTGAAAAAGGTTTCGATGAAAGACATGAAACTGGTTTTTTCGTTCTGGGCGACATTGACATACGACCCCAGTACGCCCAGAAAAACGAAGAACATCGCCAAAACCGGGATCATAAACGTGGTGGCAATAACCCGGGTAACGACCAGAAACTTGAACGGATTGGTACCCGAAACCTCCATTGCTTCGATCTGCTCCGTTACACGCATGGAACCCAGCTCGGCCCCGATGTTGGAGCCCACCCGCCCGGAGGCAATCAGGGCCGTTACCAACGGAGCCAGTGCCCGAACCAGCGCGATGGAAATCAGCGAGGGAAGCCAGGAAGTGGCTCCAAAGGTAGCCAGCGACGGTCGCGACTGGTTGGTAAATACAATTCCGGTGATGAAACCCGTCAGCGAGATCAGCGGCAACGAACGAACGCCCACCTCGTAACATTGCCGGACAATTTCCTTTCCTTCGTAGGGCGGAACAAAAACTTCCTTAAAAAATTGCCCGACAAACGACGCGACGTCGCTGAGAGCGAGAAACATGCGGTCGAGCCGCCGGGAAACGACCGGTTTAGGGGTGGTATCCGTTTTCGATGGGGTTGTGCTGGCTTGCATCCGTAAAAATAATCACCTGTCGTGTTAAACGTTAAAATTTATGGTTTTACTAGTTAAACGCGCTGGAAACCAAGGAAATAATTTACGCCTAACCATACACCATAACTGATAAACACTAAACTAATTTTAGCTATTAACTGGATTTGACGATACAAGGTTAGATTTTGTTAGATTTGGGCTTCAAAAATCATGAAATACTTCCGTGTCTTCTTCAAAGTGCTGCTGGGTCTGGTCGCGGCCATTCTCCTGTTTTTAGCCGTCAGCCTGGCACCCGTCGATGATGAGCCGTATCGGAAAACCGACTATTACCGGTATACGCGGCAGCAATTGCTGGACCTGGCCCCACCGCCCAACCCGTCTGCGGGTTTGCGGGCAGGCTGGGCGAAGACCAACCTGACGCCTTCGTTCACCACGCCAACGGGCGGTTACGGGGCCCGAAGAGGCCAGCACTGGACCACCGTCAGCGATTCCATTTATGTCCGGACCATCGTTCTCAGCAACGGCGGCACCAAAGTAGCCATTATTGCGCTGGATTTACTCATCACGCCCCCCACCGTAACCGAGCAACTAAAAAAAAGATTGCCGGAAATCGGATTTCAGTGGGAGAATGTGTTCACGGGTGCGATTCACAGCCACAACAGCCTGGGCGGCTGGGCGCCCGGTCTGGTCGGCGAACTGTTTGCGGGCGATTTTGACCAGCGCGTAGTTGATCACATCACGGATACTATCCTGAAATCGATTGTGCTGGCGCAGAAGCAGATGGCTCCGGTGGAAGTGGGTTTTTCGCAGTTCGACGCTCCCGATCTGGTGTATAATCGAATGAACCAGGAGGGAAAAGTGGATGGCAACGTACGGCTTCTGAAACTCAAAAAAAATACCGGCGAATCGGCCCTCCTCTGTACGTTTGGAGCACACGCTACCATTTTCCGGGCGGCCGATTATCAATACCTCAGCCGCGATTATCCGGGCGCATTGGTGGACCGGCTGGAAAAGCAAACCGGCAGCTTTGTGGCCTTCATGGCCGGATCGGTGGGCAGTACCGGTTCGAAAACCACGCCGGGGAAAGACGAATTTGCCACCATCCGAACCTACGCCGATACGCTGACCGCGCGGATTTTACCGACCTTGCCCCAGTTCAAAACGCAGCCCGACAGCACGCTGGAAATCCTGACCTTGCCCCTGCAACTGCGTGAACCCCAGGCCCGTGTAATCGAAGACTGGCGGGTGCGTGGCTGGCTGTTCCATTCCGTTTACGGCGACTACCCTTCCGACCTGAAGGCGTTGCGCATCGGTCAGACGGTTTTGCTCGGTACGCCCTGCGATTTCTCGGGCGAGCTGGTGGCCGAACTTCGGCAGGAAGCCGACCGGAAAGGCTTTCAGTTGATGGTTACGAGTTTCAACGGCGGCTATGTCGGTTACATTACGCCCGACAAATATTACCACAAGAATTCGTATGAGACCAGGACGATGAACTGGTTCGGGCCGGAAAACGGCGCGTATTTTGTGGAAATGATGAAAGGCTTGGTAGACCGGCTGTAGCGACTACGGCATGGCTTCCCACCACCGCCCGGTCGGAACCGTCGAACCCAGAACGACCACTTCGCCAATCCGGGGCGTGGCGACTTTGGTGCCTAGTTCGGCCGACTTTTTCATCAACCGCTGAATGGGATCGCGCCAGGTATGCAGGGCCAGATTGAATTTCCCCCAGTGAATCGGAATCAACAGGTCGCCTTTGACATCCAGTTGAGCCTGAGCCGTTTGTTCCGGCATCATGTGAATATCGATCCAGTCTTCGTTGTAGGCACCACATTCCAGCAAAGCAATATCGAAGGGGCCGTATTTCTCGCCGATGGTTTTCAGACCCGGATAATAGCCCGTATCGCCCCCGTAATACACCCGTTTCTGCGTTCCCAGCAACGCCCACGAACACCATAACGTGCCGTTTCGGTTGGTCAGGCTGCGACCGGAAAAATGCCGCGCCGGGGCACACACCAACGTCAGATCGTCAAATTTGACGGATTCATGCCAGTCCAGTTCCGTAATCTGATCCGGCGCAATCCCCCATTTTTCGAGATGCGCACCCACGCCCAGCGGCACAAAAAACCGGCTGACTTTTCCCTTCAGCTTTGTAAAAGTCTCGTAATCCAGGTGATCGTAATGGTCGTGCGACAACACAACGGCGTCTACCGGCGGCAGTTCATCCACATTCATGTAATGATCAAAGGGAAACCGCTTTGGGCCACTGAAGGACGCAAACGACGCCCGTTCGCTAAAAACCGGGTCGGTCAGCAAGGTTTTCCCCTGAATCCGAATCAACAAAGATGAATGCCCGAACCAGCTAATGGCGACCTGCTCGGGTCCGCCATTGCCTTCAAAAACCGCCTGATCAAACGGGACGGTTTGGATGGTATCAGTCGGCTCGGCTCCCGGCACGCCCGTCAGCATTTTCCAGGTAGCCGACACCATTTTCCCCGCCGACATATCGAGGCTGGTCGGCACCAGATTCTGAAACGTACCGTCTTTAAAATTGGGGGAAGCCTGCATGCGTTTCAGCCGCTCACCCGCCGGGTTTTCGCCGAACTGGGGAGCAAAATTTACAAACGCAACGACGGCAATAACCAGGAGAATGAGGAGGGAAACGAGAATCAGGGCCATTCTTTTTAAGACTTTTTTCATGCAGGGGGTGTTGCTCAGCATTGGGCTTCACGTCACAACACCCCGGCCCTTTGGGGAGTTCCTCACCGAACCCGGTCAAACACAAACAAATCGGCGAAAACCCACTTGCCGTCCTTTTGATTGCCGCGTTGAATCACCAGTTGGTTGTCCGAGCGTTTTTCGTAGATAATCCGGATCGAGCCGTCCGATTTTTCAAACAAGGCCTGGTTCTTTTTGGCCTCGATGAACGAATACCGGTCCGACACGTCTTTTTCTTCCGAAGCGATCAAACCGGGTTTGAAGTGTTTGACCAGCACGATCGGTCCTTTTTCGGTTTGCTCAAAAATCAACAGTTCATACATCGTCACTTTGTTGTCTTTCATCATGCGCATAAAACCGGCCAGGTTGTCGCCCTGCGGAGCAGCCCAGGCCGCATCGATCGGCCCGCCGTTGAAGGTTCCTTTCCAGCGACCTTCCATAAAGCTGACATCTGCCAACGAGCCGGTTTGGGCCTGAGCGGCCTGGTTTACGACTAAATAGAGCGCTATCAGAATGGCAAAAGGAATGGAATCGCGCAAGGTGCCGAAGCGGAAATTTCTAAATCGGTTCATGGGAATAGGTTTTTGTTGGACGGCAAGATACGCAGCCGGGATTAAAGAGAAAAGACGGGAGAAAAAAGACCATTCACTACCCACCCAACAGGTCTTTATTCTTTCATCTCACTTCTTTCATCTCATTTGCTTTTTTGCCTACGCCTGTAGACCTTGCCTTCCTTAAAATACCGCCCTCTACCCTTTTATGATCCCGACTACCATCTGTGCAAATCAAATTCGTTCATTTTTGACAGGAATCGCCTGCTGGTTTCTGTTAGGCCCTCAGCCGACTACCGCGCAATCGCTCAAAGTCAGCCCGCAGGATCTCCGGTTTTCGCAACTGCCCACCCGCTGGGACGAAGCGCTGCCGTTGGGCAACGGGGTTCTGGGTGCGCTGATCTGGCAGAAAAACGACCGTCTCCGGTTCTCGCTGGATCGGGTGGATTTGTGGGATTTGCGCCCGATGCGCGGGCTCGACCGGCCCGAATTCAGCTACCAGTGGGTGCAGAATCAAGTCATGAAAAAAGACTACAAAATCGTTCAGCAGTATTTCGATAAACCGTATGATGAAGAACCCGGCCCGACCAAAATTCCGGGGGCGGCTCTCGAATTCAACACGGCCGCACTCGGGTCCGTGCAGTCGGCCCGGCTGCTCATTCAGGAGGCCGTTGCGGAAGTGACCTGGCAGAACGGAGCGGTTTTGCGTTCGTTCGTCCACGCAACCGAACCGGTTGGCTGGTTTCGTTTCGAGAAAATCCCGGCCCACTTCACTCTTGAACTGATACCGCCGGCTTATGGCAAATCCATTCAGGGAAAAGCCGAAAATGCCGTGGTCGATGGCGACGATCTGGTGCGTTTAGGGTATTCCCAAGGGACCGTTTTGCAGCAAAAAAACAAAATCACGTATCACCAGACCGGCTGGGGCGGTTTTTCGTACGATGTCACGGTGCAATGGACGCGGAAAGGCAGCACGTTGGAAGGAACCTGGACCATTGCGTCGGCGTATCCCGAAAAAAAGAAAACCGCCAGTTTGGCAAAAACCGCGTCGACCAACCGAATTTTTGCCGCCGATCTGGCTTCACACCGAAGCTGGTGGCAGCGGTTCTGGTCGAAGTCGTCGGTTCAGGTGCCGGATTCGCTGCTCCAAAAACAATGGTATCTGGAAACCTACAAGTTTGGCGCCACCGCCCGTGCCGATGCGCCACCAATTTCGCTCCAAGCCGTCTGGACGGCCGACAACGGCCGGATTCCGCCCTGGAAAGGCGATTACCACCATGATCTGAACACGCAACTGAGTTACTGGCCGAGCTACAGCGGGAATCATCTGGAAGAAAGCATCGGGTACATCAATCACCTGGAAGAGAATTTGCCGACGTATCGCGACTACACCAAACGGTATTTCGGAACCGACGGGATTGCCGTTCCGGGCGTCACCACACTGACAGGCAAGGAGATGGGTGGGTGGATTCAGTATTCGCTCTCGCCCACGGTTTCGGCCTGGCTGGCGCAGCATTATTATTTACAGTGGCGGTATAGCAACAATGCGGTTTTTCTGCGCCAGAAAGCCTATCCGTGGCTGAAAGGCGTGGCGCAGCACTTGGAACAACTGACGGTTTTGGATGAAAACGGAAAAAGGAAACTGCCCATCAGCTCGAGTCCGGAAATCAAGGATAATAAACTGGAAGCCTGGTTTCCCACTAACACCAACTACGATTTGTCCCTCATGAAGTTTGTGTTTAAAACCGCAACCGAAATGGCGACGGCTTTGGGCAACGAAGCGGATACCCGGCATTGGCAGGCTATTCAAAACCAGTTTGGTGATTTTGCGTTGAGCGACCGGAACGAACTGATGTTTGCCGCCAGTTTACCCTACAATGAATCCCACCGCCATTTTTCGCACCTCATGGCGATTCATCCACTGGGCCTGATTCGGTGGGAAGACGGCGAAAAGTCGCAGCAGATTATTCAGAATTCACTGGCGTTGCTCGACCGCGTCGGGCCGGATTGGTGGTGTGGCTATTCCTACGCCTGGCTGGGCAGTCTGAAAGCGCGGGCGAAAGACGGATCGGGAGCCGCCGAAGCCCTGCATACCTTTGCCTCGGCCTTTTGTTCAGTCAACTCGTTTCACCTGAACGGCGATCAGACTAAATCCGGAAAATCGAAGTTTACGTACCGACCGTTCACGCTGGAAGGAAACTTTGCGTTTGCTGCCGGTTTACAGGAAATGCTGATCCAGAGTTACGCCGGTTTTCTCGAAATTTTTCCGGCCATTCCCGCCACCTGGCAAGACGCCGGTTTTAGGGATTTACGAACGGAAGGGGCTTTTCTGGTCAGTGCTCAAAAACGTGCCGGAATCGTGAAAGAGATTACGGTAAAAACCGACCAAGGCGGCACAACCCGCCTAAAACTGCCTTTCAATACCTACGTTATCAAAACCTCACAAAAAGCGACCGTTGAACCTTCAGAACCCGGTTTTGTGACGTTGAAGCTGCAAGCAGGCGGTTCGATCACCTTGCAAAATCAATAGATTAATTGTCCTTCCGCCGGGTGGTATCACGTTTTTCCAGGGTTGCTCCCACGCCAAAGGCATTGGGATCGCTCGGCGGAACGACTCTGACCTTACGTTTGCCTCTTCCCTCGCGCGGACTGATGACTTTGCCCGGCGTCGATACCGGTTCGGCAGCCGGGCTCGTCATTGGTACACTATTCGAAGGCGTCACTACGGGCGCAATCGTGGTCGGGAGTTGTTGCGGTTTTTGCCGAACGGTATCGCTTTGTCCCAAACAGGCACCAGCGGAAAAACTAAAAACGAGGAACATGACAATCGGGCGCATAACAATAACATCATTTGTTCAATGAAACGAATTGCAACCGGTTTTGTTAGAATGAACGGTATAACGCTTCCCAAAGCAGCCTGAAGCGGTACCGAAAAACCCAAAATCATCACACACTATGAAATACAACCTTCTGGGAAACACCGGATTACTGGTTTCCGAGCTTTGTTTAGGCACCATGACCTTCGGCGGAAGCGGCACGGGCATGTGGGCGGCCATTGGAAAACTGGAGCAGGAACCGGTCGATCAGCTTCTGAAACGCTCCGTCGATGCGGGCATTAATTTTATCGACACCGCCAATGTCTATGCCGAAGGCGTGTCGGAACAACTTACCGGTCAGGCCATTCGAAACCTCGGTCTCAACCGCGATGATCTGGTCATTGCCACCAAAGTCCGGGGTAAAATGGGTGAAGGACCCAACCAGATCGGCTTGAGCCGGAAGCACATTGTGCAGCAGGCCGAGGAAAGTCTGCGTCGGCTGAACACCGACTACATCGACCTGTATCAGATCCACGGTTTCGATTTTCTAACCCCGCTGGAAGAAACGCTCCGGGCGTTGGACGATCTGGTGAAGAGTGGGAAAGTCCGTTACATCGGTTGCAGCAACCTGGCAGCCTGGCATTTGATGAAAGCGTTGTCGTATTCTGAACACAAGGATCTGGCCAAATTTGTGTCCCTGCAAGCGTATTACACCATTGCGGGCCGGGATCTGGAGCGTGAGATTGTTCCGCTGCTGCTGGATCAAAAAGTGGGCCTGATGGTCTGGAGCCCGCTGGCGGGCGGTTTGCTGAGCGGCAAATACGGTCGCAACAAACAACCGGAAGATTCCCGCCGGGTGAATTTTGATTTTCCACCGGTCAACAAGGAAAAAGCATACGATATTCTGGACGTGATGGAACCGATGGCCGAAGAAAAAGGCGTTTCGGTAGCCCAGATCGCGCTCGCGTGGCTGTTGCACCAACCCGCAGTAACGACGGTTATTATCGGAGCCAAAAAACCGGAACAACTCGAAGACAACCTCAAAGCAATCGACGTCGTTCTGAGTGCCGACGACCTGAAAAAACTGGATGACATCAGCAAACTGGCTCCCGAATATCCGGGTTGGATGGTGGATCGGCAGGCGAATGATCGGAAAAAGTACGTACAGTAACGCATAAAAAAGGCCAGGAGCGACCTGGCCTTTTTTATGTGTTAGATACCCGAAGTTGTTAGTTCATGACCACCAGTCGCGTTGGCGCTTCAACCGGCTCCGAACCCAGGTTCACCTCTTTGACAATGCTGCCTTCTTTCGATTTTACTTCCAGTTCATACTTGCCATCGGGCAACTCCGCAACGTTCAGTTTGACGGCGTACTTCTGTTCTTTCTTGCCCACAAATTGCTGAAACATCACCCGGTTGTTTTTGTCACGCAACAGAACGACCACCGGCTCAAGGGCGGTTTTTTCGACCGCAACCCGGATTTGGTTGTTGATGGTCACGTAGGCACTGGCATCGAACGTGAGGGTTTTGGGAGCCGTTCCGTTGTCAACCGGGGTAGTACTCAGGATAGCGGTGCAAATCAGATTACTCAGTAAATTCATCATGATATTTGTTGTTTAGTATTGTGTTGTTTATGTCTTAGCGTTGTTGTTTCCTGTTCGATGATCTATAATGCCAACGCCGTGCCAAGGCAATACCAATTTTATAACTAATTGATAATCAGAAAATAGGAATTTACACTTACTTTTCAAGTGTACGAAGCCGGACAATCCCTGTTCAAATGCGGACAAAAGTGTACGCCCAGCGACCGGTTTTCCAAAAAACTAAACGAAGTCTCCTTGTCTTTCATGTTTGTAAAAGCATTAACTTTCTGCGTGCCTATCAGGCCAGCCCAATTCGCTTGAAAAAACGCTAAAAACCATACTACTATGAAGAAAATCATTTTCTGTTTTGCGGCTTCGATCGCAGCCATCAGTTATGCGTCAACCGCATCGGCGGCAGCACCGGCGGCAGCACCGGCCCGGGGTGCCATCACGTCGCTTCACGCCCTCCTGATCAGCTCCGACTCAACAGCGGCCCTGCTCGATAAAGCCGTAGCAGCCAATGCGAAAGGCGACAAAACCGGCACCGTGAAAGCGTTGCAGGCCGGCACCACGGCCCTCGAAACCGAAGCCAAAAGCAGCACCGGAAGTCTGAAAGACAAATTGCTGGGACAAGTCGGAAACCTGAAAAAATTGATTCCGCTGGCGCAAAGCGGTTTGCTGAAAGGCGATATTTTGCAAAAAGCAGTGAGCCTGGCCAAAATGGCCCTCGGTGCAAACCAAATCGAAAAGCTCATGGGGGGCGGGAACCTGCTCTCGAAAGTTACCGGACTGACCAGCAACCTGAATCTGGTTAAAACCGGCCTCTCGGCGCTGGGCGGAAGCAGTGCCAGTACGGGCAATTCACTCATCACAACGGCCCTCGGCGGACTCTCGAAACTGAGTAAAGGGGGCGTAGCCGCAAAAGCTGCTGAACCCGCCGTGAAGGGCCAGTTGGATAGCGTTCTCGGCTTTGTGAAAGGCGTTCTCTAATCCGAAATGCCCCCGAACCATTGCAAAAAAGCCCGGCGCAAACGCACCGGGCTTTTCCAATTCAACTCTAACCCTTAAACACACACAAACTGTCTTTTAATAAATATTAAATGTAAAATGATGAATGTGAAATGATAAAGTGTGTACAGATGAGCTACTTAACTTTTACATTCATCATCTTACATTTAATATTTATCATTCATTATTCCTCCTTCACTGCCCTATCGCGAACGAGTAGCCAATCGACGCGCTGAGTCCGCGGTTGCGGATGGGAAGCTGAAGGAAGGGCAAATCATATTGCCGCGAAAAACCGTGTTCATACCGGGTTTCGGCAAAGAACTTGCCCCGTCCGGCGTCGATGCTGAGACCCAGTCCGCCAATGGCACTGAAATCCCAGCGGTTATAGCCCATCGTATTCATATTCATGTCGACATCGATGGGCTGGCTCCGGAAAATACCGCTGGTGCGGGTGCGAATCCGACCGTTGACGGCGTAACCGGCGGCAGCTCCCGCCAGCATATAGACTTGAACCGGTCCTTCGTTCAGGTTAATTTTGGCCAAAACCGGCAGCTCCACATAGCGGGTCTGGTAGGCAACGCGGGCACCCAGTGGCAAATCCCAGTTTCCTATCGACAGATCAAAACCTTCATCGACCACAAAGCCTTTTTGAACGTACGCAATTTCGGGGCGGATGCTCACGCGGTCACTCACCGGAACTTCCAGAAACAACGCGCCGGTTGGGCCGGGCGACAGGCGGAAAGTGGGTGAAAAGCTGTCTAAAAATTCGGGTTTGGAAACCGCCCCCCAATTGGCCCCTGCCCGAAAGCCGACCTGAACCTGAGCCGATGCAGTTTGAATAAGAAAGAAGGTCAGCGCAGCGAATGCTGCCAGTGTAAAGCGTTTCATGGTCGATCAAAAGATTGGTTGGTTGTTCGATGGCAAACCGGTAGCTTACGTTCTGATCTCAAAAGAGCCGGTTGGTTTTGCAATCTGATGCTTGGACAGGTGTCGGCGGCAATGGATTAATGACCCGGGGCATTTTGTTCAGAATTAGTTAAAATCATGGATCTTTTAGTACTTTATACCGAAAACATTGCATTGCTTTTGCCGCTTTAGTACCTGTTCAACCACGCCAACGCTTTTGAATAATGACGGAGAAAAAACCAACCCGCTACAGCTTTTTACCAAAACCGCTTGACAGGCTGGATTTTTTGGGGGTTTTCGAAAAAGACCCTTTCGGTAACTCGTTGTTTATCAAACGAATCATGATTGCCATCGTTGGCTGGATTACCTACTTCCGGTATACGGTTTACAACAAAATCACCATTGAGGGGGCTGAGCATTTGAAGGATTTGCCGATCAACAACGTAGTATTTCTGTCCAACCATCAGACGTATTTTGCCGATGTCATTGCTTTTTACCACATTTTCTGTAGCGTCAAATGGGGATTTACAAACACGATTTCGCCCCCGGTCTATTTGTTCTGGCCCCGTGCCCGCAACTATTACGTTGCCGCCAGCGAAACCATGAAAGGCGGTTTGGTACCGCGTATTTTTTCGTTGGGAGGAGCCATTCAGGTCGAGCGTTCCTGGCGGGCGAAGGGGCAGGATGTGAAACGGGAAGTAGATAATACGGCCAATGACCGCATTGCCGCAGCCCTCGAACACGGCTGGGTGGTTAGTTTTCCACAGGGGACCACGAGCCCTTACGCGCCGATTCGGAAAGGAACCGCACACATCCTTAAAAACAACAATCCGATTGTAATTCCAGTCGTGATCAACGGTTTTCGGCGGGCTTTCGATAAGAAAGGCTTACGGATCAAGAAGCGGAATACCGAGTTGACTGTGCGCTTCAAACCGCCTTTGCACTACCGGGAAGATGAACCCGTTGACGCTCTGATCGATAAAGTGCGGGAAGCCATCGAGCAGGATATTCCGAAAGAGAAACTGAAGTGGTTGTAGCAAAAACCGGCTTTAATCCAAAATCCAGCGGAAAAGCAGGTAAAGGGTGAACGACAGCGTCACGGAAACCGGCAGCGTCATCAGCCAGGCGAGGGCGATGTTCCGAACCGTTCCGCCCTGCAGATTTTTGATCCCTTTGCTGGCCACCATACTCCCGGCAATCCCCGACGACAGCATGTGGGTCGTGCTGACCGGCGCTTTATAAAGCGTGGCAAGGGCGATGGTCGTAGCGGCTACCAACTCTGCCGAAGCACCCTGCGCGTAGGTTAAATGCTGCTTCCCGATTTTCTCGCCGATCGTGACTACAATCCGCTTCCAGCCCACCATTGTACCCAGGCCGAGCGACAGGGCGATCATCAGAATGACCCAAAACGGTGCATAATCCGTAAACCGGCGCAAGCCTACTTTCTCGTTCAGGTTCGTCGTCAGCGTGTTGATGTCGGTTGCACTCAGGTCGACATCTTCACTTTCCATTAACTTTTTGACGTTGTTGTTGATCAGCAGCAAGTCCCGGCGAATCTGCAACCGCTCTTCGGCCCTGAACTTCCCATCCACCAGTGGCAGACTGATCACACGCTGCAAATCAACAATCTCTGCTTTTGTACCGGCCACCCGGCCCCGATCGGTATCGGACAGCCCCGTGGTATCAATTTTGTTGACGATTTGTGAAATCTGTACCAGATTGCCGCGCATCGTGGTCGGGTCAATGGTGTTGTTGAGGGCAAAATAAGCCGGGGTAATCCCAATCAGAATCAGCATGATCAGCCCGACGCCTTTCTGCCCGTCGTTCGACCCGTGGAAAAAACTAACGCCCGTGCAGGTAATGATCAGAATGGAGCGAATCCAGGTCGGCGGGGGCGTGTTTTTTTTGGGTTCTTTAAAAAGGTCTTTGTTGCTCACCAACCGGCGCAACAGAAACATCAGGATAATGGCAAGGCTAAAACCGATCAAGGGAGAAAGCAGCAGGGCCTTCCCGATTTTCGTGGCTTCTTCCCAGTTGACCCCTCCAGGTTCACCCGCCCGACCCATCGTTGAAAAAGCCAGTCCAACGCCCAGGATCGAGCCAATCAGGGTGTGCGAACTTGAGCTGGGCAGACCAAAATACCAGGTTCCTAAATTCCAGATAATGGCGCTGAACAGGAGCGCCAGCACCATCGCAATGCTGTGATACACATTCTGGTCGACCAGCAATTCGACGGGCAGTAGATTGACAATTCCCATGGCCACGCCAATACCACCCAGCAACACACCTATAAAGTTCCAGATGCCAGACCAGACCACGGCCACATTGGGTTTCAGGGAGTTTGTATAAATAACCGTAGCCACGGCGTTGGCCGTATCGTGAAATCCGTTGACAAATTCAAAAGCGCAGGCAGCGAAGAGACAAAGTGCGAGGAGGATAAAAATATCCGTTTCTAATCCGAACATGCAGATACAAGTCTGTGAAACTGAGTCTTAGTAAAAACTCAACAAATCAATTTGGCTCAAAAGTACGGTAAACTTTTGATCGCAATGTTACCTAAATGTTAAGCAATAGACCTGTCAGGTTTTCAAAACCTGGCAGGTCTGGCTAAAGTGATACCCTTCATTGGAATCGCA
The DNA here is from genome assembly GCF_051857545.1 of Larkinella fluvii. Lineage (NCBI taxonomy): Bacteria > Pseudomonadati > Bacteroidota > Cytophagia > Cytophagales > Spirosomataceae > Larkinella > Larkinella fluvii. The sequence continues at coordinate 241,337 of NZ_JBPZHB010000001.1, read as the reverse complement.
AAACCTGAAAGGTATGAGTAAATTAACGCAAACTGTGAGATGACTGACCCCAGGGGTCCGATGTTAATAGCAAATCGGTATTCTAAGAGCTCCAGGCGTGCCGGAGGTACGCGATATAGGCTGAGTTGCGCACCTCCGGCACGCCTGGAACTCTTAGAATACCGATTTGCTATTAACATTACGTGCCGCTGGCACTTAAGCAAGGGCGTCATCTCATAGTTGGCGTTAAGTTACTGTTTCCCGGCCAATTGTCCGCAGGCGGCATCGATGTCTTTGCCCCGGCTCCGGCGAATGTTGACGATGACGCCCCGGTCTTCCAGAAAACCGGCAAACCGGTCGAGTGTCTGGGGATCGGTATTTTTATAGTCGGCTTCCGAAATCGGATTGTACTCGATGATGTTGACTTTAGCCGGTACTTTCTTCGTGAATTGCCACAGCTCTTTGGCGTCCTCCAGCGTATCGTTGACGTTGTTGAAAACGATGTATTCAAACGTAACCCGCGTACCGGTTTTCTGGTAAAAATACGTCAGCGCTTCGGCCAGTGCGGGCAGCGAATTGCTCTCGTTGATGGGCATAATCTGGTTGCGCTTTTCGTCGTTGGCAGCATGAAGCGAAAGCGCCAGGTTGAATTTCACCTGATCGTCCCCCAGTTTTTTAATCATTTTGGCAATTCCAGCGGTCGAAACCGTAATCCGTTTGGCCGCCATGCCCAGGCCGTTGGGCGACGTAATCCGCTCGACCGACTCCAGCATGTTGGCATAATTGAGCAGCGGTTCGCCCATGCCCATGTAGACAATGTTGGTCAGACCGGTTCCGTAGGCTTCTTTCGCCTGCTGGTCAATGGCCACCACCTGATCCACCATTTCGCTGGCTTCCAGGTTGCGTTTGCGGTCCATATAACCCGTTGCGCAGAATTTGCAGGTCAGCGAACACCCCACCTGCGACGAAATACAGGCCGTCATCCGGTCGTCCTCGCTTTTCCGCAACGACGGAATCAGCACGCCCTCCACCAGATTACCGTCATAAAGCCGGAACGACGATTTGATGGTACCGTCGGCACTTTGCTGCTGTTTCGAAACCGCCAGCGTCCGCACTTCAAAATGTTCGGCCAACAATTGCCGCGTTTTCAGCGACAGGTTGGTCATTTCCTCAAACGTTCGTACCGAATGTTTCCAGAGCCATTCCTGAATTTGTTTCGCCCGAAACCCCTGCTCGCCGTGGCTGGTCAGCCAGGTTTTCAGTTGGTCGTCACTAAGCTTGCGTATATCCTGCTTCGTTGTAATCATCCTTTTTTATGCGGTCTTTCCACGCCGGAGTCTTCCGAATCGGTGTTATCGTCGGACCAGTTGCGTGAAAATTCTTCCTTTTGTTTTCGAATCCAGTTCGTTCCTACGGGAATCCAGCCGGAGGTTACATCCATCACGATGGGCGCAATGGGTTTTACGACCGGATAGAGATACGTTTCCTGCGTGTGTTTCACGGGCATACGGATTCCCATCCACGTTAACAACCAGAGCATTACACTAATTCCGAAAACCCAGGTAAAAATTCCAACGGCCGCTCCGGCCAAACTGTCGAACGTACCCAGAAGCGTGTATTTGAGCGACTGACGCAGGGAAAAACCGATGCGGTTGATCAGAAAAACAGTCGGAAAAAAAATAATGGAAAAGCCCAGCCACGGCAACAACCGCCGGGCCACTTCCATGCTGATGTACGGTGCCAGCAGGTCGATGCCAAAACCCAGAAACTTGAATCCCACGATCATCGCCACGATAAACGCCACAATGGCCACAATTTCCACCAGCAAACCCTTGCGGTAGCCATTGAACGCGCCATAGAGCAACGTAATCAGGATGATGATGTCGAGGATTTTCAATTGTTAAATGGTTGGATGGTTTTGATGGTTAAAGGGCTGAAAAATGGTTTTGATGGTTGAAAATGGCTGGATAGTTGAAAAATGGTTGGATGGTTCGTCGTAATTTTAACCATCCAACCATTTTTCAACCCTTAAACCATCAAAACCATTTTCAACCATCAAAACCATTCAACCCTTTACGTAGTCAGCAAATTCTTTACCAACGCTGAAATGGCTTTCCCTTCGGCCTGACCCGCCAGTTCTTTGGTAGCCACGCCCATTACTTTTCCCAAATCCGACGGCCCGGTGGCACCAACGCGGGCGATGATATCCTGCACGCGGGTTTTCAGTTCGGCTTCCGAAAGCTGCTGGGGTAAATAATGTTCGATGATAGCGATTTCCGCCAGTTCGGCTTGCAAAAGATCTTCGCGGCCCTGCGTGCGGTAAATATCGGCCGAATCCCTCCGCTGTTTAACGGCTTTGGTCAGCAGTTTCAGTTCATCTTCGGGCTTGATGTCGCCCCCGGCCGAACCGTCTTTGGTTTCTTCCAGTAAAATCAGCGACTTAATCGCCCGCAAAGCCCGCAACCGATCCTGCTCCCGGGCTTTCATAGCCTCCTTGATGTCAGCATCGATTTGTTGTTTCAGCGCCATATTTCAGTTAATAATTAAAAGTTATGAGTTAAGAGTTACTTTAACTCCGGAACCAATGACTGTTTGGCAAAGTTACGAAAACAGGATGGGCTTGTTTGCACCTCATAACTCTTAACTGATAACTCTTCCCTAAAAAATGACTCGTTTGAGTGTTAATATCAATAAAATTGCCACGTTGCGGAATTCACGGGGTGGCAATAACCCGAATGTGGTCAACGTGGCCCTCGATTGCGAACGGTTCGGAGCGCAGGGCATAACGGTTCATCCACGCCCCGACGAACGGCACATCCGCTATAACGATGTGTTGCAGTTGAAAGAGGTAGTCACAACCGAGTTTAATATTGAAGGCAACCCCGACGAGCGGTTTATTGAACTGGTGACGCGCGTGCGGCCCGACCAGGTGACGCTGGTTCCCGATGCGGTCGACGCCATTACGTCCAACGCGGGCTGGAATACGGTTTTGCACCGGGATTACCTGACGGATCTCGTCAAGCAGTTTAAAGACTTGGGAATTCGGGTTTCGATCTTCGTCGATGCCGATGAGCAGATGGTGCAGGGCGCCAAAGAAGTCGGTACCGACCGAATCGAATTGTATACGGAACCCTATGCAGCTCACTACGCTGAAAACCGGGAAGCCGCTATCGCTCCGTTCGTTCAGGCGGCCAAACTTGCCAACGAATTGGGATTGGGTCTCAACGCAGGTCACGACTTAAGTCTGGAAAACCTGCGGTATTTTCACCAGAATATCCCCGGTTTGCTCGAAGTCTCCATCGGCCACGCGCTCATCTGCGACGCGCTGTATCTGGGCCTGGAAAATACCATTCAATTGTATTTAAAAGAATTGGAATAAAGAGGATAGACAAGAGAATAAAGACAAACTAAACTGGCTACCAGCACTTTGTCTTTACTCTCTTGTCTATCCTCTCTCCTCTACACCATGATTTCATCCGTCGAAACCCCCAACGCTCCGCTTCCTGCCGGGCATTATGCCCAGGCTACAGTCTGGAACGACCTGATTTTCGTATCCGGTCAGTTGCCCATTCATCCCGTCACGAAGGAGAAATTCACCGGCCCGATCGACGTACAAACCCGGCAGGTGCTGGACAATGTCAAAGCTATTCTGGAAGCTGCCGGGAGCGACCTGACCCACGTCCTGAAAACGACGGTTTACATCGCCGACATTTCGCTTTGGGATCAGGTCAACGCGGTTTACGCGGATTTTTTCGGTAACCACAAACCCGCCCGCGCCGTGGTCCCAACCAAGGAACTACACTACGGTTTTCTGATCGAAATTGAAGCCGTAGCTGTGCGGACATCCTGACAGCGGTCGGAGGCCCTGTCAGGGTGTTACAACGAATAATTACCCCGGTATTGCCGTTTCACAAACTGGTTGGCGTAATCGAAGTTGGTGATTTTCATGTTTACGCCGTCCCAAAAAAGCTTCTTGCGACCCGGAAAAGTGAAGCCTCCACCGGTTTTCGGTTCCCGGTACAAATAACTACGCGTGGCCAGATTCCCCATCAGGACGGTTTCGGTTAGCGGACCGGATTCATCGAATGATGAGCTCGTATAGGCCCCGTAGCCCTGCTTGCAGGCTTTGACCCACTGCTGCTGATGGCCGTCGGTTTTGCCCTCGACCAGCGGTTTTTCGGCATCCGGCATTTTTTTATCCCCAAATTTTTCTTCCGGAAACAAACGCGGATTGTTCCCAAACAGCTCGGCAACCAGAATGCCTTTGCTGCCGATGAACATTATGCCGCCGTCGATGTTCGTAAATACTTTTTCGTACGGAATACCGTCCGGTACTTGTGGGCGAATACCGCCGTCATACCACGAAAACTTGATTTCTTTCACCTTCCTGTCGTCCGACGGAAAGGTCAGGTGAATCGCCGATGAAGGTGGGCAGACATCGTCGTAAAACGCTTCTTTGAAGAAGTCGGAATAGACCGAGCCCACGCTGCACTCCACCGAAGTCGGGTATTTCAGTTTCAATGCCCGGAACGGCACATCCATGAAGTGGCAACCCATGTCGCCGAGTGCGCCCGTACCGAAGTCCCAATAGCCCCGCCAGCGGGTCGGCATGTAGGCTTCGTGGTAGTCGCGCGCAGGAGCCGTGCCGAGCCACAAATCCCAGTCGACCTCCGACGGAATTGGCTGCGACTCACCTTTGTCTTTCGGCGACCGAACGCCCTGTGGCCATACCGGACGGTTGGTCCAGCAGTTGACGGTATGAACGTGTCCAATAACCCCTTTCTGAATCCAGGTTTCTATTTTGCGCGTATCGTCACCACTACTGCCCTGATTGCCCATTTGCGTCACGACCTTGTATTTCCGGGCCGCTTCGGTCAGCATCCGGGCTTCGTAAATATCGTGCGTCAGCGGTTTTTCGCAGTAAACGTGTTTGCCCAACTGCATGGCCGCCATCGCAATCGGCGCGTGCATGTGGTCGGGTGTCGAGATAATCACTGCTTCGAAATTCTTCGCTTCCTTGTCGAATAATTGGCGGTAATCTTTAAAATACGGGGCCTTGGGAAACTGGGCGCGGAACTTCTTTGCCTGCCGGTCGTCGACATCACACAGCGCGACCATGTTGTCCGAGCCGTTGTTATAGGCCATCCGAATGTTTACATCCGCTTTACCACCGCAACCCACGGCCGCGATGTTGAGCTTATCGCTGGGGGCCGTAAAGCCGGAACCACCCAGCACGTGACGGGGTACAATCGTAAAACCGGCGGCAGCCAGGGCACTACCCTGAATGAATTTCCGGCGGGAAAGGGAGGCAAATTTCATACGGGTCCAGGTTTAGAGAGTGAAATACGGAGAACGAGCGAGCCGTTAGCTCAGTTTTTGACCAATTTTCATGGCCAGACCCATATCGCCCTGGACCTTGAGTTTACCAAACATAAACGCGGTCATGGGGTTCAGATCGCCGGTGCCTAATTTTTGCAAATCACTCAGTGACACCTTGATCGTGCAATCCGCGTCGGTGTCTTCGTTGGAAACAACGGCTGGCACCTGCCGCCCGTCGATGTAGATAACCCCCTGATCAGTAGCCAGTTTAACGGTAGCATCTAATCCGCTGTCGGTACCAAGGCGTTGCCGGATCTGATTCGTAAATTCCTGTAAATTCATGCGTGTGGTTCGTTTGTGACTCGAAATAGGACAAAAACCGCTAAAACTAGGCGGTTTTTTCGGTAAAAGTAGAAACAATACCGAAATTTTTAGTAAGTTCAAACCAGTTAATCACGCCCTGAACGAATCTGAATTTCTCTGCACTGATGGAAGGACTCTCCACAGCCACGGTTTATTTAACGGTAAACCCATTTTCTGCAATTCTGACAATTCTGTGTATCTTTACCCTCTCAATCTGTCCGATCAAAATAGATAATCACCTCCCCGTGTTTTCACCGATGGCAGGTACTACTTTGGTCTGCCGGGAGATTCTCACTAACGCCAGAGCGCAAATTCGTGACCAGAGCATTCGGAGTTTGTTGACGAACCAGTGGAGTTCTGCGTCTGATAACTAAGAAAAATCAGGCTGCTATAAAAAACGTGTATTAGGATGCAAGCTGAACAAACCCTTCTCCGACAACTGCGGAACGCCGACCCAACAGCCTTCAGGCGGGTCTACGATCGGTATGTTCAACGGATTTATTATTTTACAGTAAGCTTTCTAAAATCACCGGAAACCGCTCAACAGATCGTGCGAGACGTCTTTACCACGCTGTGGGAACGACGCAGTACGCTTGATGAAGACATCCCCCTGAACGGTTATTTGTTTACCATGACTTACGGGCTGGTGCTTTCGGCTTTTCGCGAACGGCACAGCCAGTGCCAGCCGCAGGAAATTCTCCAGCGGTTGACCACGCAGTCCGGCACCGATACCGAGGAGCAGGTGCTGTATCAGGAACTGGAATTGCTGTATCAACAGGCCGTTGGGCAGCTTCCCCCACGTCGGCGTGAAATCTACTTGCTCAGCCGTCACGAGGGATATACGTCGCAGCAAATCGCGGATCGCATGAACCTCTCCACCCGAACGATCGAAGATCATCTGGCCCAGGCTTACGACACACTGGGCAGTTATTTTCAAAGACATACCTATTAAATGAGTGAATGAGTGAATGAGTGAATAGATCAAAGATCCTGCTTTTTATTCACCGCTCCGGCGGCCCGGTCATTCTATCATTCGCTCATTCACTCATTCTATCATTAGAATGGAGGAATTGCTGGTTAAATACGTCCGGAATGAATGCAGCCCTGAGGAAGAGCAGTGGGTCATTGGCTGGTTGCAGAACCCGGACAACGAATCACGCTTACGCGGATTGATGCGGAAACAATGGAGCAATCCGTCGGTTTCCGGGGTCGAATCGCCCGACTGGCAGCAGATGTGGATGGGTATTGCCCGGCAAACCAAAGACCTGCCCACGGAATCCGAGCCTCCTCTATACCGTACGGTATGGCGCCAGATTGCCCGCATTGCAATCTGGATTGGTTGCATTATTGCTTTTGGACTTGGCATCCGGTTCCTCCGGGAGGCCCAGTTACCCGCCGACGTCATCTACCAGTCCGGAGCCGATCAATCCATGCGGGTGGAATTAACGGATCATTCGTCCGTCGTCCTCAATAAAAACTCCACCTTAACGGTTTCCTCCGACTGGTCAGGCCCAAACCGCAGCATCTGGCTCGATGGCGAAGCGGTTGTTGATGTGGCAGAGCAGCCCATCGGTTTCCGTTTGCTAATTCATACTGCCGACCACGTGGTAACCGAAGCACAAAAAGCCCGGATTTTCGTAGCCCGAAAAGACAAAAAAGTGCGGGTCGTGGTGGAACAAGGCCTGGCTAACTTCGTCATTCACTATTCAGGCATGTTGGGCGAAATGAAGAAATATGCCCTGCAACGGGGCGGTATGGCCGAGTACGATGAGAAATCAACCCAACTGATCAGACGCCAGGTTAATCCGCTGACCTACACCTCCTGGGCACAGCCTGAATGAGTGAATACCGAATAAATGATCTACATTCCCGTTTGCGGCTCCACAACCGGCACGACCGTCAGCAGCCGTTGCGTTGAACGCTGCTGAATTCCGGACGACTTTAATTGAAAAGCTTTTTCAATCGTTTCATCGCCATTGGTGATCTGGAAAGTATAAGCTCCGTCGGCCATTTCACTCATGTCAAACCGCTGACGGTATTTATCCAGATTCCGTGGCATGGTTTCTGCAAAGAGGACCCGGTTGTTCTGATCACGTAACCGAACAATAATTTTACTTTTGGGATCATTCTTTTGGATAGTTACCCACAACTTCAGCGGGTTAGCCGACGGATAGGTGGCAGCTAAAAAGGGCTTGTCTTCAGTAGTAGTTTGAGCGAAGGAGGATGGGCCGACCAGGAGAAAGGCACCCAGCAGAAGGGCACCAAGGGGGCGAATGAGTTTTTTCATGTGTGTTCGTATTTGTTGCTTACTGTTCAATTGCAGACCAAAGACAACACCACACACAGACCGGCACCGACGGCCGGGAAAAACGGCAGAAAAAAAGGATGAGTGGTTGTAAATCGGGAAGAACTGCCGAAAAGGCCCGGAGCTTACTTGATTACCGGCACTTCAAAGGTTGAAACCGTCGCACGACGATTTGTGGAAGCCCCCACCACAAACCGGTCTTTCAAACGCAGGAAAGGTTTCTCAAAGTAGGTATAGGAAAGGTACGATAACAGAATCGTGAGCAAGATTATCAATGCATACGCCTGTAAATTGAACAGGAAAGAATGGAGGAGCCCGGGGTTGGCACGTCGACCGGCAAGCAAATTAAGCACCAGGGTAATCGCAACCGGATGATAGATGTATAGTCCGTACGAAATGCTTCCCATGAACTTCATCAACGGATTTTCAAACTGCACAATGGATTGCGGATTAGACGCCAGATTGATCAACAAAAAACAAAAAAATACCGCGTAAAATTCATAATTAATTCCCGGCACCCGGAAACCGGTTGCTATAAAAGCAATCAGGAATAAATACATGATAATCTGAACTGATTTTCGATGTAAAATTTCTAAAACCGGGTGATTTTTAAAAACTAAATAAGCGCCTAATCCACCAATGGCCATGCAGCCAATTCTAAATTGTGCCATGAACATTGATACAAAAAATAAAGCCGGATGGGTTTGTTCTTTGGCAATGTGATACGGATTAAGAACGAACCGATAATAGAAAAAAATGCCTGCCAAAACCAGGCCGATCGCTCCGATTATAACCAATGTTCTTTTCAAATGACGGCTCAATACTAGCCAGGGCCAGAACAAATAAAACTGCTCTTCAACTCCGATTGACCAGACGTGTCCGGAGAGTGGCATGGGCTCATAAAGTCCCACGACGAGGTTGGGCAGCACGAGCATATAGAGCGTTAATTTCTCGTAAAAGTGATGGAACGTGGTTTCTGACCAGATTGGCATTTGAAGAAGGCCGATCGTGGGGAAGACGAAGAAGCTGAGCAGAACGATCAGGAAATACAGCGGCCAAATGCGAAGCATCCGTCGAATGTAAAATTTTGCGATATCGACCGTGCCGGTTTTCTGCTTTTCAGCCAGCAATAAATAGGTAATTAAAAAACCACTCAGAACAAAGAATAACGCGACGCCAAATTTACCAAGTTGGTAAATGACAGGCCTGTCATTTAAATTATCGATGCGAAGAAAAAAAATCGATTTATATTCTTCAATATGATGAATAATGACAGCAGAAGCAGCAATAAAACGAATACCATTAAACCCCTTGAAGTAAACGGAATCGGTCTTAACAGGAAGCATACAGAGGACAGAGTAGAGCGTATATTACATAGATAATCCAGTTAATCGTAAATATATTATTTATATGGATAATTTATAGAATGCGACGGTATTAATCTTCAATGTAGTTTAAATCCTTACCATATGTTTCATCTAATGTTAATAAAGACCAGAAACTAATGATAAAACAAAGCAACCCAACCAGGGCGGCTGCACCGATCACGCCAACCGAAAGTTTGAGCATTTGAAAGAGTGGAATGGTTAACAACGTTGTAGCCCGGACGTTGTTTGCAATGGAGGTCGTAGCGGTGGCGCGCAGGTTGGTACCAAAATGTTCGGCCGAAACGGTTAAAAATAGGGCGATGTAGCCAATCGAGAAACCCAGTCCTATGCAAACGGCATAAAACAGCGGGGCGGACGAAATACCGCCAAAAAGATAAATGCCCACGAACACCAGATTCATCGTCATCAACGCCCCAATAGCCCGTCGGCGGGACCGAAACCACTGGCTCAATGCCCCACTGATCAAATCGCCTACCGCCATACCGATATACGTAAACATGACGGTTCGGCCCGGAGCGATGGGAATGCCCAGGGCTTTCCCGAACTCGTTGCTGAAGGTGGCCAGAATGCCGATTACAAAGTAGGTCGGAACGGCCAGCCCCATACACCGCAGGTAGGTCAGAAAGCGTTTTTGGTTGGAGAATAGCGACCAGAAATTGCCACGCCGGACAGTTTGCTCCTTGATTTTGAGAAACATACCCGACTCGAAAACCGACACGCGCAACAGCAACAACAGCAGGCCCAGGCCCCCCCCGATGAAATACGTTGTCCGCCAGTCGAACAGCACGACGGTGAAATATGCCACCACGGCCCCAAACAGGCCCACACCCGCGATCAGCGAGGTGCCGTAGCCCCGGAGTTCTTTCGGCAGGATTTCGGACACGAGCGTAATACCCGCACCCAGTTCGCCGGCCAGCCCCAGCCCGGCCACAAAACGCAAAACCGCATACGTATCCGCGTCCTGCACAAAACCGCAGGCAATGTTGGCGAGTGAATAGGTAATGATGGACCCGAAGAGCACCGAAAGCCGCCCCCGCTTATCGCCCAGAATACCCCAGAAAACACCGCCCAGCAACAACCCGGCCTGCTGCCAGTTCAAAACCGTTCCCCCGATGACCGACACCTGTTTTTCGTCGAGCCCCAAATCTTTCAGACTCGGTACGCGAACGATGTTGAACAGCAACAGATCGTAGACATCCACGAAATAGCCCAAAGCGGCCACAATAACCGGCAACGTAAACAGCGGGCGGTAGGTTACGGAAGGCGAGGAAGAAGTCATGCCAAAGGAGAATGAGTTAATTTTAAAAGAATGATAAATGTAAAATGATGAACGCCAAATGTAAAAGGGGTTCAGAAGCACCCTGCCTACTTTTACATTTAGCGTTCATCATTTTACATTCATCATTGTTAACAACTTGTCCCTTACTCCTCCAGGTAATTAAGATCTTTCCCGTGCGTTTCGGGAATGGTGAGGATGGAATAAAAGCCGATCGCAAAGCTGATGATTCCAACGGCGACACCCGCATTGACGATGTCGAGTGACGGTTTGAGATACGCGTACAGGCTGGTCATCAGAATAACCGTTCCGCGTACCATGTTCGGCACGGTGGTGGCGGCAGTGGCCCGGAGATTCGTTCCAAATTGTTCGGCGCCGATGGTGACAAACATGGCCCAGTAGCCGATGCCGAAGCCCATCGCCAGAAAATACATGTAGAGTCCCATGACGGTTTTGGGTGCCACATACACGTAAATCAGACTGACAACCAAGGTAAAGCCCATCAACAGTGAAACCGCCTGCTTGCGCGATTTGAGGCCCTGACTGATGACACCACTCGCCAGGTCACCAATGGCCAGGCCAATGTAACACCACATGATGGTCAGACCCGGTTTAACCGGTTCGGCGATGCCAAATGCCAGACCAAACTCGTTGCTGAACGTGGCGAGAATACCGATTACAAACCAGGTTGGCAGACCGATGCCGATGCATTTCATATATTTCGAAAACCGCTCCCAGTTGGTAAAAAATGCGAAGAAATTGCCTTTCTGAACGTGTTTCTGTTCAGAAACCTGCGTAAACATACCGGACTCGATGACTCCGATCCGGAGCAGAAGCAGACCGATTCCCATGGCCCCACCGATCAGAAACGCATTTTGCCAGTTGAACAGCTCGACGGTGAAATACGCGACGACCGCACCGAACAACCCAACCCCGGCCACCAGCGAGGTGCCGATGGCGCGCAATTGTTTGGGCAGGACTTCGGAAACGAGCGTGATGCCCGCGCCCAGTTCGCCGGCCAGCCCGACACCCGCCACAAACCGCATAGCCGCGTAATAATCGGTCGGGTCCATAAACGTGACACGATCGATGAAACCGCAGGCGATGTTGGCAAGTGAATAGGTAATAATGGACCCAAATAATACCGAAAGCCGTCCGCGTTTGTCGCCCAGAACGCCCCAGAGAATACCGCCGATGAGCAACCCGCCCATTTGCCAGTTCAGAATGTTGGCCCCAACGCGGGAAATCTGCTCGTCGTTCAACCCCAGATCTTTGAGGCTCGGAACGCGGACAATGCCAAATAGTAACAAATCGTAAATGTCGACAAAGTAGCCCAGTGCAGCGACAATGACCGGAAGGCCAAAAAGGGATTTGTACGATACCTTTGGCGGGGGAGGAACTGTAGAATGCATTCGTTTGGTAAAAGGATGTTAGGAAAATAGAATGAATGGCAAGTTACCGATTTAGCCACATTTGACCAACTTATCCGCAAAGGTAGTGCCAGACCGGTGGTTTAAATCGGTTGATACGGAGTCGGTTGCGCTTCACGGTGGACGATCACCTGCATGGCGGTTGCCAGGGTCCAAACTTTCAGGGCGACTCTTGAAAAAATGAAGAGTTGCTGAACCATGAACAGCAGGATAATCGGGAGCCAGCCGCTGGTGACAATCCAGGACTCGATCAGGAAGTAGATAGCAAAACAACCCGCTCCTATACTCATCAGGAGCAGATAATAACCAAAAATTGTTCGGAAATGAGCCAAAACAACCCGCAATGCCTGACTGAACGCCAGAAATACCCGGGTGTCATCCTGACGAAAAAGCAGAATTCTGGCGTAATCTCCCAGGCAAAGCACCAGCAACGCGAAGAAGGCAAATACAAAAAAGCAGGCCATCAGAAGATGAATCATACTTTGCTCATTCAGCAGATCGCTCAGGCTGTAGGCCAGCAAGCCGGCGAAAAACATACCGACAAAAGCCAACGCCAGCAGGATGCCGGCGATGCCGAGAAATAACCGAAAAAACCGCCCGAAGCATTCAACACTGGCCGATAAAAACCAGCTCAGCCGGAACGCCTGCCGAAGGTGTTCGGCCGAGGGTGATACATACAGCAGCATACCGCCCGAAAAAAACACGCTCAGGATCAGATACAAAACGCCCAGCCAACTCCCGACAGCCAGCAACGGACCGATAGCCGATTCGCTGTTTTGCATGAAATCGCTGTAAACCGTATAATCAAAGCTATTCAGTAATTTCAAATATGCCAGGGAAGAACCGGCTTCATTTCGGAGCGTCGCATAGGCCGGGAGTAAGACCAGCAAGCCCACCACAAAATGAACAAAATACACCCACAAAACCATACGCCACGAACGAACGACGACGTGTAAGGCACTAAAAATCACCATTTCGGTTCAATAACTATACATAAAAAGACTAGGGTCGCGTTCATTAGTCCGTGTTAAAATCAAACCAGCCATGCCAGCCACTGCATCCAGTTCTGCGCCCAAAACATCAGTTTTGCAGCATATTTAGCGGCCGGGCTGGCGGGTGGACGGGTCGTAAAGCTGTTGTTGTTCAGGTTGGTATCAATGTAGATCTTCTGCTGCGGATCGACTTTCGCCCAGTCGGCGCGGGTCGTCTTCGTTACCGTAAAGGTGTGAGAGCGGGCCTTGCCGTCCCAATGGAGAAGTTCTTCTTTTCCGTTCTCGAAATGCACCAAAACCTCCACCGGCAATTGCGCGTCGCCTTTTCGGTATACCGTAATGGCGGATCGGTACGAACTTCCCTGCTTCGTGCTGCGTACGGCGTGCAATTCGTAGTCACAAACCTGGTTGCCGTAGAGTACCTGATCGAAAAACCAGCTCATATCCGGCCCGAACCGGTTGTCCAGCCGCTTCTGAACGACCTCATTCACGATGGCGATGAAGTTGTCGGCATTGGGGTGTTTGAATTGCCACCGGTTAAAATACGTCCGCATGATTTCGTCCATCACCGGGCGGCCCACCAGCCCGTCGAGCGTCCGCATCCAGGTGGCGGGTTTGAAGTAGGTCAGTTCGCCGTAATAGTCGTCGGGCAGTTGCCAGACATTGCCAAACGAAGGGGCAATCGCCGGATGGTCGAGGTGAACATAGGAGGTGCGCGACAATTCCAGATTGCCCATCTGGTAGCCGAACAGATCGATGACCGACGATTTCGGGCCGTAGGTTTCGTCCATGATCCGGCCTTCGTAATACTGGTTGAAGCCCTCGTCCATCCAGGCTTCCTCAAATTCGTTGGTCGCCAGCAGTTGCATAAAGTACTGATGACCAAACTCATGGATGGTTACCTGCTCCGGTAGCCGCATCCCGGCGGGCATTCCCCAGCTTGTTCCGGCCGTAATGAAGGTGGGGTATTCCATTCCCGACGCGCCCAGCGCCCACACGGGCGGGTCCACGATGGTGAGCGTGGCAAATGGATAGCGCCCCAGGTGTGTATCGAAATAGGCGAGCGCAACCTTGGCCGCATCAATGTGCCGCTTTGCTTGGCCGGCGTGTTCGGGCTGCATCAGGGCGCGAATCGAAACGTGCCGCCAGCGGTCGTCGAACACTTCAAAATCCGGGGAAGCCGTCCAGGCAAAATCGACCACATCTTCGGCGTACCAACGCTGGGTTTTGGTCCCATCCGGATTTCGTCGCTCACTTTTCAACTGACCGGTCGCACCAACGCGGAAGGATGCCGGTGTGGTCATGGCAACGTCGTAGACCCCAAAATCGGCGTAGAACTCCGAATGGGCGTGAAATTGATGGCAATTCCATTGGCCTTGTGTGGCGTAGCGGGTTCCGGCCGGTTCATACACCCCGATCTTGGGAAACCACTGCCCGATCAGGAAAAAATCGCGGCTGTAGCCGGTGCGGGCAAAAATTTTAGGCAATTTGGCCCGAAACGCAATGTCGAGCGTAATGCTCTCGCCGGGTGCAACCGGTTTGCGAAGCGGTACGCGGATCACGGTTTTGTCGTCGGCATTGGCGTCGTCGGGCTGGATAAACCGGTAGTTACCCGTCAGATTTTCATTTTCGGCTTCGCCCGACGCGTCGGCGCGGGTTTTGATCGACACAATATCGATGTATCCAAATGCTTCCGGGTCGTTTTTATCGATAAATTCACCCCGCAACTGCCCCCCCGATTCCCGCATGAAGGTGGATTGCAGGTTCCGGAAGGCATTCAGGTACAAATGAAACTGCAGGTCACGAACGAATTCGTTCGACGGGTTTTTCCAGACCAGCGTCTCTTTGCCCTCCAGCCGCTTCGTTGCCGTGTTGAGCTCGACCTGAATCTGGTAATTCGCAATTCGCGGACTGAGTGGCACCGCAGAAACGGTTTTCTGCGCGTACACACTCCGGCCAAACCAGAAAATACTGACAACGATTACAAAATAGTTCATGCCCCGTTTGAATCCGGTTTCAACGAATTGACCATTCAACCCGCTCTCTACTGATTTTCGCGGAGCCGAATCGGCACAATGGCCTCGGTTTGATCCCAAGCCAGCAGCATGTCGCTCCCGCCCGCCTGGGGCGCAAAACTGATGTAGAACTGTTCGGCCACCGCATTCCGTTTCCGGGCCGCCACCGGCACCCGCAAAACATCTTTGGTCTGGTCGTAACTGGTTCCCCACTGCCCGGTTTCCCGGTTGAAAATAACCATCCAACTGCCTTCCGACGGGATGGTCCAGAGCGAATATTCGCCTTCATCCAGCGGTTGCCCGGCCACGGTGACGTTCTGATCGATTGTGATGATCGTCGCTTCATTTGCGCCCGTCCGCCATACTTCGCCATAGGGTACCAAACCGCCGAAAATTTTGCGCCCTTTTTTATACGGCTGGCAATATTCCACTTTTACCTGAACGCCATTCTGGTCACTGGTCGCAACCGCTTCCGGGCTGGACGACTTGGTAAACGACCGCAGGCCAAAAAAACCGATGAGTACCAAGACCGCAAGGCCGCCGACGATCCATAAGACTTTTTTCATAAAACAGGAATTTTGTTTAGCTAGCAGGAAAGTTATGAAAATTTGTTTGGTTGCGGGTTTCTAACTTATTATAACTTGCAGATAAACCGGCATGTCATTTGTGCGGATGCCCACGCGAACCGCTTGTCAAGTGGCAGGAAATAAACCCATACCGTTTGAAACCGAATAAATACCTTCTCTTTCTGATGACAACCATCGTGGCGTACGGGCTGTTCGAATTTTATCGCCCGAAACCCATCGACTGGAATCCCACCTACACGAACAAGGACAAAATTCCGTTCGGCACCCGGGTGTTGTTCGACCTGTTGCCGGACGTGCTGAACCAACAACCCGTAAAAAGCCTGCGCCTGCCGGTTTACAACCACCTCTCGGATAGTACCTTACCTGTCCGTAGCAACTATATCTTCATTTGTCATACGTTGAAATTGAGCGGTTTTGATCGGAAAAAGCTGCTGGAGTATGCCAATCGGGGTAATACGGTTTTTATTTCGGCCTACGAATTCCCGGATTCACTGGCGATGCGGCTCGGTTTTCGCGCCGATCTGAAAACGCCTACCCTGCGCGATACGACCTTAGGCATGAATTTCACCAATCCGGCGCTGAAAAACCGGGTCGATTATCACTTCCGGCACGACGATGGGCGGAATTTTCTGGTCACCACGAAAGCCGCTCAAACGACGATTTTGGGCCGAAATGCCCGAAACGAGCCTATTTTCCTCAAAATTCAATACGGCAAAGGTGCTTTTTTCATCCACAACCTGCCGCTGGCGTTTACCAATTTTTACCTCCTCGATCCGTCTACGGAAGATTATGCTTACAAAGCCCTGTCGTATCTGCCCGCCCAGCCGACCTTCTGGGATGAATATCAGAAACTGGGGCGTTTCGATGAGGACGAGCAGTCGCTCCTGCGGTATATTCTGACGCAGCCACCCTTGACCTGGGCCTATTACCTCACGGTCGTAGGTTTGCTGCTGTACGTTATTTTTGCGGGAAAACGAACCCAGCGCATCATTCCGCTGGTCGAACCGTTGAAGAATACCTCGCTGGCGTTTGTGCAGAACGTGGGTCGTTTGTATTTCCAGCGCGCCGACCACGGGAATCTGGCCCAGAAGAAAATTCAATATTTTCTGGCGTATGTTCGGGAACAGTTCGGGCTGAATACGGCCATGCCCGATGAAGAATTCAAACTGGCCCTGGCGCGTAAAAGTGGCGTTTCGGAGCCGGATGTTCAGGCCCTGTTCCGTCAAATTGCTTTTTCGCAACAGCAGATGATGAGCGAGTACGATTTGATTCGATTGAACGAGTTGATAGAAAATTTTTATGTACAGGCGAAAGCGTAACTGCGAATTCACACCATGTCTCCCTACGAAAACCGCTTAGATTTAACCGAACTCAAAACCGCCGTCGATGCCATCCGGGCCGAAATCGGCAAGGTCATCGTCGGACAACACCAAACCATCGATCTGCTCCTGACGGCTTTACTCGCCGACGGTCACGTGCTGATCGAAGGCGTTCCGGGTGTAGCCAAAACGCTGATTGCCAAACTGCTGGCCAAAACCATTTCGGTCGATTTCAGCCGGATTCAGTTTACGCCCGACCTGATGCCATCCGACGTTTTGGGAACGTCCATTTTCAACCCCAAAACCACCGATTTTGAATACCGCCGGGGGCCGATTTTCTCCAACATCGTGCTGATCGACGAAATCAACCGCGCCCCGGCCAAAACCCAGGCGGCTTTGTTTGAGGTCATGGAAGAGCGGCAGGCCACCAACGACGGCATCACGTATCTGCTGGCCGACCCGTTTCTGGTGCTGGCCACGCAGAATCCCGTCGAGCAGGAAGGCACTTACCGGCTGCCCGAAGCCCAGCTCGACCGGTTTCTGTTCAAAGTCGTCGTCGGGTATCCCAACGTGCTGGAAGAAGTGAACATCCTGAAAGGCCACCACGAACGCCGGAATCTGGCCGACGCGGTCGAAGCGGTTCAGGCGTCGCTGACGGCGGATCAGTTGCAGGCGTTACGGGCTCAGGTTCACCGGGTTCACATTGAGGATAAGTTGTTTGAATACATTGCTCAGATCGTGCAGAGTACACGCACGCACAAATCGCTGTTTCTGGGTGCCTCGCCCCGGGCTTCGGTGGCGCTCCTGAACAGTTCCAAAGCCCTCGCCACGCTCCGGGGCCGCGATTTCGTCACGCCCGAAGACGTGCAGGAACTGGCCGCGCCGGTGTTGCGCCACCGCGTGTTGCTCACCCCCGAACGCGAAATGGAAGGCGGTACGGCGGATGAAGTGATTGGTCAGGTGGTGCAGAAGATTGAGGTGCCGCGATGACCCTTTTCCGCGCGCTCTACGTTTCTACCCGCGTCTGGCTGTTGCTGATCGCGTTCGTTTTGCTGTTCATTCTGGCGTACGTCTTTCCGGAATTGTTCCCGTTTGTCAAACTACTGCTGGCGGTTTTGGTGGCACTCTGCCTGCTGGACGGCATCCTGCTGTTCCGAAACCCAACTAAACGGGCGGCTTTTTTTGCGCGACGCGAACTCCCCGACCGGCTCTCGAACGGTGACGAAAACCCGGTGACCCTTTACCTCGAAAACCGCTATTCCTTTCCGGCACAGGTCGAAATCATCGATGAAATCCCGTTCCAGTTTCAGAAGCGAGATGTGCTGTTTAAGGCCACGTTAAAACCCAACGAAACCAAAACGCTGCGCTACGAACTGCGGCCGACCAAACGGGGAGAATATCATTTCGGCGCGGTGAACGTCTACGCAATGACACCCCTGCGGCTGCTGAAACGGCGCTACCAGTTTTCGCAGAACAAGATCGTGGCGGTTTTTCCGTCATTTCTGCAAATGCGACAGTATGAATTGCTGGCCATTTCGAACCGGTTGAGCGAAGTAGGCATCAAAAAAGTCCGCCGGATCGGACACAGCATGGAATTTGAACAGGTGCGGGCCTATAGCCGGGGTGACGACGTCCGGACCATCAACTGGAAAGCCACCGCCCGCCGGAGCGACCTGATGGTGAATGCCTTCCGGGACGAAAAATCGCAGGCCATCTATTGCCTCATCGACAAAGGCCGCGTCATGAAATCGCCGTTTGAAGGACTCAGTTTGCTGGATTATGCCATCAACGCGACGCTCGTTTTGAGCAACATCGCCCTGCTCAAACAGGACCGCGCCGGGCTGCTGACGTTCTCGGAACAGATCGGGCAACTGGTAACCGCCGAGCGACGGCCGGGCCACATGCAGAAAATCCTGGAAGTGTTATACCGGCAGAAAACCCGGTTTCTGGAATCGGATTACGAAGCCTTGTATACTAACCTGCGCCGACACATCCGCCAGCGGAGTTTATTACTGTTATTTACTAATTTTGAGACGGTTAACGCCCTGCGTCGGCAACTACCGTATCTGCGCCGGATGGCCAAAGACCACCTGCTGATCGTTGTTTTTTTTGAAAATACCGAATTGAAAACGTTATTGAGCAGCCCGGCCAGTTCGACGGAAGAAATCTACCAGAAAACCATTGCCGAGAAGTTTTATTACGAGAAAAAACTCATTGTCAAAGAATTACAACAATACGGCATTCAGGCCATTTTGACCGCCCCGCAGAACCTGACCGCCGACACCGTCAATAAATACCTGGAACTGAAAGCCCGGGGCATGATTTAGAAAAAATGAAACGACTCCGCTGGCTCCTGATTGGATTGGCTGTCCTGCTGCTTGTTCTGCTGGTCAATACCCTCCGCTTTTCCTCCAAGCAACTGACCGGTGTTCCGCCCGCAGCCGCCGTTGCGGTGGGCGATTCGGCCGTGAACCGGCTGGTGGCTGCGTTGCGGCTGCGGACGGTTTCTTATTCCGATGCGTCGCTGACGGACACCACGCAGTTTGAACAATTCCTCGGCCTGCTCCAGCAATCCTTCCCGCGAATTCATAGCCAGCTCAAACGGGAGACGTTTAACCAGTACGGGTTACTGTACGAATGGAAAGGCAAAAATCCGGCGCTGAAACCGGTATTGCTGACGGGGCATTACGACGTCGTTCCCGTCATTCAGGGTACGCAGAAAATGTGGAAACGACCGCCGTTCGACGGATTGCTGGAAGGCGGTTTTCTGTATGGCCGGGGCACGCTGGACGACAAAAGCAGCGTCATGGCGCAACTCGAAGCCGTGGAAGGACTGCTCGCTACCGGTTTTCAGCCCGAACGGACGATCATGCTAGCCTACGGACAGGACGAAGAAGTTACCGGTTTTCGGGGTGCCCAAACCATGGCCGCCGAACTGGAACGGCGGAAAATTACGCTGGAATACGTGCTGGACGAGGGTGGTGTGATTAAAACCGACGGTATTCCGGGCCTGCCCAAACCGGTCGCGCTCATCGGAATCGGCGAAAAAGGCTACGCCAGCATCGAGTTGACGACCGTCAGTAAGGGCGGACATTCGTCGATGCCGCCGAAACAAACCAGCATCGGGCTTGTGGCCGAAGCGGTGAGCAAACTGGAAAAGAACCCGTTTCCGGCGCGCCTGGACGCGGGCCTGGATCAGATGTTTACGTACATCGGTCCCGAAATGCCGTTCGGACAGCGGATCGTATTTGCCAACCAGTGGTTGTTTGCGCCCCTCATCGCCCGCATTATGGCGCAGTCGAATTCCGGTAATGCGACGCTCCGGACTACCACCGCGCCCACCATTTTTCAGGCGGGTGTGAAAGACAACGTGCTGCCGATTGAAGCCACAGCGACGATTAACTTCCGGATTCTACCTGGCGAAACGGTGGAGACCGTTGCCGAACGCGTAAAGGAAGTTATTGACGATGAGCGGATTCAGGTCAATGTGCTGAAAAAATTCATCAGCCAGCCTTCGCCGGTTTCTGATCCGAATGCGCTCGGTTTCGAACGGATTCACCGCACCATCAAGGGCGTTTATCCCGAAACCATCGTTACACCGTATTTAACGCTGGGCGGCACAGACTCCCGGTTTTACGCCCGGGTTTGTCCGCAAATCTACCGGTTTTCGCCCACGCCCATGAACGACGAAGACACCCAGCGGGTTCACGGCACCAACGAACGGATTAGCCTGAAAGACTACCGGAACATGATTCGGTTCTACGCCACGCTGATTCGGAATAGCCAGCCGTGAAAGGCGGTTTTAGGGTTTTTATTTTATGGTTTATGATAATAGGTTTATAGTTTACAGAATTTGTACTTTTATAAACTTCTTATCCAACCCTATGCCCAAAACCGGTGTCTTGCAGGTATGGCTGCCCTTCTCCTAAACCGACGAATTCCGAACGCAAAAAGCAGCGGTTTTCAATGCCTCATGCTTTGCGGTTACTTTCTCCTTGCTGGCGTATCTTTGGCTTTCGGGCAATCGTCTTCGGTTCACCTCGATTCGAACGGCTTTTTCCAGCTTCAGATTCATCCGTCCATCCATTCGGCAGCGGCTCGGAAGACCCAGAATGCCGTTCTTTCCGTGACGGACGATGCACGACGGCCGGCCAATGCGGCTATTCTTTCGGTGTCGTTCGATGCGGGTTTCGACATCAATGCCATCAGCTTTCTGACCCTGGTCGTAAAAACCTCCACCGATTTTCAGGCACCGGGAGAGGTTATTTACATTTCAGGCAAGGCGCTTGACAAAGGCACCCGAACGCTGCAAATACCGGTTGGAGGATTAAAAGAGAATACCGACTATTATTTCACATTATACCATTCTTCGGGCTGCGATGGAGATGAAACCGGGCAAATCCATTATAAAACCGGAACGGCGCTCAAAAAAAACAAAAAAGTTCTGCTGGTTATGGACAATCAGTACGAAAATGATTCCCAGGTCCAGCAGGCTTTAACGGTCTATAAAACCGACGCTACCCGCGCCGATCCCAATCTTGTTTTTGAGCAAACATACCTTTCTGCCGACCCAACGGAGAAAGGGCAGTTATACGAAAAAATTAAGGCCCGATACTTTGATTCCGAAGCGCCCCTCCATTACCTGTTTTTTATCGGGCGAATCCCCAATGCCAGCATCCGGGCCGACATTCTCGACCACAAAACCAATCAGCCGCTCCCGGGGAGACAAACCTGGTTTTCCAGCCTGGGCGTATACGCCAAAATTCTGACCCAGGATTTCCCCTTCGATCCGCAGGAAAAAGTGTTCATTAGTCGACGTTACGATTGTCAGCTCGCTGGAAAAGAGCCGCTACCGAATGACATTGCACCCGTTTTTTTCCAGTCTTCCGTCTCCGACATTTCGTATGGTGCCCTCGTGCCCACTCGCCCGGAAGAGGGAAAGGCTTATATTTTGCGGTATTTTGAAAAACTACATCAGTTCAAAACCGGTACGATCAAGTTTGACAAAAAGGTGTTGCTGGCCGATACGTTTTACAACGACGGCGGTTATCCAAAACAAATTGAGCAGCTAACCGGGCGCTGGAAGAACAACGATACGATTAACGTACCCCAAAAATATGGCGCAAACTTTCACGGTTTTGATCCGGTCTGGCAGGCGGATTACCTCAAAAAGTTAGGTACAAATTCCTACGAAATAGTCTATTATTCGGGACACGGTGAGCCCGTTTCCCATTATTACGGCATTACACCGAATGCGATCAGAAGCCTTGAAAAGCTTAATACGCTCCTCTTCGATTTTGCCTCCTGTTCGGTCGGAAATGTTGATTTTCAGGATTATCTGGCCGGAACGTATCTTGATAAAGGGAATACGCTTTTTGTCAATTCGTATTCGACTCCGATCGTTTTCGTTACCTATAATAATCAATCGCCGTTGTTAACCAAGTTTAAGGAGAATCAGACTTTTTATGAGATTGCGAAAGGAGCTTACGTGAGCGATGCCTACCGGTATGGCTTCACTGCCAACATAACCCAATATTTATTGGGCGACCCGCTCCTGTTGCTTGATCCGCCCCAATGCAACAATGCTGAACCACTGACTATTTCCACCACCGGCGCCACCGAACTTTGTCCCGGCGATACGGCGACGCTCCGGCTTTCGACCAATTTCACGGATGTTCGCTGGTTCCGGAATGGGCAGGAAATTAGTGGTGCCAAAGGCCATACGCTGGCCGTGACACAAGGCGGTTTGTATACGGCGAAAGCCAAACGATGCGAGCAGGAAGTGAGCAGCGATCAGGGTGTGAGCATCACGTTAAAACCGGGTCCCGAAACACCGGTTATTACGCTTGAAACCTTCCCGGATCGGTTCCGGCTGCGGGTCACGCCAGCGGGAAAATTCACGAGCTTTAGCTGGTTCATTAACGGAGAACGCTGGACCGAAACCACGCGTGACACCACCGTTGCGGCCTTTTTGGGCGATTATACCGTTCGGGTTTCCCAGGATGGTTGTTCGGCCCTGTCAAAACCGGTTTCGGTTCGGATTGAAAAACCGGCGCTATCCGTCACTACCCCCGTCCCCCTTTGCACGGGCGACAGCGTCGCGCTGAAAGCGCCCGATAATTTCAGTTCGTATACGTGGCTGACCAAAGACGGCCCGTCGGTGACAACCACCCGCAGCACCCGGTTCATCAAGCAGAGCGCTTCCGTGGCGGTGACGCCCAAACGGGGCAATCTGGAAGGGCCGACCTCCGATTATGTCACCATGAACTTCTCCCCCAAACCGCCCAAGCCAACCGTGACCCTGGAAAGCAACGGTTTCCGGTCGAGCAGTGCGACGGGCAATCAGTGGTACCGAAACGGTCAACCCCTGCCGGATTCGACGCGCCAGGTTCTGCGCAATCCGGGTGCCGGAACCTATACCGTCCGCGTGACCGGACAAGGTGGCTGCTTCAACGACTCGGACCCGATGATCATCACGGCGGTGGAGCCAACGCCGGGAACCTTGAAAGTGTACCCGAATCCCGGCAACGGAACGTTCTGGGTGGAGTGGCCCGACGCGTTCCGGTCGGGGGATCTGGAGGTGGTGGATAACCTGGGCCGCAAAGTCTACAGCCGTTCCTACACCAGCAAACCGGTGGGGCCGGTGCCGGTCAGGCTGAAAACCGCTCCGGGTCTGTACCTGATGCGGCTTTCGAATGCCGGACAAATTCATACGGTCAAGGTAGTGATTGAAACCGATTGATGGAGCTAGCCCCAAAACCGCTGCCATGACCCGTCTGTGGTGTATCGCCCTGCTGTTCATTTGCTCGTTGAGCGTCTGGAGCCACGCCCAGACGGCCCGCCAGCTCCGCTTCGAACACCTGGGCATCAACCAGGGGCTGGCGAATAATGTGGTGTATGCCCTGCTTCAGGACCGCGAGGGGTATATGTGGTTTGCGACCGACAATGGCCTCAGCAAATACGACGGCTACACGGTTACTACCTACAAAAAGATTCCCGGCGATACGACCTCGCTCGCGGGCAATTCCGTGATTCAGTTGATGGAAGACCGGGATGGTTTCCTCTGGCTCGGCCTGATGGGGCAGGGAATTTGTAAATTTGATAAACAGACTGAAACCTTTACCTGCTACGGCCCTACTCCCCAAACCCTTCATCATGGAACAATAAACACCCTTGTGGAAGATCGGGAGGGCGATTTGTGGGTAGCAAACGGCACGCCCGAACTCCGGAAGTTCGACAAAAAAACCGGTACCTATTCCCGCTTCAACTACGCGACCTTGCTGGCCGAAAAGTCTTCCACCGGGAAAATTCCGGAAGTCAACACGCTATACCGCGACAAAACCGGAACGCTGTGGGTAGGTAGTCAACAGGGGTTGCACCGGATGAATCGCAACCCGGCCGGAGCCGGAAAAACCGCTCCCGTTAGCTTTACAACCTACCGGCACGACCCGGCTAATTCCCGCAGCCTGAGCCACGATGAGGTGCGGGAACTGTATGAAGATCAAGCGGGTATGCTGTGGATCAGCACCGAGAACGGCCTAAACCGGTTTGACCGGAAAAGCGGGACATTCAGGCATTATCCCTACACATCAGATCAATCGCCGGCCATCAATGCCACCATCAACCGAAAGTTCAGGCACTTTGCCGAAGACCAGCAGGGGAACCTTTGGATTGGCACCAATACGCAGGGTTTGTTTCAGCTCAATCCCGAACGCACCCGCTTCACGCAGGTGCAGCACGACCCGGAAAATCCGCTGAGTTTGCGTGGTTCTTTCGTCAACGCCCTTCTGGTGGATCAGTCCGGTTTGTTGTGGGTCAGCATTTGGGGGGAGGGCGTTGATCGAGCCCATCCCCGCCAGCAACCGTTTCAGCATTACCGACCGCTTCCCGCTCCGGTTTCGTCCTTGAGCAATAAGTACGTCGATGCCATTCTGGAAGACCGCTCCGGCATCGTCTGGCTAGCCACCGGGGCCGGACTGGACCGGCTGGACCAACGAACGGGTCGTTTTAAGACGTATCGATTCGCTCCCAACCAGCCAAAGGAACAGCCGAATCGCCATGTCAATGCCCTGCTCGAAGATCGCGACGGCAACCTGTGGGTGGGTAGCCAGGGTGACCTGGCGCTGTTCGACCGGCAAACGGAAACGTTCATTCCGTTTACGCAGGACACCCTCCGCTATCCGGGACTCGGCGGCAATGGCGCGATCTTCACCCTGTACGAAGACCGCCAGGGCCTGCTTTGGCTGGGTACCAACAACGGGATCAAAAGCTTCGACCGAAAAACGGGCCACGTAACTCACTATGCCTATGATCCGAAAAACGCGAAGGGAATCAGCGATGCCTGGGCGATTTCGATCCGCGAAGACCAGCGGGGAAACCTCTGGATTGGGACGGGCAGCGTGGCTCTCAATCGGCTGGACCGGAAAACCGGGCGGTTTATCCACTACCGCCCGGATCGTCGCAAACCGGGCAGCCTGCCATCGGATGCCGTTCCCAGCATCTTTCAGGATTCGAAAGGGAACCTCTGGCTGGGGACTGCCGGGGGAGGGCTGTGCCGATTTGAGTATGAAACGCAAACATTTCAGGTCTTTACGCAGGCCGACGGGCTGGCCGATCATTCTATTTTTTCCATTCAGGAAGACAATCAGGGGCATTTGTGGTTAGGAACGCCCAAAGGCCTCTCCCGGTTTTCGTTCGCCGACAAGACCTTTATCAATTACGATGTCAGTGACGGTTTGCCCGACGACGGGTTCAAAAAGGCCCATTTCAAGGGAAAAAGCGGTATGTTGTACTTCGGCGGTGAGAATGGATTCGTTGCGTTCGATCCCCGACAGTTAACGACCAACCGCCATATTCCACCGGTGGTGATTACGCAGGCCAAATTGTTCGAAAAACCCATCCCCGGTAAAATAGAAGCCCGAACCCTGCACCTGAACTACGATGAAAACTTTTTCTCCTTTGAATTTGCGGCCCTGAATTACGTTAATCCTTCCAAAAATCAATACGCCTACCAACTGGCAGGCCTGGAAAAAGACTGGGTGTACAGTGGCTCGCGACGGTATGTGAGCTATACCAACCTGGATCCTGGAACGTACATTTTCCGGGTCAAGGGGTCGAACAACGATGGGGTCTGGAACGAAAAAGGAACGTCGATCCGGGTCATCATTCATCCACCGTGGTGGCAAACGACCGGGTTTCGGCTGGTGGCCATCCTGAGCCTCCTCCTGCTGGCCGGTAGCGCCGTCCGACTTTACACGCAGATGAAACTGAGCCGGCAACGGCACGAGATGAAACAGGTTTTGCAGGCGCAGGAGGGCGAACGACAACGGCTGGCAGCCGATTTGCATGATGACCTGGGATCGACGCTGGCGGCCATCAAGGTGCAACTCGAAATCGTTCACGAACCCGACGATGCCCTGTTGCAGCCGATCAGGCTGATGGAAAAAGCGATTCGCGACCTTCGGCACATTTCCCACAACCTGATGCCCCCCGAGTTTGCCCGGCTCGGCCTGACCGAAGCCCTGCACGAAACCGTAAACCGGGTCGAAGCCAATTCCGGGATTTACTTTCTGTTCATCTCGTTTGGCCCGGAACGTCGGCTCGACAACGAAATGGAGTTGACCATTTACCGAATTGCGGTTGAACTCATCCAAAATGCCATCCGCCATGCCCGGGCAAAGCAGATAACCGTTCAGTTGCTTTTTTATCCACAACAGGTATCTTTATTGGTCGAAGACGACGGCCGGGGCTATGCGACAGCCGGGCGCAACAAACCTGCCGGAATCGGGCTGCGTAACATTCGCTCCCGGGTCACGTATCTGAAGTCGAAATTACTGGTCGATTCCGGCGAACGCGGAACAACCATCATTCTGGAGGTGCCTATTGATTCATAAATCCATGGATTCTGCTGTTAAACCGATCACCATTCTGATTGCCGACGACCATCAGGTGTTTAACGATGGCCTACGCAGCCTGCTCCGGTCGGTTGGCTCCCGCTATCAGGTGGTCGATCAGGTGTATACAGGAACGGGCATCCTGCCGGCCATTCAGAACGTACACCCTGATCTGGTTCTGCTGGACATCAATTTGCCCAACCGGAATGGGCTAAACAGGGCCCGCGAGGTCGTCCAGGCGTTTCCGCTGGTTCGGGTCATTATCATTTCGATGTACAGCTACCAGACGTTTGTCGACGAACTGAAAGCCATCGGTGTGGCCGGTTATCTCCTGAAAAGTGCTTCCCAGCAGGAACTGTTCACCTGCCTGCAAAACGTCGTCGACGGTATTCCGTACTTCGACCCGAAATCGGGCAGCAAGGCCGGAACGCTGCACCCCGAAGATGATCTTCTGAAACGGTTTAAACTATCGCCCCGCGAGTTGGAAATTATCGCCCTCCTGAAGCAGGGATTCGACACGCCCGAAATCGCCAAACGGCTTTTGCTGTTGACCGAAACCGTTAAAATCCACCGCAAGAACATCTATTACAAGCTGGCAGTCAACAACCTGGCCGAATTGATTCAGTTCGCCGATGAACAGGGTCTGTGAGCGTTGATAAATCTTTATTGGAAGCCATTTCTTGAAAAACCAGCTAACTAAAATTCAATCGATCCAATTTTCAAGTTTGATCCGATCCAGATTTTCAAAGTCACGCGTGTTGCGCGTAACAAGCGTCAGATCGTGAACAATAGCCGCCGAGCCGATCAACAAATCAAACTCGCCGACAGGACGCCCAATCCGCTTTAATGCCGCTTTCTGCCGGGCATATTCATGGAAACTTGGCCCAATAAGTAACGTTCGGCCAACAAATGCCGTACGAAGCCAATCAAGGTTTTTCCGATTCTTGTTACGACGATTGGGATCGCTATTTTCAACACCGTAAAGCAGTTCTGCAATGGTGATCTCTGACAGGTAACAGGAGCTAATACCGACCTGACTAATTTTACGTTCCAGATCGAACTGCCCTCTAAATAAATAAATAAATGCAAATATTGGTATCCAGCAGGTAACTCATAATTCAATATCTCGCGAGCGATCATTGCGGGCACGGTAGATCATCTCTACCAGTTCATCACCGGATTCTTCGCCCTCCCAACTTCCAAAAAACCGTTTCAAGGCTTCTTCCTGATCGACCGTTTTTGCATCGGTATGAGATTCAGAAAAAGGTGCGCCAATATGCTGGGCGAATTCTTTAACTCGCTCAAAAACGCTTTCGTTCTCCGTTTCGATTATGATGGTATGAGTCATGCGCGTCTCCTTTCTTTCATAAAAAAAGCCCTGACCGATGCGATCAGGACATTAATTTACCGCAAATTTGGCTATTTAGCAATTTCTCCCTGGCTTTACACCCGTGTTTTCTTTTCTCCATCCCGCTTATTTCCCCTGCGAAACCGCCCCCATCAGTTTCCCTTCCAAAACCGGGCGTGGGTCTTTGGTGTTTGACAAAACCGCCAGGCTTTTCTGGAATTCAAGCCGCAGATCGTCACCGTCAAACCGGCAGGTTACG
Organism: Larkinella fluvii; assembly: GCF_051857545.1. NCBI lineage: Bacteria > Pseudomonadati > Bacteroidota > Cytophagia > Cytophagales > Spirosomataceae > Larkinella > Larkinella fluvii. The sequence goes on along the minus strand of NZ_JBPZHB010000001.1, from coordinate 212,864 downwards.
TTCTCATAATGGGCCGTTTCGATAAACCGCCATGTCATCGTAAACGTGTTTTCGTCGCTCCAGGCACCACTCCCGGCCAGTTTCGTTTTAGTCTCTTTCGGAACCGATGTCGGAACGAGTTTCAGCGGAACAGTCGACAAATCGGTCTCGCCTTCTTTCCAGTTTCCCAAACCGCAAACCACCCGGTGTTCGCCCTGGTCGTCGTGCAGCGTGCAGACGCAGGAACCGTTCTGAAAAGCCAGCGAAACCCGTTTGATGTTCAGCGAATTGTCGGCCATCTGATACGGTTTTCCCGTCACCCGCGCCACCGTCGGCGAAGTGGCTTGTCCGGCTGGCAGCGGCAAGGCCAGCGCGGCTAATTTCTGCTTGAGCGGAACCGCCGGTTTGGCCGCAATGGCCTCCGGCTGAATACCGGGCAGAATGTGCTTCCAGACCTGATCCAGAATGCCCTGCATGTCACTCGTCTCGCTCGTAATGGCAATCACCGTGTCTTTTTCCGGCATCACAATGCAATATTGACCGTAGGCTCCATCCCCCCGGTACGCGCCGTTGCGACACCGCCAGAACTGGTAGCCGTAGCCTTGCAGCCAGTCGTTTTCTTCCTTCGGGCGTAATCCACCTTTCGATTGAATCTGGAATTTGGTGGCGTCGTCGATCCAGGCTTCGGGCAAAATCCGCTTGCCGTTCCAGAGGCCTTTTTTCAGGTATAGCTGACCGAATTTCGCAATGTCCTCGGTGCGCACGCGCAGCCCCCAGCCGCCGGTTGCAATGCCTTTCGGGTCTGTTTCCCAGTCAGCGCCCTCGATGCCCAGCGGATCGAAAAGCCGGGGTTTCAGGTAAGCCAGCAACGGCAGACCCGTCACTTTCTGAATAATCGCCGACAGCATGTAGGTGGCTCCACTATTATAGACGAAAAACGTACCGGGCTCGTGCTCGACCGGCTGCGCCAGAAACGCTTTCACCCAGTTCTTGTCCGGGTCGGCCCGAAGGGAACCCGTCGAGTCCTTGTCGTGGCCCGTTGCCATCGTCAGCAAATCCTTCACCCGCATGGCCGCCAGATTGGCGCTGACCGTAGCCGGAACTTCATTTGGAAAAAATGAAACCACCTTATCCTCGACCGTCAACCGCTTTTCGGCCACCGCCAGGCCAATGGCCGACGATGTAAAGCTTTTGCTGAGCGAATACAACGTATGTTTGAGATCGGGAGCATACGGCGCCCACCAGCCTTCCGCCACGACCTGACCATGTCGCACAACCATCAGGCTGTGCAGATTGAGTTTCCCCGCTTCAACAGCATTGACAAAATCCAGCAAACCCGCCGACGACACGCCCTGTGCTTCGGGCAGGCTGCGGGGCAGCCGGAACGAACGCAGCGGAGCCGCCCGGAGCGTCGTCGGCAGGGAGCCAATCAGACCCAGGCCCGCAACGCCCAGACCCAGTTGGTGGAGGAAAGTTCGACGATTTAAAGTCATGTTTTTAGGAATAGTATGATTTTATCCAGTGATTTTGCCAAAATACACAGAAATTGGCAATCTTTAGACTCACGGTTCCCCATTTAACGACTAAACCCTTTCATGAAAAGAACATTTATCCGGACCATCTGTCTGGTTAGCGCACTGGCAGGCTTTCATCCGGTTTGGGCCACCGGCGACACGCCTGCTTCTTCAACCTCAAAAAGCAAAACCGTCGAGCCTTCGGCGATCAAACTGCCCGCCGGTTTCTCGGCTTCTATCGTCGCGACCGACCTGTTGGCAGCCCGACATATGGCCGTGAGCAAAAATGGCGACATTTACGTCAAATTGGGAAAACTGAAAGATGGTAAAGGCATTTACCGACTGCGGGATACCAACAAAGACGGCGTAATCGATGAACAAACCGGTTTTGGCGACTATCCCGGCACGGGCATTTTCATCAAAAACGATTACCTGTACGCGTCGTCCAACAGTGGCGTTTATCGCTATCAGTTGAATGAAAAAGGCGAGGTGATGCAGCCGGATCAGCCAGAAAAAATTGTGGAAGGTCTGCGGCTGAAAGAACGCGATCAGTCCAAGTCGATTGCGGTCGATAACCAGTCGATGATTTATGTCAACGTGGCCTCCGACAACGATGCCTGCCGCCAGGCCGGAACCGGCAAAGGGCTGATGCCGTGTCCGTTGCTGGATTCAGCCGCCGGCATCTGGCAGTTCAAAACCAACCGGCTCAACCAGTCGTACAGCGATGGCGTCCGGTTTGCAACGGGTTTGAAAAACACCGTCGGCCTGGATTGGAACACCAAAACGAACTCGCTATTCGTCGTACAGCACGGGCGCGGCAAGTTCCATGATTTCTACCCGGAATATTATACGCCCAAACACAGCGCGGAACTGCCGGCCGAAACCATGTACGAAGTGAAAAAGGGATCGGATGGCGGCTGGCCGTATGTGTATTACGACCACATTCAGAAGAAGAAAATCCTGGCCCCCGAATACGGCGGGGACGGCAAAAAAACCGGTGGCGAAAAAGCCATGAACCCCGTGGTGGCCTTCCCGGCGCATTTAGCTCCAAACGGTTTGCTGTTTTATACCGGCACGATGTTTCCCGAAAAATACCGCAATGGCGCTTTTGTCGCCTTCCATAGCCAGTCGGCGGAACTGCAAAAAGGCTATTTAGTCGCGTTTGTGCCGTTTAAAAACGGAAAACCGTCGGGAGCCTGGGAGATTTTTGCCGACAATTTTGCCGGTATCGACTTAGCAAAACCAACCGGCCCCGTGCAGCACCGCCCCTGCGGACTGGCGCAGGGACCTGACGGCTCATTGTATGTCTCCGACGATCTGGGCGGAACAGTTTTCCGGATTGCGTATAAGAAGAAATAAAGAGTTGGTATACGGTTTTCAGTTTACGGGACGCAAGCTGCAACAAGAATGCTTTAGCCACCGAATACCGTAAACTGAAAACCGTATACCGAAGCTCAAACCGCCACAGTTTTCAGCTCAAACACCTCCGCCAGCAGCCGATACGACTCCAGCCTCTCTTCAAATTCGGAGGCCACGTTAACCAGCATCACTTCATCTACGGCGTATTGATCGGCGTATTTCAGCAGTTGTGCTTTCACTTCTTCGGAATTGCCCATAATCATCCGCTGCCGGTTGTGCTGAATGCGCGCTTCCTCGCCCGGCGAATACGTGACGGTTTTTAAATCGTTGTAATCGAACGGGTCCACTTTGCCCCGGGTTTCGTATTGCAAAAACCGGTAGTCGATCATAGCCTGCTGCCGGTGTACGGTTTCAGGGTCGTTGGAACAGAAGACGAAAAAAGCAACGTTGGTCTGCGGTTCTTCCAGGTTCTCGGAAGGCTGAAACCGCGCCCGATACTGCTGCATGGCTTCCGGCCCGCCGTGTGGATTGATAAAATGGGCGAACGAAAATCCCATGCCAAAATGAGCCGCCAGCAAGCCGCTGTGACCGCTGGAGCTTAACATCCACTGCTCCGGCACCGACGGCGGAATCGGCATCGCCCGCACTTTGGCCTGAACGCTGCCCGGCGCATACCGATCGTTTAAATAATTCTGTAAATCAAACAGTTGCTGCACCAGATCCTGTTCGCTGAAGGTGTTGGTCGGGTTCAAAATGCTGGCCGTAACGCGATCTCCACCCGGTGCGCGGCCCATACCGAGGTCGATGCGACCGGGGAAAAGCGTTTCCAGCATCCGGAAATTCTCGGCTATTTTCAATGCACTGTAATGCGGAATCATCACCCCGCCCGAACCCACGCGGATGGATTGCGTTTGGCCGGCGAGGTGGGCAATCAGAATTTCCGGCGTTGTTCCGGCCAGCGAGGTCACATTATGGTGTTCGGATACCCAAAACCGGGTATAACCCAGTTCTTCCGTTAGCTGGGCGAGCGCCACGGTTTCCAGCAAGGCTTCCCGCGCGTTGCTCCCTTTGCGAATGGGTGACTGATCTAAAACACTTAATTTCATTTTTACTTCCGGTTAGCAAGCATAAGTTCTATTGTTCTAGAACAACAAACGAACAAAAAAAGGTGCCCTATCTGTCATAAACCTTATCGATTCGGCAGATGATTGAAGCCAGGGCGATGTTTCGAGGGAACGGCCTTGTTTTTACGAATGCATTCTGTTAAATCGACTTGCTATTCCTGTATTCCTTCCCGGTTAATCATGAAATCAATTTTACTTCTTGCCTTTTTCTGCCTTACACTGAGCGCCTTGGCGCAGTCCTCATCACAGGCTCGCGTCGATACCGGCACCATTGCTGGTGCCCGCTACCGGATCGACTTTCCCGCTAACTGGAATCAGGCTGGTGCGCCAAAGCGGCTACTGATGTACGCCCACGGCTACGAAACGATCGGCAATAAACGGGGCAATCTGAGTGGCGGATGGATGGCTCCTTTCCTGAAAAAAGGCTTTGCCGTAGCCCAGTCGGCCTACCGTCGGCAGGGCTGGGCCGTTTCGGAAGGCGTGGACGACACCGAAGCCCTGCGGCAGTACTTTGTGAAAAAATACGGACAGCCCGACAGTACGTTCATTGCTGGACACTCGATGGGTGGCATGATTACGCTGGCGACCATTGAAAAATACCCGCAGCATTATCAAGGAGCTTTGCCCTTTTGCCCCATATCCGGCCATTTATACCAATCGTTGCAAAAACACCTCTTTGCGGTTCTGGTCACCTTCGACGGACTTTTCCCCAATACGCTGGCACTGGAAAAACTCGCAAACGGGACCGCAATCCCCACCGATGGAGAAGTAATTAAGCAAAAGTTAGAAGCCGATTCGCTCACCGGCCAGCAATTCGCCCGCCGGTTTTCCATTAAATACAAAGACTTGCCGGGCGTCCTCTGGTTTTTTCAGGAAATCTACCGCGACATCAGCCAGCAGGCAGGTGGCAATCCGTTCGACAATACGAATCTGCTGTACAGCGGTTTTCCAGACGACGTGCTCGTCAACCGCCAAGCCACCCGCCTAGCAGCCCAGCCCAAGGCCCGGACATTTCTGGGGCCTTACACCACCTTCAGCGGCAAAATCAGCGACCCGGTTTTGCTGGTTCACACGACCTACGACGAACTGATTCCGCCCGAAGAAGCCACGGCCTACGACGCCATTGCCCGGCAAGCGGGCAACGACCAGCTTTTTGTCATGAAGTTCACCGACGGACAGGGCCATTGCAAATTCACCCCCGGCCAGACCGAAGCGGTTTTCGATCAACTGCGAAACTGGGCGAAGGCGGGGCAAAAACCCTTGGCGGGGGAAGTGAAGTAGGTTTATCCTCGATAAATTTAAAGAGTATCAGCCCCCGGCTTTAGCCGTGGGCTGGTTCTCCACGCTTCATTCTCCCAATAACCCAACAAAAACATTTTTTCGAACAAAAAACTAATACATTAGTTGTAAAACTAAATCATTAGTCATACATTTGATTTAGGATCGTAATCAACCTGATGTCGTATGCAAGTTCGCGAATTGACCAATGCCGAGGAAGAAATCATGAAGGTGTTGTGGAAACTGGAAAAAGGGTTTGTCAAGGATGTTCTGGCCGAACTCCCGGAGCCCAAACCCGCCTACAACACCGTCTCGACCATCATCCGCATTCTCGAAAAAAAGGGACTGGTGGGCTACCGGGCCTACGGCAAAACGCACGAATACTATCCCCTGATCACGGAAGAGGAGTACAAACGCTTCGAAATGGAGCAGCTCATGTCCGGTTATTTCGACAATTCGCTGAAAAAGCTGGTGTCGTTTTTCGTCAAAGACCGCAACCTGAGCCTGAAAGAAGCCAACGAAATTATTGACCTTCTAAACCGCCAAAAAGAATCATGAACGCGGCCCTCGAATACCTGCTGAAAGCCAATCTGTTTCTCGTATTGTTTTACGCCTGTTATTGGATCTGGCTCCGAAAACATACGTTTTTCCGGCTCAACCGGGCCTACCTGATTGTCTCGGTGCTGCTCTCGCTCACCCTGCCGCTGGTGGAATTGCCCGCCGACGCGGCCGAAACCATTCCCGTTCCGGTGGTCGCGTTTTCGTTGCCGGTCGTTATCCAAACGGCGGAACAGCCGACCGGGCCGGATTGGGAAACCGTCGCCTACTGGGTATATGGGTTGGTCGCCGGAGCGATGTTCCTGCGGTTGCTGGTGCAGATAACGGGCGTGGGGCGGCTGATCAAACGCTCGGAACGACACGATTTGGACGGATACACGCTGGTGTTGCCCGCCGATGAGCGTGTTCCAACATTCTCGTTCTTCCGGTATCTGGTGCTGTGTCGCCGGGATGCGCAAACGGCCAACACGCCCATTGTCGCCCACGAACTGGTTCACATCCGGCAAGGGCACAGTTTTGACGTGCTGCTGCTGGAAGTGGTCCAGCTTTTCTTCTGGATAAACCCGGTATTGATCCTCTACAAACAGGCGATTCAGCAAGTCCACGAGTTTCTGGCCGACGCTCAGGCGGAAGACAAACACGAATACGCCACTTTCCTGATCAGCTATGCATTTGGCGTTCAGCCCAATACGCTGACCAACGGTTTTTTCAAACCGGCCTTGTTGAAAGAACGCATCAAAATGCTGCAACGCCGGGCTACCAGCCACTGGGCGTTGGGGAAATATATGCTGGTGCTGCCGCTCCTGCTGGGTTTGCTGGCGATGACGGCCGCCCGCGAGCAACTCACGGAACTAGTGACCCCCGTTTCGGATGAAAAAGGAACGGTTTCGGGAAAAGTTATCGATAACGATGGACAGCCGCTACCGGGTGCGACGCTCATCGTTCGCAACACGACGAGTGGTGCGCAAACCGATATGCAGGGCCGCTATGAGTTGAAGAATGTTCCTTCTGACGCCAAAATCGTGGCCAGTTTCGTCGGCTATGTATCGCAGGTGAAGGATGTAGCCGGCAAAAAGACCCTCGATTTTAAATTGGTTCCTAAAGTCGATTCGCTGGACCGCGTCGTGGTTGTCGCTTTTGCCTCACCGCCCAAATCCACCACTACTACTCCAACGGCACCGCCAGCCACGAACACCGCGAAAGACGGCGTTTTTACAAATATTGAAGAAATGCCGGAATTTCCGGGTGGGAACAAGGCATTGGGCCAGTATCTAGCCGAAAACCTGCGGTACCCGTCGGATGCCCAACGAAACCATACGGACGGGACGGTCTTTGTTCAATTCACCATTGGAAAGAACGGATCGATTTATGGGATTCGCGTGAAAAAAGGAGTTGGAGACGGATGCGACGAAGAAGCCGTGCGCATCGTAGGCAAAATGCCGTCCTGGAAACCAGGCCTGCAAAACGGCCGCCCCGTTGCGGTTCAATACATTCTGCCCATTCAATTTATGCTGGAAGGCAAAGAAGACAAGCGAAGCGGTCAGGTGATCGGCAGCAAACCCAATGCTCCAAATGTCATCCTCCGGGGTTCAGTCATTTCCGACCCGGATAAAAAACCGCTGATTTTTGTTGACGGGGAACCCCGAACTGCTTCTGCACTAAAACCAGAGCCTTTGTCAGACGTAAATCCGAATGACATTCATTCCATTAATGTCCTGAAAGGAGAATCGGCTACCACCCTGTATGGCGATGAAGGTAAAAATGGGGTGATTCAGGTAAAAACCAAACAGGGCGCAATCGGCGAACAGATTCAGCAGGCTGGACGAATCGATTACGACGGAAAGCCGCCGGTTTATATGCTGGATGACAAAACCATCTCTCGGGAGGAATTTCAGAAACTGAACCCAAAAACGATCCAAGACATCGAGGTCGATCACACCAAGCCAACTTACACCATCAAGGCTACTACCAAAAACTAAACCCGTTATGAAGCTTTCCACAACCGTCTCGGCCCGGCTCCGCTTCTGCCAGCGTCGGCTGGACAACCGGCTCATTGCCTACACATTCGGGCCGAAACCGTCGGCTTTTGTAACGCCTTTCTTCCAATCTTCCACCTTAAAACAACGCATTCTGATGCTGCAGAAATCCGAAACCAACCGCTGGGCAGTCGTTAAATACGGTTTTGTGGCCCTGCTTACCTTTTCTCTCTTCATCTTCGTGGCGGCTTGCGAGGACCAGTCGAAAAAAGATGTGGTCAGCAAAGGTCCGGTCACAATTTCCGGCCAGATTTTTGGCTCTAACGATAAACCGATTCCGGGTGCCAATATTGAATTGAAAGGATTGCAAAGGGGCACCAGTACTGACGCAAACGGAGAGTACCAGTTTAGTACAGTGCCCGCCAATGGCACGTTGATCGTTTCGTTCGTCGGCCATGAGACCATCGAAGTGCCGGTCAATGGTCAGGAAGCTATTTATGTTCGTCTGGCCCAGCCCACTGATCACGAACGATCAACCTATTGGGTTAGTAACGCAAAAATTCCGAAACGCTCCACTAATACCGATGTCCGCGATCTGCTCAACCGCAAACCCGTGGATGATGGCAACGGTGAAATTTTCACCGTCGTTGAAAAGAATCCTGAATTTCCGGGCGGGATGGCTGGGTTGACCCGTTTTATCAATGAAAACCTGCGTTACCCGGAAGCCGCCCAAAGAGCATACGTGAGTGGAAGGGTTTTTCTTTCGTTTGTTATCAACACGGACGGCAGTTTTCAGAACATTCAGGTCCTAAAAGGCATTGGTTTCGGAGCCGACGAAGAAGCGATTCGGGTGATTAAAGCCATGCCGCGCTGGAAACCAGCCACGCAGGATGGAAAACCGGTGCGGGTGAAATACAACCTGCCGATCAATTTTAACCTGAAAAATTCCTGAAACAAAAAGCCCCGACACGCAAGGTGTCGGGGCTTTTCTGGAGTTACTTTCTCCGGTTTTTGGGGAACAGTTCCATGAATTGCTCATAAAACTGTTCGTACTCATCCGGGGCTTTTCGTTTTTCCCAGCCCACGGCAAACTCGGTTTTGGCCCGCTTCCAGGTTACGGTTACGGCAGGATTTTCCGGTTTTTCCAGTTTGGTGGTTTTGATTTTACAGGTCTGTTCCAGCCTTGCGAATACTTTCTGGGTGGTATCCTTTTTCTGCTGGCCCAATTGCGTAAATCCCCCTTCGGAACCTTCCCGGTAATACATCAACCCGTTGTCCAGCAGCCGGTATTCGGGCCGGTCGGTATCGCTGCCAAGTGTGACCACAATCTGGCGTCCGGTAAACCGGTTCGGAAACGTTGATCCGGTGGGTGCCGGTGTTTGAGCCGTAACCATACTCATTTCGAGCAGATACGTCAGACAAAAAACAAAGAACAATCTTACCAGTCGCAAACTCATTAAACGGATTCAATTTGGGTTAATACTCTCTATCTTAACTGCCTAAACGACAAAAAATTGCCCGATTTTTTGTCGCCTGGTATTCACATTTCCCCAAAAGCAAGCGAATCAAGGTTCTGTCGGCTTGCCGTACGTTTCTTCCTGCAAACTGACTGACGTGCCAAAAATGCCATTCCTGATGGTCACAATCAGCAAGTTATCGTGATCGCCCGATTCGATTTTGGTTTTTGTCGGTTTGGTACCTAACCCTTGCGCAATCTCCAGAATCGTGTTGCTGTGGCCGACCACCAGACTATTTTTACCCTTCGTTTGCTGGATCAGTTCTACCACCGCACCGACCGGTTTTGCCGGATACGAGACGATGGGCAGGTTAAGTCGCTGCGAAAGGGGCCGGGCCGTTTCCTGCGTCCGGCGGTAGGGCGTGGTCAAAATCCGGCTAATCCGCTCATCCTCCAGCCGGTCGGCCAGGGCCTGAGCGCGTTCCAGCCCGACGGCGGTCAAACCGCTGCTGTCGGCTTCGTTGATTTTCTCCGCGTGCCGAACAATGTAAACCGTAGACGTCGAACAGCCCGTCAGGCCAAGCACCAGAAACAAAACCGGAAGCAGTTTATAGATCCTCATCGCAGCGTTGTAAAACTCTTAACTTTTAATTCTTAACTCTTCACTCTCAACTCCTCCAGCGCCAGCCAGCTCATCAAACCGGCTCCGATTTCCAGGGCTGATTCGTCGATGTCGAACGTGGGCGTGTGAACGCCGGAAATGATGCCCCGCTCTTCATTGCGCGTTCCGAGTCGGTAGAAACACGAATCGACTACCTGCGAATAGAAGGCAAAATCTTCGCCCGCCATCCACAAATCGAGGTTCACGACGTTTTCAGGCCCCATGTATTCCGTGGCCGCCGAGCGCATCCGCCGGGTTAGTTCGGGATGGTTTTTCAGGAACGGATAACCGCGCACCACCGTAAATTCGCACACGGCTCCCATCGCTTCGGCCATGCCTTCGGCCATTTTTTTCATCCGCCGTAAACCGTCTTCCCGCCATTCTTCGTCCATGCAGCGAAACGTACCTTCAATTTTTACCTCGTTGGGAATGACGTTGGTGACGCCGTCGGCAATAAACCGCCCGAACGACAACACTGAGGGGTTGGCCGGTTTGCGGTTGCGGCTGATGATCTGCTGCAAAGCCACGATGATGTGCGAAGCGATCAACACCGGGTCGATGAGCTGGTCGGGCATGGCACCGTGGCCGCCTTTCCCAATAACCGTCAGGTAGAGTTCGTCGGTGCTCGCCATGTACATACCTTCCCGGAAGCCAATTTTGCCAACTGGCACATTCGGGGCCACGTGCTGGCCGAGCATGCTGGCCGGAGCCGGGTTTTCCAAAACGCCGTCTTTGATCATCAAAGACGCACCACCGGGGGCTTTTTCCTCTGCCGGTTGAAAAACCAGTTTCACTGTTCCCTCAAACTGGTCGCGGAGTTGCTGCAAAATGCGGGCGGTTCCCAACAAAGACGACGTGTGAACATCGTGCCCACAGGCGTGCATGACGCCCTCGACGGTCGATTTGTAGGGGACATCATTGGCTTCGTGAATCGGCAGCGCGTCCATGTCGGCCCGCAGCCCCACGACCCGGTTTTCGGATGAACGCCCCGCCCGTCCTTCGATCAGCGCGACCAAACCCGTGTTGGCAACGCCTTCCTGCGGAGTCAGACCGATCGCTTTGAGTTGATCGGCAACGAATCGGGCGGTTTTGAACTCATTGAACGACAACTCCGGGTTGGCGTGCAGGTGACGGCGGTTGGCAATTAAATCGGCCGCATATTCCCGCGCTAGTGTTTTGATTTGTTCTTTCATATGGGTAGATCCCTGCGGAACCGGGCCGCACAGACTTTAAGAGGCTAAAAACTGATAATCATTGATCAGCGTCCGAAGAAACGTGGTATCGTCCAGTTCCGACCGAACCCCGATGACTTGTTTTACTTTATTGGCGGCTAAACCGCTGATTTCGGGATTATTCATCCGCAACGCTTCCCGGACAATGTTCAAATCCCGGTCGGAAAGCTGGGCCACTTCCGGGAAACGCACCTGATAATCGTCGGGTAAGGCCCGGTAGGTAATCTGCGCCAGCGTAACGGGGCGGGTCAGTTTCACCACCGTGGTACCAGCGGCAATGTCGCCAATTCGCTGGCCCCGGCCGTTGGCCGCAATGGTAATGACGGCCACCATACCGCCAAAAAACATCGGTGATTCGATGATCCGGAGCAGCCAGCGGAGCAAATAAGCCCCCAAACCGGGTTGTGATCCGTCGAGCATCACGACGCGTATTTTCATTGCTATTTTCCCCAGACTTTGCCCATTCAGAAACGTTTCGCACAGCAGATCATACAGCATGAATGGCAACAGCAAAAACAGGCCCGTCCAGAAAGGGCTCCGAAAAGCGCCGGGGAGTAGTTTGGTCAGCACAAAATACAGAATCAGCCATCCCAAAAAAATCAGGTAGTCGAGCAAAAACGCCAGAATCCGGTCGCCCAAACTGGCGGGTTCGTATTCCAGCGTAATGTTTTGGGAAGTCTGAATCGAAACAGTCATAATAATCTGGTTTTCCTGGCAAGACTTGCGACCATTTGATTTGTTTCCAGGCTGACCCTGTCAGGGTCTTTGACCGCTAACAGGATCAGCCTGGAAACAAATCAAAGATGATTAAAAATCGTCTCTGCAAAATAAACGTTCGAATTGCGATCGGCTAACTTTTGCAGATTTGTTTTCGAATACGGTGGTGCTTCCGTCAAAATCCGTTCCAGAAGGGCCCGAATCGCGTCCGGCGAGGTGGCATCCGTCACGGCCCCCAGTTGCTCGGTTTGCACCAGATGACCCAGATAACCGTAATCTGACGCCAGAACCGGTTTTCCGGAAACCGCAGCCCGCACCACGACCGACGCCATGCCGATGTGGTTCTGGTATAACGCCAAAACGTAGTCCGACAACTCGAAATACACCTGAATTTCCCGCCCTTTTATTTCGTCAAACACCCGCACAATCTGCATATCGCTCCCGACCTCAGTCATGCTGCGTTCGACTTTTTCCCGAAAACCGGGTTGAATCGGCCCGGCCAGCACCAGACACAACGCCCGTTGCTGCACCGGTTTCAGGAGTTTCAGGGCATCGAGCAGCGGTTCGATGCCTTTGCGATCGTCCAGATGCCCGAAAAGCAGCAGAATCCGGCGGTTGGGTGAAATCTGGAGTTTCGTTCGCAGGTGTTCGACCTCGGCGGACGTAATGGCATAGGATTCGACCGGATCGGCCAGCGGCCAGATTTTGACGTGTGGGCTCAACGCCCGCAAGCCCTCCACCGCCGAATGATCCAGGCAAAACAGATTCGTCAAACCTTTCCGATTCAGAACCCCGTTCAAGGTTACTTTTTTTCGGATTCCATTCAGCCGGGCCTTGATTCCGGGCCGGGTTTTGTAATGAAAATCCGGCCGAAAATAAATACCGGAAACGGCAAAGGGCGCCGACCGTCCGAGCCAGGTTGCCAGCATAAACAGATCGAAATACATCAGCAACACGTGCGATGACTGATGTGTCTGCCCGTATTTCAACACCAGATTCCATTCCTTGAACGAACGGGTCGCCATCGACGCTCCGTGTACGGTTTCAATGTCTTCCTCCGAAATGGGCACGAACCGGATGTTTTCGACACCCGGTTTGGCTTCGAGCAAGGCCTTAAATTGCTTCCCGAACGATTGCTGGGTCACGACGATCAGTTCACCTTCGGGGCGGTTTTGCACCCAGTAGGCAATCAGATGCGTCAGGTAATCAGCGTGGTGGCCGTCGATAATCGTATCAAAAAGCAGGATTTTCTTCGCTCTGTTCACTTATGCAATACGTTGGTAAACCTGAAGTGTTTGACTCGCCGTTTTTTCCAGCGAAAAATGCTGCCCCCGCTCGCGTCCTTTCCGGACCAGAGACTGGCGTAGTGACTCGTCCAGAATGATTTTTTCGATTTGCTGCTGCATATCCAACGCCGATTCCGGGTCGAAATACAACGCGGCTTCCTGCGCCACTTCCGGAAAACAGGACGCCCGACTCAACACCACCGGGCAACCGGCCGCAAAAGCTTCCAGAATCGGAATGCCGAAGCCTTCGTAGAGCGACGGATAGACAAACGCCAGTGCGTTCTGGTACAGGCGATACAGCGTAAAATCGTCGATGTTGCGCTGGCTGATCCGGCCCGTCAGGTCCAGTTGCTGAATCCACTGCGTCTCTTCCGGACTGAACGAACCGCCCCCGGCACAAATCAGTTGGACATGACGGTATTTTTTGAGCACCGGCGCAACCGCTTTCAGAAAAGGAATGAAATTTTTGTAATCGTTGCGGGCACCGACATACAGCAAATACGCTTCCGGCACCTCGATCTGAACGGTTTCGGGGACTTTCAGCGTCTGAAAAGCCGTTGCGTGGTAAACGACGGTGATCTTCTCCGGTTTGATGTTAAACAGCTCTATCAGATCGGTTTTGGTGTTTTCCGACACCGCAATGATCTGGGCGCTCCGGTCGAACAACCTTTGTTTCAGGTCTTTCGACGCGTTATCGATGTGGCCGAATTCAGCCCCAAACTTGTCTTTGATGGCATCGTGGTACGTCAACACCACCGGTTTTTTCGTGTGATTCAGAAAATACGGATGAAAAAAAGTAGGATGAAAAACGTCGTAATTATTCCGCATCAACCGGGTCACACTCCACAACCGGTTGATCTGCGAAAAGAGCATGTTGGTGGGCATAAAACCCAGAAAATACGAAAATGACTGCACCCGAAACGCGTCACTTTCCAGCAGGTAGGCATTGTTGGAAAACAAAAGCGACAACTGGGTTTCAACGCCTTTTTTTTGCAGCGATACCATCAGATCGTAAAAATACCGGGACACTCCGCCATACCGCACCCCTGTAAAGGCCTGATGGTCAAACAATACTTTCATAAAATAGCCAAATACACACAGAAACTACAAACTTACGGAGAAACCCTTTGACAACGGCTATTTGTTGCCGAAATCGACCGTATTGTCCCCGTTCGTATGAGCGGCTTTGAAATATGGCATTTGATTTGCAACTTATCCGACCCAATGGGTTTCGGCCCATAACCCGGTTTTTTCATGCGCGAAGCGGCTTTTATCAAACAGAATACGGAAAAGTGGAAGGAGATCGAGAGCGAACCGGTGACGGCCAACGACCGCTCCAACCCCGATGTGCTGACCGACCACTTCATCGAACTGACCGACGACCTGTCGTATGCCCGGACGTTCTACCCCACCTCGCCCGTCACCCGGTATCTCAACGGTCTGGCGGCCACGATGCACCGGCGGCTGATGGGCAACAAACGGGAGGAACGCAGCCGTTTTGTCCAGTTCTGGGCGGTAGAATTGCCGTTGCTGTTCCGGAAATCACACCGGCTTTTGCTGGTGTCGTTCGTCATTTTTCTGGTAGCGGCTGCGCTGGGCTGGGTGTCGGCGGCCAACGACGAGTTGTTTGTCCGGCTGATTCTGGGCGACGATTACGTCAATATGACGCTCGAAAACATCCGGAAAGGCGATCCGCTGGCGGTTTACAAAGGCAGCGGACAGGCCGATATGTTCATGGGCATCACCGTCAACAACATCCGGGTTTCGTTCATCGCGTTCATTCTGGGTTTGTTTGCGTCCTTCGGAACGATTGCTGTCATGTTTCAGAACGGCGTGATGCTGGGCGCTTTTCAGTATTTTTTCTACGAACGCGGTTTGCTGCTTCCGTCGGTCCTGACGATCTGGATTCACGGAACGCTGGAGATTTCGGCGATTGTGATTGCGGGCAGCGCGGGTCTGACGCTCGGCAACAGTTTGTTGTTTCCGGGCACCTGGTCACGGCTGGAGTCGTTCAAACACGGAGCCAAACAGGGGCTCAAAATTGTGATCGGGCTCGTACCGGTTTTCATCACGGCGGGTTTTCTGGAGAGTTTCGTCACGCGTCTTCCGCTGCATCCGGTGGTTAGCGCTGCCATCATTCTGGCGTCGGCTGCGTTCATTATCTGGTACTTTATTCTGTATCCCATTCAACTGGAGAAGAAGTTTGATGGGAACACGGATTGAAACAGATTTTATCCGTGGAAATCCGTTTCAATCCGTTCAATCGCAACGGCGACCCGGCCGCGTTCCCATTCGTTAAATAAATAATAACTCATGAATCTCTACCAAACGCGCGATTTTGGCGAAAAAATCAACGCCACGATTCAATACGCCGTCAAGCAAATCCGCAGTCTTAGCACGGCATTGCTCTACATTGCCGGGGCTCCGGCGCTGATCGCGGGGATTGCGTCGGGTATGGCATCGGCGTCGATGCTGTCGACCCAACCAACCGGCGTCAATGCGCCCCGCATGAACGACTGGATGATTCGACAAATTTCGAGCCCTTATTACCTGGTGGCCATTGTGTTTGCGTTGTTCATCCCGCTGCTGGTTAATCTCACCGTTTATGGCCATTTGAAAGTCTACAACCGAAATCCGGGCGAACCCGTCACCGTTGAAGCGGTTTGGGCGGAGGTTCAAAATGCGTTCGGGCGGGCTGTCGTTACCTGGCTGGTGGTTGGCATCCTCGTCATTGCGGCCACGCTTTTTTTCCTGATTCCGGGTATTTATCTGGGCGTTGTCTTTTCGTTAGCACTCGCTGTGGTGGTTCTGGAAGACGGTTCGGCCAGCACGTTTATGGGGCGGTGTTTCGAACTGATCCGCGACCACTGGTGGTCGACCTTCGGGCTGATCATCATCATCAGTTTTATCGCCTATATTCTCAGTTTTGCCTTCAATGTGCCCGCAGCCGGTGTCAGCATGATGGTTGCCCTGAAACTCGTCCCCAGCATGCCGGTTTACGTGACGATTCTGACCAGCATCCTCAGTACGGTCGGCAGTGTGGTCGTCTCGTCGCTCATCGCCCTGGGCATTGCCTTTCAGTATTTCAACCTGGTTGAATTGCGGGATGGTCGCAGCATTCTGTCGGCCATCGACAGCATCGGATCGTCTACGCCCCCACCCATCCCCCGTTCCAGCGATGAAGGTGATTATTAACCGTAGGGCGAAAAACCGCCTGGCCGGTTTTTTGCTCCTGGCGACCCTGACTGGTTTTCCGGCGATGGCCCAATTGTCTACTCCCCAGACCAAAGACACGGCGCAGGCGCAACCGGCTCCCGACGACCGCAGTTCGATCCGGGTGCGGAAACCGTCGACCGCCAAACTGAACGACTATCGCAACGACCGCGATTACCAGTATGGCCAGGACTTTAAACCGGGCAATAACCTGTGGTCTAAATTCTGGAGCTGGTTCTGGCAAAAAGTAGGCGAATTTCTGACGAGCAAATCCTACCAGAATTTCTGGCAATATGTGTTTCTGGCGGCTGCTGCGGGTTTGGTAGTCTGGCTGATCATCAAGGCCGAAATCATGGGATTCATTTTCAGTAAAAAATCACAGGGAGCTGCGCTGGCCTACGAAACGCTGACTGAAAACATTCACGAAATCGACTTTGAGCAACAGATCAACGCGGCTATCGACCAGCGAAATTACCGGCTGGCGGTTCGGTTGCTGTATTTGCAAACGCTGAAACACCTGAGCAACCACAACCTGATCGACTGGAAACCGAATAAGACCAACCGCAGCTACGTTTACGAACTGGCACAGTCGCCGAAGCAACCGGCGTTTGAAACCCTGACAACCCAGTTTGAATACATCTGGTACGGCGATTTCCCGATTACCGAAGAGCGGTTTAAACCGTTGCAGGAATCGTTTGAACGGTTTAACCAGTAAATTACAAACCGCCCGTTTTTCCCCCATCCACCGGCACATTGATCCCGTTGATCGAAGCCGCTGCGGGTGTGCAGAGAAAAGCCACGGCTGCCGCCACTTCTTCCGCTTCCGCAAACCGTCGACTCGGAATTTCGGCCTGCATTTGGGCTTCAACTTCATCCAGTGATTTATCTTGCGCACTCGCCCGCATGGTCAGCACGGCATCCAGACGGGCCGTACGCGTATAACCGGGCAACACGTTGTTAACCGTGATTCCGAATTGAGCCATTTCCAGCGACAGGGTTTTGGCCCACTGCGCCACCGCCCCGCGAATGGTGTTGGAAACGCCCAGCCCAACAATGGGCTGTTTCACCGATGTGGAAATAATGTTGACAATCCGACCATAACCCGCTTGTTTCATGGATGGGATCACAGCCTGCGCTAAAATCTGATTGTTGAGCAAATGCGCGGCAAAAGTTTTGGTAAACTCCTCCAGTTTGGCGTCGATCAGCGCCCCACCTGCCGGGCCACCGGTATTATTAATCAGAATGTGAACTTCCGGAAAGTCGGTCAGATAGACTTCAATGGCGGTCTTCACTTCTTCCGGATTGGCAAAATCGGCCACCTGATACCGGTGTTTCTGCCCTTGCTGCGTGTCTAATGAGTCGATGGCCTCTTTCAATTTTTCTTCATTGCGAGCCAGCAGCGTAACATTTGCGCCCAATAGCGCCAGTTCAACGGCGGTCGCGTAGCCAATTCCCTGCGTGCTTCCACAGACAATAGCGGTTTTTCCGGTAAGCGAAAGATTCATCGTAAAGTCGGTTTAGTCCGGGCCGTTTTTAGCGTATACAACCCATTCATTTATGTAAAACGCTAAATAACGGCATTGCGGCAATATTTTTACTAATTTACCAATCAATTGGTATCCTTAATCAGTTATTCACCCGAATCACCTGCCACCCATCCGCGCCGGTTTCCAATCATCAACCCCGGCGGAGGGATTACGGTCGAAAGCGTCCGGCCGTGTAATTTATTGGGATACGGATCCGGTTTTAACGAACTTTGCTAACAAATTAATCGATAAAAAACATGTCTAAAGGTCTTATTATTGGCATCGTCCTGGTTCTGATTTTTGGTTTTTTCGGATGCAGTACATATAACGGTATCGTCGGAAAAGACGCGAATGTGGGTGAAAAATGGGCTCAGGTCCAAACACAATACCAACGCCGGGCCGATCTGGTTCCGAACCTGGTGAATACCGTAAAAGGAGCCGCCAATTTCGAGAAAAGTACACTGACAGCGGTGATGGAAGCCCGTTCGAAAGCCACCAGTGTTCAACTGACCGCCGACCAACTGACGCCCGAGAATGTTCAGAAATTTCAGGCGGCTCAGGATCAGTTGGGCGGTACGCTGTCGCGTCTGCTGGCGGTGTCCGAAAACTATCCGCAGTTGAGAGCCACGCAGAATTTCTCCGAACTTCAGTCACAACTGGAAGGCACCGAAAACCGCATCAGTGTAGCGCGGAACGATTTTAACGCGGCTGTGAAAGACTACAACGTCTCCGTCCGCACGTTCCCGGCCAATATTTTCGCCGGCATTTTCGGTTTCTCAGCGAAAGGTTTCTTCGAAGCGTCGCAAGCCGCCCAGAACGCCCCAGCCGTTCAATTTTAAGTTAAGAATTAAAAGTTAAGAGTTAAAAATAGACTGCCTCATTAAACATTTGGCAGATCAACATTTTTAACTCTTAACTCTTAACTTTTAATTCATAACTCCTTTATGTCCGCAATCAACCTTTTCACGTCCGAGGAACAGCAGCAGATCATTCAGGCGATTCGGTCGGCTGAACTGGAAACGTCGGGCGAAATTCGGGTCCATCTCGAACTGCATTGCCCAACACCGGACGTCATCGAAAGGGCGGTGCAGGTTTTCCGGCAATTGAGCATGGACCAGACCGCCCAGCGCAACGGGGTTCTGTTTTATCTGGCGACGGAAGACCACAAGTTTGCCGTGTTGGGTGATGAAGGGATCGACAAGGTAGTACCCAACGACTTCTGGGTAACCACCAAAGACATTATGCGTGAAAATTTTCGCGCCGGTCGGTTTACGCAAGGGTTCTGTCTGGGAATTGAACGGGCAGGACAGCAGTTACGACAATACTTTCCTCGTCTGGACAATGACTCTAACGAGCTTTCCGACGAAATTTCACACTAAATGAAACTTCCCTTCGTCACATATCGCTTTGCAATACCGGTTCGAATTCTGTTGATGCTTCTGCTGGCCGTGGTTTCTTTTCGGGCCTACGCCCAGGACGATGTCATTCCGCCCCGACCCAATCCACCGCGTCTGGTCAATGATTTTGTGGGGATTCTGAAAGCGGACGAACGGGCAAGACTGGAGGAAAAGCTACGGGTTTACAACGACTCGACCTCGACCCAGATCGTCATCGTCATTGCCAAAACCACCGAACCCTACCCGATTGGCGACTACAGTTTTCAGATCGGTCGCAAGTGGGGAGTGGGGCAGAAAGGGCAGAACAATGGCTTGGTAATGACCTGGGTACCATCAACCCGCAAGGTATTTATTGCCACGGGTTACGGCCTGGAAGGGGCGATTCCGGATGCCATCGCCAAGCGGATTGTCAGCCAGATTATTGTCCCGCGTTTCAAAAGCGAACAGTGGTACGCCGGTTTGGACGAAGCGACCGACGAAATCATTCGCCGGGCCAGTGGCGAATACAAAGCCGATCCTGCGGACGACGGCGGGGGCGGTGACGGCATCCTCTTCTTCATCATCATTTTCGTCGTGATCATCGTCATCATCTGGATCAGCCGGAACCGGGGCGGGGGTGGCAGCAACCGAAACCGGGGCGGGGGCTTCTTTCCCGTTCCTTTCCCGACCTCCACGTTCTCCGGCTGGGGCAGTTCGTCCGGCAATTGGGGTGGCGGAGGAGGTGGTGGCAGCAGTTTCGGCGGCTTCGGGGGCGGCAGCTTCGGCGGGGGCGGTGCTGGCGGGGATTACTGAGTTAAGAATTAAGAGTGATGAGTTATCTGATAGACAGTTTAACTCTTCACTCATCACTCTTAATTATTAACTAACTTTCCATCAATCAAAAACCGCTTCTGATCCAGCCACGCCAGTTGCTGAAATCCTTCCAGGTGGTAGCGTTTGACCGCGCCGTTTTCGCTTTCCAGCCAGACGTTCCGTTCGGATTCATAGAGGGAGTTCTTGGTTCGCAAGGTCGCTTTGATCAGTCGGGGTTGGCGGGTGGCCGAGTCCAGTTCGATGCGCAGAACCTGAACGGGGAGCTTTTCACCCGGTTTCAGGACGTATTCATATGTGAGCGAATCCGGGCGGTTTTTCAGATAACTGGCCTGATACGCCTGCTTGTTGATGTCGGCTTGCAGAAACAAATCGAGTTCGCGGCTCCAGTCAATGTCTTTTGTCGTTTGCTGCTCTTTCTCATCGCCAAAACCAGCCTGTTTCAAAACCGTTGGCTGCTGGCTTTTTAACTGACTGATCTGCTGTTCGATATACGATTTCAGATCGTAATACGTCCCGGCGGGGGCTTCTTTGGTGGGATTGCTGCAAGCGGCTAACGCCAGAATAAAAACAAGTCCGTAACTAAATTTCATCATCATAAAAAATACCCCCTGACTTTCCAATCAGGGGGAGTGTAATGGTCGTTAGTTGGCGAACACCAACCCAAGCCGAAAAGTTTGTCTATTCCGCTATCAAACTATGGCCTGTCATGACATCGGGTTGCGCGATGCCCATCAGGTGCAGAATCGTCGGGGCAATATCTGCCAGAACGCCGTTGTTCAGTTTCGGATGAAAGTCGTTATCGACCAGAATACACGGAACCGGGTTGGTAGTGTGGGCCGTATTGGGTGAACCATCTTCGTTGATCATAAAATCGGCGTTGCCATGGTCAGCAATCACAATGGTCGTATAACCGTGGGCCAAGGCCGTGGTGATCACTGCCTGAGCACACTGATCGACGGTTTCGGCGGCTTTCACAACCGCTGAAAAAACGCCCGTATGGCCTACCATATCGGTATTGGCAAAATTCAGACAGACAAAATCAACCTGCTCCCGTTCCAGTTCCGGAATAATGGCGTCGCGGATGTCCATGGCACTCATCTCCGGTTTCAGATCGTAGGTCGCGACTTTAGGCGATGGGCACAACAGACGGCTTTCGCCCTCGAAGACATCCTCCCGACCACCGGAAAAAAAGAACGTCACGTGCGGGTATTTCTCGGTTTCAGCAATCCGAATCTGTTTTTTACCCGCTTTCGAAACCACCTCCCCGAGCGTATTTGTCAGATTATCTTTGTCGTAAATGACCTTTACGCCCACAAACTCGTTGTCGTAATTGGTCAGCGTGACGTAATACAGGTTCAGTTTTTTCATGTCCTGCTCCGGATAATCCCGCTGACTAAGCGCCAGCGTAATTTCGCGGCCCCGATCGGTACGAAAATTGAAGCAAAGCACCACATCGCCATCCTGAATCGTAGCCAGCGGACTTCCGTCGGGATTTGTCACGATAATGGGTTTGATAAACTCGTCCGTTACCCCTTCTTCATACGATTTATGAATCGCCGACAATTCCCCGCCCACTTCGCAGGTTTCGTTCCCAATGCCCTTCACCATCGCGTCGTAGGCCAATTTGACCCGTTCCCAGCGGTTATCCCGGTCCATTGCAAAATACCGTCCGGTGATGGTGGCAATCTGCCCCGTAGTCGTTTTCAGATGCGCTTCCAGATCAGCCAGAAAACCGTAGCCGCTTTTCGGATCTGTATCCCGACCATCGGTAAAGGCATGGATAAACACATCCGTTAGGCCTTGCTCGTGCGCTACGGTACAAAGCCCTTTCAGGTGTTCGATGTGGGAGTGAACCCCACCGTTGGAAACCAGACCGATAAAATGGACTTTCTTGCCGTTGGTTTTGGCGTAATTCAGGGCGTCCAGCAAAACCGGCTCTTTGTCCAGCGTATTTTGCTCAACGGCTAAATTGATTTTTACCAAATCCTGATATACAATTCGCCCCGCACCGAGGTTCATGTGTCCCACTTCGGAGTTGCCCATCTGACCCGCCGGCAAACCGACCGCCAGACCCGAAGCCTCCAACTGGCTGTGTGAATACTTCGTATACAACGAATCCACGAAGGGCGTATTGGCCGCATCAATCGCCGAAACATCGATCTTTCGGGCAATTCCCCAGCCGTCCAGAATCATTAATATGACTTTCTTATTCATAATTCGAAATTAACAACATTAGCGGCAAAAGACGCTATTCTCAGGTTAAAGATGACTTAAAATGGCTGGATGGTTGAAGAATGGTTAAAATGGTTTGACGGCTGAAAATGGCTAAATGGTTGCAAAGTGGCAAGCCTGCTCAAATTAACCATTCAACCATTTTTAACCATTTAGCCATTTTCAGCCGTCAAACCTCAAACGTACCCAAACCGGCAATATACGCTTTACTGCCGTCGGTAACCCAGGCATCCAGTTGAGCCGGATCTTTCATTTGTTGCCCGCGCATCCGCGGAACGGCAATGTAGCCGCATTGAACATCGGCCAATGCCGACATATCACTCCATAATTTCTCGATCTGCGCCACCGGATAAATATCCTCCTGACCGTGTCCCCAGCGGTATTTGACGTCTTTGGTGGTAACATAGGTCGGAATCCGGTGAGCGACGCTCCGAACGGCTTTGGCCAACCGGGCTTCGTCGCCGTCCTGCAAATCCTGCCGCGTCAGACCAAACAGCGCCAGCAACGGATCGATCTGAATCCAGGTCGTCATCGAGTTGTAATAACTGAGATTCAATTCGTCTTCCTCGCGGGGTTGCGCCAGTCCTTCCAGCAACCGAAGGTTTCCGTTGACCCGCGCCAGTCCTCCCCCCCGATCCTCGATCCGGCGGGGAACCACCTCGAACGTCAGCACATTGCCCGATTCCAGGTGATGCCCCAGTGCCGCCGGGTTCACATCCGCGCCCAGCGTATCGATGTTGTGCAACATGATGGTTTCCAACTGCGGGTGCTCGGCCAGCAAGCGCGCCAAGGTTCCGTTGCGGAGCAAATTGGACACTTCATACCAGTGACCCAGGGGCGAAAAACGCTGAGCCGCAATGTTATCGACGTAATCCGAGCCTTCGCCTTTCGATTTGGCCCAGCCAATCATCGTTTGGCGAACGGCATCACGTACTTTCTGCTTGTTTTCGTCGAGCGTTTCCTGCGGCATTTCTTCCCACATAAACCGCAAATCGCGTTCCATTGGCACAAACCGCTGCCCAATCGAACGGCCCGGCGACAGATAGGTGGTACCTGAATAGCCAAAATTGCCGGTTTGTGCCAGCGTCTGCCGAATCGGTTCGTGGGTCAGGTAACTGGTGGCGATCAGATGGGGAATCAGGCCACCATAGGTTTCGGCCACTTTGCGGGTTTTCGCCAAATGGATTTCCAGAAAACTCCGGTGTCGGCCTTCGATTTCCACAAACGGATTCAGGGCTTTGATCACCCCGGCGCCTTTCGTCCACCGACTGCCCACGCCCGCTGCCAGACTCAAAACCGCCACTTTTCCATCGCGAATGGCCGCTTCACCGGTTTTGGTTTCTGCTGTCAGTTCATCAAGTTGAACGATGTCACCCGGTTGTACATCTTCAATGGTCGTCTCAGCCGCTAACCGATTGCGTGACAGACCAATGCGGCCTTTTTGCAAATCTTCCCGAATTTCCTCGTGCTGGATGTAATCGAAACCGTTTTCTTTCTTGATCCGGTCCGCCTTTTCGTTTTCAGCACTGCGGTTGCTCTGCGAAGTCGGGTCTGACACCTTGAACAGGTTGCTGATAATCGTTCGCAGAAGCGGATAGGCGAGGTTATTTTTCTCGCAATAGGTTGTAAACAAATCGATTTCCGCCCGTCGGGTATACGAAATCGAAGCGGGGTCTTTCCGAACCAGTTCCGACACGTGAATACCGTAATACTGTTCCGGCATCAGGGCTTCGGTTCCGGCCTGCAAGGTTGCCCAGGTTCCTTTGTCATTGATGCTCCAGTTGTAGACCACCGGTTCCATCGCAAACGGCAGCGAAGCCGACAATTCCGCTTTCGTTTTCCGGAGAATGTCCAGCACCTTCATTTTGTAGTCTTCGTACCCCACCGGATTGACAAACATGCCCATGCCGCCCCCGGACATCCCGCCCAACATCAAAAAACCGTAGTAGTCGTCGCCAAAGGCGGTTTTTGCTTTGGAAATGATTTGTTCGGTAAAATAAGTAGACGCCCATGGAATGATGGTTTTGATCGGACCTTCCCAGTTTTGGGCAGTATTGGCACCCAATTTCCGAATGTCTCCTTCTTTGATAGCCGCCAGAATGTTATCGAAAACCTGATTGGTTTGCTGCCGGGCGTTCCATTCATTGTCGCCCCGGAGCAGGTATTTTTCGGTCACCATTTCCAGAATCGGGCCAACGTTGGAAGCCATCCCGCCGTGCATCAGCACCAGCGATTTCATGATCTTCTCGCCCATTTCAGGGTGAATTTCGTCACCCTGCAAGACCCGGTGCCGCGGCAATAGGGTCCCGCGACTGATGCCGGATTCGGGATCGCCTTCCTGCGCAAACGTACCCTGAATGGCTTTGATACCGGGCCAGACTCCGCCCGAATCCTGCCAGCCTCCACCCGAACCACCGATCCATTCGCCCAGAATGGCCCGCGAAGCCACCAGCCGTCGTTCGCTTTCTTCCAAACCGCCTTCCAGCTTCTTCGTCTGACCCGTCGCCCGCATGAGCAGACTGATGATCGAACCTAACAGGTTGGTCGAAACCGCAAACCGGGAGCCTTTCGGAATGTCGTTTACTTTGGTCACCAGCTCGATGCCCATACCCGGCGCGACAATCCGGGATAGAATATCGGGTAAAGACTGATTCGTATTTTCGAACGAAGGCGGAATGAGTCCGGAGGCAATGACCCCGGCTTTTACCAGGCTCAGGTAATCATTTCCGAAATTGAACAAATCGGCGAGATCGGCAATGTCTTTCGTGGTGTTTAAGTCGATGCTCGTCAGGCGTAGAACCGGGTCCGGTATCACGCGAACGTAGCAGTTCAGCGGGGGGCGAATGTCGGCATCACGGCCAAAAACGCCTAGATCAATTGATATATTGACCACGCGGGCACCTTCCGGATAATCCATTCCGAGGAAGAAAATATCCGACCAACCGCTGTGGGTCAAGTCCATCCGTACGGACGTCTGTTCGTGCAGAATGGGATAAAAGAGCGAATTCTCCGGGCGTTTCAGCAAAGTCGGGTGAATCCGGATCGGGTGTTCTTCGCGGTGGCCGACCCGAAACATCCACTGGTTTCCTTTGCTGGAACGTACGCTTTTCCGAACCTGCCCCGCCAGAATCTGGAACGATAGATGGTGGTAGCTTTCGGCCAGCGCGCTGAACAAAGCCGCATTGGGTCCCTGCTTATCCAGTTCGTGCAAAAAGGTAGCAATAGCCTGCTCGAACCGGCGGGCCAGCAAATCCTCAAAACCGGCGTACGGCACTTTCCCGGTTGTTGGCGTTTCGGGCGTTTCCATCAGGAAAAACCGGAAGCCCGCATACAGGAACAGAATGGCTCTTACTTTATCGTATAAACTCGGTGTCGATTTCCGAAATTCATCGAGCTCCCGCAACAGGCCCAGCAACTCTTTCCCCGACAACCGGCGACTTATTTCGTAAAAAGAACGGTTGCGTTTGGCGGGATCTGTCGATGTAATCGTCTCTATAAAAACGTTCATATATCAGACAGTTCTGCTGTTTGCTTCAGCCAGTAATTCCACCATTGTCGACAGGATTTCGCTGTGGGCCTCGCCCGCTAATCCCAACGCAATCTGCGCGCGTAACAGCCCGTGTTTCCGGCTTAAATCGTAGCGATTCCCTTTTACTTCCAGCGCCAGATAGTTTTCGGTTTCGGCCAGTTCCTGAAGGGCAGGCGTCAACAGAATGTTGGTGCTGTTCTGGTCGATGTATTTCTGTAAAATGGAGAAAATAGCGGGGGTAAAGACGTGCATTCCGAAGAAGCACAGGTAATAGCCAGCCCGTAAACCCGGAGTCTGGAGTTCGAGTTCGGCCACACTCAGGGGTGGTTTTTCAATGATTTTCTCAATCTGATAGACACCCGAGCGATTGGCAGCCTGTTTGCCCGTAAGCGTCCCATAGCGGCCAATCTGGTGTTCGATGGTCGGATTGACGGCCGAAACCGAGCAGTTTTCCTGCGAAGCCAGTTCCAGCAATTGGGCCGCGCAGCTTTTCAATTTGAGATTGGAAACATAAAGATAATCTCCCAAAAGCAGCAGAAAGGGCTCGTCATTCACAAAATCCTTAGCACAATAGACGGCATGGCCATAGCCCAGCGGTTCCTTTTGTTCGGCAAACTGAACCCGATCCAGCAAATGATCGATTTTCTCGGCTTCTTTCTTCGCCCAGTCGACGCCCTTGAATGAATTGAAAAGATTATCCCGCAGGGAAGCAAAAGCTTTAAGATAGCGGTCGCCGTCACCGGGCGCACAAACCACGCACAATTCTTCAATTCCGCTGGCAAACGCTTCTTCAGCAATAATCTGGATCACCGGTTTGTGCAGGCCGTCGGTATCGATCACCGGAAGCATGGCTTTCTGAATGGTATCCGCAACCGGATAGAGCCGTTCTCCACGGGCGGCCGCCGTAATCACCGCTTTTTTAATTCTCATCATTTACGAAGCTAATTTTAGATGGTATATCGTTGAGTAGTTAGAATAGCCGTTCACAAACGGGTTCAATCTAAAGAAAATTAGCAGACTAAAAACCATACGGTTTGTCAGACCTATTTTATTGAAATTTTTTCTTTATTTCATAAAACTATCCGTACCTCCGGGGGAGATTATCAAGTGCATTATTTCTTTTTTGCTCCCGTTGCAGATGGTTGCAGTGCGTGTTGCTCCACCAGGTAATTCAGCAAATTTTCGCAGCAACGGGACACAATCTGATAGACTTGTTCAAAAACTACAGCGTCTTCGTAATAAGGGTCGGGGACACTCAGCCCATTCGGCCCGGAATCCGGCTGGGGATCAAATTCGCGCAGTAAAACCGTGTTTTCTTCGCTGTAAAGTCCGGTACTCCGGTGGCTGAAATACTGAATGGCGTCATAATTCGCTTCGTCCATGGCCACGAGGTAATCGAACTGCGACAAATCCTCACCCGACAGCTTGCGGGCGCGGTGAGTCAGTTTAATGCCGTGTTCGAGCGCATTTTCACGGGTCCGGCGGTCGGGCAGGTCGCCAATGTGGTAGGAAGATGTGCCGGCCGAGTCGCATTGAATCGACGCTTCCAGGCCCCGTTCTTTGATCAACTGCTGAAAGACGCCTTCCGCCACCGGCGACCGGCAAATGTTTCCCAGACAGACAAAGAGAACGTTTATCATACGAATGAACTAGGAAGGATGAACGCTGGAGAGCCGCCCGTGCCGAGATTCATCCTTATTTTTCGATGGGTTCATTTTTCTCATTGACCAGCACATAAACATCCTCATTGGGCTTTTTCATGAGGTAGTTTTCGCGGGCGTATTTCTCCTGCAAACGGGGATTACCCAGAATGGACTGGCGCTGAATTTCTACTTCCTCGATTTTTTCGTCGTAATAGACCAGATCCGTCTCCAGATCGCCCAATTTCAGGCTGTTGCGAACCTGAGAAATGATGTCGTTGGCATCAAAAAACAGCATCCAGATTAACAATCCCACACCCGTTGCGAAATAGAAGTTTTTGACGACTCGGAGGATTTTGGTCAGCATGGGATGTCGGAATAAAAGCCCCCAACTCCTAAAGGAGTTGGGGGTAAGAATGATTACATTTTAATGCCCGGGAAATACGCGATTTCGCCCAGTTCCTCTTCAATGCGGAGCAACTGGTTGTATTTCGCCATCCGATCGGAGCGGGACGCCGAACCGGTTTTGATCTGACCCGTATTCAGGGCCACGGCCAAATCGGCAATCGTTGCATCTTCGGTTTCGCCGGAACGGTGCGACATGATGTTTTTATACGAATTGCGTTTCGCCAGATTAACCGTATTGATGGTTTCTGTCAGCGAACCGATCTGGTTTACTTTCACCAGAACGGCGTTGGCAATTCCCTGATCGATGCCCTGTTGCAAACGCGTAACGTTTGTCACAAACAAGTCATCCCCAACGAGTTGAGTCTTCTTCCCGATCAGTTCGGTTTGTTCTTTCCAGCCACTCCAGTCGTCTTCAGCCATACCGTCTTCGATGGAGATGATCGGATATTTGTCAACCCATTCTTTCCAGTAGTTTGCCATTTCGGACGAACTGAGTTTGTCGCCGGTCGATTTTTTGAAGTGGTACGTTCCGGATTCGGCATCGTAGAACTCCGACGCAGCGGCATCCATCGCGATGTAAATATCCTGACCGGCGCGATACCCGGCTTTATCGATGGCCTGCAGAATGATCTGGATAGCCTCTTCGTTTGATGGAATGTTGGGAGCAAAACCGCCTTCGTCGCCCACATTGGTCGACATGCCTTTGCTCTTCAGTACTTTTTTCAGCGAGTGGAACACTTCCGTTCCCCAACGCAGGGCTTCCGAGAAGGTCGGCGCACCAACTGGCATCACCATAAATTCCTGAAAGTCGATGGAGTTATCCGCATGACTACCGCCGTTCAGAATATTCATCATCGGTACGGGCAGCGTGTTGGCGTTGACCCCGCCAATGTAGCGGTACAGCGGCAAACCGGCTTCCTGAGCAGCGGCTTTGGCAATCGCCATCGAAACGCCCAGAATGGCATTGGCACCCAGACGACCTTTGTTCGACGTACCATCCAGTTCAATCATAATCCGGTCGATCATGCTCTGATCGAACACCGACGATCCTACCAGTTCCGGGAAGATCAGTTCATTAACGTTCTGAACCGCTCTCAATACGCCTTTGCCGACGTACCGCTTCGGATCATCGTCGCGCAATTCGACGGCTTCGTGTGAACCGGTCGAGGCACCCGATGGAACGGCCGCACGGCCCAAAAAACCGTTTTCGGTACGAACATCGACTTCCACCGTCGGATTGCCTCTCGAATCCAGAATCTGTCTGGCATGAATGGACTGAATAATACTCATTGTGTCTGAAAAAGTTAGTTAGTATTCTGTAAACGAAAAGGAACAAGTGCGCAAAAAATTCCCTGGGGATTCTTGAATGACACTGTTACCATTTGCTAACAATCGGTTATAGCACGATTTTTGCCATACAAAGTAAGTGATTTTTTCGGTTTGTAGGGAATGCCCGATGAATTAAGCCATTCGGTATTACGCAATTATTACCCGACGATTTGACCATCCGGCCCACGTATTCGTGGTGTCTCAGCGGGAAATGAGGTATGCAGATTTTTATGACGCCCCTACGGAACCCACGGGTCTTGCTGCTGGTGTTTTATTTGAGTAGCCAAACCCTGGTTGGTCTGGCTCAGAAAAACCGTGTCTACACGGCCCAGGCCGGCGTCATGGATCTTTCTTCCTACTCCTATGGTGCTTCAGAACCCGTATCTCTCGTGGGCGACTGGTTTTTTAAATGGAACCAATTTGTCGATTCAGCCCGCGTCGCCACGAGCCAAACCCTGATACCGGTGCCCGGAAACTGGCATTCGTATACCGGCAGTTCCACCTTGTTTCCCCAGGATTTGGGCCACTGCACCTACGGGTTGCGGATTATCCTTCCCGATTCAGGAAAAGTATGGTCGTTGCGCCTTCCGCCAATCCGAACCGCCTATACCCTTTACGTCAATGGTCAGTTGGTGACCCAGACCGGCCAGGTGGCAACCGACCGGACCATGAAACCGGAGATCAACGCCAAAATCGTCTCATTTCTGGTTGCGGGCAAAGAAGCGTTCCTGCTGTTGCACGTTTCCAACTATTTTTTTGCCTATGGGGGCATCTGGAAAAGCCTGGAATTGGGTAATCCGGCGGTCATTTCACAAAGCCGGGAACGAAGCCTGCTGATTTCTTCCTTCATCGTTGGCGCCCTTTTAATCATTGGGCTGTATCACTTCGTGCTCTATGCGCTTCGCCGAAAAGACCGGGCACCCTTGCTGTTTGGCATCCTCTGTGTACTGGCCGCATTTCGGGAGAATTTCAATTCGGAAAGTCTGTTTTTCCTGGTTTTTCCCGAAGCGGACTGGGTGCTGGCCAACAAAGCACTCTATAGTGCCTTTCCAATTGGGATCATCGGCATCACGCTCTACCTGCAATGCCTGTTTCCGGGTGCCATTTCGGCCCTGGCCCGAAAAAGCATTTTTGTGCTGAACCTGGGTTTTCTGGCGCTGGTGCTGCTCACACCGCCCCCGGTCTACGCGGCCTGGGGTACCCTGATCAGCCCCCTCGCTACGGTTGAATGCGGTTATTTTTTCTGGATTGCCTTTCAGGCCGCCCGACAGAAGAAAGAAGGCGGTTTTATCCTTTTTTGTGATATGATCCTGCTGACGGCCTGTGCAATCAACGACACCCTGTACCAGGCCGGTCTCATTCACACCTATTTCCTGCTTTCCAGTGCCGTCGTCATTTTCACCCTCTGTCAGTCGTTGTTGCTGGCGATCCGTTTTTCTACGGCTTTTAAGCGAACGGAAGCATTGACGGTTGAACTGAAAACGGCCAACCAGCTCATCGAGCAAATGGCCCTGAAACGGCAGGAAGCCGACCGGCGCAAGGAGGTTGAAGAAGTGAAAAACCGTTTTTTTTCCAACATTACCCATGAATTCCGGACGCCACTCACGCTGATTATCTCCCCCATTGAGCAACTGCTGCCCCCGCCGGGGAAAGGGTTTTCCGTTGAAAATTCCGTTCTCCAAAATACGCTGACGACCATCCACCGCAATGCGCGTCAATTGCTTCAACTGATCAATCAATTGCTGGATCTGTCAAAACTGGAATCTGGCAGTCTGACCATCCAGGAATCACAGGGCGATGTGGTTCATTTCCTGAATGATCTCGTTAATTCATTCCGGATAACTGCCGAAACCAAACGGATTCAGTTGACGTACCAACCCGGCCCTCTTCCGGACCAACTGCTGTTCGATGACGACAAATGGGGGAAAATTAGCTATAATCTGCTTTCGAACGCCTTGAAATATACGCCCGGTGGAGGCTCGGTGGAAGTCAAATTAAGTGCGGAGCCGATGCAGGCGGCTGGCTACCTCATCTTGCGGTTGTCGGTTTCCGACACCGGAACCGGTATTGCGCCAGACCAGATTCCCCACATTTTTGATCGCTTTTATCAGATCGACGACTCCCGGACCCGCTCTTTTGGCGGAACCGGCATCGGGTTGGCTCTCGTAAAAGAATTGACGGATCTGCTCAATGGCACGGTCAGGGTGGAAAGCGAGGTCGGCAAAGGCACCACAGTGACCGTCGAGTGTCCCGTTCGTCTTCCCTTTGCCGAGCATCCAACGCTGAACCCAATCACATCTCAGACGCTTTGGCCAGAAATACCGCCCCCGTTTGTTACTCCATTGCCCGACAAAACCGCTTCCATCAATGAAACGCTCCCGCTCATCCTGGTCGTGGAAGATAACCCGGCCCTGCGCCATCTGATTGCAGCCGGACTTTCCAATACCTACCGGGTCATTACGGCGGCCAACGGGCAGGAAGGATGGCAATTCTGCCAGGCCGAATTGCCCGATCTGGTGCTGAGCGACATCATGATGCCGGAAATGGACGGGCTTCAACTTTGTCGGCTTATCAAGCAAACTCCCCAAACGGGCCACATTGCCGTTATTCTGCTGACCGCCAAAACCGCTTCCGAAAGCAAACTCGAAGGTCTGTCGGTGGGTGCCAACGATTATCTAACCAAACCCTTCGATCAACGGGAATTGCAGCTCCGGGTGGCTAACCTGCTCCACTACCAATCGACGTTGCGCAAATTTTACAACCTCCAGTTCAGCAAACCCCAAACGACTGCGCTACCAGCCTACGAAAACGCTTTCCTAAGTCAACTCTACCAGGCCCTCGAAAAGCACATCGACGATGCCAAACTATCGGTCGATGACCTTGCCCTGGAAGTGTCGATGAGTTCCCGAACCCTCAATCGCAAACTGACGACCATGCTGGGCATGACGGTCAGTGAATTCATCCGTAATTACCGACTTCGCAAAGCCGCCGATTTGCTAAAAGCTGGCTATCCGGTTTCTGAAACCGCCTATATGGTTGGTTTCGAGAGCCCTTCCTATTTTGGTCAATGCTTCAAGGATCTCTTCACCTTATCCCCCTCGGAATACATTCGGAGTGTATTGTCTGAAAATTGAGTGTAATTGTCCGAAAATTGCGAGTCTGTTTGTGGCAAAATCATGAATATTGCAGACTACTATTTTCTCTGTTCTGATCATGCATTTGTGTACGAGCCATCCACCAATGGCTCGTACATGCCATTTTTTTTCTTTCTATATGGAGCATTTATTCGCTGAATCGAACACATGGGATATAGGCATCGATCCATCCCTGGACATCCCTTCCGAGGAAACCTACCAGCGTTATCTAGTCAATTTGTATTACCAGACCATCGAATACCAAAATTATTCGGCCCGGTTTTCGCCCAAGCGGACGGCTAAAATTCAGTGGTTTTCAACCGATATTGCCCTGGCTTAAAGATAGCTCCAGATCGGGCTCCGGCTCTGGTTTTTGATTCGACCATAGGCTTTGCAAAGCGGATACATAACCAGTACGACCAGAATCCACACGCCATAGGTCAGCCCCAGCGACAACCCATGATCGGGCATTACACCCGCCGTTTTGTTCTGAAAGTTAATAGACGACCACGGAATACCATCTGACATCAGAAGCAAAACGGACAGAACGTGGATCAGCAAAAAGTGAACCAGGAAGTAAAAGAAGGGGACACGTCCGTAAACGATAAAAAAATTCATCCAGGTAGCCCGTTTGCCCTCCAGCCAACTTAATAGCAACAGTGCCGGTCCCAACGTAATGAGGGTAAAAAGCAGCGACGGCGGGTATTTCGTGATGTTGATAAAAGAAAACAGGGTAAACAGGGGCGTTTTCTGTACGGCCCACGGTACAGGATCACCGTAGCGATTCAGGGCGCGAATCAACACAAAAATCGTGATCGCACCCATTCCAATCCATCTGAGCATCCGGCTGCGCTTCGCCGGTTCGACATCCGGGCTGAATAATTCCCCCAGGCAATAGCCCAGAATGAGAATCCCAATCCACGGCAACACCGGATACATCGTAATGGCAATCCGGCCCGCGCCTAAAGGAATCGCATTGGGCCTGTGCAGCATTGACCAGAGGGTGTCCAGGGCCGTTCCGGGTTGAAAAGAAACGCCGTCCGTTGCATTATGCCCAAACAAAATCAGCAGGCCAATCGCTAAAACAAGCCTTTGCGGCAAAAATAGCAGCCCACTCAAAACCACCATGCCAACACCCGTTGCCCAAATCACCTCCAGGGCGGTTACGGAAAACGTGATATCAAACCATATAATCAGGTTGACGACGGTTATGTCCGCGAACATCAGCCAGACGCCACGCGTCAGCAGAAAAACGCTCAATTCCGATTTTGTCTTTTTCCGGCTCATGAGATAAGCCGACGTTCCGGCCAGAAAGACAAAGGTTGGCGCACAGAAATGCGTTACCCAGCGCGTCAGAAATAAGCTGGGCGTAGTGGTATTTAAATCCGTGGCGTTGTAAAAAAAGCCGTTGAGGTGGATAAAATCCCGCGTATGATCCAGAGCCATAATGACCATCACGATACCCCGCACCGTATCGATGCTCAGGATGCGGGCTGCTACACGATTCAGAGGCAGGGTGGCCGTAACTGACATAGGATGAATGGCTTAATTTGCGCACAAGTTAGTTTTATGCGTAAACAGGAGCAATACACCGCCGACAATAGGCATAAAAAAACCGGCCAATGACCGGTTTTTCATTCTTATCGTGCTTCAACTTCGATCAGCTTCACAAACTCATCGAATAAATACCGGGAGTCGTGAGGGCCCGGCGAAGCTTCCGGGTGATACTGCACCGAGAAGGCCGGGCGGTCTTTCCGACGAATCCCTTCGATCGTTTTATCGTTCAGGTTGATGTGCGTCAGCTCAATATCCCGGTTTTCCATCACCTCATCCGCCCGCACGGCGAAACCGTGATTTTGGGACGTTACTTCACACAGGCCCGTTATCAGGTTTTTGACGGGATGATTCAAACCCCGGTGGCCATTGTGCATTTTGTAGGTCGTAATGCCACTGGCCAGCGACAGAATCTGGTGTCCGAGGCAAATGCCGAACAACGGTTTATCGGTTTCCAGCGCCTGCTTTACGGTTTGAACGGCGTATGGCATTGCAGCGGGGTCGCCGGGTCCGTTGGAAATAAAATAACCGTCCGGGTTCCAGGCATTGATTTCTTCAAAAGGCGTTTTGGCCGGAAAAACCCGGCAGTGCGCCCCCCGGCTTGCCAGGTTGTTCAAAATACTTTTCTTGATTCCCAGATCCAACACCGCTACTTTAAAGTCAGCCTGGCTCGTATCACCTACTTCGTAGATCTTTTGGGTACTCACTTCCGACGAAAGCTCCAGGCCTTCCATGTCCGGAATCTGGTGCAGACGATCGAGCAGAATGGCAGGGTCCAGAATTTCGGACGAGATAATGCAGTTCATGACGCCTTTGTCGCGAATGTGCCTCACCACCTGACGGGTATCTATTCCGCTGATTCCGACAATGTTAGCCCGTTCAAAATACTCCTGCAAGGAGGTATCAGCCGTATGCCGTGAATGAATCTGCGAAAAGAAATTACAGACCATTCCCCGGATCTTTACAGTTCCGGATTCCTCCTCGTCATGGTATTGCACACCATAGTTGCCAATGTGTGAAGTCGTGTTAACAATCACCTGACCGTAATACGAGGGATCCGTATAAATCTCCTGATAGCCGGTCATGCCCGTGTTGAAGCATATTTCGCCACCTGCCGTCCCGATTTTGCCGAGAGCCGTTCCCCTAAACACGGAACCATCTTTCAAAACCAGTAAAGCATCTGGTTGCTGAACCTGTTTCATGAATTACGTTGGAGTTTTTGAGTTAAAAAAAAGGGTTAACCCGTTACGGTTAACCCTCTATTTGGTATTTGAGTTCGCTCTTCACAATGATTAATTAGCTGGGTCGACCGCCGTTCAATTCATCCTGCAGGGTCTTCAACTCGTCGAATTTGCCATCGCGGGCCAGAGCAGCCTGTTGTGGCCATGTTTCCGGCGTGTGTGAAGCAAATTGAGATCCGGCGTTGTCAAGGATTTCCTTGATGGCTTCCGGTGTCATATCGGCTACCTGGGCGAACGTTGTCACACCGGCGTTAGCCAGCACTTCAGCGATCTTCGGGCCAACGCCTTCGATCAGAGCCAGATCATCAGCGGCAGCTTCCGGGGCTGCTTCGACGGCGGGAGCGGTTTCGGTTTTTGCTTCAGCTACCGGTGCGGCTGCAACGGTTTCGTCGGCTTTCCGGCCACCCCGACGACCACGACGGGTCCGGGTTGCTTTTTGCTCGTCAACGGCAGTCAACATCGTTTCGTTGAAGTCTACCAGTTCGATGATGCAAGTTTCGGCGTTGTCACCCAACCGGTTTCCCAGTTTGATGATGCGGGTGTAGCCGCCCGGTCGATTCGAGATTTTGTCAGATACGACGTTGAACAGTTCTTTCATCGTCTCCTTGTTCTGGAGGTACGAGAAAACAACCCGGCGGTTCTGGTACGAATCGTCTTTGGCGCGGGTCAGCAGGGGTTCAACGTATTTCCGCAGTTCTTTCGCTTTGGCAACCGTCGTCTCGATGCGCTTGCTCAGAATCAGCGAGGATGCCATGTTCGACAGCATTGCCGTCCGGTGTGAATGGGTCCTGCTAAGGTGATTATTTTTTTTACCGTGTCTCATGGTATCAGTCCTCGTCTAATCTGTATTTGGTAATGTCCATGCCGAAAGTCAGGTTCTTTTCGGCCACCAACTGTTCCAATTCAGTCAGCGACTTCTTACCGAAGTTTCTAAATTTCATCATATCTGAAATCTCCAGTTTCACCAGATCGCCCAGTGATTTTACATCGGCAGATTTCAAGCAATTGTAGGCCCGTACGGACAAATCAAGATCAGCCAGCGGAGTTTTCAACAATTTCCGCATGTGCAGCATCTCTTCGTCAACCACGTTATCTTCTTCTGCTTTCGCGGTTTCAAACGTCATCGTTTGATCGGAGAAGAGCATGAAGTGTTGAATCAGAATGGTAGCTGCGCCTTTCAGGGCTTCTTCCGGGTGAATGGAACCGTCGGTTTCGATGTCCAGCAATAACCGTTCGTAGTCGGTTTTTTGCTCAACCCGCGTGTTTTCAACGCTGTAACGAACGTTCTTGATCGGCGTGTAAATGGCGTCGATCGGAATGTGTCCGAAAGGCAGTTCGTTGGCACGTGGTTCGTCGGCCGGCACATATCCCCGGCCTTTCTCCACGTGAATTTCCATTTCCAGTTCACGCGTATCGTCGATGTGACAGATTTCCAGTTCAGGATTCAGTACTTCAAACGACGCGCTAAATTTTGATATGTCGCCGGCTTTTAACACCGACTGATTTTTGATCGTAACGGTAATTTTGTTGTCGACCATGTCCGAAACTTTCTTAAACCGAACCATTTTCAGGTTCAGGATAATTTCGGTAACATCTTCAACGACGCCTTCTATGGATGAGAACTCGTGCAGTACGCCAGGGAATCGTACGCTGGCAATGGCATAGCCTTCCAGCGATGACAGCAGAATTCTCCGCAACGCATTCCCTATGGTCACGCCATAGCCCTTTTCGAGTGGCTTGAACTCAAACAACCCGTGAAAGTCGTCAGCTCGCTCCATGACAACTTTATCGGGCATTTGGAACGCTAATATTGACATACGAATTTGTTTTTAACCGTTCAACTAATGAAATGCAGTGTACAGTTTTCGGTATACGGTTTACGCAGGGTAGCGGGTTCGGTTACTTTGCAATCCAACTGAAAACCGAAAACCGTATACCGAAAACCAAAACTGTTACTTAGAATACAATTCAACCACCAGTTGCTCATTCACGTTCTCAGGAATCTGATCGCGTTCCGGGTAG
Organism: Larkinella fluvii; assembly: GCF_051857545.1. Taxonomy (NCBI): domain Bacteria; kingdom Pseudomonadati; phylum Bacteroidota; class Cytophagia; order Cytophagales; family Spirosomataceae; genus Larkinella; species Larkinella fluvii. Next base: position 175,686 of record NZ_JBPZHB010000001.1, on the reverse strand, counting down.
GTAGTAAACACACCCTGCAACTGTTGTTGATCCCATTCCAACCAGTTGTAGCGCTTCGGATTCCGGGCCGACAGGCTGGTTGTCACGGCTTCAAGTGACTTCGATTTCTCACGAATGCTGATCAGTTGACCGGGTTTCAATGAGTAAGAAGCTATATTAACCACTTCGCCGTCAACGGCAATGTGTTTGTGAGAGACTAATTGGCGGGCAGCCCGGCGGGTTGGAGCAATGCCTAGACGGTAAACCGTGTTGTCCAGACGTGCTTCGCAAAGTTTCAGCAGGTTTTCACCGGTGATGCCTTGTTTAACAACGGCCCGGTGGAACAAGCCCCGGAACTGACGTTCCAGAATACCGTAGATGTATTTTACTTTTTGTTTTTCCTGCAACTGAACAGCATATTCCGACTGTTTCCGTTTCCGACCGCGTCCGTGTTGTCCGGGAGCGTAGGCTTTCTTTTGCAGGGCTTTGCTGGGGCCGAGAATCGGCTCACCAAACTTGCGGGAAATCTTGGCCTTGGGGCCTGTGTATCTTGCCATTTGTACTGAGAATGAATAACGAAAAACGATGAACAGACACAACCCAATGTCGCCTGCCCGTATTCATTAAGTGAAGCGGGTTGCTTAAAGCAATCCGCAGAATTGAAAGTAATGCTTAAACGCGACGGCGTTTCGGAGGGCGGCAGCCGTTGTGTGGCAGTGGCGTAATGTCTTTGATGGACATCACTTCAATACCAGTGTTCTGGATCGTCCGGATGGCGGATTCACGACCGGAACCGGGACCTTTTACGAACACTTCTGCCTTGCGCATTCCCAAATCGTGGGCTACGGTAGCACAGTTCTGAGCGGCAGTCTGAGCAGCATACGGCGTGTTTTTCTTGGAGCCTTTGAAGCCCATTTTACCTGCCGATGCCCACGAGATTACCTGTCCCGAGCTATTCGTAATGGAAATGATAATGTTATTGAACGAAGCCCGGATGTGTACCTGACCAACGGGTTCAACTACTACTACCCGTTTTTTCGCTTTGTCTTTGCGTTTTGCCTGAGCCATTTCTAGTTGATCGTTTAACGTTTAACGTCTAAGGTTTAAAGCATTTTGCGAAAAACCTTAAACGTTAAACCCCAAACCTTAAACTCATTATTTAGTTGCTTTCTTCTTATTTGCTACCGTCTTACGCTTACCTTTCCGCGTGCGGGAGTTGTTTTTCGTGTGCTGGCCACGAACCGGCAGGCCTTTCCGGTGACGCAGACCCCGGTAGCAACCAATGTCCATCAATCGCTTGATGTTCAACTGGACTTCCGATTTCAGTGCCCCTTCAACCTTGTGTTCTGCGCTGATGATGGTCCGGATGGCATTCGACTCTTCGTCGTTCCACTCGCTCACCTTTTTATCAACAGATACACCTGCTTTATTCAGAATTCTCTGCGCTGAGCTACGGCCAATGCCAAAAATGTAAGTCAACGAAATTTCACCGCGTTTCCGGTCGGGAATATCAACCCCTGCAATACGTGCCATATTCAGTGATTAACCTTGTCTTTGTTTATACCTAGGATTCTTCTTATTGATCACGTAAAGCTTCCCCTTCCGGCGGATCACCTTACAATCAACACTGCGCTTTTTAATCGACGCCTTGACTTTCATGGTTTTACTCTCCGTTTTACGGTTTGCAGTCTTCGGTTTTCAGTTTTCAGTTATTGCTGCACAATGTCAGCCCACCGTAAACCATACCCCTAAACTTTAAACCTTATTTATACCGATAAACAATTCGTGCTTTGGACAGGTCATACGGCGACATTTCCAATTTCACCCGGTCGCCGGGCAGAATCTTAATGTAATTCATCCGCATTTTCCCGGAAATATGAGCAACTACTTCATGCTTGTTTTCGAGTTGTACCCGAAACATGGCATTGGAGAGTGCTTCTACAATGGTACCGTCTTGTTCGATGGATGTCTGTTTTGCCATTCCTTACGCTATGGTCACTTCGTTGACTTCAATCATTAAGCTGGTATTGGCCGTTACCTCTTCAATATACTGGAACGTCGTCAGAATTTCCGGTTTCCCTTTCCGAATCGCGACCGAGTGTTCGTAATGGGCAGACGGTTTTCGGTCGGCGGTTCGGATGGTCCAGCCATCTCTTTCCTGAACAATGCTTTTCTTGCCAAGATTTACCATCGGCTCGATGGCCAGAACCATGCCTTCTTTCAGCTTGACACCCTGTCCACGTTTGCCGTAATTCGGCACTTCCGGGCTTTCGTGGAGACTCTTTCCGAGTCCATGACCCACTAACTCCCGAACCACTGAATAGCCAAACTTCTCCACATGACTCTGCACCGCATACCCAATGTCGCCAATCCGATTCCCTTCCGTTGCTTTTTCAATACCGCAATACAGTGATTGCTTGGTACGGATCAGCAGGTCACGAACTTCCTGGCTAATTTCTCCAATGGGATAAGTATAAGCACTATCACTATGGTATCCGTTCAGTTTTACGCCACAATCGATCGAAATAATATCACCTTCTTTCAGTTCGTACTTACTCGGAAAACCGTGTACGACCGTCTCATTGACCGAAATACACAAAGCAGCCGGGAAGTTGTTGAATCCTTTGAAAGAAGGAATACCACCGTTGTCGCGAATATACTCCTCAGCCACGCGATCCAGTTCTTTTGTAGTCACGCCCGGACGAATCCGTTTGGCTACTTCGGCATGTGCTTTGCCAAGAACCTGTCCGCTGATTTTCATCAGCTCAATTTCGGCGTCTGATTTCAGATAAATCATTTTGTTAAGCCGTTATGCTCTCCGTACGACCCGTTACACGTCCTGATTGCATCAGGCCTTCGTAACGACGCATCAGAAGATAACTTTCAACCTGCTGCAAGGTATCCAGCACCACGCCCACCATAATCAACAGCGACGTACCGCCGAAAAACTGCGAGAAGTTGCGAGTCATTCCCAGCAAAGACGCAACAGCCGGCAAAATCGCTACAATAGCCAGCATCAGCGCTCCCGGTAACGTAATCCGGTCCAAAACCTGACCGATGTATTCAGAAGTCATAAAACCGGGTTTAACACCGGGAATAAAACCTCCGCTCCGTTTCATGTCATCGGCAATCTGATTCGGGTTAACCGAAATCGCCGTGTAGAAAAACGTAAAGACGATAATCAGAACGGCGAACAACACGTTATACTGCCACGAGGTATAATCGGCGAAAACCGTTTGTACCGAACCGGCCAAATCACTCTTCTCCGCAAACAACGAAGCAACCAGCGATGGAACGAACATCAGTGCCTGGGCAAAAATGATCGGCATGACACCGGCGGCATTCAACTTCAGGGGAAGATACTGACGTTGACCGCCCACTACCTTGTTCCCAACAACCTGCTTGGCATACTGAATCGGAATCCGGCGAACCGCCTGTGTCAGTACAACCGCCCCCATTACTACAAAGAACAGAGCAACGATTTCAAGGACGAACAGTAAAGCTCCTCCTGATCCGCGGGACAAAGCTTCTCCGTATACGGCACCCGGAAACCGCGACACAATACCGATCATGATCAGCATCGAAATCCCGTTCCCGATTCCCTTATCGGTGATGCGCTCACCCAGCCACATGCAAAAAATGGTACCGGCCGTCAAAACAACAACAGACACAATATTGAATGTGGCCTTGTTGATCATGATGGCTTCGCCCGGAATGGTCGTCGTCAAATACGTAATCGCCTGAGCCGCCGTCACGAAAATGGTCAGGATACGGGTAATCTGATTCAACCGCTTCCGACCCGACTCCCCTTCTTTCTGCATTTTCTGAAAGTAAGGCAGGGCCAGGGTCAAAAGCTGAATGGCAATCGATGCCGAGATGTACGGCATGATTCCCAAAGCAAAAATGGATGCTTTGCTGAAGGCTCCACCCGAAAACGTTTCCAACAACCCCAGGAGTCCCTGCGGATTGAGGTTTAATTTCGTCGGATCGATCCCTGGCAATACAATTTGAGACCCTAGTCTAAAAACCGTCACAAACAACAACGTGTTGAGAATGCGGGTTCTCAGTTCCTCGATCGAAAAGATATTCTGAAGGGTCGTGATGAATCGTTTCATTAGTGTATCAAGCTGCTCGTCCGAAAAAAGTCACCAAATTTACGAAGAAATATTGGCTAAATCTACTCATGAACGAACAAGCCGATTAGAGCTTGATTGCTTTACCGCCTGCTTTCTCAATTGCCTCAATCGCTTTCTGCGAAAAGCCATGCGCTTTCACTTCTACTACTGAAGAAATTTCACCCCGGCTCAGAATTTTTATTTTGTCATTTTTACCGGCCAAACCGTGTTGCATCAACACATCGATGTCAATGGAAGTAACGCCGGCGCTTTCAATTAACTGCTGAAGTGTGTCTAGGTTAATCGGCTTATATTCAACCCGATTGATGTTCTTAAAGCCGAATTTCGGTACACGGCGCTGCAAAGGCATCTGACCTCCTTCGAAGTTCTTCTTGGCGCTGTAACCGGAACGCGACTGGGCACCTTTATGGCCACGGGTTGATGTTCCACCCATGCCAGAACCCGTACCCCGACCTACTCGCTTGCGCTCCCGGACTGATCCTTCCGCAGGTTTAAGTGTATTCAGACTCATAATTTTAAATTTCTTCTACAGTAACTAAATGTTGAATTTTACGGATAATTCCACCAACAGCGTCATTGTATTCCAATGAAACGCTGCGGTTGATTTTCCCCAGACCGAGCGACTTGATCGCCAGTTTCTGTGTTTTCGGCCGCTTGATAATGCTGCGAACCTGTGTTATTTTAACCCGTGCCATTTTCTTGCCGTTGTTAAGGACTCTTATCCGTTAAAAACTTTGCTCAGTTTCACCCCGCGCTGAAAAGCGACCTGGTGCGGAGCGCGCATTTTCAGCAGCGCATCGATGGTTGCCTTCACCACGTTGTGCGGATTGGATGACCCTTTCGATTTTGCCAATACATCGCGGATACCAGCACTTTCCAATACTGCACGCATTGCACCACCGGCGATAACACCCGTACCGGCAGAAGCTGGTTTCAGTAGTACAAAACCACCACTGAATTTCCCTTCCATCGCATGAGGAACCGTGTGCTTCAGCAGCGGAACCTGAACGAGGTTTTTCTTTGCATCTTCAATTCCTTTGGCAATCGCATCCGTTACTTCATTCGCTTTACCGAGGCCGTAGCCAACCACACCGTTGCCGTCGCCGACTACGATAATGGCCGCAAAGCTAAAACGCCGACCACCTTTCACCACCTTGGCAACGCGGTTGATAGCAACAACACGTTCTTTCAGTTCAGACTCGTTAACTTTAGCAGGTCTTGTATTGGTTACCATTGTTTTGCTTAGAATTTAAGGCCTCCTTCTCTGGCGCCGTCGGCCAAAGCTTTCACCTTACCATGATATAAATAACCATTCCGATCAAAAACTACCTTGGAAATACCGCTGGTAGTTGCTTTCTCTGCCAAAGCCTGTCCAACCTGTTTTGCCAGTTCGACGTTAACACCTTTCTTATCGTTGCCGGTAATTTCGATCGATGAAGCACTGACCAGGGTATGGCCTTTCTCATCATCAATGATTTGGGCATAGATACGGGCATTTGACCGGAAGACGGATAGTCTCGGCTGGTCAGCCGTTCCGGAAACTTTATTCCGGATATGATTTTTAATACGCAGTCTTCTGCTTTCTTTCGTGACAGCCATTTTCGCCTGTGCTTATTATATGGTTCACCTATTACTTCTTGGAAGCAGACTTACCAGCTTTCCGACGAATTTTCTCGCCCACAAACCGGATACCCTTCCCTTTGTACGGTTCAACTTTCCGTAACGAACGGATTTTAGCCGCAACATCGCCGATCAGTTGTTTGTCGATTCCTTCCAGAATGACTTTCGGGTTTTGTCCCTTTTCCGTTATGGCGCTTACTTTCAGTTCCGTCGGGATGGCCACGTAAATATCGTGTGAATACCCCAGCGTCAGTTGCAGAATGTTATTCGTTGCAACGGCTTTGTAACCGACCCCAACGATTTCGAGTTCCAACTTGTAACCGGTGCTGACACCCGTTACCATGTTGTTGACCAGAGCGCGATACAAACCGTGCAAGGCTTTGAAACGTTTCTGGTCGTTCGGGCGAACCACCTTCAGTTCTCCGTCGACGATCTCTACTTTAATATCCGGGTTGATGCTCTGCGAGAGTTCCCCTTTCGGACCTTTCACCGTAACTGTGTTACCGTTCTCGACCGAAACTGACACTTTCTCGGGCAGTGCAATGGATTTATTACCTACGCGTGACATAGTTTCTGATTAATATACGTAACACAACACTTCACCGCCTACGTTCAGCGTCCGGGCTTCCTTATCCGTCATCACCCCTTTCGAGGTGGAGACGATGGCGACACCTAAGCCATTCAGAATCCGCGGAATGTCCGTAGCTCCTTTGTACTGACGCAGACCCGGGCGGCTCACACGCTGCAAATCAACGATAGCAGGTTGTTTCGTAACCGGATTGTACTTCAGTGCAATTTTAATACTTCCTTGCGGGCCCGTCTCGTCGAACTTGTAGTTCTGGATGAAGCCTTTATCAAAGAGTACCTTAGTGATCTCCTTCTTTATATTGGAAGCAGGAATTTCCACGACCCGGTGCTTGGCGCGGATCGCATTTCTGATGCGAGTCAGATAATCTGCTATGGGATCAGTATTCATTTCCTCCTGATTAGTAACTGCAAACCTCGCTGACGGATTAGCCGTTTTGAACGGGCCTGCAAAATTAGGGAATTGTTTCGATAATCGCTAAGATGGCGTGAAAGTTACCAGCTTGCCTTTGTTACACCCGGAATCTTACCGGCCGATGCCATTTCACGGAACGTCACGCGGGAGATACCAAATTTCCGCATGTACCCGCGAGGGCGGCCCGTTAACTTACACCGATTGTGCAGACGTACCGGCGAAGCATTCTTCGGCAGTTTGTCTAACCCGAGGTAGTCTCCGGCAGCTTTCAGTGCGGCACGCTTGGTAGCGTATTTCGCAACTAAGGCAATCCGCTTACGCTCTCTTGCTTTGATGGATTCTTTTGCCATGTTTTTATTCGCGTTATGCGTTATTTTTTACCACCGGCGAAGGGCATGCCCAGGGCCTTTAGCAATGCAAAGCTTTCTTCATCCGTGTTCGCCGTTGTGACGAACGTGATATCCATACCTGAAATCCGACTTACCTTGTCAATCGTGATTTCCGGGAAGATAATCTGCTCCTGGACACCGAACGTGTAGTTTCCGTTGCCATCGAAGCCTTTGTCACTAATTCCTTTGAAGTCACGAACGCGCGGCAGAGCGACAGCGGTCAGACGATCCAGAAATTCGTACATCTTTTCTCCGCGCAGGGTCACTTTAGCGCCGATCGGCATGCCTTCGCGCAGCTTAAAGTTAGAGACGGCTTTTTTCGCAATGGTTGCCACTGCTTTCTGGCCTGTAATCATCGTCAGTTCTTCGACACCTACATCGACTAACTTCTTGTCAGCGACGGCGGCCCCAATCCCTTTGTTTACAACAATCTTAGAGAGTTTCGGTACCTGCATTACGCTTTTGTACTGAAACTTTTCTTTCAATTGGGCCACGATCTCGTTTGTATATTTCTCTTTCAGCCTCGGTGTTGCCACTTTCGTATCTGTTTAATACGTTCCTGATTTCTAATCGATTAGATAAAATTACCGGTCTTTTTCGAGTACCGTTGCAACTTATCCTTGTCATTCAGTTTACGGCCAGTCCGGGTCGGTTCGTTGGTGGCGGGGTCAATCACCATCAGGTTACTGATGTGGATTGTTCCTTCGCGTTTCTCCAAACTTCCCTGTGGGTTGGCTGCGGAGGGTTTCACATGTTTGGTGATCATGTTCACTCCTTCAACCACGGCACGTTGCTTATCGACCAAAACGCGCAGGATAGTGCCGGTTTGGCCTTTCGAGTTACCAGAGAGCACTTTCACAGCGTCTCCCTTTTTGATGTGTAACTTCGCAGGCTTGTCTGCTACTTTCTTCATGGGTTACAATACTTCTGGAGCCAAAGAAACGATTTTCATAAACTGCTTCTCGCGCAATTCGCGGGCAACGGGCCCAAAAATGCGGGTACCGCGCGGCTCGTCATTGTTGTTCAGCAGGACGGCTGCGTTGTCTTCAAACCGGATATAGGAACCGTCTTTCCGACGAATTTCTTTCTTGGTGCGAACGACTACCGCCTTCGAAACAGTACCTTTCTTCATGTTACTCGAAGAAAGCGCCTGCTTAACCGTCACTACAATTTTATCTCCAACCGTAGCGAAACGCTTGCCGGTTCCACCCAGTACCCGAATACAGAGTACTTCTTTGGCACCGCTGTTATCGGCTACGCCCAAACGTGATTCTTGCTGGATCATGATTACTTCGCCTTTTCAATGATTTCGACTAATCGCCAACATTTGTTCTTGCTCAGCGGACGGGTTTCCATGATGCGAACCGTATCACCGATTCCGCATTCATTTTTTTCGTCATGGGCCATGAACTTCTTCGTACGGTGCATGAATTTTCCATAAATGGGATGCTGCACTTTCCGATCGACTGCAACCGTGATGGATTTTTCCATCTTGTTGCTTACCACCTTACCAATTCTTTCTTTTCTTAAATTTCTTTCTTGCTGCTCCATGAGTCGATACCGTTTAATTAGCTGGCGTTTTCTTTAACAGTCAGCTCGGTCAGTAATTGAGCAATCAATTTACGCGTAGTGCGAATCCGCATCGGGTTCTCGATGGGCGAAATGGCGTGCGCAAACTTTAATTTTTGCAAGCGATCTTTCTCAGCCGCTACCTGCTCATTCAATTGTTCAACCGTCAGCGACTTGATCTCGTTCTTTTTCATGACTGATTAGTCTTCTGTTTCCTGATAATCCCGACGAACAACGAATCTTGTTTTAATCGGTAACTTTTGAGCCGCCAAACGCAGAGCCTCATTGGCTACGTCCAGGGGAACACCAGTTGCTTCGAACAGAATGGTGCCCGGTTTTACGGCAGCTACCCAATACTCAGGAGCTCCCTTTCCTTTACCCATCCGTACTTCGGCTGGTTTCTTCGTGATCACCTTGTCTGGAAAAATTCGGATCCAAACCTGGCCTTCACGTTTCATGGCACGGGTGACGGAAATACGGGCCGCTTCAATCTGACGGGCTGTAATCCAACCTGGTTCCAGCGACTTGATGGCAAACGATCCGAAAGCGATTTGGTGACCCCGTCCGGCAATGCCTTTCACACGGCCTTTCTGCTGCTTACGAAACTTGGTTCTTTTTGGTTGTAACATCTTTAGTCGTATCTAAAGGACGTGCCTGGTATGACGTCCGATGTTCTTACTATCTTTTGCGTGGGCCACCACCTTGACCTCCGCCACCGCCTGGCCGCGGGCCTCCGCCCTGACCACCACGTTGACCTCCGCCTTGTCCGCCACGTTGACCACCACCGCCTTGTCCACCCTGACCACGCGGAGCGCCACCACCGGCACCGCCACCACGATTTTGATCATTGCGTCCCCGGCGACGATCACCCCGGTCGCCTTCACCACCGCGTTCTCCGCGACGGTCTCCGCGATCGTTGCGACGATCACCCCGGTCGTTACCGCGATCTGATTGAGCTGCGGTAATTTGAGCCGCTGGTGACAAATCACGTTTGCCGTAAAGTTCACCTTTGAATACCCAAACTTTGATACCGATTTTTCCGTAGATCGTTTGTGCTTCCGAGATGGCGTAGTCGATATCAGCCCGAAGCGTGTGCAGTGGCACCCGACCTTCTTTGTACTCTTCCGTACGGGCCATTTCAGCACCGCCCAGACGACCTGATACGCGAACTTTGATTCCCTGAGCACCAACCCGAATCGCTGAGCTAATCGCCTGTTTCATGGCCCGGCGGTACGAAATACGCGCCTGCAATTGTTGGGCAATCGTTTCACCGATCAGTTTAGCATCAATTTCCGGACGTTTGATTTCGAAAATGTTGATCTGAACGTCTTTGCCGGTAATTTTCTTTAGCTCTTCCTTGATCTTATCGACTTCGCCACCGCCTTTACCGATCACAATACCCGGACGTGCCGTGTGAATGGTCAATGTAATGCGCTTCAACGTCCGCTCGATAACAACCCGGGCTATCGATCCTTTCGGGATACGTGCCTGAATATATTTTCTAATTCTTTCGTCTTCAACCAGCTTATCAGGAAACTCTTTGCCGCCATACCAGCTTGAATCCCATCCTTTGACGATACCAAGCCGAAAACCAACGGGGTTTACTTTTTGTCCCATTTTATTGTCTTGTTATTCTGCGTTTTCTGTTGAAACTACTGGTGCAACCGTAAGAGATCCGGCGGCACTCTCAATCACGATCGTAACGTGGTTGGAGCGTTTGCGAATCCGGTGACCACGACCCTGAGGAGCAGGACGCAGACGTTTCAGCATCCGACCGCCGTCGACGAAAATCGTCTTTACGTACAGATCAGCGTCTTCGGCGCGTTCATCTTCGTTTTTTTGCTGCCAGTTAGCAACCGCCGAGAGCACCAGCTTTTCCAGCAGTGCTGCACCGGCCTGGGGTTGATAACGCAGAATACCCAATGCTTTGCTAACCTTCTGACCCCGGATCATATCGGCTACCAGCCGCATTTTACGAGGAGACGAAGGCACATTTTTTAGCTTTGCTACTGCTTCCATTTTTTCTGGTTTCAGGTCTAAAGTTTAACGTTTAACGAACACCTCAAACCTTAAACTTTAAACATTAAACAATTCTACCGTTTGCCTTTGTCTTTCTTCGCAACGTGCCCCCGGAAGTTACGGGTAGGCGAAAACTCGCCTAATTTATGACCCACCATATTCTCGGTGACATACACTGGAATGAACTTATTGCCATTGTGTACGGCGAACGTATGGCCAACGAAATCCGGAGAGATCATTGAACGGCGGGACCAGGTTTTGATTACAGACTTTCTGCCTGCATCGTTCATGGTGTCCACCTTCTTTTCCAGACGAAAATCTATGTAGGGACCCTTTTTGAGTGAGCGTGCCATCTACCTCTTATTTTTTTCGTTTACTAATGATCAGACGATCTGAATATTTGTTCACCGGGCGGGTCTTCTTGCCTTTTGCGTACAGACCGGTACGTGACCGGGGATGACCACCGGAAGCCCGACCTTCACCACCACCCATCGGGTGATCGACTGGGTTCATGGCAACACCACGGACGCGGGGACGAATCCCTAACCAACGGTTCCGACCGGCTTTCCCCATGCTCACGTTCATGTGATCCGGGTTAGAAACCGAGCCGACGGTTGCCATGCAGGTTCCCAATACCATCCGCTGCTCACCCGAAGGCATCCGCAGAATCGCGTATTTGTCTTCGCGGGCTACCAACTGGGCGTAGGTTCCGGCGCTGCGAACCATAGCGGCTCCTTTACCAGGCTTCAGCTCCACGTTGTGAACGATGGTACCAATCGGCATAGCCGACAATGGCAGGGCGTTTCCAACTTCCGGCGGAACGGACGGGCCTGAAATGACCTGCTGTCCAACCGTGATGCCTTGAGGGGCAATGATGTAACGCTTTTCCCCATCAACGTAGAACAACAGAGCGATCCGGGCCGAACGGTTGGGATCATACTCAATCGTTTTAACCGTTGCCGGTACATCAGCCTTATCGCGTTTGAAGTCGATAATCCGATACTGTTTCTTGTGACCGCCACCAATGTAGCGCATTGAACGGTGACCCTGATTGTTCCGGCCACCTGATCTCTTTATCGATACCAGCAGACTCCGTTCCGGTTTGTCCGTCGTAATCTCGGCAAAGTCCGGGGCCACGCGAAAACGTTGACTCGGGGTTGTTGGTTTCAGTTTCTTAACTCCCATGATTCCTAACTACTTCGTTTAGTCGTTCGTGGTTGGGTTGCCTTATGCTTCAGCGTAAATATCGATGATCTCCCCGTCGGCAACCGTAACGATTGCTTTCTTCCAGGTTGACGTCCGGCCTGCCGTAACAGCGCCTTTCTTCGTGCTCTTCGACTTCATGTGTCCGAAGCAACGCATCGTATTGACTTCCTTCACCGTAACGCCATACAATTTCTCGACAGCCTTTTTGATTTCGATTTTATTGGCATTCATCGACACCTCAAAACCGTATTGTCCCTTCTTATTCTGGGCCGTCACTTTTTCGGTAATGATCGGTCTTTTCAGTACGTTTTCCATAATCAATTACTGGAGAAGAGATTCTAGTTTCGACAAAGCCCCTTCAGCAATCAGCAGACGGTCGGCATGCATCAAATCATACGTATTCAGGCTGTCAGCTGTCACGACTTTGGCTTTTTGCAGGTTGCGGCTCGACAGAACCACGTTGGTGTCTACCTCAGGCAGAATCAACAACGTTTTCGTGTTCAAAGCTTCAAAACCGGTCAAAAACTCAATGTATGACTTCGTACGGGGACCTTCCAGGGTGAAGTTTTCCAGGATGGAAACGCTGTTACCCTGTGCTTTGGTGGCAAGCGCTGATTTACGGGCCAGTTGCTTTACCTTCTTGTTCAGTTTGAACGAGTAGTCACGCGGACGAGGACCGAAGATGGTTCCACCGCCAACGAATACCGGCGACTTGATGGAACCGGCACGAGCACCACCCGTACCTTTTTGCTTCTTGATTTTACGGGTCGAGTGAGCATTCTCGGCACGTTCTTTTACCTTGTGCGTTCCCTGACGTTGGTTGGCCAGGTATTGTTTCACGTCTAAGTAGATCGCGTGCTCGCTTGGCTCAATTCCGAAGATCTCATCAGACAAGTTAATCTTCTTGCCTGTATCTTCGCCTTTCGAGTTATAAATTGCTACCTCCATGATTTACTTATCTAAAATGAGGAACGAATTTTTTGCGCCCGGAACCGAGCCGCTCACTACGATCAGATTTTGTTCTGACAGTATCTTCAAAACACGAAGGTTCTGAACTTTCACCCGGTTGCCACCCATGCGACCGGCCATCCGGATGCCTTTGAAAACCCGCGAAGGGAATGAACAGGCACCGATAGAACCCGGGTGACGAGCGCGGTTGTGCTGACCGTGGGTTTGTCCACCGACACCACCGAAACCGTGACGTTTCACAACGCCCTGGAATCCGCGACCTTTAACCGTTCCGACGACATCAACGAAATCGCCCTCGACAAAAACATCCGCGGCTTGCAGGGTTTCACCCAGGCTCAGCTCTTTTTCGAATGTTTTAAACTCAACTAACTTGCGCTTTGGCGTCGTACCGGCCTTTTTAAAATGCCCCAGCAATGGCTTGGTTGTACGTTTTTCTTTCTTCTCGCCGTAACCCAACTGAACAGCCTGATAGCCGTCGTTCTCCTGCGTTTTTACGTGTGTAACAACACAGGGACCAGCCTCAATAACTGTACATGCCAGAGCCTGCCCGTCAGCATTGTACAGACTGGTCATCCCAATCTTCTTTCCAATTAAACCAGACATAAATAAGTGGTTGTAAAGCAGGAATTTATAGTTTCAACCCGAAAAAATCGGAGTGCAAAGGTAGGAATTACTAACTTTTATTCCAAACCGTATTTTACTTTATTCCAATGATTCCGAGCAAATTAAAAACAAAAAAGGCCAGGCGTGTTCCACCTGACCTTTTCGCTCGGTTGACACAAATGCATGTGTTACCGTACTAAATAAGTCAGATGCGGTTTCCGTGAAGGACCTTCACCCGAGGTATGTCTTTGTCTTTAATTCTAAATTCGGCTTGCAAAGGTACGCTATTTTTCGACTTCAAAAAACTTTTTCAACAAAAGTTACTGAAGATTCTTAGCGTTATACTTTGATTTCAACGTCGACCCCACTCGGCAGTTCCAGTTTCATCAAGGCATCGACCGTTTTGGCGCTGGTTGAGTAAATATCCACCAACCGCTTGTAGGTGCAAAGCTGGAATTGCTCGCGTGATTTTTTGTTGACGTGCGGAGACCGCAGAACCGTAAAGATTTCTTTCTCGGTCGGCAGGGGAATCGGACCGCTCACAATAGCACCCGTTGATTTTACCGCCTTAACGATTTTTTCAGCCGACTTGTCGACCAGCATGTGGTCGAAGGACTTCAGTTTAATCCGAATTTTTTGATTCATGACAAGTTGTGGTTCTGGTTATAATAGCCGGTAGTTAACCGACACGTGAGCCTCTGCCGAAAGAACCATTTACTCCAGCAGCGGTTTTTATTTAATGACCAATGAACAATTCCTTACAGACTGTTCATTGGTCACTTATAATTCGATAATTAAGCCCTAACGGTTCCTTTTGCTTTCGAGATGATGCCTTCCGCCAGGTTGGTCGGCACTTGCTCGTAGTGGGCAAAGGTCAGGTTGGCCGTGGCACGACCGGATGACATCGTACGCAGATCGGTTACATAACCAAACAGTTCCGACAGCGGAACATCGGCTTTGATCACCTGCGAACCCGCCCGCGTGTCCATGCCTTTCATGATACCGCGACGACGGTTTAAGTCACCTGTAATCGGACCGGTATACTCTTCCGGCGTCAGTACTTCAACGGCCATGATTGGCTCCAGCAGTTTCGGACCAGCGTTCTTGGCCGCTTCCCGGAAACCGAGACGGGCTGCCAATTCGAACGACAACGAATCGGAGTCAACATCGTGGAAAGAACCGTGGAACAACCGAACTTTCATTGAATCCAGCGGATAGCCCGCCAACGGACCCGTCGACATGGCTTCGCGGAATCCTTTTTCGACCGATGGGATGAATTCGCGCGGAATAACCCCACCCACGATACCGTTCACAAACTCCAGACCGGTTTTGCCTTCTTCGCCCGGCATGATTTCGAACACGATGTCGGCAAATTTACCACGACCACCCGTTTGCTTCTTGTAAAGCTCGCGGTGTTCGAAGCTCTTCGTCAACGTTTCTTTGTAGGCTACCTGCGGAGCACCCTGGTTGACTTCCACTTTGAATTCACGACGCATCCGGTCGATGATAATTTCAAGGTGCAACTCACCCATACCGCGGATAATCGTCTGACCGGTTTCTTCATCCGTCTCTACTTTCAGAGTCGGATCTTCTTCGATCAGTTTACCAATGGCTTTCGAGAAGTTATCCTGATCAGCCGTTTTCTTCGGTTCGATGGCGTATCCAATAACCGGATCCGGGAAGACCATGGATTCCAGTACGATCGGGTGTTTCTCATCACAAAGCGTATCGCCCGTTTTGATGTCCTTGAACCCAACGACGGCACCAATATCACCAGCCCGCAGTTTGTCGATCTGGTTTTGCTTGTTGGCGTGCATCTGGAAAATCCGCGAAATCCGCTCTTTGTTGCCCGAACGCGTGTTCAGAACGTAAGAACCGGAATCCAGAATACCGGAATAAACCCGCACAAAGCACAGACGACCTACGTAGGGGTCAGTAGCAATTTTAAAACCTAAAGCCGTAAACGGATCGGTTTCGTTCGGATGACGAATGACTTCCTGATCGGTATCGGGGTTGGTTCCTTTGATTTCCGGTTTATCGAGTGGAGAAGGCAGCAACGACATCACGTAGTCGAGCATCGTCTGAACGCCTTTGTTCTTGAACGATGAACCACACAACATCGGAACAATTTTCATCTCGATGGTCGCCTGACGCAGGGCTGTCAGGATTTCATCTTCCGTGATCGACTCCGGATCTTCGAAATATTTCTCCATCAGCGACTCGTCGTAATCAGCAACGGCTTCGAGGAGTTTTTCGCGCCATTCTTTGGCTTCTTCCAGCATGTCGTCCGGAATCGGAACTTCCTGGAACGTCATGCCTTTGTCGTGTTCGTTCCACTGAATACCGCGGAAGTTCACCAGATCGACTACACCTTTGAAGTTATCTTCGGCCCCGATCGGCAATTGCAGCGGCACGGCATTGCTGCCGAGCATATCCTTCACCTGCTGACAAACAGTCAAAAAGTCAGCACCGGCGCGGTCCATCTTGTTCACGAAACCCAGACGGGCTACGTTGTAGTTGTTAGCCAAACGCCAGTTGGTTTCCGACTGAGGTTCAACACCATCTACGGCACTAAACAAAAACACCAGACCATCCAGAACCCGCAGCGAACGGTTCACTTCCACCGTAAAGTCAACGTGACCCGGTGTATCGATGATGTTCACATGGTAGTTCTGGTCGCGGTATTTCCAGTTGACGGTAGTAGCTGCCGACGTAATGGTGATTCCTCGTTCCTGTTCCTGCTCCATCCAGTCCATGGTAGCGGCCCCTTCGTGTACTTCGCCGATTTTGTGGCTGACCCCGGAGTAATAAAGAATCCGCTCGGTGGTAGTCGTTTTACCGGCGTCGATGTGGGCAGCGATACCAATGTTTCGCAGGTATCGAAGATCAGTTGCCATAATGAAGTATAATTACAGAAGTTAATGTACAATTGCAGGGATCCGAAAAAGCAACTTGTTGGTATTAAAAAGGCACTTTTCGCGAATCAGAGCGCAAAGATAGGGAATCGGGGACGTAAAAGCAAAAGTAATGTAAAGACTATTGTAAAAGTTAATAGTCAGGAAATGAAAGCAATACCGGTTTTCAAACCGATTCTTCAGGACGACGCTGGTTCCGGCGGCTGCGCTGGGCTTTCCAGGGCGGCATAGGCATCCAGACCCGCCTGCAGACGCTGCCGGATGGCCACACGAAGCCGCTCGGGGGCCAGAACGATCATCCCATCTCCGAACCCCAGTATCTCTTTTTCCAATTCATAATTGTGTTGCACCCGGAGTTGAATGACAATGCCCTCAGCGCGCTGTTCCAGCACCCGTTGGGAATGATGAAGCGGTTTGGTTTCTACGTAGGGCGCGTGTAGACGGGTAACGAATAATTTTACCGGAATGGCTCTCAAGTTTTCACTGACGGTAACCCCGATTACATCGCGGTAATACCCATCAGCATCCGTCATCTCATTCGGAATATAATTAGTATCGGGTGCTGGGTTGATAGCCACCATGCGGTCCAGTGCTAAGTGCATGATGCCTTGCTTATCTTTCCCTTTCTGCACACCGGCCGCAAACCAGCGGTTCTTAAACTCTTTCAACCACCAGACATGAAAGGTAAAGAGCTGCGGAGATCGTGCAACAAACGACTGGTACCGGATCTGAAGGGCCCTTTTCTGAATAACCGCCTGATAGAGTTCTTCCAAAAAATGCAGCCCTTTCAGTCCTTCGTTCTTCTCAAAATCAATAACCGGGGCCGACTTCCGGCCCGTCGAATACACGTGGTCTTCGAGTTTCTGAACGACTTCATTCAGCGACGAAAAGTGAGAAAACCCTTTGAATTGTTTCAGCACCTCAACGGCTTCATTCATACGCAGCAAGTCCCCATCCGACAGCGGAATGTTGGTAATGCTGTAGGCGGGGTCTTCGTACGTATAATACTTTTTCTCCAGAACGACGATCGGCGCAAAATAACCGAGTTTATCACTCCGCATGAGTTGCAGGTCGGCTTGAATGGTACGTCGGCTGATTCCTTTGTCAATCCCTTCGTATTCGTAAAGTGCTTCCGAAACCCGCTCAATCAGGTCGTCCAGCGTCCATTTGCGTTGCCGGTTTCGCAGACAGGCATCCAGCGTTTTATAACGAATCAGGGCATTCCGGTTGACGGGCATGGAGCAATCTAAATTTTTTGAGAAAAATCGATAAATTTTCTGAACTACGCAAAAACACTGCGCAGAAGGACCCAACCTTTGTAGCGACAGAACAGACCAGTTATCAAACCGGATGCGGGTTTCCGAATAGCCCCATAGTATCGCAGCCCTGGCTGATTCCGATATGCTGTTGACAATGGAAACTTCTGTCGCTGATCTGTGGGTCGGGGGTTCGAATCCTCCTCCTGTTCAACAGGATAGCTCAGTAGGTAGAGCAACGGGCAAACGCAGGTTCGAATCCTGCTATTAACTCGAAAGGTTGATCCACTGGTTGGGAAGCGGCCACTTCTAAAAAGGCCACCAGATGTTAAAACCCACAGGAGCTATCCAGTTGCAACCGGAACTCAGTCCCGGCGCAACGGTTTAGACCAAGCCAGCAAGTCCGTGTCGGGTTTGTCGGGTGTACGCTGTTTTTGAAAAGCCTTCGAATGGCCGCGTTTTTGCCAGTCAGTCCGACTGCCGGAGCGTTAAGTTATCTGAATTTTCTCGGAAGCTTCGTACCAGAACACGCTCAATCGGGCTTCCGCTTCGGCTAAATGGGTAGCTCCGAACGGGTTTGACACAAGTAACCATTTACTTAGTCCATACAATTATGAAAACTGTACGTATCCTGGCCCGCCAGATCGGGTTGGTGTTCAAACACGGCGGATACAGAAAAATGCTTTCGGAAGGCAGCCACTGGGTTTGGCCGGGCGAAACCGTATACGTCTATGAACAGGATGCTTTGTTGCAGAACCCGCCCTGCGACCTGACGGTATTGTTGTCTTATCCGGAGATTGCCGATTTGCTCGACATGGTTGAGGTGAACGACAACGAGATTGCCCTGCAATTTGAGAGCGGCCGTTTCCAGACCATTCTGCAAAAAGGTCGCTGGGCGTATTGGAAAGGCATTAAACAGTATACATACATCAAGGCTAATGTAAGCCAACTCGACATTCCGGCCGACATCAACCTGATTTCGCTGATGCCTCAGCCGCTTTCAGCGTTTGTGCGCACCTACACGCTTGAAGCCTACGAAAAAGGAGTTCTGTTCATCGACTGGAAATTCGATCAGATCTTGACTGCGGGAACGTATCACTGGTGGAAAAACAACATCCCCGTTCATGTGGCGAAGGTCGATACACGCCAGCAACAAGTCGAAATCGCGGGGCAGGAAATTCTGACAAAAGACAAAGCGTCGCTGCGGTTGAGTTTTTTCGTCCAATATGTCGTTCAGGATGTGGTTAAAGCACTGGTCGACAACAAGGACTACGAGAAACAGTTGTATGTATCGGTTCAACTGGCGTTGCGCGAATACATTGGCGGTTTTACACTCGATGAGTTGTTAGACAGGAAAGGCGAAGTCGCACCGTATATCCTCCAGGCAACGGCGGTCACGGCCACTCAGTTGGGCGTTGAACTGCGGGGTGGCGGGGTGCGTGACATCATTTTGCCGGGCGATATGCGCGACATCATGAACCAGGTGCTGATGGCTGAAAAGAAAGCACAGGCCAACAGCATCATGCGCCGGGAAGAAACCGCATCGACCCGCAGCCTGTTGAACACCGCCAAGCTGATGGAAGACAACGAGATGCTCTGGAAATTGAAAGAGATGGAGTATGTCGAAAAAATCGCGGACAAAATCGGTTCGATTTCCGTCTCTAACAACGGCCTGATGGTCGATCAGTTGAAGGAAATTCTGGTCCGTCGGCGAAACCGCTAATTTTGTAAAATTCCCGACCTTCCTGAAAGATAGATCAACACTTTTGGGAAAGTAGGGTAAACATAAACATCATGGAAACTTCCGTTTTACTTGAAGATATTTTGATACTGGGACCCATCCCGGAATCGCTACATACCCCTTTTCTGCGGGTGGCCAACGGTTTGATGCAACGCGCCGATTACTCCAAAGAAAAAGTGATGGGTTTACTGGCGCAGATGCTCCGGAACCCCAAGAAATTCGCCTATTCCAAAAACAAAGTTACCAATCTGGCCCAGGCGGTTTACGAATTAAACAAACAAGGCATTGCTATTCCGCTGAGTGAAACCGGTATGACCTATCTAGCGCCAGAACCTGCTCCTTACATGCTGAATACCAGCGAAAAACAGGCGGATCACGTCTTCGACCTGCGCATCGATGCGTTACCGTATGCGGTTTTTGGTCGTGAACAGATCGAGGAAGGCGCTTTGAAACAGATGGAAACAGCCGCCAGCCTGCCTATTTCCGTAGCCGGGGCATTGATGCCGGATGCGCATCAGGGCTACGGACTGCCGATCGGGGGCGTTCTGGCGACGGAAGCTAATACCGTTATTCCCTTTGCGGTGGGTGTCGACATTGCCTGCCGGATGTGTCTGTCGGTCTTCGATCTGCCCCCGGCTTTTTTGAAACGACAACCCGATCTCCTGAAAAAATCGCTGGTGGAAAAAACCAAATTTGGGATGGGGGGTGAAACCCGCGACAAAATCGACGAAACCGTCATGGATTTGCCGGACTGGCAGGCCACCAAGGTGATCCGCGACCTGAAAGACAAGGCTTACCGGCAATTGGGAAGCTCCGGAACCGGAAACCATTTTGTCGAATGGGGCGTCGTGGAGGTCTACGAACCGGATGACCAACTGAACCTGCCACCGGGCGAATACCTGGCCCTGCTCTCCCATTCCGGCTCACGCGGTTTTGGCGGAAACGTCGCCAATTACTATTCCAAACTGGCGATGCAGAAAACCCGGTTGCCCAAACAGGCGGCTCATTTGGCCTGGCTGGACCTGAACACGGAGGAAGGACAGGAATACTGGATTGCCATGAATCTGGCCGGTGCGTATGCTTCCGCCAATCACCACGAAATTCACCGCAAACTGGCGAAGGCACTAGGTGAAAAACCGCTGACGATGGTCGAAAACCACCACAATTTTGCGTGGAAAGAACAACTCGCCGACGGCCGTGACGTCATTGTGCACCGGAAAGGAGCCACCCCCGCCGGGGCCAATGTGCTGGGCATTATTCCGGGTTCCATGACCCAACCCGGTTTTGTGGTTCGCGGAAAGGGTCATGCGGATTCGCTGAATTCGGCCTCGCACGGAGCAGGACGGTTGATGTCGCGGACGCAGGCCTTCAATACCCTGACGCGCTCCCAATGGAATAAGGCGTTGAAAGAAGCCGATATCCAACTGATCGGTGGCGATCTGGACGAAGCGCCGATGGTATATAAAAACATCGAAACCGTCATCGATGCCCAACGTGATCTGGTAGCGGTTTTGGCCAAATTTACGCCAAAAATCGTCCGGATGGCCGACGCCAACCGCAAGGAAGGTCGGGAAGACTGAGCAGCGTTGTTGCTTCGTTCTTCCCACTTTTACCCGCATTTTTTTCAGACGACAGCCCGTTTCCTGGAATCTGCACCGTGCCATTTCAGCCGTAAACTGTCAATTTTCGGCAATTTGCCGTAACTTTGTCGTACGGATTTTATGAAAAACCTGCGCCAGCTTCCTTTCCTGCACCGGCTTTTCTGTCTGTTGATGGCCATCAATGTCCTCAACTTCAGCATCGATGCCCCGGATCATCTCACCCTGTCTGCCAGTCAGAATTGGGGTGCAGAAGATCTGTCGGTCAACAAAATGGAAAGTATCGGTGAGGTTTTGCTTGAAGAGGTTCTGGCAATTCCCAACGCTGTGCCTGAACGGGATGATCCAGATCATCCGATTCCCGTTAAACTTGTCAAGACGGTTTATGACTGGACCGCACCCACGGTGATGGTTCCGCTACAGAAAATACCCATTAGTTCTTTATTACTGATTCCCAGGAAGTATTTCTTCATGGCTTCCTTCTATTCATCTCACTCTCCTGAGATCGATTCTCCCCCGCCCAAACAGGCCTAATTTCCCTTTTGTGTGAAGAAATGACCGGTTGCCAACATTCGGTTGCCCGCTTGTTCCTTCCGTTTTTCGCATCCGCCGGTTGTCGTCACCCGCTGTTTTGCTGCGTCGGTTCTTCGTGAATCGGTCACTGTGCAATTCTCCCGGTACTGGCAATTGTGTGGCCATGCCATTTTTTTCTTACAATACCTTCAGATCATGATCAAATACATGACCCTGGTGGTCCTGCTTTGGAGCGGGATTGCCCGGGCCCAGGACACGCTGTCCATTCATCTCCGGCAGGCTGACAGCCTGTTCGTTGGAAGAAATCTGCTCGCACTGGCCGGGCGTTACCAGATTGAAGCCGCTCAGGCTGAGGTCATTCAGGCGGGTTTATTCGATAATCCTACGATTACGGCAGAACTCAATGCCTATAACCCGGAACGACGCCGGGCACTGGACGTTGGCAAACAGGGACAAAAATTCGTAGCGATTGAGCAACTGCTCTATACCGCCGGGAAACGAAACAAACGAATCGCGCTGGCGCAGGAATCCGCTCACCTGACCGAGCTGGGGTTTCGCGATCTGCTCCGGGCACTCCGTTTCGAGTTACACACCCGGTTTTACGAAATGTACTTCCAGCAGAACACCCTGCGACAATACGACCAGCAGCTTGTGATTTTGCAAAATACGGTCAATGCGTTTGAGGAGCAGCACCAGCGTAACAATGTTTCGCTGCTGGAACTCCTGCGGCTCAAGTCACTGCTCTTCCAGCTTTCGAAAGACCGAACCGAAATACGATCCCAACTTCTTGATCAACAGCAGTTTTTACAAACCCTGCTTTCGACCCATCAGCCCATCCAACCGCTGGTAGACGAAGCGGCTTTGGTCCGTTTGCAACCGCCGGTTCAGTCGCTGGACTCATTGCGAAATCTGGCTCTCCAAAACCGCCCGGATGTTCGCATCAGCGAATCGCTGACCCGGCAGGCCCAGCTCAACTACAATCTGCAAAAAGCGCTGGCCAGACCGGATGTGCGCGTCGGTGGCGTTTACGACCAGTCGTCCAATTACATCCAGAATTACACCGGGTTGTCGGTTTCGATGGATTTGCCGCTGTTCAATCGCAATCAGGGAGCCATTCGGGCGGCCAAAAGCCAGATTGGGTATCAGCAACAACTGCAACAGCAGAAAACGATTCAGGTCGAGAACGAGGTGACGGCGGTTTGGCAAAAAATCCACAACGCCGATCAGATGATCCGCTCGGTGGAAGGTCGTTTTGCGGAGCAATTCGAAGAGCTGAACAAGGGCGTGCTCGCCAATTTCATGAAGCGGAATATCTCCCTGCTCGAATTTGTCGACCTCTTCGAAACCTACACTGAAAACATCCGGGACCTGAACCGCCTGAAAACCGACCGCATGGCGGCTTACGAGGAATTTAACTACATCATGGGTATCACCCTCTCAAACTAATCAAATGAACAAAATCATCCGCATCACCTTCCTGCTGGCGGCAGGAATGGGACTATTCAGTTGCGATACGCCACCGGTTGCAGAAGAATCAAAAGCGTTTATGCTGTCAGATACGATGCTGAAACGCATTCGGCTGGACTCGGTTGTGAACCAGCCCGTTCGAAACGAATTGACGCTGGTGGGTCGCGTTGTGGCCGACGAAAACAAGGTCATCAAGGTGTTTCCGTTGGTGGGTGGCAACGTGGAAACCGTGCCGGTTGAGTTAGGCGATTACGTCCGCAAAGGGCAAACACTGGCGCTGATCCGATCCGGTGAGGTGGCCGATCTGGAACGACAGATGATCCAGGCGCAGTCGGGTTTGCTGGTGGCCCAGAAAAACCTGCGCATTGCTCAGGATCTGAACGAAAGCAAACTGAACGCCCAGCGCGATGTGGTTCAGGCGCAAAACGAAGTCAGCCAGGCCGAAGCCGAACTGGCCCGGTTACGGGAAGTCTTCCAGATTTATGGTCTGGGTAAAACCAGTAACTACACGGTAAAAGCCCCCATTTCCGGGTTCATCATCGAGAAAAACGTCAATCCCGGCCTGCAACTCCGGGCCGACAACGCGGACAATCTCTTCACCATTGGCAACATCAAGGACGTCTGGGTGATGGCGAACGTCAATGAAAGCGACATCGGCCGGGTCAAAACCGGGATGGCGGCCCAGATCGAAACGCTGAGTTATCCCGATGCGGTTTTTCGGGGCAAAGTAGACAAAATCTACAGCGTACTCGATGCCAACACCAAAGCCATGAGCGTGCGAATTCGGCTGGCAAATCCGGATTATAAGCTGAAACCGCAGATGCACGCGACCATCCGGCTGACGCTGGAAACGGGCCGACAGCTGGCAACCGTGCCGACCGATGCGGTTATTTTCGACCGATCGAAAAACTACGTCGTCGTCTACCGCAACCGGAACGATCTGGAAGTCCGGGAGGTGTCCGTCCATAGAACCCTGCGGGCGGTCACCTACATCGATTCAGGGCTGAAGCCCGGCGAAACCGTGGTTTCCAAAAATCAGATCCTGATTTACAACGCCTTGAACAACTAACTCATGAATCAGTTCATTCGGAATATTGTCGGTTTTTCCCTAAAAAACCGGTTTTTTATCTTTTTCATGACCGCCGGTCTGGTCATCGCCGGGGTGTTCAGTTACCTCAACACGCCCCTGGAAGCGTTCCCCGATGTCACCAATACGCAGATTATTGTGGTGACGGAATGGAACGGCCGGAGTGCCGAAGAAATCGAACGTTTCGTGACCGTTCCCATCGAAGTAGCCATGAATTCGGTGCAGAAAAAAACCAACGTCCGCTCCGTCACGATGTTCGGGTTATCGGTGATCAAAATCATTTTTGAAGATGACGTCGAAGACTTCTTCGCCCGGCAACAGGTTAATAATCAACTCCGTAATATCGCGTTGCCCGATGGTGTCGAGCCGGATGTGCAGCCGCCGTATGGCCCAACGGGTGAAATTTACCGCTTCACGCTGAAAAGCGACAAGCGGGATAGTCGAGAATTGCTGACGGTTCACAACTGGGTGATCGACCGGCAGTTGCGGAGTGTTCCGGGCGTGGCCGACGTCGTGGCGTTTGGCGGTCGGCAGAAGATCTACGAACTGCGCGTCAATCCGACACAACTAGCCAAATACGATCTGACACCGCTGGAAGTGTACCAGGCCGTCACCCGCAGCAACATCAACGTCGGGGGCGATGTCATCGAAAAAAGCGGACAGGCGTATGTGGTTCGCGGGATTGGGCTGTTAACATCCATTCAGGACATCGGCAACATCATCATTGAGGAACTGAACGGCAACCCGGTTTTGGTCAAAAACGTCGCGGAAGTGGCCGAATCGCAGTTGCCACGCGTAGGGCAGGTAGGATTAGATGAAGATGACGACGTAGTGCAGGGCATCGTGGTGATGCGGAAGGGCGAGAATCCCAGTGAAGTGCTGGAACGCGTGAAGGCGAAAATCGAACAATTGAACACGCGGGTCTTGCCACCGGACGTCAAAATGGTGACGTTCTACGACCGCGATAACCTGATCGAGTTCTGTACGCATACAGTTCTGCACAACCTGACCGAAGGCATCGTACTGGTGACGGTGATGGTTTTTTTGTTCATGGCCGACTGGCGAACCACGCTCATCGTTTCGATTATCATTCCGCTGGCGTTGCTGTTTGCGTTCATGTGTCTGAAATTGAGGGGCATGTCGGCCAATCTACTCTCGATGGGAGCGGTCGATTTCGGGATCATCATCGACGGGGCCGTGGTGATGGTCGAGGGAATTTTTGTCACCCTTGATCATCAGGCGCATAAAGTTGGCATGGCTAAATTCAACAAACTGGCCAAATTGGGGCTCATCAAAAAAACCGGTGGCGAACTGGGCAAGGCAGTTTTCTTCTCCAAACTGATCATCATCACGGCCCTGCTGCCCATTTTCGCGTTCCAGAAAGTCGAAGGGAAAATGTTCTCTCCGCTAGCCTGGACGCTCGGTTTTGCCTTGTTGGGTGCGTTGCTGTTTACGCTGACGCTGGTGCCGGTTTTGTGTTCCATTTTGCTGAAAAAGAACGTCCGCGAAAAGAACAACCCCATCGTCAATTTCTTCAACCGCATCGTCATGGCGGGTTTTGGCTGGTGCTACGGTCGTAAAAAGTTCAGCATCGTGGTCGCTTTGCTGCTGATGGGCGGCACCTTTTTCTCCGCCCGGTTTCTCGGAACAGAGTTTCTGCCGCAACTGAACGAGGGCGCACTGTGGGTCACGGCCGAGTTGCCCATGAGTCTGTCGCTGCCCGAAAGCGTGGAGATGGCCGGGCAGATCCGTCGCGATCTGAAGACGTTTCCTGAAGTCAACCAGGTGCTTTCGCAGGTGGGTCGTTCCAACGACGGTACCGATCCGAACGGTTTTTACTTCTGCCAGTTTCAGGTCGATCTGGCCCCCAAAGACGACTGGAAACGCAAGCTGTCGGTGGAAGAACTGACCGATGAAATGGACCGAAAACTGCGGAATTATCCGGGCATTGTCTACAATTATTCGCAACCCATCATCGACAACGTGGCCGAAGCCGTCGCCGGTTACAAAGCCAGCAACGGCGTAAAAATCTTCGGGCCGGATATTTATAAGCTGGAAAAATACGCCGACCAGGTTCTGAACGCCATGAAAGACGTCGAAGGCGTCCGGGATTTGGGGGTCATCCGCAATGTCGGACAACCGGAGATCAGCGTGTTGTTTCATGACCACAAAATGGCGCTATACGGGGTCACCACGGCAGATGCACAGGCCGTGATCGAGATGGCCATTGGCGGAAAAACCGCATCGGTTTTGTACGAGGGCGAACGCCGGTTCGACATTCGGGTCCGGTATCAGGACGAATACCGCCAGAGTGAAGAAGACATCATGAGCCTGATGGTTCCGACCCTGAAAGGAGGATTGATTCCGTTGCGGGAAATTGCTTCGCTCAAGAAGCAAACCGGTCCGGCTTTTATCTATCGCGACATCAATCAGCGGTTTATCGGCGTCAAGTTTTCGGTGCGCGGTCGCGATCTGGGCAGCACCATTGCCGAGGCCCAGAAAAAAGTCAATGCGGCCATCAACCCGGGGAAAGATTATTCGATGGAATGGGTTGGGGAGTTTGAAAACCAGGTGCGGGCCACCGAGCGGCTGGCGCAGGTCGTCCCGATCAGTCTGGCGGCCATTTTCGTGATCCTGTTCATCACTTTCGGCAACACAAAAGACGCTGGTCTGGTGTTACTCAACGTTCCGTTTGCGCTGATTGGCGGGATTCTGGCGTTGCACGTGACGAGCATGAATTTCGGCATTTCGGCAGGGGTTGGCTTCATCGCCCTTTTCGGGATCTGTGTGCAGAACGGAGTGATCCTGATCTCGGTTTTCAACAAAAATATGCAAGGCCGGATGTCGCTGGACGAAGCCATTCGGGACGGGGTGCAGTCGCGCATACGCCCCGTGGTCATGACCGCACTGATGGCGGCCATCGGACTGCTGCCAGCCGCCCTTTCCACCGGAATTGGATCGGAAACCCAGAAACCGCTGGCGATTGTCGTCATCGGCGGGTTGATAACCGCCACCGTTTTGACGCTACTGGTTTTTCCCATCATCTACCGGTTTTTCTACCGTCACCGGGTTCACCGGCTCCAGGATTTGGACGAATAATCAGGCCGGCCCTTCACTACATGACTTTCGCTTGCTGCCCCTCGAAGAAGTTTGGTGCAGCAAGCGAATCATAACCAATCCGTTATTTTTTTCACTTAAACACATCAAAACATGAAATGCAATCCATTCATTTCCCGATTAAAAATCCTTTTCAGCCTCCTGGCTTTAGCTACCATCAGTTTCAATTGCCAGGATAAAGCCGGTGCCGACTTAATTAATGAGGCTGCTCGTTCGGGGTTATCCCTGGGGGCTTACAGTGGCTTCAAAACGGCGTTTCCCCGCGCCCAGTCGGTGACTTGGAATCATCTTCAGGATCGAATTTGGGAAGCCCGTTTCACGGAAGGAACCACTGCAAAAGTCGCTCTCCTCCAAACGAGCGGACTCGTGGTTGAACAGGGCGTGGTGCTCAGTCCGGATTCAGTACCGGCAATCACCCGAACGTATCTGAGCGAAACCTTTCCCGGAAGCAGCATCCACACGGTTTTGACGGACGTCAATGACGAAGCGAATAAGCCTTGGCGGGTCATCCTGCTGGATGCAACGAACGCCCGGATTTGGCGGGTTCTGCTCAACAGCGATGAGACGTTTCATTCCGTGACAGAACTCTGACAGATGAACACCGGGGTTAAAACGGATACCCCACGGCAACATTTAGGATCAAATTCTCCCGGCGCCAGGCCCGGTTGCCGGGAGCAATTTCGTCCGCCACCCACTGCTGCCCTTCCGGCAACCACGGTTTGCGCAGCGGAAACGCCAGGTCGAACCGGACGACAAAATATGACACATCCACCCGGAGACCCGCCCCCGTGCCGACGGCCAGTTGTTTGTAGAAATCGGATTTAAACTGCGTTCCAAGCCCGTATAATGTATTATCGGAGTACATCCAGACGTTGCCGACGTCCAGGAACAAGGCTCCCTGGAGGTATTTATTGAATTTGGGACGAAGTTCGGTGTTGAATTCCAGCTTGATGTCGCCCCCGCCGTCCTGAAGCTGCACCGTACCTTCCAGATTTCGGGTAAAAATTCCGGGGCCAACTGCCCGGGGGCGGAAGGCCCGCAAGCTATTGGCGCCCCCGACAAAATATTGCTTCACAAAAGGCAATTCCGTGGAATTGCCGTAAGGAACGCCAAATCCACCAAAAAACCGGTTGGCCCAGGTCAAATTTTCCGATACTTTAAAAAAATGCCGGCTGTCGACATCCATCCGAAAAAACTGCGAATAGGGTACACCAAAAATCGCTTCCCGCCCTTCTTCGTTGGTCTTGCGCGTCAGCCACGAGGCCAGATTACCGGCGGGTTCAATATTGACACTCAACCGTTGCGTATACGCGGAGGTGGTACGGGGTGATGAGCTGAGATTATATGTATACAACGTACTCAGAATAAGCTGTTCGGAGCGAAGAATATTGATATACTGCTGCCGCGTGCTGGGGTCGTCTTCCAGGGCGAAGAATTTTTCGGTAAAATTAGAAGGCAGCACGTAGTTGATGCTGATGGGCTGAAAAATGTGCTCCGTTTGCGGATTGCTGCGCCACGAATAACCGAACGTGGTCAGAAAAGAATTCAAGTGGTATAATTCACCCCGAACGATCAGATCATACCCCAGTGAAACGATGGTTTGGGGCAGCGCCTGTCCGCGCTGGTAATATTTAATGGGAATCGGCGTAACCAGCCGGGGAAACGTCAGACTGGTCTGAATGCCGTAGCGGTAGTTGGCAACACCCTGCCCGCGCGCGCCTACCTGGAATTCAATTCCGGCATTGGCGCTGATGGTGAATAAGTCGGACCGGCCAAAAACGTTCCGGTTTCGCCAGTTCAGGGAAAGTTGCGACCCCACGAGGTTGTTGGAGCGGCTGGTGCCGGCAATTTCCAGTCGGGCCGATTTTTTAGGATAAGGCGTCAGGAAATAATGCACATCCAGCACCGCCGAATCGCCTTGCTGATCCGCTTCAAACCGGTTGCGGACAAATTTAAACGACCCTACGTTGATAAACCGTGACAAGGTCTGATCCTGCGCCCGGCTGTTGTACCGCTTCCCGGGTTGCAGGGCAATGATGTCCCGAAACAACTTGGGATTGTAGATACCGGCAGGATCGACAATATTTAGTTTACCAAATTTAACTGCCTGATTTTCTGACGTATCCGTTTGGGTTGTATTGGAGGAAAGGCTGTAATTGGGATAGACATAAATATCCCGGATGGAATATGGTAATAAAGCCGCCGGTGGCGTTTCAGGCTTGATGGCCAAGTAGAGCCGGGTACGGTGTTTTCCCAGCGCACTATCGGCCAAGACCGCGAGGTAGTCGGGCTGGAAGTAGAAAAAACCCTGACGCTGCAAGGCCTGCGTGATTCGTTCCCGTTCCAGCTTGATCAACTCAAAGCGGTAGGGATTGTCTTTCTTGAGCAAACTACGTTTTCTGACCTCTACCATCGGTTTCCGCAAAGACGTTGAATCCATCAGAAAGGCCACTGAGTCGATGTAATACCGTGGTTGCACCTGCACCTGATACACACCCGTAGCCTGATACCCTTCTTCCTTCAAGCTGCCCGAAACCGTCGATCGGAAATACCCTTCATTTTCCAGAAATCCCATCCAGATCTGTGCGTTGGACGACAACGCCTTGGCACTCGCAAAAACCGGCGGTTCTCCGGCCTTCCGCCGAAACCACGCCCGAAATCCTTTCTCTTTTTTGGGTTCGCCCATCAAATAATACAACCCGACTTTATACGGATAGCCGAACAATCTCTTGTTGGGTTTCGGACGCGCCATGTCGGCCAGTGCCGTTTCAATCTGCCCTTTTTCGGTTTTGGAAACGGTCGAATCCACCTGAACATTGATTTCCGTATCGACGTAGAGTTTCTCGCCGGGCGGAATGTGTCTGGCAACGTGGCAACCCGTCAGAATCAGGAAAAAAGATATGTATGCTAAACCGTTTCTCATTGGTTCACTTTTTCCTCCGGTTTTTTAAAGATTTCACTCAACTGGTTGTAATCGACGGTGATGACAAAACCAATGCCGGTTTCGATTACATACCCTTCCAAAACCGCCTGGTAATCACTCTTGCGATACCCCCGCATCATGTAGCGACCGTCGCGGGAGAGATTATAGTTTAACGACAGATTATCAAAGACTTCGTTCGGATTTCGGGTAATGGTACTGTTATTTTTTTCCAGCACAAAATTACGCCCCACCGAAACCGTCAGCCGACCATTCAGGAAGCTGCGCGATACGTCCACATTGAGGTCGGTTCGGGAACCCACTGTGTTGTTAGCCTGTGCCGACTGGGTCGACGAAAGCAGATCGAAATTAACATCGAACCCTTTCAGCAGACTGGAAGCAAACCGCTCCAATTGATCCGACAGAATCTTGCTGACGCTGTTCCGGGCAATTTCTTCGGTATTGATCCCACCCCCTGACGAACTGGATGATGTTTCGGCAATAAAACTACCCAATACCATCAGCCCGAAAACCTGCTTATTCAACTGGGATGGGTCGTTCCGCAACTGCGTCAGCTTGGAATTGACCGCATCGATCACCGCGCGGGAAGCCAGAAAATCTTCTTCCGGCATCTTAATGTCGAAACTGATGTCGGGGGCTGCCAGACGGCCTTTCATTTTCAGCAAGACGTTGAACGGTACTTTCTGTTTGGAAGCCGTCCGGAGTTGCTCGCTGGTTTCATTGGCAATCAGGTTCGAGGGAACCGCCGTAGTCTGGTAAACCGCCGTAATGTCGAGTTCAGCCCGCAATGGATCGCCGGTCCAGGTGATGTAGCTGCCTTTCTGAATCGAAAACTTGCGTTTGAGGACCTGATAGGTTAACGAATACTCCCCTTCGGTTACATCATATCGACCGAGCAACGAAATCGCTCCGCTCTGGCTCACACCGACGTTCAGGCGGGCATTGCCTTTGATGCGCAGGTTGTCGCCGTTCAGTTCATCGACAACGACGGTAATTTCGGATTTTTCGTTGACTTCCAGGCTCAAATCGATCTGGGCATTGCTCAACTCCTTGAACGCCCGGCTGCGCAAGGCCGTGTCGGGCCGGGCCATCACCAGGTATTTCCGCAACGCCAGGGTGTCATTGTGGTCGATAAAGGTGACAATCTCGCGGGCCTCGTTCACCGAAGCCGTCTGATCAGGCAACACCATCGTCACCTTGCTGTCATCCTCCAGTTTAATCGAGCCACCAATGGTGGGGCTGGTGCCGCTCCCGCGAATGCTGAGGTTGGCGCTGATGGCGGCATTCCCGTACGCCAGATCGTTGTCCTTCCGGGTGGCATTCAACACCTGAAATTTCGTGGCATTGATGCGCAGGTTATACGCCACATCGGGCAGTTTCCGGAGCGTTATGGTTCCGTTGGTGGTCAAGCTGCGGTTCAACGCGTCCCGAACGCTGAAATCCTGGAACGTGATTACTTTCTCGTTGAAACGAATGGTTTCCTTGTCGATTTTATACGTGGCGTTCAGATACGCTACGTTGAAAGCCAGTGAATCGAACGACATCGAACCGTTCATTCGGGGTTGATCTGTCGAACCGGACACATCGACCTGCCCGCGCAACCGGCCCGACGTCTGCCGTAACTGACCAAAGCTGAACGCTTCAATCGTTTGCGCGCTCAACTCTTCCAGATTGATTTTGAAATCCAGAGCATTCGCCGGGTCCGATGACTTATAGAATCCCGTTACCCGCGCACTATTTCCGGCACCTTTCAGGGCAATGTCGGTCGAAATCCGCTGATCCGTCGTGTTTTCAAAACTGGCGGTTAGATTTCCCAGCGGTTTTGCCATCACCTTTAGGCTATCGACGGTTACATTGCCGGTAAACGACAGATTGGTCATCACATTCCGCAGGATGACATCGCCGTTCAGCAGTCCGCCCGCCAGCGTGGTGTCCTGATTGGCCAGTTTTGCCATGTTCGTCAGGTCGATGTTCTCCACTTTCACTTCCAGGGGCGCATTGGGTTTCGGAACAATGCTGTTGACCAGAATCTTCTGGGAACCGGTTTGGAGCAGGAATTTATCGGCTAGAATACCGTCCTCGCTGTATTGAATATAACCTGTCGTGTCGCTCGTCCAGCGCTGGTAGTTGGTCATCATCCCGTCCGGGTTGAACCGGAACTGATAGGCGCGGTCGGCAACGCCGAGATTTCCGGACAAAGCATACCAGGCCCGGCCCGTTGAATCTTCCGAAATAATATCGAAATGCAAGCGGTTTTTAATGGCTTCCCCGTTGAATTTGGTCACGTTCAGGTCAACCTGAGCCGTGTGAACCGCGTTGATCTGACTCTGGATCAGCAAACGGTCATTGACCGCCTGAAGTCCCATCGTTACGGTTTGAAACCGCATGGTGTCGTACTCGATCGTGCCGGTTTTCAGCAAAGCCGACAGGGTGGTGTCTTTTGTATTATCGATGTATGCTTTCAGAGTGACGGGGTCCATTTTGGTCAATGCGGGCACGAAAGCCGTCAGCAAAGGGTGCTGGTTGACCGTCATATCGATGTTGAAACTATAGGGCGGATTGACCGGGTTGTAGGTCAGATCGGGCAGTTTGATGTATTTGCTGAATTCACCCACGACGATATCGTACAGGCGGGTGTAGTCGAACTGACCGTCGAGCTTCAGAGTCGCGAAGGGAAGTTTGGCTTCCACGATTTTCCGAACGCCTTCCGGTGCCGCTTTGACATAAAACGAATCCAGCGGATACGTTTTGCCATTGAAGCGCACAACCGTTTCCCGGGCCGTCAGTGTGCCCACCGGATTGACCGGGTCGGTGGAAGCGAAATCAAACCGCATCCGGCCTTCGACGCTGAGCGGATCTTTGTAAAACTTCAGTGCCGTCACGTCCAGCTTCTCAATCACCAAACCGCCTTTCACGCTGGGATAGTCTTCCAGCAAACCGACCACTGAATTCAGAGCCAGCCTGGCGTTCGGATCATCCAGCGTGCTTTTGGCCGTCAGGATACCCTTGTCCAGTTCACCTTCAGCCGCAAAATTCTGGTAATTATACCCGTTCAGCTCGGCTTGCCGAACGTTGAGCCGAAACGTGGTTCGCATGGTTTTGACATCGATTCCCTGTCCATTGACGGTCGCATCGGCCGTAATGCTGCCGAGCATGGCCTGCTGATTCAGCCAGCGACCGGCTTCAAAATTCGCCAGGGCCAGTGTTCCCCGATACGCCTGGCCTTTGCCAGCCACAAAACCCCGCACATTTCCGTCAAAATCGACATTGCCCCAGTCGGTTTGCAGCGCGGAGTTGATGTTCAGATTATCGAGTTCGCCCTGAAACCGGCCCGTCAGCCGCAATTTAGGCGGAATGTTGAAGGAATCCGGCAAGGCTCCTTTTGGCACCAACTGCCGAATATCGCGAAGCTGCGTTGAGCCTTCGGTCAGATTGATGTCCATCGCCATCCGGTTGGCATCGGTCACGTTGCGCAACCGACCGCTGGCCCGCAAGCGGGTTCCCGACAACATATCAAGTTCAAACGTCGGAATGCTCAGATTCGCCAGCGTTCCCCGCATCAAAGTGTTGACCCGAATAACCGCCTGACGGTTTCCGGCAAAGGGCGCGGTGGTCGCCAGAAAAGGCGCCAGTTGCAAAATGTCTGCCACCGCCAGCCGACTTTGTTTCAGGTTGACCCGAATCCCCACACGCCCGGCTTCCTGCGGACGGCTGAGTTGCCCGATGGAGTCATACCGCAGAATGAGTTGATCCCTAATGAGTGTTTGGGGCGTTTGAACCAGAAGCCGGTTGATCGACGTCAGCGTATCGCTGTAAACCACGTCGGCATCGAGTCGCTGGAGCGCAAAACCGCTTTGATCCCGGAAACGGCCTCCGCGAAACTTCCCGGATATGACCTGCGGGCTGTATTGCAGCGCCTGTGCCGTCAGCGATAAATCCTGCAAATCGAGGTGGCCATAATCCAGGCCGGTTTTCTGTTTGGGCTGATTTTGATCGTCGAACCGGATGCGGTTTTTAGCCAGTGCCACCCGCCCGATGCTGGCCCGCCAGCCACCCGCATCGTCGGTGGTGGCCGGAGTAGTGGTGGGCGGAGTTGCTTTTTTAGTCGGTTTGGTCAAGATGGCCGAAATATCTGAATTTTCGAGTTCCAGGGATTTGATGCCGATGCGATGCCCGTCCAGATACAGATAATCGGCGTTCATCGCCAGCCGTCCGACCGACCCTTTGGTTTGGAAATCAGCCTCTTCCACTTTAACATCCCACCGCGCCCGGGTCAGTTTCCAATTGCCCAGTTTGAGATCCATCGTATCACCCGGTGCCGACGTATCAGGCATTTCCGGGGTAGGAATTGCCGGATAAAGCCGTGTGTTAGCTATTAAACCGTCTATACTGACATCACGAAGATGGTATTGGGATTTGTCAACGTTGGTTTTGTCAAAATTCGCCCGTAGTGTATCGACGTACGCGCCCACCTCCGCGCCCACCACGTCATCTTTGTAGCGAATCCGAACGTCTTTCAGCGTAATACCGGACAAACTGATGTCCAGCGGAGCCGCCGTGGTGTCGACTGGCTGGGGTGGCCCACCCGTGTCGAAGGCGTCAATGATGTATTGAAAATTGAAAGCCGTATCGGGCAGTGTACGGTTCAGGTTCACGCTAACCTTCTCCAGTTCGATCTGGTTGAGCGCAACCCGGTTTTTCAGCAGACCCATCATGTCGAGATCGACCCGGAGTTTCTGGCCCGCCAGAAGGGTATCACCTTTGGGCGTAATAAACAACACATCTTCCAACGCAACGTAATCCGGAATTTCGTAGGTAATCCGGCCAATCCGAAAAGGGCTTTTGATTTTTCCGGCCAGGTAGTTGTTGACCTGACGCGTCACAAATTCCTGCCCCCAGGTTGTCGTACCGATTACACCGAGGAACCCGATTATCAGAAAAATCAGTGCCAGTATGGCAAGAGAAAAAAACGTCAGAAATTTTTTCACATTCCTTGAATCAGTCACCGGATAACCAACCGCCTACCCTGTTTTCTGCCTTTACTTCTTATTCAATACGTACTTTAGACGCCGAATGTTGAACGTGGGGTCATATTTGTACAAAAAAAATAATAGAGACGATGTCAATAATCCGGCCAATTTCCTTCTTCAATAAACCGCGCAGAAAGTGATTATGTTATAGTGATGTTACTTCTTGATTCTGTTTTACTTTGAAAAAACGCCTTTTGCAATTAAATAAGGGATGATTAGCCAGAGCAGGCCTTTAATGAGAAAGAAAAGAAAGCCCAGCCAGCCGACGCGCTTGAGCCATATTTTGAAACGGTTATTCATGGTGTGGCTATTCGTTTGATCAATACCGTTGTCGAAACCGGGAGTCCCTGAAAGCAATATTCCATCAAAGTTAGCGAACTGCCGAT
Organism: Larkinella fluvii; assembly: GCF_051857545.1. Taxonomy (NCBI): domain Bacteria; kingdom Pseudomonadati; phylum Bacteroidota; class Cytophagia; order Cytophagales; family Spirosomataceae; genus Larkinella; species Larkinella fluvii. The sequence goes on along the minus strand of NZ_JBPZHB010000001.1, from coordinate 140,124 downwards.
TTATTGAAAGCCGACGCTCCATTTTTGGTTCTTTTTCCGGATGTCAGCCCTCGTCCCGCACTTTATCGGCTCCACTGACTGCCATATTTTAAATTCTTTTAATTATAGATTTCACCCACAAAATACCATCTCTGTTAAAATAACATTACATTTGGTACAATTAAAGTTAGTCCTTGACGGTCATCATCCATTGGAACGCTTTACAGCCGCTGAGTATAAAAATCTTGCCCCCCAGGAGCTATGGCAACGCTTCAAAGCCGGTGACGAACTGGCTTTCGGCGAACTGGCTCAGGGGCATTACCGTAGCTTGTATAACTACGGTTCACGGCTGACTGCGGATTCGGAACTGGTTTGGGATACTATCCAGGATTTGCTGCTGGAATTATGGGACCGACGGGCAACGGTCAGCGATGCGGTTTTTGTCAAAACGTATTTGCTGAAAGCCCTGCGCTATAAACTGCTAAAAGCCCTTCCCCACCATCCGTTGGTTCAGCTCGACGAATCGGAGCCTGCCCAGATGCCGTTTTCCGATTCCATCGAACAGAAAATTATCGATGACGAAAGCCAGACGGAGCAAACCCGCCTGTTACACCAGCTCATGGCTTCCCTATCCAAACGCCAGCAGGAAGTGCTCTACCTGCGATTTTACCAGAATCTGGAAAACCACGAAATAGCCCTGATCATGGGGCTGGAGCGACAGAGCGTCGCCAACCTGCTTCACCGAACCTTCAAGGAACTCCGCCACCAGTGGTCATCCAGCCTGCTTGTGGTTTTGCTGGGAATGATACGGTTATTTTAACGAAAGACCATTCCACGGAACCTGGTTTTGAGCTTCCTTCCCGGAGGGATGGGGCATATTGTAGTATGAACCGTGTTCGGGTATAAGCTGGATGAGTCCCGGAGGGATGGGGCATTTCACACTTACTAAATGGATCATCCCTACGGGATTGTTTTTGATTTTTTGGACGCGGTTGCTACAAAATGGATTATCCCGATGGGATTGTTTCTGATTCTCCTGCTGGAGTTCTGTTTTGCCATCCCATAGGGATGGGGCATTTTGTAGCCACCGTGTCCAATGTATAGCGCGGATGAGTCCCGGAGGGATGGGGCATTTTGTAGCCACCGTGTCCAATGTATAGCACGGATGAGTCCCGGAGGGATGGGGCATTTTGTAGCAATCATGTCCAATGTATAGCGCGGACGAGTCCCGGAGGGATGGGGCATTTCATAATCAAACGATGGGCTATCCCTAGGGGATTTTTTGATTTTCCTGCGTAAGGACCATTACCTTCTACTTCACAGCTAAAAGTTCAGCCAATCAGTTATTGAACTCTTCCCAAAAATAATTTTACTTTTTTTTGGGTATTGCCCCTCCCTCTCCGGCACTATGCAAGTAGAAGCCTTAGAATACCATTTTCTCAATGATTAATTACAGAACGTACGAAGCTGAAGACTTCCTGTTCGATGCATCCTTCCGGCAGTGGACGGCGGAGTCGTCTCCGCAAGCCGCCCTTTTCTGGAACCGGTGGCTGGCCCAGAATCCCGACCGCGCCGACGTGGTTCGGCAGGCTCAGGAACTGGTCCGCGCGCTGGATGACCACTACCGCGACGATGCCACCGAAAACCGGCTGGCGGACGAGCTGAACCGGCTGGTCGGCAAGGCCGTCGAACACCGGAATGCGGAGCTGGACGTGCCGGTTCTGCCGCTGGGGCAACGGCCGTGGTGGCGCTGGGCGGTGGCGGCCTCCGTTTTACTCATCAGCCTCAGTACCTGGCTTTACGTGAACCGAGCCCCCAAACCGGCGGCCGACCCCTACGAATACCTGACCAAAACCGTCACGATACCGCTACAGGAAAAGGTCAATACCGGCCCTAAAGCGATCAATATCCTGCTGAGCGATGGCAGCGTGGTAACGCTGAACCCCAACAGCCGTTTAAGCTATCCCGAGCGGTTTGACAACACAACCCGCACGGTTTACCTCAGCGGTGAAGCGTTTTTCGACGTGATGAAAAATCCGGCCAAGCCGTTTTTGATTTACGCCAACCAAACGGTCACCAAAGTACTGGGAACCAGCTTTCTGGTTCGGGCTTACACGAGCGAAAAAGACGTAACCGTGATGGTAAAAACCGGTCGCGTTTCGGTCTATTCGCAGAAAGATTACGAACAGGCGCAGCAATCCGGTCTCCGGCGCGTCGAAGGGGTGGTGCTGACGCCGAATCAACAGATGACGTATAACCTGGAAGACAACAAGCTGGTGAAAGCCCTGGTGGCAAAGCCGGCGGCTTTGATCGCCAACCGGCCCAGTCGCGAGCAGGTGTTTGAAGATGCGCCGGTGGACAAAGTATTTTCCAGCATCGAGCGTACATACGGCATCAAACTGCTTTTCGATGAGGAAGCGCTGGCCAACTGTCTCGTGAACCTGACGTTTAATGAAGAAAATTTGCTGGAACGGCTGGATGTCATTTGCCAGACCATCGGCGCGTCATATGAAGTGCTCGACGGCCAGATTGTGATCACCAGCAAAGGATGCCATTGAAGTAACTATTCCTAAACCCTATACATTTTAATGCGTTTTACGCGGACCCCATCTCTATCCCTAATCCCATTTGCCTATGATTGAGTAACCCCCTTTCACAAAAAAAGGTCAATGATGGTTCCAGCATCACTGACCCTAACGGCCCCCTTTTTAAGCAACCTCATCCAGGATGAAGAAGGGTATTTTTTGTCTATTCGAAACCCCAAACAGCCAAAAAACAAGCAAAAGTATGAAAAAACTTCGACAACCGCTTAGCCTGTTGCGTAGCTTTATGAAATTGACTTTCTATCAGTTACTCCTGGCCGCGATCTTCACCGGGCTCGCTTTGGCCCGCCCCGTGGAAGCCCAGCGAATCATGGATCAGCGTGTCACGATCCAGGCCACCAACCTCCCGATGAAGGCGGTTTTGAACCAGTTGGGAAAACAGGCCGACGTTCGTTTTGCCTACCGCTCGGCCCTGGTTCAGTTAAATCAGCGCGTGTCGTTCAATGCCAGCAACCAACCGCTGAGCGAAATTCTGGACAAATTACTGAAACCGCTGAGTCTGACCTACTACGTGAAAGGGCGGCAGATCATTCTGAACCTGGAACCCCTGCCGGTTCCGTCAGCCGATGAGCTGTTGCGCAACCACGATGCCGCAGCGGTCGATCAGAACGTATCCGGAACGGTTTCGGATGAAGCCGGGGTACGGCTGCCGGGCGTCAGCGTGGTGGTGAAAGGAACCACCCGCGGAACCACAACGGACGGCAACGGACAATACCGCCTGACTATGCAGACGGGCGATGCGGTTCTGGTGTTCAGTTTTGTTGGCTATACCTCCCAGGAAATTGCCGTTGGAAACCGTACGGAGGTAAACGTCAGTTTATTAACCGACACGAAAAACCTCAGCGAAGTCGTCGTGGTTGGTTACGGTACCCAAAAACGGTCGGATCTGACCGGATCGGTATCGTCGGTCAAGGCGGAAGAAATCAAAAACCTGCCCGTCCGGAGCGTCAACGAAGCTTTGCAGGGCCGGGCTGCCGGGGTGCAGGTAACGCGACCAGATGGCACACCGGGCGGTGGCTCCGATATTGTCATCCGGGGCATTGGCTCCATTGGTGGTATGGCTCCTCTGTATATCGTGGATGGGATTCGGATGGGTGCGGGCAATAACTTCAACCTCCAGGATGTCGAGTCCATCGAAGTGCTAAAAGATGCCAGCGCGGCTGCCATTTACGGCGCGCAGGCTGCGGGGGGCGTGGTGCTTGTGACGACGAAACGCGGCACCAAAATGGACAAAATGAGCATCAACTTCAATGCGTATTACGGCGTTCGGCAACCCCGTAATCTGTATCAGATGCTGAACACGGCGGATTATATCAAAGCCAAACAAGCCTTCGGCGTCAACACGAGCGGATATGGAGATCCGGCCACCTTACCCAATACCGACTGGGCCGACGAAATTTATCAAAACGGGAAAGAACAGAGTTACTCGCTTTCGATGGCGGGAGCCTCCGCCAAAGCCAATTACTACCTCTCCGCCAACTACCAGCGCGAAGACGGCACGATCATCGATAACTCATTTCAACGTTGGGGGATTCGGTCGAACGCAGATTTTAAAATCAACAAACGCCTGAAAATCGGCGAAACGCTGTTTGCCTGGCGGACGAGCACCAATCCGGCGCAAAGCACGACCTACCCGTTTCGCTCGGCTCCGCTGGTTGCCGTCCGCGACGAAACCAATCCGTTCGGCGGCTGGGCCAAAACCGGTTCGTTTTTTACGGGCCCCAACCTGGTCGGCTGGGAAGCGATTCATCACCGGCTCAGCGATCAATACGCCCTTGAAGGCAATGTATACCTTGATTGGGAAATCGTCAACGGGTTAAATTTTCGCTCGACATTCGGGGCCTCCATATTCAGTGGTCGCGATTACACGTTCCGCGAAGCCCACGACTTTGGGGTGGTCCGGAACGCGCTGGCTTACCTGACCCGGACGCAAACGAACCAACGCAACCTGACGGGAAACTTCGTGTTGACCTACGACAAAACCATTGGTCAGCACGAGTTTAAAGCGATGGCAGGTTACGAAGCCTATCAGCAGGACCTGAGCAACCTGTCGGCCGAAGCGCAGGGGTTTCAAATCGTTACGTATAACCTGGGCCTGAGCACCGACCCCAGCACCTACCGCGCCAGCGGTGGCGAATACCCCCAAACCCGGCTTTTGTCGCAGTTTGGCCGGATCAATTACACCTATGCCGGGAAATACCTGCTGACAGCCAACGTCCGCCGGGATGGTTCCGACCGGTTTGGTCCCGCCAACCGCTGGGGGGTATTCCCGTCGTTTTCGGTAGGCTGGAAAGTGACCGAAGAAGCGTTCATGCGGAATATTCCGGCCATCTCGAACCTCAAGCTCCGCGCCAGTTACGGCAAATTGGGCAGCACCAGCAACATTCCGCAGTTTACCTATCAGGCATCCTACGGCGGAACGGGAGGCACGAACATCCACGGTTTGCCGGACGGCAGCCGTTCCAAAGGCTATGCACTGACCGCCCAGCTACCCAACGAAAACATCAAGTGGGAAGAAGTAAAACAGACGGACATCGGCGCCGACATCGGACTATTCAACAACCGCTTGAATGTAACCATCGACTGGTATAGCCGCCAGACTCAGGACATGATTTACCAGGTGCCGGTTCCCCGATCAGCGGGTTTTGCTGCCTCTACGGTGTATACCAACATCGGCCAGATGAGCAACAAAGGGCTTGAACTCGCCATCGACTACCGGGGCAAAGTGGGAGCCTTTACCTACAGCGTTGCCGCCAATGCCGCCTTCAACAAAAACCTCGTCAAGCAACTGAGCGGGACGAACAACAACCCAATCAACGACGGTGCCGGGGGTGATTACCTCGAAAGCACCATTGCCCGGACGCAGGCCGGTTACGCCATGAGCCAGTATTTCGGGTATATCACGGAAGGTATTTTCCAAACCGATGCGGAAGTGGCTACGCTGAACCAGCAAGCCCGGGAAAAAGCAGCGGCTGCCGGCAAACCCACCACGGGCGTGGTGTATCAGGCGGCCGGAACCGGTGCCGGTGACCTGAAATTCAGGGATGTGAACGGCGACGGAAGAATCACCATCGACGATAAAACCTACATTGGTAACCCCTGGCCCAAAATGACCTACGGTTTGACGCTGAATCTGGGCTGGAAAGGGTTCGACGTGTCGGCTTTGTTTCAGGGTGTGCAGGGGCTGGACATTTACAACGCCAACCGCTATTACACGCAATTTTTTGTGGGCGATTACAACACCACGGGCGATATTTTCCAGACCTCTTTCTTCAACGGAAATGGCCTGACCGACCGGCCGCGCGTAGGCTACCAGGATGCTTCCGGCAACTATGTTCGTGATCCGAATTCCAACTACACCCGCATCTCGGACTATTACGTGGAAAACGGAGCCTATCTGAAACTGCGCAATCTCCAGGTCGGTTATACACTGCCGTCGGTGATCACCAACAAGATCAAAATGGGTAGCATCCGCATCTACATGCAGGGGCAAAACCTGATGACGCTGACGAAGTATTCGGGCCTGGACCCCGAGGTGATGGGACGCAACGGAACGACCGGACGCGGAATCGATGCGATCTACTCCTACCCGCGCACCACGCTCCTGTCGATGGGCATCGATGCCAGTTTCTAATTCTCCAGACCTTACTCAGTTGATACAACTATGTTTCATACGATGAAGCCATTTCTGAAAATAGCCCTCTTTACGGCCCTGCTCGGTTTGGCCGGCTGTAAAGAAGATTTTATCGATGTGACCAATCCCGGTGCGCTTTCTACCAACAATTATCCCGGTTCGGTGACGGATTTGGAACAATTGCTGACCGGTGTCTACGGGACACAGCACTCCGCGGGTTTATTCGGCCATAACATTTATGGGAAAGCCTATTACATGTGGGACCATACTGCCGACCTGAGCTGGCAGGGAACACCGACCTGGATTCAACTTGGCCAGAACAACTCACAGCCTAACGACGGTTTTCTGTCGGAAACCTGGCGGGACACCTGGAAAGGCGTTCAGCGCGCCAATACGCTGCTGGTCAACATTGAAAAATACCGCCCCAAAGCGACTTCGCAAACCGATAAAGCGGCTATTGATCTCATGAAAGGTCAGGCCCTTTTCCTCCGCGCCTGGTATTATCAGTACCTGATCACGATCTGGGGGGAAGCCATGATCATCGACGGCCAGGGTGGCGACAAACTGGGCGTTCCCATCATTACCGAAGCGTCGACCAGCCTCGATCAGACGCAGGTAGAACGGGCCACGGTGAAGCAGGTCTGGGATTTTATCATCACCGATCTGAAAGCGGCAGAAACGCTGCTGGCCGGCAAAACCTGGACAGGTGCGAACGATAAACACAAAATCAGCGGTTGGGCGGTCAAGGCAGCCCTCGGCAAAGCGTACGTCTACACCCAGGACTGGACCAATGCGAAAACCTCGCTGGCGGATGTAATCACCAACAGTGGCAAGTCGCTGGTTTCGTTCGATGTCTACAAAACCATGTTCAACGGCAAAAACGAATTCAACTCCGAATCGTTGCTGGAAATGAACCTGAACGTGGACATGACCGCCCGTGGCAACACGGAAACCTCAATGGGATCGAGCATTGGTATGGTGCTGGCACCGACTTACGTGAACGACAACAACCTACCCGCTGCTTCGGCCTGGTCGAACGTGTTTCCGCACGCCAAAAATCTCGCCCGGTTTGGCTTTAACGAAGGCCATTACTTCAAAGCCGGTACCACGCAACCGCTGGCGACCAACATTGATCCGGCGTATATCACCCGCTCGGTGCTGGCGCGGCAGAACAAAACCGTGGACCCGCGCCTGTGGGTGGCCTGCTGGCAGCCTTACGTGGACAGCATGACCGTAAGCGGCAAAAAACGGCCGATTTCGCACTTTCTCGACATCAGTGAAATGGACATGGAAGCCTGGAGTTTCCGGAAATACCTGACGGTCGATGCCACGGAAACCGAAGTCAACATGGCCAATGGCAACAACATTCTGCTGTTGCGGTTAGCCGACGTGTATCTTCTGTATGCCGAAACGCTCATGCGTACCGGTGACAATGCCACGGCGCTGGAATACGTCAACAAGGTAAAACGGCGGGCTTACGGCTATCCGGTCAATACCGCGTCGCCGATCGATTACAAGAGCCTGACCGATGCCACGAAAGCCACCGATGCGGTTCTTAAATCCGATCCGCTCAAGTACGAACGCTGGGCGGAATTATTCGGCGAAGGCCACTGGTGGATCGATGTTCGTCGCTGGCAGTTGGGAGCACAGGAAGCGGCTTATTACCAGCGCATCCGGGGCGGAACCATTCAGTGGGAAGCCACCGATTACGCCCAACCCATTCCGATCGACGAGATCAACTCGAATATCAATATGAAGCAAAATCCGGGGTATTGATCAATTCATTCAACCCTAAAAGGTCTATTGTGACGCCGAATCACCCCGGAGGGGTGTCCTGTTAATAGCATCAGGGGGTCGATCAATTGTTTTAAGCTCCGGAGGAGCGTCCTGAAATCCCAAACCATTATTTAGGACGCTCCTCCGGAGCTTGTATAAAATCATACTTCGGATGGCTATTAACAGGACACCCCTCCGGGGTAATTCGGCTGCATAACAGAATCTATTGGGTTTAGTTTTTCTTATGAAGAAAATCGTCGTTTTTTTCGCCATTCTCCTCAGTTTCACCAGCGCCACCCTCCTGCCACCGTTTCCGCAAGCGGAAATAACCAACGGAATCATCCGGGCGAAACTGTATTTGCCGGATTCGGTCAACGGGTATTACCAAGGGGTCCGGTTCGACTGGTCGGGCGTGATTGCCAGTCTCGACTACAAAGACCATTCGTATTTCGGTCAGTGGTTCGAGAAATACGATCCGAAAGGGCACGACGCCATCAGCGGCCCGGTCGAAGAATTTACGCCCATTGGCTACGACGAAGCCAAACCGGGTGACGATTTCCTGAAGATTGGCGTCGGTTCGCTGCGCAAAGCAAAGGATTCGCCCTACCGGTTTTCGACGCCGTACGCCATTGTCAATCCCGGAAAATGGGCGGTAAAAACCGGTCGCGATGAAGTCGTTTTCACCCACGAACTGACCGATGCCGCGGGGTATTCGTATCGCTACCAGAAAACCGTGAAGCTTTTAAAAGGCAAACCGGTGCTGGTTCTGGAACACAGCCTGAAAAATACCGGAAAGAAAACCATCGAAACGACGGTGTATGACCACAACTTTTTCATGCTCGACAACCAACAAACCGGGCCGGACGTTTCGGTCACGTTTCCATTTGCATTACAGGTTAAACCGACACGGGGAATCGGCACCTTCGCCGATGTGCAGGGCAACCGGTTTACGTACCTAAAGGAGTTACCAAAAGGCGAAAGCACGCATTGCTACCTGGCCGGTTTTGGCGACACGGCCAAAGACTATGATTTCCGCGTTGAAAACACCAAAACCGGGTCCGGCGTCCGGGTAGTCGGCGATCAGCCCATTGTGCAACTGGCCTTCTGGTCAATTCACACGACGGTGTGTCCAGAGCCTTACATTAAAATCAAAGCCGAACCGGGTCAGACGTTCAGGTGGACCATTTCGTACGACTTTTATACACTGCCCAAAACCGCATCGACTCACTAATCCATCTTTTTTCTGGATACCATCATGAAGTATGCGCTACAAAGTACAGTGCTGGGGCTATTGATTTTGGGCATTTCGGCCAAAGCTCCAAATTGGGAAGGGAGCGACACCAACCCGCCAACGAATCAGGACTGGCCCTATTACGGTGGCAATAAGGCCGGAAACCGCTACTCTTCCTTAACGCAGATCAATCTTCAAAACGTAAAAAACCTCAAAGTAGCCTGGACATTTGACGCGGCTGGTGCCGATGGCCAAGCCGGAAGACCGCTCGAAATTCAATGCCAGCCCATTGTCATCAACGGGATTCTCTACGGCCTGACGCCCATGCTCAAGGTTTTTGCGGTCGATGCCGGAACGGGCAAACAACGCTGGCTTTTCGATCCGTTTAAAAACAAATCACCCCGGTTTAACCAGAGCCGGGGCGTCATGTACTGGGAAAGCAGCGACGGCGGACCGGGCACCGACAAACGCATTCTGTATTCCGCCGGTTCGACGCTCTACGCCCTCAACGCGCTGACGGGCGAACCCGTTGCCGGTTTTGGCCAAAACGGCGAAGTCGATTTGCGGGAAGGCCTGCAAGACGAATCGAAACGGGATCTGAGCAAACTGTCGGTGACCTCCACGACGCCGGGCGTTATTTACAAAGACATTCTGGTACTGGGTTCGGCGGTTTCGGAACAGGGTGATGCCGCACCGGGCCACGTTCGGGGCTTCGACATCCGGACCGGAAAAGTGCGGTGGGTTTTTCACACCATTCCGCAACCGGGCGAAAAAGGATACGAAACCTGGCCCAAAGACGCCTACAAACGCATTGGCGGGGCTAATAACTGGGCGGGCATGGTGCTTGACGAAAAGCGCGGCACGGTTTATTTCGGAACCGGCTCACCTTCCGTCGATTTCTATGGCGGTATTCGGGCCGGACAAAACCTGTATTCCGATTGCATTCTGGCACTGAACGCCGAAACCGGCAACATGCAGTGGTTTTACCAGACGATTCACCACGACCTGTGGGACCGCGATCTGCCCTGTCCGCCCAATCTGGTGACAGTGAAGCACAACGGAAAAACCGTCGATGCCGTAGCCCAAACCACCAAAGACGGTCTGGTGTACGTCCTGAACCGCGACACCGGCGAGTCGCTTTTTCCGGTGGAAGAACGGACTGTCCCGACCTCGCCCGCCCTGCCGGGCGAGGTTCCGTGGCCGACGCAGAAATTCCCGACAAAACCCGCGCCCTTTGCCCGGCAGGTTTTTACCGAAGCCGACATTACCAATCGGACCCCCGAAGCGCACGCCTTCGTCAGAGAGAAGTTTCTGAAAACCCGTTCCGGTGACAAATTCATGCCGCCCAGCCTGGAAGGAACGCTGTTTTTCGGCATTGGGGGTGGTGCCGAATGGGGCGGAAACGCCAGCGATCCGCAGGGAATTCTGTACCAGAATTCGAACGAAATGGTCTGGGATTTGCGAATGTCGGATCTGGCCGCCCGGAATGCCGAAATTGCCTCGAAAGGAAAAACGCTGTACCAAGCCAATTGCATGGCTTGCCACGGTCCCGACCGGAAAGGCAGCGGCCAGGAATACCCCAGCCTGGTCGATCTGGGCAAGCGGCTTTCGGGTCAGGAAATCAATGCGGTTTTGCGATCCGGCCGGGGTCGGATGCCGTCGTTCCAGCACCTTTCCGATCAGGACCGGTTTACGCTTGTCCGGTATTTGCTCAATGCCGACACCAAAACGCCGGAACCCAAACCGGCCGAAAGTCAGGATCAGCACAACGCACCAATTTTGACCGGAACCAACGAAAAAGTAGATTTCCCCTATATTCCGCCTTACATCAACAATGGCTACACCCGGTTTTTCGATCCAGACGGTTATCCGGCCGTCAAACCGCCCTGGGGAACGCTAAATGCCATCGATTTGAATACCGGTGACTACCTGTGGCGGGTTCCACTGGGCGAATTTCCGGAATTAACGAAAAAAGGCGTTCCGATTACGGGCACCGAAAATTACGGCGGACCGATCGTTACGGCTGGGGGCCTGGTCTTTATTGCCGGTACCAAAGACGAACGAATCCGGGCTTTCGACAAAAAAACCGGGAAAGTTGTCTGGGAATACCAGCTTCCGGCGGGCGGTTTTGCCACGCCGATCACATACCAGGTTGGCGGAAAACAATACGTGGTCATTGCCGCCGGTGGCGTTAAAAACGGCCACAAACCGGGTGGTTCGTACATTGCCTTTGCCTTGCCGTAAACCTATTCACATTTGCATCTAAACCCTTATCTGTACCCATGGAAAAAAACGAAAACTTCGCCGAAATGAACAGCCGTCGCGAGACGTTGAAAAAAATAGGTTTCGGTTCCTCAGCCGGTTTGCTGGGCTTATTTGGGGGAATGTCGACCGCCGAAGCCCGCGAACGGGCCGGAACGCCCTCCTACGCCAAAGCGATGGCGCCGGTCAAAATCAAATCGGTGAAAGCCATCGCCACAGCCCCGCAGGGTTCCAACCTCATCGTCGTCAAAGTCGAAACGACGGAGCCGGGTTTGTACGGTTTGGGCTGCGCGACGTTCACCCAACGGGCAGCCGTGGTCATCGTCGCCATCAATACGTACCTGAATGAATTTTGTGTGGGAAAAGATGTGGATAACATCGAAGACATGTGGCAGGCGGCTTATGTCAGCTCCTACTGGCGCAACGGCCCGGTTCTGAACAACGCCCTTTCGGGACTCGATCAGGCGTTGTGGGACATCAAAGGCAAACGCGCCAACATGCCGGTGTATCAGTTGCTGGGCGGAAAAGCGCGGTTTGCGATTCCGTGTTACACCCACGCGGGCGGCAACACGCCCGAAGCCGCAGCCGACAGCGTGAAGAAATTCATGGAGCAGGGTTTCCAGTACATCCGGATTCAACAGGGCGGTTATGGGGCTGTGGGAGCCAATTCAGCAACGCCCGACTTCAAAGCTGCCGGTTTTGGGGGTGCTACCGACAATTACATGAACGAGCGGATGTACCTGAAATCCGTTCCGAAAATGTTTGAAGTCGTTCGGAAACAGTGTGGTGACGAAATTGAATTGCTGCACGACATCCACGAGCGCGTGCAACCCATCGACGCCATTAACATGATCAAGCAGGTGGAAGAATACCGACCGTTTTTCATCGAAGATCCGTTTTCGCCCGAAAACATGAAGTGGTTTGCGCAACTGCGTCAGGCGACGTCGGTGCCGATTGCGATGGGTGAGCTGTTCAACAACATCAACGAATTCAAAGAGCCGATGGTGAACCAGTGGTTCGATTTCATCCGGATTCACGTTTCGCAGATCGGCGGTATTACACCCGCCATGAAAGTGGCGCGGCTGGGCGAGTGGTTCAACATCCGCACCGCCTGGCACGGTCCGGGCGACGTGTCGCCGGTGGGTCACGCGGCTCACGCGCACATCGACCTCGCGGTTTGGAACTTCGGAATTCAGGAAGCGGTGCAGTTTTCGGACAAAATGAAGGAAGTGTTCAGCGGTTGCCCCACGATGAACAAAGGCTATATGTCGGTTAATGAAGTGCCGGGCCTGGGCGTCGACATCAACGAGAAGGAAGCGGCTAAATACCCCATCGGCACGAAATCGAACTGGCAGGTTCGGAAAATCGACGGAACCATCATCCGGCCGTAAAAGAGTAAGTTGGCAGGAAAAATTTCTTTTTGAAAGGACACCTATCTTGACAGCATTCCGCGAGCTACCCCGGAGGGGTTTACTGTTAATAGTCCAACCAAGCTAGTTAATCGTTTTGAGCCCCGGTAGGGGCGTCCTAATGCTTGTTTTGGGATTTAGGACGCTCCTCCGGAGCTTTCTCTACATTTAGGACTTTTTGACTATTAACAGTAAACCCCTCCGGGGTAGCTCACGGAATGCGGTCAAACCAGTGTCTCCTCCCTTTATCATGAACAATTCCAAGCACTCCTCCAACCGCCGAACGTTCCTGAAATCGGCGGCCGGTCTTAGCGCACTCGGTACGGTTTTGCCCGAAGCGGTTTGGGCAAAAAATCCGCAGGTGGTGTCGCCCGATCCGGCCAAAGGGCACGTTTTTCTGACAGAACCATATTTGCAATACGTGGGGCCGGGTTCGATGACGGTGCGGTGGATTGCCAATCTGCCGTCGTACAGTTGGGTCGAATACGGCGAAACCGACTCGTTGGGCCAAAAAGCGCACAGCGTGACGGAAGGATTGGTCGATGCCTATAACCGGATCAACGGCATTACGCTCCTCGGTTTAAAACCGGGAACCACCTACCAATACCGGGTGTATTCCAAAGAAATCACGGATTTCAAACCGTATAAACTCACCTACGGCAAGACGATTGAAAGCGGCTTGTTGCGTTTTAAAACGCCTGACGAACAATCCGATGCGGTCAGTTGCCTGGTGCTGAACGACGTCCACGACCGGCCCGAAACCATCACGCACCTGCTGAGTCTGAAAGGCAATTATCCGTTCGATTTTGTGTTCCTGAACGGCGATCTGTTCGATTACCAGACCGACGAACAACAGCTTATTGACCACCTGCTGACGCCCTGTTCGGCTGGTTTTGCCAAAGAAACTCCGTTTCTGTTTGTGCGGGGCAACCACGAAACGCGGGGCAAATACCGCCGTGAATTACCGCAGTATTTTTCCAATCCGGGCGGCAAGTCGTATTACAGTTACACCTGGGGACCGGTTCATTTTACCGTGATCGACACCGGCGAAGACAAACCGGATAGCGAACCCGTCTATGCCGGAATCGTTGATTTTGATGCCTATCGCGAGGAACAGGGGCGTTGGGTCGAGCAGGTGATGCAGAGTGCCGCGTTCAAAAAAGCCAAATTCCGGGTGGTTTTCATGCACATCCCGACGTTTTACCACAACAACTGGCACGGCCCGATGCACTGCCAGAAAGTGTTCACGCCCTTATTCAACAAGCACAAGATCGATCTTTGCATCAGCGGTCACACCCACAAATACGGGGTTCACGAGCCGGTGGCCAACCAACACCATTACCCGATCATCATCGGCGGTGGCTCGAAAGACGGCACCCGGACAATTATGAAACTGAAAGCCGACCGAAAAGACCTGCATCTGAGCATGTTGCTCGACGATGGCAAAGAAGTTGGAACCTATCATTTGACGGCCAAACGGTAACCGGTTTGATTCATGAAGAAGCGGTTATGGCTGTTTAAAGGACTTGCGGTGCTGTTGCCGGTGTTGCTGCTGGGACTGGCCGAAGGCTCCCTCCGGTTGTTCGGCTACGGCCAGGATTACCGCTTGTTCGTAGAAGACCCGCAACACAACGGTTTTTTGATCATGAATCAACACGCGTCGGAGCGGTATTTTACCGAAACCGCCAACGCGACCGTTGGGAATTTCGAACCCTTCCGACAGCGAAAAGCGGATGGCACGTTCCGGATTTTTGTCCTGGGCGAATCGACCACGATTGGCTATCCGTATTTCCACAACGGCTCGTTCCACCGCTGGCTGCACTACCGGCTGATGCATACCTTCCCAAATCGAAATTTTGAAATCATCAACCTTTCGCTGACGGCAGTCAATTCCTACACGGTTTTCGGTTTTGGCAAACAATTAATTGATTATGAACCGGATGCAATTTTAATTTATACCGGCCACAATGAATATTACGGTGCTATGGGCATCGGCTCAACCAGTTCGCTGGGCGGTCATCCTGCTCTCGTGCGTCTGGTGTTGAAACTCCGGGAATTCCGGCTGATGCAACTCCTGAACCGAATGCTCGGCGGTATTCGAAAAACCGTTTCGGGTGAAAACGTGGATTTGCGCGAAAACCTGATGAAACGCATGGCCGCCGACCAGCAAATTCCGTACGGATCGGAAGCGTATCACCAGGGCATTGAACAATTTAAAACCAACCTGAACGGGCTCTGTCAGCTCTTCTCAGAACATCATATTCCGGTATTGATCAGCAATCTGGTCAGCAATGAAAAGGATCTAAAACCGTTCATCAGCGCACCGGGGAATGCCGCTCAATCGGCGCAGGAGCAGTTCAAACAGGCACAACAAGCCTACGCAAAAGGCGACTTTAAGGCTGCCAAATACCGTTTTGTTCAGGCGAAAGAACTGGATTTGCTACGGTTTCGGGGACCACGAGCCATCAATCAGGTCATTCAGGAGCTGACGGCCCAGTACCCGAACGTGACGGAAGTGGACACCCGGGCGGTTTTTGAACGGTATTCGCCGAACGGCATTCTGGGACATGAAACCTTGCTGGAGCACGTTCACCCGAATTTGTACGGCTATGCGTTGCTGTCCGACGCGTTTTACGAAGCCCTGAAAAAAAGGAAACTCATTGCTGCCGACTGGAAAAACGAACTGTCCCTGGCTCAATTGCGCCAGCGCATGCCGATTACGTCCGTCGATTCACTGAAAGGTGTTTTTGAAATGCTGATTCTGAAAGAAGGCTGGCCGTTTAACGAACCGATGCCGCCCGAAGAAAAGCGTGCCAAAACCGTGGAGGAACAATTGGCGGGGGCATTGGTGGTAAAGCAGATTTCCTGGCGCGACGCAATGGATCAACTGCTGACGCATTACCAGAAAGGGAATAACCCTCAGGGAGTTTTGCAAGTCACGGAAGCTCTGCTGCTGGAATATCCGTATGATCCCGGTTTTTATGCGCAGGCCGGGAAATTATCCTTGAGCCTGAACCAGCCTGAACAGGCGGTTTGGCATCTGAAAAAGGCGTTTGACCTGGAACCAACCTTTCCCACGGCACAGAGCCTGTTCATAACGTTGCTGAAACTGGATCGACCCGACGAAGCCCTCATTTACCTCCGCTACGCAGCCGCCCACAACGAAACGCAGTTCAGCCTGAACGAATTGCAAACGTTTGTGGAACAACTGGTGGCCGTCAAAAACCGGTATTTAACCGACACGACGAATGTAACACTGAGCAATCAGCTAGCCGCCGGTTATCTGAAATTTGCCAATGCCGACGGGGCGGCTAAATACGTGGCAAAATCCCTGCGGACCGACCCTCGCAATACCGTAGCGCTGCAATTAAAATCCCAACTTCAGGCGATCAAAAACTAACCCGACCCATGGAATTTCTACGTGAATTCTGGCTTTTCATGCGCACCCGCAAGCGATATTGGCTTTATCCGTTGCTGATTCTGTTGCTGCTCCTGAGCGCCTTGACGGTTTTAACAACGGGTTCGGCGCTGGCACCGTTCATTTATTCCCTTTTCTAACCGCTGTCAGGGTCTTCGACTGCTGACAGGGTTGCCGCCCTATTGATTATCAACACTTTGATGAAGTGAAATCTTAACACGCTGCTTATCCGCGCCCTGCACGAGCTCAAATTCATACTTCCCATCCGGAAACTGAAAGGCCAATTGCTGCATTCCTTCCGGATAGATTTTAGCATCGATCAGTTTCCGCACCGCCCGACCAGCTTCGTCAAAAACCGCCAGAGTAATGGCTCCCGTGCCTTTTACGGCAAAGTCCAGCACATACGCACCCCGGTCGGGGTGTTTCCAGAGATCGATGTAACCCGTCCGAAAATCCGGGGCGTAGGCGTAGAAACCGGTCGGATAAACCGGTTTTTTGATGCCCATTTTGGTTAATCCCGTCCAAAGTTCCGGTGTTTTCTCGCCCAGTCTCCAGAGCAAACCCGAACGGTAATTTTCCATCATAACCACGATCGGCCCCTGATCAATGGCCAGATACTGGTTGGAATACCAGTTCAAGCCTTTGTTGTAGGCATCGTAAAAACCGTACGGACCGAAAAACCGGTTTCCTTCCCGCAGATACAGATTCCGCAACACCTGCATCGAATAATAGGGGGTGTAAGGAAACGACGACAAAGCCGCCGTCGGGCTAATCGTGCCGTTGTCGTTCGTTGGCGAATGGGCATCGTAAAAATTATAGTCGTCGCTGGCAGTCAGCCCCCAGTTGCCCGGCCCGTAGCCAAACATGGCCTGACGCGGTTGCAGGCAATGCGCCCGGTTGATGAGCGTGTGATTGCGGTTCTGCTCCCAGTAGTTGGTCTGTTCATCCTGCATCAGGCGCGGATCGAGGCTCAGGAAAGAATAATGGGTGAAGAACAGCGGCCCGCCCATCGGAAAACCGAGCGGCAGTTTATAGCCAAAATAGGTTTGCCCGTTGGTATAATGGTCACTTTGCTGGTAGGTGTTCTGGTAAACTTCCGGTTTGATGGCGTGGGTCGGCGAACCGAGTGCCAGCACATACGTAACTAGCGTTTCGTCATGCCCACGAAGGGGATGATTCATTTTCCACGCGTGGTTCGGAGACCAGTGCCAGAGCAATTTCCCATCGCGAACGTACCAGTCCCATTCGACCTCCCGCCAGAGTTTATCGATCCGTTGCCGCAGGTCTTTTTCGGCAGCGACAGTCCCATCGAAATACGCCCGGGCGCTCAGCAAACCGTTCACCAGAAAAGCCGTTTCGACCAAGTCTCCACCGTTGTCATGCTCCGAAAACGGAATCACTTTCCCCGAATTGCCATCGAGCCAGTGCGGCCAGGCACCGTGAAACCGGTCGGCTTTTTCCAGAAAACCGGTCATCTTTTGCAATTGCTGCACGGCTTCGGCACGGGTTATCCAACGGCGGTCGGCGGCCACGATGATGGCCATAATGCCAAACCCGGTGCCGCCCGTCGTCACGATGTTGGGCGTAGCTGTTCGTTCGGGAGCCAGGCCGGAAACCGGGTGCGCAAAATCCCAGAAATACCGGAACGTGGCTTTTTGAACGGTTTCGAGGTACTCGCTGTATTCGTTGGCAACGGGAGGAATGGCTTCTTTCGCAGACTGCGCCGAGCAGGTAGTCAGCCAGGCCAGAACCGGTGAAAAGAAAAGGAGTAGTTTTAAAATTCTCATGCCTACAGAATTGGATGGGAACGCGGATTGAACGGATCAAAATGGATTTACACAGATAAAAATCCGTTTTGACCCGTTCAATCCGCGTTCCCATCATCAACAAATTAATAACCAGGATTTTGCGTTAATACGCCCCCGCTGGCGTCGATTTGTGGCTGTGGAATGGGCATCAATTCGCTCTTCCCGTCGACAAATTGCTTGTTGAGCGCCCGCAGAACCGCGCCCGCTCTGCCTTGCCGCACCAGATCCCAGAAGCGGTCGTGTTCCATGGCCAGTTCCACCCGGCGTTCCTTCCAGATCGCGGTTTTCAGTTGTTCCTTGCTGGCGAAAACGACATTGGGCAAAAGGGCGGCATTGCTGCCCCGCGCCCGCGCCCGAACCGCATTCAGCGACGTTACGGCCTGTTGTGACTGCCCCAGTTCGTTAGCCGCTTCGGCGTTCATCAGCACAATGTCGGCATACCGCAACAGGCGAATGTTCTTGTTGGAATCCCCCATACCGTTGGGCGATTTGGTTTCGTTCTGCGCCACGTATGCCTTTTGATTGTAGTACGGATTCGTCGCATTCTGGATGATAACGACCCCATCGGGCATCGTTTCGCCCCGCTCGATAATCGTAGCCGCTTTTCGCGGATCACCGGTTTCGTAGGCTTTCACCAGATCTTCGGATGGCACATTGAAACCCCAGCCAAACTGCCCCCGGACGCTCTGCACCTCGGCATACTGCGACCCTCCACCGCCCTGGGGTAAGGCCGCATTTTGTACTTCGAACAGCGACTCGGACGTGTTCTCCCCGGCTTCGGTGAAGATCACTTCGTAAGGCGTTTTGAGGTCATACTGTCCCGATTGCATGATTTCATTCGTCAGCCGGAGTACTTCACTCCACTTTCCCTGATACATCGACACCTTCGCCAGCCAGCCTTTCGCGGCTCCTTTGGTGGCCCGACCCAGTTCAGTGGCTGCGTATTCCGATTTTTCCGGTAAAACCGTGATTGCGTCATTCAAATCCTTTTCAATCTGCTGGTAAATCTCCTGCCGGCTGGCACGCGGCACGGCTGGTGCATCGTCGTCCTGCAACTGCGTAATCAGCGGAACACCGCCAAAGGCCCGTGCCAGATTGAAGTAGAAGTAAGCCCGTAACATTTTGGCTTCCGCAATCAGCCGCGCCTTGAGCGTTTCATCCATTTCGATGGCCGGTACCCGCTCGATAACCTGATTGGCCTTGGCAATGCCCAAGTATTGTCCACTCCAGAAATCGTTCAAACCACCGTTGGTCGACGTAACGGTAAACAAATCGAATTCGCTCAGGAAACTCGCGTCGCCCGGTTCGCTCCCTTTGTCGGCGTCATCCGAAGTCATGCTGGAAATAGCGATAAATGCAAAAACGTGGGTTGGCCACTGGCGAAGTTGCCAGTAAATGGCGTTGGTAGACTGGACGGCACCTTCCTGGCTGTTGAAAAAATCCTCGGTAATTAGCTCACCCTGCGGTTTTTTGTCCAGAAATTCTTCACTACACGCCTGTCCCGTCAGCATGAGGGAACCCGCCAGCGCAATTCTCAAAAATTGTTTCGATATGGAAATCATGATGGTTGCCCGTTAAAGATTAAAATCCAATTTGTAAACCAACCGTCGTGGTGCGGTAGACCGGCACAACGTCCAGATCGACCCCACGGCTCAGGGTGCTGGCATCATTACCGCCTACTTCCGGCGAGAAGCCCGAGTAATTGGTGAACGTAACCGGGTTCAGGGCATTGACATACGCCCGGATGGAACGCACACCCAGCGTACGGAGCAAGGTTGCTGGCAGGGTGTAGCCAATCTGAATGTTCCGAATCCGAACGAAGGAGCCGCTTTCGATGAAGTAATTCGACACATCGTAGTTGGGTCCGCCGTTGGTCAGACGCGGCTGGGTCGTCGATGGATTTTGGGCCGTCCAGCGTTCCAGAGCAATTCGCTCGTAGTTTTCGTTTCCGAAACGCACCGCCCGCCGACCATTGTAAATTTTATTGCCGTGCGTACCCTGCAAATCAACCCCCAGATCGATGCCTTTGAAGGCAAAGTTGGTATTGAAGCCCCAGAACATTTTCGGAATTGGTGTTCCCAGGTAAACGCGGTCATCGCCGTTGATGACGCCATCCCCGTTAATGTCCTCATACCGCAGGTCGCCGGGTTTGGCATTGGGTTGAGCGCTGCCCCGTACTTCGTCGGCCGTCTGGAAAACGCCCACCCTATTATAGCCGAAGAAGGCACCGATGGGTCGGCCTACGTCCGTCAGCGTAGCCGTCCGGCCGTTGCCCAGGCTACCGCCAATGATCGGAATACCGCCATTGCCCAGGTTGGTTACTTCGTTCTGCACCGTCGTGAGGTTGGCGTTCAGGCTGTACTTCAAGTCGCCGGCGGTATCGTTCCAACCCGTCGTGAATTCAAAACCCCGGTTGTAGGCACTGGCGGCATTGGACTGTACCTGACGGCCATTCCCGATGTTGACATTCAGGATCATGTCGGAGGTGTTGCGGTTGTAGTAATCGATTTCTGCCGTCAGACGGTTATTCAGAAATCCCATTTCCAGGCCAATATCCGTCTGGGTAACGGTTTCCCAGAGCAGGTTCGACGTGTTGGTACTTTGGAGCGTGGCTCCCTGTTGCAGCGTTTGCCCGGATCCAAAGATGGCGTTCAGACCGCTGCTGATGCGGGAATAATATAAATAGTTAGGAATGTTGGTATTGCCCAGCTTTCCATAGCTGACCCGCAATTTCAGATTGCTGAACAACTGCTGGTCCATCATGAACGGTTCGTCGATGATCCGCCAGCCCAGGCCAACGGCCGGAAAAGTGGCCCACCGGCTTTCGGTCGGAAAGCGCGACGAACCATCCCGCCGGAGACTTACCGTCAGTAAATACCGGTCCAGCAAACTGTAGTTGACCCGAAACAGGTACGATGCGTAGGTAAATTCATAGCTGCGGTTGTCGGGATTATCGGTCGTTTGTGCGCCGACGGTGCTACCCAGCGACAGGAATTTCACGTTGTTGTTGTACCCCGGCACGTTGAAGCGGATACCCTGCAATACGTCGGCGCGGCTATTCTGCGCTGTCGCTCCCACCAGCACATTCACGTTGTGAATCTTGTTGAAGGTCCGATTGAACGTCAGCGTGTTTTCCCACAACCAGGTCGTA
This sequence comes from Larkinella fluvii, assembly GCF_051857545.1. Lineage (NCBI taxonomy): Bacteria > Pseudomonadati > Bacteroidota > Cytophagia > Cytophagales > Spirosomataceae > Larkinella > Larkinella fluvii. Next base: position 118,853 of record NZ_JBPZHB010000001.1, on the reverse strand, counting down.
TTGAGTCCATACTCACGCGTCAATTTGCTCTGGTCATTCCGCTGGCTGGCCGACACCAGATACTGGGGCAGGTAAACGCTGCTGTTGTTCAGCCCCAGATCCACCCCGAAACTGGAGCGCACGGTGAACGATTTCAGAAAGTCGAGTTCGCCATAAATATTCCCAACCAACTGGCCGCTTTTGGCAATGTCGTCGGTTTGATACGCCAATACGGCTGCCGGATTCGCTACGGTGCTGACGCTCGAAAAACCGTAGGTGCCGTCGGCATTGACCGGCGTGATGGTCGGGTCGGCGTTGTAAGCCGTTTGAACAATCCCCCCCGGGATGTTATTGGACTGAGACCGTGAGAACGCCAGGTTGTTCCCAAGCCGGAAATTTCCCGTCAATTTGTAAGTGTTATTTAACCGGAAAGTCAGGCGGTTATACGCCGACTTGTCAACAATTCCTTTTTCGTCGTAATAACTGCCACTGACGTTGAAGGTAACCCGCTCGTTGCCGCCCGAAGCCGTAATCTGGTGACTCTGGACACTCCCGTTGCGGAAAATGTAATCGAACCAGTCCGTTCCGGCACCAAACGAGTTCGGATTCGGAAATTTAATGGCTCCGCCTTCACTGACGGCCACTTCGTTCACCAGCGTGGCAAACTCGCTGGCATTGGTCATATCAAGCTTTTTACTAAGCTGGGTAACCCCACCGAAGCCTTCGTAATTGAACACGGTACGACCGGATTTACCGCTTTTCGTCGTTACCAACACCACGCCATTCGCTCCCCGAACCCCGTAGATGGCCAGCGAGGAGGCATCTTTCAGCACATCGATGGTTTGAATGTCGGAGGGGTTCAAAAACCGGATGTCATCGACAAACATACCATCGACCACATACAGCGGATTGCTGTTTCCCACCGTGCCAACCCCCCGAATCCGGACGTTTGGTGCCGCGCCTGGCAAGCCCTGGTTGGTGGTAATCAACACCCCGGCCGCTTTGCCCTGCAAGGCCTGCGTCGCATTCGCAACCGGACGACTGGCAATGTCCTGGGCTTTCACGGTAGAAATAGACCCGGTCACATCCGCCTTTCGCTGCACGCCGTATCCGACTGCCACCACTTCTGTCAACGTAGTCACATCTTCTTCCAACTGTGCGTCCACTGTCGAACCGTTCACTGGGCGTTCTGTTGGCTTCATACCAATAAAACTGAAAACCAGGACATCTCCCTGATTAGCCTCGATGCTGTACTGTCCATTGGCGTCGGTATTGGCCCCTTTCGTTGTATTCTTGATCTGAACACTGACGCCCGGTAATACCGAGCCGTCGATCGCTGTCACTTTCCCGTTGACTCGTTGCTGCGCCCAGGCCGTAGCGGTAAACAGCAGGAGTATAAATAATCCGAGTAAACCCCTCTCCATAATTTTTCTGATAAATTGTTTGCTTATTCTTAGCTCAAAGGTAAACGAACTGTGACCAGATTATGTTAGAAGTGAGTACATCACTACTACATCATTTTAACTATATATATAGTTAAAAACTCAAAACCAATCTATTATGATACATTAAAACACTGTTAATGAATAGATTACATTTTTAATAACTTTTTACGTTACTCTTGCGTACCCATCATGATTAGGCGTTTTCTACGAATAAAGGAGTTTATCTACTTTCCAATATGGTTACTTCTTGTATCCGATTTGATGGCGGCTCCTACTTCCCGGAATTTGTTTCTTGCCCCTTACATCCGAAATTTTACGAAGCAGGATTATCAGGCCTACAATCAGAACTGGTCGCTTTGTCAAGATAAGGTTACCGGTTTCTTGTATGCGGCTAACTCCAAGGGCTTGCTGGAATACGACGGGACGCGCTGGCAAACCTATCGATTGCCTAAACGGCAGATTGTTCGGTCGGTTGCTATCGATTCAAAAGGTCTGATTTATACGGGCGGTTTGGGTGAAATTGGCTATTGGCAGGCTAGTGATACCGGCGTGCTTCAGTATCGTTCACTCACCGGGCTGATCCGTAATAAGCTTTTTCGCAAAGAGGAAATCTGGAATATCGTTACCGGATCCGACTTTGTATTTTTTCAGTCTTTTTCGACCGGCTTTTTGTATCGTAATGGGCGGGTTTCTGAAGTTCCTTTACCGGGCAATGTCCTTTTTTTGTACGAAGTTCACGATCGCTATTATCTTCAGTCCATCGGAAAAGGAATATATGAATTGGTGAATGGGAAATTTGTTTCCCTTCCCAATACAGATCCGTTGGGTTCCACGGCGGTTCATGCGATCCTCCCGTACGGGAACAAAGGGTTGCTGATCGGCACCCGCGATCACGGTTTGTTTCTTTACGAGAATGGACGACTTTCCCGGTTGAATCACCCTGCCAGCCAGTTTTTGCAGCGATACCAATGCAATAAAGGGCTTGCGTTGTCGGATGGCCGGTATGCTTTCGGTACCATTCTCAACGGGATATTTGTCACCGATACCACCGGCACTCTATTGTATTCCGTCAATCAGCGGGAGGGGCTGCAAAACAACACCGTCCTTTCGCTGGCTCTCGACCTCAAAGGAAACGTCTGGGCCGGGCTCGATGACGGCATCGATGCCCTTGCATTCAGTTATCCACTGAAATATTTCACGGATCCAAACGGTCAATTAGGAACGCCCTACGATGCGGTTCTTTACAATAAAAAGTTATACTTAGGTACCAATCATGGCGTTTACTGGTGCGATTTCCCCACGCTCGGTTTACCGGTTTATCATCTGGTGGATGGCTCGCAGGGGCAGGTCTGGGATTTGACCGTACTTGATGGTCAGTTGCTCTGTGGCCACAACGCCGGCACGTTTCGAATAACGCCTGCCGATGGGTGGGAGTCCCTTTTCACGCAAACCGGTGGCTGGAGTTTACGAGCCTTGTCTTCACGACCCGGTTTTGCTCTACAGGGAACGTACACCGGCTTGTGTGTTTATCGCCGTGACCAGGACGGTAAATGGCAATTCAGCCACTTGATCGCAGGATTTAGCGAACCCATTCGGGAGGTTTGGGAAGATTCGGAGGGAAAAATCTGGCTGCGTCACGCCCACAATGGGGTGTATTCGGTCCAGTTATCAGCGGATTTACGGAAAATCAGTCACCTCAACTGGGTGGCTTCCTATTCCAAAGAGGCCGGTTTGAAAGAGCAGTTTGGGGTTTCAGGAACGATTCGGCGAATTTTCGGTGGATGGAAAGATGAACAGCTCTTCTTACGGCAGGATGGCAGTCTCCTGGTGGCCAAACCGGATGGCTTAAAAGCGGAATTTTCCATCAGCCATTTTGCCTGGATGGACGATTATGAGAACATTGTCCCACTGGATTCTAATTATTACCTGCTGTGTTTTGAGAAAGGTTATGCACTTTTGCCCCGGCAGGAGTTATCAACGGTAAGCAATCAACAACTGATCAATAAGCCCCTGATTCGGCAATTGGCCGTTCTGAATGGAAACGACAGCCGGTATTTCACCTTCCGTACTGCTTCATTCCTGGCATCCTTTTCTCCGGTTCTGAAAGCCAGGGAAAACCATCTCGTCTTTCAGTTTAGCCAACCCGAATCCATTCAGGAACCTTTGTTCAGCTATCGTCTGGCTGGATTGGATGAGAACTGGTCGGATTTCAGCCCGCTGGCCGAGAAAGAATATGCCAGTCTGCGGCCGGGTACCTACGAATTTCAGCTACGCTCTACCTCTGACGGTTCCGTTACCTCGTTTCCGTTTGAGATTCTGCCGCCCTGGTACCAGAGCGTCTGGGCTTATCTGACCTACTTTCTGATTGGATGTGGTTTGATTGGTGGCAGCTTTTACGTTCACCGGCGGCAGGTGGCGGCTCATCAGACCAAAGTTCGGCAGCAAATGGAGGAGAAACTGGCCCGGGAACAGGAAAAGCACCGGCAGCAACTGATGCAGGTTCAGAAAGAAAAGCTGGAGCAGGACGTCATCGGTAAATCGGAGGAGTTAGCCAACACCACCATGAACCTAATCCACAAAAATGACCTACTGCTCAAACTAAAAGGAGAAGTTGAGAAATTAAAAGATGAGGTTCAACAACGGCAAACCATCGATCAGGCAACGGGACATATCAATCAACTTGTCAAACTGATCGATTCCAATATTTCAAGCCGACAGGACTGGAAGGTCTTTGAGAAGAACTTCAACAAAGTTCACGAACAGTTTTTCAAGCGGTTATTGAGCCAGTACGACGGTTTGACGCCCGACGACATGCGGCTGGCGGCTTATTTGCGGATGAATCTTTCGAGTAAAGAAGTGGCCAAATTGCTTAACATTACCGTCCGGAGTGTCGAACTGAAACGGTATCGCTTGCGAAAACGATTGAATCTCCCGCAGGAAACGAACCTGAACGAGTTTATGATGGCGTTTTAAACGAAAAAACCGCCTTTGAGGGCGGTTTTTTCAATACGAATCGGGTTCGAATTAGAACCGGAAGTGGGAGAATGCCTTGTTGGCTTCGGCCATCCGGTGGGTGTCATCCTTTTTCTTGACGGCAGCGCCTTCACCTTTTGCTGCTGCTACGATTTCCGCTGCCAAACGATCGACCATGGTTTTTTCACCACGTGAACGGGCATACTTGATCAGCCATTTCATGCCTACTGATACTTTGCGATCAGGACGTACTTCCGTCGGAACCTGGAATGTGGCACCACCTACCCGGCGGCTTTTCACCTCAACTGAAGGCATTACGTTGTTCAATGCCTTTTTCCAAACGTCTAAGCCGTTGTCGTTGGTTTTTTTCTCAACCAGCGCCAGTGCGTCGTAGAAAATGGAGTACGAAAGGCTCTTTTTACCTTCGTACATGAGGTTATTAACAAATTTCGTTACCAGCGTCTCCTTGTATTTAGGATCGGGTAAAACGTATCTTTTCTTTGGTTTTGCTTTTCTCATGATCTTCAGATGATAAATCTTACTCTAAACGTTGTGCATCTTTGGCAACGCTCAGTCAATTAAATCCGGGAGCTATTATTTTTTCTTTTTAGCTGGAGCTCCCTTCGTCGGTGCAGCTACCTGACCCGGTTTCGGACGTTTCGTACCGTATTTCGAGCGGGCTTGTTTCCGACCGCTTACGCCAGCCGTATCAAGTGCTCCACGAACGATGTGATAACGCACACCCGGAAGGTCTTTCACCCGACCACCCCGTACCAGAACAATCGAGTGCTCCTGCAGGTTGTGGCCTTCGCCCGGAATATAGGCGTTAACTTCTTTGCCATGTGACAGACGCACACGGGCTACTTTACGCAAAGCCGAGTTTGGCTTTTTGGGGGTGGTTGTGTACACACGCGTACACACACCACGGCGTTGTGGGCAAGAGTCCAATGCCGGCGACTTTGATTTAAAAGTCAGCTTTTCACGGCCCTTGCGTACTAATTGTTGTATCGTAGGCATTGTATCAGAATTGGTATTACTACAGTCCTCTGGAAAAATAGGAGTGCAAAATTAGCTAAATCGGCTGGAAAACCAAAGTGACAGGCGAATTAATTTTCAGTAATTTCTTGTCCATTACCGGATTAGGCTTCACCGATCGGGCCGCCAAACTGGGTCGGAAACCGAAACGCATCTTCAGCGCCGTTGATATCGCCATACGTATCTTCAAATTTCCGGATGTTATCTTTCAGGGCCGTCAACAACCGCTTGGCGTGTTCGGGGGTCAGAATGATCCGGGATTTTACCTTGGCTTTGGGAATACCGGGCATCAGACGAATGAAATCGATGATGAACTCACTGTTGGAATGCGCAATCATGGCTAGATTGGCGTAGATCCCTTCCGCAATTTCTTCCGTTAATTCGATGTTGATCTGTGCGTCCTGATCAGGTAACTGGTTTTCCATAGTCATTTGGTGTAAGAATCAAAGATAAAGAACTCTCTGCGGTTTTCCGTAGTTCAAAAAAACTGTGGGTATTTTTATCCACCTGACCAACAACTTATTGACTATGCGGTATCAGATTGCAGGTGGATTCTGGATTGAGTCGGCATTTATCTATACAAAAACAGGGCCAGACCGAATGGCCTGACCCTGTTTACCTTTCAAGTATGGATCGAAACTAAACCGTCTCGCGTTTTTTGCTGCGCGTAAATTTCTCACGCGTTTCAACGAACGTTTCGTATTCTTCTTTCGAATTGACAATGATGTTGGCGTACCGGCGCGTTCCCGTACCAGCCGGGATCAGGTGGCCCACCAACACGTTTTCTTTCAAGCCTTCGAGGTAATCGGCTTTTCCACGGATCGACGCTTCGCTCAACACCTTGGTCGTTTCCTGGAACGAAGCTGCCGACAGGAAGCTTTCCGTACCCAGGGACGCCTGTGTGATCCCCTGCAGGGTCGGTTGTGAAACCGCCGGCATGGCATCGCGAACATCGACCAGTTTCAAATCCCGACGTTTCAGGCTCGAATTTTCATCGCGCAGACGACGTACGGAAATGATCTGACCGGCTTTCAGGGTTTCAGAATCACCCGGATCCATGACGACTTTCATGTTCATGATTTTGTCATTTTCGGTCCGGAAGCTCCATTTGTCAACCGATTGCATATCCAGGAAGATCGTGTCACCAGCGTCCATGATCTCAACCTTCTGCATCATCTGACGAACAATCGCTTCGATGTGCTTGTCGTTGATCTTCACACCTTGCAGACGATATACCTCCTGAATTTCATTCACCAGGTATTCCTGAACCGCGGTTGGCCCTTTAATCGACAGAATATCCGACGGCGTAATGGCGCCATCCGACAGCGGATCACCCGCCCGAACAAAGTCATTGTCCTGAACCAGAATGTGTTTCGACAACGGCACCAGGTATTTTTTCTTCGTTCCGTCTTTCGACTCGATATAGATTTCGCGGTTACCGCGTTTGATCGTACCGTAGGTAACAACACCGTCGATTTCGCTCACAACCGCCGGGTTCGACGGGTTACGCGCTTCGAACAATTCCGTTACCCGGGGCAGACCACCCGTGATGTCGCGGGTTTTACCGACGTTACGCGGAATTTTCGCCACCGGCTGACCGGCTTTGATCGACTGACCGTTTTTCACAACCAGACGGGCACTTACCGGCAGGTTATAGCTTTTCTCGGTCGTGTCTTCCAGCAGAATACTGGTTCCTTTCACCATAATCGCCGGGTTTTTGGTCTTATCCCGACTTTCGATGATCACCATTTCCTGGAAGCCGGTTTGTTCGTCAAACTCTTCGCGATAGGTAATGGCTTCTTCGATGGCTTCGAATTCCAGTTTACCCGTTATTTCGGACAAGATAACGGCGTTATACGGATCCCAGGCGCAAAGTTCGTCTCCCTTCTTCACCAGTTGGTTTTCCTTAACCCGCATGAAAGCACCATATGGCACGTTATTGCTGATCAATACCAGATTCGGATTAGCCGGATCGACAATTTTAACTTCACCGGAACGACCCATCACGACCGTAATCGGGTTGCCTTCGTTATCGACCGATTCAACAGTCCGCATTTCTTCAAACTGAACCATCCCGTCAAATTTCGCCCGGATGGACGCATCGACTGCGATGTTTGAAGCCGTACCCCCAACGTGGAAGGTCCGAAGCGTCAACTGCGTACCCGGTTCACCGATGGACTGCGAAGCAATTACGCCCACGGCCTCACCGATGTCGACCATGCGACCCGTTGCCAGGTTCCGGCCGTAGCATTTCGCGCAAACGCCTTTCTTGGCTTCGCACGTCAACACCGACCGGATTTCAACGGTTTCGATACTGGTTTCGTCGATGGCAGCCGCGATTTCTTCGTTGATTTCGCTACCACCCGCCACAATCAGTTCTTTCGTCAACGGATTATAGACATCGTGTACCGTAACCCGACCCAGAATCCGCTCTGACAATGGTTCAACGATGTCCTCGTTGTCTTTCAAAGCCGAGATCTGGAGACCGCGCAGCGTTCCGCAATCGTCTTCCGTGATAATCACATCCTGCGCAACGTCGTGCAAACGACGGGTCAGGTAACCGGCATCCGCCGTTTTCAAAGCGGTATCGGCCAAACCTTTCCGCGCACCGTGCGTCGAGATAAAGTATTCCAATACGTCAAGGCCTTCTTTGAAGTTCGACAGGATCGGGTTCTCGATGATTTCACCGACTGAACCTTGCAGGTTCTTCTGTGGCTTGGCCATCAAACCCCGCATACCGCCTAACTGACGAATCTGTTCGCGTGAACCCCGGGCTCCGGAGTGCATCATCATAAAGATCGAGTTGAATCCTTGCTGATCGGCTTCCAACTGCTTCATCAGGGTTTCGGTGATCCGGCTGTTGACGCGCGTCCAGATGTCGATCACCTGGTTGTACCGTTCGTTTTCCGTAATCAGACCCATCAGGTAGTTGTTCCAGACCGACTCAACCTCCTGTTTGGCTTCACCAATCAGTTTTTCTTTCGCATCAGGAACCTTCACGTCACTCAAACCGATCGACAAACCGCCTTTGAAGGCCATCTGGAAACCGAGTTCTTTGATGTCGTCCAGGAACTGGGCGGTTTTCGAACCACCTGAAATCTTGAAGATATACGAAATGATCTGCTGCAGTTTTTTCTTCGTCAGCAGTTCATTGATATAACCTACTTCTTCCGGCACAGACTGGTTGAACAAAACCCGACCGGCTACGGTATCGATAATTTTCGTTTCCAGCTCGCCTTTTTCGTTCCGAACCTTCGTCCGGACATTCACATTCGCGTGCTTCGAGACTTTGCCTTCGTTGATGGCAATAATCACCTCTTCCGCCCCGTAGAACGTCATGCCTTCGCCGATGATCGGATACTCGGGCGTGCTCTTGCGGCCTTTCGTCACGTAGTACAAGCCCAAAACCATGTCCTGCGACGGTACCGTAATGGGTGCGCCGTTGGCCGGGTTCAGGATGTTGTGCGACGCCAGCATCAGCATCGAGGCTTCCAGAATGGCTTCCTGTCCCAGCGGAACGTGAACGGCCATCTGGTCACCGTCAAAGTCAGCGTTGAATGCCGTACAGACGAGTGGGTGCAACTGAATTGCTTTTCCTTCAATCAGTTTCGGCTGGAAAGCCTGAATACCCAAACGGTGCAGCGTTGGAGCCCGGTTCAACAGAACGGGGTGTCCTTTCAGTACGTTTTCCAGAATGTCCCAGATAATCGGGTCTTTCCGGTCAACGATTTTCTTCGCTGATTTTACGGTTTTTACAATACCGCGTTCGATCAGTTTCCGAATAATGAACGGTTTGAAGAGTTCAGCCGCCATATCTTTCGGCAGACCGCATTCGTGCAGTTTCAGTTCTGGTCCAACGACGATAACCGAACGACCTGAATAATCGACCCGCTTACCGAGCAAGTTCTGACGGAACCGCCCCTGCTTTCCTTTCAGCATATCCGACAGCGACTTCAGCGCCCGGTTCCCTTCTGAACGAACCGCATTGACTTTCCGGGAATTGTCGAACAAAGAATCGACTGCTTCCTGCAACATCCGCTTTTCGTTCCGCAGAATCACCTCCGGCGCCTTGATTTCGATCAGACGCTTCAGACGATTGTTCCGGATAATCACCCGGCGGTATAAGTCGTTCAAATCGGAGGTAGCAAAACGACCACCATCCAAAGGCACCAACGGACGCAATTCCGGCGGAATCACCGGAACCATGCGAATCACCATCCACTCGGGGCGGTTTTCAACGCGGGTGTTGGCATCCCGGAAGGCTTCAACGACTTTCAGCCGCTTCAGGGCTTCTGCTTTTCGTTGTTGTGATGTGTCCGTTGCCGCAGCGTGGCGCAGGTTGTACGACAGTTCGTCCAACTTCACCCGTGACAGCAGCATTTCGAGGGCTTCAGCCCCCATTTTGGCAATAAACTTCTGCGGATCAGAATCCGGCAAAAGCTGGTTGCCACTCGGCAGTTTATCGACAATATCCAGGTATTCGTCTTCCGTCAAGAAGTCCAGTTCCTGAATACCATCTTCCCCTTTGATACCGGTTTGAACGACAACGTACCGTTCGTAATAGATAATCTGATCGAGTTTCTTGGTCGAAAGGCCGAGCAGGTATCCAATTTTATTCGGAAGACTCCGGAAATACCAGATGTGGGCCACCGGAACCACCAATTCGATGTGTCCCATCCGTTCCCGGCGCACCTTTTTCTCCGTTACTTCCACCCCACAGCGATCGCAAATAATGCCCTTGTAGCGAATCCGTTTGTACTTCCCGCAATGGCATTCCCAGTCTTTGACCGGCCCGAAGATCCGCTCACAGAACAAACCGCCCATCTCAGGCTTGTAAGTCCGGTAGTTGATCGTTTCAGGTTGGGTCACTTCCCCGTACGAACTCTCCAGAATGGACTCAGGCGAAGCCAGGCTTATCAGCACCCTGGAAAAGTCGCTGTTGAGTTTTTTGTTCTTCTTAAAGGACATACTTGTATGGATTTTTTAAAAGCTAACCACCACTAGATTAAACAACTTTTACGCAACTATCATTCACCGGTGTGATTGCCCGCACACACTGTACACGTTATGTAGCTGATCGTAAAGCATCCTGCGCTTTTTAGGAAGAGAAAGAAAACCGGTTTTGGCAATGTAAAAGCGCATATGCATAAAAAACAAGCACGTAGATTGAGGATGTTCAACCGTGTACTTGTAGCTTTTTCAGGGATTTATGAGTTTTGGTGTCACACATGCAAATCCGTTCAGCGAACTAGTAATACCGGTCGATTCAACTGAACCGACCGGTAAACCATTTTTATTAATCCATCGTCACCTCAAGGGCCAGACCGCGCAGCTCGTGTACCAACACGTTGAACGATTCCGGAATATTCGGTTTCGGCAGATTTTCGCCCTTCACGATTGCTTCGTATGCTTTAGCCCGGCCCACGACATCATCGGATTTGACGGTCAGGATTTCCTGGAGAATGTGCGATGCCCCGAAGGCTTCGAGCGCCCAAACCTCCATTTCACCAAACCGCTGACCTCCAAACTGTGCCTTACCACCCAACGGCTGTTGCGTAATGAGTGAGTACGGCCCAATCGAACGGGCGTGCATTTTATCATCCACTAAGTGGCCCAGTTTCAGCATGTAAATAACACCCACGGTAACCTTCTGATCGAAACGTTCGCCCGACAACCCGTCGTGGAGATACGTACGGCCAAACGAAGGCAGCCCGGCATCATTCAATTCCGAAACGACCTGGTCTTCCGTTGCTCCGTCGAAAATGGGCGTAGCGTATTTGCGACCCAATTTTAAACCGGCCCAACCGAGTACGGTTTCGTAAATCTGACCCAGGTTCATCCGGGAAGGTACACCCAGAGGGTTCAGAACGATATCGACCGGCGATCCGTCAGACAGGAACGGCATGTCTTCATCCCGAACGATCCGGGCTACAACCCCTTTATTCCCGTGACGACCGGCCATCTTGTCACCCACTTTCAGCTTGCGCTTCTTGGCAACATAGACTTTCGCCAGCTTCACAATACCGGCCGGTAGTTCGTCACCCACTTCGAGCGTAAAACGTTCGCGCTTGAAGCGTCCGGTGATTTCGTTCCGACGGTTATTGTAATTTTTAACCATCTGGGTCAGCAACTTGTTCGTATGCGGATCATCTGTCCATCCTTCGATCAACAGGTCACCCAGCAAGTTTACTTCTTCCGGAACGGAATAGCTGCTTTCGTCACGATACGGGTTTTTGTCCGGGAACAGGTTGTCCGTAATGTTCTTCCGGGTAAACTTAACGCCCTTGCTCGTGATGTTATCGCCGAATTTGTGGTTGATTCCCTGCGAAGTCTTCCCTTCCAGCAACGTCGACATCTTGTTGATCATGCGCTCGCGCACACCAACCAACTCCCGGCTATACCGTTTCATCAACGCCTTGATCTCATCCTTGTGCTTCGAGCGTTCGTCTTTGTTCGGACGCGAGAACAGCTTCGTATCAATGACGACACCTTTCAGCGACGGCGGTGCTTTTTTGGAAGCATCCTTCACGTCACCGGCTTTGTCGCCAAAGATGGCACGGAGCAGTTTTTCTTCCGGCGTCGGATCGCTTTCTCCTTTTGGCGTAATTTTACCAATCAGAATATCGCCTTCCTTCACTTCCGTACCGACGCGAACAATCCCGTTTTCGTCGAGGTTCTTCACGGTTTCTTCCGAAACGTTCGGAATTTCCGCCGTCAGTTCTTCTTCGCCACGTTTGGTATCCCGTACTTCGAGTTCAAACTCTTCAATATGGATCGACGTAAAGATGTCTTCGCGAACAACGCGCTCCGAAATCACAATCGCATCCTCAAAGTTATAGCCCTGCCACGGCATGAAGGCCACCTTCATGTTTCGGCCCAGCGCCAGCTCACCGCCTTCGGTTGCGTATCCTTCGCAAAGCGGTTCGCCTTTTTTCACTTTTTGACCTTTCAGAACCATCGGCCGCAGGTTGATACAGGTATCCTGGTTGGTCCGGCGGAATTTAATCAGGTTGTAGGTCTTCAGGTCGTCGTCAAAGCTGATCAACCGCTGATCGTCGGCCAGATCGTAGCGAACCACAATTTTGGTCGAATCCACGAACTCGATCACGCCGTTTTCTTCGGCAATAACCAGAGCGCGGGAATCAATCGCAACGCGTCCTTCCAGACCGGTTCCGACAATCGGAGCCTGCGGGCGGAGCAGCGGAACGGCCTGCCGTTGCATGTTCGATCCCATCAAGGCCCGGTTGGCATCATCGTGTTCCAGGAACGGAATCATCGAAGCAGCCACCGAAACAATCTGGTTCGGCGCAATATCCATATAGGTAATGCTCGACGGTTCCGAGATGGGGAAGTCACCTTCAAAACGTGACTTGATCCGATCGCCCGTCAGCACCCCTTTCGGATCGACCTGCGTATTCGCCTGGGCGATATAATGCGTATCTTCTTCTTCGGCAGTCAGGTATTTCACCGGAATATCAGGCACGACTTTACCGCTGTCAATAATGCGGTAAGGCGTTTCGATAAAGCCCATGCTGTTGACCTTTGCGTAGACGCAAAGCGACGAGATCAAACCGATGTTCGGTCCTTCCGGCGTTTCAATGGTACACAAACGACCGTAGTGGGTGTAGTGAACGTCACGTACTTCAAAACCGGCCCGCTCGCGCGACAGACCACCGGGTCCGAGTGCCGACATCCGACGTTTGTGCGTCACTTCGGCCAGCGGGTTCGTCTGGTCCATGAACTGCGACAACTGGTTCGTACCAAAGAACGAGTTGATGACCGAGGACAAGGTCCGGGCATTGATCAAATCGACCGGTTTGAAATCTTCGTTGTCCCGAACGTTCATCCGTTCTTTGATCGTCCGCGCCATCCGCGCCAGACCGACGCCAAACTGCGCGTACAATTGCTCACCGACCGTCCGGACGCGCCGGTTGCTCAAGTGGTCAATATCATCGACAACGGCTTTGGAGTTGATCAGACCGATCAGGTATTTTACGATGGAAACGATATCTTCCGTCGTCAACACCTTCGTATCCGGTGCTACATCAAGACCCAGTTTTTTATTGATCCGGTAGCGGCCAACATCGCCCAAATCATATCGTTTGTCCGAGAAGAACAAACTCTGAATGATTTCACGGGCAGTTTGCTCATCCGGAGCCTCGGTATTCCGAAGCTGGCGGTAGATTTGCTCAACCGCTTCTTTCTCCGAGTTGGAGCTATCTTTTTGCAGGGTGTTGTAGATGATGTTGTAATCAGCGACGTTCATATCCTCCTTGTGCAGGATGATCGACTTCTGTCCTGAATCGGTAATGGTGTCGATGTGATCGGCCGCAATAACCGAATCACGCTCCATCAATACCTCATTCCGGCTGATTGACACCACTTCTCCCGTATCTTCATCCACAAAATCTTCCGTCCACGTCCGCAAAACCCGTGCAGCCAGCCGACGGCCTACTACTTTTTTCAGGTTTGCCGGCGTTGCCGGTATCTCTTCAGACAATCCGAACAAATCCAGGATTTCTTTATCCGAACCAAATCCAATGGCCCGCAGCAACGTCGTAACCGGAAATTTCTTTTTCCGGTCGATGTAGGCATACATGACATTGTTGACGTCGGTCGAGAATTCAATCCACGATCCTTTGAACGGAATGATCCGTGCTGAATACAATTTCGTTCCGTTGGTGTGCTTGCTCATGGAGAAGAACACGCCCGGTGAACGGTGCAATTGAGAAACAATTACCCGCTCGGCTCCGTTGATGACAAACGAACCTTTCGCGGTCATGTACGGAATATTTCCTAAAAATACTTCCTGTTCAATGGTCTCGAAGTCTTCGTTATCCGCATCGTTACAGGAAAGCCGTAACTTAGCTTTCAAAGGCACCGAATACGTCAGACCCCGGTCGATACACTCATCGACCGAATATTTCGGGGGATCCACCGAATAATCGATAAACTCCAGCACGAAATTTTCGCGGGAGTCGGAAATCGGAAAATTTTCTTGAAAAACTTTAAACAAACCTTCTTTCGAACGATTATCAGAAGGGGTGTCTAACTGAAAAAAATCTTGGAAAGATTGTATCTGAACATCCAAAAAATCCGGATATTCGATCACTGGTTTGATTTTCGCAAAGCTTATACGCGTGGTTGTTTTCGTAGCCAAGACTTCGTTGCGTTTAGTTATAGTGATCGAGATTGACTCGTCCGCTTACTTTTGGTACACAAAAGGGCGTAAACGGACAACGTAATATACAGGAAAATAGTTTGCTTTCCCGCGTGTACAGCGCAAAACTCCCCAAACAGGAAAAGACCTGACAGATGCCAGGCCTATTCCCGGGGGAGAATGTGATGCCCCAAGCAGGGTTATTTCACTTCAACTTCTGCTCCGGCTTCTTCCAGTTGCTTGCGCAGCGCTTCGGCTTCGTCTTTCGCAACACCTTCTTTCACTGGTTTTGGAGCTGTATCAACCAATTCCTTGGCTTCTTTCAGGCCCAGACCGGTCAGGTCTTTCACCAATTTCACAACGGCCAGTTTGCTGGCGCCTGCTGCTTTCAGGATCACGTCAAAAGACGTTTTCTCAGGAGCGGCTGCCACTTCTTCACCGCCACCACCACCGGCTACCATTACTGGTGCTGCTGCTGCTGGTTCGATGCCGTATTCGTCTTTCAGAATAGCAGCCAGTTCGTTAACTTCTTTTACCGTCAGGTTGACAAGCTGCTCCGCGAACGCTTTCAAATCTGCCATTTTCGTATTCTTGATTAGATTGTTACAAAATTGATTTAAAACTGTACCCAGGGACCGGGGCGATTAGCCGTTAGTCCGTGAGCATTGTATTGCGTCAGGCGGCTTCCCGCTCCGACAGTGTTTTGAGGATACCGGCCAGTTTGTTGCCACCACTCTGCAGACCAGAAATAACATTCTTGGCAGGTGATTGCAGCAAGGCGATAACGTCGCCGATGAGTTCGTTCTTGGTTTTCAGTGTCAACAGCGTCTCCAATTGGTCGTGACCAATAAACAGGCTGTAATCTACCGATGCGCCTTTCAGCTTCAGCTTATCATTACCGGCTTCTTTGCGGTATTGCTTGATCAGTTTGGCTGGAACTTTACCCGATTCAGCGTGGAACATAACACCGGAGAATCCCGTCAATACAGCCTCATCAAAGGAAGCATAATCGGTTTCCAGCGTTTCCAGTGCTTTCCGGATCAGTGTGTTTTTGATAACCCGGTATTCGATACCCTGGTCGAAACACATCCGACGCAGTTTGTTTACTTCGGCAACCGACATGCCACTGGCATCGGTGATATAGAAGTAGGGAACCGTCTTGAACTTCTCGCTCAGTTCCTCAATAATCGCTCCTTTTTCTTCCCGTGTCATGTTACAGTCCTGATACCGTCGTTTTATCAATTACTACACTCGGACTCATCGTGCTTGACAAATGAATCGTTCTTACATACGTACCTT
Organism: Larkinella fluvii; assembly: GCF_051857545.1. NCBI lineage: Bacteria > Pseudomonadati > Bacteroidota > Cytophagia > Cytophagales > Spirosomataceae > Larkinella > Larkinella fluvii. The sequence goes on along the minus strand of NZ_JBPZHB010000001.1, from coordinate 102,962 downwards.
TTGAGGACGATGGCTTCAGGCGCAACAGGGTTGCAATAATTTCCTGTGCGTTTTCGGCCAGTTTGTCCGGGTCGAACGACACTTTACCAATACCGGCGTGAATGATTCCGAATTTATCGACTTTGAAGTCGATTTTACCGGCTTTCACTTCACGAACTGCCTTGCCTACTTCCGGCGTTACCGTACCCGATTTCGGGTTTGGCATCAATCCGCGCGGCCCCAGAACCCGGCCCAGTTTACCAACTTTAGCCATGACGTTCGGCATCGTGATGATCACGTCGACGTCCGTCCAGCCTTGTTCGATTTTGGTAATGTACTCGTCCAGCCCCACGAAATCAGCACCCGCTTCTTTCGCTTCAGCTTCTTTATCCGGTGTGCACAGTACCAATACACGAACGGTTTTACCCGTACCGTGCGGCAGTGTAGCTACACCCCGTACCATTTGATCCGCTTTCCGGGGGTCAACGCCCAAACGAACGTCGATGTCTACGGAAGCGTCAAACTTCGTATACGAGATTGTTTTTAAAATCTCGGCAGCCTGCGCCAATGAGTACTCTTTCGCAACTTCGTATTTGCTCAGAGCATCCTTTTGTTTTTTAGTCAATTTTCCCATTATCTTCTCTGAATTTGACTGCTGAAATTAATTGTCCCAGGGAGCTTTCCCCGATACCGTGATGCCCATACTCCGGGCGGTACCGGCAATCATCTTCATCGCTGATTCGATGGTAAAGGCGTTCAGATCCGGCATTTTCGTTTCAGCAATCTGCCGAACTTGATCCCAGGTTACTGAGCCAACTTTGTTCCGGTTCGGCTGGGCCGACGCGGTTTTGACTTTGGCGGCCTCCATCAACAGGATGGGTGCAGGCGGTGTTTTGATGACAAATTCAAACGATTTGTCTTTGTAGTACGTGATCAGTACCGGAAGGACCATGCCTGCCTTATCCTGCGTCCGTCCGTTGAACTGCTTGCAGAATTCCATGATGTTCAAACCCTTGGAACCCAACGCTGGTCCGATCGGAGGAGAGGGATTGGCAGCGCCACCCTTCACCTGCAATTTCACGTAGCCAACTACTTCTTTTGCCATTGCTTCTGGTTTGTTACGCTAAGCCCTGCGAATGACTGTCCGTCCAGTGGGAAGCATACGACGGCATGGTCTCGGGCATAGCCAGTTAATTTTCCTTTTCTACTTGTGCGTAACTCAGCTCTACAGGGGTATTTCTACCGAAAATTTTGACCACCACATTCAGTTTCTTCCGTTCGTCGAACACTTCTTCGACGGTTCCGATGAAGCCGCTGAACGGGCCATCAACCACTTTTACCGACTCTCCTTTTATAAACGATACTGTAGGTGTTGTCACTTCCTGAGTTACCTCATCGACTTTCCCTAAAATACGGTTTACCTCAGCCTGTCGCAACGGAACCGGTATTTTGGTCGGGCCGTTGGCATTTCCCAGAAAACCCAGAACACCAGGCATGCTGGTAATCAAGTGGGAAACTTCACCGTTGGAGAGATCGGCTGAAATTAAAATATAGCCCGGAAAGAACGTTTTCTCACGAACCCGCTTTTTTCCGTTCCGCATTTCGTATACTTTTTCAGACGGAATCAGAATCTGAGGAACAAAGTCACCCAACCCTTGTCTGGTAATTTCATTTTCCAGATAAGACTTGACTTTCTTTTCCTGGCCAGAAATGGCCCGGACGACATACCATTTGATTCCGCTTTCCATCGTGAATTCGTTACGAATTGTAATTGTTGCTGAATGATTACCAACTCCGAATCACACAGAGACAATTATGACCTGGCATCAAAACGACTGATAAAAAAGGTTCAGCGCGTTTTCAAACAAAAAATCGATGCCTCCTACCAGCAGTGCAAAAATCAGCGATGCAATCAAGACCAATGTTGAGCTGGCTTGCAAATCGCCAAACTTTGGCCATGTAACATTGTGCTGAACCTCCTCCAGGGAGTCTTTCAGAAATGAGGTAACCTTGTCCATCTGTGATGTGATTGGCACGGGTGGAGAGATTCGAACTCCCATCAACGGTTTTGGAGACCGCTATTCTACCCTTGAACTACACCCGTGTTTAGTTAGAAGAAAGAGAAAAGAAGTAAGACAAAAGATGCGAATCAGGCCTTTTATCTTAGCTCTTTTCTCTTTGTTCCGGTTTGCCCGCCGAAACGGACTGCAAAGTTACTAAATATTCAGAAAAAACAAGTGCATTCCTCGAAAGAAATGCACTTGTTTCAATAGCCTTGTATTAGTCGAGGATTTCCGTTACCTGACCTGCACCAACCGTCCGGCCACCTTCGCGAATAGCGAAACGAAGACCTTTCTCCATGGCGATTTTGTTGATCAGGACTACTTCAATCGTGATGTTATCACCGGGCATAACCATCTCAACGTTTGCAGGCAGAGAGATCTCACCCGTTACGTCCGTGGTACGGAAGTAGAACTGTGGACGGTACTTGTTAAAGAATGGCGTGTGACGGCCACCTTCTTCTTTCGACAGAACGTAAACCTCCGCTTTGAATTTAGCGTGTGGTTTTACGGAGCCTGGCTTGCAAATAACCATACCACGGCGGATATCGGTTTTTTCAATACCACGCAACAGCAAACCTACGTTGTCACCGGCTTCGCCACGGTCCAGAATTTTCCGGAACATTTCAACCCCCGTAACAACTGATTTCATGTTTTCGGCACCCATACCCAGAATCTCAACCTGCTCGCCAGAGTTGATGATTCCGCGTTCGATCCGACCTGTAGCCACCGTACCACGACCCGTGATGGAGAACACGTCTTCCACCGGCATCAGGAACGGAAGTTCGGTCTGACGTGGAGGCAGCGGAATGTAGCTGTCAACGTTAGACATCAGATCTTCGATGGTAGCAACCCATTTGGCGTCGCCATTCAGACCACCCAAAGCAGAACCCTGGATCACCGGAATGTTGTCACCGTCGTATTCGTAGAAGCTCAGCAGTTCGCGGATTTCCATTTCAACGAGTTCCAGAAGTTCCGGATCGTCGACCATATCCACTTTGTTCATGAAAACAACCAACTGAGGTACACCTACCTGACGAGCCAGCAGGATGTGCTCGCGGGTCTGGGGCATTGGGCCGTCAGTAGCAGCCACAACAAGAATGGCACCGTCCATCTGAGCAGCACCCGTAACCATGTTTTTCACATAGTCAGCGTGGCCTGGGCAGTCAACGTGTGCATAGTGACGGTTTGCCGTCGAATATTCTACGTGCGAGGTATTGATCGTAATACCACGCTCTCTTTCTTCCGGTGCGTTGTCGATGGACGAGAAGTCGCGTTTTTCGGCCAAACCTTTTTCTGACAACACTTTCGTGATGGCAGCGGTCAGGGTTGTTTTACCGTGGTCAACGTGACCAATCGTACCAATATTGACGTGCGGCTTGGAACGGTCAAAATTTTCTTTAGCCATTGTTGGAAAAGCTTAAATTGAACTGGTTATTTTTAATTGATTGAAATTTGCCGTTTCTGAGCCGTTGAGGGGATTTGAACCCCTGACCTCTTCCTTACCAAGGAAGTGCTCTACCACTGAGCTACAACGGCTTTTGTATACGCAAAACTAAGAAAAATGAATAATGCAGAATGAAAATGATTGACTCGTCATGTTCATTATACACTATTCATTATCTGGAGCGGGAGACCGGGCTCGAACCGGCCACCTGAAGCTTGGAAGGCTACCGCTCTACCAAATGAGCTACTCCCGCTTTTTTTCGTTTCTAATTTTAGTGCCCGCCGTTTCAACCGGAAACGATAAACTCAAAACTATAAACTAACTTCACTTTTACCTGGTGGGGAGTGGAGGATTCGAACCTCCGAAGGCGTACGCCAGCAGATTTACAGTCTGATCCATTTGGCCACTCTGGAAACTCCCCTTTCAGTCCTTAAAAAGCACTTTTTGATGTCACTCAACCAGCACTTCTGCCAACGGAGTTGCAAAATTACATGCTTTTTTTGCTAAGTCAACTATTCGCTTAAAATAAATTTAGCTGAACCAATTTAGTAACAAACAAAAACCGCCACTGGCCTGCGCCAACGGCGGTTTTGCCCTTCAGAAATTCTTATAAACCAATTCCGAAACTCAACGCCCGAACGTTCGGCCCTTTGTTGTCCTGAAACATTGGATTCAGATCGTACTTGATAAAGAAGTTCGTACGGGCAATGCCGATGTGGGCAATGAGGCCGTAGCGAAAATCATTCAGGTAAAAATTCGAGTGCTGCCGTTCTTTGTTGCTATCCTGCTCTTTGATTTTCGTGTAGCTATCGACCCGGTAGCCCGCGTAACCACCGAAACCCAAATGGCCCATCTTACGGCCACTGCTGTTGTAAAAACTGAGCCGTGGCACCACCGGCAGATTCACGGAACAAACCGTCAGTTTACTTTTCTTTAAATCCCGTCCGGCATCCGCAAATACGATTCCCTCAGCCCCTTTCTGCGCAATAACATCGTTTTCAAACATGTAGTTGTTCCACGACACTTCTATTCCGTAATAGAGTTTGAAACCTACGTGCTGGCTCCGGGCAATGGTCGGCATCTGGCTCAAAGCCAGGCTGATGTAACGGGAACCCAACGGCCGCAGCCGGTAGCTTTCGGCGGGATAATTCGGATTAGCGCTCTTTTCAAGCAGGCTGTTCAATCCAATACCGCCCCCCTCGGCGCCCACTTCCCAGTTGTCTTTTTTCCGACGGCGGTTTTGGTTCCGGCTCGACCAGTCCGAGTCGTTATCCGAACGCTCATAACGTCGATCGTCCGATTCTTTGATAGTAACACTCACTTCGCCATCCCGCTGGGTTACAATCAAAACCGTATCCTGCAAATACCGCTGCACCCGGTTTTCGTCGATCACAATGAACGTCTCCCCCGCTTTGGCAGAATCGAGTTTCATGCCCATGTCGCGGATAATTTTATTGATGTCGTAATTGGACAACTGCCGGATTCCTTCTTTGTCGTTGGAGTGGATAACCAGCCGGGTTTTGTTGCCGAATAAAATGACCAGCGAATCGGCTTTCAGACTTTCGGGAGCGGCCCACGCCAAGCTACCGAACAGGATTAGGAGGGTGGTGAATACGGATTTCATGGTTCTATTTGTTGTTTGGATTTTTCTTGAATGCATTGTAGCGTAGGTTCTCATACGAATTGGAAATCTTCTCTTTTCCTTCCTGAACCCGCTCCGACGCCCGGGCCAGCAACGCCCCCGGCTGAACGCCCACCTCTTCCCATTCGACGGGCTCACCGGATTTTATCTTGTTGAACTGGCGCAGCACCCGGCCCAAACGGAAGCGTTTTTTCTTCGGCTGATCCTCACCATTGCGTTCCGTAAACGCAGCGTTTTCAGATTCTGTTGACGCAACCAGCGCCGTTGGTTTGATTTCCGGAGCCGCCATCTGAACCACTAGTGTTCGCTCAGCCGGTTTGGGAGCTTCTTCGGCCGCAAGCAACACTTCTGGTTTCCGAACCTCTTCCTGTGGAATTGAAATGGGCGGTTTTTCATTGACTACCAATTCCTCAGCGGTACGTAGAGCCGGTTTTTCAATCTGATGGCTGTCTTCGTTCTGGCTGCTGCTTCGGCGAACCGCCGGTTTTTCAAACGCGATGACCGGTTTTTCCGCTTCGTCCATCGCTGACGGTTGGTCGGTTTTTGATGGCGAAGGTTGCTGGCCCGGTGCAGACTTTACCGGCGTCTGCTTTGCTATCCGGTTGGTTGCCGGACCAGTTTTGACCGTTTCATCGACCGACCACAACCACCACGAAGCCAACAGCACTACGGCTATACTGGCGGCCGACGCATACCACCAGACAAAAGGCGATTTGCGTTCTTCCTTCGCATTCATTCGGCGCTGGAGTTCTTCCCACGAAGCCCGTTCCGGTTTTACCCTGTGGTCCCTTAACTGGCTGGAAAACAGATCGTCAATAGGATGCTGGCTCATAACTTATTGATTTTTTTTTTACGTCCAACTGCGTCAGCAACCGTTGCAGGAGAGCCCGTGCGCGGTGCAGTTGCGATTTGGAGGTACTTTCGGTAATTCCCAATGATTCGGCTATTTCGGCATGGCTGTACCCTTCGATGGCGTACAGATTGAATACGGTTTTGTAGCCGGCTGGCAATTGTTCGAGCAGATTCATCAGGTCTTCAGCCATCAAATCCTGATCGGCAAACGTGGTATCGGCTTCCGGTGCGGCATCTTCCAGCGCAATTTCGGCCCGCCATTGTTTGTTCTTTCGCAGATACATCAGGGATTCATTCACCATGATCCGCCGGATCCAGCCTTCAAAACTCCCTTCACTCTTGTACTGCCCGATTTTTTCAAAAACCCGCATAAAACCGTCCATCAGAATCTCCTCCGCTTCGTAGCGGTTGGAGACGTAGCGGACGCAGATCGTCAGCATTTTCGACGAATACCGCTCAAACAACGCCTTCTGCGCCCGGCTGTCCGCCCGTTGCAGTGCCGTTATTAGCTGCGCTTCCGTTGAATAGCCGAGTAATCGTCGAATCATGCCGGTTAAGAATCGTTTTCAGGAACAAGATGCAAACCGGGCCGGTCGGGGTTGCACGGTGGGTTGAAATTATTCAAAAAAGAAGCCCGGTCGACTGACCGGGCTTGAGGAAGTTTAAAATTCCGACGTTTTGCCGGGTTCGTAATAGATCCCCGATACAAAATGAAGCCAGACAATGCGGGAAATGCGGAAGTTGATGGGAGTAATCAGAACCAGTGCCGGACAAATGATCAGCACGTAGGTCCAACCGCCCGGGTCGTTGAGTCCGTAGAAAATCAAAAAGCCGAGTAAAAGGGCAACACCGGCCGACAAAACATAACTGACAAACATGGCCCCCCAAAAATAACCGGGTTCAATTTCATACCGCAGACCGCAGTGCGGACAATGCTCATACATTTCATCAAACCGCCGGAGGTTGTAAACCGGGTATTGGAAAACCTTGCCCTGTCTACATCTGGGACATAGCCCCCCGGACACGGCTTGCAATTGCGAGACGTTTGCCATGTTCTTTTTTGCTGGTTCTTATCCAAAGAAAGATGATGATGGCTACCAGCAGATACGGCGTTACCAACAAATAGAGAATACCAGTATTCAAGCCCACCGCAACCTGGTTACGACCGTTGCTCATCGTGCTTTCCACCGTTCCCCGACACATTGCACATTGGGCAAAGGTGTTGGTGAGGGTGAGCATATACAGTACACCAAGTGCCAAAAAGCTTTTCAAGGTTTTCATAGCCCACTGGATTAATGATTGTAATAAGGTGCAATCAATAAATAAACGACAACACCGGTGATGCTGACATACAACCAGATGGGAAATGCCCATTTCACTACGGCCTTGTGTTTGGCAATCTGCCCGCTCAACGCAAAATAAACCGCCCGAAGCACAAACCACACGACGACAATGGACAAACTAATGTGGCTGATCAGCAGAAAGTAATAAACCGGCCGAATCCAGCCTTCTCCACCGAAAGGCGTTGACTCGTTCGACAGGTGGTATAAGACGTAACTCAGCAGAAAAAGAAAACCCAGCGTAAAAGCGACCAGCATGGTTGCCCGGTGGGCTGCGATGTTCTTCTGCTTGATGAAATAAAAGCCCGCCAGCAACAAAACCGCCGTGGCCGAATTGATGACGGCATTGATATGCGGCAGGTAAGTTGTCCAGTCGCCCATATCCACTTTTTGGCGAATTCCTAACAGAATTGCCACTACCACCGGAATCACAACCGCTAGGACGTTAATCAGGCGGCTGTATTTTTTACTTTGTTCAATTTGCAAGGTTACCATACGATGCAGGAGCCTATTGATTGGAATAAATATCTTGTAGCACTCTGATTTCCAGAACCAACCGATCTACATCCGCTTTATCGGTTCCGTTGTAGAAGCCTCGGATGTGGCCTTCGTGGTCTACTAATACCAACCCCTCGTAGAGCGTAAAAGTTTCGTTTTTCCGACCCGTCATCGGGCGCTGTTTAATCCGGTAATATTGTTCGCCCAGGAAGGTCGTTTCCAGCGTATCGGGTTTGGCGATGAGCCATTTTTCAGGCTCTACATCATTTGACGCCATGACCTGCCTGGCTACCGAATCGGCATCGACAAATGACACCAGCCTGACGTCCGGTTTCTGGGAAAAGATGTCCTGCACCCGATTGAGCTGGCTGGATACCTTCGCGCAGGTGCTGTCACACGTCAGACCAAAAAACGAAGCAACGTAAAGTTTGCCTTTGAGAGCAGTCGTGGAGAACGGTTTTTGATCGGGCAAAGTCCCAACAATAGGGGGTATGGTATAGAAAACCGTATCCTGTGCTTCTTTCCCCCAACCCGATTTGTCGGTGGGTCGGGTTTCAATCTTGCCGGTTTTGGCATCGATTACCGGAAAAAAAGTCTGGAGGGCAAACTGATTGTGTCCGAAAACCTTGAGGAAAATAAAAACAAAAGCCGGAACCACCAACAAGAACAGGAGGATTCCGGCCTTTACAAGACGCGCCATTTTATCGTGCCACGAAGATGAAGCCACCCTCCATCAACAGGGCAAGCAACAACCAAACCACGAAGATACAAGGCAAAATGATTGCCCAGATCAGTGATTTAACTTCGTGTTTTAAGTGCATAAATTCACCGACAATGTAAAAGGCTTTTACAATGGTCATCAAGACGAAAATCGACGTTTTCAGAAAACCGGCATTTATTGTAAAAGCGATCAGGAATTCAAAAGCCGTTAAGACCGAAAGGATGATGAATGTTTTCCAGATGGCCTTGGTTTGCGGTTCGGCAATTACACCGGGTTCCGTATCGTGGTGATGTGAGCTATGATCTGCCATGATTGTATCTCAAAATTTTTATACCAGGTAAAAGAAGGTAAAGACAAATACCCAAACCAGATCGACAAAGTGCCAATACAGACCGACTTTCTCGACCATTTCGTAGTGTCCACGACGCTGATACAAGCCGAATGCCGTCCGGTAGAAGATCAGGATATTCAATACGACGCCACTCAACACGTGGGTTCCGTGGAAACCGGTGATAAAAAAGAACAGATCCGCAAAAGCCGGAGGGCCGTATTGGTTCTCGGTGAGGTTAGCACCAAAAATGGTACGTTCGACCCACTGCCCGTTCACGATCTCCCGGATAACCGTTCCTTCGTCGGTTCCGTGAATAAAGTGAGCCCATTCCCAGGCCTGGCTACCCAGGAAAGTCAAACCGCCTAAAATAGTCCACAGCATATATTTCTCTACGGCCGCTTTGTCCATCCGGTGACCCGCTTCTACCGCCAATACCATCGTAACCGATGAGAAAATGAGAATAAAAGTCATGATACCGACAAAAACCAGCGGCAACTCGATGCCGTGGAGAAACGGTACGGCTTCGTATACCTTCTCCGGAATGGGCCAATAGAGGTTCGAGAAATGAAACTCTCCGTGGATGGCCGGATCGTATGCCTGGAAACTGAAGCGGATTAACCCGTAGGTTACCAGCAAGGCAGAAAAGGTGAAGGTATCGGAAATCAGGAAGAACCACATCATGAGCTTACCGTAGCTCACTTTCATCGGTTCTACACCGCCCATCCAGGTTTTCTTGTCGAACACCGGTGCTTCGGTTGTTGCAGTAGCAGCCATGCTTTACGGAAATTGAATCAATTAAAATACAATAAAAAACCAAACAGATAGACCCACAAGATATCTAAAAAATGCCAGTAGGTCATACAAACTTCAAGCTGGGTTAGATTTTTAGCGTGAATCTTCAACTGAAAAGAAGCACGCAGCGCATAGAGAAGCACGATCAAACCGCTAACCAGGTGAAACGCGTGAAGTCCGGTGAAAACATACATGAACGAGCCGGATGGATTACCGACAAAATACACGTTTTGAGCCACCAGATCTTTCCAGCCAATAAACTGCATCACCAAAAATGCCAGCCCGAACGCAAAAGTAATAGAAATTGCTGTTCTCAGGGTTCCAAAATCATCTTTTTTTGCGGCCCGGTATGCCCAATGCATGGAAACGCTGCTGATGAGCAATACCACTGTGCTGTACATAAAAATAGCCGGCATTTCGAATTCCAGCCAGTTTCCTTCTGCCCGACGAACCAGATAGGCACTCGTCATAGCCGCAAACAACATCACAATACTGACCACGAACATCCAGACGATGAACTTTTTAGGGTTCATCGACAAGGTTTCTTCGGGTTCTTCTGCTACAGTCAAAGTCTTAACTAGTTCGCTCATAGTTTGTTACAATTTGTCTAACAAGAAGGCAATTTGAACAATCGGCAAATACAGAAATGATCCGAACATAATCTGTAAAGCCGCCTTGTCCGTCCGTTTTCTCATTAAGTAAAACGTCTGAGTCAGAAATAGAATTCCGCAAACCATCGCAACAATTGCCGAGTTGATCCCCGTCATGCCCAGTTCGTAGGGCAACCAGCCAACCGGCAACAGAAACAGGGTATAAATCATGATTTGCAAAGCCGTTTTTTCGTCCTTGCCACCCGTTGAAGGCAACAGTTTGAAACCGGCTTTTTTATAGTCGTTATCGGCCACCCAGGCAATGGCCCAGAAGTGCGGAAATTGCCAGAAAAACTGAATGGCAAACAAAATGCCGGGTTCCAGACCGTAGTGATTCGTCGCAGCAACCCAGCCAATCATGGGTGGAAATGCGCCCGGCAAAGCACCCACGAAAACCGCAATGGGGCCGACCCGCTTCAGAGGGGTATAGACAAACCCGTACAGCAACAAAGAAAGCACTGAGAGCGCACACGCCCGCAGGTTAAAAACGACAATGAACAAATAGCAGGCAACGACGAAGAGGACAAACGCGAAAATAGCGGCTTCCTGAACCGTTAGCCGACCGGTTGGCAAAGGTCGCCCCGCCGTCCGTTTCATCAATTTATCGTATTCTTTCTCAATAATCTGGTTGATGATGTTTGCCGAACCGGTCATTGCCAGCGAGGCAACGAACAATAATCCCAGCTTTAGCCACTCGATCCGGGTGACGGCGAGGCTGTAGCCAAACATGCCGGATAAAGCGACAAAAGCCGACAACCGAAATTTCAGCAAATCGAAGTACGCTCTTCCTTTTAATGCAAACGCACTGATACCAATGGTTTTGGTTTGTTGCATTTTATAATTTTGAATAAATAGGCTGTTGAACAGCCCGATTTTTTAATAGTTGGTCGGCGTTCAGCACCAGAAGTGCGATAAATTGCAAACCCAGTATTACAATGGCCAACGTGAGGTGAATGGGCTGAGCCGCTGCCGGAACTGCGAAATAAGCCAACACGATACCCGTCAGAATCTCAACCACAACCATAGCCATCAAAGCCGTAATCAGTTGAGAAAGAAGCCCTTTGGTGTTTGTGTGTTTGCGCAACTGGTAAATAACCGCCAGGTGAAAAACCAGTATGACCAAAGAAAAAGACCGGTGAATGTAAAAACGAAAATCCAGGTTGTCGATCCACCGATACCGCTCACTATATCCCAATCGTTGAATAACTTCGTCAATGGATTCGCGCACCTGGGTTCCGATCAACACCTGAACCACGGAAAGAACCATAGCCCAGAGCAAAATCTGATTGACTACCCGTTTGTTTCGGTTTATCGGTTCAACATTGACCCGCCCGGTGTATGAAATTGCCATAACATAGAGCAGGGCAAACACCACCAGGATGGCCAGCAACATGTGCAGGGTTACCAAATAGGGTGCCAATTCCGTTGCGACAACGCGGGAACCCAGCCAACCGTTCAGACCAATCAGCACGAACGAGACGAGGCTCCAATAAAAAACACGTTTATCGTTCTTCAGGTAAGGAATCGAAACCAGGAGCAGGGCAAAAACCAACAAACCGGCAAAGGCACCCAGCAAGCGGTTGACGTATTCGATCCAGGTTTTAACCGGATTGAACTCCACTTCTCCTTTCAGTTTGGCTCCGTAGATTTCCTGATAGTTGGCTGGAAGTTGGGAGACTTCCGTGGGAGGAACCCATCGCCCGAAACACCGGGGCCAATCTGGACAACCCATTCCGGAGCCGGTACTTCTGACAATCCCCCCCGCCAGAATGAGCAGGTAAATGGTGATGACAGTCAGAAGGGCCAGGCGCCGGAACAGGTGCTCACGTTGATTAGTGAGGCTGCTTGAACTGGTCATTGTAGTTCTGTGCCTCAATCTCTTTCTCCAGGGCGATTAACGCATTTTCGTGCGGCAAATTCGATTCCGGCGTTTGAGAGTAGGGAACATTCTGCGGGATGAAATCACTGGTTGCACCCGGTTTGCTGTAGTCATAAGGCCAGCGGTAAACCGGTGGGATTTCGCCCGGCCAGTTGCCATGCCCCGGATGCAGCGGAGTCGTCCATTCCAGGGTGTTCGAATTCCATGGATTGAGTGCAGCTTTCTTCCCTTTGAAAATGCTGTAGAAGAAGTTCCAGAGGAAAATAAACTGCGCCGTAAAGGTGAAAATGGCCGCGATACTCACAAACATATTCAAATCTCCAAACGTGCGGAAGGCTTCATAGGTAGTAAATGAATAGTACCGACGCGGGAAACCGGCAATACCGATATAGTGTAACGGAAAGAACACCAGATAAATCCCGACAAACGTAAGCCAGAAGTGGATATGGCCCAAAGTCGGGTTCATCATCCGGCCAAAGAATTTCGGGAACCAGTGGTACACGCCCGCCAGGAACCCAAAGGCCGAAGCAGCTCCCATTACCAGGTGAAAGTGAGCGACTACGAAATAGGTATCGTGTAATTGAATGTCCAGCGCACTGTTCCCCAGAATAATACCGGTCAAACCGCCTGAGATAAAGAAAGATACCAGACCGATTGAGAACAGCATGGCCGGGGTAAAGACGATGTTACCACGCCACAGCGTCGTGATGTAGTTGAACGCTTTTACCGCTGACGGTACGGCAATGATCAGCGTCAGGAACATGAAGATCGATCCCAGGAAAGGATTCATCCCGGTTACGAACATGTGGTGAGCCCATACGATGAACGCCAGGAAGGCAATCCCGATCATGGACGCAATCATGGCCCGGTAGCCGAAGATCGGTTTACGGGCATTGGTAGCGATAATTTCGGAAGTGATCCCCAATGCCGGGAGCAATACGATGTATACTTCGGGGTGACCCAGAAACCAGAACAAGTGCTGGAACAGAATCGGGCTGCCACCAATGTTTGGCAGCGCTTCTCCGCCAATGTAAATTTCAGACAGGTAAAAGCTCGTTCCCATGCTCCGGTCGAAAATCAGCAGCAGTGCTGCTGACAACAGTACGGGGAATGAAATCAAGCCCAGAATAGCCGTCAACAAGAATGCCCAGATGGTCAGCGGCATTTTGCTGAACGACATCCCGCGGGTCCGCAGGTTGATCACCGTAGTGATGTAGTTGATCCCGCCCAACAATTGCGAGACGATAAAAATCGCCATACTCATCAACCAGAGCGTCATACCCAGACCGGAACCGGACATGGCCTGCGGCAAGGCACTCAAAGGGGGATAGATTACCCAGCCACCGGATGCCGGTCCTGTCTCGATGAACAGTGATGAGAACATCAGAACGCTGGACAGGAAGAAAAACCAGTAGGAGAGCATATTCAGGAATCCGGACGCCATGTCGCGGGCGCCTACCTGCAACGGAATCAGGAAGTTACTGAATGTACCACTCAACCCGGCGGTCAATACGAAGAACACCATGATGGTGCCGTGCATAGTCACCAGGGCCAGATAAAATTCTTTATCAAGCTTACCGGATTCATCGATCCAGCCACCCAGAATAGGCCGAAGCCACTCCAGCGTCATATTCGGAAATCCCAATTGCAACCGGAACAGAACGGAAAGCGATGCGCCAATGATCGCCCAGAAAATGCCCGAAAACATGTATTGTTTTGCAATCGTTTTGTGGTCTTCCGAGAACACATATTTCCTCAGGAAACTTAGCTCTTCGTGGTGGTCATGTTCTTCAACATGAACCGCCGATGATGCTGCGTTCGTTTCAACGGTTGCCATAGTGTATGGTTTTATAGAATCTTTAGGTTAATTGGTTATCGCAACGATGCACTGGTTGTTGCCCCCACTCCCTCTTCAACGGGCGCTGCGGTGCTGTCGGCAGGTGCTGCCGCATCGGCCGGTGCATATTTGGCGGCTTTCGCTTTCAGCTTTTCCGGAACACGAGCCAGATATTCCGGGTTTTTGGTCAACCACGGTTTCTGTTCAGCCATCCATTTGTTATAGGAATCTTCGTCTTCAACAATCAGGGTGGTTCTCATCGAGAAGTGTCCCTGACCGCAAACTTCCGTACAGGCAATTTCGTATTTGAAATTCTGATTACCTGTTTCGTTCCGCATCTGCTCGGTGGTTTTATCCGCAACGAACCAGAACCGCGTCGGCATTCCCGGTACGGCATCCATTTTCACCCGCATGTGCGGAATAAAAACACTGTGCAGTACATCTTTGGCACGAATTTTCAGCAAAACCGGGCGATTCACCGGAATGTGCATTTCGTTGGATACCGTTACGTCGTCGAATGAAGATTCGTCTTCCAGATCGATTCCCAGGCTGTTGGCGGCATCGATGAGTTTGTAATTGTAGTTACCCAACTTATCGTTATCGACACCCGGATACCGCATTTCCCAGTTAAACTGCTTGCCAACGATTTCGATAGCCAGCGCGTTTTCCGGAGCTTCTTTGGTAATGTCCCGCCAGGCACGCCAGCCGGTAAATACCAGCAAAGCCATCACTACGGCCGGAATAACCGTCCAGATCAACTCCAGTTTGTGGTTTTCGGGATAATAGGTGGCCTTATGGTTTTTCCGGTACTGGTATTTAAAGGCAAAGTAAAACAACAGTGCATTGGTCACCACGAAAGCGATGGTGATCACCGACATCGTTAACCAAAACAGGCTATCCGTATGCCGACCGTGTGGGGAAGACGCTTCGGGCAGAAAAAATTTGGAAGCGTGGATAAACGACCAGGCAGCTGCGATGGCACCGCCTACAAAAAAAACAAGAAATAGAAACCCGTTAACCCGGTTGCTCACACTTGCACCTTCGCTTTCCTGGGTTGGGGTATCACCATTGACGCCTTTTAAAACAGAGGTCAATCGCGTCAGTACCAGAATAGCCAGTACAAGAAATACTAACGACAACAGTCCTACAAGGTAAACCATAGCAATCTGTGAATGAATTTGAATACGAAAAGGTACCGATTCTTAAATATCGTGGTGCAAAGATTCTTCCAGCATCGGGTGATTTTTGGGAATCAGGTTTGCTTTCGCCAACTGTGCAGATACCGACCATATGAAGGCACAGGCAAAAATCAGGATCATTCCGAACTCGATTGGCCCAAATCCGCCATGCTCTCCCACCGTTCCGGGCATAATATTCGTGTAGAAGTCAAAATAGTGACCAACAAGAATTCCCCAGCAAGCAACTTTCAAAATGATAGGCGTCCGCTTGGCATCCCGTGTCATTAATACCAGGAATGGAAAGACAAAACAAAGGAAGATATTGATGAAAAACGGGGCCTTATAGATACCGCCATACCCACTAAACCGTTCCCGGTAATAAATGGTTTCCTCCGGTAAGTTGGCGTAATAAATTAACATGAACTGGGCAAACCAGACATAGGCCCAGAAGATACTGAAGGCAAACATGAACTTACCCAAATCGTGCAAATGGCTTTCGTTAACGGCCTTGAGATAGCCTTTTTCACGCAGACTGACAACCACCAGGGTGATGATGGCCAGACCCGTTACGTGCCAGCTTGCGAGGGTATACCAACCGAACATTGTACTGAACCAGTGCGTATCGATGGACATAATCAAATCCCAGGCTGAGGTCGATGACGTAACCGCAAAAACAACCAGGAATGCGGTCGAATATTTTATGCTTTTTTCGTAATACTCCGTTCCGCCCTCCAGATCTTCGTCCAGGGAGAATTTACGGACAATCCGCCATAATGCATACCAGGCTACAAAGTAAAAGATCATGCGGCCTACAAAAAATGGCGTATTAAGGAAGCCTTTTTTTCCGGCAATGATCGGATCGTACTCCGGTCCGCCTACTTCATACAGTCCTTCGTGCGTCCAGTGAAACAAATCGTGGCCGGCAACGAAAAAGGTAATCAGCATGATAACACCCGTAATCGGCAAAAAGGCCGGTAAGGCTTCCGGAATGCGTTTAAATACCGCCGACCAACCCGCTTGCGCCAGGTAGTTGTAGGCGATAAAAAACATACCGATGACGGCTGCTCCGGTGAAATAAACACTGTTTACCCAGACGTTGGCCCACAGACGGGTCGTCCACTTGTATTCATGATGTCCGCCGGCTGCAGCGTGGGCTGCTTCACCGTGTGCAGCGTGTCCGGCAGCACCATGAGCCGCTTCGACGTGTTCGTGTCCGCCACCCCCTTTTGCCGCCAGATAAGCACCAATGCCAACCAGTACAACCCCAGCAATGATTCCGATGGTTAACCGGCGTTTGCTTTCGGCTGTAAATTCAAATTGTTCGTCAAGAGACGGGATTGAATGTGTATGAGCCATTCCTTTGTAAACTATAATGAGTCTTCTATGTACAACTTAACCCCCATTTTGTAATTTCTGGACATAATGCACGATTTTCCAGCGATCTTCGGGCGTTATCTGAGAACCGTGCGGCCACATCCGGTTTCTACCGTGGGTGATCACGTGAAAGATGTGTCCTTCTTTCATGCCCGACATGGAGGCATAATTGGGAACCCCTTTGTACTGGGCAGCTACCAGGCCATCGCCTTTACCGGCTTCACCGTGGCAATGCTGGCAGAAACGGGTGTAATATTCTTTCCCTTCAGCCAGCGTCTTCTCGTTCAGCGGAATGGGGTTAACCAGCGTCCGTTCGGCAATCTCGATGCTATCGGCAGGAATGTTATAAATCATCAGGTCGCTCGTCGTACTGTCACCATCCCCAAACGACGTATTGTAATTACGTCGGGATACGGTTCCTTTTACGGGCAGCCACAAAGCCGTACCAGTTTTACTATAAGGAGTTTTGAACCCATCTACTTGCTTGTATGGCTCATAACCGACCGGTTCGTACATATTAGGAGCAAATTGGCTGCCCGGATTGTCGTGACCCCGCTTGCAGGCGGTTATCGTTAGCATGGCGGCTGCCATCACCAGAAGAGAGCGGTTTAGTCGCGTAAACTTCATGTGTCGTCAGTCGGATTAAAATTGTTTTACATTTACTTCTGCCGCACCCGATGCCCGCAAAACTGAGGCAATCTCTACTTCCGATTGCTTGTTTTTGCTTAGATCGATTGCCATCACAAACTTGTTATCCGTACTGCGCAGATCAAACATCAGTGGTTTCACTGTGGGACCTAAACCGTTGGATACCAGAAACGTACCTACCATGCCAAGCGCCGTAAACAGAACGGTCAACTCAAACATCACCGGTATATAAGCCGGATAGGCGTAGTTATCTTTACCACCGATAATCATGGGCCAGTCGTAGCCCATTGTATAATACGTCAACGACACCATCGTCAGGAAGCCTGTCAGACCAAACAGGAATGCAGCAATCCCGATGCGGGTACGGGGGTGACCTAATGCGACATCAAGCCCGTGAATAGGAAAAGGAGTATAGACTTCGTGAATCCGGACACCCGCGCTTTTGACTTCGGTAACGGCTTTCAGAACGACTTCATCGTCGTCGTAAACGCCTACCAGAAATTTTGCGCTATCGTTATGATGAGACATTGCTATAATAAAATTTGAACCAGTTCTTCAGTTAATGTACTCCCAGTTACTCGGCGTTTTTATTAAAGGTCGGGCTTGTCACGCTTTCGCCTTTGGCAACGCCCGATACTGACTTCGGCAGCTTTTCAGACGCCGACCGGATGATGGCCTTTACTTCGAACATGTTGATTACCGGCAGGAATTTGGCAAAAAGCAGGAAAAGCGTAAAGAACAATCCGAAGGAGAAAATATAATCACCAATGTCGAACATGGTGGGTGAGAACATCGCCCAGCTTGATGGCAGGTAATCGCGGTGCAATGACGTTACGATAATCACAAACCGTTCGAACCACATCCCGATGTTTACGATGACCGATAATACGAACGTCCACGTCACGCTCCGGCGGATTTTCCGTGACCAGAACAACTGCGGAGAAATTACGTTACAGGTCATCATGGCCCAGTAAGCCCACCAGTATGGACCTAACATCCGGTTTAGGAACGCATACCGTTCGTACTCAACACCTGAATACCAGGCAATGAAGAACTCCGTAATGTAGGCAACCCCTACGATCGAACCGGTCAGCGTGATGATTTTATTCATCGACTCGATGTGCTCGAAAGTAATGTAATCTTCCAGTTTGAAAACAACCCGTGTGATCAGCATCAGGTTCTGCACCATGGCAAAACCGGAGAAGATGGCACCCGCAACGAAGTAAGGAGGGAAGATAGTCGTGTGCCAGCCCGGGATGACCGAGGTAGCAAAGTCCATACTTACAATGGTGTGAACCGAGAGTACGAGTGGCGTCGAGATACCGGCCAGAATCAAGCTGATGTATTCGTAGCGCGCCCAGGTTTTAGCTCCGCCGTTCCAGCCTAGTGAAAAAGCACCGTAAATATAGCGGGATACCTTGCTCGTGGCCCGGTCGCGGATGGTCGCCAAATCCGGCACCAGACCCATGTACCAGAAAACCAGCGATACGGTGAAATACGTACTGATGGCGAAAACGTCCCACACCAGCGGTGAGTTGAAGTTTACCCACAAGGAACCAAAAGCGTTCGGCAGCGGCAACGCCCAGTAGGCCAGCCAGGGGCGGCCCATGTGCATCAGAATAAAGCTGGCCGCACAAAGAACGGCGAAGATGGTCATGGCTTCAGCCGCCCGGTTGATCGACGTCCGGTATTTCATCCGGAACAACAACAAAATGGCGGAGATCAGCGTACCGGCGTGACCGATACCGACCCACCACACGAAGTTGGTAATATCCCAGGCCCAGCCTACGGTTTTGTTCAAGCCCCAGACGCCCAGACCTTCCCACCAGGTCCAGAATACGCAACAGGTGCCGTAAATCAATACGACAAACGAAATGACAAAAGCAATTGTCCACTCGCGGGTTGGTTTCCCTTCAACCTGCTTGCAGATGTCTTCCGTCACGTCGGCATATGTCTTGCCCCCGGTTACCAGTGGGGTTCTCACGGGTGATGTAACGTGCATGGTAGTTAATTTTGAATGCTACTAGTTAACAAACTGGAAATACACAATCAGGGTGACGTTATTCAGCGTGCCCGGCTGCGGCTGCAACGGGTTTGGCTTCTTCATCCTTGTTCCGGATTTTGGTCAGGTACGAAATCTGCGGTCTTACGTTGATTTCTTCCAGAACCTGAAAAGCCCGGGCCTCATTCTCCTCTTTCAACAGTTTCGAAATCGTGCTTTCCGGATCATTCATATCGCCAAAGATAATGCCACCGGTTGGGCAGGCTTGTGCACAAGCTACCTGAATTTCATCCGGTTTGGGTCTTCTGCGCTCTTTTTTGGCCGTCAGTTTCCCCTCCTGAATACGTTGCACGCAGAATGAACACTTCTCGATAACGCCCCGCGAACGAACGGTCACATCCGGATTGATGACCATCTTTCCAAGATCGTTGTTGTAGTGGTAGTCGAAATTGTCGTTGTCGAAATATTTGAACCAGTTAAACCGGCGCACTTTGTAGGGGCAGTTGTTGGCGCAATACCGGGTTCCCACGCAACGGTTGTAGGTCATCTGGTTTAGCCCTTCCGCGCTGTGTGTCGTTGCCAATACCGGACATACGGTTTCGCAGGGAGCGTTGGAGCAATGCTGACACAGCATGGGCTGGAAGACGACTTCCGGATTGTTGGAAGCAATTTCCAGACCTTTCCGGTCTTCGGCTTCGGCATCGCTGCTGTAATACCGGTCGATCCGAATCCAGTGCATTTCACGGCGGTTGATAACTTCCTGCCGCCCCACAACCGGGATGTTATTTTCGGCCTGGCAACTCACGACACACGCGGCACAACCGGTGCAGGAGTTGAGGTCGATGATCATGCCCCAAGAGTGGTTTGTTTTTTCGTATCCTTTCCAAAGCGAAATGTCTGTAGGAGAGACGGGGCCTTCTGAGGTGACCACTTTCGGGAAATACCGACCGGCTTTTGGATCTTTTTTGTAAGCCGCTAAGATCGTTTCCTGAATAACCGCCCGGCGACCCATCACGGTATCGTGGGTTTGGGTCTGGGCGATGGTGCGACTTCCGCTAGCTTTGGTAATTTTTACGTCCATTGCGGAAAACAGCAACGAATTTGCCGAAACGGATGCCAAAGGGTAAGCATTCTTACCAACGCCATCAGCCGATTTACCGGCTTTCTCGCGCCCATATCCAATGGCGATGGAAACCGTACCGTCGGCCTGCCCGGGCTGAACCAGAACCGGCAATTCAACGGCGGGTTTGCCCGTTACTTCAATCGAAACCAGGTCGAACTGCTCGACACCCAGTTCGGCAGCGGTTTTCTGCGACAGACAGGCGTAATTGTCCCAACAGGCTTTTGAAACCGGATCAGGCAATTCCTGTAACCAGGGATTGTTCGCCATGGCACCGGTTCCAATGCTCACTTTTTCGTAAAGTGACAATTCGAATCCTGTTGCGTTTGGCTTGTATTTTTGGGCAACCCCAGCGGCTGCGGCTGCAACCGTTTCGGGTTTGAAAGCCCCGGCAGCACCCGCTACCGCTGCATTCACTTCCAGAACACCATTGTGCAGCGACTGAATCCAGAACTGGTCGAATGGCAATCCACTACCGGCTTGCGGATAAATGGATGTCCGCCAGTAGTTTTTGATAAAGTTTTCGTAATTCGGGCTCAAACCGGCCCAGGTCAGCAGCGAAACCTGCGGCTGACGGGTTTTAAAGATCGTATTGATCGTCGGCTGGGTCAGGCTATAGAAACCGGCTTTGGGTGACGCATCATCCCACGATTCGAGGTAATGTGAAGCCGGGCAGGTGTATTTACAGAGGGAAGCGGTTTCGTCGGAACGGTCGGCAAAGGAAACCGACAAGCCAATTTTTGGCAGGGCTTCTTTCAATTCGGCACCGCGCGGGTGATCGTAAACCGGGTTAGCTGCGTAGAAAATAGCGCCCTGAATCCGTCCCGCCTTGGCATCGGTGATGAAGGCATTCATGGCCGCATCGTTACCCTGGCGGTAATTGACGGGCCGACTCAGATCGATCGTAACGCCATAGCTACCCAACAGGTTGTTCAGCGCATTGACCAGCACCTGAACATTGGGATCATTTGAACCGGAAACGACCAGCGCGGCACCCCGGGCAGATGCCAGATCGGCAGCGGCTTTGTCCAGGTACGGAACATCTACAGCGGCCGTGCTAACCGGCGCACCACCCAATTTAGCCGCTACTTTATTATAGAGCGCAGCGACCACCAGACCTTCCTGCGAAGGTTTGATGGGACTCCGGTAATCGGCGTTGGAACCCGTCATCGACAAACCGGTTTCAAACTGGTAATGCCGTGACATTTCCTTTTTGTTACCAGCGTTTGCGCCGACTTTACGGGTTGAGATATATTGATCCGTGTATTCTAATGGAGCGATCCAGCTACCCAGAAAGTCGGCACCAACGCTGACGATCGTTTTGGCTTTGCTGAAATCGTAGGAAGGAATCACCGCCTGACCAAACGACGTCTGATTGGCCTGCACCAATCCAGAAACGGAGTTGGCATCATATTGAATGTGCGTAGCCGTTGGGTATTTGGCAATGAAAGCCGCAATAACCGATTTGGTCGACGGACTCAGCAGGGTTGATGAAACGATGCGGATGGCTCCACCCCGTTGCAACTGACCCAAAATTTCCTTATCAATCGTTGCCCAGTCGCTATCGGCGTCTCCGCGTTTCGGGCCTTTCAGTTTGTCGTTGTCATACAGCGACAAAACGGAAGCCTGAACCCGTGCCGACGTTCCCCCTTTGGTGATGGTCGATGACGTATTTCCTTCAATTTTGATGGGCCGACCTTCTCGGGTCTTCACCAAAACCGGAATGTAGTCGCCCCCTTCACTATAGGTCGATGCATAATAATCGGCAATGCCCGGAAAGGTGCTTTCCGGTTTGTTGATATACGGTATAGCACGGTGAACCGGCGTATCGCAAGCCGCCAGTGTCACGGCGGCCATGCCGAATCCCAATACTTTTAAGAAATCCCGACGGTCACTACCAATACCGTCGACAATACTTCCTGATTCGGTAGATGATTTATCACTCGTGGCTTCTGGAAACTCCTTATACGCGTTTTTTACAAAAGATTCGTCGTTTCGTAGCTCTTCCAGTCCCCTCCAATACCGTTTATTTGTACTTTCCATACAGTCCTATTGATTCAGTTCAACTGTTTAATGGGATTCGATGTGATTAATAATGGCATTTTGAACACTCGAGGCCACCAATATTAGCCACTCGCAACGGTTCTTTGCTTCCCTTTTTGTGGAGGGCAACTAATTTATCGTAGTAGGCATTATCCTTCGTAGCAACTTCGGTTTTCCGGTGGCAATCGATACACCAGCCCATCGTCAGGGACGACCGCTGCTCGACCACTTCCATTTTTTCGATCTCGCCGTGGCAAGTCTGGCATTGCACCTGACCTACATTCGTATGCTGGGCGTGATTGAAATAGGCCAAATCCGGGAGATTGTGAACACGCACCCATTCCACAGGACGATCTTCTTCGATAGCCTTGTAGATTTTCTGAATTTCCGGTGATTCGCGTTTGATTTCACCGTGGCAGTTCATACAGATATTAGCCGATGGAATCGTGGCCAGCTTTCCCTTGTAAACACTGGTGTGGCAGTAGTTACAATTGATCTGGTATTGACCGGCGTGCAGCTTATGCGAAAACGCGATGGGTTGTTTGGGAGCGTACCCCTGCGAAACACCGACGCTATAAAGACCGTCGAAAGTTTGCTTGGTTACTACAAATACAAACAGCCACAGAACAATGGAGCGCAGGGTGCTGTTGCTGGCGACAGCCGACAGGTTGCTTTTCAGTCGTTGAAAGAACGGTGTCGATTGGGTGCCTTCAGTCCCGGGGGTTGGCGCAACGGCTTTTGACAGAACCGATACCAGAACCAGTAAAACGCCCAGAACCAGCATCATAACGACAAGCAGCGCAACCAACACGGCCGTGAATAGTCCGGATGGGCTTTCGCTGGCCGGTGCGGTAGTCGCTGGCCCGGCAGTTCCTCCGGGTGCTGTTGCATCAGTCGGTGTCGGCTTTCCAGCCGCTTCTACGTGCGCCAGAATGTTTCTGATGTCGTCATCGGACAAATCCGGGAAGCTCTGCATCACCAGCGGCTGGTACTTGGCGTACAGTGCTGTGGCATAGGCATCGCCACTGGAAATGACGGCTTGTGGATTCTTGATCCACTTGATCAGCCACGCTTCATCCCGGCGGCTTTTGATCCCTTTTAACCCGGGACCGATTACTTTTTCGTCCGTTACGGCGTGGCATTGCTGGCATAAAGTCGAGAATAATTCCTTTCCTTTTGCCGCGTCACCACCTGCAGCCGCGGCTTCCTGAGCCACTGACTGATAGCTGCTGAACAGTGCTATCAGTACAATTACTAGAGTACTTATTACACTTCGTGAGTACATTTTAATCAATGAGAAACCGATAAAATCAGTATGCATACCTACTAATTATTTTCCATTAACGCACAAAAGTAGCACAGGAACGGTTTTAATCAAACATCTGCGGTTTGATATTTTACCACAGGATTTTATTTATACTTTGTCTAAGTAACTGGCTTTTTTGCACGATTTGATCACTTTAAACGACCCTCCCAGACCTAAATTAATTCTAAAAAAAATGCCATCCAGCAGGCTTTGAACCTCCCCGGATGGCAATTCGTATTAAAATAGTACTTGTATCGAACCGATACAAAGGAAGAGGTCCCGAGCGGATTCGAACCGCTGTAAAAGGTTTTGCAGACCTCTGCCTAGCCACTCGGCCACAGGACCCTTTTTGGTTTTGGAGTTCAGGAATTTAAGGGGTGGAGAGATCTCCTGAAAGTCCTCCTGAATTCTTAAATTCCCAAACTCCTCGACTGCTATCGTGCCGCAAACTTACTACAATATTCATTCCAGACAGCGCGGCACTTCAAATATTTCAGAACTTATTCTCCTTTCGAAGAACGACCTTCCATTTGCTCTTTCAACGCAGCCAGGGCATCGAGGTCACCGAGCGTAGCCCGCTCCGGTTCTTTGCTGCTGGTGGTCGGTGCTTTGGCAACAGCCTGTCTTTTCTCCGGTTTGCGATCGTCGCCTTTTTCCTGCCACGTTTTTGAGTGCGACAGCATAATGCGTTTTTCGTCCTTCGAAAATTCAATCACTTTGAAGTCAACCGTTTCGCCGACATCAGCCCACGAACCGTCTTCTTTCTGCAAGTTTTTCAGGGCTGAGAAGCCTTCGATACCGTAAGGCAGTTCCAGCGTGGCAACTTTGTCGTTTTTCGACAGAATCGTACACCGGTGAACTGATCCCGGAGTGAAAACGCTCTCAAACGTATCCCACGGATTTTCTTCCAGTTGTTTGTGACCCAAAGCCAGACGACGGTTATCAACATCCAGTTCCAGAACGATTACTTCCAGCTCTTCGCCAACTTTGATGAAGTCAGACGGATGCTTGATTTTTTTCGTCCAAGACAAATCCGATACGTGTACCAGACCGTCGATGCCTTCTTCCAGTTCCAGGAACAAACCGAAGTTGGTCAGGTTCCGAACAACCCCTTTATGCTTGGTACCGATGGCGTATTTCTCCACCAGTTCCGGACGTGACCAGGGGTCAGCCGTCAGTTGCTTGATACCGAGGGACATCTTGCGATCGTTGCGATCCAGCGTCAGCACAACGGCTTCCACTTCATCGCCCACTTTCAGGAAGTCCTGCGGATTGCGAAGATGCTGCGACCACGACATTTCAGAAACGTGGATCAGACCTTCAACACCCGGCATGATTTCCAGGAACGCGCCGTAGTCGGCCACGTTGACAATCCGGCCTTTCACTTTCGAGCCAATCTGCATGCCTTCCTGCAGCGAATCCCATGGATGCGCCTGGAGTTGCTTCATACCCAGCGAAATCCGTTTTTTGTCTTCGTCGAAATCCAGTACAACGACGTTGACTTTCTGATCGAGGTGCAACAGTTCGGACGGATGGCTGATGCGGCCCCACGAAATATCCGTGATGTGCAGCAGACCATCGACACCACCGAGGTCGATAAATACCCCGAAGTTGGTCATGTTCTTGATCACCCCTTCCAGCACCTGACCTTTTTGCAGGTTGTTCAGGATTTGCTGACGTTGTGCTTCAAGATCTTTTTCGATCAGTACTTTGTGTGAAACCACTACGTTATCGTTGGCGTAATTGATTTTCACCACTTTCACTTCCATTTTCTTGCCGACGAACACGTCGAAATCACGAATCGGCTTCACATCGATCTGTGATCCTGGCAAGAAAGCTTCAATGCTATAAATATCGACAATCAGACCACCTTTGGTCCGGCGCTTCACGAATCCTTCAATTACGAGATCCTCGTCCAGAGCGCGCTGAATTTTCTGCCAGGCCGTAATGACTTTGGCTTTCTTGCGCGACAACACCAGTTGACCATTGGGGTCTTCCTGATTTTCTACGTAAACTTCTACTTCATCACCAATTTTCATATCGGGCAGATCACGGAATTCCGAAGCCGGAACCAGACCATCCGATTTAAAACCAATGTTAAGAATCACTTCCCGGTCAGTAATACCGACGACGGTCCCGATCACTACCTCTTTTTCGTTTACTTGCGCCAGGGTATTATCGTACAGCTCAGACAGGCGATTACGCTCTTCATCTGAATAGCCGCTACCAAAACCCCGGTTGTCTGCCTTATCCCAATCAAAATCAGGCAGTGTTTGCGTTTTGCTCATAAAAGTTTGGTTGTGGCCCATCGATACATCAGCCCCCGGGCCTTCCTGGCTGACTTTTAGTTGATACATGGAGACACTGCCCCAAAAAAGGAGGTGCAAAAATAGTGAAGTTTTCTGGAAAAACATCCAGGAAAGACAAAAAAATGTCATTTCCCGTCAACGGGGCCGTTGAAGTGCAGATTGCTCAGTACATTTTTTCGCGCTTGGCCAGAAAAGGAACCCACGTTTCTTCGAGTGAGCCGGAAAAGTCACGGAGAAAGACGAGGAAAGACGGTTTGAAGGGTTTCTGATACAATTTCATGCCGGCTTCTTCGGGCGTGAGGTCGCCTTTCTGGGAGTTGCAGCGTTTACAGGCCGTGATGAGGTTGTCCCAGTTGGTTTTGCCGCCCCTCGATTTGGGCAGAACATGGTCGAGGGTCAGGTCTTCGTGTTTGCCGCAGTACTGACACCGGTTTCCGTCGCGTTTAAAAATATTCTGACGGTTGAGCATGACCCCCTTGTAAGGGAGGTGAATGTAGCGATGCAGGCGGATGACGGTGGGAGACGGGTACTCAACGTCCACCGTTCGCAGGACGAAACCCTGAGATTTGGCAACCAGTTCCGCTTTGTTCAGGTAGACCAACAAGAACGCTTTCGGTACAGAACAGATGCCTAATGCGCTATAGTCTTGATTAAGTACCAGGACTTTCCTACCCATAAACAATGTATCTGACTCCTACTTTTTCAAGCAAGTTAATGATATTTCATTATAAATGACAGGTTATTCCCGGAATCGTACGTATTTTTTTAACTATAGCCGACAAGCTTGACCGTCAGGCAACTAAGCATCAAAACGGCTCCCGGCTCATCTCCCGCGAAACATCCCTTTCCTTGATCGAGTCGCGTTTGTCGTATAATTTTTTCCCTTTGGCCAGTGCAATCTCCAGTTTGGCAAACCCCCGGTCATTGATAAAAAGCTTGGTTGGGATGATCGTCAACCCCTGATCGGTCAGTTTATTGACCAGTCGTTTCAATTCCCGCTTCTGCAACAGCAGTTTCCGGTCACGCAGCGGTTCGTGGTTATTGTAGGTTCCTTCCGTATACTGTGAAATGTGCATTTGCCGGACATACAACTCTTCTTTTGAAAACAAACAATAGGCATCTCCCAAATTCACTTTTCCCTGCCGGACCGATTTGATTTCTGTACCTGTAAGCATTATCCCGGCGGTAAAAGTCTCCAAGAAAAAGTATTCAAATGAAGCCCGGCGATTCCGGATTTCGATGTGTTTGGCCAAGGTTTTATCAGACATAACTATAGTGTGGTCAATGTAGTAATCGGATGGTAGTCCATTCCTGCTTTCCAGAACATTCGGGTGCTGGAAAACGGATTGACAAACTGACTTTTAAATAGTAATTCAAAAGTACCGATTTGTAAACAAAAAATACCCCGAAGTAATCTCCGGGGTATCAAATGATTCCTGCATTGTAAACGTTTTCCTGGCGAAGCCGGTGTTTTAACCGCATCCAAAAAGATACGGCGTACAGCCGAATCACAGCCTCAAGACCCTTCTGTACACACCGGCATTCTCCAGGATATCTTCATTTATACACACCCTTAGCGTGTACCAATCGCTAAAAATTAAACCCTGTCTTTCCGGGCTAATGGCCGTTATTTAGAAAGATTATTGCATTGAATGGATCACAATGACTTGTCGATACATACAACATCACCGTACGTTTAACAAATTTTATGCCGTAGTGCATTCTACCTTCTAAAAACCCGGTATGAATCTTTATTTTGTTGAAAAAAGAACATAAAAAAGCTCCACTACGAACCGGTAGTGGAGCTTCGTTTACCGTAGATGACGGGTTTTTATTTTTTGGTCTGCTTTTGCTGATATTCTTTATTTAGGCCGCCAATGATCGATTTGGTCGCATCCAGCGTGGTGTCGGCGAAGAGAATGCCGCCCCCTCTGGAGTAACCCATGACAAAATCATACTGATTTTGCTTATTGACTTTTTTCAGATAATCATGAATCTGATTGTATAGCTCTTCATTCTTTTTTTGCTCTTCTTCTGCCAGTTGCTGAACCACCCGGTCGCGATAGGCCACCAAATCCTGTTGTTTCTTTTGCAAAGCCGCTTCCGTAGCCCGACCCTGTTCCATTGTCATCGTTTGGGCCCGTTGCTGAAAGAAAGCCACTTCATTTTGCAGTGAACGACCCTTGTTGTTCAATTCATTGTCAAGCTGAAACCGTTTGCTTTCCAGCACTTTCCGGGTGTCTTTAAAATATTCATAATTGGTCAGCAGGGAGTCGACGTTGACATAAACCGTCTTGCGGACCGGCGTCGATTTCGTTGTACTGGCAGAAACCGGTTCTGTAGTGTTTTTATCAGAGAAGTGCAGATAGTATAAAACTGCTACAGCAACCGCCAGTACGGCGTTCAAAACAAGGGATGCGTTTTTCACAAGAAACAGTTAATTAATGGATTAATGATTTTACAAAGGTACGATTTACTCGTTACGTAGCAATCTGATGCAGCTCTGCGAAGCATTCATTCCGGTTTGGCCATAAAAACCGCACGGACCTGACGGCCCGCCAAACCCGCCAGGCCGCCTGTCAGACCGCCCAGCAGGGGCGTGATGAGGAGCAGGAAAACCGGCGTTTTCGTTTTAAAAAAAAGCTCAGCCATCCGACCCGTCAGAATACCATCCGTTTGCAGATGAATCAGGAATGCATAGACAAACCAGACCACCGCAATTCCTGAAAACCCGACCCCAAAAGCCCGCCAGCCGGTTTTGCTACGCCAGAAACAGACCCCAAACGCCACCACGGCAATACTCCACCACGGCAAAAACAACTGCGCGACGGCACTTAACAAAACGATCAACAAAAAAGGCAGCATGGTTTTAACGGGTCAGTTGAAGAGTCGATTGAATCCGCGGACTTTTTTCGGTTACCGATTTTAAATAAAGCAGCTCGTACAAGTCCCCTTTTCGCCAGGTTTCGAGCATGTTCAGGTAGTAAGGACTACCGGGATTGCCGGATTGACCACCTGGAAAAACACCATACGCCCGAACGTCGGGTCCCGTCTGGACAATCATTCGCCACGACGGCCCAGCCCGGCGACCGGCGGCATTGACAATGCCGCGTCCTCCGCCAATTTGCACATTCAACGCACTGAAGGCATCCAGACCCGGAATCAGGTGCCGAACGGACGTTCCTTTGTGACCGGCCCAGGCCCAGGTTTTCCCCAGAGACCCATGCTGTTTTGCTAGTGAATCAACCGTAGCCCGAAAGCTGCTGGTGACGACTTCCTGAATCGTTTCTTTGCGGTTTGGCGTTTGCAAGTTGTCAAACCAGCGGGAAGTGGGCTCTTCGGTGACGAGTTGCAGTGTGCGGTCGGTATTCGGATACCGCAGGGGCCGGTTGGCGTCATCCGGAAAATCGTCGGCCCAGATTCCGTCTTCCAGACGGCTGATCCAATCCACGAAAATGGTGCCGGCAACTGATGCCGTATCCTGCTGGTAGTTCCACTGGCGGACGGTTTTCAACGCCTGCTTTTGCGGATCGGAAAGGTCTTTTTCCTGAATATATGGCAGGAGAACCGGCAGAAATTTGGAAGCCTGATGGTTATACACATCATTTTGTAGATGACGCAGGCTGTCCACCGTCACGTTTTGCATTGCTGTCAGCCGTTGGTTGATCCGCATGCCCCGGTCGGTCGTTTCAAACTCCCAATTGATATAATAGGGATAGGTCGGATCGGTCGACGATTGGTTGGCCGAACTGACAAATCCCCTCGGCGGATTTTTCACGCGGGGATTCTGAGCCGCCGGAATCCAGCCCTGCCAGTCGTTCGCGGCCCTGGTACCGTCCAAAAGAAATTTGCCCTGATCGCGCCATTTTAACGGAAACCGTCCATTCGGCGAAATCGCGATGTCTTTGGCCGCATTGGCAAAAACGAAGTTCTGCGCGGGAGCTACGTAATACGACAAGGCCGTTACATAATCGTCGTAGGTTTTGGCCCGGTTTAGCAAATAGAACGTCTTGATGCCATTGTCGACCTCGTGGGCAATCCAGCGAGCGGCATAGCCCGTCGGAATGTTGTTTCGGAACGGTTTGTCTTCGGGCAAATAAACCACCGGGCCGTGGTGGGTATATAATATGGTGTCGACAACCGCCGGTTTTCCTTTTACCCAAATGGTTTCAACCCGCCGACGAACCGGTTTCCACTTTCCGTCGTGCCAGTATTCCTGTCGCCGGTTATCCCGAAAACGAATCTTGTAAAAATCCAGCACATCCGCCCCGACGTTCGTAACGCCCCAGGCCACGTCTTTGTTAAAACCGATGATGACGCCGGGGGCACCGGGCAATGACACGCCGTAGACGTTCATCGTGGGCGTAACCAATTGAACCTGATACCAGATGGAAGGCAAACTCAGCGTCAGGTGCGGGTCGTTCGCCAGAATCGGGTAGCCCGTGGCGGTTTTCTCCGGACCAACGGCCCAGTTGTTACTGCCAATCCCCGGATCATGCGACTGCCAGTTCAGCGCGACGCTGCTGTCATTTTCGGTAATCTGGGGCGGAGTAGGCAGCTTGACCGGCGTGAAGTCCCAACGTGTGCCGACCGGAATGATGGGGTCTTCTTTAAAAGGATAATCCGGAAACAAATTGGCTGTCAAAGCCGGGCCGAGCTGCTGCCGGCTGTTGGTCATCATCAGATCGTCGGCGCCCGCTGCCAGCGTCTGGGTCATCTGCTTGAGCAGAAATGCTACTTTGATGGGCGTCCACGGTTCGGGAGCGTATCCCAGCAACTTGTATTCAATCGGATAATCAGCCGGTTTCAATTGGTCGATGTAGGCGTTGATGCCCGCCGTGTAGGCTTCCAGCACCGATTTGGAAACCGGGTCATTCGACATGCCTTCCAGCGATTTTTCAGCACCGTAGGTCATGCCCAGCCGCCGGTTATAGCGGTCGAGTTCAACCGCACGGTCACCAATTAGCTCCGAAATCCGTCCGGCAGCCGCGTGGGTTTGAAATTCCATCTGCCACAAGCGGTCGCGGGCCGTAGCGTAGCCCTGGGCAAAATAAGCGTCGTAGTCATTTTTGGCAAAAATGTGCGGAACATGCAGATCGTCAAACAAAATGGTGACCTCTTCTTTCGCACCTTTGACGGATATCTTTTGTTCCGAAGAGTGGCCCGCGGTTTCGGCATTCTGCCAAAATCCTTCAAATGGACTCAGCAAACGTCCCAGAGCCGGAACACTGCCCCAGGGCTGATTAAGTGCAACCGTTACGCCAATGGAAATAAGCAGGCTCAGCAGGGCTTTCAAGATTTTCATACAGAGAACGGCATGTGCCGGATCGGTCACAAAGAAAATTTATTCTTGCTTTTATACCAATAAAAGAGCCTAAACTCCCGGTTTTTTCAACGGTGGCAGTTTACGAATTCCAACGAACAATATCCACCGAATCAGGTTATGAAGCAAAGTTCTTCTAAATGCAACATTTTTAGTAAGTTTGAATCAGAATTACCACTCCACGTATGACCCTGCTGAATACGACATTGAAATGGCTGCTGCTCCGGCGAGTGCCGCGCATCAAAGCTATGATGGCGCATCCCGGCGAGGTTCAGCAGGCGGTTTTTCAGCAGCTTATCAACAAAGGCCGTCATACGCAATGGGGCCGCCAACACCACTACGATTCCATCCGCACCGTCCGTGAGTACCAGGAACGGGTGCCGGTTTCTTCCTACGAAGACCTGTTTCCGTATATTGAGCGGACGATGAAGGGTGAGCAGAAACTGCTATGGCCCTCCCGCATTCACTGGTTTTCCAAGTCGTCGGGAACCACCAACGCCCGCAGCAAGTTCATTCCGGTTTCGCAGGAATCGCTGGACGAAAGCCATTTTCGGGGCGGTAAAGACATGATGGCGCTCTACATCGCCAACAATCCGGAAAGCAAAGCCTTCGAGGGGAAAGGGCTGTCGATTGGTGGTAGTCTACACGAAAATCCGTATGGTCAGCACGGCTACGCGGGCGACGTGTCGGCGGTGGTCATGAAAAACCTGCCGCCCTGGGCGCAGTATATCCGCACCCCGCCCATCGAAGTGGCGCTGATGGACAAGTGGGAGGAAAAAATCGACCGGATGGCCGAAATTGCCGCCCGCGAAAACGTGACGAGTATTCTGGGCGTTCCGACCTGGGCGCTGGTTTTGCTGGAAAAAGTGTTGACCCTAACCGGCAAGCAGAATATTCTGGAAGTATGGCCCAATTTTGAGGTTTTTATCCACGGTGCCGTGGCTTTTCAGCCCTATCGGGAGTTGTTTTCCAACGAAGTTTTTCCTTCCAACGACACCCGCTACCTTGAAATCTACAACGCTTCGGAGGGTTTTTTTGCGATTCAGGACGATCTAAAGCGGATCGGCGAAATGCTGATCATGCTGGACTACGGTATTTTCTACGAGTTTGTGCCGATGGAAGATGCCGACAAGCCTTTTCCAAAAGCCCTGACCATCGAAGAAGTTGAACTGAACAAGAATTACGCGCTGGTGATTACCACCAACGGCGGACTGTGGCGATACCGCGTCGGCGATACCGTGCGGTTTACCTCAAAATACCCCTTCCGCTTGAAAGTGAGTGGCCGGACCAAGCATTTTATCAATGCCTTCGGAGAAGAAGTGATCATCGAAAACGCCGAAAACGCCATTACCCAAGCCTGCGCAGCAACCGGGGCCACGGTGAGCGATTATACCGCCGGGCCGGTTTATATGGGCAGCGGAACCAACGGCCGACACGAGTGGATCATCGAGTTTTCGAGCGAACCTGCTAATTTCGATACGTTCCGCAAGGTCCTCGACCAAACACTCCGGCAGGTCAACTCCGACTACGACGCCAAGCGGTATAACGACATGGTGCTGCATCCGCCCATTGTCCACGCCGTTCCGCGGGGGACGTTCTACGAATGGATGAAAACCCGGGGCAAGTTGGGTGGTCAGCATAAAGTGCCACGCCTAAGCAACAGCCGGGAGTATCTGGACGATATTCTGGGCCGTTTGACAACGCTCTCCTGATGAGCCGATCTTTTTAGCTGAACGAAGCGATTCCGGCCGTTGTTCTTCCGATGAAGTCTGTCTAATTTTGCCCGAATGAAATCCTTCAACATCCCGGAGTATTACCGCAGTACCATCATCAGCCCGTTGAAAGAACTTCGGCGGAAACGCGATAAGCTCAAGCGCGATTTTACACCCACGGTTCTTGATTTTGGTCCGGTTCGCTTCCGCATTGCCCGGCATTTCGGATTTTGCTATGGCGTCGAAAATGCCATTGAAATTGCCTACAAAGCCATTGCTGAAAATACCGGAAAACGCATTTTCCTACTCAGTGAAATGATTCACAATCCGGATGTGAACCGGGATTTACAGGAACGCGGGGTGCAGTTTATCATGGAAACCTCGGGGAAACAGATCATTCCGTGGGAGGAATTGCGGAATGACGATGTCGTGGTGATTCCGGCATTCGGCACGACCATCGAGATTCAGCAGAAACTGACCGACATCGGCCTCAATGTCGAGCAATACGATACGACCTGTCCGTTTGTCGAAAAAGTGTGGAACAAAGCTACGCAAATCGGGCAGAAAGACTATACCGTGGTGGTTCACGGAAAACCGTCGCACGAGGAAACCCGCGCTACGTTTTCGCACAGCAAAGCATCGGCACCGACCGTTGTGGTGAAAGACATGGCGCAGGCGCAACGGTTGGCGACATATATCACCGGCGAATCGACCAAAGAAGCGTTTTATGCCGAATTCAACGGCCAGTTTTCACCCGGTTTTGATCCCGAACGGGATTTGCAGCGCATCGGCGTCGTGAATCAAACCACCATGCTGGCATCGGATACGCAGCAGATTGCCGATTTCCTAAAAACCGTCATGATCCGCCACTACCGTCTGCTGCCGGACGAGGTGGATAGTCGTTTTGCCAATACCCGCGACACGCTTTGCTACGCGACCAACGACAACCAGGATTCGACCTACGCCCTGTTGACGCATCCCGCCGATTTCACGATTGTTGCAGGTGGTTACAACAGTTCCAATACGTTGCACATCGTGGAGTTGTGCGAAGAAAAACTGCCGACGTATTTCATTGAAACCGAACAGAAAATTCTGTCGCGGGAGCTGATCCGGCATTTTAACTTGCATACGAAGCAGGAAGTGGTCACCGAAAACTTTCTACCGGAACAAAAACCGGTCACCGTTCTACTGACCTGCGGAGCATCCTGCCCCGACGCCGTGGTGGAAGGTATTCTCCTCAGGATCGTCTCCTTTTTTGCCGATGCCCGCCCGATTGACGCCGTCATGGCGGAAGTCGAACAGCAGTTTGCTTCCTGAAATCCGGCAGGAAATCGCCATAAATGTCCTGCAATGACAGTAAAAAGCACACTAACCATCCTTTGCATTGCCTAAAAGGTGATTACCGAATATACCCGTTTTACAGGGCCGCTGAGGCAAAACCGCAGAAACAAGACCAGATAGATCATAACCAATCAACCCCTATGTACACCATTGGCATCAACACGTTTTTATTTACATCGCCTTTTACGAACGAAAGCGTGAAGTGGTTTTCAAAATTTGCGGAATGGGGCTTCGATACCGTCGAAATCGGTTTGGAAGAACCCTGGAACGTCGATCCTCAGTTGGTAAAACAGGCGTTGGCTGATGCCGGGTTAGGTTGCAAAACGGTTTGTGCGGCCATGGGTCCGGACCGGGATTTTCGTGGAGACGAAGAGCAGCAGCAAACGGCGATGACATACCTGAAAGCGTTGCTGGATTTCATGGAAATTATCGGCGCCGAAATGCTGGTTGGCCCGCTGTATTCGAGTGTCGGACGCGCCGAAGCCACGCCGAAAGACGTGTATAAGGAACAGGAGAAAACCGTGGTCGGGCATTTGAAAGAACTGGCGGCCTATGCTGCGGGCAAAGAGTTGAAAATTGCCCTCGAACCACTCAATCGCTTCGAAACCGACTTTATCAACACCTGCGATCAGGCCATCCATCTGGCGGATTTAGTTGATAATGACGCCGTTCGGCTGCACTTGGATACGTTCCATATGAACATCGAGGAGAAATTCCAGGCCGATGCCATTCGCAAAGCCGGTTCGCGGCTGGAATTGCTGCACAGTTGCGGTTGCGACCGGGGTATTCCGGGCAACGACCACATCGACTGGACCTCCATTGGTCAGGCGCTGAAAGACATTGATTTTAAAGGCCAACTGGTCATCGAGTCGTTTACGCCCGAGGTGAAAGCCATTGCCAAAGCCGCAGCCATCTGGCGCGACATCGAAGCCTCCGGCGAAGACATTGCCGTGAAAGGACTGGCGTTTTTGAAGACGGTGTAATTCAATTAGTCGCTGATAATCAGCGACTAATTGAATTATAAATGTAAAATGACGAATGCTAAATGTAGAAGTGTAGCCAGCCTTTTACATTTAGCATTCGTCATTTTACATTTATAATTTTCTCTCCTTCACTCCTCCGGAACCCGCACATTGACCTGACTCGGCACGCTTTCGTTGTGCAACCGGTCGAGTGACGTGATCAGATACACATACCGTCCATCGGCTTCGGCGGTTCGGTCGATAAACCGGGTGGTTCGTTCGCCCACACAGATCGCCAGAATGTGGGTCGGATCTTCCGTATTCACCTTGTCTTTCCGGTCAAAACGATACACCACATAATACCGGGCCTTGTCGCCGTCCGGTGCCGGGCCGGGTTCCTGCCAGAGCAGTTCGACGCCCTCGGACGTAGGCCGGGCTTTCAGGTCTTTGGGTGAAAGGGGCGGTTCGGGATCTTTCCAGGGCATTGGCGGGATCAGCGCCGGATACCGGTAGAAATTCGTCAGCAACGTATCGCGAACACCATTCAGGTTATCCGTCAGGGATTTGGAGCTAAAGAAGATACTGCCATGAATCTGGCTGAACTGCCGGTTGTAGTTCAGTTGGGTCGTCATCTCGTTCGGATTGTTCCAGGCGCGGTCGCGCGGAGTAGAACGGTTGATCCGAAACGCGCCCTGGCCAATATAGAGGTGTCGGTCGAAGCCGTTTTTGATCCACCAGTCGACCAGAAGCCGGTACGGAACCTTCTGAAAATCTGTACTAAAATACACTTGTGGCGCAATGTAGTCGATCCAGCCTTCCCGAATCCATTTGCGGGTATCGGCATACAAATCAAAATAAGATGTCAAACCGCCCGTCGTGAGCGAGCCTTCGGGGTCCTGGCTGCTGTTTTTCCAGACCCCAAACGGACTGACGCCAAACTTCACATACGGTTTCAGGGCCTGAATCGAATCCCGGAGTTGGTGTATCAACTGGTTGATGTTTTCTCGACGCCAATTCGCCAGGTTCATCCCGTTGAAATACGTTTTATAGGTCACTTCGTCGTGAATAACCTGTCCGGCCACTCCGTACGGATAAAAATAATCGTCAAAATGAATGCCGTCGACATCGTAATTCCGAACGATGTTGGTCACAATACCGGTCACGTAGTTGCGGACTTCAGGCAATCCCAGATTGAATAGCTTTCGGCCACCGTATTGCAGCATCCATTCTGGTCGTCGGAAACTGATGTGATCGGGCGTAACACTGGAGTTTTTACTGAATGTGGCCCGGTCGAGGTTAAACCAGGCGTGAAATTCCATGCCACGGTCGTGGGTTTCCCGGATCATGAATTCCAGCGGATCGTAGAATGGCACCGGGGCCCGGCCCTGCTGGCCCGTCAGCCAGAACGACCAGGGTTCCGTACTTTTGGCGTAAAAGGCATCCGCAGCCGCCCGGATCTGCACCACCACGGCGTTGATGCCCGCCCGCTGGTGCTGGTCAAGCAGGGCAATAAATTCGGCCTGCTGGTTTTCGGCCGGCAGCCCCCGCACACTCGGCCAGTCGATGTTGTCCACCGTGGCAATCCAAACCGCCCGAAACTCCCGCTTGGGCGGATGCTGGGCAATCGCTTCAGACGTTTTCCAAAAAAAGCAGACGAAAAAGACGAAGAAAGCCCGGTAGTGAAAGCGCATGCACACGAGATTGGTCAAAAACATTGATGCTCAAAGATACGGAAGAACCC
This sequence comes from Larkinella fluvii, assembly GCF_051857545.1. Classification (NCBI taxonomy): domain Bacteria; kingdom Pseudomonadati; phylum Bacteroidota; class Cytophagia; order Cytophagales; family Spirosomataceae; genus Larkinella; species Larkinella fluvii. Next base: position 65,875 of record NZ_JBPZHB010000001.1, on the reverse strand, counting down.
TCTCCCCTTTCAAACTTTGTTACCGATCGGTTTATTGCCTTGTCTCTGTTGAAGCCCCTTGAAGTGGAACTCTTCCTTTTTGGATTTAAAGAAGACGATTGCTTTTTTTTGGAAAGTCTTTTTAGAAAACCGCCCCTATATCCACAAAATATTATTTGGAAAAAATTTAGGAACGGTTAATTTTAATGTTGAACAGTATTTGGTATAACTATTGTATACAGTAATTTTGTAGCTAAAATTGGGCCGCAAAACCAATCATTATTTTACATTTTAGTAAATAATCCATATTTTTTTATAAAAATAAAAGGATTGTGTTTAGTTTTGCGTGATCTCATATTGGTTGGATAAAGTTTTAAGGTCATCACTATCATGTCAGGAATCAAACTCGATCAGATTGATCGGAAAGTATTAGAAATTCTACAGACAAACGCTAAAATCACCAATGCCCAACTGTCGAAGGAAATTGGTTTGTCCCCCGCACCTACCCTTGAGCGCGTCAAAAAACTCGAAACGTCGGGCATCATTCAGAGCTACCACGCTCAACTGAACCGGGACCGGGTTGGTCTGGGCGTTACGACGTTTGTGCAGGTTTCGCTGGTCGGTCACAAGAAGCAGGTAACCGAATCGTTTGTCAACGCCGTGAAAGGAATTCCGGAGATTATCGAATGCCACCACATCACGGGTTCCGGCGATTTTCTGCTGAAAGTCATCGCCAAAGACATTGCCTCGTATCAGGTTTTGATGCTGGAAAAAATCAACGAAATCGAAGAAGTCGCCAGCACCCAAACCATGGTAATCCTGTCGACGTTCAAAGAAAGCAAAGTACTTCCAATCCCTTGAAAAAAATATCGAATACTAAATGTTGAATAACGAATATCGAAGTAGCTCCGCACGCTTTTAGACTTCAATATTCGTTATTCAACATTTAGTGTTCGATATTCAACCCTGTTATTTCCTTCCTTTCCTCCGCTCCTCTCTCCGCAGCTTCTTGAGTTCCTGCAAACCGTCTTTGGCTTCTTTATGCTGGCTGGATTTGCGGTCGGCTTTGTCAATGACTTCCTTGTAATAGGTCTGCGCCTGATCGTAGTTTTTTTCCGCAGCCGCAATTTTTCCCAGACTCAACACCGACGCCCAGTAATAGGCCGCATCGTAGGAGTTAGTCTGCTTGGCAAACTCGATGGTTTTCAGGTAATACTGCTTGGCTTTGGCCAAATCGCGGGTATAATGCTGGTTGTTGTACGCCAGAATATACGCTGCCGTTCGACCGCCAACCCCTTCATAACCGTCCATCCCCCGTTCAATTTTGCTCAAAATGCTGTTGGAAGCGGATGCGGCTTCGTTGGAATAGCCACGAACAAATGCCGTCCGGGCATAATACCGCTCGAAATAGGGATTGTCGGGATACTGCTGCCACATGTATTTGGCCAGATCATACGCCTTTTCGTACTGGTTTTCCATGCTATAAATCTGGAGCAGGAAATACCGGGCCTCGGTTCGGGTATAAAAAGCGTTGTTGGCGGTTTTTTCCAACTGCCGAATGCCTTCCGCCTTGTTGCCTTTCGGAAAAAACATCAGAATCGGTTTCAAAGCCGGGTAGTTTTTCGGAATCCACTGGGCATAGTAGTTGAATAACCCATCGCCAAACAGCAGTTCGGGCGTCAAATCGCCATTGCCTTTGCATTTATCAAAATATTTCAGGGCGTTTTTTCCGGCCCAGGTTGCCTTTGCCCATTTCTTGCGCTCCGAATACAACCGCCCTTTGAAACCGTAGCCAGCCGCCAGAAAAAACGCGGGTTCTACTTTGTTTTCTTTATCGTCATACAGCTTTTCGGCTTTCGTAATCGTCGTATCCAGGTAGGCCAGACACTTGTCATCAAAGTCGGTATTTTCCGTATTCGGAACAATTTTCCACCACTCGGCGAGGGCCATCAGAAAGTACGGCATCGGGTGATCAGGATACCGCATTTTTAGCCAGCGAAACTCTTTGTCGGCTTCGTAAAATTTGTAATTATACAAGTTATTGATAGCCTCTGCCGACTCGATCTGAACGTCGGGACGCTTCATCAGCATATCGTATTTTTTGTCAAATTCAGCTAGTGAATAGACCTGAGCACGAGCCGTTAAGGTCAGAAACAAGCCGATTAGAACAAGAAGGTTTTTTTTCATTTTTTAAGGACACGGATATCGTCTTCTATCAACGAAGTTTTTGAATTTCCAGTTTACGCCATCAAAAGTTTTTACGAACCCTCTCGATGCCTTACCTTTGAGTTTCGCGCCAACGGGTATACCATGCTGACTATCAAAGACAAAAGTTTCGTTCCGTTTATTGATCAAAACACGCTGAAAAACCGCATTGTTCAGTTGGCCGAACAGATTAATCAGGACTATCGGGACAAGGAGCCCATGCTGGTGGTGGTGCTGAACGGCGCCTTTATCTTCGCGGCTGAACTGATGACGCACCTGACCATTCCGTGCCGGGTCACCTTTATTCGGGTCAGTTCCTACCAACAGACGGCTTCGACGGGTGTCGTCAAACACATCCTGGGTCTGAGCGAATCACTGGCGGGTCAGGATCTAATTCTGATTGAGGACATTATCGATACCGGCCTCACCATTCAGCAGGTATCACAGCAATTGCTGGAGCAGCAACCCGCATCCCTGGAAATCGCAACGATGCTGTTCAAACCGGAATCCTTGCAGATTGACGTCGCCATTAAATACGTCGGTTTCGAAATTCAAAACCAGTTTGTCGTCGGCTACGGGCTGGATTACGACGGTTTTGGCCGCAATACGCAGGAAATCTTCGTGTTAGCCTAACGGTCTACTTCACCCATTACGACATCGATTGAGCCGATAATGGCGACTAAATCGGCCATCATGGCACCTTTGGAAATTTCGCTGATGACCGATAGGTTGTGGTACGAACATGACCGCGCCCGACACCGGAAGGGCATATCGGCCCGGCCGTCGGCCCGGAAGTAGAAACCCAGTTCACCCTTCGGAATTTCGCCCCGGATGTAGAATTCCTGTGCTTTGGGCCGGATTTTCTTGGGTGCCATCGCCTGCGGATCGAAATCCCGGGTGCGTTTCAGATCGCCCGTCAAGCGCGCCAGGCATTGCTCGGCAATTTTCACCGACTCCCAGCATTCCAGCACCCGCACATAATTCCGATCCCAGCAATCGCCCAGCGTCCCGACGGTTCCTTCACCAATCGGAATATCAAATTCCAGTTCAGGATACACGGAATACGCATCGACCCGGCGCAAATCGTAGCGCAAACCCGACGCCCGCAAAACCGGCCCCGAACAGCCGTAATTGATTGCCACCGGCAACGGAAGAACGCCCACATTGGCGGTTCGTTTCACGAAAATCTTGTTTTCGATCACCAGTTGCTGCAATTCCGTCAGCTTTGGTTTCAGGTATTTCAGAAACTCCTGACACCGTTCTTCAAAACCAACCGGCAAATCGTAGTATAAACCGCCAATCCAGATGTAATTATACAGCATCCGCGCTCCACTAACCCATTCCAGCAGCCGCTGAAGGTGTTCGCGGTCGCGCATCATCCACAAAAACGGCGTGTAGGCACCAATATCCAGCGCGTAGGTTCCGATGGCCACGAAGTGAGACGCCAGCCGGTTTAATTCCGAAACCAGCACCCGGATGTATTCGATCCGGCGGCCGTTGGGCGTCGTTAACAGTTCCTTGTCGATGCCAAGCATCCGCTCGACGCCCATGCAAAAAACGTGTTCGCTGTTCATGGCAGCCATATAATCCAAGCGGTCGACAAACGGCAGGATCTGGTTATACGGCAAGGCTTCGGCGTGTTTCTCGAAACAGCGGTGCAGATAGCCCAAATGCGGCACCACATCGACAATGATCTCGCCATCGGTGACGATTTCCAACCGGAGAACACCGTGCGTCGAGGGGTGTTGCGGCCCCATGTTCAGAATCATCTCGCCGGAGCCGAGTTCATCGAGCGTATATTTATTCGGCTCGGAAGCCTGAAACACACCGGGCTGGTAGTCGTATTGGATGGTTTGTGTGGTCATCGTCCGTCAAAGGTCGGCAGGAGACGGTCAAAAGTCAAACCCGGCAGGGTTTTCGGTATACGGTTTTCAGTTTACGGTGGCTGACGCAAGTTTAGGATGAATGCGTCAGCCACCGTAAACTGAAAACCGTATACCGACTCAACAATTATTTCGCTATCAACCATTGTGGTTTTTAAGACTTTATCTTACCTTTGCGTTCCTGTTTGAGAAAATATTTACAGCAATGGCTAAGAAAGGCAATAGAATTCAGGTGATTTTGGAGTGTACGGAGCAGAAGGATACGAATGTACCGGGTACTTCACGCTACATCACCACCAAAAACCGTAAGAATACGCCGAGCCGGATCGAACTGAAAAAGTACAATCCGAACTTGAAGCGCGTAACCGTACACAAAGAAATTAAATAATTGTAACCGCGGGACTGTTCCCGACGATCCAAGATGGCAAAGAAAGTTGTTGCAACCCTGAAGAAGGAAGGTGGCGGTAAGAACTTCGCGAAGATTATCAAAGCCGTGAAGTCGCCGAAAACCGGTGCCTACACCTTTAGAGAAGAAATGGTCCCACTGGAAGAAGTACAAGCCGCGTTGAAAGGCTAGTTTTTCCGGTTTTATGGTACATCGAAAGTCCCCTTTGTGGGACTTTTTTGTTTGTATCTTTGTTCGACAAAACAGACACGAGGCTGTATACGTACGAATCGGCGTCTGTGGTTTGCCATCCAACGTTCTAACGACAAAGCAATGGGTCTGTTTGATTTTTTCTCGAAGGAAAAAAAAGAATCACTCGATAAAGGGCTGGAGAAGTCCAAAGAAAGTTTTTTCTCGAAACTCAACCGCGCCGTCGTTGGCAAATCGACGGTCGATGAGCAGGTTCTGGACGAACTGGAAGAAGTCCTGATTACTTCGGATGTGGGCGTTGGCACCACCGTGAAAATCATCCGGCGCATCGAGGACCGCGTTGCCCGGGATAAATACGTCAGCACGAGTGAACTCGATTCCATCCTGCGGGAGGAAATTGCCGCCTTGCTGGCTGAAAATAAATCTGAGGATGTCGACGATGATTTTTCGTTGCCTGCCGATAAAAAACCGTACGTGATCATGGTCGTCGGCGTCAACGGCGTGGGCAAAACCACCACCATTGGCAAACTGGCCTCGCAGTTTCACAAGCGCGGCTATAAAGTGGTGCTGGGCGCGGGCGATACGTTCCGGGCGGCTGCCGTTACGCAGTTAAAACTGTGGGGCCAACGCGTTGGCGTTCCGGTGATCGAACACGGCATGAACACCGACCCGTCGGCCGTGGCTTTCGACGCCGTTAAAAAAGCGGTAGACATGAACGCCGATGTGGTGATTATCGACACGGCGGGCCGTCTGCACACAAAGGTGAACTTGATGAACGAGTTATCGAAAATCAAGCGGGTGGTGCAGAAATTCCTGCCCGAAGCGCCCCACGAAGTGTTGCTGGTGCTCGACGGGTCGACCGGCCAGAACGCCTTTATTCAGGCGACGGAGTTTACCAAAGCGACGGATGTGACGGCCCTGGCGATCACAAAGTTAGATGGAACAGCCAAAGGCGGTGTGGTGATCGGCATTTCGGATCAGTTCAAGATTCCGGTCAAATACATCGGCGTCGGCGAAAAAATCGAAGATTTACAGACGTTCCACAAGATGGAGTTCGTGGATTCGTTTTTTAAGAAAATTTGACAATGGCAGTTGTAACCGATTTAGAGATAGTTAATCGCGAAGTGACCGACATCATGAAACGGCACTACGGCGATCGGCTGGCCAAAATCTTGCTATTCGGTTCCTATGCCCGGGGCGATTTTCATGAAGAATCAGATGTCGATTATTTAGTGCTGTTGGATGACGAAAATGTTTCTCCCTTCAAAGAAGTAGCTAAGACTGCCGCCGATCGTAATGCTTATTATCTTGAAACATTTATCGATATATCTGCAGTTGTAGTCTCTCATAATAAGTTTCTCACATCGAATCGTATTTTTTTTCGCGAGGTTAGAAAAGACGCTAAATGCATTTATGAGCGATGACCTAAAGGACTGCATTAAGAAAGCGGAAGCCTATCTGGCAAATGCTAAAACATTGGTTTTGACGGAGTTTCCACTTGGTGCTATTACTTCCAGTTATTATTGTTTTTTCTGGCTTGTACGTGGATTACTTTCTGATAAAAATATCATTACAAAACGCCATTCGGCAGCTCGGGAGATGTTCTCCATGCATTTAATCAAGTCAGGTGAAGTGCCTGAACAATTCAAGGATGATTTCAAAATTCTATTTGACCACCGACAAATAGCGGATTATGACCTGGAGGGCGATTTTCCTCTTGAGGAAATTAATGATTTGATCATAAGATCCGAAAATTTCCTCCATTTTGTCAAAGAGAAATATGCCTGACCATCAATTCTCCAACATTCTAAAACCATCTTTGCTCCTGCTGGCGTTTGCTATTTTCACCGCCTGCAAACCCAGCCAGACCAGCAAGTCATTTCAGGGCATTTGCGGAACGGTTCTTTTCAAATCCGGCAACCACATGCCCGGCCCCGACCGCCCAATGCCCAAAGGCCAGCCCGTCGTTCGGGAGGTTTTGATCTATGAATTGACGAAAATTGACCAGACGGAAGCCACCGACGACGGTTTTTACACCAAAATCAACACCCGGCTCATTAAAAAAGTAAAATCTGATCAAGACGGAAAATTTTGCGTCAGTCTGCCCGCCGGTAGTTATTCCGTTTTTGTGCAGGAAGAAAAAGGTTTGTATGCGAACCTCTCCGACGGCCAAAACAACATTTTTCCGGTGACGGTGGCGAAAAACCGCCGGTCAACAATCGCATTTGATATTTCGTATCAGGCGGTATTTTAACCGTCATGAACGCTTTTCTGATCACGGTTTCGGTGCTGGCTCCCTTCGCCTGGGTCATCTACAAGTTGCTTCGCTACACCGCCAAAACCATCGGCGACGAATCGCCGTTAGTGATTGTTGTTAGCTACAAAATCGAAGACTGGGAATACTTTACGCGCTTTGATTACATTCTAAATGTGATTATTACACTGAGTATGGTCTGTGTGCTTTATGCCAGTGTATTTGTACTAATGCCAGCCTCTAACTCCTTTTGGCACTGGATGGTCAGTTTAGGATTGTTTGCGACTTGTCTTTATGCTCTGTGGTTGATTGCTTCTGTTTTTGAGCTGGATTGGCAATATTGGCTCATCACCCGAAACAAAACCGTTACGCTTGACCCAGCAGATAAAAGCCTGACAATCGATACGGCGGAGGAAATAATTCGATTTTCAGCCGATGACGTGCAGGAAATTGAAAAACACGGGTCCGGTCTAAAGTCCAGCAAAATGGTCGCTGGCTACAGTTATCTGATTTTCAAATTGAAGAACGGCCATGCGGTTTACCTCAATCTAAACAAAAGCTACCTCGATTTCGCCATCGACGACTATTTCAAAACCGTCCCGATTCAGTATGTTCCGCACAAAATTCCGTGGATTGTTGCCCCATAACTTTCTCCTGAATTGTACTTTTCCGAACTTTGCCCAAAATACCGGTGTTGTGCCACAACGGTCACCGCTCCGGGTACTTAGCATTCTACTACTTTGAAAACAAAAGGATTACGCACGAATAAAATCAATATCGTCACGCTGGGTTGTTCGAAAAACCTGGTGGATTCGGAAGTATTGTTTACGCAACTGAAAGGCAACGGCTACAACGTTTCGCACGAATCGAAGAAAGACGACGCCAACATTGTGGTCATCAATACCTGCGGTTTTATCGACAATGCAAAGGAAGAATCGATCAACACCATTCTGCGGTATGTGGATGCCAAAGAGGCTGGCGTGGTCGATAAAGTATACGTAACCGGCTGTTTGTCACATCGCTACAAAGATGAACTGGAGATTGAAATGCCGACCGTCGATGCGTGGTTTGGCACCAATGAACTGCCCCGATTGCTGAAAACGCTGAAAGCCGATTACAAACACGAGCTCGTGGGCGAACGGCTTTTGACGACCCCCGCCCATTATGCGTACCTGAAAATTGCGGAAGGCTGCGACCGTCCCTGCTCGTTTTGTGCCATTCCGCTCATGCGCGGACACCACGTTTCGCGTCCGGCGGAAGAATTGATCAAGGAAGCGCAGTCGCTGGCCCGGCGCGGCACCAAAGAACTGATTCTGATTGCCCAGGATTTGACCTATTACGGGCTGGACATTTATAAAAAACGCACGCTGGCCGACCTCATCAACCGCCTGGCCGACGTCGAAGGCATTGAATGGATTCGCTTGCAATACGCTTATCCCTCCGGTTTTCCGATGGATGTGCTCGATGTGATGCGCGAGCGGTCGAACGTTTGTAACTACCTCGACATGCCGCTGCAAACCGGCTCGACCGAACTCCTGAAATCCATGCGCCGGGGCATTACCCGCGAGAAAACCGAAGCCCTGATCGACACCATTCGCGAAAAAGTACCCGGTATTGCGCTCCGAACTACGTTGATTGTCGGCCATCCCGGCGAAACCGAAGCGATGTTTGACGAAACGTACGATTTTGTCGAACGGATGCGGTTCGACCGGCTGGGTGCTTTTACGTATTCCCACGAAGACAACACGCATTCCTACACGATGCCCGACGACGTGCCGGCCGACATCAAGCAGGAACGCGCCGACGCCATCATGGATCTGCAACAGGGCATTTCGTCGGAATTGAATCAGGCCAAACTCGGCAACACCTACAAGGTGCTTTTTGACCGGAAAGAAGGCGGTTTTTTCATTGGCCGGACGGAGTTTGACTCACCCGAAGTCGATAACGAGGTGCTTGTTCCGGCAGGGCAATATGTCCGTCAGGGCGATTTTGCCAGGGTCCGCATTACAGAAGCCCATGAGTTCGACGTATATGGCGTCGTAACCGAATAACAAAAACCGCTAACTCCCTCTCAACCAAGCCGGTTTTTCAGTATATTTGGGGCCGAACCTTCCCGACGGTATGGCTCCTCTTTACCGGCTTGTTGTTTTTCTTTGTCTATTCTCTCCGGTTTTTGTCCGGGCAGACCAACCCGTCATACCCGTTTCATCCGGTAATCAAACCCTGGTTCTCGATCACGATCTCTGGTTCGTTCAGGATACGGCTCATCGGCTAACCATCGATCAGGTCGTGCGACCGGAAATGGCCGCAGCGTTTCAGCCCAGTTCGTCGCCCATTCCGAATTTTGGCTACAGCAGCGGCAACCAGTTTTCACACCCGGTCTGGGTGCGCTTCCGGCTCAAAAACACATCCGATCAAATTCAGGCGCTGTTTTGCGAAATCGATTTCTGGGCCTTCGACGACCTGCAACTGTTTATTACCAACGGGCAGAAGGTCGTTTATACTTCCCCCGTATACGGCTGGAAAACGCCTGTTACGCAAAAAATGGTTTACCACCGCAATTACTGGTTTCCGTTCACGCTGCCTGCCGGGATGGAAGTCACCTGTTACGTTCGGTCGTTCAAAAGCCGGGGCGTCCAGGTCGTTCCGATCACCATTCGGCCACAAGGCGGGCTCGACACCTTCATTCTGGGCGATTACGCGTTCTGGGGTGGTATTTTTGCGGTGTTTCTGTTCGTCATCGCCATCAGTTTTTTCTTTTACCTGACCACCTTCGACCGGATTTATGCGAAGTACATTCTTTGCGTAATCGGTCTGGCGGGGTATTTTTTCATCAACGACGGTTTTTTATACCAGTTCTATTTCGACAGTCAGTTCCGGATGCCCAACCGAAACATCTATTTCGTGTTTCCGTTGCTGCTCTTTTTCTTCCAACTGTTGTTCGTGCGGTCATTTTTGTCGCTGGAAAAAACCCCGAGTCGCCTGTGGCATCGCGTGGCAACGGTGGCGCTGGTGGGTGGCGTCTTCTGTTTGACGTCTTTGCTGGTCGAATGGATTACCTACGTTCCACCCCTGGTCGAGTTGATGGTGATGCGGCTTTTCATTGTTTTTTACTGGCTGCCGATGCCGCTCATCTGGGCTTTCATCGTCATCAACCTCATCCGGGGGTATCGCGTGCAGGAAGCCTGGCTTTATCTGGTGGCCGTCAGCCCGTTTTACACCCTCAATTTTCTGGTGATTCTCTGCAATCTCAAGTTGTTTCCGACCTACGCGTTTCTGGAAAGCTACGAGAATTTCGCCCTGGCAGCTTTGTTTGAAGTAATGGTGCTGACTTTCGGGCTGGCGTACCGGTATAAACTCATCCGCGACCACAACGAACGACTCAGCGAAGAACGCACCCAGCAGCAACGGCTGGCGTTTGAAGCGCACGTGCAGGGGCTTCAGCTCAGAAATGAATCCTTTCAGGAAAAAGAGCGCATTGCCCGCGACTTGCACGACAACGTGGGCGCGCAATTGTCGTTTATTGTCAACAGTTTGCAGCAAATCGCGCGTCAGGCCGAAAAACAGCCGGTCGCCAACACCCGGCCGTTGTCGTCGCAGCTCCGTTCTGTCGTCGATTACACGCGCGAAGCCATCAAGATGCTCCGCGATACCATTTGGGCCATCCACCAGGAGAGTTTTACGCTGGAAGAATTTGAGGAGCGGATCAACCACTACGTCAGCCGGTATTTTCAGCAACTGGACCCCCTCCAAATTACGATCCATACGGAAGGCGAACTCGCCCAGCCGCTGACGTCGGTTCAGGCCCTGAACATGTTCCGGATCATGCAGGAAGCCCTGCACAACGTGGTCAAACACGCCCAGGCTACGGAAGTGACGGTTTTGCTGCTCGCCAAACCCGACGGTTCTTTCCAACTGAGTGTCAGCGATAACGGCAACGGTTTGGCCTGGAATCAGGACGAATCACTCGACAACCATTACGGGTTGCAAAACATGAAAAAACGTGCTGAGGAGTTGGGCGGTCAGTTCCGGATTTACTCCGATCGTGGCACGGTGGTAGAAGTGGCGGTCTGATCGTTATTCCATCCAGACGGTTTTGATATTCAGGAATTCTTTCATCCCAACGTCCGCCAATTCCCGGCCAAATCCCGACAGTTTCACCCCGCCAAAGGGCACCCTAGGGTCGGAACGCATCAGCGAATTGACAAACACCGAACCGGCCTGAATCTGCCGCGCCAGCCGATCGGCCCGGTCAAGATCCTTCGTCCAGAGCGCTGATCCCAGGCCGTAATTGGATCGATTCGCGAGCTTCACCGCATCCTGTTCGTCTTTGGCTTCAACAATAACCGCCAACGGGCCGAACGTTTCCTGATCGAAAGCCGTCATACCCGGTTTTACTTTATCGAGCAAAATCGGTTGCACATTGCAGCCCTCCCGGTTTCCGCTATGCAGAATCCGGGCACCCTGCCGAACGGTTTCCGCACACTGGCTCTCAATCGCTTCGGCCAGATCGACCCGCGCCACTGGCCCCATAGTCGTGGTTTCCAGTGTCGGATCGCCCTGCTGAATGGCTTGAATATGACTGAGAACCCGTTCTGTAAATTCTTTTTTAACCGATTTTTCGACAATAAACCGCTTGGCGGCAATGCAACTTTGCCCGGCGTTCTGCATCCGCGACTGCACGGCGGTTTGGGCGGCTTTTTCCAGATCGGCATCGGCCAGTACAATCAGGGCGTCGCTGCCGCCCAGTTCCAGCACCGATTTTTTGATCTGGCTACCGGCAATTGACGCCACCGACATCCCTGCTTTTTCGCTGCCAGTCAACGTAACGGCTTTCACGCGCGGGTCTTTCAGAACGGTTTCGACGGTTTTCGATTCGATGAGCAGCGACTGAAACGTGCCGGTTGGAAAGTCGCAGGCCCGGAAGATTTCCTCAATTGCCAGCGAACAGCCGCTGACGTTGGCGGCATGTTTCAGCAAACCGACGTTGCCAGCCAGCAACGACGGAATGGCAAACCGGAATACCTGCCAGAACGGAAAATTCCAGGGCATCACGGCCAGCACCACGCCCAGCGGTTCGTAGGCCACAAAACTCTTTTTAGCTTCTGTCTTTATCGTTAGATCAGCCAGAAACCGGGGTGCGTGTTCGACGTAATAATCACATCCAACGGCACATTTTTCAACTTCGGCCACGGCTTCCTTGAGCGTTTTTCCCATTTCAGCCGTCATTAACGCCCCATAGCGCTGTTTTTCTTGGCGCAGATAAGCCGCTACTTTCCGAAAATAAGCCAGACGTTCTTCCAGAGAAAGCGCCGACCAACCCGTAAAAGCGCGGTCGGCCTGTTTGATTTTCCGGTCGAGCGACTGTGCACTCAGGGCCGGATAGGACTTAATTTTTTTCTGGGTATAGGGGTTGACGGATGTAAAGTTCATGGCCTGTGGTTTTTATTCTTAAACAAAAAAATACCCTAACCGACTGACCAGTTAGGGTGAAAATTTCAGCATCAACCGTTATTGTACGCAGTGAATCCCCGACAAGGGGCCGGTATCTTTCTCGATTTCCCGCACCAGCATCACCATCGTATCGATCATTTGCTCGACCCGTTCGCGACCGGCAATAACCTCAAATTTCTCCCGAATCTCCTCCATGCAGTTGAAAACCGCTACCATCAACTGCTTGCCACGTTCGTTGATAAAAATCTGGCTGGAACGCGAATCACGCTCGTTTTTCACCGTATAAATATAGCCGTCGTCTTCCAGCAACTTGACGACCTTGCTCATCGCCTGTTTGGTAACGCCCGCCCGTCTCGCCAACTCATTGTTCGTAATGCCATCCTCCTCCAGATTGGCCAGAAACGCAATATAACTCGCTTTAAAATCCGGAAAACCCAGTTCAGGAAGCCGTTGCTCAATATACCGGCCTATAAACCGCTTCATTTTCGACATGACCCGGCCCAACGTCCGCTCACGCACTTTGTAAAAAAACTGAAAATCAAACGGTTTTTCAACCGCCACCGCTTCGGTATTCATACGTCTTCCTTTGCGTCGTTACAGAGCCGACAAGATACAAACTTTTCACAAGGTGAGGAGCATCTACTGCGTAAACGGTCGTTGGATTGCCCCCGATGCCCGCTATTAAAATCCTGTTAAAGTGCGAAAACAACTAGTCAATTAGGTTGACTATTCTCGAAACTTCTTCTACTTTTGCCCAAAACTAGTCAACTTGGTTTACTAAAACAAGATTCGTATAACTTTTCCTAAAAATGGCAACAGAACAAACCACACCCGTAAAAAAGTATCTCCCCCGTCTGCTCGTGCTGGTCGTTGTGGTGGCGGCTGCTTTCTACGGTTTTCAATCGTATCGCTACAATCAACAGTACGAAACGACCGATAACGCCCAAATTGAGGGCAATACGGCCCCGGTTCTGGCGCGGGTTGCCGGGTATGTGCAACAGGTTGGCATTGAAGATTATGCCGCCGTCCGGCGCGGTCAGGAGCTGATCACCGTCGACCCGCAGGAATATGAAGTGGCGCTGCAACAGGCGGAGGCTGATTACCAGCAAACGCTGGCCGATATTCAAACCGCCCGGGCCGATTTGCAAAATGCCCAGGCCAGTTTCCGGAATGTGCAGCAAAATCTGAAAGTCACCCAGTCGAATGCCAATGTGCAATCACTGCGCGTCTCGAAAGCCGCCAACGACCTCAAACGCGACGAAAATCTGTACAAAGGCCAGTCGCTGACGCAAAAGCAACTGGAAGACAGCCGCAACAACTCCGAGGTTCAGGCCCGGCAATTCGACGCCAACGTGCAGCAGATCGGGCTGGCCAAAACCTCCGAAGCCGTTGCGCAGGCCACCATTGCGAAGGCCCAGGCCAACATTCTGAAAGCGCAGGCGCTGCTGAAAGTGAAACAGGCCGCCATCGACAACGCCAAACTCCGGTTGGGCTACGCCAAAATTACCGCTCCTATCGCCGGTAAGATCGGCAAGAAAAACGTGGTGGTTGGTCAGTATGTGCAGCCCGGCCAGAACCTGTTCACCATCGTCAACGACTCGACGTTCTGGGTGGTAGCCAATTTTAAGGAAACGCAACTGCAACACATGCGCGTCGGGCAACCGGTAGACGTGAAGATCGATGCGTACCCGGATCTGGAAGTCAAAGGCAAGGTCGTTTCGCTCTCGGAAGCGACCGGGGCCAAGTTTGCTTTGCTGCCCGCCGACAATGCCTCCGGCAACTTTGTGAAGGTAACCCAGCGGGTTCCGGTGAAAATTGAAATCGAAAATCCGGCGAAATACAAAGATCTGCTGCGGGCGGGTTTGAGTACGGACGTAGCCGTGAAAGTGCAATAAGATGGCATCAGCAGGATTCAAAAAGTGGATTATCGTCATCACAACCGTGTCGGCGGCCATTCTGGAGCTGATCGACACGTCTATTGTCAACGTCGGGATCACCCAGATGGCGGGCAATCTCGGCGTCACGATTGAAGACATTTCGTGGGTCGTTACGGCCTACGCGATTGCCAACGTAATCATCATTCCGATGACCGGTTTTCTCCAGAACTATTTTGGCCGGAAAACCTACTACATCGGTTCCATCATTCTCTTTACGATTGCGTCTTATTTCTGCGGGATTGCCGACAATCTGTGGACGCTGGTGGCATTTCGTTTTTTGCAGGGAATCGGCGGGGGTGCATTGCTCTCGACCTCGCAGGGCATCATGTACGATGCGTTTCCGCCCTCGCAGCGCGCCATTGCTTCGGCTCTTTTCGGGATGGGTATTGTGATGGGTCCCACCCTAGGGCCTACCCTGGGCGGCTACATCATCGACAATTACCACTGGAGCTGGATGTTTTTCATCAACGTTCCCATCGGGATTCTGGCGGTTTTTCTGTGTTCGACCTTTATCGACAAACAGCCGTCTGAATACAGCATCGATCGCAGTACGATCAAGATCGATCAGATTGGAATTCTGTTGCTGGCCGTCGGTGTCGGGAGTTTGCAGTATGTGCTGGAACGGGGCGAAGCCGACGACTGGTTCGACGACCGCGCCATTCTGTACCTGACCATCATAGCCGCCATTTCCATTCCGCTGTTTCTGTGGTGGGAATTGAAAACCAAGAGTCCGGTGATGGATTTACGGGTGGTGAAAAACCGCAATCTGGCCGTCGGTTCGGTGCTGGTGTTCATCATCGGCTACGGCTTGTTCACCTCGATTCTGCTGTTTCCCCTGTTTGCCCAGCGGATTGTCGGCTATACGGCAACCAAAACCGGGAACATCCTGATTCCGGGCGGGGCGGTGGCGTTGATCATGTTCCCGGTGGTCGGTCGGTCGATGGCGGCTGGCGTTTCTCCACGGATTTTCGCCATTCTCGGCTATCTGGCGTTCATTCTGTTTTGCTACATGATGTCGAACCTCAACGCCGACGCCAGCGAACGCGATTTTACGTGGGCATTGCTGGTGCGCGGAGCCGGTTTAGCGATGATCAATGCGCCGTTGATCAACCAGTCAATTTCGACCCTAAAACCGTCTGAATTGCCAACCGGTATTGCGTTTACCAACATGGTCAGGCAATTGGGCGGAGCATTCGGGGTCGCGATCACCAATACGTACATCGCCCAGCGCAGTGCCGTTCACCGCAACGATCTGGTTTCGAACCTGCAACCCGGTGATGCGTTGACCACCGACCGGTTGAATGCGATGGCCCAGAGCCTGGCGTCCCGGGGTGTCAATGCGTTCGACTCCGTTACGGCCGCCTACCGAAACATGGATGCGCTGATTTCCAAACAGGCGCTGATGGTTTCGTATCTGGACACGTTCCGACTCGCCGGGCTCTTTTTCGTAGTAACCCTGCCGTTGTTATTTCTGATGCAGAACAAAAAAATGGACCCCGCAGCCGCCAAAGCCGCAGCCGATGCCGCCCACTAACCAGCCGACCAATCAAGAATCTCATACGAAAACACAATGAAACCATTTAGTCTCTTTTTTCTCCTCACGCTGATTGCGGCAACCGCAGGGGCACAGTCGATTCCAGACGACTTGCGGGGGCTTATCAATCAGGCCAATATCAACTATCCGCGTCTGAAAGAGCAACAGCAACAACTCCGGGCGGGCGAGGTACACGTGGCCATTGCCCGTTCGGCCTACCAGCCCAACATTACCGGCAACGGTATTTATCAATATGTTACGCCCGTAGCAAAGGCAACCTTGCCGGTTAACGGTCAGGACGCCACGATTCAGTTTCAGCCCAACCACAACCTCAATGCGAACATTGGCATCGGGCAAACCCTGTATGACTTTGGCCGGACGGATGCCAGCATCAAACAGGCCGTCGATCAGGTGCAGTTGCTGCGCCGAAATCTGGAGCTGACCCGGCAAAACCTGGGCTATCAGGTGGCTGCGGTTTATTATGGCATCGGTTTTCTGGAAAAAAGTATGGTGGTTCAGGATTCGGTTATTAAAGTTGCGCAAGGCAATATTCAGATTTTTGCCAATCGCTTACAGAATGGCGAGGCTTTGCAGTATGATTTACTGACGCAGCAGGTTCGGTTGAAAACCGCCCAGAATCGAAAAATTGATCTGCAAAACAATCTGGAGCGGCAACGGGCGTTATTGACGTATCTGACCGGCGATCCAAATCCGGCCATCAGCCCTGTTGCCGTCCAGTTCGATGCGCAGGTTCAGCCATTCACACTGGAAGGAAGCCTGCAAACGGCTCAATCAACAAATAAAGAAGTACAACTAGCGCAAGACCGGGTACGGGCGGCCCAAACCGATGTGTTAGCCAACGACCGCAGTGGACGGCCTAACCTGAGTTTTAACGGTTCAGCGGGGTACAAAAACGGGTATTTACCGGAAATTGGCGCGCTGAGGTTTAACGTAGCCGCCGGGGTCAATCTGACAATACCGATTTATGCCGGCAAACGATACAACTTGCAAAACCAGGCCGCCCGTCTGAATCTGGACGCCAGCCGGTATGCGGTAGAGAACGCCAACGCCCAGTTGCGGCAGAGTCTGGAACAATTGAATGCCGATATTCGGAGTAACCGGCAACGGTTACAGAACCTGGAAACGCAGGTGTTACAAGCCCGGAAAGCGCTCGAAATTGCGCAGATCCGGTTAACTTCCGGTGTCATTACACCCGTTGAGTTGCAGAGCACGGAAACCGGTGTGGAAGAAGCGGAACTGGCCCGATTAAACTATCAGTACCAACTATTGCTCAATCATTTAGAGTATAAACGATTACTGGGCGAAAATTTATAGGTACCGGAAACGAAAAGTTGATTGTCTGGCAAACTAAAAAAGAAAACAGACGGTTCTTTCAACGTGGCCACGTACACAAATAGCCGCTCTCACACACCAGCAGATGCTCGTCTGCACGACTAGACAACCTGAAAACAGTTTACGACTATGAAAGATCGCGTAACCAACATCCTCAAGAACTTCGGCATCAAGGAATCGGCCATTCATCCTACCGTTCACTTTACGCGCGACCTGGGCCTCGACAGCCTGGACACAGTTGATTTGATCATGCAGTTGGAACAGGAATTCGGTGTTCGGATTCCCGACGAAGATTACTCGAAACTGACCACTTTTCAGGGGGTTGTAGACTATTTGCAGACGGAGCAGCACGTTGCCATGCAGGACTAAGCCAGACTAAAAAATAGAATATGAAACGAGCCGACGCGCGTCTCCTTCCGGAATCGCGCGTCGGCTCGTTTTTATGCGCTACACCTCCATACTCACCAGCGCACTGCTACAATTATCAGAATAGGGCGAAAACGATCTTTCTAAAAGATTGAGCCGCCCCAAACAAACTGATCGAACCCACTGGCGGGTTGGAATCGCCCCGTCAGCCAGCTTTCAGTTAAGTTAATACTCTTTGCCCTTTCATTTACCGTCATCAGATCATGCGGAGTACAGGTTTCCTTCACCTCAATGGCCGTCTGACGGTTCAGCACAAAGTCAATCTCCATTCCGGTGGTTCGCTGGTAATACTGCACCTTACCCAAACGGGCCAACTGATTGGCAATGACATTCTCAAAAACCTGACCACCACTCACCTGGCCGATTGTCTGAAGCAGTCCTGTATCCGCGAAATAAAGCTTGGGCTGTTTGGAAAGCTCCTTATCCAACCCACTGGTGAAAGGCGTTGTGGTTTGGATAAAATAGGTATATTCCAATAAATGCACGTAGTCTTTCAACTTATTTCGATTCAGCCCAACGAGACTCGACAACTTCGAATAATCAATACGGCTCCCCACCCGACTCGAAAGCATGGCAATCAGTTTGTAAAGTGTATCACTAACACTAAAATCTGACAACAGCCTGACATCCAGCTCTATGTAAGCATTTAATACATCTTTTAAATAGTCAGTTTTTGCGGCTTCGCTATCGGCTAACACAACTTCCGGAAAACCACCAAATCGAAGATACTCCTCGTAGTACCCTTTCCATTTATCGTAAAAAGTAAATAGAAAAGGCTGCATCCGCCCGGTTTGCAGGAGGGTGGTATCCTCATTTTTGAACCGCACAAATTCTTCAAAATCCAGCGGGCTCATTTCAAAGATTTGTTTTCGACCAGCTAGGCTTTCCGCGAAATGATTACGAAGATAGAAAGAACTGGAACCCGTTACGAGAAACTTAATCCCGTAGGTGTCATAAAGACTCTTGATGACACTTGGGCTGTTGGGAACCAATTGGATTTCGTCCAGAGCAAGTACCGCCGGTTTATCCAGACTCAAGCCCAGTGAAACGAGTCCGCGTTCAATATCATTGTAAGAATTCTGATTAAAAAGGATACGGTTTTCTATCCGTTCAAAATCCAGATAAAGCGTGTTGGCGTGTGGAATTTTGCTGAGCAAATGCCGTAAAGCCGTAGATTTCCCTACGCGTCGCATACCGGTAATAACCGTTACCTGTTTGCGATTAAGATGCGCTTCTAAAGAACTGTATATCCTTCTTTCAACCATTTTATCGGATAATTTGCACAGAACTTGTGCAAATTATCCGATAAAATGCATAACCCCCAAAATTTTGGACAAAATATCGGAATTTACACTTCCATACTCACCAGCGCACTGCCCCGCAAAACCGGGATGACGTCGTATAGATCGTGCTGCAAACAGTAGATAATGTCCTTGTGGATGCTGAGCCGGTGGAGCCGCCGGACGTGGGAAGACGGCGCCAGGTAGGCAGGCAGGTCGTTTTTCGCCTGGCCATACAGCCGTAAGGCCATTAGCCCGCTGTCTTCCGGAACCATGTATTCGTCCTTAAGCCGCTCGATCAGCGCCCCGGCAAACAGGGTATCTTCCAGATTGACGCGCCCTTTCCAGCCTGCACACAAGATCAGAACGTCGTAGCGTTCGCCCTGGAGAAACCGCGCCACCGCTTCCAGATTCAGGAATGACCCGACCAGTACTTTCACCGCGTTTCGTGAGCGTGTGATGGCGTAGGTGCCGTTGGTGGTCGTCATGGCGATGTCGGCGCCGATCAGCCGCTCGTCCATGTAGCTGAACGGTGAATTATCCAGCTCGAAACCGTCCACTTTCTTGGCGTTTCGTTCGGCTGCGGCCAGATAGCCCCGGCCCTGCAACTGGCTGCACTCCTCAACCGTCGCCACCGGCGTGATGCTGTTGACGCCGTGGGCAAAAGCGGTCACCATACACGAGGTAGCCCGGAATACGTCCGCTACGACAACAATTGAATTTTCGAGAGAATCGGCATGCAGGTGGAGTAAATCGGGAGTCAGGCAGACGTCGATAGTTTTCAAAATAGCGGTTTTTAATGTTTACGGTTTTCAGTATTCGGTTTACGGTGGCTGACGCGCGAAGTCTAACGCGTCAGCCACCGTAAACCGAATACTGAAAACCGTAAACAGACTTTAATTCTTTACAAAAGGTAATTTCACGACCTGCGCCTTCAACAGCCGGTCGCGGACTTTGACAAATAGTTCGGAACCCGGTTTGCTGTATTCCGTCGGAACGTAGCCCATGCCGATGCCCTTGCTGAGCGTGGGCGACTGGGTGCCGGACGTGACTTCACCGATGCGGTTTCCATCAGCGTCGCAAAGCTCGTAATGGCTCCGCGGAATGCCCCGGTCGATGAGTTCAAATCCGACCAGTTTCCGTTTCAAACCGTCCTTCTTCTGATTTTGCAGGTTTTCGGAATTGACAAACGGCTTGGTAAATTTCGTCACCCAGCCCAAACCGGCTTCCAGCGGAGAAATCGTGTCGTCTACGTCGTTTCCGTAGAGACAATAGCCCATTTCGAGTCGCAACGTATCCCGCGCGCCCAATCCGATGGGCTGGATGCCGTAAGGTTCGCCGGCTTTCATGATCGCATTCCAAACAGCTTCGGCCTGTTCGTTGGCCACGTAAATTTCAAAACCGCCCGCACCGGTGTAGCCCGTTGCCGAGACAATGACGTTGGGAAAACCGGCAAAATCCGTTTTTTCGAAGGTATAATACGACATCGACTCCAGCAGGACGTTGGTCAGCGGTTGCAGTGCCTGAGCCGCCAGGGGCCCCTGAACGGCGAACAGACAGGTGCCGTCCGAGATGTTGATCATCTCCAGACCGCTTTCGAAATCGTTCTGGCTCTGGATCCAGTTCCAGTCTTTTTCGATGTTCGACGCATTTACCACCAGCATATATTCTAACTTGTTAATCTGATAGATCAGCAGATCGTCGACCACGCCCCCCTGATCATTGGGCAGGTAGCTGTATTGCACTTTGCCGTCGTAGAGCAGCGAGGCATCATTGGCCGACACTTTCTGAATCAGATCAAGGGCTTTTTCACCTTTCAAAATGAACTCACCCATGTGGGACACATCGAAAATTCCGACGGCATTGCGGACGGTCTGGTGCTCCAGAAGATCGGACGAATACCGCACCGGCATCAAAAATCCGGCAAACGGCACCATTTTTGCCCCGAGTTGTTCGTGAATCGTTTCGAGCGGTACGTGCTTTAAATCCATAAAACGGAAGAATTGTGAATGCGATTCGGATTCCGGTTCAACGCATTGATCGCGCTCTTTATCCATTCACCCGAATTACAAAACTACCGAATTGTTGACGGTTTTCCATGTATACGACCACCTGCTGCCGGTTTCTGTTTGCCTTTGTTTTTTTATTCAGCCCTGTATGGATGCTTGCTCAAACGACTATTAGGGGGCAAGTTCAGGTTGATAGCACCAATCAGCCGGTTTCCTACGCGCTGATCAGCGAGCCACAGCACCGGTTTGGCACCTACGCCGACGCGCAGGGACGGTTTTCGGCCCCGATTCCGGAGGGCATCGACACGCTCCTGATTAGCTGCGTCGGCTTTGAGAATCTGCTGCTGCCACTGGCCGGTTTGTCGGACAGCACGGCGGTTTACCGGCTGCGGGCCAAACCGAACGTGCTGACCGAAATTGTGGTTCGGGGCCGAAAACCGAAGGTGGTGGCCGTTGGGGCCATTCGGAAGCGCGCGCCGATTGTCTGGGGCAACTGCTCGGGCCGGAACATCGAATTTGCGTTGCACGTCCGCAATACCAAAGGCATTCGGGGGTATCTGCACCGGGTTTCGTATCTGATTGCACGCGGGGGTGTGGCGACGGCACCGTTTCGGGTGCGCATTTACGCCAACGCGGACGGCGAACCGGGCGAGGACCGGCTGCCTCAGAGCGTAGTGACGGCGGCCCGGCGGGGCAACGCCTGGTGCGAGGTCGATCTGTCGCGCTACCAGATTGAATTTCCGAAAGAAGGTCTCTTCATCGCGATGGAATGGCTCCCGACCAACGAAGACCGGTATCAATTCGCGACCTCGTTCAAAATGCCGGACGGTCAGAAGAATGTGCGGGAGTGTTTCGGGCAATACCTGGCCTTTAACCGGGAGCTACGAACGGCAACCTACTGGGAGCGCATTAACGGCGGCACCTGGCGACGCAACGCACCCCTCTCGCGGGTCGGAATGGGCGAGCATCCGGTGATTCAGGCGAAGATTGCGCTGGAGTGATATACTTAATGTATTTTTGTTCACTATGAGTAAACTTGTTTCAACAAGAAGATGTTTAACATCATAGCACATCGAACTTTATTGGATTACTGCAGGCTATATCCACAAGCCGCTAACGCACTGAAACAATGGTATGCAGAGCTACAGGGACGGGAATTTACTACCTTCAATGAACTGAAAGCCGTCTATGGTTCTGTTAGTATTGTTGCTGATGATCGGGTAGTTTTTAATATAATGGGCAATAAATACCGGCTGGTTGTTCGAATGGTATTCGACTATAAAACCATTCAAATCAAGTGGTTTGGCACTCATGCAGAATACGATAAGGTTGACGTAACAACAGTACAATACCAGAAACTATGAAACTGAAGCCCATTAAAACCGAGCAGGAGTACGACGAAGTGATGGCTTGGGTAGACGAGCAATTTGATCAGAAATTGCGGCCCGATAGTCCTGAGGGAGAAACCTTGCAAGTCGCATTATTGCTGGTGAAAGCGTACGAAGATGAGCATCATCCCATTCCAGCTCCCGATCCTATTGAAGCTATTCGCCTAAAAATGGAAGAAAAAGGAGTCAGGAATAAAGATTTTGTCGGAAAACTGGGTAGTAAGAGCTATATCTCAGCCGTATTAAATCGGCGTAAACCGCTAACGCTGGCTATGGCAAAATTTTTCCACAAAGAGCTAGGAGTACCGGCCAGTGTATTGCTGGCTTAAGAAAACAGCACTTATTGATTAGGCGGAGTTAATCGTTATGCGACCGGAAGACCCCTGGCAATTTCCTTTTACCTTATTCAAGCAAACGCCCTGACTCGATTGGTCAAGGCGTTTGCAATCAGAGAACCGGCGTAGCGTCAACTCGCCAGAAAGTTAACAGCCTGTTTCAGGGTGCGCTCGTTCCCGGTTTCGGGGTCGCTATACGACCGCTCACCCACCTCGATCGTTAATTCTTTCCCCATCAACTGTTTGGTATCGAGTTCTTTGCCTTCCTGGGCTTTGATCCCAACCTGATCGAACAGGCTGATGATCGCGGGCATACCCGCCGGGGATTGATAAAACCGGTGGGAAACGTAACCCGATTCGTTTTCAAACCGGACGGCAAAGAACGGAATGCCTTTGCGTTCGCTAACGCCCTCCTCAATGTGCGTGATCGTAACGGTTTGCCGGCCATCGGCCAGTACCGCTTTGTCCTGCCCTTCTTCTACTGCGATTTTCATAGCGTTGATTGTATCGTATATTTATATCATACAACCGACTAAAAGCAAGAGTTGTTTAAATTTCCAGGTTTTCAGGTGACAAAAAATGATTTTTCGATGTAAATAGCCTTAATTCGGACCAATTTTTATATTTTAGATATATTATAAACTTTGGAGCAACAAGTTTTTACAATCCGCCCAACTGGAAACCCTTTCAATCAGTTTTTATATCCTTTTCCTTCAACGAACGCTTTCTGATGGTATACTTATCTTCTATCAACTCATGTGGATCGTTTTTTCGTTACTGGCCGCTTTAGCTTCCGCTGTCGTAGTGACATTGTCTAAAGCAGGCATCAAGCAGGTCGATTCCAGCCTGGCGTTTGCGATCCAATCGGTTTGCATCCTCCTGGTGTCGTGGGGCGTCGTGATCGGGCAAGGCAATCTGCCGGATGTCAGTCGCATTGAACGGCGGGTCTGGATTTACCTGATCGCTGCGGGCATCATCACCTGTGTCTCGTCACTGCTCACATTTCGGGCGTTGAAGTTAGGCGATGCCTCCCGCACGTCTCCACTGGACAAAATCTCGCTGGTGTTTACGATTATCCTGGCGGTTATCTTCCTGAAAGAAAAAATCAACTGGCAAGTCATTGCGGGCGCCGTCCTGATGGCCGGTGGGGCCGTACTGATCGCCCTGTCGAAGGAGTAGCATTCAATCCTTCGCCGGTTTCGCGCCGGGCAGGCGACTTTTCAGAAAGGCAATCTGGCCCCGGTGGTTCGATTCGTGCTCGCAGACGTGGAACCATTTCCAGTAGGCATTGACAGGTTGCTGTTTCGACCAAACCGGGTCGAGCGCCAGCAGCCACTCATCATCTTTGGTTTTGAGCAGGTTCAGCGTTTTATCGCGCACGGCAGCCAGTTTGTCCAGGTAATAATTCACCTCGTGGCCTCTGATCTCTTTCCGCCCGGCATCGCCCAGCGCCATCGCGGCCCCCCATTCCTTTTTTTCCTCCTCGTTGAATTCCTGTCGTCCTTCGAATGTATTGATCTGGTAGAACTTATCCGTTGCCCCCAGATGCAGCAACAAACTGCCGATGGTATTGGCGTGGGCATCGAACAGAAAATCGAGTTGCGCTCTGGTCATGCCTTTCACCGAACGGATGATGGTGTCCCGGTTGTAGTTCAGCATCGAAACGAGCGTGCCAATTTGGGGACTGTAGCCCTTCAACGGCCCGATCACGAGCAGGTTGTCTTCCGGAGCAAAACCGTGGACGGTGGGAGAAAGCAGCCCCGGCAGGCTGAGCCCTGCCGTTAAACTACCATTCAGAAAGGTTCGACGCGAAATGAGAGAATTCATACCCGTAGCGTTTACATGTGAGATGGTGAGCCGGCTGCGGTAGCAGTCGCCTGGCTACCCCAAATTACGCAAT
This sequence comes from Larkinella fluvii, assembly GCF_051857545.1. Taxonomy (NCBI): domain Bacteria; kingdom Pseudomonadati; phylum Bacteroidota; class Cytophagia; order Cytophagales; family Spirosomataceae; genus Larkinella; species Larkinella fluvii. Next base: position 41,343 of record NZ_JBPZHB010000001.1, on the reverse strand, counting down.
CTTTCTCTATTTTCTACACAAAACCGCAGGTAATGATCACGTAAGTATCTCTTCAACAGCACACTCCCGCAATCTGGTCTGATAGAAGTCGTACAGATACAATCCGATCAACTCGTGACCAATCGCGTTCAGATGACCCAAATCGCCGGTGATGAAATACTGTTTCTGAGCGCGAATGTAGAGGTGTGTATCCAGCACCGAAACGCCCTTCTGCCGACCAATCTGACAAAATAGCTGCCGACCCCGTTGCCGGAGCCAGTACGTGACGGGGTCGAGGTGCGGAAACGGAGTCAGCAAAACCACTTTCCGGCGATGGGCGTGCAGGGCATGCATAACATCGCTCAATTGCTGTCCTACTTCGTTCAGCCGCTCCACGTTCCGGGTCATGTCGAGTGCTTTCAGCGCCATGATTTTAATGCCGGTTTTTAGCCGTTTGCCGAGGGTATTCGGGCCGGTTGGAAAGGGAGCCTGCGATTGACTCCGCAAGGTGGCAATCCGGACAGGCGTTGTCCACTTGATTGGGCCCGGTTTCGGGCCAGCCGCCTGCATCCGGTTTTTGAGGAGGGTTTTAAACGCCGACGGATGCTGAAGCCGGTAGTTGCCCAGTTGGAGCAAGATGAGGTCGTACTGATCCAGATTCAGGTTACGCACCAGCGAACCGGCAACGGGCAAGTCGAAAGGGGTGTAATAATCAATTTCCACATACGCACCGATCTGCTCCAGACGCCGGCCAAATTGCTCCACAAAACTCTGTCCGGGGCGCACACCATAGCCATAGGTGTGGCATCCGCCAATTACCAGCATCCTCATTCGTTTAGTACGGTAGTCAGGTTGTATTCTCTTTCCTGTCCTTACGCCAGCGCACGGATGAGCGTTGCAGATGGTCGCCGAAAGAATGAAAAATGAAGTGATCCGGGGAAAAACCGCTCTCTTGATACACTTACTATCAACCGGATACTAAAATCAACGCGAACTATGAGACTATTGGACGCGTAGCGGACCGGGTGATTCCTTTTGCTATCGCACCGGCGACCCGGAAACATATCGTACCTATGGCACTTAACCAACTCATAATCAATCAGTAAACCTCATATTTCGCGTTAAAATCAGTAACCCACTCAATCACTCTTTTAGCAATTTACTGCGCCGAACGGTTTGCCCGTCTTCATCCTGAATCAATACAAAAAACAGGCCCGGCGACAAGGTAGACACGTCGATGTTTGCGGAGTAATCGGTAGCGGTTCGGGTGAGGAGCGCCGAGCGAAGGGCGATGCCGCGGACATCCACCAGCGTAAACCGGTACGTCCGGCTCTTGACCGATTCCGGCACAAACGCAACCGTCACCTGCCGGGAAGCCGGATTCGGCGAAATCCGCAGGCTGACTCCAGAACTGACGGGCGGATTTACCGACGTAATGACATCCAGCGTGATTTCTGCCGAAACCAGTTCCGCACAGCCGTTGGCGTTGGCGCGCACCGAATACCGCCCCGATTGCGTGGCCGTGTAGGACTGCTGCGTGGCCCCCGCAATCGGAACGCCGTTCAACAACCACTGGTTGCCCGTCGTTGCGTTGGATCGCAGGGTGTAGCCATCGCGGGTAATCACCGGGGCCTGTGGATCTTTGACCGTAACGACCACAGCCGCCGAGGTCGCCGTGGGGCACTCGCCCGACACCCGGACGCTGTAGGAACCGGCAGAAGCCACCGACAGCGTAGCGGAGGTAGCCGCCGAAATCACCTGTCCGTTCAACAACCATTGATAGGCATATCCGGCCACATTCTGCGCCCGCAACACCACCGAACTGCCCCGGCAAATGTCCGTTGCGCCATCGGGCGTTACCACCGCCACCACCGCAGAACCCGGTTTCGGCGTCACGGCTACGCGCTCCGATGCCGGACAACCCGTTGCTTTCACCCGCAGGTTGTAGAGGTAATAATAGGCATTCGTCAGCGTGTCCCCGTTGAACAGCGATCCTTTTAGACTGATGACACCGGGAATCTGGAATGGAAAACCCGTTACGCCGACATTACTCCGAAAAATGGTAGCACCGTCTTCGTAGGCAATACCAATCGTGTAGTTGCCCGGTTCGGGAATCGACAGATTGAGCAGATAGTCGGCACCCGGATCGGTGGGGTCGTCCGATTGCTGTCCCGATGGGGGCGTTCCGACGGGCGTGTTGGGGCTTCGCGTAGGCGTTACGTCGAGCGTTACGCTGGAAACGAAGGCGCCATCCGGTTTCTGAACCGTAAACGTAATCCGTCCTGCGCTGCCGATATACAGCCGGGCACTTTCCAGAATGATCGGAACCTGCGTCGAAATCACCGGTTGTGGGCCAAAATTCCCCGAATACGTTCCTCCGCCAAACGCCTGTTTGGTCGCCGGGCCGAACGTACCGGTAAATTGGTTGAGTGCCGCATAGTAAATACCGCTGGCTGGTTGGCTGAGTGCCGTTGCCTGATTACCCGCGCCGATCAGGTTACCACCCGTCGGAGCATCGTACCAGAAAGCCGTGCCACTGCCGGTATTTCGGAGTGAAACAGCACTGTTGTCACAAGCCGAAACCGAAAAACTGCCCTGATCGGTGAGGGCTGCCGCAGTCGTCAGAATGCTTACCAGTTGGTCGTTTACCGCATTTTGATCCGTTGGCAAACGCGTCTGAACCGTGAAGCGATAGGCGGTTGCGGTTCTGAATTCCGCCGGGCCGCGCAAAACCAACCGGGCTTCCTGCGACGGCCCCAACGTCACTTTCAGCGTGTCGCTCAGGTTGGCAACAGCACCACCAAACGGGGCCAGAATCTGAACCGTCACCGGAATGTTCCGTTGCTCGGTAGAGCCATAATTCCGAACCGTTACGGCTACCTGAATCTCGGACTGACTGCAAAAACCGTTCTGGGGCGACACCAGCGCACTAATCCCGACATCGCTTTGCGGACGAACGAAGCGCACCAGATAATCCTGGGTTTCGCCGTTGGAATAATTTCCACAGGCCTGCACGGCGCTGGCATCACTCGTTTCGACCGTCACAATCCGCAGGCGCGTAGATTGCCCTTCGACCAAACCGCCCGGCACCGTTACGGTTGTCGAAAAGGTTGCCGGAGTCGTCAGCACACCCGAGGTGGCGACCAGTTCGTCCGTGTCATCAAAATCACCGTCTAGATTCCAGTCAATGAACGCTCTGGTAACGGTCTGCCGGTTTTCGCCACAACTGCCGAGGGTCACGTTCAGCGGCAGTTGCTGACCGATAGAAACGTTGGTAATCACACTCGTGAAATCAGAATACGACTGGCAGCCGTCGCGCCCGGCCTGGTCGATGGTGCCGAAGCGAACGCGGTCGATGTTGGCCGCACCCGCCGAAGCAGCCGCCGAAGCACAATACGCTTTCCCGCCGGTTGCACTGACGATCAGACCGAAATCTTGCCGGCCGTTCAACAGACTGTTTTTGTGCGAAATAGTGAGCGTGTAGGTCTTTCCGGGAATGGCGTCAGCAATCAGAATCTGCTCCACATTGTCCCGAAGGTTATCACCCCGCGTGGCCGGATTCGCCGGATTCGCCGGATCGAGCACCCAGGGTAACAGTGTCTGCGAACCATCCGCCACCCGAATGTCCAGGTCGTTGACCAGTCGCGGACTGCGGTTATTGAAATTCGCGACTGAAGCGCCCAGACTCGTTCCGGCCGGATCGGTCCAGCAAATCGTGACCACCAGCGGCCCTCGCCCCGAGGCTACGATCTGCACGGTTTGGCGTTCGCCCTGATTCAGCGTTCGCTCTTCCAGCAAATGACTTTTGTCGGTATTGGCAATAACGCGCGCGGCTTTTTCCACGTTGAGCAGCCCCCAGCCAAACCGGTAGTCGGGGCCGGGCGCGTCACCGGCTTCGTTGGCGGTGTGCAACGCCAGCCCTTTCAGCGTCGACGCTCGCATGAGCTGTCCACTGTGCGATTGAGCGTATTGCTCCTGCAACAACAGCAGCGACCCCGACACATTGGGTGCCGCCATCGACGTACCGGAAAGTGTGGCGTAGGCATTGTCATTGGCCGACCCGGCAGCCAGCACGCTGACGCCCACGCCCACCAGATCCGGTTTAATGCGCCCGTCGTCGGTCGGCCCCCAGGAGCTGAAACCCGCCAGCCGGACGTCCGAGGGTTGGGCATATTCGGTGGCAATGCTGCTGACGGCTCCCACCGACAGAATATTTTTGGCGTTGCAATCCGTCGAAATCTGGTCGTAGCCGGTCTGGTTGTTGCGGGGAGTGCGGCTGGCGGCATTCCGGTTGACGAGCCAGTAGGGTTCGTTGGCTCCCGGGCCATTCTGCCCGTGCGTATTTCCCGCCGATTTCACCAGCAGATAATACGGAGCCGCCACGGCGATGCGGTCCAGATCGCGGGCACCGCTGTTGTAAATCCCGAATTTGTAATCCTCTAACGCATTGACCGTCGTATCGCCCCACCATTCCCATTTGACGTCACCCGCGCGGTCGGCATTAAAAACCCAACCGGCCTGAATGTTGTATGAATGGTTGGAAAGCAGCAAATCAGCCGCAGCCGCAGCGATTTCGGCGTCATCATTGCTGAAGTCATACGCTTTCAGATTGGCCCCGAAAGCCATTCCCCGCGCCCGTTCGTTTACCCCGGCACCGATCATGATGCCAGCCACGTGGGTCGGGTGATTGCTGATGACCCCGCTGCTGTCCACCTGCGTTATCCGTCCGGTCAGTTCCGCGTGGGTCGAGCGCACTTTGCCGCCATCCCAGATGCCCAGTTTGTCGCGCACAGCCGCGCTATTGCCCGACAGGTTCAGACCGAGCGAACCGCCCGTATACAGCGATGAAGTACGGGTCGTATTACCCGCCCGGGTGGCACTGGTGGTAGCCTTGAAGAGCAGATTATGGTGTTCATCGACGCCGTGGAGGAGAAGAATCGTTCCGTCTGAGCGTTCCTGACGCAGCGGAATCTTCTGTTTCTGAGCGATTTCTACGGCCCGGAGGTACGCCGGACGACGGTTTTGCTGCAAACCCTGACTGAGCTGGTTGAGAATTGACCGCTGTTGCCGGTTGTAAAGCGGTTTTTGAGCACTGGCTCCAAGCGCCATCCCCACCAGCAAGCCAATCCACAGAAATCGGAAACGTGAAGCCATAAAAAAATGCTAAGCCCAACAAGTTATTAAAACTGTTGGGCTTAGCATGTAATCAGAACGGATTTTTAATCCGTTTAGTATTAAACCGCCTTCTGGGCAGACAGAACTACGTCTTTTACCTTTTTAGTAGTCGCGTTGGAAACTTCAACCCGGTAGGTACCGTTTACGGCATCTTTCAAACCGAAATGAACCGTGTTTCCTTCTCCCAATTGCTCGCTGGCAATCACTTCGCCGTTCAATTTTGACAACCGAACCGTAATCGGCTGATCATCAACTCTATTGACAACGACGGTTACATTCGCCTGCGGACCAGATTGGCCCATTAACGAACCAAGCAGTGATTTAGGGGTAACGGCGTCAACTACGCAAATCATAATAAAGCCCATCCCAAGGGCCATCAACGAAGCTTTCAGTGTGGTGTTCATCTTTCTATTTGTTTACAGTGGAAAACCTTTTTTCGAACTATTCAACAAAGTAACTATTAAAAGATGATATAAAGTTCTACCCATTTAAAGCACTGGTTTTCAGTGCAATTTTAATTTCAACAGCTTATTGCAATTGTATTTATACGTACCAAATATTATTTGGCTTCCATACAAAACGGATTCATTTAATTTTCAGGTAAGCCGCTTGCTCAAGTATCAGAAATAATTGAAAAATTCAAAAATTCTTTATATAATACAATTTTATTTTTCACGAACTGGAGATAAATCGAGGTTTTACCGTCACAAAGCTATTTTCAAAGTGCCGTAAACGGCACTGGAACGGACGTTTTAGCCTTATAGGATAGAAACGGAGTGTATTGAATAGTAAACACAATACCGCAGAATAATACAACATGACTCTACCATTCTATCAGCCTTTGTTTGAAAGACAAACGCAAAAAAAAGCGGTGTAGGTTGATCCTACACCGCTTCTGTGGTTTCCGGCTCAGCCAGAACCGGTTTTGATTGCTTCGGCGGGGGAATATACTGCCGGAAAAAGCTGGCAATTTTCATTTGCAAAACGCCAAATACGGCTTCTTTGAAAATCCCGCTCGACATTTTGGAGGCTCCCCGGGTTCGATCGGTGAAGATAATCGGCACTTCGGTGATGCAATACCCGTATTTCCAGGCCAGAAACTTCATCTCGATCTGGAACGCGTAACCAACAAACCGAATATTATTTTGCAGGACGGTTTTCAGTACATCCCGGCTGTAGCAGATGAATCCGGCGGTGGGGTCCATGACCGACATACCGGTGATGAAGCGAACGTAAATCCCGGCAAAGTACGACATCAAAACGCGCCCCATCGGCCAGTTTACCACATTGACGCCCGTGATGTATCGGGAGCCAATGGCCACGTCGTTGCCGGTGTCGACACAGGCTTCGTAGAGCCGCGCCAGATCGTCAGGGTTATGCGAGAAATCGGCATCCATTTCGCAAATATACCGGTAACCCTGCTCCAGGGCCCAGCGAAAACCGGTGATGTAGGCCGTTCCCAGGCCCAGCTTGCCTTTCCGTTCCATCAAATGAAGCCGCCACGGCAACCCGTCGGCGCCGTATTCCTGCTGCAATTCTTTCACCCGCCGGGCCGTGCCATCCGGTGATCCATCATCGACAATCAGCACATCGAAAGGCGTCGGCAGACTCATGACCTTCCGAATGATGAGTTCGATGTTTTCAATTTCGTTATAGGTCGGAATGACCACCAAGCATTCTTTCAAGGCAACAGTCAGGTTAGAGTATGTTACTCATAAAATAACAAAAAAAAATACCGGAATCAGGTACTGCTTCCCTTAAAATTTGTTAAAAACCGGGTATTACTCAGCGATTTCCAACCCGGCCAGTCGCGCACCCAACGTTTTTGCTTTCCGGATGCAGTCAGACAGACTCGGCCCCTCATACCAGTTGGCGCACACAAACAAACCGTCCGTTTCCAGCGTCGGCGTCTGTTCCCGAACCGGCACCATCCGGGCGTCATACTGCGGAATAGCCCGTTCCCAGCGCGTGAGCCACTGCCGCACCGGCGCTTCGGCCCGAATGCCAAACGCCTGAACGAGTTCGCGATGCACCCGCTGCCGGATGACCTCGTCCGGGTGTTGGGTGTTTTCTGCGCCCTGCTGTCCGCCCACCAAACTGGTAAACAACACTTCGTCCGCCGGGCAGCGGTCGTCAAAAACCGAACTGCTCCAGATGTGGCCAGCCGCAAACTGGTTTTCGACCCGCGGATTCAGACCGCCAAAACCGTCGAGCGGGTGGGTAACATCGGCGCGTTTATAAACCGAATGAACGGCGGTCATGGGCGGATAGGTGATCTGCCGGAGCCGGTTGGCCACCTCCGGCCAGGTTGCCTCGAGCAGGTGAGCCGAAGCGGCTGTGTCACAGGCCAGCACGATAGCATTGGCGGCATAGCTCCCACTTTGAGCTTCGAGCAGCCAGCCGGTTGCGGTTTTGGTCAGGCGGTTTACCGAATCGTTCAGGTTGAGGGCCGTAAGTTGGGCCGCCAGGGCATTGGGCAGCGTTTGCAATCCCTCGCGGAAACTGAACGACTGCCGACGCTCCGCCGAACCCGCCTTTTTGATGAAGCCTTTGAGCACCGAACCATACTGTTTTTCGTATTCCAGCAGCATCGGATAGGTTTCCGAAACCAGCAACTGATCCGGATCACCGGCGTAGACACCAGCCACGAACGGCGCCAGCGCATAATCGACCACTTCCTGCGAAAACCGCCGGCGAAAAAAAGCACTCAAGGTTTCACCCGGGGGCGAAACCGTCGGGTTGGAACGCTCCCGCCAGAATGCCTTTTTGGTTTCCCAGCTGAAGAACGACGAGAAAAGCAGCGACAACGGCCCCGCGGGCAGTTTGCGATAGGCTCCGTTCCGGTAAATATACCGTGATTTACTCACCGGTTTGGCAAACCGAATGTCCGGCGTCAGCCCCAATTGATCGAGCCAGGCCAGCAAAGCCGCATCACCCAGTAGCGAATTTGGTCCGCGTTCGATCAGATATGGTCCGTCGCGCCGGGACTGCATGAGTCCGCCCGGTTCACGCCCGCGATCGAATAACCGATACGGTATCTGGCGTTGCTGAAGGTCATACGCCAGCGTCAGGCCCGAGATACCTGCTCCAATGATGGCAATCATTTCGTTAAATTTTTCAGTCGGGTCGGCAGCTTGCTTTTTTTCGCGCTGCTGGTATCCGTCGTTTTTTTGCGCCGTTCCAACGCTTCCGTCACCTTTTTATAAATTTCGGCCAACTGTTCCGGGTCCGATGAGTAATAGGTGTAACTCTTCGAATAAGCGGCCGTATCGACCTGGTATTTTCGAAAAATCTGTTTTTCGAGATGCTTGTAAATCAGCGTGTTGCTATCCTGCGAAATCCGGTTCAGTTTAGTAACCCGGGCTTCAGCCAAATGGATTTCGGTCAGAATCTGCGCCATCTTTGTGTCCGGAATCAGGTTTTCGGGTGCTTCTGCCACGGGCGTTTGGCAGGCCTGCGACAGAGCCAGAAGCAGGAACAGCAGGCCTATTCGGAATTGGCTGCACAGTTGCGCGTTCATTTTCGTTATTTTTGTCAAAGCTGGCATTTGAATAGCCCCTAAATCCGTAACGACGGCCCGGCCCTAAAGGGGACTTGGACACCGAAGTATCCAGATTCATAAAATCCCCTGAAGGGAATTTAGGGATATGGAAAGTTATGCAAATGTCGGGAATCCTGTTCTTAGTAACACGCTGTTCAACGCAGCTATTCTTGGCGGAATTCTTTTTCACGGGATTTTCAGCCGCGTTGAGCCGAAAAAATACCATGCACGAGTTTTTGGCAAGACTATATCAGTTTGAAATTCGGATTCGGAAAGCCGTCAATTCGCAGATGCGCGGGAATTTTCGATCCATTTTCAAAGGTTCCGGACTGGAGTTCAGCGATTTGCGGACGTATCAGTACGGCGACGACGTGCGGGCAATCGACTGGAACGTGTCATCGAAAGGCCACGGAACATTCGTGAAAATCTTCCGGGAAGAAAAAGACCAGACGGTTTTTTTCCTCATCGATGTCAGCGCGTCGCAGGAAATTGGCACTACCACCCGCTCCAAACTCGACACAACCCGCGAAGTGTGTGGCGTTCTGGCATTGTCGGCCATCAAAGAAGCCAGTCACGTGGGCATGTATTGTTTTTCGGATCAAAAGGAAAAATACCTGAAACCGTCGAACAGCATGAAACACGGTTATCAATTGATTGTCAACTTGTTCAAGCTAAAACCGGAGTCCGTCCGAACCAGCCTGACCGATGCGCTGCTGTTTACACTCAACGTGCTGAAACGCCGGAGTGTGGTTTTTCTGGTGTCGGATTTTATCGATTCCGGCTACGAACACAGCCTGAAAGCCCTCGCCCGAAAACATGATCTGGTGGTGATTCACATGTACGACCAGCGGGAAACCAGCCTGCCCCGGCTGGGCATCATCCCGGTCTATGACACGGAAAGCCGCCGAACAGTTTGGGTCAATACCTCCTCTTCGGGCTTCCGGAATGGCATCAAACAGACCTTCCGGCAGAGCCAGCAGCAGTTGGAGCGGTTTTGTAAACAATATAACGCCAATTACGTGGCCCTCGATTCGCAGGCAGATTACGTTCCGCAATTGATTGAGTTGTTCCGAGTCCGAAAAACCCGTTGAACTGATGATAGGAAAACGGATTCAACAGATTAGAATGGATTTTAGCCGGTGGCTCGCTATTCGTTATTCGCTATTCGCTATTCATTATTTATTCTTAACTCTTAACTCTTCATTCTTAACTCCCTCACCCGCCCAGCCCCCCAAAGGCGTTTTCCTCACCGACACGATTGAAATTGGCAAACCGTTCCAGTATTCCCTGAGCATTCGCCACCGGTCCCGAGTCGATGTGCTCTTTCCGGATACAGCCCGGCATTTTGCTCCGTTTCTGGTGCGCGATATTTCTATTTTTTCGACCAAAACCGATGCCAAAGGCAGCCTCGACAGTTCGGTGTATACGCTCGTATCGTTCGAAACGAGCCCGACCCAGACGTTAAAAGTGCCGGTGTTTCTGCTGCGCACGCCCACCGACTGCACTGTTGTTTTGTCCAATGTCGATACGATCCGGCTGCGGGAACGCATTCAGACGATGCGCCCCGACACGCTCCGGCTGTCGACCAATACCACCGTCGTATCGCTTCGGCAGCAGATGAATTATCCGTTGCTGATGACGATTGTGGCGGGGTTATGCCTGCTGGCGGGGATTCTGTTTCTGTTTTTTGGACGAACCATCCGAACGCGCATCCGGCGGTATCAGTTGTATCGACAATACCTGGACTTTCAACGGGCCTTCAACCGCCTGACGCGCGGCATTGGCCCCGAAACCGCCCACGAAGACGCCGGACGGGCCGTGGTGATCTGGAAACAATATATGGAACGGTTGGAGCGAAAACCATATACATCGCTGACGACCCGCGAAATTGTTGAATCGGTGCAGGATAACCGGCTGGCCGACGCGCTGAAAGAAATCGACGGCGTGATTTATGGAAGTGTCTACTCGGACCAGACGCAGCAGTCCCTCCGGATTCTGAACGAGGTGGCGGATACGGCCTACCGCCGGAGCAGCGTTCGGATGGAGGAAGTAAATCAGGAAGTGCCTATTTGAACAGTTGCCTATGGAATGGTTTTCGTATCAATGGTTTACAATTTCGCAACTGCGCCAGTTTATCTGGGCGCAACCGATTTATTTGTACGCTATTCCGGCCATTCTCCTGCTCTTTGGCTTGCGATCGTTGTTGTCCAGTCCATCGCGGCAACGGCTGAATGTGGCCCTGAACCAGACCGAACTCCAGCCTTCGCTGGTGGGTAGTCTGCGGCATTTAGTACCCCTCAGTCTGTTTATTGCCACCACGTTTCTGCTGATGGCACTCGCCCGGCCCCAGATCATTCGCGAAGAAACCGAGCGGGTGGCTGAAGGAATTGATTTGATGCTCGCCATTGATATTTCGTCGTCGATGGCCGAAACCGACCTGAAACCCAACCGACTGGAAGCCGCCAAGCGCGTGGCGCGCAGCTTCGTCAAAAGCCGCCGGAACGACCGGATCGGGCTGGTTATTTTTGCCGGTGAAGCCTATTCACTCTGCCCGTTGACGACTGACCACGACCTCCTGAACGGCTACCTGGACGACCTGGACGACAGCATGATCAAAACGTCCGGCACGGCCATCGGCAGTGCCCTGGCGGTTTGCATCAACCGGATGCGCGAATCGAAGGTTAAAAGCAAGGTGACCATTCTGCTCAGCGACGGCGACAATACGGCGGGTAACCTCGACCCGGTGACGGTGGCGCGGCTGGCGAAAGCGTTCAACATCCGGATTTATACGGTGGCCATTGGTCGCCCGCCACTGCCGAGTGTGTCGAGCAACCTGACGACGGTGACGGTGGATGAAGGCATTTTGACCACCATTGCCAACATCGGGAGCGGCAGTTTTTTCCGGGCGGGTGATGCCCTGCGTCTCCAGGCGGTTTTCAACGAAATCGACCGACTGGAAAAAGCGCCGGTTAAAACCGTGATTTACAAGGATGTCAAAGATTTTTACCGCGTTTATCTATACTGGGCCATCGTGTTCCTGTTGCTGACGCTGTTCCTGAAGAACACGATTTTTGGAAATATACTGGAAGATTAAAGATGTTAGACAAGAGAGTAATGACCGTTTTGCCGTTGTTGTCGCTTGTCTCACCTCTATCCTCTCACATCTTGTATGCTACTTTCTTACTACAACGAAAACTACATTGAAGCGGGGTTGGATGAGGTCGGGCGGGGGTGTCTGGCGGGGCCGGTGGTGGCGGCTGCGGTTATTTTGCCGAAAAACTACACCCATCCTATTCTGACTGACTCAAAGCAACTAAGCCGTTTTCAGCGCGAGCAACTGCGGACAGAATTGCAGCGCGACGCTTTGGCCTGGGCCGTTGCGGAGGTGTCGAACGAGGAAATCGACCGGATTAACATCCTGAAAGCCAGCTTTCTGGCGATGCATCAGGCACTGGACTCGATCATGAGTCAGATTGGTGGTGTCAAACCGGATCATTTGCTGGTCGACGGCAACCGGTTTGTGAACTACCCGATGATTCCGCACACCTGCATTGTCAAAGGCGACACCAAGTTTCTATCGATTGCGGCCGCGTCGGTCCTGGCCAAAACCTACCGGGATGAGTTGATGGAAAAGCTGGCCGTTGAGTTTCCGCACTACGGCTGGGAGCGGAACGTGGGCTACCCGACACCCTACCACCGCCGGGCGATTCAGGAGTTCGGGCCGTGTAAGTGGCACCGGATGAGTTTTCGGCTGGTGTAGAAATTCCATCGCCGATTACAACGATTTTCCGTAAACGGGAATCCTATCGGTATCTGCTTTTCTTCCAACCCTTTATGAAAATTCTGAACCTGCTGTTTCTGCTCCTTCTGGTAACGGCCTGCAACCGAAAGAATGACGACGCGATTCTCGCGAGAGGCTCCTCCTTTCGTTTGATTCGAACAGATTACTACGGAAATCCGGCGAATCCGGCTTCGTTTCGATCCACCCGCTACGACTACGACGAGAACAACCTGCTCCGCGAGGTCATTTCGGCAAACACAAACGGCACGGTGGACAGCAAACAGGTTTACCGGTGGACAGACGGAAATACGCTTCGCGTGGAACAGCATTTTACCAATCCGCCCTGGTCGAGCAGCATTCAATCGGGACAACCCCTGAAAATCTATTCCTACGATGATACGGTTTTCAATCCCGACACGACCATCCGCAAACGACAAAACTATACCCAGACTGATACGAAAACCGAGTATCGCTCCTCCACTACATTTGAGTATGCCTACGGGAATCGAATCACGCGGAAAAACACTTACACGAGCGATGGAAAGCTGGCTTCGTACACCGTATTCCAGTACGATAACCGGGGAAACGTAACGATGGAGGAGCTATATACAAACGTTTCCGATAATGCCCGGCCCAATGTCAGCACAACCTACGAATACGATACTGCGCCAAATCCCTATCGCACGGTCCGCCTGAACTCCGAGATTAGCTGGTACATGAGTCCCAACAACATTGTCCGGCAAAAGTCGATCAACCTGGTTTCGTTAATCAGCACCGACGAACAATGGAAATACGAATACCGCCCCGACGGCTATCCCGCCCGGATGATATATGCCGATGGCCGGAAAGAGGAGTTTATTTATAACGAATAGGTTTTCAGTATACGGTTTTCTGTTTTCGGTGGCTGACGCATGACAGCTAACGCAGTTGCAAATCCGCCAGGAAGCATGCGTCAGCCACCGAAAACCGTATACTGAAAACCGTAAACCATTACCCCTGCTTCGGGCGCTTGTACAGTGGCACGGTGCTGCACGGTTCGCCGAACATGATGCTTTGGGCAACGGGGCGCAGCCGACGGGTGATTTCGACGTAAGCCGCGGTCGGCACCGGAACTTTGCTGCAGCCTTTCACCACCACGCGGGTGTCGCGGTAGTCTTCGATGTTGATGCGGGCAATGGCGTCGAAATAGAGTTTTTCTTCCAGGTCCTGCAGCGAACCAAACACCACGGTGTGGGCGTAGGGTTCCAGGTGAATCGTCAGGAGCATGAACGCCCAGGTCGGAACGATGGCGTCTTCGGTGCAGGTGACGGCCACATTTTTATCAGCGTATTGGCTCCAGTCGTGGGTTTTCAGGAATTCACGGAAATCTTTCTCCTTGAGAATCAGCCCCATAAACAGGTTGCCCTTCAAGTCGTAGACAATCCGCTCGCCGGGGTGGTAATAATCTTCCAAATCCAGGGATACCAGGCCGCTTTTGGCGACCCGGTTGACAATCAGTTCCGTTTCCATACCCGCTAAACAACCAGTTTCTTCGGCTTGGTTCCCACAAAATCTTTTAAGTAGTAAGGCTCAAAATCAGCGACACTTTCAAACCGGCCTTCCCGATACGCCAGAGCGGCCAGTTGGCCCACCGTTCGGGCCGAGGGATGAATGAGCTGTTCGGTAAAAACCGCATTCGGTTGATGCGCCAAAACCGCCCGGCATTTGGCCGCACCATTCCCGAAAAACACGACGGGCTGTTGCGCCAGTAAGTCCGCGAACGATTGTTCATCAATGATTTGCGCTGAGGTCGGCACCTTTTCACGGCCTTCCGAATCATAAACCGCACAGTAGACTTCCATCCGCCGGGCGTCGAGCAACGGGCAAAGGGCGTAAGACGCAGGATAAAAACCGTTCACCTGCCACGCCATCGCTTCAAGCGTGTTGATTGCCAGCAGCGGTTTATCGAGCGCGAAACACAGCCCTTTGGCCGTCGAAACGCCAATCCGCAAACCGGTGTAGGACCCCGGCCCTTTCGCCACGGCGACCGCGTCCAGTTCAGAAAGCTGGTGTCCACTCTGATGAACCACATTCTGAATCAGCGTCGTCAACATGCCCGACGATGATTTTTCGGTAAACAATTCGAAACAGGCCAAAACCGCTCCGTCGCGATGAAGGGCTACCGAACAGACGGTGGTGGAAGTATCAATGGAGAGAATGAGCACAATAAAAATAAGTTAAGAGTTATGAGTTAAGAATGAAGAGTTGGCTGACGCATTCCATTTAACTCTTCATTCTTAACTCATAACTCCTTAAGGTTTTCCTTTCAAAATAGACTGATACCGGTTCATGTCTTTGAACAGGTCAAGGGCGGCTTTGATTTCCGGATCGGTCGCGAACGATACTTCTTTCATGCCTTTCTGGAGGTAATAATGACCGACAATTTCCTGTTCCAGCAACGTTTTCAGTTCGCTTTTAAACGTCACCAGATCGACATCCTTGCTGTGCGACAGTTTCGTACGCAACGCTTTTAGCTGATCCTGAATCTGATCGAACGATTTTTCTTTCTTGGCCGAGGCTTCGAGCGTTCCCAGCTCTTTTTCAACCTGCGTCGTATAATCATATTCCTTGTCTTTCAGCCACGTCACAAAATTCTGGTATTCGGCGTCAGTCAGGCTGAACTCGCGGGCGGGCTTGATCGTCGGGTGGTCGTGCCGGTATTTGATGGCATAATCGAAAATCAACCCCTTGTTGGTCAGGCTGATGGCGATTGGGGCGGGTGTCGTCGGTTCCACCAGCACATCCGGCGTAACGCCACCGCCGTCGTAAACCGGGCGACCGGCTTTGGTTTTGAAGGCGGTTTTCAGCGAATCCGGAATCTTGCCCACGCTGCCGTCCGGGTTGCGGTGGCTGTAGTCGATGGCCTGAATGCAGCGACCACTCGGAATGTAGTATTTGGCCGTGGTAATTTTCAGCTTGGTGTTGTACGAAAGTTCGCGGGTGGTTTGCACCAGCCCTTTTCCGTAGGTCAGTTGTCCCACCAGAACGCCCCGGTCGTAGTCCTGAATAACGCCCGAAACAATTTCAGCCGCCGAGGCACTCCGGCTGTTGGTCAGCACTACAATCGGGATTTCCAGATCCAGGGGCGGGTTCAGCGCCGTGTAGGTTTTATTCCATTCGGTCACTTTGCCTTTGGTCGTCACGATTTCCGACTCGCGCGGCAACCAGATATTGGCAATATCGATGGCCATGTTGAGCAAACCGCCCGGATTTTCGCGCACATCCAGCACCAGCTTTTTCATGCCTTTGCCTTTGAGTTCGACAAACGCATTGCGCACCTCGCGCGATGCCGTTCCGGTAAAATCTTTCAGGTCGATGTAGCCCACATCGCTCGAAATCATGCCGGAGTACGGCACGTTGGTCATTTTGACCACATCGCGCGTCACGTTCAGGTCAATGGGATCTTTGGCTCCAAAGCGTTTCACCGTCAGTTTGACCGCCGTATTGGTTTGCCCCCGGAGCAGTTTATCGGAATCCAGTTCGCGCCGGGCTTTGATGTCCACACCATCGACCTTGAGAATCTCATCGCCAATCTGCAAACCGGATTTCTCGGCGGGTGTGCCTTCATAAATCATCATGACAATGCTGCGTCCCTGCCGCGAGCCAATGAGTGCCCCGATGCCATTGTAGCGCCCGGTGGTCATCGTCATGTAATCCTCAATTTCGTCTTCGGCGAAGAAGTTAGTGTAGGGGTCGAGCGATTTCAGCATGGCGTCGATGCTGTTCTTCACCATCCGGTTCGGATTCAGTTCGTCGACGTAATACAGATTCAGTTCTTTGAACAGCGTCGCGTAAATGTCCAGGTTGCGGGCGATTTCAAAAAACCGGTCGTCGTTGCGGAATGAATAAAAACCCAGGCTTCCTGCCAGAAGGGCCGCTCCCAGGGCGACAGTCAGACGTTTGCGCATATCTTTAAGGAAAATGAGTTGTTTCTCAGAGCTAATCAGAGAAAATCAGGGTTTATCAGAGAAAACTTTGATTACCTCTGGTTTTCTCTGATAAACTCTGTGAAATGGCTGTTTTACTCACACACGAGCTAAAGCTAATTTCATACTTTTTTCTATCTCTTCAAACGAAATTATTGCGCGGGCGGTATATAAAAAGACAATATAGGCAGGAGGTTGCTTCGGTTTTTCAGCGGTTCCGAACAAAAGTGCCTTATTCAGGCGGTAGGCTTCGCGGACCCGGCGACGGATGAGGTTGCGGTCGACGGCTTTTTTGAAGTTTCGGCTGGAGACCGAAATCAGGACGGCAGGCAGCGGATCAGTCCCGGCTGGATTGCCCCGCTCGGGGTCGTCCATATAGAGGAGTCGAAATGGAAAAAGGTAGAACGTCCGCGTGGTCGCACTACCTTTCTGAAATAACTGACCGATGGTTTTTTTACTGCAAAGCCGTTCGGATTTTGTGAACGTTTGCTTCATAATGCGTTTAAGGTTTAATGTTTAACGTTTAAGGCTGCTTCTTGCGCAGAAACGTTAAACCTTAAACTTCAAACCTTAAACGATTAGATTTTAAACCGATCGCCTTTTTTCTCGTCCGAAACCGTCAGTTTATGACGTCCTTTTGCGCGACGGGCGGCCAGTACTCTGCGGCCATTGGCTGATGCCATGCGCTCGCGGAAGCCGTGCTTGTTCCGGCGCTTACGGTTCGAAGGTTGAAACGTTCTTTTCATGACTAACTATATCTTGGATGCCTATTTTTCAAATGAGTCTGCAAAGGTAGAGAATGTTACGGAACGAAACAAGTTTGATTTTCACATTTAGCGTTTTCACAAACAAGCGGTTATATTCGCAGGTATGCACTACCGTATTTCGTCTACCAACCCTTCGTCCCGGCTCCTTGAAGTTGATTTTTTGCTGACGGCTATTTCATCGTCCACCGTTGACCTGCAGCTCCCCGCCTGGCGCCCCGGCCGGTATGAGATTCAGAACTTCGCCAAAAATATTCAGCGGTTCGAAATCTTTGATCAAACCGGAAAACCGCTGGCGTTTCAGAAACTCACCAAAGACCGCTGGCGGGTACAAACCGAAGGCGTTTCGGAACTCGTCGCCCGGTACACGTATTACAGCAACACCATCAACGCGGGAACCAGCTGCGCCGACGAGCGGCTGTTGTACCTCAATCCGGTCAATTTGTGTCTGTATGCCGACGGTCGTCTGCTGGAACCCTGCACGCTCGAACTGGCCATTCCGGACGATTGGCAGGTGGCCTGCGGAATGAAGCAAACCGCACCTAACATCCTGGTTGCCTCCGATTTCTATGAACTGGTCGACTGCCCGCTCATCGCTTCGCCCGATTTGCAACACCTGGAATATGAAGTCGATGAGACCCTGTTTCACCTCTGGATCTGCGGCAACATCAAACCGGATTGGGAACGAATCCGGCGCGATTTCAGCCGGTTTTCGGAAACCCAAATCCGGCTCTTCGGCGAATTTCCCGAGAAAGACTACCATTTTCTGACGCTGATTCTGCCGACGGCGCATTACCACGGCGTCGAACACCGCAACTCCACCATGCTGGTGCTGGGCCCCAACGACGAAGGCGAGGGCCTTTATACGGATTTGCTGGGTGTTTCGTCACACGAACTGTTTCACGCCTGGAATGTCATTCGCATCCGTCCGGCGGAGCTATTGCCCTATGATTTCACCCGGGAAACGTACTTTACGACCTGCTTTGTGGCTGAAGGCGTCACGACCTATTACGGGGATTTGCTCCTCCGCCGGGCGAACGTTTTCACCGATGCCGCCTATTGGAAAGAGCTTCAGGTGCTGCTGAAACGGCATTTTGAACCCAGCGGACGATCGTTTCAGTCGCTTACCGAATCGTCCTGGGATTTGTGGCTGGACGGCTACGACAAAGGCGTACCGAACCGGAAAGTGTCGGTGTATTACAAGGGTGCTACGGTAGCGCTCATTCTGGACTTACACATCCGCCGAAAATGGAACCACGCCCGTTCACTCGATGACGTCATGCGGCTGATGTGGGAACGATTCGGAAAACCGTTCGTGGGGTATACGCTGGAGGAGTATCGCACCATCACGGAAGAAGTGGCGGGTGAACCGCTCGACTGGTACTACGAACGCTGTATCTTCGGCAACGAACCGCTGGAACCGCTCCTGAACGAATACCTGGCGTTTGTCGGCCTGCAACTGGAATACGATGCCACCGACCTGGTCAGTGCGCCCTCGGTATTGCTCGTTCAGCACGACGATGAGGCCGGTTTGCAAAACCGCCATCAGTGGTTGGGTGTTCAACCCTGATCGGGTTGAAAGACTGGTAAATAGTCAATCGTAGGGTCACTTGTTATTTTCTTTTTCTCCAATGAAACGCCTTGCCAAAACCGCCCTGCTCCTCCTGATCGTGTTGACCGGCACCAGCCACCGAACCGATTTCACGGAACCGGCTAAACCGCTCGCTTCGGCGGTGACGATCAACCTGAATGAGGAGTTTCAAACCATCCATAGCTTCGGCGCGTCCGATTGCTGGTCGGCCAAGTTTATTGGGAAATGGAGCGATGAGGCCAAAAAGAACCAGATCGCCGATCTGCTCTTTAGTCAAGATACCCTGGCCAGCGGCCAGCCGAAAGGCATTGGATTGTCGTTGTGGCGGGTCAACATCGGTGCCGGAAGCTTTGAACAGAAAGACAGCAGTGCCATCCGGGATGAATGGCGCCGGGAAGCGTGTTTTCTGACTCCTGATGGCCGTTACGACTGGAGTAAACAGGCTGGCAATCAATGGTTTTTACAGGCGGCCCGCCAGCGGGGTGTTCGCTACACCCTCGGGTTTACCAACTCCCCGCCCGTGCAAATGACCCGAAACGGCAAAGCCTTTTCGCCGGGCGGAAAAGCGTTCAATCTCAAACCAACCGCGCTGGAACCCTTCGCCGATTTTCTGGTCACAGTGGCCGAACACTTCAAATTTGATTACCTGAGCCCCATCAACGAACCGCAGTGGGACTGGACCGCCGGCAAAAACGGCAAAGCCAATCAGGAAGGCTCCCCGGCCGAAAATGCGGATATTCTGGCGGTAACCAAAGCCTTAGCGACCAAACTGGCATCCGGTAAATCCAAAACAAAGGTAGTAACGGGTGAAGCGGGCCAGCTTGACTACCTCTACGAGAAAGCCGAAAGTGGACGGGGCAATCAGCTTGACTACTTTTTTGGCACGAACCAAACCGCTTCGCTACCCAAACTCCCGAATGTGGAACCGATCTGGGCGTATCACAGCTATTTTTCGACCTGCCGGGATTCGACACTCGTGGCAATGCGCCAGAAAGCGGCTCAACGCGCCAAAACCGTGGGAAGTCCGCCACTCTGGCAAAGTGAGTTTGGTGTTCTGGGCGACATCTGCGGCCAGTACAACGGAAGTCCGCGCCACACCGACATCGACTATGGGCTCTACGTGGCAAAGGTGATTCACAACGACCTGACCATCGCCAACGTGACCTCGTGGCAATGGTGGCTGGCCATCAATCCGTACGATTACAGCGATGGGCTGGTGTATATCAACGGCCCCGACGGCGGGTACAAAAACCACGACAACGCCCGGCTCGACGGGCAGGTGATCGACTCCAAACAACTCTGGGCTTTCGGCAATTATGCCCGCTTCATCCGGCCCGGCATGAAACGGGTGGCGGTCCGCATCGGTAAGGGAGCGAACCCGGTGGCCGAAGCAAGTCAGGGTATGGTGTCGGCCTACAAAGATGCTGCGCGTAAACAGCTTGTGCTGGTTTGCATCAACATGACCTCCGACGCCCTGACCGTACCCCTTAGCGGAGTAAAAATCCGGAACGGACGCCTGGCTGGTTATACCACCTCCGCCACCCAAACCCTAACGAAATCCACCGTACGGGCCGATCAAGTTCGACTGGAACCCAAGTCGGTCGTTACGCTGGTGGGGACGTATCAATAATCAGTGAATACCGCCAAATCAGTTTTTCTTTTTGGCGCGCATTTCCGGGAGCGTCTGTCCGGTATCGCCCTGGGCTGCTTGTGGTGCATCCAGCGAATTGGTGGTCGTGTCGCCCTGAATTCCCATAATGCTCGTATCATTCGCCATGGCCGTCGAATCGGTGCCTGATTGCGTGCTTTCCGTTTTAGAATTACAACTCAGGCAAAAGGTTGTCGAAAGAATACCAAACCCGACAATCAGGCTCCGGTATGCATTTTTCAGGTTATTTTTCATGGTAATTGAACGTTGAGTGACTACTATCGTAACCGGGAGGTGGGCGAGTTGTTTGGAAAAAAATGACAGAATGAGCATACGCTAACAATCCTGACAAAGTGCGGTTATCTTTAAAACCGTTCTTGTTTCAATCTTGCTTTTTTCGTATCTTAGCTTGTTATGAATTTCAAGCTGACTTCAGAATTTAAACCGACTGGCGACCAGCCGCAGGCCATTGAAAAGCTGGTAAAAGGGATTAAGGAAGGCGAACCGTCGCAGGTGTTGTTGGGTGTTACCGGATCTGGAAAAACGTTTACAGTTGCCAACGTCATTGCCCAACTCAACCGCCCGACGCTCGTGCTGAGCCACAACAAAACATTGGCAGCTCAGCTCTACGGCGAGTTCAAGCAGTTTTTCCCCGAAAATGCCGTTCAATATTTCATCTCTTACTACGATTACTACCAGCCGGAAGCGTTCATCGCGACGACCAACACGTACATCGAAAAAGATCTGGCCATCAACGAAGAGATCGACAAGCTCCGGCTGGCGACGGTTTCGGCGCTGATGAGCGGTCGGCGGGATATTGTGGTGATTGCGTCGGTTTCCTGCATCTACGGCGCGGGTAACCCGAACGAATACCAGAAAAGCATCGTGCGACTGGGCGTGGGCGAAACCATCAGCCGCAACCAGTTTCTCTTCAAACTGGTCGAGATTCTGTATAGCCGCACCGAGGTGGAATTCACCCGCGGTTCGTTCCGGGTCAAGGGCGATACCGTCGATATTTTTCCCGGTTATGCCGACTTTGCGTACCGGATTGTTTTCTTCGGCGACGAAATTGAAGCCATTCAGCGCATCGATCCGGCGTCGGGCAAGAAGATCGGCGACGACCGGATCATCGCCATTTTCCCGGCAAACCTCTTCGTAACGGGCCGGGATACCCTGAACATGGCGATTGGCGAAATTCAGAATGATCTGGTGGCGCAAATTCGCTATTTTCAATCCGAATTCCGGAATATGGAAGCCGAGCGAATCAAGGAGCGGACCGAGTTCGACATCGAAATGATGCGCGAACTGGGCTATTGTTCCGGTATTGAAAACTACTCCCGGTATTTCGACCGCCGGCAACCCGGCCAGCGTCCCTTCTGTTTGCTCGACTATTTCCCCGACGACTTTCTGACGATTGTGGATGAAAGCCACGCGACGATGCCGCAAATCCGGGCGATGTGGGGCGGTGACCGTTCGCGCAAGGAAGCGCTGGTCGACTACGGTTTTCGGCTGCCATCGGCGCTGGACAACCGTCCGCTTACCTTTCAGGAATTTGAGCAAATGGCCGGGCAAACGGTTTTTGTTAGCGCAACCCCTTCTGATTACGAATTACGCCGGAGCGAAGGCGTAGTGGTCGAACAGTTGATTCGCCCGACCGGTTTGCTGGACCCTGCGATTGAAGTACGGCCCAGTCTGAACCAGATCGATGATTTGCTGGAAGAGATCGACATCCGCGTCAAACGCAAAGAACGGGTGCTGGTGACGACGCTGACCAAACGCATGGCCGAGGAGTTGAGCAAATACCTGGAACGGGTGGGCGTCAAAGGCCGCTACATTCACTCGGAAGTGAAAACGCTGGATCGGGTTGAAATCCTGCGGGAGTTGCGACTGGGTGTTTTCGATGTGCTGGTGGGTGTCAACCTCTTGCGCGAAGGACTTGATTTGCCGGAAGTGTCATTGGTGGCCATCATGGACGCCGACAAAGAAGGTTTCCTGCGCGACATTCGATCCCTGATTCAAACCATTGGCCGGGCCGCCCGGAACTCCAACGGACGCGTGCTCATGTATGCCGACCGCATCACCGGTTCGATGGAAAAAGCCATCAGCGAAACCAACCGACGGCGGGAAATTCAGATGGAGTACAATGAGAAACATGGTATTACGCCAATGACCATTTTGCGATCCCACGACGCCATTATGGGCCAAACCAGCATTGCCGATTCGCGTCCTGAGGCCAAACAATACTACGTTGAACCCGACGAATTCCGGATTGCTGCCGATCCCGTGGTGCAATACATGGGGAAAAATGACCTGGAGCAGGTCATCAAAGAGACGCAGAATAAAATGGAACGAGCCGCCAAAGAACTGGATTTCATGGAAGCGGCCCGGCTGCGGGATGAGTTGTTTCAACTCCGCGACCGGTTGAAAGCGACTCAAAAAGTCTAAGAAGTGGTTTGAATTAAGGCCGGAGGCCTTCCCTGTCAATAGTCAAAAGGTTATCCACAACTGGTAGCTCCGGCGGAGCGGGCTAAAAACAACTTCAGGCCGCTCCGCCGGAGCTACCAGTTGTGGATAACCTTTTGACTATTGACAGACTGCCCTTCCAGGGCTTCCGGATTAACCCAAATAGATTCTAGTCCGTAAGATCCCTGTCCAAGCTCCTAAAATGATAAGAATCTCACGGACTAGAGCGGCAGCGGCCTTCCGACCAGAGTACTTACACCATCGCGGCTTCTTTCATCCGTTCGGCGTTTTCGGCCATGCGGAGTTGCTCGATAAAGTTGTCGATGTCGCCGTCCATCACTGTCGGCAGGTTATACACTGTCAGGCCGATGCGGTGGTCGGTGACGCGGCTTTGGGGATAATTGTACGTCCGGATTTTGTCAGACCGGTCGCCACTGCCCACCATCGACTTGCGCTGTGAACTAATTTCGTCGTTGTGTTTCTGCAATTCAATTTCGTACAAACGCGAACGCAAAACCGTCAGGGCTTTTTCGGTATTTTTGATCTGCGAACGTTCATCCTGACACTGCACGACCAGACCCGACGGAATGTGCGTCAGCCGAACCGCCGAATAGGTGGTATTGACCGACTGCCCTCCCGCACCCGACGAGCAGAAGGTATCTTTCCGAATGTCATTCATATTAATTTGAACATCAACCTCTTCGGCTTCGGGCAAAACCGCTACACTGGAGGCTGAGGTGTGAATCCGCCCCTGCGATTCGGTGGCCGGAACCCGCTGAACGCGGTGAACGCCGGATTCGAATTTCAGTTTGCCGTAGACGTCTTCGCCTTCGACCTGGCAGATAATTTCTTTGTAACCGCCTGAAGTTCCTTCGGTGAAGTCCATCAGCGACATCCGCCAGCCCATGCGGTCGCACAGCCGCTGATACATGCGGAAGAGATCACCGGCAAAAATGGATGCTTCGTCGCCACCGGTTCCGGCCCGAATTTCGAGAATGACGTTTTTGCTGTCGTTCGGATCTTTCGGAATCAGCATTTCTTTCAATACGTCCTCCATCGGTTCGCGCTGCGGCACCAGCTCATCGAGTTCGGCTTTGGCCATTTCACGCAAATCTTCGTCCTTCTCGGTCGCCAGCAGATCCTTCGCCCCGTCAATGTCGTTCAGCAGTTTTTTATAAACCTGATACTGTTTGACGATCTTTTCGAGGTCTTTGTATTCCTTGCTCAGCTTGGTGTATTTCTTCTGATCCGAAACGATTTCCGGCATCATGATTTGCTGAGAAACCTCCTCAAACCGTTCTTTTATGGATTCTAATTGATCAATCATGGGTCAAAAACGTTATGCCTTCAAATTGCCCTGTTCTCTTCAAGGCCGGGCGAATTTTGATACAAATCTACGAAAATTCGGTCAGTCAACACTTCGGTCGTACATTTGTCAACGAAACGGGCAAACCCATCGTTATCCAGATTGATGACAAGATTTCACTTCACTAAGTTCCTGGCAATGAACCGTATCTTTTCCCCTTTTGCTTTCCTGCTAAGTCTGTTGTTTCTTCTATTATTTGAGTCCGCCTGCTCTCCCGACCAGAATCAGAATACGAAGGAACTGGCGCAGGAAATGAACGACCGGAAAATCAAGCGGGTCACCAACGTCCAACTCACGACCACTGTCGACGAATGGGGCAAAGCCCTCATTCTGACCACCCGAAAAGCCCTGACCCGTGAACTGACGAAAAAGCCCGGAGACTCCACGTTTTGCAACCTGGAAAACATACCGGCCATTCAGAAACTGGAAAAACAGTACGCCATTACGATCGATTTGCTGAAGGCAAAAGATGTAACCAACCCGGCCCTGGACCCCAAAGAGCGGGATTTGCTGGGTGCGTATGTCTACAACGCCCAGAATAAACTGGAGCAGAACGACAACGTCCAGAAACTGAACGACACGCTGTTTGTCTACAATTCACCCGTTGCGACGGATGATATCATCTGCAAAACCTGCACGGACAATGCGACCTTGCCGTTCGTGATCTGGCGCATCGTGTTCAATAAACGGGAAGTGATCCGGCGGGTCAATCCGAAGAAATTGAAGTAACCCTGACAGCGTTCGCCAGACCCTGTCAGGGTTATACAGAACAGTATGAAAATACGATTAAATAGTACTTCAGAAACGATGATTTTGTACTTTTAACACATTCGTATTCCATCCCTTAACAAACATACTGTTTCACGTATGAGCAATCTGAAAAATAAAGCCGATCAGGCGGTGAGCCGACGCGGGTTTGTCAAAGCCTCGTCGCTGGCCCTGGCTGGCGTCACCATTCTGCCCCGGCATGTGCTGGGTGGCAAAGGATTTATTGCGCCGTCTGATAAACTGAACGTCGCCGGGGTCGGCATCGGCGGCATGGGAAAGAGCAATCTCAACGCCCTGGCGCCTACCGAAAACATCGTCGCGCTTTGCGATGTCGATGAGAAATACGCTGGCCCGGTTTTCGAAAAATACCCGAATGCCAAGCGGTACAAGGATTACCGCAAGATGCTCGAAGCCCAGAAAGACATCGACGGCATTGTAGTGGCCACGCCCGATCACCTGCACGGTGTTATTGCATCAGCCGCCATGAAACTCGGCAAACACGTCTACGTACAAAAACCGCTGACCGTTACGGTTTGGGAATCGCGCGAACTGGCGCGGCTGGCGAAAGAAAATCCGAAAGTCGTTACCCAAATGGGAAATCAGGGCCACTCGAACGACGATGCCCGCCTGATCAACGAATGGATTGCCGACGGCGCCATTGGCAAAGTGCAGGAAGTCCACGTCTGGACCAACCGCCCCATCTGGCCGCAAGGTATGGAGGTTCCGAAAGAAGCCGTCGACGCACCATCGACGCTGGACTGGGAGCTGTTTTTAGGTCCTGCTCCCCACCGGGCCTACAATCCGGCCTATACTCCGTTCAAATGGCGCGGCTGGGTCGATTACGGTGCCGGGGCGCTGGGCGATATGGGCGCTCACCTGGTCGATCACCCGTTCTGGGCGCTGGGGCTCAACCCGCCGATCACCGTCGAGGCTTCCTCGACGCCGTTTAACAAGCAAAGCTACCCGGTTTCGTCGCTGGTGACCTTCGAGTTTGAAACGAAAGACAAGAAAAATCCGCTGACGATGACGTGGTACGACGGCGGTATTCTGCCACCCAAACCGGTCGAATTTGGCGACGGCCCCGTTCCAAAAGGTGGTGGCGTTTTGTATGTCGGAACGAAAGGAAAACTCTTTCATGAGACATACGGCTCCAAACCGCGGCTACTGCCACAGGAAAAAATGGATTCCTACAAAAAACCGGCGCAGACCATTCCACGCGTCGGCATGAGTCACGAACGCAACTGGGCCGAAGCCTGCAAAGGAAACGGCAAGGCGGTTTCGCCCTTCGAATACGCCGGTCCGTTGTGCGAAACCATGCTGCTGGGCATCGTAGCACTCTACAAACAGGGCACCAAACTGAACTGGGATACAAAAACCATGGCCTTCACCAACGCCCCGGAATTGAATCCGTATCTGAAACGCGAATACCGCCAAGGTTGGGCGATGTAATTTTTTATTTAGAATAAAGAGCAGAGATAAAAGAGTAGAGACTTAAAAAAACCGTGTCTTTACTCTCTTGTCTCTGCTCTTTTCTCTCTTTCAAAACGTATGAAAAAAATTTCACTGACCGCGCTGTTTTTCCTGTCGGTTGTCCAACTGTTTGCACAGGCTCCGAACACCTTGACTGCACAGGAAAAGAAAGAAGGCTGGAAACTGCTGTTCAACGGAAAAGACGTCAGCGGCTGGCATACGTACGGCAAAACCGGTGTCGGCTCGGCCTGGATTATTGAGAATGGCGCACTGAAACTGAATGTACCGGAACGCGCCGGTAACAAAGCCAAAAACGGGGGCGATCTGGCAACGGATCAGACGTTTAAAGGCGATTTTGAATTCAAGGCGGATTGTAAAGTCGAACGGTTTACGAACAGCGGTATTTTCTTTTTTGTAACCGAAGCCCCGGAATACAAAGAGATTTACCATACCGGCCTGGAGCTTCAGGTGCTCGACAACGCCATCTACGAGGGTGCCCCGGAAAACAAACACCGCGCGGGTGATTTCTTCAGTGTGGCCAACGCCCGCATTCGCGAACCGAAAGCCGTGGGCGAGTGGAACCAGATTCATTTCAAGCTGAAAGGCAAAGTCCTGTCGGTCTACATGAACGGCTATCTCATTCAGGAACACAACATTGAGAGTGCTGACTGGAAAAAAAGAATCGCCGAAAGCAACTTAAAAAACGCTCCGATCAGCAAAGGACAGTTGGCCGGACGAATCGGTTTGCAGGACTGGGGCAGCCCCGTTTACTACCGGAATATCAAGATTCGGTCACTTTAATAAACTAATTTTTCCGTCATTTTCCGCCAAAAAACGATGATTTCCCGACCGGTTCTTTGCTGCTAAAAGAATCTGGATATATTTGTTTTACAAAACCTAAACAAATATGAATCGTCCGTACTTAGGCGAATTTGAGGAACTGGTTCTGCTAACGGTTGCCATGCTGAACGGGCAGGCTTACGGCGTGACCATTCTGGAAGAAATCGAGAAGCAGACCGGTCGCACCGTCAGTCTGAGCGCCATTCATGCGACGCTGCAACGACTCGAAGAAAAAGGCTACCTTAAATCGCAGATGGGCGGGGCCACCGCCGAGCGCGGGGGACGCCGAAAGCGGTTTTTCAACGTGACGCTGGGCGGAACCCGGGCATTGCAGGAAATTCACACGACCCGAAACAACCTCTGGAACCAGATTCCAAAAACCGGGCTGGCTTGATTCCTGAACCGCCTTTGGTTGCCATTCGTGTATTCACCTTAACTCGTCCGAACCTTGATCCCCAATTCTGTGTTCAGTGACAAAAATCCCATTTTCATGGACTGTCAGTACCTGCCACTAACCGCCACCGGCCAGTTTTCGAATCTGTTCCTCGATTATATCTCGCAAAAAGAAGCCCTCCAACCGTATTACAACCACTTTCCAACCCTGGAAGCGTTTGAGGAACAAGTCAAAAACCGGGCGTTCGACGACAGCAAGCGGCAGACCTTGGTGGAAGTTTTAGAACGGCAGTACCAGCACATTCCCAACAAACCCGATTTCTCGGTCCTGGCCCAGCCCAATACCTTTACGGTGACGACGGGACACCAGTTGAACATTTTCACCGGGCCGCTTTACGTGCTGTACAAGTGGATTACAACGGTGAATCTGGCAAAAAAGCTGAACGAAACGTATCCAAACTACCAGTTTGTCCCGATCTACTGGCTGGCGACCGAAGATCACGACTTTGCGGAAATCAACCATTTTACGCTGTTTGGCAAAAGCTATACGTGGGAAACGGAGCAACGTGGGGCCGTAGGGCGAATGAACCCGAAAGAACTGAAAACCGTGTTCGACCAGATGCCGGAAAAGCTGTTTCTGTTTGAGGAGGCTTACCTGAAACACGATACGTTGTCGGACGCCGTTCGCTGGTACGCCAACGAATTGCTCGGCAAAGAGGGCCTGATTTGCCTTGATGCCGACGATGCGGACTTGAAACGGCTCTTTGCGCCGATCATCAAAGATGAGTTGCTAAACCGTCCAACCGAGGGTATCGTTACGCAAACTACCCAGCAACTGGAAGCACTTGGTTACAAAACGCAGATAACGCCCCGCGAAATCAACCTCTTCTATCTGGACGACCAGTTACGCGAACGCATCATTACCGATGGCGAGGATTCGTATGAAGTGTTGAACACCGAAATCCGTTTTTCGCGGGACGAAATCCTGGCGTTGGTCGATGAACATCCGGAGCGGTTCAGCCCGAACGTGGTGCTGCGACCGGTTTATCAGGAAGTCATTTTGCCGAATCTGGCCTACATCGGCGGTCCGTCGGAAGTGCCGTACTGGCTGCAACTGAAAGGCCTTTTCGATCATTTCAAGATTCCGTTTCCGCTGCTGATGCCCCGCAACTTTGCGTTGTACGTCAACCCGGCCAGCGCCAAAAAAATGGACAAACTGGGTGTATCGCCCGAAGAACTGTTCTGGGACGAGGTGAAATTGCGCCGGGCGTATACGGAACGAATTTCGGGAAATTCCCTCGATCTGACGGAACAGAAAGCGTGTCTGGAACAGTGTTTTGCCGAGATTCTGCACAAATCCGTCAAAGTGGATCAATCACTGGAAGGGGCTGTGCTGGCCGAAAAAGCCCGGCTGATGCACACGATCGATCACCTGGAAAAACGCCTGAAGAAAACCGAGGAGAAAAATTACGAAACGGTTCTCAACCAGTTGATGACCCTGAAACAGAAGCTCTTCCCGAATGGCGGTATTCAGGAGCGCTCCGAAAACTACCTGAATTTCCAGCTCAACGACCCGCAATTTATCCCGAAATTGCTGACCGTTTTTGATCCGCTGGCCTACCAGATGCTGGTGTTGAAAGACTAAGCGATGACGAAAGCCGAGCTGCGTGCTGCATTCCGCCAGAAACGCCGGTCGTTGTCCGAAACCGAGTGGCAAAACCGGTGCGAAGCTATTTCAAATCAGTTTTTTACGATTCTGCCCTCCAAACCGGTTTCGGTTATCGGTACTTTTTTGCCCATCGAAAGTCAGAAAGAAGTCAACACCTGGCTCATCGTCCGGCGGCTCTGGCAGGAATTTCCACAAATTCGGGTGGCCGCGCCCGTCACGAATCTGGAAACCGGAACGCTGGAAAACTACGAAATCACCCCAAAAACCGAGTTTATCAAAAACCGGTACGGTATTCCCGAGCCCCCCACTTCATCATTCGCTATTCAACATTCAGTATTCGATAGTATTTTAGTCCCGCTGTTGACGTTCGACCAAACCGGTAACCGCGTCGGCTACGGGGGCGGTTTTTACGACCGGTTTCTGGCCCAATGCCGCCCGGATTGCCTGAAAATCGGCCTGTCGCTGTTTGACCCGGTCGATCAAATTGACGATGTATACGAAGGTGATATGGCCCTGAATTTCTGCATCACACCCGAGCGAGTCTGGACTTTTTGATAAGATCACTAATGGAACGAATTGTACGGATAAAATTAGTTTTAATCCATTAAATCCGTTCAATCAGTGGTCCTATTTCGTAGATTGCCGCAATGAAAATCCTCGCTTTCTGGTGTTGTATGCTTCATACGGTTTTGGCTCAAAAACTCCCGGCGGCTCTCGATTCGGTGATGCACCGCAACTTTTCGATCGACCAGCCCGGTGGCGCCCTGCTGGTGGTGATCGATGGAAAAACCGTCTACAACCGGGGTGTGGGGCTGGCCAATCTGGCGACGAAAACGCCCATCTCGCCGGAAACCAATTTCCGGATGGCGTCAGTTTCCAAACAGTTTACGGCGATGTGCATTCTGTTGCTGGAAAAACAGAAAAAACTCTCTTTTGACGATAATCTGCTCAACTATTTCCCGGATTTCAATCAAAAAGTTGGCAAGAGCATCAAGTTGCGCCATCTGCTGACGCACACTTCCGGGATTCTGGATTACGAATCACTTTTGTCGTCCAGTCGAAAGGAGCAGATTTTTGATGCGGAAGTGTTAACGCTACTGAAGTCGCAGGATTCGACGTATTTTGAACCAGGGAGTCGGTTTCGCTACAGCAATTCGGCCTTCTGTTTGCTTACGCAAGTCGTAGAGCGGGTCACGAAAAAACCGTATCTGGCGTTCATTACCGAAAACCTTTTCAAACCGTTGGGCATGACTCAGACCACGCTCTACGAACCCAAACGGTCGATTCCCAACCGGGCGATGGGCTATGCCCGGAATCAGGACCAAACCATCCGGTTTTCGGACCAGAGCGTGACGAGCGGAACCAAAGGCGACGGCTGTGTTTACACTTCCCTGGCGGACTATAAAAAGTGGGACAACGCGCTGACAACCGGCCAACTGGTCGATGTCGTGGAAAAACTCAAAACCGTCCAACATCCGATTGAAGGACAGCCAAACGGTTTTTACGGGTTGGGCTGGTTTTTCACCCAAACAAACGGCGAAGCATCGGAGTTTTTTCATTCCGGCAGTACGTGCGGTTTTAGCAACTGCGTCGTTCGCATTCCGCAGAAAAAGACATTGGTTGTTCTGTTTTCAAATCTGGCCGACAATCACCAGCCTTTTGCCGACATTTTGAACGTGCTGAAAGCCGATGAGGAACTATCCATCGACGTATGGGCGTTGCACAATCTGACGAATTGACTGGCTATTTCGGGTAAGCGATGGACTTGAAATAGTTGGGGGAATGATTATCTTTACACCATTAATTGGCTTATTAACAGCTACCTTACTATGGCATTCACCGACACCGAACGCAACCCCCTCTCCAGCCTGGAACAATGGGAAGATGATCTGCTGATCCGCTACCCCGAACCGGAACACAAGGCCAAGGAAGAATACCGCAATTATGATGACCCCGCCCGCGATACCGTCCGGGAGTTTTACCGCCTGAATCACACCTACCAGACGTACGATTTTGTGCAGGAAAAACGGGCTGAATTTCTAAAATTCGACAAAAAAGAAATCCCGGTTTGGGGCGCGATGGAGTTTCTGAACACCCTCGTCGATGATTCCGATCCGGATATTGAACTCGACCAGTTGCAACATTTGCTGCAAACCGCCGAAGCCATCCGCGCCGATGGTCACCCCGACTGGTTTGTGCTGACCGGTTTTCTGCACGATATGGGCAAAGTCCTGTGTCTGTTCGGTGAACCGCAGTGGGCGGTTGTTGGTGACACCTTCCCGGTGGGTTGCGCGCATTCCGACAAAATCGTTTATCCCGAGTATTTTGCGGCCAATCCGGATACGTACAACAAGGATTTCAACACCAAATACGGTGTTTACGAACCGAATTGCGGTCTGAAAAACGTCACGATGTCGTGGGGTCACGACGAATATTTGTACCACATTACGAAAGATCACCTTCCCGAACCGGCCCTGTACATGATCCGGTATCACTCGTTCTACGCGCAACACCGCGAAAAGGCGTATGAGCACCTGATGGACGATCACGACCGGGCGATGTTCAAATGGGTTGACAAATTCAATCCGTACGATTTGTATTCGAAAAGCCCGGTAACGCCGGTCGTTTCGGAACTGAAACCGTATTACGAAGACCTGATCGCGAAGTATCTGCCTGCGACGATCCGGTTGTAACCCTGACTATAGTTTGCAAAAAACCGATGTTTCCGACATCGGTTTTTTTGTTTATTTTGGTGACGACAAGCCTACTCGCCGGATGCTCCTCACCTTTATTGCGCTTTACCTCCTCTCCAACCTTGCCATCGGTGCCTGGGCGGCCCGAAAAGTAACCAGTAGTCAGGATTTTGTGCTGGCCGGTCGGCGGCTCCCGCTGGCGCTGGCGGCTTCAGCCACGTTTGCCACCTGGTTTGGCTCGGAAACGATCATGGGCGCTCCGGCCATGTTTGTCGACGGCGGTTTTCTGGCCGTTATCGAAGAACCGTTCGGGTCGGCCTTGTGTCTGTTTCTGGTTGGGGCCTTTTACGCCCGACCGCTGTATCGGCTGGGAATCACCACGTTTTCGGATTATTTCAGCATCCGCTTTGGCCGTTCGGCGGAGTTTCTGTCGGCAGCACTGGTCATTCCGTCGTATTTTAGCTGGATTTCTGCCCAGTTCATCGCCATTGGGATTGTCCTTAATCTGGTCACGGGTGTGCCTATTTTCTGGTGCATTGCCTCCAGCGCAACCATCGTGATGATCTACACGATGATGGGCGGCATGTGGTCGCTTTCCATCACCGATTTCCTCCACAACATCATCATCGTCATTGCGTTGATCATCATTGCCGTTATTCTGTATAATCAGACCGACGGGATAGCCAGCATCGTCCAGAAAACCAAGCCCGGTTTTTTCCATTTCCTGCCCAAACCGACGTTCAAAGACAGCGTCGGCTGGGTGGCTGCCTGGATCACCATCGGCCTGGGTTCCATTCCACAACAAGACGTTTTTCAACGCGTGATGTCGGCCAAAAATGAGCGAACCACCGTCCGGGCTTCCTATCTGGCGTCGCTTCTGTACATCACCATTGCCATGCTGCCCCTGTTCATTGGGCTGGTGGGAAAGCAGCTATACCCGGATTTGAACCAGGACAATCAGATGCTGATTCCGAACATGGTGTTGCGACAAGCCAACATGCCGTTGCAAATTCTCTTTTTCGGCGCCTTGTTATCGGCCATTCTCAGCGTATCAAGTGGGGCGATTTTGGCACCGGCCACGGTTTTTGGCGAGAACATTTACCGGTTTTTCAAGCCCGACATCAGCGACAAAACGCTGCTGCTCACCATCCGGCTGGCGGTGGCGGTGATCACCCTCATTTGCGTCTGGATGACCGCAGCCCGCGACGTCAACATTTTCGAACTGGTCGGCGAGTCGTCGGCGTTTAGTCTGGTGTCGTTATTTGTGCCGCTCACGGCCGGTTTATACTGGAAACCAGCCAACACGCTGGGCTGTCTGTTGTCAATGGTGGGCGGAATCGTTGTCTGGCTAACCTGTCTGGCCATTGAAACGGAGTACCCGGCCCTGGTCTATGGTTTACTGGCCAGTATAGCAGGCATGGTTCTGGGGGTGATGATTGCCCCTAAATCCCCTGAAGGGGACTTGGACGCAGCTTATCCAGATTTAAAAGTCCCCTTCAGGGGATTTAGGGGCAATCAAAAAAACGCCTGATCGATTTTCCCGATGTATTCCAGATTGGTCTGCGACGTCAGCCAGCGCTGAATCTGTCGCCCGACATTCGGATACAGATTCAAATCGTCCAATTCGCCAACCGGCTTCCAGCTAACGGCCAGTGCCGTGGTTTCTTCCGGGTTGATGCGGGGAATACCGCCAATCAGTTGGCTCACAAATACCACGTGCAACACATCCTCTTTGGTTTCCGAACCGTGGGTCGGGGGGAAAATCACTTCGCCAACAAACGCGATGGGTCCGACTTCCACATCGATACCCAATTCTTCCTGCAACTCGCGCATCACCGTCAGATCCAGGGTTTCGCCCTGGTCGGGATTGCCGCCGGGCAGGGCATACACGTCCGTGTCACCATACCGGTAATGCATCAGCAGTAAATGATTATTCTCGATCAGGAGCACCGCAGGCCGTACTTTCATAACTCAGGAAGAAATTGATGGAACATGAACAGTAAAGTACAACAAAACCGATACTTTTGGCACTGTAATTTAACCTTGTGTAATGAAAACGATTGTAAAGTTCCTCAGCATTCTGTGCGTATTGACCGGTCTGGCAACTACGACCGCAAACGCCAAAGATGCGATTCTGGTTTTTTCGAAAACCGCAGGCTTCCGGCACAAGTCCATCGAAGTGGGTAAAATGAGTATTGTGAAGTTGGGGCAGGAAAACGGTTTCAGCGTCGATACGACCGAAAATGCGGCTCTTTTTACACCCGACAACCTGAAAAAATACAAGGCCGTCGTTTTTCTGAGCACAACCGGCGATATTCTGAACGCTGAACAACAGGCGGCTTTTGAACAATATATCAAAAAAGGGGGCGGTTTTGTCGGGATTCACGCGGCAGCCGACACCGAATACGAATGGCCTTGGTACAACCAATTGGTGGGGGCTTACTTCCTGAGCCACCCCAAACAACAGAACGCCGAAATCGAAATTGTGGATAAAAAACACCTTTCAACCAAAGCGCTGCCCGACCGCTGGAAACGCTACGACGAGTGGTACAACTACAAAAGCATTGTGCCGGGCCTGAAAATTCTGGGAAAACTGGATGAGAAAACCTACGAAGGTGGCAAAAACGGTGATAATCACCCATTCATCTGGTACCGCGAATTCGACGGCGGCCGGTCGTTCTACACCGGTGGGGGCCACACGGACGAATCCTACAGCGACGCCCAATTCCTGACGCACATCCTGGGGGGGATTAAGTACGCGATGGGAAAGAAGAAGTAAAAAGAGAGTTATTTCGCAGAGTTGAGCGGAGGAAATCAGAGTTTATCAGAGTTTTCTCTGCGTACCTCTGATGTTCTCTGCTCAACTCTGCGAAATAACTTATACTATTTTAATCCGACGCCCGGTTTCAGCCGCCTGGTACGTTGCCTGGATGATTTTCACATCCTGCATTCCCTCTTCGCCCGTGATGTGCTTCGGCAGTTGTTTACCGTCGATCAGATCCTTGCAAATACCGTCCATGTGCATCGCCTGGTGATTGACCACCGGTTTATCGATCGGACCTTTGCTGGTCATCCCTTTCAGCGGACCGTAGCCATAGGCAGGGCGCAACTCGAACCAGCCATTTTCGGCCGACGCATACAACCGCTCGACGCCCGCAGCGTAACTGGTAGTCGACGTTGAGGTGATACCGTTCGGAAATTCGAACTGCCAGTACATTGTCTCCTCCACATCCTTGAATTTCTGTGGGTCGGTTTTGGGTGCAAACTGGGCCGTTACCGAGATGGGTTCCAAACCCGTTACCAGCCGCACACCCTGAATGGCGTAGATGCCCACGTCCATCATCGGGCCACCCCCCGCCATCGCTTTTTTGAGCCGCCACTGATTCGGATCACCGGCCTTAAAACCGTCGCTGGCTTCCAGAAATTTCAGGTTGCCGAATACTTTCTCCCGACCCAGCCGCATCATCTCCTGCGTGAAAGGTTCATAATGAAGCCGATAGCCAATGGCCAGTTGCACATTGGCCTTCTTGCAGGCATCGATCATGTCCTGACAATCTTTCACCGTAATCGCCATCGGTTTTTCGCAGATCACATGCTTGCCAGCTTTGGCCGCCCGAATCACGTATTCCGCGTGCATTGAATTCGGCAAAACGACGTAAACCACATCAATATCCTTGTTGTCGATGATGCGGTCAAACGTTTTGTAGTCGTACACATTCGCTTTCGGAATGTTGTACTTAGCCATCCATTCTTCTGCTTTGGTAGGTGTTCCAGTCACAATACCGGCCAGCCGAACGTGCTGCGTTTGTTGCAGAGCCGGAGCCAGTTGATTCTTGGCATACCCTCCCAGGCCGACCAGCGCCATACCCAATTTACGGCCCTGCCGCAGCGGTTCGCCGAGATGCGAAACGAGGGTGTTGATGCGGGAAAATTCATCCTGCTGCGCCAGATTAGCGGCATACCCCGCTAAGGGCGAAGCGAGTGCCGAAGCACCAATGCCCTTTGAAAGCTTTTGTAAAAAATCACGACGGTTGGAGTTCATCATAGAGAAGAGAGAAATGAGACAAGAGAGTAAAGACTAAAAAAGTCATAAGTTGTATGTCTCTACTCTCTTGTCTAATCTCTCTTGTCTGAATACCTATTCCGCTTTGATCGAAATCCGGATGTCGGTATTTCGCCCCTTGTCGTCGGCACAGGAAATTTTCAGCGAACCGGGTTGCGGACTGAAGAAAACGCCCTCCGTTGGGGCGGCTTTTCGGTAAAGTTTATCGTTCAGATACCAGTAAACCAGTTTCACTTCATTGTCGGCCTGACAGCTCAGTTGCAACTGCTGTGGTTGGTGCGGATTGATAAAATATTCACTGCCATCGTTCGGACTCACAATTTGCGGCCCCTGTTGGGCAAATACCCGCGTGCAGGCCGGGTTGTGGGGCGGTATTTTCAGGTACGGAATCCGACGACTTTCGTAAAAAGCAATCAACTCCGGCGCCAGATTCGGGTAAAACCGTTGAACGGCAGGATCGGATTCCGAACCGGTATTTTCGGGCAAACAATGGGCGCAGTACGACACGGTTCCGGCCGGGTTGGTCCAGACGGTTTTCTGGTGTTGGCAACGGCGGTAGGGCGAAACGCCCATAATGGCATAATCAACGATTTTATGCGCACAGAATTCACCCGGCACATCGCCGGTTTCCGCGCAGACTTGCCGCATCGACAGACTCTTCGGCATTCGGAACCAGCCGCTGGTCGAGTTATAGTCGATGGCGTTGAAAATACTGAATAACAACGGGGTAGCAATGTTGGCTCCGCTCAGTTCCGGTACGCCCTCGCCCGAAAAATTACCGACCCAAACGCCGACCGTATACCGCTTGTTGTAGCCGATGCTCCAGGCATCCCGCCGACCGTAGGACGTACCGGTTTTCCAGGCGATGCGCGGCAAATGGTAGCTATTGTCAAAGTTATTCGGCAAATCCGGGCGGGTAATTTGGGTAAGCGTATTAGTAATCAAAAAGGCAGCATCCTCCGAAATCAGGCGGCTTTTTTTCGCGGGATTTTCAGTCGAATGGGGAGCTATAAAGTTGAGATTGCTCATCTGACCGCCGTTGGCAAAAGCCGCAAACAGCCTCGTCAGTTCTTCCAGCGTGACACCACAACCGCCCAGAATGACCGACAAACCCAGCCCTTTCGACTGTTTTTTGATGGTTTCAAAACCAGCTTTTTTCAAATAATTAATAAACGTCGGTGTGCCAAGCTGTTGCATCGTCTTCACCGCCGGAACGTTCAGCGAGTTCGCCAGCGCGGATTCCACCGTGATCGGGCCGTAGAACTGCCGGTCGTAATTCTCGGGTTCGTAGCCGGAAAAGCTCGTCGGCACATCATTCAGGACGGTTTTCGGCGTCATCAGGCCTTTGTCGAAAGCCACAGCATACAGCAGCGGTTTCAAGGTGCTGCCCGGCGAACGCACCGCCCGGACACCATCGACCTGCCCGCCGTCGTAGCCATTCGCAAAATCCGCCGAACCAACGTAGGCTTCGACGGCCATTGTCTGGTTATTGAGCACCAGAACCGCAGCGTTGTGAATGTTCATCGAACGCACCCGCCCGACGTAATTGGCGACGAGTTGCTCCGCCTGCGCCTGTCGGTTGGGCCGCAGCAGCGTGTGAATAATCGGCTGATCGGGCTGGCTTTTTTTCAACCGCAACGCCAGGTGGGGGGCTTGTTTCGGTAACGCCCGCCGGTGTGACTCCAAGGGTTCGGCCAGAGCGTCGGCGATGGCTTCGGACGTGAACAGCCCGGTTTGTCGGAAGCGGTTCAGCCAGCGGTTTCGTTCCTGAACGATCAGCTTGTTATTGATTCCCAGCCGCAGGGTCGAAGGGCGGTTTGGAATGATCGTGAGCGTCGTGATTTCGGCCAGACTCAGCAATTGGGGCGGTTTTCCGAGGTACAGCATCGACGCCGATTTGATGCCTTCTACATTCCCGCCGTACGGAATCAGGTTCAGATAGAGTTGGAGAATTTCGTCTTTGGAATAAAAAACCTCCAGTTGAATGGCCCGGAATACTTCAACGAGTTTGCTGGCGTACGTCCGTTTTCGAGGTTCGAGTAGCCGGACCACCTGCATGGTGATCGTGGAAGCCCCCGAGGTTCGGCGGCCCGTTGTCAGGTTACGAACAGCCGCCCGCGCCATCGATAAGGGGTTAAAACCGGGGTGGTAATAGAAGAACCGGTCTTCCTTGTGTAAAATCGTTTTTCGCAACACCGGCGTGATTTCGTCCAGTTCTGTCATTAATCGCCATTTGTCGTCGTCACTCAGGAAGGCATGAAGAATGGTGCCGTCGGCGGCCGTAATAACCGTTGAATACCGTGGCCGGACCTTTAGCGGAAAAAACAAATTCAACCCCAGCAGCAACCCGACGAACGCAATCAGGACTTTTACCCCGCGTCGTTTCCAGAATTTTTTGGCGATATGAAGTAATTTTTCCAATATGCGAACCCTTGTTTTAAAAAGCCCCTAAATCCCCTAAAGGGGACTTTTGAATCCGGAGATTCTGTGTCCAAGTCCCCTTTAGGGGATTTAGGGGTGTAAACGATTTTAAGGGCAGATAAAAATAAATCCTTTTATGAAAATACAATTTTTTGGTGCCGCCCGCACCGTTACCGGCAGTAAACACCTGATTACGACCCAACGCGGAACACGCATTTTGCTCGACTGCGGTTTGTTTCAGGGCATCAATACCGACGATCTCAATCAGGATTTCCGGTTTAGAGCTTCCGACGTCGATTACCTCCTCCTGTCGCACGCCCACATCGACCATTGCGGATTGATTCCGCGGCTGGTTCGTCAGGGGTTTACCGGCCCGATTTACTGCACACCCGCTACCGCCGATCTTTGCCAGCTCATGCTGCTCGACAGTGCGCACATTCAGGAAAAGGACCTGGAGCGAATCAACAAACGCCGGAAAAAGCAAGACCGGGCTTTGCTCGAGCTGTTGTACGAAACCGCCGATGTGGAACGCGCCCTGGAACTGTTGAAACCGATCGAATATGGCGAAACGTTCTGGCTCAGCCGCGACGAAGTCAGCGTGGTCTTTACTGATACCGCCCACCTGCTGGGCAGCGCGGCCATTAGCCTGACCGTCCACGAAACCGCTCCGAACGGCGATCCAGTAGAAAAACGCCTGTTTTTCAGTGGTGACATCGGTCGACCGCACGACAAGATACTGAAAATGCCGGAACCCTTTCCGCAGGCGGATTACATTCTTTGCGAATCGACCTACGGCGACAAACTCCACGAGCCGGAAGTCGATATGAGTGCGCATTTGCTGCGGATTGTGCACGAAACCTGCGTGGTGCGTCGGGGCAAACTCATCATCCCGGCTTTTGCCGTCGACCGGACGCAGGAGCTGGTGTATGCGCTCGACCAGCTCGAAAACCGGGGCGAATTGCCGCGTTTGCCGGTTTACATCGACAGCCCGATGGCCGTCAAAGCCACGCATTTGATGAAAGCCCACGAGGAGTGTTTCAACCCGGAGATTCTGGCCTACATCGAAAAAGACGGCGACGCCTTTGCCTTCCCGAACCTGCATTACGTGTCGGATGTGGAAGAATCGAAGGCCATCAACGAGCGCGACGAACCCTGCATCATCATTTCCGCATCGGGCATGGCCGAAGCCGGGCGTATCAAACACCACATCAAAAACAACATCGAAGATTCGCGCTGCACGATTCTGATTGTAGGCTACTGCGGCCCGGAAACGCTGGGAGGAGCCTTGAAGCGGGGCGATTCGCAGGTGAAAATCTTTGGCGAAACATTTCTGGTAAAAGCCGACGTGGAGGTGATGGACTCGTTCAGTGCCCACGGCGATTACCGGGAGATGCTCGAATTTCTGTCGTGTCAGGATGCGGGGCAGGTGAAACAGGTGTTTCTGGTCCACGGCGAATACGACCGGCAGGTGGTTTTCCGGCAGAAACTCCAGAGCGCCGGTTTCCAGAATGTCTACATTCCGGCCCTATACGAGTCGGTGGAATTGTAGGCGGTTTGTAAAAAGCGCAGGCAAAAGCCGTCTGAAACCTAAAAAAACGTAGAAACTGTAAAAAATCTGTAGCGACGACTTGCATAGAAAATCAAAACCCTGCATCTTTGCAATCCCATCTGGGGAATGTATGCCGAAGTGGTGAAACTGGTAGACACGCACGTTTCAGGGGCGTGTGAACGTAAGTTCATGCGAGTTCGAGTCTCGCCTTCGGCACAGCAATTTAGCCCGTAATCAAGCGATTACGGGCTTTTTGTTTTAGTGGGAAATGTCATTTGTGGCGATGCACAAAAGTTGGATCAAATCCAAAAGTTGTGGAGGAGGTAGGATTTTTCTAGGTTTGTGGGTTTAATCAACCCTACTTGTTTTGGACAGCTTCTTACCCATCCTTCAGTTTCTGTTACCAGAGTTCATCTTGGAAAATTTTGAATTGACTTCCATTGACCGTCCAGACGGTGTATTCCACGTTTATATTGAAGAGAAGAATGCGGACGAAAATGACCCAGAAAGGAAAAATCTACTCTCCAAAGGTTTCTTTCCAACGATAACGGTTCAGGATTTTTCCATCTGGGGTCATCAGGTTTTCCTGCATATTAAACGCAGTCGGTGGCTCAACATCCAAACCAGAAAAGTGGTGTACAGAGACTGGACTCAAGTAGAAAAAGGAACGCGGATGATCAGTGAGTTTTCCACTTTTTTAAAAGACATTAATCGATACCAACCCGAATAACATCCGATCCATTGGACGGTTTTACGGGGTTGATGGCAGTAGAATATAAAAATTTGAAAAGAATGTTATAGCATTGTAAATCTTATGCATTGAAAATGATAGGGTTTATTTCCTTTATTTTTTCTTTTAAAGACTGTCTTTCTAGTTCATAAGCAATAAAGGGAGCGTTCCTTGAGAGATAAGAAAAAGTATATTCACCTAGGCAATATTGTTTAATAAACTCGATTCGCTCCTTTATTAAGTCACTGTCAATATTGAGTTTTAATTGCTTTATAGTATTTTTCACCAACAAGGCTATTTCGTCAGAAAGTAATAAGTAGTTTGGTGTAATTAAAAAAGTGGAAAAGTCTAAGAAGATGTTGGGAAATATTATTTGGTCATTTTGCCAATCGGTTCAACATCAAAGCACAATTAGCCCACAGGAGCCATGATTCTGAACTGCTGGTCGTCTGTTCATAATCTTTAGTGATCCTT